>CAZBPM010000026.1:28640-48140 GCA_964493785.1 uncultured Hyphomicrobium sp. | reverse complement strand
GACCGCGCTGCCCGGGTGGACAGATCTTGACCACGCACAGGCCGGCGCCCCGAGTTCGGGGGGCGAGTGGGGGGCCGGCGGAACAGCGTGATCGGGGGGGAATCGATGCTCGACGCCGGCCGCCCAGAAGAACCCGCAGCGGCGGGGAACAGCCCCTGGGGACTCCCAGTCTTCGTATCGCATATTCGCGCAGTGTCGTCAAGCACTTCGAGCGAAATTTTGTTGCTTGCCTGCAGCGCTAATTCGACAGCCCGCCAGGCCTCGTGCAGGGTGAGATCGATGCGCAACCACATCCGGCCGTTCTCGTATCTCCCGGCGCCCGAGCGCGTCTTCGTGAACGCCGCGTTTGCCGGCGCCGACACCGGCATCCCGATCGCCAGCACCACCGGCACGTTCAGCATGGTCGGCGACATCGCCGTGCCCGACGACTTGGTTGCGCTGGGCATCTTCCAGGGACTGCAGCGAACGCTCAACGAGGCCGCGCGCAGGTCCGACGCGACGATCAATCCGCTCACTGTTGACGGCGAGATCGGCCGGGGCACCTTCGCTGCGGCGGTCTACATGGCCGAGGTCATGCGTCAGGGCGGCGGTGACACCTTCCGCCCCCCCAGTGTGGCGTCTCTGGCCGAGTCCGCGCGATCCTGGGCCGTGCTGATCGCCGGCTACTGGGGGTTCTCGCCCGACTTCACGCCGGATCCGCGCAACGTCGGCAAGAACGCCAAGATCCAAGTGGCCACGTCCACCAGTGGTGGCGGTAGCGCGCCGGCTCCGGGCAGCTCCGATTCGCTCGCGCCGAGTTCCTGGCTCAACGTCGGCAAGGCGCTGCTGGTCGGCGGGCTCGTTGCCGGCGCTGCCTACTGGGCGATGAAGAAGAACAAGCGCACCTCGCGCGTCAAGCCGCGCACCTTCTAGAAGGAGGCTCCTCGTGGCCTGGATCCGTTCGCTCGATGCCCACGCGCCGCGCAGCCACCTCACGCGGCGGATGCGCGAGCGCCGCGGCGGCATGCGCAACGACGGTCCGGTCGGTGGCCTGCACGCTCGACGCGAACAGCGCTACACGGTGGCCGGCGTCACCGGTGACAGGCTGCGCGCCGAAACTGAGTTCAAGCGGCGCATCGTCGGGCCCGGACAGGAAGCTGAGCTGTGGCTGACGTCCTGGGCGGTCGCGCTGGCGGCGCAGGTGCGTGCCGGCACGGCGACTTGCGCCGAGGTCGCCGACTACAACGTCCAGGCGGCGGCGCTCTTCCACATCAACGGGCAGCTGTATCGGCAGCTGCGCGACATCGACGCCGACATCGTCGAGCCCGAGCCGCCGCCGATGTTCATCTCGGCTCGTGAGGCGGCGCGGGTCAATCGCTTGCCGTTCGTGATCGATCGCGACGACTGGACCATCACGGTGGTGTCGGGTTGCGAGGGTCGCAGCGGGCTGGTGCCCACCGGCATGGGCATGTCGCTGTACTTCCTGTCGACCTACGTCGGCGGTGGCAACCTGCAGGGCGGCATCGACGAGACGCTTGGCCGGTTGCAGGGCGACTTCGGTATCGCGATGGCAGCGCCAGCAGCGGCGTTCGCCGCGCGGCGCATCTTCGTGCAGGTGGTCGTGGCGGCGTTCGCCGCGGTGCTCGTCTACTACGCGGCGACCAAGTTCATCGACTGGGTCTTCGGTCCGTCGTCTGCCGACCTGCAGCGCGACTACCTGCGCGTTACCGGCACCATCGCCGCGCGGCGCGAGCAGGTCTACAAGGCGTGCGTGGCCGCGGGCAAGACGCAGGGCGAGTGCGTCAAGGTCGCCAACGATCTTTTGCCCATGCCGGCGCCGCCCGACACGGTGCCGGGAGTGATCACCGGGTTGACCAAGCTAGCGATCGTGGGTGGGCTGCTCTACGGCGGTTACTACCTTCTGCGCGAGCGACGCAAGCGTCGCCGCGACGCGGAGGAGTAGCTCGTGACCGTCGGGGAATTGGCCGATAGCCTGGAGGCGCTCTGGGGCGCGGCCGAGCCGAGCGTGGCCTACGATCTGATCGACCCTACCAAGTACAACTGCGCGAGCAAAGGGCCGCAGTTGCGCTTCTGTGTGTGGGATGCCATCGGCGGCGTGCTGAACTTGCTGGGTGGGCGACTCGGCGACCTGGGGCGTGCCGGCGCAACCGGAGATGACTACGACGCCCTGCTGGGTGTTCACGTGCGGTTCGTTACGCTGTGGCAACGCTTCAACGTCATCATGGACACGCGCGTGCCTGCCGAGGGCGCCGCCGAGTACTGGGGTCTGGTCTACATGGACGGCCTGCGCTGGATGTACCACGCGGCGCGCAGCGCGCTGTCCGCGCTCGATCGCGCCTTCGCCTACCCGAAAGACGGCCAGACCCTTGCGCTGGTCCGGCAGATGGTCGACCAGCAGCAGCGTTACCTGCGCGATGCGCTGGACAAAGCAGCTGCGCTCTTCGAGACGTACGCCGACATCAAGCCGGACACCGGCGGTGGCGGTGGCGACGGCGGTAGTCCCAACGCGACGCCGCGGCTCAAGTTGTCGGTCGGCTGGCTGCTCGCCGGCGCCGGCGCCGCCGGGCTGTTCTTCTACACTCGTCGCAAGCCAACGCACAGCAGAACGCGCACGTCGCGCAGAAAGACGTTCATTCGATGAACCGGTGTTCCAGCTGTTCCGATGGTAGCGACCTGCTTCACCTCAAGGCGTTCGGCCTCGGCGACCTGGGCGAGGGCTCCGGTACCAACCTGGGACCGCTGCTCATCCTCGGCGTGTTGGGTTACCTGGCGTTCACCGCCATGCGTGAGGATGCCGCGGTCAACCGAACCTCGCGCCGGTCGCGCCGCCGATGAGCCGTACCGCGAAAGGCGTTCAGGAATTGACTCGAAAAAAGGAATACAACGTGATTGCCCAGCTCGTCTGCACGCATCGTCTGCACGCGACGTGGCGGCTGGAAGTCTTCCGTCGGGCTACCCGCCGTGGCGACGACCGCGACTACCAAGCGAGGCGCGATTATCAAGGCGCGGCGCCAGTGGCGAGCCAAGGGCTTGCTTAGGCGTCGGTGCGTTCTCCATCCCAGCGCCGAGGAAATCCAGTTCTTTCGGCGTCTACTAGGCCAATCTCGTCGCGTGCCTCGCGGCACGACCGCGACCCGGGTAAGAAAGTGCGGCAGACTTCTGGTCGTGTCACGTAGATGCGGCACGAGCATCGCTTGCCGGGTGTGCCGCGCAAGAACGCGCAGACAGCGCCGAACTGCCTAGTCATCACGGTCGGCGTGGCAGGCAACGCCCCGGCCCAGCCGCCTTCAACTAGCCGGGCACGTACGGCGCGCGACATTCGCTTGACGTCGTCGACCGTGCAGTCCGCCCAGCCGCCAGGCACATCATAACCACCCAGGCAGCACGCCCCGCATGTGCGGCAGTCGGGTTTGCGCATCAGTTCTTGAGTCGGCTGACTGGCACGATCAGATCTTCGGCGGCGTAGACGACCCAGAACTCCTCGCCACCCTCGACGGTCGTGGTCTCGTCATCGCGCAGCAAGCGAAACGTACGCGGACCGGAGCTATCGCGCTCGGTCACCTTGAGCACGGCGGCGACGTAGTGCTCCCCCTGCACGACGATGCGAACCGGGCGCTTGGACTTGCTCATTCGATCTCACATCCACCGGCGAACTTGAGCGCCCAGGCAAACAGCTGCTCGATGGCGTCGTTCGGGTGCGCGCCAACCAGGTTTCGACGTGCCCGTCTGCCGTGCTTGTAAACCAGCGTGGTCGGCGCGTTGGTCACGTTTTTGGGCGCCTCGGCGACGTCGAGCACAAGGTGGGGCACGCATGCCCGGTAACGCGCGGCGGTTGCCATGAATCGCGGCACGTACAGCTCGCAGGCCGGGCAGCCGGTCATCTTGTAGACGACCACGACGACCGGATAGACCGACAGGTCGGTCACGGTTTCCTCGACGGTCGGACTTCGTTTCGGCAACCGTCGCACTTGGGCAAGTGGCACTCGGGACAGATCTCCATGTCGTCCGGCCACGGCAAGTACTTGCTGGCACAACTTCCACAAGTGATGAAGTCGTCGACGCCGGCGGCGCCGGTCATGTTGGCGATCAACTGATCGTACGGCTGGCTTTCAGGCTGTTCCAGGTGCCGGCGCTTCTCCTGGACTGCAGGCCAGTACAGGTGGCGCACAGCGAAGGTGGTGATGCGAACCACGGGACGGTCGACCAGGGTGAGCGCCATGCTCAGCAGGCCCAACGGCATGATCAATAGGAGCTGCGCCAGCATGGCAGCAAGCCACCAGAACGAGCCGCGAACGCGGCCGAGAATCGTCGTCATGGCGGGCATCTTCTCATACGACGGTGATCAAGCAAATTGCCAGAGCGTCTCCAACCGGGTAACGTCGACCCGTTGGACCCGTTGGACAAATTGCCCGAGATGCCTGAAGCGCCGGCACCGAACGCCGCGCTGGACGTCGCACTGGATGTCGCACCGGCTGTCGCGCCGGACGTCGCGCCCAAAACCGTCTCGATGGCTGATCTGGCGGCCGAGCACATAGCCGACGCAAAAGTGCGTGAATCCGCGCACACCGTCACGATTCGTGTGAACGGCCTGGCGGCGTTCAGACACTGGTTGCACGTTGAGTCGCGCGACTTGATGAGCAACGATCTGATGGCCGATTTCACGTCTCACCTCATGAACATCGGCCACAGCCCTGGCACCGCCGAGATGTGGGGCCGGGCGTCGCGCACGTTCTTGCATTGGGCGCGGCCGCGCGGGTTGGCGTCGGCTGTCGAGATGCCCCTCGGGGTGCGCAGCCGGCGTCAGGTGGTCAAGGCGGCGGTCGCCATCGACTCCATTCGTCTGGAGCGGTTCATCCAACTGGTGGAGGCGCACATTCCCGAGCCGACACGCACCGCGGTGGTACTCCTTCCCTACACCAACGCCTCGCCCAGAGACCTGGCGCTTCTGCGCTTGCCTGACATCTTGCCCAGGACGCCGTTCGCCGAGCTACGTCGACGTGCAAGCCGCACGCAGCGCCCGGGAATAGCGACGCTCTTGCCGCCGGGTTGCCAGCGTCTCGGGCGTTACCTGCGCGATATCCGTCCGCGCTTCGTCGGCGTCGACGATCGGGTTTTTCCCAACCTGCGGATACAGCAACTACAGGATGCCCTGGCCGACCTGGCCAAGTTCTGCGACCAGGCAGTCACCTTCACTGTCCTTCGCCGCACGTACCAGTCGCTGGCGCAGGTGTACTCGATTTCACTTCACGAGGAGCGTACGACATGAGCGAAGCCACGATCGATCCCGCGGCGCTAGGCATAGAACTTCTCGGCGGCGATCCCGGCAGTTCGGTATCGCAACCCTCGATGCAGCCTTCGATGCAGCCCTCGATGCAGCCGATGCAGCCCATTCCCATCGTCATCGAGCAGCGCAAGACTACCGTGCATCGCGGTCCCCGGGAGGACGCGGCGCCGCTGACGCTGCGCAAGATCCTGGGCAACGCCCTCAAGATCCGCATGCACAAGGTCGATGATCGCGGCCACGAGGCCTACATCGGCGACTACGACGTCGACGAGCTGGAGAAGGCCGGCTCCGACGTCCAGGTGTTCATCCAGCGCTACCTCGTCGACGGCTACGGCGAGGGCAAGTATCTCGTCGAGGGGCTCAACGAGAAGGGTGTCACCGCGTTCGGGCCCAAGGAGTACACCGTCTACGCGCGCGACCGGCGCACCGCCGCGACCCAGGCGACGCAGAACTCGCTGGGCGCCGACCGCGGCGTGTTCGACGCGGTGTGGAAGCGCATGACCGACCTGGAGAGCCAGCTGCGCCACGACAAGGCGCAGGTCAAGTCGCCAGTCGAGATGGCCGAGGACTTCGAGCGCATGAAGAAGATCTTCGGCGGCTCGGAGTCGTCGGCGATGATGTTCATGCTGCAGCAGATGATGAGCCAGGCCAATCAGCCGCAGCTTCTGGCCGAGCTGGCCGGGCTCAAGGCGCAGCTGGAAGCGGCGACCAAGCCGCCGCCGTTCGCGCCGATGCCGCCGCTGCCGCCCATGCCGCCGGCGATCGATCCCATGATCGGCATGGTCAAGCTCCTGGAGGCGACCAAGCCGCCGCCGTCGCCGCCGCCGCAAGACCCGTTGGTGCTGGTCCAGACGGTGATGACCATGCTGGCGCCGCTGATCGCCAAGCCGGCCGGGCCCGACCCGGTGGTCGAGATCCTGCGCGACCAGGTCAACGGCCTGCGCGAGGAACTGCGCGACGCGCGCAACTCGCCGACGCGCACGATCAAGGACACGCTGGAGGAGATCAACCTCCTGGAGCAGTTCACCGGGCGCAAGGGTGGCAGCACGCCCGACTCGTTCTGGGAGTTCCTCGGGCGCTTCTTCGACAACTTCGCGACCAACACGGACGCTTTGTCCGAGATGATCGCGCGGGTCAAGAAGGAGGAGCGCAAGCAGCTGCCCGAGGGTAGCAAGGACAAGGCAGAGGGCCCGGCCGACGACGAGCGCGAGGTGCCCGAGGCCTTTCGCGTGAAGCTCGCCGAGCTGGACGAGGCCAAGACCAACGACCAGCGCATCGAGATCCTGATGAAGGCGCTCTACCAGCTGGGCCAGGACAAGGAGTGGCGCAAGGACGTGCAGGATCTGCTGGGCCTGGCCAAGACCGGCAAGAAGGACGCCGTGCTCAAGATGCTCACAGGCTTCCTCGGCGACTGCGCCAAGGGCGAGATCATCGAGCAGCGCTCGGCCGACGACACCGTGAAGGCGTTCGACAGCCACTTCGAGGCCATCGTCTCGTTCTTGCACAAGATGGGCGAGAAGCCCAAGGAGAAGGGCGAGAAGCCCAAGGAGAAGGAATCGAAAGAGCCTGAAGCACCTGCGGAGCCCGCGGCCGGCTAATTTGCTCGTAGCGGGTCAACGCGCGAGGCTATAGGCCATGGCCATTGCCGACGATTTCAGCGTAGCCGTCAACGGAAACATCCGGTACACGGGGACCGGCTCCAACTACACGGTGCTGGAGTTCCACCGCTATCTGGGTGCTCTCATGGACGACGCGCAGGCAGCCGGCGATGATCTTGCGGACATCACGACCGACACGATCGACGAACGCAGCACCGATCAGATCCTGACGCTCAATTCACCGTTCAACATCGACGACACCGCCGCGCAACATCTGTACGACGGGTCGATCACGCAGAAGGGCGGTAACGAACGCTACTCCGGGCTACGCGTGCTCGGCAGCGTGGTCGCTGGCACCGAGATTCTGATCATCCAGGACGACAAGGTCTTGCCGGCGTACTGGTCCACGGGCATCAACGTGGATGCGACCCGGTCGATCATCATGCAGCTCCTGATCAAGTCGCGCACCGGCGGTGCAGACATCGACGGCGGCCGGATCATCACGCGCGCCGCTGACTTCGGCTTCCAGTACAAGGAGTTTCCGGTCGTGCTCGGGCTGGCCAACAGCGTGTCGGCGCTCTCCACCGAGGACGATCTCAACAACGACAAGAGCGACGCGACCATCCAGGGCTACACCGACATCGCCAACGTCGAGGGCTTCCAGCTGCTCGACATCGACGGCAACGGCACCCCGGAGGAGTACTACTCGCAGTGGGACAGGGGCTCACGCTCAGTCAATGACGTGTACGAGCGCGCCAAGTGGATCCAGCAACGCGCCCACATCGCCGACAGCGGCACCGACATTGGCTCCAACTTCGTTGTCGACAACGCGACGATCGTCGGCCAGGGCCAGGAGTTCTCCGCGCGCCCGCAGGCCGAGAAGCTCGTCGAGATGCGCTTTGATCTCAAGATCGGCGCGGGCACACCCCTGGGCTTCCTGGTCGCTGAGCTGCACGACTCCGATAGCCTGAGCCCGGCAAAGCCCACCGGCGGTGTGCTCGCGACGTCCGAGCCGGTCCTGGTCAGCCTGCTGACCAGCACCTACCAGACCTTGATCTTCAGGTTCAACGACAACGTAACGCTGACCGCTGATCAGGAGTACTTCGCGGTCATCCGCAACGCGGCCGGCGATGCGTCCAACTACGTCCACGTCCGTGGGCTCGCGACCACCGGCGCCGATGACGGCAACCGTGCCGAAGACACCGGCACGTGGGCAGGCGTGGCCGCCGATGACCTGAAGTTCACCGTCAAGTCCAGCCCGATTCACCACTCGCGCGCAGGCGAGAAGTTCCGCGGGATCGACCTGGAGATCGTCTACGACACGGAAGCTGGCGGCCCGTTCAATGAAGCGGCCGACGAGATCATCTTCTGGGGCACACAGGTCACCTACGACACGCTCGCCGGGGCCTTCGTGGTGGGTGAATACGTGACGTTCAAGGCCGACGGCAGTTCCGTGATCAAAAACGCCGGCAAGGTGCTCCGAGACACGGGCACCGTCTTGACCATCGCGCTGGAGAACAGCACCGCGGCCAATCTGCTCGACAACGACGACATCACCGGGATCACGTCGGCTGCAACCGCCAAGATCGCCACCACGATCACCGATCAGAACCGCGCTGGTGGCGAGGGCGTCCTGCTCGCATTGGATGACGACGGTACCACCGGAGATCTCTATGTCCAGCTGATCAGCGGCTCAGCCCCGGTGGACAACCTACCGCTCAGGGGCCGGACATCGGGCGCAACCGCATTGGTGAACACTACGGTCACCGCGCGTTCTACCAAACCGGAGTTCCTGGGCCAGTCCACCGGCGCCAACATCATCGGAGCCTACGGTATCGGGTTTCAGACCACCGATGTCGGCGCCAGCGACAAGCTGTTTGACCTGACGAACACGCAGCGCACGCCACCCAACAACGTGACCTTCACGGTGTCCGGGCTGGTGTCGGGCGAAGACCGCATCTTGGTCGGTCCGCGCACCGGCAGCGCGCTGAACAAGGCGCAGCGCACACTCAACACCACACTCAGCGGCGCGGGCGAGATCGCGGTGGTGGTGACGGCGGCGATCCCGACCTCCGGCACGCCACAGGATGGAACCGGCGGAAACACCCGGCTCCGTGTGCAGCTCGACACCGGCATCTACCGGCGCCAGGACTACACGTCCTACTCAGGATCGACGTTCGTGATCCCAAGTACCAACTACACTGGCGCCAACGTCGCGACCGCTCCCAGGGATGTCTTCATCGCCTACATCGATGTGCTGGCCGATGCCGCCGCCGAAGCGTTCCAGGCCGTTCACACCAGCGATGTCGATCTTCTCATCCGTGTCCGCGACGGCGGCACAACGCCGATCAAGACCATCGAGATCAGCTCCGTCTTTGGCGCGGCGAGCACCACCACGGCAGTCACGCGACAGACCGACGCCTGAACGATAGGAGCGTGAGTAGGTGCCAGACATCGGCCAACCGTGGCACGCACAGGCAATCGCCCCATACGGGACGTACGGCGACCTGATGCTCTGCGTAGTGACCGACAACAATGCGTGGTGGAACTACCTCAACGCACACCTTGCTGCAAAGCCCGGCACTACAGCTTACGCGGACGCGGGGCTTGGGCTCGCTATCGCAGGACTCGTTGGCGGTAGCGCCGTGTCCGATGGAGCATGGCTCCGGTGGGACGGCGGGAACCTGAACGCGATCGTGTTCGCCTGGGACGCCGCCGCCCTTGACCTTGCCGTCACCAACGCTCAGGCGCGCGGTATCAACGTCGTTCGCACTGTGCGCGTGCAGGACAATGTGGAGACGGACTGCTAAGTGGCGCTTACGGTCACAACTGATCTCACCGTCATCACCACCGCGGAGACCGTGACGGGGTGGTCCGCGATTGGGGCGCAGTCTCCGGCGCTAGAGCCTGACTTCTTCGTCCAAGGGAGCAACTGCATCTCGCGCGCAGTCTCCGGCGCCGGCGTCGTGAAGGGAATGGTCTTCGACAACGGGGCCGGGATCGACTTCACGACTGGCTCACACAAGGACAAGCTCGTCTACATCTGGATGCGGGTAAACACCGCGCAGCTCGCAGACACGCGCGCCAGCGCGGGCGTCACGGTTCGGTTGTGCACCACGAACGCGACGACCGACTACCGCGAGTGGAACGTCGACGGTAAGGACTCGATTCCAGGAACCGACGGCTGGATCTGCTACGTCATCGACCCTCAATCCGCCGGGACGACGACGTCCGGGTCCTACAGCGCGGCGAACGTGCGCTACTACGGTGGCACGCTCAAGACGACGACCACGGCCAAGGGGCAGAACCTGGGCATCGATCAAATTGCCTACGGCCGGGGCGAGTTGCTGGTCTCGGGCACCGTCACAACAGCCGGCGAGGGCTTCAAGGAGATCGCCGCGGTGGCCTACGACTCCGCGGGTAGCAACCGCTGGGGCATCCTCACGGAGAAGGCTGGCGTCTACTACGTCCGCGGCAAGATCATCCTGGGGCACGCCACCGCCAATACAACGTTTTCGTCCCGCAACGAGACCGTTGTGTGGGAAACGCCCGGCTACTACAACGGCACCAACGTCGTGAAACTGATCCCGGATGTCTCGGCTGGCGGAACCGCGGGATCCGACGGGAAGACGACCTACAACGGCATCGGGTTCATCGGTGGATCCGGTACGACAATCGTGGACTTCGGCGTGATCGTCGGCACCGACGGTGGTCGATCAGGCTCCAACCTGTCCTGTGCGATCAACAACGGACTCACAACCCCAGCGCGCACGCTGGCGACCGTCACCGCGGACAACTCCACGATGGCGCTGTCTCTGTACGCATCGACCTTCGCCGGCTTCGAGGGCCAGGTCGATCTTACCGGGACCGGCATCGACGATGACGACTGTTTCGGCTGCACGTTTTCTGGCTGCGGACGAGTTGACTCCAACATGGAGATCCGCAACGTGAACGTCCTCAACTCGGTCGCTGCGGCGACCGACGGCGCATTCATCTGGAGTGACACGACCAACTTGCAAAAGGGTGTGTTTGCCAACAACTCGCGCGCCGTAGTCTTCGAGGCCACGACGGGCACGCCGTTCACGTTCACTCAGTTGACCTTCGGCGGTAACACGACGGATGTGCGCAACGAATCCGGCGGCGCCATTACGATCAACATCATCAACGGCACCACGCCCACTGTCGAAGACATTGGCGGTGGCTCTGCTACCACCCTGGTAGTGGACCCGGTAGCCGCGACCATCACGATCCGTGACATCGTCACCAACGCACTGATCCCTGTTGCGCGCGTGCTGGTCATCGCGTCGGACAACACCGGTCCCATGCCATTCGAGGAGTCGGTGTCGATCACCGCGGCGGGCGCAGTCGCTACGGTCGCGCATACCAACCACGGCTTGGTGGACGGCAAGAAGGTTCTGATCAAAGGCGCCACACAGCAGGCATACAACGGGGTCTACACCATCACAGTGACCGGCGTGAGCGAGTACACCTACACGATGGGCAGCTCGCCCTCGTCGCCGGCGACCGGCAGTCCGATTGCCACTGGCGTCGTGATCGATGGGGATACGGCCAGCGGTGTCATCAGCGATACGCGCTCCTACAGCAGCAGCCAACCCATCAAGGGCACGGTGCGCAAGATGACTGCCGCGCCGTTTTACAAGAACGGCCAGTTCTCGGGTACGATCAACAACGTCACTGGTTTCAGCACGACGGTGCTGTTGGTGCCCGATTGAGCGATGACGACGCCAAATACCCGGACCTGAAGCCAGACGACGGCCCGGTGCTCAACTTGCCGACAAACGGCAAGGCGGCGAGACCCATCCTGTGGGGCCACACCTACAAGAGCTGGTCCGATGAGGCGAAGATCGCTTACTTGGAGAAGCTCGCCAGTTCATTGAACGGAGCCCTGGGCGACATGCAGGCCGACCGCAACCGATTGTCGGCCATCGCGTTCAAGCAGGCGGCGCAGCTGCAGCAGGCGGCGCAACGTCTACAGGCGCAACACGAGCTGTTCCAGCAGCAGATCACGACGTGGAACGCCGACAAGGAAGAACGGCTCACGAAGATCGTGAGCCTGCAGGCGCAGGTCGGCGAGCAGGCGAAGCGCCTCAAGGGTGGATAGCCAGCCGTGCCGACCATCAACCACAACACGAAGGTCATCAGCGTCCTGCAGTCCGAGCTGGTGCCCCTTGGTGGGTCGCTCTACGAGTACGACATCAACACGCTAAGGCTCGCGCTGAAGACCCTGGAAGACGACGCGGACGGCATGACGCTGGACGACACGCACAAGCACACGCCGCCGACGACGCTGGCGGGCGTGACGTTTGCCCGCCAGGTCGAGATCATCAACGGCTACACGGTGACGTTTCAGGACGGTTCCTACTCGGTCAACATCATCGGCGGCAACTCGAATCTGGGCGACGTGATCAATCGGAACTCCGCGGGTGTGAACACCGCCAACTCGGCTGGTATGGTCCAGGTCGATACTGGCGGCGGGACGTTCACCGCAGATGACCGAACCATGTTGCAGCTCTTGCATCGGATCGGCAAGAATCGTATGGAGGTTGACATCGACGCGCAGCAGCTCGTGCTCTACGCTGACAACGGAACGACCGTGCTGCAGCGCTGGAACCTGGCGACGGCCGACGGTGAAGTCCTCAAGAAGAACTACGGCATCCAGACCAAGCGGAGCGTACCCCTGCTGTGATTACATTCGGCCTCAACGAAGCGGGCGGCACGATTGCCGGCGGGCTGGGCGCCGGCGACGTCGTGACCGCGGCCACGCCGATCGCGTCGGTGCGTCGTCGAGGCGGCGGCAGCAGAACTGGTGGCGGCTGGTTGCGCGACAAGTTCCGCGAGCTGACGCCCGAGGAGCTGCTCGACATCGAGAAGTTCTACGCGCAGGCCGGCCAGCGGCGAGCCGCGCGACGCAGTCCACGGGCACGATCGATGAATGCCGATCGCGCGACGCGCATCCGTGTCGAAGAGAAACCGGTGAAAATCCGCCCGTTCCAGCGCGAAACGCTGGCTACTGCGGCGCCGGAGCCGCGCGCGGGGACGAGCCCGATCGTCATCGGTTTGGCGGTCGTCGGCGCGCTCGCGCTTCTCGTGTTGCTGCTGCGCCGACGCTAATTTGACGGTTAGCGGTCCGTGCGGGACCGTGGGAGCGTGAATCGAGGCATCCAGCTCCTGTTCGGGGTGTGGACCGTCCACAGCGGTCTCAAGATGCTGGGTCAGGCGCTGCCCGCGCGGACCGGCGGGCACAACATGGGGGAAGCGCGCTCGCGCGCCTTGTCCAAGGGGGTTATCGAGCGCCGAATGGTCTCGTCGCTCGACGAACGCGTGGCTCTGATCGCGCAGATGGTCGCCGAGGGACGCGACGACGCCGGCGTGCGCCAGCTGGCAGTCGGCATCGTGTCGCGGCGTTGCGGCAATGACTGGTGCGTGCGCGAGGGCGACGACATGGCCGAGATCGACGCCATCTTCGCCGACCTGAAGGGTCGCTACCGCTACGTCTCCGATCCACACGGCAAGGATATGTTCCAGTCGCCGGCACGGACGCTGCAGTTCGGCGGAGGCGATTGCTTGCCGCGAGGAACGCTCCTGCTCAACGACAAGTTCGAGCTGGTACCAATCGAGAAGCTCATCATCGGTCAGCGTATCTGGGGCCATGATCGGTGGTCCGAGGTGAAGGATGTCTGGTGGAAGGGCATCTTGCCAGTTGACGCCGTGTGCATGAACAACGGCAGCTCGTTCAAGGCGACCGCTGACCACAAGGTCTACGTCGCGCTGTGCAAGCACCACCCGATCAGGTGGGAGAACAACGGCAAGTCTTGCTCGTGCGCGATGGCCGAGCGCGTCGTCGAGCGACTCACCGTTGGCCAGCTGGAAGAGGGAATGGTGTTGCTGCAGCCCGGGCGCTTGCCGTTCGGCACCGAGTCGATGGATCCGCGGCGGGCCTACGTCGAGGGGCTCTACATCTCGGATGGCTGGTCAGGTCACGACCACGACTTCGATATCTCTGGCCGAGATGGGCATTCGAAGGAGGCGCAGAAGCGCGAGGTTGAGGAGATCTGTCGGGCGCTGGGCATCGAGACCACGTGGTTCGACAAGTCGATCCGAATCCGGGACGCCGAGTGGGCATTGCGGGTGCAGCAGATGGGGACCAGAGCGCCGCAGAAGCGCGCCTTGTCGATCGATCTCGACGAGGCGGCGGCGCGAGAGCTGCTGCGCGGCATCATGGCCGACAGCGGTGCCAACACAAACGGCGCGGGGCGAACGTTCACAGCCACCTCGCGGGAACTGATGCTACAGGTTCGACTTTTGCATCGCATGCTCGGCGTCTCGTGCGGCGAGCGCTACATCGTCGACCACGGCGGTCTCGGCGAGCATCCCATCTGGCGGCTACAGACAAGAGTATCGACTGGCGAACATTCGCAGGGCAAGGCGCCCAAGCTCTTGCGCGTCAAGGCTATCGAGCGAGACGTGATGGAGTTGCCGGTCTACGACCTCACCACCGACGACCACTACGTCTACTTACCCGAGGCCGACGTGACCATCAGTCAGTGCGACGACAGCACCATACTCGTGTGCTCGTGCCTGGGATCGATCGGCTTCGCGGTCGGCTCGCGGGTGGTGCAGACCAAGGGACACGAGACCTGGAACCACATCTACGGCCTGGTCGGCGTCCCCAAGGGCAATCCCAAGCAGTGGATACCCGTCGACCTGTCGGTTCGCGAATCGACCGTCGGCTGGGAACCGCCGCGCGGCATGATCATCGCCAAGAAGGACTACGTCTTCACCGTCGACTGAGAGGAATCTTCGTGCCCAAGAAGACCAGCAGGTCGTGCGCGTCGCCCAAGCTGGCGTCGTCTATCAAGGCGATGACCAAGCACCTGCGCGAACAGTTCGGCGGTGACTTCTCGTTCCAGGTCGTCGGTCAAGGCAACACGGTGGCCAAGTCGAGCGCGCAAGGCGTTGTGGCTGTCCGTCGCTGCGACGGCCGCACCTGGAGCCGGCGTCGATGATCCGCTCGCACGCGACCGTTACCTTCGCCTCCGGGCAAGACACGCCGCGCTGGGTGGCGCCAGTCGCTGTGCTCGGTCTGGTCGCGTTGGTCTTCGTCGTCGGCGGCATCCGCGCGGTCAACTACAAACCGCGGCGGTCACGTGCGTAGGCGTCGCTGATGTCGACGTTTCCGGTGCCGCTTCACAACGGCCGGCGAGCGGTGCCGTCATCGGGCTACGGGCCGCGTGGCTCTGGGTTCCATCGCGGGCTGGACTTCACGTTCCCGATGACCCAAGTCGACTGGCCGCGCAACCAGTACACGGTGGAGGGTCGGTTCTTCCACCCGATCGGCTTGCCGGCGCTCGCCGCCGACGCCGGTGTCGTGACGCGCGCGACCATGACCTCGACCGGCGGCTACATCATGATCGACCACGGCGGCGGCTACGCCACGCAGTACATCCACCTGCGACCCAAGTCGTTTCGCGTCAAGGTCGGCGACCAAGTGCGCGAAGGCCAGCCCATCGCGGAGATCGGCTGGAATCTGTCGCATCCCGAGGGTGACATCATCCACTTGCACTTCCAGATGTTGCTCGACGGCACGCTCGTCGACCCCGAGCCGTACACCAACAAGTGGCGTGCGGTGAAGAATCCGTGGCTGGGTAACGGTCTTCTCGTCGTCGCGGTGATTGGCCTGGGAAGCTATGCATACTGGCGCTATCGGCGAAAACGCGCACGTACGTATCATCGTCGTGTATCGATGAAACGCGCGCAGCGTCGGCGCTAATTTGCACGACTGCCTCTTTCCCTGTTGAGTGGGTGATGCAACTCGCGGTCTTTCGGGGCCGCTTCACCCAAAGGGAGATCGCAATGGCCAAGCGTCGTCGTCGTCGCAGCACCGCAGGGTGTGCCGGGCTCAAGGGCAAGGGCCGGCTGAAGAAGGGCTACAAGTGGAAGCGTGGCAGCGCCTGCCCGGTGCGCGCCAAGTCCCGCTGAACCGCAAGGAGAAGAACCAGTGGAAAGCGACACCAACTTCGGCAACCTCGCATTCCTCGACGGTCTGCTCGACCGCGAGACCCTGATGCAGGAGCTGCTCGCGGGTGCCGGTGGCGGCGTCGCCGCGGCCGTGCAAGAACTCGCCTTCGCCAACGTGGATTGGCTGAAGCAGGGCAGCCCCGACATCAAGCTGCTCAAGGAGATCGGCCTGGCCGCCGTCGTCGGCGTGCTCGGCGCCGGCCTCACCTACGACAAGCAGCCTACTGTCGCGCTCGGCATGGCCGGCGCCGCGGGTGGCTCGATCGTCACGGCGCTCATGCGGCGCTTCGTGCCGACCCAGGTCCGGGCACTGTCCGGCCACGGGCGGTACATGCCGCGCATGAACCGCTACTACGCGCCGCTGGCCGAGACCCGGGTGCGCGAAGACGAGTATCCCGCGCTCGGCGGCACCGTGCGGATGCACGACGCCGATCCGGCCAGCATGGCCATGCTCAACGCCTACGGGACGTACTAGTCCCCGGCCCCCACCAGAAGATCGAAAGGAGACTCAGAAAAATGGCGACTCTCAAGCCGATCCCGGGGCGCCCGGGGCACTTCGTCGACCAGTCGGGCAAGGTCATCGTGCTGACCGAGGCCCGCGAGGCCGACCGCTACGACACCGAGAACCAGGCCACCGGCGCGATGACCGCGGGTAGCCAGCTGACGTTCTTCCAGGACAAGACGAACAAGCTGGAGATCGACGCGAACTTCCCCGAGAACAACAAGCTCGTCACCGGCGCGGAGCGCTTCGTGATGGAGTGGCTCGGCGTCAACATCCAGCCGGCGAGCGGCACCAACATCGCCACCGGCAAGGACATCAAGCGCATCGCGGCCCACGGCTACCTGGAGTTCAAGCTCAACCGGAACGTCGTCGAAGACGGGCCGCTGGAGCGCTTCCCGTCGGGCTACGGCATGTCCGGCATGTCCAGCCAGACCAACGAGGCGGTGATCAACCTCGGCGTGCCGGCGACCGCGTCGGTTCGCGGGCTCAAGGAACAGCAGGTGATCACCGATCAGCACACCGTGAAGTGCTCGATCACCTGGCAGGCGCGGACCTGGCTGACCACGTCGACCCTGCCGACGCTCGACAGCGAGATGGCCATCCGGATCTACACCCACGGGATCCTGGAGTCGGCCGCGACCAACAACTAGTCCGGGACGGGGTCGGAGATCACGTTCGATCTCCGACCCTTCTCGGTACGAAGGAGTCGGAGATGCCCTACGATCGAGGCCAGGCGGCCAGTCGCGATCAGGTTCAGTCTATCCGCTCGCGCCTGATCGAAGCCGGCGACCTGCCGGTTCCGATCATCGTGCCGTCGACCGTGCGCGCCAGCTTGCGCGACATCGGTTCACCCGACCTGGCGCCCAACGCGGCCTGGGTCGACGTCTTGACCTTCCGCGCGTCGATCACGACCGCGGGCGTCATCACCCAGCCAATCACAGCCACCGTCATCGGCGGTTTCTGGGGCGAGCTGTATGCCGTCTCGGCGTGGATGGAGAATCCGGCCACCGATCCCGAGCTGGTGGCGCTCACCAGCTTCTCGGTCAAGGACGGCGATCGGCAGTCGCCGATGTTCTCTGGCGATCAGTGGATCGCCGACTACTTCCACCCGACCGGCGGCGGCGGCAACCGGCGCGAGTTCCCGCGCGGGCTGTATCGCTTCGACCCAGGCTCCAAGGTCACGGTCAAGTTCGCCATCGACACCACCGCCACCGTGGGCTATGCGGCCAAGGCGTCCGAGACCAAGTACTTCGGCGTGAGCCTGTGGCTCAACATGTACGCGGTGCGGACGCAGTAGATCTTCGATGACCATCCGTGTTCGCACCCTGGGGTCGTTCGCTGCCGGCGCCGGCCGGGCGCTGGGCGATCCGATGGAGGAGGTTCTGCTCCTGCGCGGGTTGGGGCGGGCGCATCGACTCGGCGCTGGCCCCGACCACGAGGTGCTGCTCCTGCGCGAGTTCGGCGCCGAACGCGGCGCGAACATTCCGGTCTACAACCCCCGGGCGCCGCAGCAGTCCGCGGGCGGGACCGCCACCACGCAGATGATCTCACCGGTCATGTTCCGCCGGTCGGGGCTCAGGGTCGGCGAGTTCATGTTCAACGCCAGTGGCGGCACCATCTCGACCACGGTCGCGCGGTTCCACCGTCAGGCGCCGGAGCAGGCTGCGGACGTTTTCGCGCAGATTCAACGGGTGTCGGCGAAGGCGTGCGAGACGACTGGGGTAGACACATCGGCGCAGCTCATGTGCATGAAGGCCACCTGGGGGCCGTACACGGTGCCCACATCCGAGCTTCATCGCGGTGTCCTGAACGGCGACGTGCCGATCTACCGCGCGCGACACCCGAATGGTGAGGCGTGGGGCGTCTACGTGAACGTGGCCAGGGATCGCGACGTCGATGGAGCCTTCCCGATCTCGTTCACGTTCAAGAAGCGACCATCATCGCTCTTCGGCTGGCTGTGGGACGAGCTGAAGGAGCTGATCGTCGACATCATCAAGTTTGTCGGCTCAGCCATTCGCGATCTCATCAAGAGCATCGTGTGTTCGCAAGCGAAGTCGCTGATGACTCAGCTGGCCGATGTCGCTGACGGCAAGCGAACGTTGTCCGGCGGCAACTCCTGGATCGTCACGTTCAAGGCCAACGGTGTCGAAACATCGGAGACGGTCGAAGCGTCTGACGCTTTCGCTGCCAAGGCGGCGGCTGTTCAGCCGTACCCCGGGGCGATCATTACCGAGATCGAAGCCAAGCAGGCGTCCCTTCGCGAGGTCGCGATCTCGGCCGGCATTGGTTCCTACCAGCTAGACGCGATCGTGTCGGGCGGCGTCGAAGCCGCCGGGCTCGCCGGAATCATCGGTGTCGTGACTGACAGATTCTGCGGCGCCCCGCCACCGCCCCCGCCGCCGCCGGAAGCTAGTAGCGGCCTGGGCGTCACCATCGCCGTCGTTGCCGGCGCGGCCGGACTGCTCTACTACCTGTTCCGATAGGAGACCGCCATGGCCACCCTGCGCATGCGCTTCGCCGACGATGCCGAGAACGCATCCGTCACGCTGCAGCCGCCCGAGTACAGCATGGACCCGGGGCCGATCATGGATCCGATCGACGTCGGCGAGCCGGCGACGATCACCAACCCGGAGGGCGACCCGCCGACGCCGAAGGAGCCGGCGAGCAGCGCCAGCAAGGTCGTGCCGATCTTGCTGGTCGCCGGAGCCGGGCTGCTCCTGTGGCAGCTGCTCAAGTCGTCGGCCGGCGGGCGCAGCCGCATGGCCGGGCTCGACGGCCTAGACAAGGCCAAGGACTGCGGCTGCAAGGGCTGACCGATGGCCCTGCGGGTCACCACCCCGACGCTCTACGGTCGCCGCCTGGCGTCGCTGCGGATGCCGCGGGCGCGACTTTCCCGAGGCTACCCGCTGGCGCGCCTAGCCGCGCAGGCTCTGATCGCGCCCTCGTCGTCGCAGCTCATCGCGCCGGGCGCTACATCGACACCGACGGCCACCTCGCCGATCTACGCCACAGCCACCGTGGCCGTCCAGACGCCGACAGGCCCGGCCTACGCGGCGCCGTCTCTGGTGAATAGCGCC
>CAZBPM010000026.1:0-28540 GCA_964493785.1 uncultured Hyphomicrobium sp. | reverse complement strand
CTACGCGGCGCCGTCTCTGGTGAATAGCGCCCCCGCGCCGACCTACGCCACGGCCACGCAGCCGACCTACTCCCCGGTCTACGCGCCGACCTCGGTGCCAAACCCGGCAGTGATGACGATCCCGGGCCCCGGCGATCAGCCCATCCAGGTGCTGTCGCCATTCGTGCCGGTGCCATCGCCGGTGGTGCCTGGCTCGACAACGTTGCCCGAGGGCGACCGTGACCCGGGCGGGGCGCTGCCAGAGTACGATAGCGGGGGCGGCGAGGCGCCGCCAGAAGACGACGGTGGCGGCGGCGGCGAAGAGGAGCCCCCGCCGGTAGAACCCGACGGTCTGCCCGCGCGATCGAACGGCAAGGTCTTGCTCGGACTGGCTGTCGCGCTTCTCGGCGGCTACTTGCTGGTGCGCCGGTGATGCGCGTGCGCCGCCAGGACTGGCAGCGCGTGGCGCGCGAGCAGCACTACGACATGGCGGCTATCGAGGTCGCTGCCGCCGGAAGCGATGACGACATGAGCACGTTGTCGCGGCGGCCACGGCGACGATTCACCGGCTTCAGCGCGGCGCGCGACGACCTGCTCAAGATCGTTGATGCCATTCCCGGCATCCCGGCGCAGCAATTCGTCACCGCCCTGGAAAAGACGGTCTCGGACTCCGCGACCAAGGCAGTTCAGCCGCTGGTGCTCAAGGGGGCGATCGTCTCGGCGGCGATCGGCGTGGTCGCCATCCTCATCGCCAGGAGCCAGAGACGATCATGAGCAAGTATCGGATCACGACCATCGAGACGGTGCCGAGCGTCGATTGGGACCAACCCGAGGGCCCGGTCGTGCGCAACCTGGGCAACGTGCGCGTCTTTCCCTACCGCGGCGACGATCGCTACTCTCTGGGCGCGGAGGTGCCTGGTGGAATCGATCTCGGTTTCGCCCTGCTGTTCTTCGGCGGCATCGGCGTGCTGGTCTGGTCCCTGGGCGACAAGCGTCGACGTTCGATCCGCGTCCGGCGCAAGATGGGCAGCTCGCGCACTCGAAGCCGCAGCCGATGAGGCGCCGTCGGCTCAACGGGTTGGAAGGCGTGGCTCGGCGCGAGTTCGTCGCGGTCGCCGACATCCTCAAGCGAAACGGAAGTTCCTGTGCCCTGGTCGGTGACTTCGCCGACTACTTCGCCAAGGAAAACCCGCGCTTCGATCGTACACGCTTCGCTTCGGCTGCCGGATGCGGCAGCAACGCAGGTGTTCGCCGCCGCCGCAAGCCGGCAAGGAGACCGATATGAAGAGCTGGCTCGTCACGTTCAAGGCCAACGGAGTTGCGACGTCGGAGACCATCGAGGCGCCCGACGAGGACTTCGCGAAGGACGAGGCCGTGCAGCTTTACCCTGGGGCGACCATCACCGAGCTGGCAGCCAAGGAGATCGGCGGCGGTGGTATGAGTCGCAACATGAAGATCGGCATCGGCGTCGCTGCCGGCGTCGGGTTGCTGCTGTTTCTACGCCGCCGGTAGGATGTCGTAGTCGGCGGCGACGAACGCCAGCACCTGCTGGGTCGGCGGCCCGGCTCTGCCGGTGGGCGTCACGAACGGCATCCAGGCACGCTGGAAGGCGCGCAGCGCCTCGCGCGTCTGCGGTCCGTGCTGACCGTCGATAGCGCCGTGGTAGAAGCCGAGCTTGCGCAGGGCCTCCTGGACCTCGTCTTCGTCCTTGACGAACTGCTTGAGCGTCCAGTCGGGCAAGAATAGCTCCTTGAGCTTGCGCTGCAGCTGCTGATCGCCGGTGCGGTCGCCTCTGCGCGCCCAGGGACCGCGATCGTAGTCGTAGTGCCACTCCTCGCGATCGCGCTTGCCGTCCAGGCGCCAGCACCACCAGTTGCGATTCTTCATCCAGGCATCCAAGGCGGGTTTGCTAGGAAGGCTCAGAGCCTTCATCGCCTCGGAGACACCGATGTCGATAGAGAAGCCGTAGTTGTGGCCACTGTAGCCGGGCGACCTGGAGCCCTTGCCCATCTTGATCGCGGCGAGGCCGCCGGCAGCCGAGCGCCACATGTCGGTGACGGGAATCCAGTCGGCTAGGTCAGTGAGGAAGCTTTCGGCTGCAGCCGGCGTCAGCTTGCAAGCCGTCGCCGAGAAGATCTTGCTGCCGTAGTCCTTGGCAGTCTTGACGCGAGCCCGGGGGAGCGCTTGCAGGGTGATCAGCATGCGTCGACTATAGCTCGCGGCGATGACATCCCCAGCCCGAGGCGTCGCTCGAAGTACGCGATAGTCTTGGCCAGGCCCTGATTGATGCCGATGCGCGGTTCCCAGCCCAGACGTAGCTGGGCAAGCCGCGTTGACGGCCGCCTGGCCGGCGGGTCGTCCTCAGGCATGGCGTGTCGCGAGTTCACGTCGACGTAGGCGTGGCCCATGGACACACCTACGTGACGCACCAGCTCGGCAACGTCCGTGACCGTGCGTTCGGTCTCGGAGCCGATGTTGAAGGTGCGGTCGCCGTCCGGTCCCGGTTGGAATCGCCACAGGCGCATCAACCCGTCGATGGTGTCGTCGACGTAGGCCAAGCTGCGCGTCTGCTGGCCACCGCCGTAGATCGTGAGCGCGTGCCGGCGCAGAAGCTGGCAGACGAAGTTGGGAATCATCCGGCCGTCATCCGGGTCCATGTAGGGCCCGTAGGCGTTGAAGATGCGCGCGACGCGCACGCACGGAAACTCTCGGGCCAGCGCCTCACCGGCCATCTTGCCCACGTCGTAGCACGATCGGATTCCGTTGCAGCGCACGTTGGACATGTCGTCTTCGCGCATGATCCCGTGACGCTCGCCGTAGACCTCCGAGGTGCTCGCCAGGACCACCGGGATTTGGCCCAGGCTGGCGGCCAGTCGGAAGACGGCCAAGCTACCCTCGAAGCACGTGCGCAGCGTGGCGATCGGGTCTCGCTGGTAACGCGGCGGGCTCGCCGGGCAGGCCAGGTGGAAAATCGCGTCGGGTACGGTCGAATACTCTTGCGTATCGCCGCGCCAGCAATTTTCGATATCCGCGACGTCGCCCGGAATCCAGACTACGTCAGTCATGCGCGGCTCGTCTGCGGTGATCAACAAACGTGCGCCCGGATCCGACGTCGATCGGTTGTCGAACGAGACCACGTGGTGGCCTTCGATGACCAGACGCTTGATGAGGTTGAGGCCGAGGAAGCCCTCGCCGCCGGTGACCCAGACGTTGCTCATCCCAGCATCCCCGCGCCGCGCACGCCAGCCTCACCCTTGCTCACCGCGACCTTGCCCGTGCTGTCGATCATTCGGTAGATCGCCTCCGGCATGTAGATATAGAGCGGGGTCTTGATCGGGTCGGCGCCTTTCCAGGTACTGTCGAGCAGCATCTTGGCAACCAGGTGTGCCTGGCGGCGCTCTGGCAAGTTCTCGTACTTGCGGTCCTTGCCGGTCCAGCCACGGAACCGGTAGTTCATCGGTCGCGCCAGCGGCACCGGGGGTTCGATCTCGTCACGAGGCTCGGTCTTGCGCACCACGACGGCGACGTAGGCGACGACGAGTGCGCAGATCAGGGCAACGATGATGATGCTCACAGCTGTTCCTCCGGGGTGCAGTGCCACAGACCGGCGACAGGTTCGTCCATGGGTGCCGGCGAAAGGTGCATGTGCGATTGCGACTGGATCATGTAGTGGCAGTCGCGCAGGTACCTGGCGCAGGCATCCATGTCGGCGGTCACCTCGACGGTGACGAATGGCCGGTGAATGCGCAGCACCCAGTTGAGTCCGGTCAGGACGGCCAGCTCGGCTTCCTCGACGTCGATCTTGATGAACGTGGGGACGATGAGCAGGGTGTCGAGCTGGACCATCTGTACGTGCATCGGCGGTTGCGCGTGCTGGTCGAGGAAGCGCTCGTTGTCCACGATCCGATGCTGCGTGGAAAACGTGCTTCGGCGCAACACCACGACGCGGGTCTCGTCGCCCGCCGCGATCTGGTAGGTGTGCAGGCGATGCCTTCGCGTCAGGCCGCCGTACAGCCGCGACAGCATGTGGAAGTTGCGCGGATCGGGCTCGATGGCGTGGACGACGGCGCCAGCGATGAGCGCCCGTTCGGCGAAGAACCCGATGTGCGCCCCGACGTCCATGACCACGTCGGTGGCGACGACCTTGCGCACAGCTTCGTAGGCGCCGCTCGCCACGTCGAGCCTGGCGGCCTCGTCGCCGGGTTGGCATTCCGTGAACAGCGGATGTTGGCTCACCGCGAGCGGCACGTTGACCAGCAAGTGGCCGTCGGGCGCGCCGCCGGCAGGATCGACGAAGTACTGCCAAAGCTTGCGATCCCACTCTCGCCAGTGCTTGTGCAGCTGCTCGATGGCGGCAACGATCAGCTTCTCGTCGGCCTCGGTGATCATGATCGTTGCGCGTATCCGACGATAGCAATGTCCTGGTAGCACGTCTTGCACAGCTTCCAGGGCGCGGTTTTCAGGTTGCCGGCGAAGGGCGCGGTTTCCAGATTGCTGGCGACACCTTCCCAGGCAGGTTCACCGGGCATCGGGCTGTCTACGTGCGCGAACACCCCGGAGCCGTCAGCATCTAGGCAGCAATGCGACAGCCCGCCGTCGGCCAGGCAGAACATCCAGCCGCTGCGTATCCACGGACAGGCCAGTGCCCTGGGCGTCGTCTTGTAGCCGATCTTGACCTGTCCAGCCCAGTCGTTGGTGTTCAAGCTCGGGTCCGCGGAGACGCCCTCGAACACCCCGTAGCGCGTCGCCAACGCTATCGCCGGCCCGGCGACCTCGGGGCGGTGGAGCGACACGCAGACGCGCAGGTTGACCTCCGCGGCAGCCTTGGCAATGGCTTCGGTGAACGTCACGCCATTGGTCGCGATGACCAGGCGCGCGTTCGGGCCGACGGCGATTCGGGCAAGCGGCAGCCACTCGGCGAACTTCGGATGCATCGTGCTCTCACCGATGCCGGCTAGGTTCAGCTCGCCTTGTGTACCACGATCTCGGTAGTAGGCCACCCATTCGAGGGCGCGCAAGAATGTCGACTCGTCCATGTCGAGCTTGAGGCGCCCCAGGTGCGGGCTCACACAGAACGAACAGCGGAGATTGCACCGAGACGTGATCTCGATCTGATGCAGGCTGGTGACCGGCCGGGGTAGCTTGATGTTGAGCGCCGGGACGGTCATGACAATCTGCGATTGGGTATGATCGAGCTGGCCCCCCAGTAGTCGATGGGTGCTACTACGCGAGCCCACTTCGGATCGGTGGCGTCTTTTGGGCATAGCCACGTTGGCGCTATATGCTTGGTCATGCGCCAGCCGGAGGCGAACATGGTCGCACTGGTGGAGAACTGTTCGACAGTTCTGCAGGCCATACACCCAACAGCGTTGTTGTCGAGATCAGCGTCGGCTTCGTTCTCATCCTCATCCATCACGGTCACCTCGCGTCGATCACGGGAGTTGCCATCTACTTGCCCAAGATCCGATCCCACAGCAGCGCGACGGCTTCCAGCGAGTACTTCTCGCGCGCCTCGCGCATCATCGGGACACGGATGTCGTCGCCGGCCTCGATGGCTGCGAAGACCGCCGCGAGCGCCTTCTCCTCGTACATCGGATCGTGCGGATCGATCAGCGTTGCTTGTGGACACGCCGCGGTTTCTTTCAGCCCGGCGAGCGCGGTGGTCACTGGAATCGCGCCCGCGGCTCGCGCCTTGATAGCGTTCGACGCGAAAGTTTCCGAAAATCCCGTAGGGTAAAACCAGACGCCGGCACGAAAATACGCCTGGCCGATGGCAAAGTGGTTGACCATGCCGCGGTCGCGAACGCCCTTCTGGTGGCGCAGCTTCTCGTACCTGGGGCGAAGCTGGCGGTAAAGCGCGGTCCAGTCAGGTTGTGTCCGCGACAGCACCTCGCAGCCACGCCAGCCGTAGAAGATGTCGAGCGTCGCGTCCGGGTAGCGATCCAGGATACGTGGCCACATCTCCAGCAGCTTGATCAGGCCGCGATCCGGCGAGCTGGCGTAGATGAAGTGGTCGTTCTTCTTCGCGACGGCCTGCGTGAAATGCTCGGGGAGCAGGAAGTTGGGGACGATCTCCATCTTGTCGAGCGGCACGCCGTGCTCGGTGCGCATCTGCTGCTTGTGCCATTCGGTCAGGACCACAATGGTCTCGTAGCCGGCGGCGACCTCGGGCGTGAGGTCGGCGTAGAAGGCGTCCTGCAACCACAGGATCTGCCGGTGGTCGCCGGCAAGGCTCTTGATGTACTCGCCCCAGGCCGGCGCTCGCGACACGATGAGCTTGAGATCTTCGCGGCCGCGCAGCTTGCGCAGCTGCTCGCGGGGCCAGTAGGCCACTCCGGTGCGCACATCGACGCGCGGCGTCGGCCCGAAGACCTCGACCCGTCGCGCCGGCTTCTCGTTGGCCCAGTGCCTGGCCAGGTAGACGATGGTTTCCTCGCTGGCCCCCATGCCGTAACCCTCGACGGTACGGCCGTTCCAGTCCCACAGCGCGCCCGCGACGCAGACCGCGACATCGGACGGCACTCGATTGTAGTCGCTGAAACGAATCTTGCTCTCGGCGACGACGCACAGCGACCAACCCAGGATGGCGTCCGCATTGGCGGCCGTGTCCAGCAGCTCCACGACACGGAAGCCAGCCTTGTCGAGCATCTCGCAAAGCCCTCGCGGCGACAGCGCGCGGACATGTCCGAGCACGCCGCGCGGCTGGCCGGCGTTGTCCAGCGGCGGTGGGTGGCCGGCATCGAAGCTGCCCCACGGCGTGGTCAAGATGAGCATGCCGTCGGGCGCGAGCAGGTAGCGCAGACGCTTCAGCTCGTAGATCGGATCGGGCACGTGCTCGATGACCTCGCCGTAGAGCACGACGTCGAACTTGGGCGCGTCCGGGTCGCCTTCCCCCGGGTACGGGTCGCCGAAGTTGATCTTCTTCAGCTTGACTCGATCGCTCACGCCGTACTTCTCGGCAGCAGCCTTGAAGCCGTCGATCGCCACATCCATCAGGTCGTAGCCCAGGTAGGTCACGCCGGGGCACTTGCGCAGGATCGGGATGGCGAAGGTGCCGTCGCATGGGCCGACTTCGAAGATACGACCGCGCGGGTGGGCCGCTTCGATGACGGTCGCCGCCCAGTGGGCGCGGCCCTCCTGGAACTCGTACTGCTCGGTGAGCGTCGGCGAGTAGCTGGTGGTCTCCTCCTGGTAGAAAGTATTGTAGGCGCGCGGGTCGGTGAGGTGCCGTCGGATCGGCGCGGCCAGCTTCTCCATCTCGATTGCCAGCGGATGATCTTCACCGTTCCACGGGATGGCGTGAAGCACCTTGAGCGCCTTCGCGGATTCGTCGTTGTCGAGCAGGTACTGGAAGTGTTCATGCAGCGCCACCATCTGCTTGTGCGCCCGGTACTCGTTGTCGGCGCGGTACCAGCGCGACTTTGCTTCGATACGATCCTCGCCGACGGACTCGTGCGCGGCGACGTTTTGCGCTGTCACAGAAGCCTTGTGCAGCACGCCCAGCGCTTCGTCATGCCGGCCGCCTGCGATCAACTTGCGGCCCAGCTTGCGCAGCTCCAGCTGCAGAAGCGTCGGGTAGCGCGTGACCACGAAGCGCGGATTGACCAGGCTCTCGGGATGTAGCTCGCAGGCTAGGCCCTTCTCCAGCCAGGCGACAGCGCGAACGTGATCGTCCGCGCTGATTGCGCGATCAGCGCCGGAGAACCAGGCATCGGGCAGATCGGGCCGCAGGCCCTGCGCCGCGCAGAACGACTCGATGGCGTCCCAGTACAGCCCGCGCGTACCGTAGTAGTTGCCGACGTCGATGAGCGTGCGGTAGCGATCAAGCGCCGTGGCAGCGACCTCGTGGGCAGCCTGAAGAAATTCCCACTCGCGCTCCGGGCAGACCCCGCCGATGCCGGCGAAGTTGGCCAGGTACAGACAGCGTCGTGTGGTCTTGCCGCCGGGCTGAGCGTAGAGCTTGTGGATCGCCTCGAAGTGCCGCTGGACCGAGTAGTTGTAGTCGTCCGCGGTGAACTTCTTTTCGTGGACCCACAGCAAGTGGGCCAGATCGACGCGCGGCGGGATGTGTCCGATCGCGACCAGGATCTCGTGTCCGGCCTCGGCCCACTTGAACTGTGGCTTGCCGTTTTTGCCCAGCCACTTGACGAACCGTTCGCGCTCCTGCCAGGTGATCGCATTGCCGTGCTCGTCGCGCTGGTACAAGTACGGGCAGAAGATCATGGTGACGGCAGGAAACTCGGTGGCGATGCGCGCCAGGAAGTCTTCCAGCCCCTCGGTCTTGGCCTCGCGATCCTTGACGGTCTGATCGCGCCGCTGCGGCTTCCACCGGTTGTTCAGCTTGAGCAGGCGCTCGGCCTCGGCGGCGTCGACGAGTCGGTCATCGCCGTCGATCCACCCGATCCATCGTGCCGACGCCAGCTCGAATGATCGCGTGCGCGCTGCCGCCGCGTCATCGAAGGCGTACATCTCGCGGGTCCAGTCGTTGTTGGGCCCGCGGTACTCTTCCCAGACGTCGGCGTAGCGCTGACAGATCTCCGGGGTGGCGTCGCTCGACATGGTGTCGACCACCACGATCTCGGCCTCGGGGGTGCGCTCGCGCAGGGACTTGAGCGTCGCCTCCACGGTGGCCGCGCAGTTGCGCGCGATCAGGCACCAGGACAGGGTAGGCGGCGTGTCGGTCTGGGTGCGCTTCACGGCTTTTCCCTCTCGCTGTCGTTGCGGACGAACTCGCCTTTGGTGAAGTACACAGCGGTTTTTCCCGCCGGCGCCGCGTCGACCAGTTCAATGAGCTTCATCACCAGTTCGCCCATCGACATTCCGTGCTTCGCGGCTTCGACCTTGAGATCACGCCAAGCTTCGCTCGGCATGTAGATCACGCCGCGTTGATGCGCCTTGCTGTGCCGGGTCACGACGAACGAACCATCGGCGTTTTCCTTTCGGCTATAGAGCGCGGCCGGCTTGCGACGTGTTCGCTTGTTGTGGCGCAAGCCATACTCTACGAGCAGCTGTTGCGCCTTGGCCCGACGCCGCATACCGAGATGCGGTAGCACAACACGGATGACCGTTGCTGCGTGTTTGCCTGCCAGCGAAAAAACGTAGACCGGTTTGTGCGGCGGGTTCAGACGTGTCCGAATTCGAGCGCGCGTGCCGCAGACGGCTATCATCATTCCAGCAGCCTTGGCAACCACGTCCGCGTCTGTCATGCCCAAGAACACCGTCGGGTACTTGAGGTGTGGGTAGCGCAGGCTGCTGCCCGCGCGATGAAAACACCCTTCGCCCTCCAACAGCCCCGCAAGCCACGCAAAGCTCTCTTTTGTAAGTTCGCGGCAAGGCGCCGGTTTTATCTCGGGCTGTGGCATCAAGTGACGATTTCGATCGATGAGTGCCACAAGTGCCGTATCGAGTCAACCTAGTTTCGTGAGAGATTTTTCCCCTGGCGGTTTTTCACGGTTTCCTTCCCAGGAGGGTCTTGCGATGGCACTACTCGGGTTTCTGATCGACAAGCAGACCCACAGCCGCGTCGGTGACAACGTCGACACCGTCACCGCGATCACGCTGAATCACAGCCTGCCGGCGACCAACCCGGAGCTGGTCCTGCCGGTGATGCGATCGATCGAGATCATCGGCGACGGCTTCAACGGCATGCCGCAGCTGGCAGGCCTGGGTGGCAACGCTAGCATCTCGACGATCTTCATCTGCATGGCCAGCTCGCCGTCGACGCCGACCGTGATGTTCGACGTCTACCAGATGGTCTTCCACACGCTGTTCCGCTAGGAGGTCTGCTATGGCGCTACTCGGCTACCTGATCGACAAGCAGAGCGTCTCGCAGGCCGGCGCGGGCAACACCGACGGCGTGCAAGCGATCACGCTCAATCACTCGCTGCCGGCGACCAACCCTGAGCTAGTCTTGCCGGTGATGCGTTCGGTGGAGGCCGTAGCCGGCAACGGCTCGCGCGGCATCCCGGCGCTGGCGGGTCTCGGCGGCAACGCCAGCATCTCGACCGTCTTCGTCGTCGCCGAGTCGAATGTCTCCATCCCGACCGTGATGTTCGACGTCTACCAGATGGTCTTCCACACGCTGTTCCGCTAGGAGGTCTGCGATGGCACTACTCGGGTTTCTGATCGACAAGCAGACCCACAGCCGCGTCGGTGACAACGTCGACACCGTCACCGCGATCACGCTGAATCACAGCCTGCCGGCGACCAACCCGGAGCTGGTCCTGCCGGTGATGCGATCGATGGAAGCGGTGGCTGGCAACGGCGTCAACGGCACGCCGTATCTTGCGGGGCTGGGCGGCAACGCCAGCATCTCGACGATCTTCATCTGCATGGCCAGCTCGCCGTCGACGCCGACCGTCATGTTCGACGTCTACCAGATGGTCTTCCACACACTGTTCCGCTAGGCGCTCGCATGGAAGCGATCCTGGCCATCGTAGGCGGCCTGGGGTCGGTCGCCTTCGCCGCCACAGCTGTCTACCTGGCGCTGCGCTGGCGCTCCGAGACGGCCACCACCGGCAAGCTGCGCGTGGAGGTGATCCTCGCCGAGGAGGGCCGCCACGATGCGCTCAGGCTCGCCGAGGCGCTCAAGGCGGGTAAGCTGGCGCTGGAAGACCGCAACGCGCGACTGGGCGTCACCATCGAAGATCAACGCCAAGCCATCGCCTCGCTCAACACCGAGCTGGCCGCGCTGGCCACCCCGGATTCGGTCGGACGCGCCTTCGACCGCGAGGGCGTGACGCCTGTCGAGCCCAGGACCAGCGGATGAGGTGGTGGATCACCGCGCTCGCGGGTCTGCTCGCTTGCCTGCTCGCCTGCATGTCAGCTTGCTGCGCCCGCACCAAGCCAAAGATCCGCTACGTCCACGTCGAGGTCCCTGCCGGCGAGGGCTGCCTGGTCGGGCAAACCGTGCCGCTCAGGCCGATGATCCAGCGCGCTCCGTGTCCGGCCGACTCGAACCTAGCAATTTGCCTGGACCCTGTTCAAGGGGCTAGGCTGGTTTCATACCGCGACCTGCTGGAGACAACCTTGCGCCAGTGGCACAACCTGTGCAGAAAGGCTCCCGATGCGCGCCCTGTTTCTGTCCCTGTTCCTGGTGTTCCTGGTGGCGGGCCCGGTGGAGGCCCAGGAGGCCGCCAGTGAGGCCGCCGCGCAGCCCGCCGCCGATGCACCTGCAGCTGCCACATCGGCCCTGTCGGCTGCGGCACCGACCGTACCGGCCCTTCCAGGTGACGCCCCGGCCGCCGACAAGCCGCCCACGGTCGACGAGCTGCTTGCCGAGCTGAAGAACGTCAAGGCGGCTGCCGCCGCCTACAAGTCGGCCGAGTCAGGCGGCAAGAAGGCAGCTCTGTGGGCGCTCATCGCCGGTGTCATGCTGTTCCTCACGCGGCTGCTCAAGACTCCGCTAATCGAGCGCTACGGCAAGGGTGTCATCCCGAAGATCGGACTCGGCCTCGGCGTCGCCGTCGGGCTGTTCTCTGCGCTCGCCGCCGGCCAGCCGGTGCTCGACTCGGTGCTCTACGGCGCCGGGCCGCCGCTGGCGACGTTCTTCCACGAGCTGACCAAGAAGCAGACCGCGTGAGGTTCGTCAGCCCTGCAGATGATGCCGGGTTCGTTCGGCGCGCCGAGCAAGCCATCGCTGCGCGCCGATCGTTCACGCAGCATCGCGGTCACGAGACCATGCTCGACGCGCCGCCTCGGTTACGCCTGCGCGGCTTCGGCGCCAGCGGAAGCGGCGCCGCGCTGGGCATCGTCGCCGCCATCGGTCTGCTCCTTTACCTGGCGGTGATGAAGGAGTAGATGATCCGCGTCGGTCACATGCGCCTGCCGCCCGGGTCGCTCAGCCTCGGCGCGTTGCCGGGCTTTCCCGACATCCCGACCGGCGAGGAGCTGGTCGCGGCTTTCAAAGACGGCGTTGACTACGCCGCCGACAAGTTCTCGGCGTCGGCCAAGGGTATCATCGACTACGGCGCCGAACGGGCCTCGGCGATCGTCGACAAGCAGGTCAAGCGGGCCGTCGTCGGTCACATCGCCGGGGTGATCCTGTCGGCCCTGGTGTTCTCCGCGGTGGTCTCGTGGGCGGTCAGTCCGGCGGCCAAGAAGCGCATCTCGCGCAGCAAGGTGCAAGCATGAAAAAGCGTGGCAGCCGAAGAATCCTCGTTAGCCCGCGAAGGGACGAAGACGAAATCACCATGCGCCTGCGCCAGGCCCGAAACGCCATGGCAACCGGCGGTCGCGGTAGCGACCAAGGTTGTCAGGCAGCTCTGCGCGACATGCTCTATGCCTGGGAAGCGTCAGGGAAAAGCGCCGGTCGAGCTTCGGCCATGTGGCCGGTGTACGAAACGTTCGTCCACACGTGTGTCAAGCAAACGAAGGCCAAGCGACCTCGCAAGCGACGGCGAAAGCGGTGAGTGCCGTCACGCCAAACCTGGAGCGTCAGGATGAGCTGCTCGACAGCGTCGAGGACGCCTCGCAACTTCTGGAGCCGCCAGTCAGCGACCGGAGCTTGAGCGGTTCGAAGTCGTCCAGAGTGCGATCGTCGCGAGCTACCACTGGCATCGAGATCGATAGCATCCTGCGCGCGACCTCGACCAAGCTCATGAACATGGTCTGGCTGCGCGAGGCAGTCGAGGAAGCCCTGCGCGGTCGGCAAATCAACGTCTACATGCGCGGCCGGGATGTCATCTTGGAGATGGACAGCCCGGTCGGTCAGACCCCGCCGTGGAACCCGCCGCCGACGATCACCGCTACACGCTTCAACCTGCTGTCGTGGACGTCCAAGATGGGCTGCCCCAGCTTCGCGACGCCAGCCGGCCACGGCACACTCGGCGGCACTTGCCCAGGCGCGTTTCAGTCGATCATGGATGCGGGCGGCGAGAAAATCCGTCAGCGCGTCAAGACCGAAATTGGAACCTGGGAACCGCACCTGGCAATCTGCAATCGCTGCGTTACCGGCGACACACGCGTGCTTGTTCGCGGGCGCGGGTTGATACGCATCGACGAGCTGCTCGAGCAAGAATTCGAGGTCTGGTCGGGTCAGGCCTGGCGCAAGACTACGGCCGTTTTCAACGGTATCAAGCCGATCGTCGAGTTAGAGTCGAGCTGGGGCCACGTCATTCGTACCACCGCCGATCACAAGATGATTACCGACGAGGGCGCGATCGAAGCCCAGAATCTGGGATACGACGTAGCATTGAAATTCGAGCCGCCTTTCGAGTCGCCCTTCGCCAAGACTGCACGCATTCTTCGGGAGACGTCGAAACCGCGTTACCGCACGGCAGTGATCGACAACTTTCCCGATGACTGGAGCTATGACGTCGGGCTGCTGCTTGGCTACATCCTGGGCGACGGACACGTGCGCTACGGCAAGTATCCGATGGTCAAGATCGCCAGCTCCAGCGAAGACGCCGGGGCTATCGCAGACATCCAACAAATCGTGTCGGAGTGGTGCGGAACGCGCGCCGAGCTGCACGAATGGCTACCCCCGCCGCGACCAGGCGGCCTTTGCGCTACCGCCGTTCCGAAAGCGATGGTTGGTATCGGCTGGCGTGTACAAAGTCTGGCCGAGTTTCTCGACGATCTCGGGCTCGACAAACGCCCCGAACCGGAGGCGCGACGGGTACCAAGCGGCATTTGGACAGCTAGCGAAGACGGCGTGCGCGGTTTTCTGTCCGGCATGTTTTCCACCGATGGCTCGGTGACCTGGACTGACAATAAGACTGAAGTATCGCTAGCGTCGGTGTCGCGCGGGCTTCTACGCGACGTACAACAGCTTCTGTTTGCCTTCGGTATTCGATCGACCATCTGCCCCTACGCCACATCCAACATCGATCGAATCGCCGCCGGGTACCGGTCGCTGTACAAGCTGGGCATCAATGCCATCGAGCACGTACGCGCCTTCGCGCGTTTGATCGGCTTGCACAACGTGCGCAAAGCGAAGCGGCTTGACGAGCTGCTCGCTCGATGCGCCGCGCAAACCGGCCGGCAGCGCTGGCCGACGCTCAAACAGCGTACCGAAACGTTGTTGCACGAGCCGGTCTATGACTTGGTCAACGTCGGCGACGAACATCAGTTCGTTGCCAGCTGCCTGAGCGTGAGCAACTGTTACGCAGAGGGTGGTCAATACGCGACCGGTCAGGTTCAGTTCGCGCAGCTCTTGCGAATCATCTGGGTGCGCCATGCGCTGCGCGAGCACACGTTCGTCCCGACCATGGTGGCTGCCGTCAAGGAAGCCAACTTCCACCTGGAGGGCGGCGTCATCAAGGAAAAAGAGAAGGACGTGGATGCCGACGGCGTGAAGCAAGCCCGTCAGCTGTCACCCGAGCGCACCGGCGAGCGCTTCTTCCGCATCCACGACTCCGGCGACTTCTTCTCCCCCGAGTACCTGCGCTCGTGGAAAGAGGTTGCGCAGGCGTTCGATGGCAGTCGGGTCGGCTTGCCGCGCACCATCTTTTGGGCGCCGTCGCGGATCTGGGCCACGAGCTGGGGTACTACCGCGGTCAACCAGATCAACGATCCGCCCGACAACCTGATCATCCGACCCAGCGCCTACCACATCAACGAGGCGCCACCAGCACAGGGCAACCTGGGACCGGGTTGGGCAGCCGGGTCGACCGCGATTCACAAGGATCTGCAGGGCGGCCTGGAAGTCGTGCGAGCGCGACGGGCCAAGCTGCCCGTGGTCCACAGCGACTGGGTCGACGTGCGCTACACGTGGAACTGTGTGGCTGCCGGTACGCTAATTCCGGTGTTTGGGCGTGGACTCGTCGCCATCGAATCCGTCCGCGCCGGCGATGAGGTACAGACTCGCAGCGGGTGGCGAAAAGTACTACGCGCCGAGGCCAAGGGAGCCCAAGCAACTATATTGGTGCGTACGCGCGCGTACGCAGTCCGGCTCACGGCCGATCATCTCGTCGCAACCCCCGACGGTTGGCGCGCGGCCGGCGAACTTGTCCCGGGCGACATCGCCTGTCTGGCGCCAGAGGACGCAGGTGCTTCGCATGACATGCCTGTTGCCGTGCCGCCGTGGGATGCGTCGTTCGTACGCAAGGGCGCAGCTGCAGATTTTCCTTTGGCAACGTTTCCAACTCACTGGTCAGCCGAGCTAGGCGCTGTTCTGGGTTACTTCGCCGGCGACGCGCACTTCGCGCACAGTTCGGTTCAGGTCGGTGTCGGCGCTGCCAAGGAGCCTGATCTGTACGCGCTCGATAGCATCGTGGCAAAGTGGATCGGGCACAGCGCAAGAATTCACTGGCGCGACGGCCGGGAGTCGATGCTACGCGGTCGACTCGTCACAAGTAACCCGTCGGTGGCGGCGCACTGGGGTGACCTTCGTCTCGTACGTTACCTAACGGCTTTCGGATACGCGCCGGGTATTGGTTCGTCGGCACGCCGTGCGCCGATCGGTCTATTTGGTGCGTCGCGCGAAGCTGTTCTTGGGTTCCTTGGCGGTTTGCTGAGTGCAAATGGAAACGTATCGATCCGACCGGACAGCTCTGCGCAGGTGACGTTCTTTTCGACGTCAAGCGAACTCGCCGATGACGTACAAGCGTTGTTACTTGGTCTTGGTGGACGCAGTACGCGCGTCCTGTCGCGCAGACCACCGTATCGAGACCTGCACACAATCATCGTGCGATCTGCGCGGGCTATCCAAGCACTGCAGCAGGCGCTGATCGTGAACGAAGCGAAGCGCGTAGCGTTGCGCGGGGCGCGCACAGCTGATCATCGCCGCCATCGCGATACACGTGTACGCGAAGTCATTCGCGACAATCTTATCGCCGAGGTACACGACATCGAGGTCGACGGCGAGCCCGAGTTCAATGCCAACGGTTTGGTGCTGCACAACTGCATGGCCTACGCTGTCAAGGACACCAAGCACACGTGTCGCGAGGCGATTGCCCCCGATGGCAAGGCCGGCTGCCGAGCTTGCTGGATCCACCCTGCCGACATCGTCAACTACACACTGCACGGGACCAAGGTGTAGCGTGGCCAAGCAGCGCAACAGTGATCGCACGACTGCGCGCCGCAGCGCGAAGAAAACGCGACGCGACAAGCGACGCACAGCTGCGCGCATCGTACCCGACGTGTTCGTCGTGCCCAACAAGCCAGCCAACCGGCGTGTCCGGGCTCCGGCGGTCGGATTGCACACCAGAACAGGCTGCAAGATCACACTCAAGCGGCCCTGCCCCATCCAACTGGTCTTCGAGGGCAAGGACGCGCATCTGCGCGTTTGCGTCGATGACGAAGTCGGGAACGCAGTCACGGTCCCCGTCAAGTCGCCGGTAGACGCGCTGGCCAAGGCGCGCGACATCTGCGGCTGCATGGAAGCCGGGGGCAACGCCAAGAGCTGTGCCCCCCACAGCATCGATAGGAGCGTCCGTGGCCGATGAGGGCACCCAGCGCAAGGCAGCCGTCCTGCTCTTGCTCGGGCTCGGCGGGCTAGCTGTCATCGGCTTGCGGCGCAAGAAACGCGATCCGATCGACGACTTGCCCTGGGAGGGCGTCGACGAAGACGACGAGCTGGGGCTCGTCGTCGAACCAGGACATCCGCTTGGCCGCCAGCGCTACCGAGACCCGAGCGACGACAAGTCACGTCACCCTTCCGAACGTCGTCGGGCTTGTGCGTGCCCTGTCGAACCCGGATCACAGCCCGAAGTCGCGCCCTGGTGTTGCGGCATCGAGCATCGCTCCACGCCGCGCAAGACGTCCAAGAAACCTTCAAGCGGAAAGCAACCGCACTTGCCTGGCATGCGTTCGCCGACCAAGTCGTTGCCGGTGCCGCAGCTGTCGCCGATCCCGGCTTCAGGGGAAGTCTGCAAGCCGTCTCCCTTCGAGATCGGCAAGCGTGTCGGCGGTCGCCGAACGCTGTGCTTGACGCGCAACCAGCTGGCCACGTTGCAGCCCGACGACGACAAGATCGGTTGCGGCGCGTTCGCTTGTGTCTACACACGCAAGGGTCACCGCGCAGACGTCGTCAAGTTCACCGCCGACCCGCAAGACGTCGCCGGGCTGGTGGCCAACAAGCACAAGAACATCGCCAAGGTGAGGGCTGCGTACTACCTGCCGGAAGCCTCCGACAACCACGAGGTCTATGCGATGGTCGTCGAGCGGCTGGAGCCGCTGGAGTTCGTCCACGAGGCGGTGCTTCGCGCCTTTCCGTACGAACGACTCGACATGAACTTCGGCCGCCACTATGGCCGCAACAAAGAAAGTCCCGACCCCGACCCGACCTACCAAGTCCCCGTCGAACTCCAAGACGGTATCGTGCGCGACGTCTGTCGAAATTTTCCCACCGACGAGAGCGGCGGCAAGGCCTGCGCGTCGTTCGCGCACGGCATCGTCGAGCTACACCAGTTTCTGGGCAAACGCGGCTTCAACTGGTACGACATCCACCCGGGCAACATCCGGCTTACCAAGCAAGGCCAGTGGAAGGTTATCGACCTGGGCCTGTCGGGCAAAGACCCCAAGGGCATCCCGGTCCTGGCCGACATGCCCGACCTGCGCGACTTGCTGGAAGACCTATGAAGTGCCGCGAGGTCCTGGTCGATGCCACGCCCGCGCAGCTCGCCAGCTTGGCCGACATCATGCTCAAGCTCGGCTTGGCCATGGTGGCAGTCTCGCCAGACCCGCCGCTGGTCGTGGCGGTTGCTCAGTTGCGCCTTGCCGGAAAATGCCCGCGCCTCGGCACTCTGTGTCGGCCGTTCACGATCATCCTGGCTTTCGCACAGGCCGAGAACCGCGGTCCGGTCATCTCGGCTATGGCCGACGAAGCGCAACGTCGCATGTACCCGATCATGGAACACATCCCGTCAGCGGCGCCGGTTCTGGCCAACGTCGAACCCGAGGGCGGCGTCGAGGGCAACCCCTGGGCGTGGGCCGCCGCCGCCATCGCCGGGCACTTCCTGTTCAAACCCAGGCCGTGATTCAACGGGGACGAAGCTGAACGCTGGCCTTGATCTCAGTCAGGTCTCGCGTGATCTGAGTGCGAAACGATTGTAGCTCCTCACGTTGAGCAGCCTGCTCGACCCGCAACGTCGCGGCGGTGCGTTCGACGTGTGCCTCGACGTTATCGAAGCGGCGGCCCAGCTCGCTGCGGTTGGGCCGATCGGCCAGCATCGTCGACAGGGCCCAGACCAGGCCGCCACCGGCAAGCAGCGCCGTGAGCATCAGGGCTGACAGCGACAGGTAGCTCACACGCTTGGGTGCGGTGTCGTGGCGGATCTCGTCGAGCAGCTTCCGCTGCGCGTCGAAGGTTTTGGCGCCGGCGTCGAGCCGTTGCTCCACGGTTGCTTCGAGCGTGGCCAGGTTCATCTCCACCGCGCGCATGCGATCCTCCAGTTCCCCGCCGCCCGTGTGATCCCGGGGCGCATTCATCAGGTACTCGGTTCAGACCCGCGCAGCTTGGCCATCACCTCCCCCAGGGCGCGCCTGACCGCCGCCTCGCCCGCACTCACGCCTTCCAGCCAGCCGAGCTTCACCGGATCTGCTGATCCGGGTTTGAGGGCCTCGCGCATGATCGTGCGCACGATCGCTGACACCGTGACGTTCTGTTGATCGGCGACCTTGCGCAGCGCCTTTTCTAGGTCGGCGTCGATGACGACGTTGAGATGATACCGTTTGGACACGGTGAAATCGTAGACGACGCTTCAGTCGCCGTCTACTTAGCGCTTGCGCCGGGCCTTGCCCTTGCGCCGGCCTTTGCCCTTGAGCGCGGTGCGCATGCAGCGTCCGAACTCGGGGAACGACGACGCCTCGGCCATACATGCGCGCGAGGCGGCGCCGAAGCGCTTGCGCTGGGTACGGCACTTCTCGGTCCTGCACTTGCGAGCCATGTTCGTCTCCTTCAGGGCTGGGCCTTCAGGGCTGGGCCGGCAGAAGTGCCGAACCGAGCGCGGCGATGTGCGCCGCGGCGTGGATGCCGCCCTCGTAGGCGATCCACATCATCTTGATGGCGGTGTCGCGGTCGACCGCGAAGCCGCGCTCGATGGCCACCCCGGTGGGCATGCGCCACTCCCAAACGGTCGCCCGCTCGGCTAGCCAGCCGAAGCGCTCGCCATGCAGCCGCGTCGGCCGTAGCTGCCACAGCTCGTAGACAGCCAGCGGCGATCCGGGCAACTGCCAGGACAGGTCGGGTGCCCGCTTGAGTCGAATCACGTGGACGCGCAGCTCGGTCGGGTCGCCGGTCGGCAGGAGCACCTTGCCGTAGCGCATAGGCGCGCCGCAGTGGCCAGGCTCGGCCTGGTAGTCGGTGATCTCGATCTCCGGGCAATGCTGGCAGTGGAACTCCTGGTAGACGTTGCTCATCGCGACGCCTTCTTGAACTGCCAGCCGGTGACGCCCTTGCCGGTGTAGCAGAGTAGGCGTTTGCCGCCGCGTCCGCGTATCAGCTTGCAGGTACCCGGCTTGGGAGGCGACTTGCTGCTTTTGCGCTTCATCCGACGATCGCCTTGCCGACATGGCCGCCAGCGACGAAGCCGATGATGCCGCCCCACACCGGGTGTCTGGGCCACAGCTTGACGCCCGTGACGGCGCCGCCGATGCCGCCCAGCGCGATGAAGGACAGCTTGCGTCCGCTCGGGAGCTTCGACGGCTCGGCCGGCATCTGCGCGGCCTCGACGCTCTCGATCAGAACCACCGGGTAACGCTCGGTGATGATGTCCGCTGCCGCCTCGGCGTCGGCGGCGAAGACGTTTTCGCTGGCAGGCGTGCCCAACACGCCAACCTTGAAACGCACGAGCCAGTTCTGGCCTTCGCCCAGGTGGCTAGCCAGGCTACGGGTGAAGAAGCTCATCGTTTCCGCCTTTCCTTGTAGCGCGCCAGGGCCACTCCACGGCGAGCCCGGCGCTCGCTGCGCGTGGCCAGAAGCGAGCTGCCCACGCCGCCGGCGACTGCGCCGATCAGGACGACCATGAGCAGGTCGGGCGGCTTGCGCTGTGCAAGTAAGGCCTGCTCGCGGACGCCGGTGTGCAGCAGCGCGGCGAGCAGGGCTCCGCTGCCTGCCATGAAGGCCGCCGTGCCGGGGCTGCAGCTCACGGTTTTCATCCCATCACGACGCGGAGGAGTTGTCGAATTAGCCCGATCCACCGCGATAATTTGCAGGCCTTGGCCGAATGATGATATGGGTCGTGAAGGGTGAAAGCCCGCCTGTCACCGCATGGTGCTACAAAGGTCTTCGCGTTCTGATGCCCGCACAACCGTTCATGACCGAGTCCGTGCCGGTCTTCGAAAAGGTCGTCAGGCTGCGTCAGTTTCATGCTCAACATGCCAAGGATCGATCGACGCCCCAGCGCGAGATCTACTGGGCGGCCGCCCAGCAGGTCTGGATCGCCGTCGAGGCCGACCCGCGCAGCCGCCAGTTTGTCCTCATGAGCTACTACAAGACCTGTCCCTGCGGAGGTGATGATGCTGGCTGAGATCTGCGTTCGCGCGCTAACCGCCTACGCCCTGGTCGCGATCGTGCGCGCCACGCCGTGGGTCGAGGGCTGGTTCTACCGGGGCAAGAAACCCTGGGCCTGCGACGTGTGCATGACGCTGTGGACGAGCGGCATCCTGGTTGCCGTGCATGTAGCCTGGGCGCTGGTTGCTTGGTCAGCGTGGCCAGAACCGCGCACGTTGCTCGCCGACGTGATCATGCCGGCGCTGGGCGGCATAGGCGGCGCGCTGTTTCTCCTGCGCATGCGCAACGAGATCCCGCCAGGAGCCGTGTAGTGCGATCAAGCCACCGTGCCCGCAACGGGCGCGTCACGAAGAAACGCCTGGCACGTCTGGGCGTGAACCACCGATACTGCACCCACCCGGATTGCGTTCGACGCCGCGCCGCGCGTGATCGACGAAAGGGCACACGATGAGCATCACCGCGATCGACGAAGAAACCGCGCTGTACAGAGCGTTGTTCACTGCGGCTCGCAAGCTACGCGACTTGGACATCGAAAGGCATCGCGACATCGCCGATAGCGCCGCGCACGAACGGATTTTCGCCAAGGCCCGCGTAGCCGAGATCGAGGTGTATGAAGCCGTCGAGGCCATCGAGGCCGCCGTCCGCGCCCGCGCCATCATCCGCGAGGTGTCATGAATCCGTGGTACCTGGGTATCGGCGCCGGCGTGCTCGTGCTGCTCCTGGGGACGCGTCGAGTGGTCTCGGCCGACGTCATCAAGCGCTACCCGACGACCTACGACGAGGTCTTCCGCGTCGAGTGCCCCGGTATCCCCGTCGAGTACTTGCGCAGCCTGGCGCGACACGAGTCGGACATGAACCCCGACGAGACCACTGGCGGCGCCTGGGGGCTACTTCAGGTCTGGTGGATGTCGCCAGGCTCGGTGCTCGACGATTACAACAAGCGCAAGGGCACCACCTACTCCCGAGAAGACCTGCTCGACCCGGCGACCAACGCGCGGTTAGCCTGCGAGACCCTGCACCGGATCGCTACCTATTACGAGCGCAACTTCCGCCGGGTGTTTCCCAACCCGAGCTGGCGCGATCGACGGTTCGTCGAGATCGTCACCCTGGGATGGAACGCGGGTTGGGCACAGAGATCGGGCGTCGCTTACGTCATGAGCAACCTGGTCGCCGAGGGGCGCGGCGCCGACATCGACCTGGCTATGATTCGCGACGCCGCCGGGCGTTACGAACAGGCTACTGACAAGCTGCGCTCGCCGACACCGTACTGGTGGGCGCGCAAGGTCGTGACCGGCTACTTCGCGCAACGCGGCGACGTCTGAGATGATTCCCCCATGGCTGCTCGCCGTCACCGCGCCACCTCCAAGTCCACGGACGTGTCCAACGTGCAAAGGGAAGGGCACGGTGCGCGCCTGGGTGTGGGAGCTGGTCCAGGTGACCAAGCAAAGAGTCAAGGGCAAGCTCGACAGCAAGACAGCCTTCAAGCGGTCCAAGTGCGATCAGATGTGCGGGACGTGCATGGGGCGGAAAGTACTGTCGTGACGGAAGCGCGCTGCGCCGTCACTGGCTGTCCGACCGCGCCGTGTCTGTCGTTACACTTCAGGTTCTGGGCTGCAGCGCACCCGGACGCGGTTGCTATCGGCACACCGACAAACCCGATCTTCGTCTGCGCTCGGCACAAGGACACCAACGAGTTCTTCGACGAGCCGACCCGTGACGCCATCCGCGCCGCGTTCGCTGATCGCGGCTACCTACCGCCCGATCGCTTCGACGTGGTTCTGGTCGACCTGGCTTAGCCCTTCGATGCTTCTTTCTGCGGCGCCTCCGCTTCGGCGTTACAGATGGCGTCGATGAAGGGCAGGAGCTGGCGACCGAAGCCGGCAGCGTAGCCGACGCCCTGCGGGCCGAACTGCGGCTTGCTGGCGACGTCGCGAAGCAGCTCCCAGGCTAGATCCGAGACGCGCACGGACATGCTCTCGCCGATCACCGCGCGCTCTACCTCGGCGGCTCGCTTGAGGTTGGTGCGATCCAGGCCCCAGCGGCGATCTTCCAGGAGCGACTCGACGACGAACGCAGCGAACTCGATCGAGCGCGTCACGGGTTTGCCGTCGGCGTCTTTGCCGATGACCACCGCAATGGGCGCAGGTACGGGGATGACTCGGTACATTTTTGCGCGAATCCTTTTTCGCAAGCTCCGGTTGATACCCAAACGGTCGTTCGTATCCTTTTTCGCAAGCTTCGGTTGATACCCGACGGTCGTTCGTATCATAGTCGATGTCGATGACACCCAAGCTGCCTCCGGGCCCCGTTCAGGTCGCGATCGTTCCGCGCTTCGAGATCCGCCAGCAGTTGCTCCAGGCCGAAGGTCAGCTGGCCAAGATCCGTGGCGAGCTGCTGGAGCTGGCCGGGCACCTGACCCGCCAGCTCGGACAGGTCGAGCTGGGCGAGCACATGCTCCGGGCAGCGTCGCTCGGGATCGTGCCGCCACACGTCGACGAACGGGTCATCCCCAGGCCGGAAGACCTGGCCGAGCTGCGCGCGGCGCTGGCCGCGGTGGTCAAGCTGGTCGCCGACGTCGCTGCGGTGACCGCAACGCCGACGACGATACCGTCAGCCTAGAAATTGTACGCCCATGCGCCAAACTTCCGCGGCCATGCGCGGCGAATGGCGTCCAACCCGGCACCCATGCGCGTGCCCATAGTGATGAGCGCGTCGATCGTGTAGTGCTGACCGTCGGCGGTTTCCTGATCGTCCATGTCGACCATGAAGCGCAGTTGCCCAGGATCATGAAACGCTTCCTGAGCGCTGCGTACCAGATCGCGACGGGTCGGATTCCACAGCGACCCCCGATACAGCCGGTTGTACAGATAGATCACGTTGCCGAACTCGGCGCGAAGGAAGTCGTCGTGCAGCTGAACCATGTTGCCGTGGTACGCTTGGCTCGGCCCATTCGATGCTGCGTTGGCGTCGCCTTCGCCAGCTACATGGACGAAAATGCCTAGCCGCGCTCCGTAAGTGGCCAGCACGCTACGCACGTAGGCACGGGCCTGGGTGAAAGCGTTGTTGTCGATTGTCGGCCAGACGCCAGTCGGATCCCACTCCGTGTTGAAATCGCAGCCCGAGATAGCGGTGCGGATGATCACTATGTTGGCCGGCAGCATCCAGGCGGCAATTGCGCGGGCCAGCGACTGCTCGACACCGCAGCGACCCGAGCCGCCGACGATACGCGGACGTAGATCGCTGATCTGATCGACATCCCAGCCAGACGCCTCGAAGGCCGCTTTGCTCGAAGCCGTGCGCTGCGCCAGAATTGCTGGTAGCGGGTCCTCGTAGCCAGCCGGGTAGCCGATGAGCTGACGAACCACGTTCGACTGCCCCAGGATCCAGATACCCAGGCGCATACCTAGATCACCTGCCAGACGACGGTGCCACTGGCTTGAATCGTGTACGAACCGCCCGAGCCGGCCTCGACCTTGGCGCGCAAGATCAACGTTCCGGCGTTTGACCCGTTGCGCAAGATGCCTTCAACGCGGAATGAATTGAAGGATACTTGTCCTGTCGTAGTTGGCGTGCCGGAATCGTAGCCATTGGCGCAGCCGTCAACGATAGCGGCGCTGTTGACGCTGATTCGCGTTTGATGGCAGACGTAGGTCGGCGCCGCCGGGCCATTGACCGCAAGTCCGATGCCTGTGGTCGCTGCGTCGACTATCCAGCGCCCCGCGAAGCAGAAGTAGTAGTCGATGTCCGCCGAGACGGCGAGCGAAAATCCAGTGACGTCAACGAACGACTCGCCGGCTGCCGGGCCAAACGCACTGCCAAACACGATCGGTGGCGTCATCGCGACAACGGTCGAACCAGATACTTGCAACAAACTGGCCGCGGCACCGCCGTCGGCGTAAGTGAGGCCCGTACCCGTAGGAACGATGAATCCCATCACGCGATCCGCTGCCAGAGCAGAAAACTACCAGCCTTGACCGTCACCTGCGAGGTATCGACCTCGGAAGCGAAGCGCAGAATGAGAGTTCCAGCGTTGGAACCGTTGGCAATGGTGCCGTCCAGAGACGCGAACGTGTCGGTGTCGACGATGTCCACCGACACGCTAGTACCGGCGACGTTGTAAACCCGCCCAGAACCTTGATCAACAACCGTCACCGTCTGCCACGTGTTGCGTTGCCACTCCACAAACGTCGGCGATGCCGGACCGTCGATAGATAAGTTGATACCGGTCGTGGTCGCGACCGATTGGTAGATGACTCCAAAGTAGAAAAAGCAGCTCTGATTAGCGACTGCAGAGAATGACATCCCCGTGCAATCAGCGAGGGTCAGAATTGACGATGTGCGATCTGCGCCGAGGATAACGACGTTGACTTTGCCGTAGGCCGACGCGATCAGCGTGTTGCTCGACACTGCGAGCAGCAGATCGTCGGCGACGCCGTCCGCGACCGTCATTCCAGTGCCTGCAGGGATGATGAACATGATCAGTCGAGTAGCTTGTAGACCAGGATCGAACCGGCCTTGATCGTGACCTGCGAGCTTCCGACCTCGCTGGCGAACTGCAGCGCAAACGTTCCGGCGTTGGAGCCGTTACGCAACAGCCCCTCACCGATAGCTGGGAAGTTGACATCTTGAGTTTCGACGCTCGCAGTCGCGGTACCCGCTTGGTACGCCCGCAACATACGTTTAGTGCCTGCGCCGGCTAATAGGGTGGAGACGTAGCGCGCGAAGAGAATGCCTGTCGGCGACGCTGGCCCGTTGCAATTGATGTCGATACCCGTGGTAGTCGCCGCAGTCTGGTAGACCAGGAAGCACCAGAAAGCGTAAGCCTTACTAGCGGCAACTGCGAACGACAGGTCAGTGATGTCGGCCAACGTAGTCGAGGTCGAGGTCCGATCCGCACCGAGCTTGATCCAGGTCTCACCAGAAAACGTCTCGCCGACGACCGTGCCCGACGACTTGCGCAGAATCGCGCCATCGGACAGCGTCCCCATCGTGAGCCCGGTGCCAGCTGGGATGATGAAGGCCATCCCGGGGCCTCAGTTCGGGATGCAGAGCAGCTTGAAGCCGGAGCCGCCGGAGTCGGCGACGCCGACGGTCACGCGGTTGAGCGCCGCGTTGTCGCCGTCGTAGATCCACAGAGCCGTCTCGGTAGCAGCTGTGAGCGTGTCGATGCGCATACGCTCGGTGAAGCCGCCGTCGTTGATGTTGGAGAAGAAGCTCAGCCGTCCGGTCGGATTCGCCGCGCCTTCGACCGGGATCACCTGTAGCCCGAACTGAACCTCGCGCGTCTCCGCGGTCGCGTCGGTCTTCCAGCCCTGGCCTTCGAGCACGAGCATCGAGCTGTGTTGCTGGGCGCCGGCGGCGGCGTCGGTGTTATTGGCGATGAGCAATCCCAGATCCGCATCGGCAGTCGTGGCGCCAACACCCTCGACATCGAGGCGCACCGCACCGTCGTCGACCCAGATCGCCCACGAGTTGGTGATCGTGATGTTGGCGCCGGCGTCGGGCGAGTCGTCGATGTAAAAGCTCGCGGCATCGGTGATCGTGCGCGCGTCGGTCGCGGCGGCAATCGCCGGTCCCTTGATCGACACGCCGAACGCCGTAGCCGTTGTGCCGCCACCGGCAGCAAACGTGGTCGTTTGAGCACCCAGGTCGAATTCGACCAGCTCATAGCTGGTCAGTCCGGTGAGCGCCCCAGCTGTGACGAGGAAGTATTGATAGGCGGCGACGTCGGTGACGGCGCCTGACGTAGCGCGCAGAAACTGCGCCGTGATCAGCGAGTAGCCGGTGATGCGCGGAAGCTGCGTCGAGGCTACGGCTGCCGCGGTAGCTGGGATGATCGACCCGTCGGCGCAGAAGATCAGACTTTGCGTCCAGCCACCGTCCGCCGTGTTGTAATACAGCCGCAACTGCTGCTGCGTGTCGATCGCAGCCACGCCCATCGTGTTGACGTTGCCACCACCGGCACCGCCGGTTGATCGCGGCTGCACGTAGAAACCGAACTGCACTTCAAAGCTCGCAGCTCCGTCAAAGGCTTGCCCCTCGAAAACCAGCATGGGACTTTGCGCGAGCGCCGTTCCGGTCGCCGTGGTCGTGTTCTTGATGAACAATCCCACGGCGGCGTCTGCCGGGGCCGAGATGACACCAGTTCGGGTGATGTCGACCCTTGAGTCTTCGGGTGCAACGATGCCGACGCCGAGGCGATTGTTGGAGTCGTCCCAGAAGAGATTGGCGTTGTCCTGGGCCAGAAAGCCGGTCGAGCCGGCGAACGGAATCGACCCGGCGGTCATGCCGCCGACGTCGCCGAAGTCGGGCGCGCCGCCGCCGCCGGTGACGGGGTTGAAGTTCACTAGGTCGTGTCCCCCGGCGTCAGGGAGTCGTTGCGCGTGATGTAGACCGTGCCGCTGGTCGAATCGACCCGCATCGCCGCCAGGTAACGACTGTTGTTGTCGAAGATCGTGAGCTTGTAGTACGAACCCTTCTTCAGCACAAAATCGGTGATAGCCGCCTCCACGACTGATGTCCCCTGGCGCAGGTAGGCATCGACAGTGGCTCGGACTAGCACCGTGAACGGGAAGCTACCGCCCGTAGCGACGAGAGCCAGGTCGACGTTGGCAGTCGCTATGCCCGCCGCCACCGACGTGGTGGCGCCGATGGTCGAGATCTCGTGGCGCCCGAGGAGCTTGCCCACAGGCTACCGGCGCCTTCCGACCAGCGTGCTGCGCCGATCGACCTGAGTAGCCTGCGTCGGACCCGTCGAGCTGACGCGATAGGCGCCGCGACCTTGGTCAAAGACCGGCGCGGCGTAGGGGATGCCGGTCAGCTGAGCCAGCGCCTGTGCCATCGTGGACAACGCCGTCATGACCTCGGCCACCGGTACGTCGACGGCGACGGTCGAGAACTCGACCGCGGCGACGGCATCGGTGACCAGGGTGATCACCGTGCCAGGCGCGACCAGGGCAGTGACCTGGTTGCCGGCCTCGATCTCGAAGGCCTCGCCGGGCGAACCCGACATCTGCAAGTAGTGGCGGTTGCCCAGCGCGGTCGACGGCACGCGCACGGTCCACAGTTGCCAGGTCTCGGCGGTCGCCGCTTCCGCAGGTGAGGCCGCAGAAGCCGCGTAGCGTGCCGTGCGGGATGCCATGGACCCATTGTCCAGGGCGTTCAACCGGCTTGCAAATTAGCGAAAACCTTCGGCAGATCAACGCAGTGGCGGGATGGCCTCGCCCACGGCGCCAATCTCCGACGTGTACTGATCCAGGATGTTCCGGGCCATCGCGTGACCGGTGAGCTGGCTGATGCGCCAGTCGGGCACGCCGGCGGCGCGCAGCCAGGTGATGCAACTGTGGCGGAACACGTGTGGATGTAGACGCGGGATCGAAGCCGCCTCGCCGCGCCCGCGCACGATTCCGTACAAACCTGAAGCGGTGAGCCTGTCGCCGAGCCGCGGCGTGTCCGCATCGATGTCGATGTGAACACGCGAAAACAGCGGTGTCGATGGCGTCACGCGAACCGCGAAGCGCGCCTGGAGCCAGTCAGCAAGCGTCTGCCTGGTCTCCAGATCCATGGTGAACGTGTGCCGCTTGCCACCCTTGAGCGTGATGGTCATCTGATCGCCGCGCAGGTCGCTCACGTTCAGGCCAACTAGGCTCATCCGACGCATACCGGTGCGCAACCCGACGATCAGAAGGGTCCTGTCGCGCACCACGGCGATGTCTGACCCCGAGCACGTGGCCACCAGACGCCTGGCGGTATCGATGGACATAGCGCGAGGTGACTTGGCCGCGCCGCCCTTGAGCAGCTCGGCGTAACGCGCGACGTCGGCGCGCGGATTGCCGCTGCGCTCCGCGTATCGCTTGGTGGCGTAGCGCATGGCTGCCAGCTTGACGTTGACGGTCTGCGGAGCCAGTTTCTTGCGCAGCGCGTCGCGCCAGATCTCGATCAGCGGCCCCGACAGCCGCCCGGCAGACCAAGCGAAGAACTCGTCGATGGTCGTCAGGTAGATCACCTGGGTTCTGGGACGCAGTCGCGGGCTACGACTCACCACCTCACGCAGCGCCCGTTGTATCTCGGTCATGTATTCCCCGACCCCGACCCCGACCACGACCACGGCCACGATCGCGACCCCGACCACGACCCCGACCCTGACCCCGACCACGATCGCGACCC
>CAZBPM010000025.1:0-60346 GCA_964493785.1 uncultured Hyphomicrobium sp. | reverse complement strand
AACTAGAACGCAGCGTTTCGGCGCCCGCGCTCCCACTTTTGAATTGCGCCAACCGACTCGCACTCCGGCGAGCCGGCCGGTTGGCGCGTGCCTAGCCCACGCCGGCCGGTCGGCCGCGTACGCTCTTTGAGACCGCCAATCGCACACACCTGTCATCCTCGGCGTCATGCTGGAAAGCATGCGTTGGACATGCGCAGTGGACCCATCCATCCGCTCGTTCCCGACGTTGGGCATGTGCTGAACCCTGGGTCCCTCGGGACAAGCCCGAGGATGACGTCGAGGAGGAAGTTGCACTTCAGCATGGCAAGCGAAGCGCACCATGCTCAGGCGCCAAGGGCGCCCGGCGCCTTCAGCATGGCAAGCGAAGCGCACCATGCTCAGGCGCCAAGGGCGCCCGGCGCGAGCGCCGGATCTCAGCTCGCGCAACGCCCGCCGCACACAAAGCTTCCTTCAGCTCGTGTCAGCTCAAAAAACCGGGCGTGAATCGGCAGCACAAAAAACGACGCGGATATCAACTCGCGCAACGCCGGCCGCACACAAAGCTTGGTGCAGCTCGTGTCAGCTAAGAAAACAAAACTAATTCCTCAACCGGATGCCCGCTTGCACCTCTTCGCCGGTCCAGCTGCTCTCAGGCTGCGTGCTGTCGAAGATCGTGTGCACGTAGCGCGTGAACAGCACCGCATAGGGGTTGAGGAAGTATTCCGCGCCGACGGCCGCGGTGAACTGCTCTTCGTTGATACTCGTATTGACGAAGTTGCGCGTCATGTAGCCGACGCCCGCGTTGCCGACCAGGTAGCGCGTGAATGCGTGCCGCGCCTCCAACCCATAGTTCCGCTCCATGACGCCGGGAGAGTCCGTCGTCGTCGTCTCCGCGACTTCGGTCGATGCAGTGAATGACAGCACCGTGATCGCCGAAACCTGCCACGCGAGATCGGCGTCGATCAGCAGACCATCGACCGGCGGCAGCTTGTGGTTGTCGAGCTCCTGATGGCCATAGCCGAGGCTTATATTGCCGCGCAGGATCTGGCTGACATCGCCGAACGACAGCCCCGCCCTGTAGCGCTCGCCGGTCGAGCTGCGCAGGATGCCGTCGGAAAACGAAGCGATCGAATAATCGCGCTGGTTGATAGCTATGTCAGCGAACGCGAACAGGTAGGGGGAGAACTCCCACCTCGGCCGCACCGCCTGCTCATACAGCGTGTAATCGCGATCGGAATTGCTTTGGGTCTGATCGTCCAACACGTCGACGCTGTAGTTGGTATCGATGATATTGCCGCGAAGCTGCACCGACAGCCGGTTGAACCGGTGATTGAGCGCGGTACGCAGTCGATCGACGGTAACGTTCGGGCGCGTGCCGATGGACACCGCGTTGATCGCCGAACGTCCCTCCTGTGCGAACTCGTGCGAGTATAAGCCCTGCAGGTTGGTCTGATCGGTCACGTCCAGGCGCCCAAGGGCTTGGAGCATGTAGGCTCGATCATCCTCTGACGGAAACTTGTCGTGGAATGTCAGATCGCCGCTGGCCCGCAGCTCAAGCGCATGCCGGCTCCAGTTCGAAGCCAGTCGCGCCGCCGGCCGCACTTCCAGCGAGCTGTCTCCGAAGGCGTCGGGCGATGCAAACAGATTGCTGTTGAAGTCGTAGTCCGCCTCGACCGTCGTAAACAGCAGGAAGCTGCCGATCTTGGTGCCGATCGGCGGGAAAGGATCGAGCACAAACCCAAGGAAGTTGCCCGGCCGGAACACCGGGTTGGTTTCCTGCGCTTGCAGCAGCAGAGGATCGTAACCCCCCGGTTGGGAGAAGAAGGCCTGGATATCCGCAGGCGAGCGCATATCGACCTCGGTGATGTCCTCATCACCCTCTGGGGCAGCAGTCACTGGATCTGTCAGATCGATGATGCCGTCTTGAACGGCCGCGGCTTCCACGACCGCGACCGGATCTCCGTCCTGCAGGATCCTCCGCCGCAGCCGCTGCTCCCCGTCCGCCACGTCGGCATTGGGAAGGCCGTCCTGGCCAGCCCCGGCATCTGATTGGTCATCTAGGGAGGGGCGCAGGGCATCCAGCCCGTCGCTTTCGCCGTCCTCGGCCGGCGGCACAGCCGCAGCGCGCGTGTCCGGCTCGGCGCCAAACGCGCCCGAATCAAAAGCGCGGCGGTCCTCCTCGGTCAGAGCCGACGAATCATCAGAGACGCTGGGGCGCAGCCGCGTAGGGGGCCGCGGCGGCTCAGGGCGCCAGCCGGGCGGATCCAGGATCTGGGCATAGGCAGGCGCACACGCGCAAACCCACGCAAACAGGCTCGCCGCACCAGCCAGTGCGGCGACGCCATGCCAAATCCCGACGATCTTACGGTCGCCAGCCAAGAGCGCTCCATGCGGTTATTCACTCGTCACGCGAACGCCACTACCCATCTGAACGCTAGACAGCGTCGGTTAACGCTCTGTTTAGGATGCGGGGAAAGCCGTCGATCAGTGGGTTTCGCTAGCTGGACAGCCCGCCAGAATTGTAAGAAACTGTTAACACTTAGGGCGTCGATCGAGGCATCGGGGGATTGAGCCATGACGGCGGCAGAGGGGCCAGTGCGCAAGCTTCGCGCGGTTGATGCGTCTGACAAGACGCTAACCCGCCTTCCGGTGGCTTCGGCCCTGCGGACCCTGGACCTCGAGTGCGAGGGTCTGGGCCGGCTCCGCGAGGCCCTGACCGGACCGATGTCCCGCCCATTCGGTGACGCCCTGCGCATCCTTCGCTCGGCTCGCGGCCGCGTCGTCGTTACCGGCATAGGCAAGAGCGGCCACGTCGGCCAGAAAATCGCCGCAACGTTCGCCTCGACCGGCCGCCCCGCGTTCTTCGTTCATCCGACGGAGGCCTCGCACGGCGACCTCGGCATGATCACGTCCGACGACGTTCTGCTCGCGCTGTCGTGGTCCGGCGAAACCGTCGAACTGAAGCCGCTCATCACCTATTCGCGGCGTCACAACGTCCAGCTGATCGCCATCACCTCACGCGCGGAGTCGGCTCTCGGGCAGCACTCCGACATCGTCCTCGAGCTGCCCCGTTCGAAGGAGGCATGCCCGCACGGCCTCGCGCCGACGACGTCCACCACAATGCAGCTTGCACTTGGCGATTGCCTGGCCATGGCGCTGCTCGAAGCCAGGGGCTTCACGCCGGAGGAATTCAAGATCTTCCACCCGGGCGGGTCGCTCGGCGCCAGTCTGCAGTACGTCTCCGACGTCATGCATTCGGGCGACCGCATGCCGATCGCTCGTGACACCGACGAGATGAGCGCTGCCCTCGTCATCATGACTCAGAAAAGCCTCGGCTGCCTCGGCATCATCGACGCCAAGGGCAAACTGATCGGCATCGTCACCGACGGCGACCTCCGTCGCCACATGGGTCAGGACCTCGTCTCGCGCCGCACGGTCGAGATCATGACCAAGGCCCCCAAAACGGTGAAGCCTGGAATGCTCGCCTCCGCGGCGCTGGAAGTGATCAACGCATCGCGCATCACCGCCTTGTTCGTCGTTGAGCGCGGAAAGCCTGTAGGCATCGTGCACGTGCACGACCTGCTCCGCGCCGGCATCGCTTGATCGGCCCAATAACAGCGCTCTAGACGCGCTCGACGGTCAGCACCGTCCCTTTGCAACCGACGACGCGCACCTTGCCGCCAGCCTCCGCGTCCGCACCTTCGACCACCCAGACCGTATCGCCGAGCTGAGCGCTCCCGCGCCCTCCGGCCACGATCGGCTCGATGACCGTCGCAACCCTCCCGACGAGTTGCTCGCCGCGACGATTGAGCGTCGGCTCCGGCGACTTCAGCCAGTACGACCACCGTTCGTCGATGACGAGGTCGACCACCAAAACGAGAACACCGCCGACAAGCCAGAACCAGCCCGCCGCGTGACCGGAAAAGCCGACGTAAGCGCCATAGAGCGCCATGACGACGCCGATAATCGGCAGTATGAGGCTGAGCAGTGCCACCAGCCAGAGGACCGGCCCCGGACGGTTGTCGCCTGCCCGGTTCTCGCCGACGCGGTTATCGTCGGGCTCAGACGGCATTCTCGACCAGCAGACAATTACCGTCGGTGCCTGTGATCTTCACCCGCGAACCTTCGGGCGCATCCTTGCCGAGCGCATTCCACACGGTATCGCCCACGCGCACCTTGCCCCGGCCATCCGCAATCGCTTCCTCGACCGTGACCACGCGGCCGACGTACTGCCCAGCGCGCACGTTGAGGCCCGGCTCGTCGCTGGCAGCCATGTCCGGTGAAGCGTAGCGGCGCGCGAAGAACACTGTGATGCATGAGATGATGGCGAACGCAACGAGTTGCCACTCCCACGCGATATCGATGGTGAGTCCCAGCGCTCCGACAATCACCGCGGCCATGCCGAACCAGACGAAATGGACTCCCGGCACGACCGATTCGAGCGCGAACAGCGCCACCGCGACGACGAACCAGTTCCACGCGCCGAGATTCCAGAAAAAGTCCGTCAGACCCATGGCCTAAAGCTCGCGCAAGCTGATCACCAAAGCACTGCCCATCATAACAGCATCCCGCGCCGCCTCGCCATGCTAGGCGCGAGGAACGCTGCCCCGAGGCGTGGGTGCGGCCTGCCCGGCCGGACCACCACCGAACGCTTCGCCTGTGATCTGCGCCAGTCCAGCCAGCGAGCCGATCACTGACGACGCCTCGAGCGGCATCATGATCACCTTCTGGTTTGGAGCTTTAGCCAGAGCCTCGAGTGCCTTTATGTAATTATTGGCAACGAAGTAGTTGATCGCCTGCACGTTGCCTTTGGCAATGGCGTCCGACACGAGTTGCGTAGCCTTCGCTTCTGCCTCGGCAGCGCGCTCGCGGGCTTCTGCATCACGGAATGCGGCCTCGCGACGGCCTTCCGCTTCCAGCACGACACCCAGCTTTTCGCCTTCGGCCCGCAGGATGGCTGCCTGACGCAAACCTTCCGATTCCAGGATCTGCGCCCGCTTCTCGCGCTCGGCTTTCATCTGTCGAGCCATGCTGTCGACCAGATCGCGCGGCGGATCGATGTCCTTGATCTCGATGCGCGTCACCTTGATGCCCCAGGCTTCGGTCGCCTGATCGACGACTTGTAGCAGCCGCGAATTGATCTGGTCGCGGTTGGACAACAGCTCGTCGAGATCCATCGAGCCCATCACCGTGCGGATATTCGTCAGTGTCAGGTTGATGATCGACGGCTCGAGCGCATCGACCTCGTAGGCAGCGCGCGCGGCATTGAGCACCTGGAAGAACGTCACGCCGTTGACACGCACCATGGCGTTGTCGCGGGTGATGACGTCCTGGCTGGGAATGTCGAGCACCTGCTCCTTCATATTGATGCGATGCCCCACGCGCTCCATCACGGGAATGAGGATGTGCAGCCCGGGTTGCAGGGTCCGCGTATAGCGTCCGAAGTTCTCGACCGTGTAGTTGCTGCCCTGTGGGACGATCTTCACCGTCGACCACAGAATGACGATAGCGAGAATGACGAGCAGCACGCCAAAGACTTCAAAGCCGCCCGAAAACGGGCCGAGGAGCTCTTGTTCCATAAACCGACCTGATTGATTGGAAACTAAAATCGCAGCCCGCACGCTATCGCGGGCAGGAAAACATAAAGTTAAATTGTGGTTTTCGTGCAGTTACTTATGGAACAGCCTGCGGCCCCGATATGAGCTTGGCGCAAACTTGACTCGGGGTCATAGCCAGCCCTGCAATTCTCGCCGGACCACCGCCTCGATCACCCGAATTCCTTCCGCGCTGTCGTTCAGCGCCGGCAGATAAGCGAACTTCTCGCCCCCGCCGTCCTCGAAGTAGTGGCGGTTCTCGCCATTCAGCTCCTCGAGGGTTTCCAGGCAGTCAGCAGAAAACCCGGGAGCCACAAGCGCTAGTTTCTTCACCCCCTCGGCGGCAAGACGCTTCACCGTCTCATCCGTATAGGGCTGCAGCCACGGATCGTTGCCAAAGCGCGACTGGAAAGTCGTCAGCCACCTGTCTTCCGGCCAGCCGAGCGACGCGCGCAGCAACCGCGACGTCTTCTGACATTGGCAATAGTAGGGATCGCCTGCCTCCAGATATGACTGAGGCATGCCGTGGAAGGTGGCGATGATGATCTCCGGCTCGAAATCGAGCTTCGACAGATCCTGACGCATCGCCGTTGCTACGGCATCGATGTATGTCGGATCGTCGTGATAGCTCGGCGCCACCCGCACGGCGGGCTGCCAGCGCATCTGCATCAGCGTGCGAAACGCCTGGTCCGCTGCCGTAGCCGTGGTCGCCGCCGCGTACTGAGGATAGAGCGGAACCAGCAGGATCCGATCGCACCCCTTCTCCATCAGCGCTTTGATACGGCTCTCAGTGCTCGGATTGGCATAACGCATCGCAAAATCGACCTCGATCCGATCAGGGTCGCCCAGCGCGACCGCAAGCTTCTCCGCTTGCGAGCGCGTGATGGTCTTCAGCGGCCCTTCGTCGAGCTCGTTGTTCCAGATCGTCTGGTAGTCCTTGCCCTTGCGACCCGGACGGACGGTGAGGATGATCAGATTGAGGATCGGCCACCATTTCCAGCGCGGCACCTCGATGACGCGCTCGTCCGACAGGAACTCCTTGAGATAGCGCCTCATGGACCAGTAATCGGTGCCATCAGGCGTACCGAGATTGAGCAGCAGAACGCCGATGCGCCCGCACCTGACCTTGGGATGACCCGCCGGACGGAAATCAGGATCAGGCTGAAAGGCAGCGGCGGGCTTTATCTCGTTCACTAGGCAACCTCGGCTTTCTTGTGCGACGGCGGCACCATACCCAATATGGTTCGCCAGCGCTAAGCCCCAAGCGGCCGCGGCCTGCTATCAGGCAACCGTTTTCAAGCCTTGGAGGCCGCATGCGGGCGCCGCCTGCCCTTCGGCGGAACCGCAGGCCGGCGAATTCGCTTCGGCTTGGTTGGGCTCTCGTCCCTTTCCAACTGCTTTAGTCGGGCCGCCGCTTCCCAGTATTCGCCTATATTTTTCCGGAGCTGCCGCGCACCGGTCGCAAAAAGCCGGTCCCCGCGTGGATGCGCCGCCGCACGCAATTCGTCCTGCCGGCCGCGCGCCGCCGTCTCGACAATTGCAGCGGTCTCCTTCCGCAGCGACGCTGCAGCGTCGGAATGCACGAAGGCCACCAGAACCGCCAGATCGTGATCGTCGCCCAGAAGTTGGGACAGCGCCCGCGCCTCTCCCACGCGCGCTTCGAGAAGCTCGGGCCACGCCCGGGACAAAAGGTTCATCTGCCGCCAGTGCCGTTGGGCACCTTTGCGCCATTCGTGAAACGCCTCGTCCGACGGCTCGGCATAGGCATGACGAAATGCCCGCCGCGCTGTGCGGTACGACTTCTCGAGACCCTCGCCCACAATGGCGAACCCCGACCCCGTCGCAGTTACCGTCGAAAGCCGGTCCCGCACTCCCGCGAGCCGCTCGGCTGCCGCCTTCATGCGCACCGGCTCACTTTCTGTGCCCGCACCGAGGATCGTCTGGCGCAGGTTGTCGGCGACGCTTCGGCGTTCGAAGCGACCCATCGCATCGAGCTTCATTGCCGTCTCGAGCAGCACATGCCGATCTCGCGCGCCCGACAGGCTGAGGCCGATATCGCGCAGGTCCGAATTCTCGCGTCTGAAGATTTCGTCGCCGATTGCCGGTCTCATAAGACGCAGCAGCGCGCGCACGCGCTTCAATGCCTTGCGCGACTCGTGAATGGCGACACTCTGATCGTCGGCCTGGGCCAGCTGACTTTGCGCCCGGTCGATCTGTTCCAGTGCAATGCGCCGGAAGCCTTCGTCGAACGGCTCACCGAGTCTGAAGCGAAACGCCATTTGCCCACGTCAACTGTAAGGATTGCAGGGACGCCACTTTGATGCCGCGGACGCTTGTACTCTGCAAGCCTTCGCCAAAAGCTAAGCGCCCGCCCGAGCGCGCGTTCGTGCGGCCCACGCAAGCCACTTTTCGATACGCGCCTCAGGATTTTGCGCTGTCATAAAATCGGTGATGATCGCCACGCTGTCGGCGCCTGCTGCGACAACATCATCTGCCCGATCCGGCGTAATTCCGCCAATAGCGACGAGCGGAAGCTGCCCTATGCGCCGTTTCCACTTCGCAATGCGGCCCAGGCCCTGAGGAGCCCAGCTCATTGCCTTGAGCTTCGTTTCATAGATAGGACCGAGTGCGACGTAATCCGGATCGGCCGCGAGCGCCGTGCGCAGCTCGTCCTCGCTGTGCGTCGAAATCCCAAGCTTCAATCCGGCCGATTTTATCGCCGCCAGATCGGCTGCAGCCAGATCCTCCTGCCCGAGATGTATATAGTCCGAGCCCGCATCGATCGCCTCACGCCAGTAGTCATTGACGATGAGCTGGCAGTTGTGACGTTGCGCCAGGACGAGGCTGTCCGCAATCTGCCGACGGACATCCTCGGCCGAAGCATCCTTCAACCGGAGTTGCAGCATCCGGACGCCGAGCGGCACGACGCGCGCCACCCAGTCCGCATCCGGCACGATCGGATAAAAGACGTCCGGCATCCCTTCGCTGGTTGCCATCAGCGGTCGAGATCGAAGAACGGCGTGCCGGCTACCGGCGTCGAAGGCTGCGCCATGTCACGCACGCCCATCAGCCCGGATTCGTAGGCCGCGCGGCCGGCATCGATCGCCTTCGCAAACGCCTCGGCCATCCGCACTGGGTCACCCGCCTTGGCCACCGCCGTGTTGAGGAGCACGCCGTCGAACCCCATCTCCAACGCCTGTGCCGCATGTGAGGGCGCGCCCAGCCCTGCATCGATGATGATCGGCGTGCCCGGGTAGTACGCACGCATGCTTCTCAGCGCATAGGGATTGGCTAGGCCCCGCCCTGTGCCGATGGGTGCTCCCCACGGCATCAGCACTTGGCAGCCCGCCCGCAGCAGCCGCTCCGCAACCGATAAGTCCTCCGTCGTGTAGGGAAGCACTTTGAAGCCATCGGCACTGAGAATCGCCGCCGCTTCTACGAGACCGAATACTTCAGGCTGCAGCGTGTCGTCGTTGGCGATGACTTCCAGTTTGACCCAGTCCGTGCCGAACACCTCGCGCGCCATCTGCGCAGTCGTCACCGCTTCCTTCACCGTATGGCAGCCTGCTGTGTTGGGAAGTACGCGCACGCCTAGCGCACCGACCAGCTCCAGGAAACGCTCGCCCGTGCGCCCGCGCGCCTGCTCGCGCCGCAGCGATACGGTGACGATCCCCGCGCCCGATGCTTTGACTGCCTTGGCCAGCACTTGCGGCGATGGATACTGCGCGGTGCCGATCAGCATGCGCGATGCAAACTCCACGCCGTAGAGTTTCAGTGCGCTCTTTTCCTTTGCTACGGGTTCAGGTGCATTCATGGGACGTTATCCGCCGTGACGAGGCGACACGATCTCGACGCGGTCGCCTGAGTTGAGCGCGGCTTCACCGCGTGCCCTGTGCGCTACGAAATCGCCGTTGAGCGCCGTGGCAACGCGCGCATCGGCAAGCCCCCGCTCGGCAACGAGTGCCGCAAGGTTGGCCGCCGCCGTCACCACCTCTTCGCCATTGACGATGAGCGTGCGCTGCTCACTGGTTTCCATCTCTCGCGCGCCGGACACTCTCAGCTCCAACGGTTGGGCAATCGCCAAATCTCTAGTGCATCGACGGGCCGTCGCCAAATCAGGACGTCTCGTCAACCAGAAGCTCAGATGCGCCTCCACCCTGTATATAGTGCGCAACCGCACGCGCCAGCACCGGAGCCAGTAGGAAACCGTGCCGGTAGGCCCCATTGACGTATATCCGGCGCCCGCCGTCCCGGACGATTGCGCGCGGGATGTTGTCGGGGAATGCCGGGCGGACGCCTGCCCCCAGGTCTATGATCTCCGCCTCCGCGAAGGCAGGGTGAACCGCATAGGCTCCCCCGAGCAACTCCAGTGCCGACCGCACGCTGACCGGGCCGCGGTCCTCGCTCTCGATCACCGTGGCCCCAATCATGTAGACCCCCTCATCGCAGGGCACCACGTAGAGTGGAATCCGCGGATGCAGAAGCTGCACAGGTCTGCTCAGAGCCACATCGCGAGCCCGGATCAGCGCCCGCTCGCCGCGGACGCCGCGCAAGTCGGGCAAAGCATCGCGAGCCGCGATTCCACGGCAATCGACGATAACATCGCTGCCGGTCTCCGCGCCCTCGGTCTCGCCGAGCACGATCTCGACACCCGCCTCCTGCGCCAGTGTCAGCATGTGCTCCATGGCCGCGGTCGCAGGCAAATGCGCCTCGTCGGCAAAGAAAAGCGCCGACGAAAACCGGCCGGCAAGGTCGGGCTCGAGCTCGGCAATCTCTTCGGCGCTGAGCCGGCGGTGCCCCTGCGTATGCGAAGCAAAGCGGTCGAGCTCGCCGATGTCGCGCGCCCCCGCGATGACGATGCTTCCATTGATCTTGAGAGCCGGGTAGAGGGCGCGCCACAACGCGACGCCCTCGTGCCCCAGCGCGCGCAGCATCTCCGGCGCCGTTTCGGCTTCGCGCTCGGGCGCCAGCATGACGCCGCCATAGATGCTGGCGCAATCGACGAACGGGGTTGCGCTGGCTTCCAGGAGCCGCAAGCGATGCCCTTGGCGCGCCAGCGTCACCGCCTGCCAGAGGCCGAGTATTCCGGCCCCGAGGACCGTGATGTTGCGCGCTGGTTGAGGCATGGGGTCACTGTGTTTCGAGTGCGGCTACCCCTCGCACGATGCGCCGGTCGGCTCAATCCCCCAGCGCGGCGCCTTCCCGGCGCGCGTCAGCCGCACCTTCGATATGGCCGTCCCGACGGCCGACAATGTGCACGCCGGAATTCATCAGCGACGGCACGATCACATGGCCCAGGGGCTTCAGCGCGAACGCAAGCGGCACCGCGGCCCAATCTGGCTCGATTTCCAGCACGCTGCCCTGGCTGCCGAAGTTCAGAAGGTCAGCAGCCTGCTGCGGATCGAGCCCCCAATCGATCATCGCGATCAGGGTTTTCAGCACGTAGAGGATGATCCGGCTGCCGCCTGGAGATCCCAGCACCGCGGTGACGTCCCTCTGCCCATCGAACACGATCGTCGGAGCCATCGACGAGCGCGGCCGTTTCCCCGGCGCCACGGCGTTGGCAGCGGGCTGACCATCCGCGTCCACTGGCATAAACGAAAAATCGGTGAGCTGGTTGTTCAGCAGGAAGCCGGCCGCCCAGTTGTGCGAGCCGAACGCCCCCTCGATGGTCGTCGTCATCGCCAGCGCATTGCCGTCCGCGTCGATGATCGAGATGTGGCTGGTCCCAGACCGCTCGATGGTTGCATCAACGCCGAACGTTTGGCGCTTGAGCCCCGGCGGGTTTCCCGCCTTCGGCTTCACTGCGGCAGCGTCATCCCGGATGAGCGCCCGCCGCTCCGCGAGATACGCCTCGTCGAGCAACCCGTCCGGCACGGACACGAAATCCGGATCGCCGATGAACCGGTTGCGGTCCGCGAACGCGAGCTTCTCGGCTTCCGCGATGAGGTGCACGGCGCGAGCATTCAGTGCCGCGTCGGCGCCTTTGCCCAGATCGAGCGGTTCCAGGAGCTTGAGCGTCTGCGCCACCGCCAATCCACCCGACGACGGCGGACCCATCCCGCACACTTCATACGCGCGATAGCCGACGCACACGCTGTCCCGCATCTTGACGCGGTAGTCCTTGAGATCGTCGAGCGTCATTCCACCCGCGGCGATCGGAGCTGCGTTGACCGCATCGACGACCGCCTTTGCGATCGGTCCCTCATAGAACGCCCGCGAACCGCCCTGCGCGATGGCCCGCAGCGTGGCTGCGAACTCCGGATTCCTCAGGTGGTATCCTATGGGCAGGGCACTGCCGGTCCCGGTAAAAAAATACTTGCGCGCGGCGGGCACGAAATCCTGCGGGTCCTGCAGACGCAGCAGCAGATGCAGGCGCGGCGACACGTCGAAGCCGTTGTCCGCCAGCCGGATCGCAGGTTCGAACAGTTTCGCCCACGCCAGCTTGCCGTACGTCCCGTGCACGTCCTCTAGAAGCCGGACCACCCCAGGCACCCCGATGGACAGTCCCGACAGCACCGCCTGGCCGAACGGCATCGGCTTGCCGTCGACGAGAAACCTGTCGGCCCGCGCGGAGGCGGGCGCCGTCTCTCGTCCGTCGTAGGCCTTGAGCTCTGACTTCGCTTTGTCCCAGTAGAGGATGAACGCACCACCGCCGATGCCGCTGGACTGGGGCTCGACCACGTTCAGCACGAGCTGCGTTGCGATCGCCGCATCCACGGCCGAGCCCCCCGCGCTCAGCATCTCCCGGCCTGCCTCAGCCGCAAACGCGTTTGCGGCCGAGACCATATAGCTGTTGGCGCGCGCCAGCGCATGCGACTGCGTCCCGGTCGGCGCCTCCGGCGCGCTGCGCGGGTCGAGAAGCTGCGCTGAGGCGGGCGCGCTCCACACCAGCGTGGCGATCACGAACGCGGCGAAGCGATTGAGCGAGGTTGAGGCCATTGGCACCGGGTGGCGAGAGTTGTTCACCAACTTCGGCCATCATGCCGCCGAGCACAATGGGGACCGAAAGGAGCTGCGCATGCCGGCAATGAGATGGCCCACCCTAGCATTGGCGGCTCTTCTGGGCGGCTTGTGTCTGCTGGTGGTCGCCACGGACCGGGCTGTAACGCGCGATTCCGTCGCCCCGCTGCTGAGCACCAGCCAGACAATCATCGGCCAGCCGATCGTCTATCCGGCAGGTTCCCAGGCAAAAATCACCTCCGTCATCGTCACCATGCTGCCCGGCGAGAAGACCGGTTGGCATCGCCATGACGTTCCGATGTACGGCTACATCCTGCAGGGCGAGGTGACCGTCGACTATGGCGCAAAAGGCATTCACGTCTATCGCCAAGGCGACGCTGTCGTCGAAGCGATCGACTGGCCGCACAATGGCCACAACTCCGGTACGGTCCCCGCGCGCATCCTCGTCGTCTTCATGGGTGCCGACGGCGTGCCCAACACCGAGATGCTCCCGGCGGCGCCAAAGCCTTGACAGTCAATTCCACACCCCTCGCGCCGTAGCGGCCTGCGGACATCGCCGCCCTAGTGGAAATCGCGCGACTTGGGGATGATGCGCTGATAGCGCGGATGCGTCGCCCACCTCGGATGCATCTTGTTTGCGTTGGGATCGGCCGGGAACTTTTCCGGCCGTGCGGAACCCGGTTCTGGACGCAGCACTTCGTCCGCATTGGCGAGGGGGATTTTCATGTCAGCGGCCTCGGCCGACAGGAGCTGCAGCCAATCGCTGCGGTCCTCCAGCCGCGACGCGACGACATGGATGATGTCCTCGTGACGCTGCACCCGCCCATGGATGACGATCAGGCGCGAGGCCATCACCTCTTTGCGAAACCGCTCGAGCTGCTTTGCCCAGATGACAGTGTTCGCAATCCCCGTTTCGTCCTCGATGGTCATGAACACGACGCCCTTCGCCGAGCCGGGCCGCTGGCGCACCAGCACGACGCCGGCAACCGCCACCCATGCTCCATCCTTGATCACCCGCAACTCGTCACAAGAGACGACGCGCCGTGCGGCAAACCTGGAGCGCAGGAAGCTCATGGGATGCGCTTTGAGGGAAAGCCGTAGCGTCTGGTAGTCGTTGACCACATGCTCGCTGAGCCGCATCTGCGGCATTTGCACGAATGGCTCCTGGGCCGCCTCGCGTGTTTCGCTCCAGGAGAACAGCGGCAGCGGCGATGCAGCGCCGAGCGACTTGACCTCCCAAAGCGCCTGCCGTCGGTCGAGACCGATGGAACGGAAAGCATCGGCCGCGGCGAGCTTCTCCAGCGTAATGAGCTTCACTCCCGCCCGCGCCCACACCTCGTGCACGTCGCGAAACGGCGAGCCACCACGCACCGCTGCTCCCTCGTGCAGTCCCTCCTCCGGAGGGACGCGGGTGGCGACCAGCTTCTTTATCTCCTCTTCCTGTAGGCCATCGACCTGCCTCAGACCCAGGCGCATCGCCGGATACCCATCCCCCCCGCCTCTCTCCAACGTGCAATCCCAGTCCGATAGATTGACATCGGCGTCGCGCACCTCGACTCCATGCTCGCACGCATCCCGCACGATCTGAGCCGGCGCATAAAAGCCCATCGGCTGCGAGTTGAGCAGCGCCGCCGCAAATGCTGCCGGATGGCGACACTTGATCCACGCCGACACGTAGACGAGATGCGCAAAGCTCGCCGCATGGCTTTCGGGAAAACCGTACTCGCCGAACCCCTTGATCTGGTTGAAGCAGCGCTGCGCGAAATCCTTGTCGTAGCCGCGCTCCGTCATGCGCGACACCATCTTAGCTTCGAGCATGCCTATGGTGCCGCGACGCCGAAACGTCGCCATCGCCTTGCGCAGCTCGTTGACCTCCGCATCGGAGAATTCCGCCGCCACCATCGCGATGCGCATGGCCTGCTCCTGGAACAGCGGCACCCCCTTGGTCCGGCCGAGAATGCTCTTCAGCTCGTCCGCCTCCCCCTTCCCTGGAGCCGGCGACGGATAATGCTCCGGCTCCAATCCATCACGCCGGCGCAGATAAGGATGAACCATGTCGCCCTGGATAGGACCGGGTCGCACGATCGCTACCTCGATGACGAGATCATAGAATTCCCGCGGCTTGAGACGCGGCAGCATGTTCATCTGTGCCCGGCTCTCGACCTGAAACACGCCGATGGAATCGGCGTTGCATAGCATGTCGTAGACCGCTGCATCCTCGCGCGGCACGGACGCGAGCGTAAGGTTTCTGCCTTCGTGCTGCGCAATCAGATCGAAGGATTTGCGGATGCAGGTGAGCATGCCGAGCGCGAGTACATCGACCTTCAACAGCCCGAGTGCTGCGATGTCGTCCTTGTCCCACTCGATGAAGGTGCGATCCTTCATCGCCGCATTGCCGACCGGCACCACCTCGATCAACGGCCCGCGCGTCAGCACGAACCCACCGACGTGCTGCGAAAGATGGCGCGGAAAACCCATCAACGCTTGTGCCAGCTCCAGGACGACCGCCAGCAGCGGGTCTTTCGGGTTGAGGCCGGCCGCACGTACGTGCTTCTCGGGCAGCGTGCCTCCGCTCGACGTACCCCACACCATCCCGGCCAGTGCCGAGACCGTATCCTCCGACAAGCCCATCGCCTTGCCGACGTCACGCACCGCCGAGCGCGAACGGTAGGAGATGACTGTCGCGGCAAGACCCGCCCGATGACGCCCATAGCGCTCGTAGATGTACTGGATCACCTCCTCGCGTCGCTCGTGCTCGAAATCGACGTCTATGTCGGGAGGCTCGCGCCGCTCCGGCGAGATGAAGCGCTCGAACAGAACGTCGATCTCGCTGGGATTGACCCCCGTTATGCCAAGGCAATAGCAGACCGCAGAATTGGCCGCCGAGCCGCGTCCCTGGCAGAGAATGTCTTTCGAGCGCGCATAGCGCACGATGTCGTGCACGGTGAGAAAATATTGCGCGTAGTTGAGCTGGGCGATGAGCTGCAGCTCTCTCTTCAAAAGACCTCGCACCTTTTCGGGAATTCCATCCGGAAAGCGCCAGACCGCGCCCTCCAAAGCAATATCCTCCAGATGCTGCTGGGGTGTCTTGCCAGGCGGGATCGGCTCATCGGGATATTCGTATTTGAGGTCCTCGAGGTTGAACGTGCACGCTTCCGCGATCTCCAGCGTGCGTGCGATGGCGTCTTCGTAGCCGCGAAACAGCCGTGCCATTTCCATCGGCGATTTCAGATGGCGCTCGGCGTTGGCCGCGAGCTTCAACCCTGCTTCGCGGATGGTCGTCTTCTCCCGAACGCATGTGAGCACGTCCTGCAACGGCCGGCGCTCAGGCGTGTGATACAGCACATCCCCTGTAGCCACGAGCGGTACCTCGCAGCTCTGAGCAAGTACCGCCAGGGCTTTGATGCGTGCGCGGTCGTCTCCGCGATAGGTATGGCTCGCCGCCAGATAAAGCTGCGCCGAATTCCCCACAGCCTCGTGAACCCGCTTCAGCGCGGCCGCGAAACTCTGCGCACTTTGCGAGCGCACCGATGGATCGTCTTCTCCACCATCTCTATCCAAACCCGGGCGAAGAGAGGCGCTTCTCCCCCGGAAAGGAATGATGTCGGCAGTGCGCGGTGGCAGCTCTTCAGAAAGATCGCGCCACCCCCAATCATCGGGCGGCAGGACGATGAGAATCTGCCCCTCTGCATACCGCGCGACGTCCTCCAGATAGAGCGTGCATTCCCCTTTCCTGGCACGCATCTGCCCTTCCGAAATGAGCCGCGACAACCGTCCATAGGCCGCTCGGTCACGCGGCAGGCAGATAATAGCGGGCGCATCCTGCAGATCGAGGCGCGCCCCTACGATCATCTTGAAGCCGAGCGCCTTCGCTTCGACATGCGCGCGCACCACCCCCGCCAGCGAGTTGCGATCCGTCACGGCCAGAGCCGCGATGCCGAGAGCCTTCGCCTGCGCCACGAGTTCTTCACCGTGCGAGGCCCCGCGCAGGAACGAGAAGTTTGTCGTTACCTGCAGTTCGGCATACTGCGGAATATTGGCCCTCTGCCTCATGCTGCTACCCGTAGATCCCGTGCAGGAACCACCGCGGCATCTCCTCTTCGCCGCGTCCGTAAAGCCCCTCGCGATAGACCCAGTAGCCGGCGCCTCCTTCGTCTTCGATGCGGTAGTAGTCGCGCGTACCGCTTTTTTTCGATTGGATCTCGTCCCACCATTCCGGCGCGATGCGCTGCGGCCCTTCCGCACGCAAGATGCGGCGCTCCACCCGCCGCCAGGTAAAGCTTGCCGGCGGCCCCTCCGGCACCTCCGCGACGACACGGATCGGCTCCGGGCTCGGCAGCAGCAGCGGTGGAGGCGTCGGCCCCGCAGACGGCGGCCAAATGCATTCAGCGCTGACGCGTTCATCGCTCAGGCCCAGCGCAGGAACGCGCACTTCGGCCCGCTCGGGAATATGGCTGTTACGCAGAGCCAATCGACTGACCCGCACCTGCCCCAGACGGTTCGTCAGCCTGTCGACCAGCTGCGCACGATCGGCACGGGCATCGCTGTTGAGACGCTTCGCCAGGGCCTCCTGCACGATGCAGCGCTTCTCCACTTGCACCGCGGAGAGGACCATCACGTCGACGCCGAAACCCACATCGAGCATCGCCAGCTTTTCGATCAGAAGGTCCGTGATGTGCTCGGACGACCATGACGGCACGCTGAGCCCGGCACGCGCCTCGGCAAGGCTCCCGTCGCTGCGGTAGAGAGATAGGGCAAGTCGCCTTGCCCCGAGCCCGCGCGCGTCAAGATGCGCGCAAAGATCCTCCGACAGCCGCGCCGTCTCCGCTTCGAGCTGCCCTGAGGTGATGAGAGGATCGGGCCAGGAGCGCTGCACATAGAGTGCAGGCGGCTCGATGAGCGGCCGGCAAGGCTCGGCACGCACGCCGAGCGCCTGGTCCAGACGCGTCAGCACCGCCTCGACGCCCTTTGCTGAACGAAAACGGCGCTGCAATGCCGCACGCGGCAGATGATAGAGATCGCCGATACGTTTGAGGCCGAGCCGCTTCAGCAGCAGCACCATGTCGGGCGCAAGCCGCAAGGCTTCGACCGGCAGTCTGGCGAGAGCCGCCCCGGCCTTGGCCTCGCCGGCAACGGCCGGCGACGATGAAGCAAACCGCGCCAGCGCATGCGCTGCCCCGGGTGTATCGGCAAGCCCCAGACGCGCCGTCAGAGAGAAGCGCCTCAGTCGCGCGGCAATATCATCGAGAAGCGCTGCCTCACCCCCATAGAGGTGAGCAACACCCGTAATGTCTATCCATATCCCGTCCGCTCCGTCGATGTTGCGGTTGGGACCGTATCGCCCACACCACCGGGCAAGACGCAGGAGAGCGCTGCGATCCCGGCGCGCATCGGCCTGCTGCGTGAGAAGCGCAGGAAAGATGGCGCGCGCATCGGTGAGGGCCTGACCGATGCGCACGCCTTTCACCGCCGCCTGCGGGGTGACGGCGGTTATACGGATACCTTCGATGCCCGCCTCGACGAGAGCCAGCGGTGCATCATCCGGCATGAGTTCCGGCTCGGCGCGGCGCATGCGCTCGATCGGCCACAGCGGCAGCCATATGGAAACGATGCGTTTCATCCGACCACTCCAACACAAGAGGATGATGTGCTTGCGCCAGCGGCCTGTATCGGCAGCGCTCCAGCATGACCCTGTAGCGGACCGCACCAGGCGCTGAGGTGTCGTAGGCATGCATCGCGCTGGAGCATCTCCCGACGCGCCAGCGTGTAGCTGTGGAACCGGCCGCTGTAAGACGCGGATCTGTGACCAGAAGGCACGGCGTCGAATGCTCTGCCGCAACGAGACTGAGGCGTCGCGCGGGGGTCAGCTCCGCCTCGCTCAGAACGCCGATGACGAGAGCAAGGCTTTGCGAGCGCAGCCCCTCCTCCATTGCCCATAGGGCGTCGCAGGTGCGCGCCGTCTCCGCCAGCAGCCAGGCTGAAGGCTTAAGGCCGAGGGCCGCGAGGCCATGCCCGTAGGGCGTGCCCAGTTCGCGGGCGAACTGTGATGTCCAGCACCACAGAACCGACTGAGAGCTGGCTGATTCCAGGCCCTCCAGGCGGCGCACACCCAGACGCAGGGCGAAACCCAGTGCCGACACCCAATCACCGGCGGTGACGCCGTTTGAGTGTCCCTCCGCCTTCACTTCATGCAGCGCGCCCCCGTCGAGGGCCCCGCCAAGAAGGCGATCGATTTCCGTTTCGCCGAGCGTCCACGCCGACTGAGACGACGTCACGGAATGTGGAGAAGGCGAAAAAGAGCCACGCTCGAGCGTGGCTATGTTGGCGCGCAAACGTTGGAGCACGTCGGCCTTGCTCTCGTCCGCTCCCCTTGAAGCTCCAAGCTCATCGAGACTCGCCCCCGGAACGGCGAAGAGGGAATCGCCGTTCCGGTTCGGGCAAGAGCCTCCAAGCCCAACGCTACTCAACTTGCTACGCGGCCTCGTACTGAGGTCCATGCCGGGGCTTGGCTCTGACCGCGAGATTGGGGACCGACGGCCGGACGGTGGGGTGGGGGATGGGGCCGTCGGATCCACAGGGACGCTCTCGCACCAAACTCAGCGACAGCGGGGCTGCCATCGCGTTCTACCTTTGTTCTACGCTGACCTCACGCCTCGGTCAAGACCAAAAAGGGAACAAAAGCGGTGCAAAAGAGTTGCCGATCCTCCTCGCCAGGCAAGTCACAAATTTTCCACAACAGAGATCTTGCGCACAGGCGAATCAGTTGGCTGCGCATCCGCAATGCCGCACTATCGTGCGCAGAACTGCCGCAAATTCAGGCTGTTGCGAGTGCACTAGAGAAACAGCTCGGGCAGAAAATCCCGAAAACGCGCCAAAAGGTGCGATGCAAACAACGGTGTGTCCCTCATGCTCTGCCGCGAAAAAATGGGACTGTTATATACGCTGCATTCACCTTATCGCCTCAAGCTCCCCCGTGAGCCGAACTGAACCCCGGAGCCATTCAGTAATGCCCTCACGCAGTCTGATGAGTTCGATTGCCCTCGCAGCAACCGTTGCCACTGCTTCCCTCCTCGCGGCACCCCAGGCGCAAGCCCAGGGACTGTTCGAATTTCTTTGGGGCGGCAGCCAGGAGTGGGGCGGCGGCAAGCAGACCGTCTCGTTCGACACCAAATACACGCCCGGCCAGATCATCGTCAGCTTTGGCGATCGCCGCCTGTACCTCATCACCAAGCCCGGTTCCGCCGTCAGCTATCCCGTCGCCATCCCGCGCGAGGTCGACCGCTGGCAGGGCACGACTTCGGTTACGGACAAGCGCGTCAATCCTTCCTGGCGTCCAACGCCTGACATGCTCCGCGAAAACCCGAAGCTCCCGCTCTGGGTCCCCGGCGGTCACCGCATGAACCCGCTTGGCGTGCGCGCCATGTACCTGGGCTCGAGCCTGTACCGTATCCACGGCACCGACGCGCCTTGGACCATCGGACAGGCCGTCTCGAAGGGCTGCATCCGCATGCTCAACGAAGACGTTCTCGACCTGTATCCGCGCGTCCCGGTCGGCACCAAGGTGACGGTGACGTGGCAGCGCTTCTCCACCCAGGCAGTCGCGTCCTCGGGCGAATATTCCGAGCCGCCGGCAGCTACCACCCCGGCCCCAGCGGGATCCTATAAGATACCTGGCCGCCAGATCCGTAGGGCAACACCGGTTTCTGCCGTCGTCGAAACGGCTGCCACGTCCGAAAACGCTTCCGCAGTCGACCCCAGCGCCGACGAAGCACGCCTCGCCGCAGCCGCCGAGAAGCCGATTGACCAGCCCAAGCCGGTTAAGAAGCCGGAGGCCAAGAAGCATGCTGCCGAGACGACCACTGCCGCCACGAATGCGCCGGCCGCACACCAGGCTTCACACGCTGCGGCGACGCACGACGCAGCTTCGGCAGCCGAGAAGGCGGCCGCTGCTGCCACCAAGGCCGCCGAGACGGCACGCGCCGCCGCCGAAGCAGCCAAGAAGGCTGCTGACGAGGCAAAACGCGCAACATCGGGCGAGCCCGACAAGAGCGCTGCTCTCTAAAGCTTCCTGAACCAACCGAACAAAAAAGGGCAGTGCATCGCACTGCCCTTTTTCGTTGAGAGTACTGCGGCTGACAATCGCCGCTCCCGCTCGATAGGCCTATTGCGCCGAGGACTACGTCGTGGGCGCCAGGCAAGACTTGAGACTGCCGGCGAGATTGCGCATCAGAGCGAAGTAGAGCTGCGGCCCCGGTTCCAGGCCAAGCCCCTCCGGATCGAGCGTCCCCGCCCGTGCGTCGGTCCCTTCCGTGAGTGCGGCGACGAGCTGTGCCTGAAACAGCGGCTCGGCAAATACACACACCGCCTTAAGCTCACGGATGCGTCCACGCAGCTCGATCAGTCTCCGCGCACTCGGCTGCACCTCGGGGCTTACGGTGATCGAGCCGACCGCATCGAGCCCGAAGCGACGATCGAAGTACTGATACGCATCGTGAAACACGACGAACGGCTTGCTCTGCAGCGGCTGTGTGATCGCCGTAAGTTCTTTCGTCAGCTGATCGATGTCCGCGACGAGGCGTTCGGCATTCGCCTTGAAGTGCTGTGCATTCTCGGGGAACCGGCTGGCCAAGACTTCCGCGACATATCGGGCGATCACCTTCGCGTTCTCGGGATCGAGCCAGATGTGGCTGTCGGCCGCGCCATGGTCGTGCGCGGACGAATGCTCATCATCCCCGGCCGCATGCTTGTCGAATGCTCCGCCGTCGCGCTGGTCTAACAACTTCACGCCCGGCGCATCCAGCAACGTCACGAGCTCCACATCCTTTGGAAGCGCGCGCACCAGCTTTCCCGTGAACGGCTCGAGCCGCTCGGAAACGCGGATGAAGATATCGGCCCGCCCAACGGCCTGCACTTGCGATGGCCGCAAGGAGAAGCTGTGTGGCGAGGCCTTTCCGTCAACCAGAAGCAGTGGCTCGCCCATCCCCTCCATGACCCGCGCAACCAGCGAGTGAATGGGCTTGATGGTGACGACAACCTCCGGTGCCCCAGCCATGGCAGCCGCCGGCAAAACCAGCGCCAAGACCGCTAAGCTCCCCCGCAGCAAAAGCTTGAGCACCCCGCCAGCGCAGCAAAGTGTCCCTCCCAGCGCCCATGGGCTGCGCGTCATGCTATAGATCCGGTCGATGATGGAATGTGATAATATCCGGGCGCAAGCTAGAACACCGGCACCGACCACGCAACCGCCACCTTCTTGCGGCAATGACGCAACCCCGCGAACCGGAGAAGAACCAATTGCTCGCCTCGAGAACGCGCCCCGTCAGAACAAGGCTTGCGTTGCTTGCCGCAACCGTCGGCGCGAGCATCGTGCCGACCATCGTCTCCGCGCATCCGCACGTCTGGGTGACGATGCAGGAGACCGTTCTCTACGACAAAGGCAACATCACCGGGCTGCAGCAGGCTTGGACGTTCGACGAGATCTATACGCAGCAGGCCGTCGAGGGGCTCGATAAGAACGGCGACGGTAAATACTCCCGCGAGGAGTTGCAGGAGCTGGCTCAGGTCAACATCGACGGTCTCAAGGAGTTCGACTACTTCACTTACGCCAAGCTCGGCAGCACGGCGCTGAAGTTCAAGCCGCCCGTCGACTACTGGCTCGACTACACCGAAAAGGGCATCCTCACCCTGCACTTCACGTTGCCACTCGAGCAGCCAGTCACGGCTGATGCAGCCGGCTTCAACTTCGCCGTCTTCGATTCCAGCTATTTCATCGCCTTCGACTATGCCGAGACGGACCCGGTAAAGCTCGGAGCCAACGCGCCACCGACCTGCAAGGCCGCCATCGAGGAGCCAGCTGAGGACACCGACACTCAGCGCCTCAACGATGCGTTCTCCAGCGCACTGGGCAAGGACCAGCAGCAGCCACAGCAGCCTTCCGGAGACGGCCCCATGGGCGATGGCGGCACGGTGAGCATCGGAAGCGCCAACCGCTCCGTCACCGTTCAGTGCGCAAAATCGTGATCGGCCTTTATTTGCAGCGCGTTGCTCGGGCCGCACGGATCGGCAACCGCGGTTGTAACTTTCACAATGATCGGCTTTGATGCGTCAGGCCCGCCGAAGCGTGATCTACGCCGACGGCATTTGAGTGAATGGGGATGGCGCGATGGATCGGCGTGAATTCCTGAGGACAACGGGAGTTGCAGTTGCCGCGACAGCCGTCGCGACCACAACGGCATCCGCCGCGGAACGGACAGCCCCGGCACGCGGCTCGCGCGAACTCCGGCTCGCCGTCGCTTTCCCGGCTGGCCACGCGGGCCCCGCCGATTGGGCGAGCCGCCTCGCGCGCAGCATCGGTGAGCTGGGCGCCGGCAGCTTTCATGTGACGCCGGTCTTCGGTCTTGCCGACCCCGCCGCTGCAGTCCGCGCTGGCGACGCCGATCTCTGCTTCGGCGCGGTCGACACCCTGCTCGATTTCCATCGCGGCTTCGCTTACTTCGCCGGCCTCCCTGGCGATCAGGGTTTGTCTCCGCGCGACCTGTACACTTGGATCACCGTCGCCGGCGGGCAGACCTTGTGGGACGACCTCGCCGCTGACGCTGGCCTGAAACCGATGCTCGCCGCACATACCGGCTCTCGCAGCTTGCTGCTGTCGACACGACGCATTGACGAGATCGGTAGCGTTGCCGGACTGAAAATGCATGTGGGCGGCCTGGCCCGTGACGTTGCCCGCGGCCTCGGAATGGAAACGGTGACCGCCACAGAGGGAAAACTCGCTCACGCCATGCAGCGCGGCGATGTCGAGGTCGCCGAATGCGGGGGTGCCATCGCCAGCTATGCGGCGGGATTGCTCGCCGTAGCCCCCTATTCCGCCGGCGCGAGTTTCAATCAGAACGGCACGTCGATGTACCTCGGGGTAAGCCGCCATCTGTGGGATAGCCTCGACAGCGCCCGCCAGGCCCTTATCGCCAATGCGGCAAGCGGCGAGTTCCAGTTGTCGCTGGCCGAGGAGGAAGCCCACCGGGAAATGCTGTTCCCGGCTCCGCAGCCCGACAGCATCTGGCCGGTAGCAGCCGAACTTGCTCACGCGATCGAGCGCGTTGCGGCGGCCGTCGTCGCCCACACGGCCGGCACTGACGCCAAATCGCGCCGCATCGCCGACAGCTACGCCGCCTTCAAGCGCCGGAGCCCCGCTCCAGGCGCTTACGCCTGAGCGAACTCATTCATCGGCAACACGCGCAGAGCCGCGCGGCTGATCAGAGTCGGAAAAATTCGCCGCTGACGCACACGCATCCGCCCTCGCGTATCAAACCTGCACTTATAGCTGTGGTGGTCTGTCGCATGCCGGCTGTCCGTCAACTTTTTGCTGCATCGCACTGCGTGATGATGAACTCGGGCCACTCTGAGGGAAAAGTTATGAAGTTTGCACGTCTCGTCGCGTTATGCGTCGCCGTTCCGGCCGGATCACTTGCCGTCGCTGAAGAGCTGAAGCTTCCTCCCGAGGTCACGCCGGCTCTGCGCGCCGCCTGCGAGGCCGACGTTCGCAGGATTGGCTGCATTGGATCCTCGCCGACCTACGCCAAGGTCAAGAGCTGCGTCATCGCCAAATACATGCAGCTTGGCAACCGCTGCAAAATGCAGCTCGCCGCGTCGGGTTACTCTGGCCCCTCCAACGTGCCGAAGTCCGTCAAGACCGGTACGATTCCGTTCATGGAAGCCGCCGCGAAATAGAGAATTCGGCAAAATAAAAGGGCCGCCCGAAGTCACGGACGGCCCAATATTTGGCGGCAGTTGTTGCCTCAGGCTGCCTTCGCGGTCGCCGGCCGAGCCGTCTCAGCCAGATAGCTCATGGCTGCCGCAACGCCGCCCTTCTGGTGCGGAACGCCCGCCAGCTCGAAGCCCATCTCCACGCCAGCAAGCGCGCCAAGAATGGTGAGCTCGTTCGTATAGCCAAGATGGCCAATACGGAACGCCTTCTGCGCCAGCTTATTGAGGCCGGTGCCGAGCGACATGTTGAAGTTCTCGAGCACGATCTTGCGGAAGGCGTCGGCGTTATGACCCTCGGGAATGGAGACCGCGGTCACCGCAGGCGAGTGCGCCCTGGGATCGCGGCACCACGTCTCTAGGCCCCAGCCCTTCACCGCGCGACGCGTCGCTTCCGCCAGACGTTCGTGACGGGCGAACACGTTGTCGAGCCCTTCCTCGTGCAGCATGGTGATCGCTTCTGCGAGGCCGAACAGAAGCCCGACCGGCGGCGTATACGGGAACGTACCGATTGCATTGATCGCAATCTGATCGTCCCAATTCCAGTAGGAGCGCGGCAGCGTTGCCTTCTTCGATGCAGCCAGTGCCTTCGGGCTGACCGCTGTGAACGAGATGCCCGGCGGCAGCATCAGCCCCTTTTGCGAGCCAGAGATCGCGACGTCGACACCCCACTCGTCGAACCGGAAATCCATCGCGGCAAGCGAGGAGATGGCGTCGACGAACAGCAGCGCGGGATGCTTCGCGGCATCGATGGCCTTGCGGACCTCGTCTATCCAAGTGCGCGCACCCGTCGACGTCTCGTTGTGGACGACGCACACCGCCTTGATCTGGTGAGACTTGTCCTTCTTGAGACGTGCCTCGATCGCGTTCGCGTCGGCACCGGTATGCCAGTCAGTCGGCACGACCTCGGGCTTCAGCCCCATGCGCTCGGCCATATTCCGCCACAGCACGGCGAACTGACCGGTTTCGACGATAAGGATCTCATCACCCGGCGACAGCGTGTTGACGAAGCCTGCCTCCCACGCGCCCGTGCCCGAGGATGGGAAAATGACGACCGGATTCTGCGTCTTGAAAATCGTCTTCACGTCGGCGAGCAGCTTCAAGCCGAACTCGCCGAACACCGGACCGCGATGGTCGAGCATCTGCCGCGACATGGCATTGAGAATGCGCTCCGGAACCGGCGTCGGTCCAGGTATCTGCAGGAAATGGCGGCCCGCTTGATTGGCCATGTACGTTCCCCTCGGCATGCTCCACTTCGCAGCAATATCCCCTGGTGGCACCACCCCGGTCGCAACCGGCACGAGGCACCCCTCGAGGCTCTCTTTTATCTGCGAAAGGAGCAGCTATAGGAATGAAAGCAAAGACCCGTCAAGCCGTCTGCACCGCGATTGAGCAGAATGCTTCAGACCGCTAAGGATTTAAGGTCGCAGATCCATATTCCCTTGTTGCTGCGGGGCCATATGGCTTTCCCGCCATTGAACGGAGTTGCTCAAGGCATGAGCCGACCGCTTCCTTCCGACCTCACCGCGCTGTCCGCAACCAAAGCGGCGCATGCGATCCGCGAGGGTGCCATTTCATCCGCTGAATTGGTCGCGGCCTGCCTCGACCGCATCGCTGAGAGAGATCCCGAGATTGGCGCCTGGGCCCATCTCGACCCCGATCTGGCGCGGGCCGCCGCGCGTGAAGCCGATGCAGCCCTCGCCCGCGGCGACGACGTCGGACCGCTCCACGGCGTTCCTGTCGGCATCAAGGACATCTTCGACACCAGTGACCTTCCGACCGAGAACGGCTCCCCGGTCTTCGCCGGTCGCCGCCCCGAGCGGGATGCAGCCTGCGTGGCATCGCTCCGCAACGCAGGCGCCATCATCATCGGCAAAACGGTGACGACGGAACTGGCGCTGCTGACGCCTGCACGTACCCGCAACCCTCGTAATCTTGGACACACCCCGGGCGGCTCGTCGGCCGGCTCGGCCGCTGCCGTCGCCGACCACATGGTCCCCGCGGCTCTCGGCAGCCAGACGGCCGGCTCTATAATCCGCCCGGCATCGTTCTGCGGCGTCTACGGCTTCAAGCCAACGCTCGGCCTCGTCCCACGCTCTGGCGTACTGATGCAGTCGCACACGCTCGACACCGTCGGCCTTTACGGACGCTCGGTCGAAGATCTGGCGCTCGTCACCGACTGCATGACCGCCGTCGACCCCGACGACGCCGTGAGCTTCCGGCGCAGCCGCCCCGGTCTCCTGGGCACCTCGCGCGCCCGCCCGCCAGTCCCGCCCCGCCTCGCATTCGTCAAGCCGCCACCGTGGTCGGACTGCGACGCGGCGATGCGCAACGCGCTCTCTGCGTTCGTCGAAAGACTGGGAGACCGCGCCATTGAGATCGACATGCCCGTGCTCGCCGACGTCATCGAGTGGCAGCGCATCGTCCAACTCGCCGAGAACGCCCACTACTACGGCCCGCTGCTCGACGAGGCACCCCAGCACATCTCGCCCGGACTTACCCAACGCCTGAAGGAAGGCCGCGCCGTCGACGCCCAGGCATACCTGCGTGCAATCACAGGCCGCGAACCGGCTTATCGCTCGATCGCTGCCGGAATGCGTGGCTTCAGTGCTATTATCACCCCAGCCGCACTTGGTCCCGCCCCGGAAGGCCTCGGAGCAACGGGCAGCCCCATCATGAATGGTCTTTGGACCTACCTCGGCATGCCAACGGTTTCCCTGCCGCTGCTCGAAGTGCGCGGCTTGCCGGTCGGAGTCCAACTCGTGGGCCTACGCCACGACGACGCGCGCCTGCTCCGCACCGCGCGCTGGCTTGCCGAAGATTTTGCAGGCTGAGGCGGCGTCTACTCGGCCGACGGCCACGGCGCCCACGGGAACGGCTTCACCTCGCTGGAGAAGGTGAGGAACCGTGCCGCATCGCTCACCCAGCGCGCCAGCGAACTGCCGAACCGCGTAAGCTGTGCATTCGGCTCGCCCGAGAACAGCAACCACAGGAACTGCGCAATTGCAGTGACGCAGAGCAGCGTCTGCGCGATGCCGAACGCCAGCACCAGGAGAAGCATGTAAAGGCCGCGCATCCACACGGCGAAATCGCCGAAGCTCGATTTGCGCTGCACGGGTACGGAGGTATTGGTCTGCTCGAACGGGTCCATGGAGTGCTCCATCTTCGGCCGCCGCCCAGATCGACTGGGCCGGCAGCAAGCTTCACACCTTTCCCCCGAGCTTCCCCCCGTAGTCTTACCTTTTAATTAGCCCTTTCCGCCCGTTCCGGCGATCACAATCCTGAAAAGAAAGCGCCCGCCGGTGGAATTCCGGCAGGCGCCCATTCGTGGAGAATCCATGGATGGCTCGGATTCAGGCCAGCTTGAACGGCATGTCCTTGCCGGCGAAGAACGCATCGATGTTGTCGAGCGCTTCAAAGCCCATCTGGTTGCGTGCCTCGATCGCGGCGGAACCCAAGTGCGGGAACAGGAACGTGTTCGGCAGGTCGTAGTAGCCCTCGTTGATCTTGGGCTCGCCCGCGAACACGTCGAGCCCGGCATAGCCCAGCCGGCCGGACTTCAGCGCCGCAATCATATCCTCGTCCTTGACGAGATCGCCGCGCGCCGTGTTCACGACGATGGCGCCCTGCGGCAGCTTCTCGATCACGTCCTTGTTGAAGAAGTAGCGCGTCTCTGGGGTAGACGGCGCGTTGATCGAGAAGAACTGCGACACCTTCAGCAGGCTATCGAGGCTGTCATGATAGGTAGCGTTGTATTTCGCCTCGACCTCGGGCTTCGCGCGATAGATATCGTAGTAGTGGATTTCCATGTCGAAGCCGCGCGCACGCTGTGCGAGCGCCTGGCCGATCTTGCCGAAGCCGTAGATGCCGAGCTTCTTGCCATCGAGACGCTGGCCAACAAGCTGCAGCGGCTGCCAGCCCGGCCACGAGCGCGTGCGGATCATCTTCTCGCCCTCACCGGCGCGGCGCGCAGAGCCGAGCAGCAGCAGCATCGCGATCTCGGCCGTGGCCACCGTTACGCCGTGTGGCGCGTTGCCCACTTTGATGCCCCGGGCCTTGCACGCCTCAAGGTCGATGTGGTCAAAGCCGATCGAGAACGTCGAGATGCACTTGATGTTCTCGGGGATCTTGTCGATCACCGCCTTCGGGCACTTCTCATTCAGTGTCAGCAGGATAGCGTCAACCGACTTCGCCGTCTCCAACATCTCATCGACGGTGATCTTCGGATCGTCCCCGTGTGCAATCACGTCGTAGGTGGCCCGAGCACGAGCCATGGCGGCCTCAGGCAGAGGCCAGGTGATGAGAATTTTCTTCTTGCTCATGGGACGTCCTTCCCCGGGTATTCAACTTGCTGCGGGATTTGGTTCGAGAACCGTTCGATCGTGGCCGCGATCCATGCCGCAATGGCGCTGTCCTGACAAGCGCGGCGACACGTTCGGCAACGCTTTCTTCACCATAGCGGATGGAAACTGTAGGCCGAACCCGATGCTGCGGTGCGGCAAGCCGACGTCGGGGCGAGTGAAGCCACCCTAGACCGATAGATGCTCAGAGCCCTCGTCCTCACGCTCGCCGTGCTGGCGGGAGCGAAGATTTTGACCCAGGAACGCCTCTATCGCGATGGCGCCGGGGATGCGCTGATCCGTGCCTACCGCGATCGCGCCATGGCCGCCTGCCAGAGCGCCCACTTCCCTGCCTCCGGAGTTTCGCCGCTGTGGACACGTCCAGCGTCTGTGGAGCTCGTCATCGGCCGCTCCAATGTCGACGTTCGCATCTGGGATCTCACCAGCGAGCGCTGGCCGGTCCGCTTCAAGCACCCGCATATCGTCTTGACCCTCGGCGATGCCGAAGCCGCCGTCTGCCAGTATGACGTGATCGAAGAGCGCGCCTACGTCACGCAGATGTAGGGCCCGAACGCGAAACGCCGGCAGCCCCTGAGAGCTGCCGGCGCGCGGGAGACTTATACAAAACCCCTCAGTAGTGGATCTTCATACCGCCGTAGGCGACCAGCGGCGGAGCCGGCGTGATCGTGCGCGCGTTCGTGAAGAAGTCGTCGCCGGTCGCCGGGTTCGCCTCCGAGGCTTCGTTCGCTGCCTCGAGATTGAAGTAGTTGCCGAACAGACCGTAGTGCGAGTTGAAGAGGTTGTAGATCAGGCCGTACAGCTGCACGTTCTCCGTCAGGTCGTAGTACGTGTGCAAGTCGACCTTGGCGTAGCCGCCCAGCGGCGCAGTATCGTTGCCTTCATCGCCGTAGAAGATCTGGCTCGACGCCGCGATCAGGTCTGCACCGAAGCGCCACTGCGGGGTGATCAGGTAGTCAAAGCCAGTCTTGAAGCGGCTGAGCGGGATGCCTGGGATTCGGTCACCCGAGTTGACCTGCACGCAGGTGGATTCCTCGCCCTCCTCGTTCACACCGCACTCGAACGCCACTGGATTGTTCGGCGATGGCAGGATGAAGCTCGACTGGAAAGTGGCGCTCACGAGCGCGTAGTTGGCATAGATCATCCAGCGCTGATCGGTGTAGCGGCCGCCGATTTCGACGCCCTGACGCAGCGTGTCGCCGATGTTGTCGAAGTACCCACGCCCGGTGATCGGAGCGGCAACCGTATAGATGTCGTTAGTGTTGAGTGCCCGGAAGAGGCCGGCCGTCCACTCGAACCGCTGGCCGCTGTACCCTTCCATCTTGCCACGCAGACCTACCTCCCAGGTGTGCGAGACGACCTGCTCCAGCGGCGGGTCTGCCGTCAGGAAGCTTTCCAGAAGGCAGGGGAACTCGGGATCCGCGCAGGCGAGTTCGGCCGGCGTCGGAGCCCGGTTCGCTTCCGCATAGCTGCCGTACAGCGTCACGCCCGGATGGAACAGATACGTCGCGCCGACCATGGGATTGAAGCGCTGGAACGAGTTGTTGCCGTTGAGCTCAGGCGCGTTGCCAGACTTGTCTTCAATCAGCACTCTCGCAAAGTTATAGCGGCCGCCCACCGTGAGGGCGATTTCACTCGTGAGATCGATCGTGTCCGAAAGATAGAGGCCGACGTAGTTGTTGGTCGTTGCCAGATCGCGTGGCGATACGTCATCGGGGTCCGTCAAGAGGATGTCGAGGCTGTTGACCACGAACAACGGTTCGAACGATCCCAGCGTCGACGTGGCGCCATAGGCGACATTGCCTTGGTCGTAGCTTGCGCCGATGAGGAACTGGTTCTTGTAGCCGAATAGGTAGTCCTTGTTCACGGCCTGGCCGGCGAAGCCGAAGCTGTTGGTCAGCTGCGACGTCTGGTCGAGCGAGCCGAGCGGATCGGCGATGTCCGAAGGAATGGTGCCATCTGGATTGACACCAGGACCGACGCCGCCGGCGACTTCACCCTCTAGGCAAAGGATGCTGGGATCGCCATCGCATGCCTCAGCTTCTGAGATGTTGCCGTCGATGTGCGACTGCTTGAACCAGCGATAGTAACCCACGCCCTGCAACGACCACGTCGGCGAAACGTCGATGTTGCCATTGGCGGAGATCATCGCCACCTGGTTCTTGGTCGTCTGCGGCGACGTGAACGTGTTGCTCCAGTTCAGATCGAGAAGCTGCTCGGGCGCTGCTGCCGTGACGCCGACGTAGTTCGCCGCGCCCGTGAAGTTCAGGTGAAACTCGGTGCCGTCACCCTTCGCGCCGATGTCCGCATACATGCGCCGAATGCGAGACTGCGAGAAGTCGCGGTAACCGCTATCGTGGATACCTTCGAGGGCCATGAAGCCGCCCCACGACCCGCTGCTGCCGCCGACGGCCAGTCCGCCCTGATAGCGGCCGAACGAGCCGCCCATAACGTTCAGCTCCGCGCCTTGGTAGTTGAAGCCGTCGCGCATCATGATCGTCAGTGCGCCGCCGAGCGCGTTGAGACCGAACACTGGGTTCGCGCCGATCAGTGTCATGCCACTGATCGCGTTGTCCGGCAGGAAGTCGTAGTTGACGGTGTCGCCGAAGCTCTCGTTGATGCGCACGCCGTTCTGATAGACGGCGAGGCCCTGAGGCACGCCGTTGACCGGCGACGATTCATAGCCGCGGAACTGCAGATTGCGTTGGAACACGTTGCCCTGCGCATCTTCGAGGATGACGCCGGGAACGGTCTGCTGCAGCACCTCGGGCACGTAGGTGTATCCGGTGCGCGCGATATCCGCGTCGCTGGCGCGGCCTACGGCACCAGGGAATTTGCCGATCGGAATAGCGCTGCCTTCAACCGGCGACATCTGCACGGAGCCGCTGTCTATGCCGCCCTCGCCGGGCTGGTACGTGGTCGGTGTATCCAGAAGCTGTACGGGTGCTGCCGTCTGCGTTGGAGTGGCAGCAGGCGGAGCCGACGGTGCTGCCGCCACCGGAGCCGGTGCTTGTTTCTTCGGCACCTGCTTCTTGGCGACAGGAGCCGGCGCAGGCTGCGTCTTCTTCTGGATGATGTCGACAGGAGGGAGCTGGTTTGCGGCCGGCGCGGGGGTCGGTGCCTGGGTCGCAGCAGCGGGAGGCGTCGTAGCAGGTGCGTTTGCGTTCGGCGCGGGCGTCGTCGGAGCTGGTGCCGGCGTGGCAGGTGCGGGATTAGCCGGCGCAGGAGCGGCAGCGGGCGGAGGTGTTTGCTGGGCGGGCGGCGTTGCCTGTTGCGCCGCGACTGGAACAATGAGCAAGGCCGATACCCCAGCCGTGCTTGCCAGCCGCCTCAATCCCCGTCCGTCCATTATACCCCCCTGGAGCCAGATATTTTTGCCTGCGGTTACTCCCCCAACTCCACAAGAGAACTTGCCTCGACATCCCCGGCCGGATCGGGAATTTTTCCCGAAACCACTTGCAATGCGGCGCGACTCAATTCCGAGACCGAAAATAATTGGGTAGCGCCGGTATCACGGCGTCAAGCGCGCACCGGGGACGCAACTGTGTATCGCAACCAAAAAGTTGCTCACGAGCCACGCACGCCCCGTGCACAGCTTATCCAAAGCAAAGCCCTCCTCACCGGGGGTGGGGAGGGCTTCGTCGTGGTCATCGCGAGTAGGTCGTGTCGCGGGAAGTCTGAGGTCAATACTTGATCTTGACGCCGCCGTAGGCTGCGAACGGCATCGCCGGCGAGATCGTGCGCGGGTCGGAGAAGCCGGCTCCGCCGAGCGCCGTGTCGACCTCACTCACGTCGTCCGCTTCGAAATACGTTCCGTAAAGTCCGTACCTGCGATCGAACAAGTTCTTCACGAGACCATACACTTGGACGTTGTCGGTGACGTCGTAGGAGGTGTGCAGGTCGACCCGCGTGTAGCCACCGAGCATGGATGAAATGCCGTCCTCATCCGCTTCTTCTTTCTCCTCGTTGGGGAACAACGGCGAGTTGCTGGCCGCCACGAGATCGGCACCGAACTTCCACTTCTTTGTGAGCGCATAATCGAAGCCAGCCTTGAAGCGGTGACGCGGCACACCCGGCAGACGGTCGCCTGCCTCGAGGAAAGCGCATTCCCCGCTCGGGTCGTCGCACTTGTCCAGCGTTGCATCGACGAAGGCATATGAGCCGTACACGCTCCACCTACTTGTCTCATACGTCGCCGACAACTCCACGCCTTGGCGCAGGGTATCGCCGGCATTCACGAAGTAGATGCGCCCGGTGCTGTCCGCGACGACCGGCAGGATGTCATCGGACGACAAGGTGCGGAACAGCCCCGCTCCCCAGGTGTAGTAGCCGCCATTTAGTACGCCCTGGCCGCGCAGGCCGATCTCACCCGTACGCCCAACAACCTGGTTCAACGGGGGGTCGTCGGTCAGGAAGCTCTCGATGAGGCAGGGGTTGTCAGGCTCGGCACAACCGAGTTCTGCCGGCGTCGGCGCACGGTTTGACTCCGAATAGCCACCATAGACTGAAACGCCCTTCAACAGCTTGTAGTTGGCGCCAACCATCGGGTTGAAACGCTCGTACGTATTGGTGGCGTTGAGCTCGTCGAACAGTCCGGTGTTGTCCGTCAGCTTGATGCGCGCGTAATTGTAGCGACCGCCAACCGTCACCGTCAGTTGGTCCGTTACGTCGAGCGCGTTGGAGAAGTATGCCCCCCAGTACGTGTTCTCGGCGTCGAGGTTGCGCGGAGAGAGTTCGTTCTCCTCATCGCTGACGATGATGCCCGTGCCCTCGACCACGTACTTCGGACCGATGGTGCCGAGTTCGCTCGACGTCTTGTAGTTGGATTCGCCATGGTCGTAAGAGACGCCGGCGAGGAACAGGTTCCGCATCCCGAGCAGCCTGGTTTTTTCTTGCGCCTCAATGACGCCGCCCCAGCTGCTGCTCGTTGTAGCGAGGCGCTCGATTGAACCGTAGGGTTCCTCAAGGTCGATGCCTCCAGGCCCTGGACCGATGTTTATGGGATCATCGGTCCCGTTATAGAGAAGCGGCTCTCCATCGACGCAGAGGTTTATGCCACCGTTGCACTCTTCTGCCTCGGTCACGTTGCCATCGATCACCCGGTTCTTGAAGCGACGATAGTAGCCGACGCCGGAGAAGGTCAGCGTGTCCGTAGCCTTCACCGAGGCCGAGACCGACGGCATGAACACTTCCAGATCCGTTGTCTGAGGTGACGTGAAGGTGTTGCTCCAGCTACGGTCGAGCAGCTCCACCGGCGCAGCCGCAGTCGCACCGAAATGGTTGCTCGCTGCCGTCAGGTTGAAGTGCAGTTCCGTGAAGCTACCCTTGAGGCCGAGGTCGCCATAGAAGCGCTTGACCTCACTGTCCGAGAAATCGCGGAAGCCATCCTCCTCGAATCCCTCTGCTGCAACGTAGAATGCAGCGTTTCCACTCGATCCACCAGCCTGGACGCCGACCTGCTTGCGCCCGAACGAGCCGAACATCACATCGAGTTCGCCGCCCTGATAGCTGAAGCCGTCCTTCATTGCGATGCTGACGGCGCCGCCCACCGCGTTCAATCCGAACGAGGGGTTGTTGCTCACCACCGACATGGACGAGATCGCGTTGCTCGGCAGCACGTCCCAGTTCACGACGTCACCGAAGGCTTCATTGATGCGCACGCCGTTCTGGTAGACGGCGAGGCCCTGTGCCCGGCCGCTCACCGGCGACGCATCGAACCCGCGATAAGAAACTTCTGCGCGCAGCGGATTGCCGGCCGCGTCGGAGATGATTATGCCCGGCACCTTTTGCTGCAGCGCCTGCTGGATTGACCCTGTGCCTTCCGCCTCGATGTCACTGTCGGTGACATTCGTCACCGCGCTCGGAACCGTGATTGGCGGCGCGGCGGATACTGCGGCAGCGGCGGCCTGGCCGGCAGCACTCTGAGGAGCGGGGCCCGGCGTGCCGGTGCCGACGTTGCTGAGCGGCGATACTGCTGGAGCTTTTTTCTTCGCGCGGGCGGCCTTCTGAGCCGGCGTTTGTACGACTTCGACTTCGGGAAGCTGCTCGACTGCACCACCGGAAGCGGCTGGAGCGGTGCCACCAGCATCCTGCGCGAGAGCGGGTGCGGCACCTAGAACAAGACACAATACGGACGTGAACGCAGACGCAGAACGCATCACTCAACTCCCCCAGACTTACGCGAGGTGACAACAACTCACCGACTTACTTCCGGCTGGGCCTTCATTGCGAGCCGCCACGCCCTGTCCGCGTGCCCAGTCCGGTCTTAAAAACCCACATCCGAACTTTCCCATTGACTGGGATATTTTCCGAACGCGGCCGTAATTAACTGACATAGAGAAGTCGAGCGGAGATGCGGTCAAGTTTGCGCCGACAAGCAGAGCGACAACCTCAGTGGCCTGTGTCCTAAGCGCATCTAATCTGGGAATAATTCCCGGATAAGTCGGGAATAATTCCCGAGACGGACGGCAACTCTTTCCGTGTTTGACATGGGCGATATGCGCAGTGTTATTTCACCCAACCGGCACGGGACGAAAAGTCGCTACCCACGGAGCCGAACAACAGAGCCGGTCACCTAGCGCAAGTGACCAGCCGAGGGAGAGAACGAGATGCGGAAGCCTTTCGGCCCGTAGCCAGAGCAGGAGATTGTCCAGCGGACGCGTGCTACCGAGATGCGTTCGTCCGATGCACGTCCCTCAATAGAACTGGTTGCGACCCATGAAAAAAAACACTGTGAAGGCACTCTCGTTCGTCGCCGCGCTTGCGGCGTCTTCTATGTTGGCCGCCGTCGTTCATGCTGAGAACCCACCGGCGCCTCCCAGCTCCGACGGCATCTCGCTGGAACTGAACAAGCTCGAGAAGTCCGAGAAAGGCTGCCGCGCTTACGTCGTCGTGAGCAATACGACGCAAACCGCTTACGAGGCGTTCAAGCTTGATCTCGTACTGTTCCAGACGGACGGCGTCATCGGGCGGCGTTTCGCCCTCGATCTCGCCCCGGTGCGCCCGGACAAGAGCACGGTAAAGCTCTTCGACCTCGATGGCACCGACTGCGAGAACATCGGCAAGTTTCTGATCAATGACGTCATGGAGTGCCGGTCCTCTGGCGCCCCGGTAGACGATTGTCTAGCACGGTTGAAGGTTAAGTCGCTCACCAAGGTCGAAATTTCCAAGTAAAGGGTACCCTCTGTGACTGTCCTTACGGCCGTCGCCGCTGCGCCTGACTATTCCTTCATCGGCATGTTCATGCAGGCCGACCCGATCGTCAAAGGCGTGATGATCGGGCTCATCGCGGCCTCTGTGGCGTGCTGGGCCATCATCTTCGAAAAGATGGTTCGCCTGTTCTGGCTGCGCCGCCAGATCGGCCGCCTCGAAACCATCGCCAAGACCGGCACCGCCAGCCCGGGTCAGCGCGGTCTTGTAGGCAGGCTGCTCGCATCCGCCGAAGAGGAGCTGATCGATGGCGCCTCCCGCGGCGAGGACCGCAGCGCTGTCAGGGCCCGCGTGGAACGTGCACTGCGAGGCACATTGAAGAGCGAACTGCAGCGTCAGGAGGCGGGGCTCCCATTCCTCGCCACCATCGGATCAGCCGCCCCCTTCATCGGCTTGTTCGGGACGGTGTGGGGCATCATGAACAGCTTCACCGCCATCGGCCTGCAGCAGGACACGAGCCTTGCCACCGTTGCTCCGGGCATCGCCGAGGCGCTTCTGGCAACAGCCCTGGGTCTCGCCGCCGCCATTCCCGCTGTAATGGCCTACAACGCCGTATCGGTTTCACTGGGCCGCCTCGCCGCCCGCGCCGGCAATTCGCTCGTAGCCATTGCCAAGACGATGTCCCGGCCGACCTCTGAAACTGTCGTCCCGATGCGCGCAGGAAAGGGCATCTGATGGGCGCATCGGTCAACCTGCAGCAGGCCGACGACGAGGACGGCGCGACCTACCGCCCGATGGCGGAGATCAACATCACTCCGATGGTGGACGTGATGCTCGTGCTGCTCATCATCTTCATGGTCGCCGCGCCCCTCATGGTCGCCGGCGTTCCGGTTGAGCTGCCGAAGACGACCGCACCCCGCCTCGGCCAGTCGAAGAAACCCATGGTGGTCACCCTGACCCAGGATGGACGTCTCCAGATCCGCGACGAGTTCGTCGACCGCGCGATGCTCGTGCCGAAGTTGCGCGAGATCAGGGCCGGCGAAGGCGACGCCGTGGTCTATGTTCGTGGCGACACCAAAGCGGCATACGGCGACGTCATGGATATTCTCACGCTCGTCGGCGAGAGCGGCTATCCACGCGTCTCCCTGCTTGCCAAGGCGCAACCAGGCTCGCCGCCGCCGGCCAAACCCTAACCCCGAACGCCATCATGCAAGCGCTCCGTCCCCTGGCTATTCTGATTTCGCTGGCGGCACACGCCGCGCTGGCGGCGTCGTTCATCACGTCCGAGCCCGCGCTGACGGCTTATGAGGAGGGCTCCGGTGGGGATGCATTCAGCAATGAGATGACCATTTCTCTGGAAAGCTCGTCGATGCTTGGCGGCGCGGAGGAGGTGGTCGAGGCTGTCGATATTGCACCTGTGCAGCAGATGACGGCCGCCGAACCTGTCGAGACCAAGGAGCCAGAGCTCAAGGACATCATCACCTCGTCAGAGGCCACCACCGAGGCGCCGATCGAGGTGCCCGAAGCTAAGCCCATCGAGGAAGAGCAGCCGCGCGAGATCACCATGCAGGAGGTTGCTCCGATGGTTGCTGCCGAGCAGCAGAACGTGGGCTCCAAGCTCGCCGGCGGCGACATCACGGCCCGGCGCGCTTACATGGGCGAGATCGCCAAGAAGCTGCATCGCAATAAGGTCAACCCGCGCTCGGCTCAGACCGGAACAGTTCTGATCAGCTTCACTGTCGACAAGCGCGGCGATATTCTCAGTCATGCGATCGTGAAAAGCTCGGGATCGAAGCTCCTCGATGATGCTGCAATCGCCTCCCTCGAGCGCTCGGCACCTTTCCCGCCCTTGCCCGGCGAAGTCTCCGGCTCGTCGCTAGAGCTGCAGGTCCCCTTCCGGTTCGTGACCCGCTGAGCGAAGAACCGTCGAACGGGAGGCTTTCTTAGCGTCTCCCCGCGACACGCCTCTAAACACTTTATTCGTCTCAAGAGCAAACGACGGTTAACCGCTCGTTATGACTCGCCGACTACGGTCACCTGAAAACTTGCGCAATTTGTCTGGGCAATGTTCAGCGGACCGCTATCTCGCCAAAAATCAAATTCCCTCATGAGCGAGTACGCCTCGCTGCTCGGGGACGCAGTGCTGCGCCATCGCGCCCGTGTGGCCGAACGTTCCGCACGAGTCGAAGCCGAGCTCGCCAGCAAGGTCAAATCCGAATTCATCGCCAACATGAGCCACGAGCTGCGCACGCCGCTCAACGCCATCATTGGCTTTTCCAAATTGTTGTCAGAGCAGAACGAGCGCCGTCTCTCAAACGCGCAAGTGGCCGACTACGCCGACCTCATTCACGACGCCGCGGGCCACTTGCTCGCCGTCATAAACAACATCCTCGACATCTCGAAGATCCACAGCGGCAAGTGCGAGATGGACTCGCGCGAAGTGAACCTCAGCGAGGTGATCAGAGCATCCGCCTCGTCCTTCCGCCTCATGTCAGAGAATGCCGGAGTACGGCTCGATGAGCGGGTCGGCCGCGATTTGGCACCAATCCGTGGCGACAGCGTGCGCCTGCGGCAGGTTTTCACCAACCTCATCTCCAACGCGCTGAAGTTCACACAAGCTGGCGGCTCCGTCGCGATCGTTGCCGAGGAAATGGAAGGCGCGATCCTCGTGACCGTCCGCGATACCGGCGTCGGCATGACGCCGGAGGAAATATCGGTCGCCCTTACGCCATTTGGTCAGGTCGACGCGAGCCACACGCGCTGGCGCGAAGGCACGGGACTCGGGCTGCCCATCGCAAGGGCCCTTGTGCAGCTGCACGGCGGCACACTCGAAATCAAGAGCACCAAAGGCGAGGGCACCTCCGTAGAGGTGAGCATTCCCGTCCGCCATCCTTCCGCCCACGACACCGAGCAGGAACCCGCAAAGTGAGCCATTCCGCCGACATCCAGCTGACTGTTCCTGGTGCCGAACGCCAGGCTCCCACTTCGGATCGCTCGATCGGCCGGATCGTGTCCGTCACCGGTTCGAAAGCGATTGTCCTGCTCGACAGCCAGAAAGGCGCGCCGGGCCGCGTCGATCGGCCAGACATGGGCACCCTACTTGCGATCGACACACCTAAGACCGTAGTCCTCGCCATCGTCTCGGCACTCAGCGTTCCGGTGCCCGCACATCGCGACGACGAGGGTGAAATCTGGATCGCCGAGTTGGGGCTCGTAGGCGAGCTCTGGCGCGACAGCACCGGGCACGCGACGATCTTCGCCCGTGGCGTCACGGCATATCCTTCGCTCGGCAATCGCGTCCGCGTCGCATCCAAGGCCGAGCTTGGCGCCGCGTTTTGTGGCGAGCCCGGCCGCTCGGTCCGAGTTGGAACCATACGGCAGGATTCAACTATCCCCCCCATGATCCGCGTCGACGAACTGCTCGGCAAGCACGTGGCCATCCTCGGCACCACCGGTACCGGAAAATCCTGCACGACCGCGCTGATCCTCCGCTCCATCCTTGAGCGCAATCCTGCCGCGCACATCGTTCTGCTCGATCCGCACAACGAGTACGCGACCGCATTCAGCGAGTGGGCTGAGGTCATCAGCCCGCGCAACATGCAGCTTCCGTTCTGGCTCCTCAACTTCGAGGAAGTCGTCGAGGTGCTGATCTCCGATCCCTCGCGCAAGGCCGAGATCGAGATCCTGCAAGAGCTGATCCCAATCGCCAAGGCGCGCTACAGCGCCGGCCGCGCGCGCGACAACCAGGTCATGCGCCGCGCCATGCCCGATCAGGCACGCTTCACCGTCGACACACCGGTGCCCTACCGCATCTCCGACATTACCGGCCTCATCGACGAGCGCATGGGCAAGCTGGAGAACAAGCGCGACCTCTCACCCTACCGCAACCTGCGCTCACGCATCGACGCCATATCGCAGGACGGCCGCTACGCGTTCATGTTCGGATCGCTGACGGTCTACGATGGCATGACCCAGGTCCTCAGCCGCATCTTCCGCGTGCCGGTCAACAACAAGCCGATCACCATCGTCGAGCTGACCGGCCTGCCGACGGAGATCGTCAACGTCGTCGTCTCCGTGCTCGCACGCATGACCTTCGACTTCGCGCACTGGAGCGAGGGCAAGGTGCCCGTTACCCTCGTCTGCGAGGAGGCGCATCGCTACGTCCCGGCCGCAGACCACATGGGTTTCGAGCCGTGCAAGCGAGCCATCGCGAAGATTGCCAAGGAAGGTCGCAAGTACGGCGTCGCACTCTGCATCGTCTCCCAGCGCCCGGCCGAGGTCGATCCGACCATTCTTTCCCAGTGCAACACGGTATTTGCGCTGCGCATGTCGAACGACCGCGACCAGGAGATCGTGACGTCCGCCATCACCGACACCGGCTCCGGCCTGCTCGAATTCTTGCCTTCTCTGGGCCAGCGCGAGGCGCTCGCCTTCGGAGACGGCGTCGCCCTGCCCGTGCGCATCAAGTTCGACGAATTGCCCGCGCATTGTCTGCCGCGGTCCACGACCGCGCGCTTTACCGAGCACTGGCAACGCTCCGTCGGCGACGAAGGCTTCCTCGAGCAAGTCGTGGAGCGCTGGCGCACGTCGGACATGGCAGCCAACCTCGACCTCGGGGCGCATCCAGCGTTCCTCGCCGATGCATACGGGACCGGCGAGGCGCCTCCGGAGGCACCGCGCGCCGATACCCGCCGGACGGAAGCGCAGGCGCCCCGTCAGCCGCAACCCGGGCCCAGCGCCACCCGAACTCCAGCCGCAGCCCCGCCGGTGGGCATGCGTCGCGACGTAGCCGTCCCGCAGTCACAACGGCCTGCTGAGACCGACCTGGCAACCGAAGATAAGGATGTGCCGGGGTCCGCATTGAAATCGCTACGCGACCGCCTGATCCAGCGTCAGCAGCGCTGATCGCTCGACGCTCCTTTAGCGGCTGAGCACTCGCGCCATCGCTGGAATCAGCGGGAAGGCGGCTCGCTCGAGCGGATGGCGACCACGCGCCTCGGCCCCTCGCCTTCCACGTCCTCCGCGGCGGGCACGGGCGTCGATGCGAGCGTCTGGCTGAAACGCCGCCAGCTGATCGGAATCGTCGCGAGATAGGCGAGGCACGCGCCCGTCAGCGTCCCGAACGGATATGTAACGAGCAGCGCCACGAACCCAATCGCGAGCATGAACAGCGGCATCACGTATTCGCGCGAGATGCGCTCGCCCAGCAATTTTCCTGAGAACGTCGGGATCGTCGATACCATCATGAACGCGATGCCGAGCGTATAGACCAAGATCAAGTCGAGCATCAGCGGCGATGTACGGATCGCGCTGAACCCCAGATGCTCGATATAGACCGGCAACAGCACCACGATGGCTGCCGCGGGCGTTGGCATTCCGCTGAAGTATGCCGTCTGCCACTTTGGCTTGTCGTCATCGAGCGCAACGTTGAAACGTGCCAGCCTCAGCGCGGACGCAAGCGCAAAGATCATCACGCAGATCCAGCCGAGACTCTTGAGATCACCAAGCCCCCACGTGAAGATGAGGAAGGCCGGCGCCACACCGAAGTTGACGAAGTCCGCCAGACTGTCGAGTTCGGCGCCAAACCGCGACGAGGCCTTCAGCAGCCGCGCCACCCGTCCGTCGATTCCATCGAGCATGGCTGCGAACACGATGGCGGCAAGCGCCAGCTCGTACCGCCCTTCGATCGCCATGCGGATCGAGGTCAGTCCGGCGCAAAGCCCGAGCAACGTGAAGAAGTTCGGCACCAGCATCCGCACCGGCACGCGCTGGTGCCGGAACATTGGCGTCCGTCGCCGGCGCCACGTTTCGCGCTCGAGGCGCGGAAGAATTGGGTCCACACCGGATCCCTTTTGATCTCGAAATCCTCTGCGCCAGTGCTTGACCATGCTTCAGCTCCGCCGGGCGACGCGCTCCGGCTCCGATGATTGCAGATCGGACAGCACAGTCTCGCCGGCATTGGCCAGCTGCCCGACCGACACGAGAGCATGCTTTCCGGGCGGCAGGTAAACGTCGACCCGCGACCCGAAACGGATGAGTCCGACGCGCTCGCCGACGGCGAGACTGTCACCCTCGTGGACGAACGGCACGATACGCCGGGCTATGAGGCCAGCAATCTGCACGACGCCGATCTCGCTTCCATCCGGCTTCTCGATGATCATCACCCGACGCTCGTTCTCTTCACTCGCCTTATCAAGGGCAGCGTTAAGAAATGCCCCTGGGATGTAGATCGAACGGACAAGCTTGCCCGACACTGGCGAGCGCGTGATGTGAACGTCGAGCACACTGAGGAAGGTCGAGATGCGAACCCGCGGCTCCGGCCCGAGGCCCATCTCTGTCGGCGGAGTTACCGTCTCGATTGCCGCGATCCGCCCATCTGCCGGAGCGATGATCAGCCCATCTCGCAAAGGCGTGACGCGATCGGGATCACGGAAGAAGTAGGCGATGTAGAGCGCCGCAATCACGAACACCCACGCGAGCGGTGGCCATACGAGAAAGAACAGCAGCGCCAAACCCGCCGCGATCGCGATGAATTTGTGCCCATCCCGATGAACGGGAGCGAGGCTGTCGATGATGGTGTCGATCAATCCGTGACGGTTCGACAAGGCAAGCTCCTGAATGGGTTGGACCTGCGCCACTGCCCAATGACAGCGGACCTGCAGTTTTGGTGCTACTCCACCGGCACCGAGACGAACCTATGCCCGCCTTTTGAATCTTCGACCTCGAGCATCACCGACTTGCGATTGCTCTTCTTGATACCTTCGATGCGGCGCGTGACGTCGATCGGCCCCGCCACCGGCTCGTTTGCTGCTTGCACGATCACGTCGCCGGCCTTGAGGCTTCCTGCTGCCGGGCTCTTGGGATCGACGCTGTCCACGAGTGCGCCCTTGACGCTCTTGTCCAGGCCGTACTTCAAGCGCAACGCATCGGTAAGCGCCGACAGCTTGAGCCCCAGCACGTCGGCCGCTGGCGCACCCTTCTCGTCGCCGTCCGCCGGCTTTTCTTCCTCGTCCGCCAGCCGGCCGACCGTGACCTGCAAGGTCTTACGCTCCCCCTTGCGGAGAATGTCGATGGGAACCTGCTTGTCGATCGGCGCACGCGCAACCAGACGCGGCAGCGTACGCATTCCGCCCACGTCCTCGTTGTCGAACCGTAAGATGACGTCGCCAGCCACGATGCCGCCCTTGGCCGCCGGCCCATCCTGGGTCACGGCAGCAACAAGCGCGCCCGAATTTTCCGGTATCCCCAGCGCGCCAGAAATCTCTTCCGACACCGACTGGATCTTCACGCCGAGCCAGCCACGGCGCACCTCGTTATACTGCACGAGCTGCTGCACGATCGGGTCCACCGTATCGGCCGGCACGGCAAAGCCGATGCCGATCGAGCCGCCCGTCGGCGAAATGATAGCGGTATTCACGCCGACGACCTCGCCGTCCATGTTGAACAGCGGCCCGCCCGAGTTACCCTTGTTGATCGACGCATCCGTCTGCAGGTAGTCGTCGTATGGCCCGGAATTGATGTTGCGCGCCTTGGCCGAAATGATGCCCAGCGTGACGCTGCCTCCGAGCCCAAACGGATTGCCGATCGCCATCACCCAGTCGCCGACTCGGATCGCATGCGAGGAGCCGAACTTGACCTCCTTGAGCGGAGCTTTCGGGTTGACCTTGAGAACGGCGATGTCGGTCTTCGTATCCTTGCCCAGCAGTTCGGCCTTGAGCTTCGAGCCATCGTGCAGATTGACCTGGATCTCTTCCGCGCCATCGATGACGTGGTTGTTGGTGACGATGATGCCCTGCTTGCCGTCGACGATGAATCCCGATCCCAGCGACGACACCATCCGGTCCTGCGCCGACCGTCCGCCGCGGTTGTCGAAAAAGTCCTCGAAGTATTCGTGATAAGGCGAGCCCTTCGGCACGCTCGGCAGCGGCAGCCCCTGCGGTCCCTTGATGGCCTGGCTGGTGGAAATGTTGACCACCGCCTCGATCAGCCCCTCGGCAATCGGCGCGACGGATTCCGGGCCGCGCTTCTGCGCTGCAGCCGGCAGCCCGGCCAAGCTGGCGAATAGAGCCACAAGCGCCACGCGCCGTGCCATCGCCGCATGCCGGCGAAGCCACAATCCCGGGAGGGCGCCGCACCGCCGCCGGCCGCGCGCCGTCAATTCAAGCATCGTCTTCGTCTCCTGCCGGACTTGGCCAGCCATCCGCCGCATCGCGTTGTTGCGCTTATATAGCCCAAGCAGCACGGCAAGTGGATGGCAAGCCTCGTCGGCTGTCAACGCGGCCGAACACACGCCCGGCCCCCACATAGCGGGCCACACATACCCCACGGCTAGCCCCGGATGAACCACACGAGACCGAGCCCCGCGGCCACACAAACCCAGCCCGCTGTTCGCAGCGAGCTGGGCGGAACCGAGGCCGCTGCCTCGAGCATGCGTTCGGCAAAGTTAGGAACGAGGGCCCATAACAGGCCCTCGATCACCAGGACAAGACCGATCCCGACAACGAGATCAGCCATTAGGGCTGCTTCGGTGCGACCGATTCCTTGCCATGAGCGTCGCCAAAGTACTTGAAGAACTCACTATCCGGCGACAGCAGAAGCCGGGTTTCCGACGACTTCAAACCCGTCTCATAGGCCTGCATCGACCGGTAGAATTCGAAGAACTCAGGATCCTTGCTGTAGGCCTCGGCGTAGATCTTGTTGCGTTCGGCGTCGCCGCCACCGCGCAGCTCTTCGCCCTTGCGCGTTGCCTCGGCCAGGATGACCGTCGCCTCGCGGTCGCCCGTCGCTCTGATGCGATTGGCCTCTGCTGTACCCTGGGCGCGGAACTCTGCCGCCTCGCGCTGACGTTCGGCACGCATGCGCTCGAACACGCTCTTCGAGTTCTGCTCGGGCAAATCTGCGCGCTTGATGCGCACATCCACGACCTGGAGGCCGAAGTCGTCGCCCTCCTTGTTCACTTGCGCTGCAATGCGCTTCATCAGCTCCTCGCGCTTGTCACGCACCACGTCCTGGAACGTGGACGAGCCGAGCACGCGGCGCATGGCCGAGTCGATGATCGGGCCGAGGCGCGAGCGCACCGCGTCCTCATAGCGGAGTGTCTGGTAGAACTTCAGCGGATCGACGATGCGATAACGTGCGAAGCTGTCGACGACGAGACGTTTCTGGTCGGAAGCCGTGACTTCCTGTGGCTGGCTGTCGAGGTCGAGGATCCGCTTGTCGTAGATCTCGACAGAATCGACCAACGGCACCTTCCAGTTGAGGCCCGGCTGGTTCACGACGCGCTTGGGCTCACCGAAGCGGGTCACGAGAGCCTGCTCGTTCTGATGCACGATGAATGCCGAAGAATAGAATGCCAGCGCGGCGAGGCCGGCGCAGATGACGAGCAATGCGAGAAACGCGCGCATGATCAGTTAGCTCCCTCTGTGCTCGGGGTGCGGTTTTGCAGCTTGTCGAGCGGCAGATACGGGACCACGCCGGACCCGGTCTTTCCGTCCATGATGATCTTGTCCGTGCCGCCAAGCACGCGCTCCATTGTCTCGAGGAACATGCGACGGCGCGTTACCTCCGGAGCGTTCTTGTACTGGTCGTAGACCTGCGTGAAGCGCGACGTCTGACCCTGCGCGTCGTTCACAACCTGCTGCTTGTAGCCTTCTGCAGCTTGCAGGGTGCGCTCAGCCTCGCCTCGGGCCTCAGGCACAACCTTGTTGAAGTAGCCGTACGCCTCGTTCTGCAGACGCTCCTTGTCGGCACGCGCAGCCTGCACGTCGCGGAACGCATCGATGACTTCTGACGGTGGGTCGACCTTCTGCAGCTGCACCTGGTCGACCTGAATGCCCGCCCCATATTCATTGAGGATCTTCTGCATTAGCGCCTGCACGGCCTCTTCGGTCTTCTGGCGCTCCTGGGTCAGGATGGGCTGGATGTTCGACTGCCCAACCACCTCGCGCATCGCGCTCTCGGCGACTTCCTTCACCGTGCTGTCGGCGTTCTGAATATTGAAGAGGTACTTCTCGGCATCGTTGATGCGCCAGAAGACCACGAAATCGATGTCGACGATGTTCTCGTCGCCGGTCAGCATGAGGCTCTCCGCGCGCTGGTCGCGAACGCCGGCGGAGCGGCCTGCCGAAACGCGGCCAACCTCGATGATATTCTGCCGCGTGACCTTGGGCAGGCGAACCTCATCGATGGGATAGGGCCAGCGGAAATGCAGGCCCGGCGGATACTTGCCGACGTACTTGCCGAACCGCATGACGACGCCGAGCTCGTCCGGGTTGACCCTGAAGGTAAACGCCTGCCAGGCGACGACCGAGCAGGCCACGATGGCAACGAGCAGCAGCAGCGGCCCCGGGATGCCGCCTCCGTGCATCACTTGCTTGACCTTGTCCTGGCCCCTTTTGAGCATCTCCTCGAGATCGGGTGGCTGACCACCTCCCCCGCCACCCTGTCCCCACGGACCTCCACCGTTGCCGCCGCCGCTTTTCCAGCCGCCGCCGCCACTTTGATTACTCCAGGGCATTTATAGAGATCCTTCAATGCTTTATTGGGGAGCCACGCAGGCCGGACGACGCCGGGCATCCAGGCCTTTAGACGTATTCCCGATGACTGTGGGAAAGGTCGGAAGTCGCTTATAGGCTAGGGCGTCCTCGCAGCGCAAACATGCTGCTTAGATTTGGTAGCTGCATAACGCCCTTCAAGCATCGACGGGGCGCGAAATCGATCGACGCCCCCAAAACTTTCACCTGTGGGAAATCAGCGACGGTCGAAGACGACGAGCGTCGCGCCGTAATCGTCGTTCGGCCCCCGCGGTAGCTCCTCGCGGGTTGTCTCACGCCAGCCGCCCCAGTCGACCGCCGGGAACAACGCGTCGCCTTCCGGAGCCCCATGCACCTCCGTCTTGTAGATGCGATCGGCCATCGGCAGCGCCGCCGCGAAAACGGCCGTCCCCCCGATGACGGCGATTTCGTCGACACCGCGAGCGGCAGCACACCCCCGCGCAATCTCGATAGCAGCCTCGAAATCGTACGCCATCAGCGCCCCGTCCGGGCGGTAGTCCGCGTTGCGCGAAACCACGATGTTGTCACGCCCATCGAGCGGCTTCTTCAGCGACTGGAACGTGCGCCGGCCCATGATGAGCGGCTTGCCCATCGTGAGCCGGCGGAAAGTCTTGAGATCCGAGGATATGCGCCATGGCAGGCCGCCATCGCGACCGATGACGCCGTTGTCCGCAACCGCGACGACGATGGAGATGATCATGGCGTCTTACACCGCGACATCGGCTTTGATGTGCGGATGCGGCTCGTATCCGATCAGCTTGAAGTCGTCATACCGGAACTTGAAGATCGACGTCACGGCAGGATTGATCTCCATGCGCGGCAGCGCGCGCGGCACCCGGCTCAGTTGTTCGTCCGCCTGCTCCAGATGATTCAGATAAAGGTGCGCATCGCCGAACGTGTGCACGAATTCGCCCGGCTTAAGGCCCGTCACCTGCGCCATCATCATCGTCAGCAAGGCGTAGCTGGCGATGTTGAACGGCACGCCCAGGAAAATGTCGGCCGAGCGCTGGTAGAGCTGGCAGGATAGCCGCCCGTCCGCGACATAAAACTGGAACAGGCAGTGGCATGGAGCCAGCGCCATATCGGGAACGTCCGCCGGATTCCACGCCGACACGATCATGCGCCGGCTGTCCGGATTGGTCTTCAGAGTCTCCACGATCTCGGTGATCTGATCGATCGTCCGTCCATCCGGCGCAGCCCATGACCGCCACTGCTTGCCGTAAACCGGACCTAAATCGCCGTTCTCGTCGGCCCATTCTTCCCAGATGCTGACGCCGTTATCTGTGAGGTACCGTGTGTTGGTGTCACCGGCGAGAAACCAGATCAGCTCGTGAATGACGCTTCTGAGATGGACCTTCTTCGTCGTCACCAGCGGAAAGCCGTCGGCGAGATCAAAGCGCATCTGGTGCCCGAACACGCTGAGCGTGCCCGTACCTGTCCGGTCGGTTTTGCGCGCGCCGTGGTCGCGAACCCGGCGCATGAGATCGAGGTATTGTTGCATCGCCTTCTATATAGGCGATTCCCGCTTGATCCACCAAAGACAGACCCGGTCCGCGCACGGCCCGAAGCTATCCGCCCACAGTCGGCAGGTTGATCGAGTACAGCACCAGACCCACGACGGTGTTGTACACCGCGTGGCAGAAGATGGTGACCCAAAGACTGCCGGTCTTGACCAGGAGCCAGGAGAAGTAGAGCCCGATCGCCAGCACTTCGATCAGCCCGAACACCGAATAGCCGAAGTGCAGTGCCGTCCACAGCACGGCTGTAAGAATGCTCGTTCCGATCAGCCCGAGTCGCGACTTCGCCAGCCCCGAGAACAGGAAGCCGCGAAACAGCAGTTCCTCCGACAGCGGCGCGCCAACACCGATGACGAGCAGCGCCAAGAGCGCCGTATTCCCTGACAGCATCTCCTTGAACACCTTGAGATCGGCAATCACGATGTCCGGCCGCCACCACGCGATCAGCGCTGTCCAGACTCCCGTGACCAGGAACATCGGCACCAGCGCCCAGAACATCACGCTCCAGCCGCGATGGGGCTTCCGCAGCGCCAAGGTCTCCCAGCGGTTGGAGGAGAAGAACCCCGCGGCGAGGATGGTGAGGATGACAAGGCCGATCTGAAGCCCACCGAGCCAGCTGATGACGGCCTCCGCCTGCCCGGCGCCGGTCGGGTCGAGGCCCGCGCCCTCCCCAGTGACCGTACTAATGGCCATCGAAGCAGCCAACGCCAGCGCCGACGCACCGACAAAAATCGCCAGCCCTGCGGGCAGAACCGCCCACGCCGGCCACCCGGTCTGCGGCACATAAGCGGGCGTATTGGCGGGCGAGCTTCCCTCGATCGATGGAACTGTCAGTGTCGCGGACTCCCGGCGGAACGACCGGGCGCCACCGCACGGCCGAAGGAATTGGCTGCTAATATCATGCATTCATTGGCAATGACCGAGCCATAATTTTGCGCGCGTTGGCCATTACCCAGTGAGCCGAAATCATTATCGGAGGCGCAAGCGCATCCCTCCTCGACCGATCTCTACATGTCGCGGATGAGACAGGCTTTTTTTCTTAGGCGTCTGCCTCTATATTGAGCGTGTCGGATTCGTCCGACTATGGCGATAAACGCGGTCGTAATAAGCCGTTCGGACCCGGGGGCAGTACCCGGCGCCTCCACCAAATGCCGCCGACTAGAGCAACTGGTTGCTTCGGACCGGCACCTTAGATTGGTCGCGGATCTCCTCCGCGGCGGCATCTGATGGGGGCGAACTAGGATCGACGAAGGTGTAAAGGGCTTAGCTTTTGCTCGGCATGGTTCCGCCGTCATCGGGCCATTCAGAATAGTTGCAAACGACAACTATGCTGAGGCTGCTGTCGCTGCGTAACGCAGTGCCAAAAGCCTGAACTTGAAGCCCTTGCCCTTAGCCGGGTAAGGCGCGGTCCGGAGGGCACCGGGCAACAGAAGCCCTCCACTTTAGCTCGAGCACAACGCTCGGGAGCGACGGGACCAACAAGCGAGACCGATGCCGGCCGAGCCGACGATCGATTACGAGGCACTAGCGCAGGACGCCATGAGAGGTGTTGTGCGCACGGTACTCACGCAGGCGGCCAAATCTGGTCTTCCTGGCGATCACCATTTCTACGTCTCCTTCGATACCGACGCCTCCGGCGTCGTGCTGTCGAAGCGCCTGAAGGAAAAATACCCTTCGGAGATGACGGTAGTCCTTCAACACCGCTTCTGGGACCTCGCGGTCAACGACGACGGCTTCGAGGTGAAGTTGACGTTCGACGGCATTCCTGAACGCCTTGTCGTGCCCTTTGCCGCGATCCGCGTCTTCTTCGATCCTTCGGTTCGCTATGGCTTGCAGTTCGACGACCTCGACGCCGGTCCTGATGCGGGCGACATGAGCGAGCGCGTCGCTAGCCGCACGCCGGAGCGCGCGACCGGCGGTCGTGCCACGCTGCGGTCGACCGCGCCGAAAAAGCCGCGCGTGCCGCGCAAGGCTAAGGCCGACCCGGTGGCAGCCGCTCCCAATCCGGTGGAACCGAAAGTGGCCCCGGTGCAGCCCGCGCCGTCACCACCGACGCCGCTTAACGCTCGTCGGGCACCCGAAGGTGAGCAGCCTGCTGTCGCCGCCAAAGCGGACGACGAAAAGCCCCGGCAGGACAACGGCGGCGCCCAGATCGTGCGCCTCGACGCTTTCCGCAAGAAATAACAATAAGATATTGGATCTGGTTCACGCCTGATCTCACGCTGCTTGCGACTCGCTTCGTGTTGTATCAGCGACACCAGATCAGCGCGCCCCGCTTCCTCCCACCGCCGGAGGAAACCGCGGCACGTTTCGCGCGTTTATCGGCAAGTGAGAACAAACCGCCAAGATGCGCCTGAGCGGCCGCTTGGCAGGGATCACCCCACCCAATCCCGCAGCTATGCATGCCCGGACGCCGAACGACCGTCACCATCAAAACATGCATGGCCCCCCACTCAGCCGCGAAGTTACTCAGAGGTGTCCATGCAGGACTCTGATAGCGTTACGCTGACAAACTGCGACCGCGAGCCGATCCATATTCCCGGCAGCATTCAACCGCAGGGCTGCCTGCTCGCTTGCGATCTTGCGTTCACCGTGATCCAGCGCCATTCGGTGAATGCGTCTGAGGTATTGGCCAATCCGATAGCCGATCTCAACGGACATCCTGTCGACAGCGTGATTGGGCGTGAAGCAGCGCATACGATTAGCAATGCGTTGATGCAGTGGCGTCACCCGTCTCGGCCGGCGCTGCTGAATGCCATGCCGATCGGCTCATCGATTTTCGACGTCGCCGCCCACCGCGGCAAGCGCGAAATTATCGTCGAGATCGAACCCGCCGACGCAACCGAATCCGACCGTCCCCTTCACCTTTCGCGCACGCTGATCAGCCGGCTGAAGGACCTGGGCGGCTTCGATGCCATGATCGAGCGCACACCCAGGCTTGTGCGTTCGCTGCTCGGCTACGACCGCGTGATGATCTACCGCTTCGCTCACGACGGATCGGGTCAGGTCGTCTCGGAAGCAAAGCGAGCCGACCTCGAGAGCTTTCTTGGCCAGCATTTCCCTGCGAGCGACATCCCTACCCAGGCTCGCGCGCTTTATCTCAAGAACTCGATCCGCCGGATCGCCGACATAAGCGCCCCGAGCGTTCCGATCGAGCCCGCCGTGAACGCATTCGGCGAAGTGCTCGACCTGAGCTTCGCGCACCTGCGCAGCGTGTCGCCGATTCATTGCGAATACCTGCGCAACATGGGCGTCGCCGCCTCGATGTCCATTTCCATCATCGTCGGCGGTGAGCTTTGGGGGCTCATCGCCTGCCACAACTATTCGCCGCTCTCGCTGCCAATGCCGCAGCGGATCGCAGCGGAGATGTTCGGCGACTACTTCTCGCTGAACCTCGAAGCGATGCACCAGCGCGAAAGGCTCGAGGCCGCCCTGCGTGCGCGCCGCACGCTGGACGACATCCTGCTCGAAGTGTCGTACCGCGACGATCTCTCATCGTTCCTGGCCGACAGGATCGATACCTTCGCCGCGCTGCTGCCATGCGACGGCGTCGGCATCTGGCTCAACGGCACGTGGAACGGCCACGGTAGCGTACCGCCGCGCGCCGCCATTCCCGGCCTCGCACGCCTCGTCGTCGGTTCGGCGGAAGGCCGCGTGTGGGCGACCCACCAGCTTTCGGAGCATCTGCCGGCGGCCGCCGAATATGCTCCCGACGTGTCTGGAGTCCTTGCGGTGCCCCTCTCGCAAATGCCGCGCGACTACCTTTTCTTCTTTCGTAAGGAAGTGATCGAGATCGTCCATTGGGCCGGCGATCCCAACAAGAGTTACACGACCGGCCCGCTTGGCGATCGCCTCACCCCACGCTCGAGCTTCGCGATCTGGAAGCAGACGGTGGAGCGACAGTCGCTCCCCTGGTCGACTGCTGACAGGGACAGCGCAGAGGCCGCGCGCACGGCCCTGCTCGAAGTTCTGATGCGCCAGAACGAAATTCTCGCGGCGGAGCGGCGCCAGGCGGACGTGCGCCAGAAGATTCTCAACGACGAACTCAATCATCGCGTCAAGAACATCCTCGCGCTGATCAAATCGCTGATCAAGCAGACCGGCGGCACAGACCGATCGCTCCAGGACTATGTCGCCTCACTCAAGGGACGCGTGATGGCCCTTTCGTTCGCCCACGACCAAGTCGTTCGCAGCGATGGCGGCGGCGACCTGCGCGGCCTGCTTGACGCCGAGCTAAGCCCCTATCGCGGCGAGCAGCGTACCGTGACGCTCGATGGTCCCGATATCGCGCTCGACGCACGTGCCTATTCCGTCATGGCGCTCGTCCTGCATGAGATGGCGACCAACGCGGCAAAGTATGGCGCACTATCGGCCGGCGACGGCGTAGTCGAAGTGCGCTGGCAGCTGACAGACGACCGCGCATGCGAACTGCTCTGGACCGAGTCGCGTGGGCCCCCGGTTTCGCCGCCCAACCACCGCGGCTTCGGCACCGTGCTCGTCGATCGCAGCCTCCCTTACGATCTGGGCGGGGAAAGCGATCTGAGCTTCCAACCGGAAGGCGTCCGCGCACGCTTCCTCATCCCATCGACATTCGTCAGCGTTAGAAGCGGGCCGCCCCGCGAACGGCAGGAACAGCACATCGCCACACCCGACCCAAAGTCGGCCGTTGACGGGCTCAGGATATTGCTCGTTGAAGACCAGCTCATCATCGCGCTCGAGGTCGAAGCCGTCCTGTCCGAGAATGGCGCCAGCTCCGTCGTCACGGCAGCCACGGCAGCCGAGGCGATGCGCACGCTCTCCAACGGCCGGCCCGACCTTGCAGTCCTAGACGTCAACCTCGGGATCGGATCTTCGATACCCGTCGCGCGCGAGCTGGCCCGCCTCGGTATACCCTTCATCTTCGCGACCGGATACGGCGACTCGACGCAGATCCCGTCCGACCTGAAAAGCCAGCCTGTCTTGCGCAAGCCGTACGAGGCCACGCATCTGCTGGATGCTCTGGCCAAGCTCCGCGCCTGAGACTTCCGCACAGTTCCCCGACATCCGCCGCGCTTACAGACGCTGATTTGTTACCGACGATGCGGAAAATTTCGCGCGTAACTCGCAGCGCGCGCGCCGCGTAGTTCTCCTCGTGACGGATAACAACAGGAGACACCGATGCAGAAGACGATTCTCTGTGCGCTAGCGCTTGCCCTTTCCACCACACTCGCCACTGCCGCTGAGCCGAACGCAATGGGCAAGGACGCCATGGGCACCGACGCGATGGGCGATACCACAAACATGCAGGCGACAACGCCGCGGCCAGGCGCCGATTCGATGTCGAGTGACCAAATGTCGGCCGACAAGAAGATGGGCGACGACAAGATGGGAACCACCGACGGCATGAAGGCCGACGATAAAATGAAGCCCGACGACAAGATGAGCAAATAGCGCTCGATGCCGTGGAACCATTGCTAACCATGGCAATATTTCGAACGGCCCCTCCAACACCGCAAAATATGACGACGTCGGATCATTGCGTCTACATGCGGCATTTCGCTCGTAACACCGCCGTGAAGACACTCGTAGAGCGCTCTAGGGGTGACGTCCAAAGGAGATATTCAAATGCGTACTTCAATCGTAACGGCGATCATTCTTGCAACCACCGCAAGCGCGGCATTTGCACTCGAAGACGGCAGCATCTCGGCCAAGGCGATGCACGATCAGCCGGGCACCATGGGAGGATCGACGGCTGCACCGACGGCGAAATCCTCCGACGGCAATCTGACAACCAAGGCAATGCGCGATCAGCCCGGCACGGCCGGCGGGAAGACCGCTTCACCGACCGCAAAGGCCGAAGACGGAAATCTGACGACCAAGGCAATGCGGGATCTTGGCGCGAACTGATCCGGCAATCGCAACAACTCGGCAGCGTCGAAATTCGATGCTGCCGAGCTCTTCGTTACGACGACCGCAGCGCAGCCCCGTCGATCGGCAGCTTGCGCAGCCGGACACCTGTCGCCGCGTTGACGGCATTGAGCACCGCCGGGGTCAGCGCCGACGTTCCGGGCTCGCCGATGCCGCCGGGAGCTTCGCTGCTCTTCACCACCTCGACCACGATCTCCGGCGCCTCGTCGATGCGAAGCACCCTATAATTGTCGAAGTTGGACTGCTCGACGCGACCATCCTTGATCGTGACCTCACCCCACAGCACGGCACTGATGCCGAAGATGACGCCGCTTTGGAGTTGTGCGGCCACTGTGTTCGGGTTGACGACTTGGCCGCAGTCGACCACCGCCACCACCTTGTTCACCCGAACCTGGCCGTCCTTGCCTACGGTCACTTCCGCAACCTCGCAGGTATAGCTTCCGAACGCATAGAGAAGCGCAATGCCGCGACCCTGACGCTCGCCCAACGGCGAACCCCAGTTCGACAGCGCCGCTGCCCGTTCCAGCACGTGCCTCGCCCGTGGATTCTTGGCGGTCAGTTCGCGCCGGAACTCGACGGGGTCCTTCTTCGCAGCCGCCGCCAGCTCGTCGATGAAGCTCTCGACGACATAGGCATTCCGCGTCGGACCGACACCACGCCAGAACGCCGTCGGAACACCCGGTGGCTCCTCACGCACATAATCGACGTGGAAGTTTGGAATGGCATACGGCAGCTCGATAGCGCCGTCGACCGCGTCGATGTCGAGCCCACCCTTGAATGCTGCCGGGAAGAAACGCGCCATGATCGACGACCCGGTAATGCGGTGTTTCCAGGCGACGAGCTGGCCATCCTTGTCGAGCCCGCCGCTGATCCGGTCGTAATAGTACGGCCGGTACATGTCGTGCTGGATGTCCTCCTCCCGGCTCCAGATGATCTTGACCGGGTCCTTCGACTGCTTGGCCAGCTTCGCCGCCAGCACGATGAAGTCGAATTCCAGCCGCCGCCCGAAGCCGCCGCCCAGCAGATGGTTGTGAATGCGCACCTTGTCGCGCTCGATCCCGAGCGCTTCCGACACCGCGAGCTGCGCGTTGGCAGGAACCTGAGTACCGACCCAGATATCGCAGCCGCCGTCCGTCACATGAACGGTGCAATTGAGCGGCTCCATGGTGGCATGCGCGAGAAACGGGTTCTCGAAGACGCTCTCCACCTTCGTTGCCGCATCCTTCATCGCCCCGGTCGCATCGCCCTCCTGTTTAGCGAGCACCCCCTCACGCTCCGATGCCTTCGCCAGCGCCGCCACGATATCGGCAGTGCTCAGCTGGCCGTTCGGACCGGCGTCGAACTGCGGCTCGGCCGCCTCCAGCCCCTTCCGCGCCGCCCAATAGTGATCCGCAATGACCGCGACGGCCTCATCGATCCTCGCAACCTGCACCACGCCCGGCACCGCAAGTGCTGCCTTCGAGTTTACCGACTGCAGCTTGCCGCCGAACACTGGCGAGATGGCGATGGCAGCGACTTTCATCCCCGGCACCTGCGCATCGATGCCGAACTTGGCGGTGCCGTTGACCTTTTCCGGACCATCGAGCCGCTTTGCCGGCGTACCGATGATGCGGAACTGGCTCGGATCCTTCAGTACGATCTTCGCGGGCACCGGCAGCTTCGCGGCTTCGTCGACGAGCGCCCCGTAGCCTATCTTCTGCCCGCTCTTGAGGTGCACGACATTGCCGGCCTCGGTCGTCAGCTCCGACGCGTCGACCGACAGCTTTGCGGCGGCAGCAGCGATGATCATCGCGCGCGCAGCGGCACCGGCTTCCCGCAACGGCTTGTAGAAGCCCGTAATCTGCGCCCCGCCGATGGCAGGGTTGCCGTAGAGCTTGTCGCTCGGCGGCGAGTGCGTGACGGCAACCTGTTCCATGTCGACGTCGAGCTCTTCCGCCACCAGCATCGGCAGCGAGGTATAAGTACCCTGTCCCATCTCGATAGAAGGCGAGATGACCGTTACTTTCCCTTCCCGGTCAATCCTGATGAATGCGTCGGGCGCGAACGTCTGACCCGGCTCCGCGACCGGCTCGGCCGATACGACATCGACCCAGCCGAGCATCATGCCGCCACCGATCGCGGCGCCGGCCTGCAGGAAGCGGCGGCGCGAAAGGCCGGTTTCGTCGTTGGAGATCGTGTTTTCATTGAGCATGACGCGCCTCACTTGCCGGCGGCGGTCTTGGCCGCCTGCTTGATCGCCTCACGGATGCGCACATAAGTGCCGCAGCGGCAGATGTTGCCCGACATGCCCTGATCGATGTCGGTGTCGGTTGGCTCGGGCGTCGCCTCGATGATCGCCGCCGCGCTCATGATCTGGCCCGACTGGCAGTAGCCGCACTGGACAACTTCAAGCGCCAGCCATGCATCCTGGACGGCCTTGCCCGATTTCGTCGCGCCGATGCCCTCGATGGTCGTGATCGACCGGTCGGCGACGTCCGAAACTTGCGTCAGGCAGGACCTGATCGGGTCCCCATCCACATGCACGGTGCAGGCGCCGCACTGTCCGATGCCGCAGCCGAATTTGGTGCCCGTCATCCCAAGCACGTCGCGAATGACCCACAAGAGCGGCGTGTCGCCCTCCGCCGGCACCGACATTTTCGTCCCGTTGATGGTGAGATTGATCATCTGGCTACTCCTCACGGTGAGGTTTGGCTGTGGCTAATATGGACATTAACCTAGCCGGCGCCACTAGTCAATGATGATGATCGACATGTATTTTAAGCGTATCGCGAACAATGTCGCGATACTCAAATTGCAACTTTTTTAGTCGCGGTCGGGAGCGCCGGGCGGAAAGAACTGGCGATACGGCCGCGCCTCGTCGACGGCACGCGCGAAAGATGCCCGCGCCAGCAGTCGCCGGCGATAATCGCGCAGGCGAGCCTTCTCGGCCGGCATCGGATGCACCCAATCCGCGTAGAATAAAGCAGGCGCGGCAGCACAATCGGCGAGTGAAAATTCTGGTCCTGCGGCCCACGCGCGGTGCTCCAGCACGCCATTGAGCCACGAGTACGCTCGTTCGAGCAGCGCCTTCGCGTCCTCAACCCCGCGCTTATCGCGCTCCCCATCCGGCCGCATGCAGTCGAATACGATCTTCTGCATCGGGGTCATCACGTAGTTGTCGAACACCCGATCCATGAACCGAACCTCGAGCGCCGCCTCCCGGTCATCGGGGATAAGCCTGACCGGTCCTGGATAACGGAGCCCCAGGTACTCGATGATTACCGTGCTCTCCGCCACGGTCCGCTCGCCATCGATGAGCAGCGGCATCCGCTGGAGCGGCCAGCGCGCGATGAACCCCGCCGTGTTTGCGTCCTCCGAGCCGAACGACAGAAGTTTGAAGTCGAACGGCGTCTCGTTCTCATAGAGCGCGATCAGCACCTTCTGGCAGTAGGAAGAGAACGGATGCGCGTAGAGTTCTAGCATTCCCGCCCCCTTGCGGCTTAAGCCTATGCTGCCCGTCTTATCACGACGTGTGTCGCATCCGCACTGGCGGCGTGCTCAGCAACGACGTACCCGAGCCTCGGCAGGTCAATGCCGGCCAGCAGGGCCTCGCCCGACCCCAGCAGCACCGGTGCGACGGCGAGGTGCATCTCGTCGATGAGTCCGGCGGCGAGATACTGCCTGATCGTTGCCGCGCCACCGCCGACGCGAATGTCGCGGCCACCTGCCGCGGCGCGCGCCTGCTCCAACGCGACCTCGGGTCCCTCGGTGATGAAATGGAACGTCGTGCCACCCGCCATCTCTAGCGGAGCCCGCGCATGGTGCGTCAGCACGAATACCGGGACATGATAGGGCGGCTCGTCGCCCCACCAGCCCTTCCAGCTCTCGTCGGGCCAGGGGCCGCGCACCGGCCCGAACATGTTGCGTCCCAGAATCCAGGCCCCGATGTTGTCGAAGCCCCGCTCGATAAAGTCGTTATCGACGCCGGTCGCACCTGCGTCGCGGCCAAGCACCCGTTTTTGGAACGCCTGCGTCCCGAAAGCCCACTTGTGGAGTGCCGTGCCGCCGACACCGAGCGGATTGTCGAGACTCTGGTCCGGTCCGGCCCCGTAGCCGTCAAGCGACACTGAAAAGCTGGCAACGCGAAGCCTCGACATGTGCGCCCCTAATCCGATTCCGGACTGCGATCAGTCCTCCGATAACCAATTCGCGAGACCTCGCGAAGCTCGTGACCGATCCCTCAAACTCGATCGTTGATCACGACGCGCCGATTTTGGCAATCCGGCGGCGCTCACCATCGCTGGAGACACCGTCAACACCCTGCAAACGGGCTCGCATCGACGTCGCGCACACCGACTGTCCGACTGTGTCGCCGACCGTGCGATGCATTTCACGCTGCGATTCACAGCGATGCACGCAAGGGAATCTAGGCGCGTGCTGGATGCTCCCCGCGTTGCGTTGCGCGCATGTTGCGACGCTCGCAAACAGCGCGACGTTCGTAAGCATCGACGAGCGTGCAATAAATCGCTACAACACTTTCATTGGCGATCGAGATGCCCATGCCTGAAGCTGGACACCCACCGCAAGCACAGAACGCAGCGACGCCACGGCGACGCCGCAGTGGCTTCCGTCGTCATCGCACATACTGCCGTTCACTGAAGTCGTGCTGCCAGTCGGTCGTCGTGCGTTTGCGCCCTCTGGATCAGATCGAACAACCGGCCGCACAGCGCCCCGCGATTGCCGCGCGGGATGGTTACGCAATGGCTGACGAGATGATCCGAACGGGCCGGGTCCGCATCCATTCGCGATCCAGCGCGCGCCAAAGGTTGCGCCGGAACCATCCGCGCCGGCACGCGCGTGTGAACCCTGAGCATGGCTATCTTGTGCCCCAGTGCACGGCCAACGCTTCGTGGGCCCCCGTCAAACGTAGCCATCTCGGAAAAAGTCCTGAAGCAGCGCTCCGACCCGCTCCGGCTGCTCCTCGCACACGAAATGCCCGCCGGGTACAGCATGACCGGAGACGTTTTCGGCCCAGGCGGACCACGTTTTCAGGGGCTCTGAGCGGGCAACGCTGAAACCTTCACTCCAAACGGCAAGCAGCGGCGCGGTTATCTTCCGCAACCCGCGATCCGCTTCGTCCAGCGCACGGTCGATACCCCAGCCAGCGCGATAATCCTCGCAACTCGCATGGATGGTGGCCGGATCGCAGAAACAAGCGGCATAATCTTCCATGTTCGCAGCGTCGAAGGTGAAGCCGTCCCCCGCCCAACCCTGCATCGTCGTCAGCAAGAAGAACCCAGGATCGCCCGCGATCAGCTTCTCCGGCAGCGGCTGTGGTCTGGCCAGGAAGAACCAGTGGTACATCCGCATGGCACCTTCAGCGTTGGCACGCGACCAGACGTCCGCCGTCGGGATGATGTCGAGCACCGCCAGCGACGTCACGACTTCCGGATGATCGAGCGCCAACCGGTACGCGACCCTGCCGCCCCGGTCGTGCCCCGCAACCTGGAACCGTTCGAAGCCGAGCGCCCGCATCGTCGCGAGCTGGTCCCGCGCCATCACGCGCTTCGAATAGGTGACGTGATCGCCATCGCCCGGCGGCTTGTCGGACCGTCCGTAGCCGCGCAGGTCCGGCGCAACCACCGTGAACCGCTGTGCAAGCTGCGGGGCGATCGCGCGCCACATGAGGCGCGTCTGCGGATATCCGTGCAGCAGCAGCAACGGCGGCCCCGACCCGCCGACCAGAGCGTCGATCGTCACGCCGTCGCCGGGCAGCCGATGCCGTGTGAAGCCTTCGATTAACCCTTCTGGCAGCCCGGTCATGGATTGATCGCCCTCGGTCGGCTTGCAGGCTCGTCATGCCGTCGTCGAGACGTCTGTATAGACTCCGAGGATCGGCGATCACCTTGTCCACCGCGGACGCTATGCTCAAAGCCTCGGATATTCTAGAGTGGCCCCATGCAAGAACCCGTCATTGACCGTGCGGCCATGGGCCGGCTCGCGAAAGCGCTCGGCTTCATTTGTGGCCCGCAGCACCCGACCACCATCGCCCTCCAGACCGCTTCCGACAGCGGCTCGGATCGCGACATCAAGGCGGCGCGGGCGGCTTTCCTAAAGTTGAAGCCGTCGGAGCGGAACTCCGCCCTCGCCATGCTGCGTGACGCCGACTGACGTCCGGCGGTCGCCTGCAGCCGAATGCCTGCTGTCCGCTGGCCCGCCACGTGCTATTGGCGGCGTGAATCCAATTCGCGCCAGGTGACCGCCGCCATGACCAACAAGCCGACCCGCACCGAAACCGACACCTTTGGCCCCATCGAGGTTGCCGCCGATAAGTATTGGGGCGCGCAGGCCCAGCGCTCGCTCGGCAACTTCAAGATCGGTTGGGAAAAACAGCCCCTCCCCATCGTGCGCGCACTCGGCATCGTCAAGCGCGCCGCCGCCGAGACCAACATGGAGCTTGGTCGGCTCGACAAGAAGGTCGGCGAGACCGTTGTTAAGGCCGCGCAGGAGGTCATCGAGGGCAAGCTCGACAGCCACTTCCCTCTCGCCGTCTGGCAGACGGGCTCCGGCACCCAGTCGAACATGAATGC
>CAZBPM010000024.1:0-63839 GCA_964493785.1 uncultured Hyphomicrobium sp. | reverse complement strand
GGTTTTCGGCTCGACGGCAGCCTGACCGTTCTGCTCAACGCGATGCTCCTCCACCGCCGGCTCTTGCGCAGCGCGTCCATCAGGTTTGGCCGGCTCCTGCGCGGTGACCTCCGGCTTGGCGGGGGCGGCGGCGGCGCTGCGGACGGCGGCGGCCTCGTCGGCCTTGCCGAGCTTGTCGTAGGCAGCCGCGAGGCGGTCGCGCGTGGCGGCGAGGCCAGGTGTGCCGGGGGCTTTTTCGCGGATCGCGAGGGAGCGCTTCAGCAGCGGCTCGGCGTCGACGAACTTGTTCTGGGCCTCGTAGAGGCCGGCGAGAGTATCGAGGGCGTCGGCGACAGCGATGCTGTGGGCACCTTTGGCCTCGGCTGTCTTCAGGAGGCGCTGTGCCAGGGGAACGGCCTGGGCGAACTTGCCCGCGGTCTTGAGCTGGTCAATCTGGCGCTTGATGTTGGCTGGATTGTTGGCTGCAGCAGCGGCGGCTGCGGCTTTGCGCTTTTGTGCCTTCTGGCGTGCGGCGTCCTCGGCCTCGGTATAGCTCTGCCAGGGCGGCCAGCGCTCCTCGGCTGCCGCGCGGTCGTGGGTGATGACCGAAAATAGGGCGATAAGCAGGAAAAAGCTCGTCGCAACAAGGGTTTGGCGTGCCGACACGGTAAAATGTCCCCGAACAAGGCGGCAATTCTCGCGCCGCATCTACTCCCCGGCTATGGCTCCCTTAGGGCGCCCAGCTCCCTTTCGACAACAAGCTTAGTGCCGCTGCACTACAGTTCGTTGTTCCAAGTGGATCATGTGCGACAGTTGACGGCGACGCGCACGGCGGCGACACGACACGCTTGCAGGGCGAATTTCTACAATTATCAACCGCCCTTGATGGATTCGAGGAAACTTCACGCGATGCAGACTGCCGCTGCGGCCCGGAACGGCCCGACAACCGACGATCTCATTGCGGGCGTGCGCTCCGGCGACCGGGCCATGCTGGCGCGCGCCATCACGCTGGTCGAGAGCACCAGGGCAGAGCACCAGGCGCGGGCCCAGCAGCTGTTGCAGGCGCTGCTGCCGGCGACGGGCGGAGCGCTGCGCCTCGGCATCACAGGGGTGCCTGGCGTCGGCAAATCGACCACGATCGACGAACTGGGCATGAACCTCGCCGGGCTCGGGCACAAGGTGGCGGTACTGGCGGTCGATCCGACGTCGAAGCGCACCGGCGGCTCGATCCTCGGCGACAAGACGCGCATGAACCGGCTGTCGCAGGAACCGCGGGCATTCATCCGGCCGTCGCCGACGTCAGGCACGCTCGGCGGCGTCACGCGCAAGACGCGCGAGACGATGGCGCTGTGCGAGGCGGCGGGCTTCGACGTGATCATCGTCGAGACCGTGGGCGTCGGGCAGTCGGAGATCGCCGTCGCCGACATGGTCGATTTCTTTCTGGTGCTGCTGCTGTCGGGCGCAGGTGACGACCTGCAGGGCATCAAGAAGGGCATCATCGAGATCGCCGACATGATCGCCATCAACAAGGCAGACGGCGACAACGTCACCCGCGCCGAGCGCGCGGCAGCGGAGTACCGCGCGGCGTTGCAGATCCTCACGCCGACAACGAGCTGGTCGCCGCCGGTGGTGACGATTTCCGGGCGCGAGAACAAGGGCCTCGACAAGCTCTGGGAGAACATTCTCAAGCACAGGACTTCGCTGACGGCATCGGGCGAGTTCGCGCAGCGCAGGCAGCGCCAGGCCGTCTCGTGGATGCACGACATGCTGAACGATCGCATCATGGCCAGCATCCAGTCGAACCCTGCCGTTGCGTCGCGGTTGCCTGCACTCGAGGAAGATGTGCGGGCGGGCCGGCTGTTGCCCACGCTCGCGGTGGACGAGATCATGGCGCTCGCGGGCATCCGGGCGTGACATTGCGAAAGCGTTTATCGTGACGAAGAGGCCTCCCACTGTTCTGCTCACGGGCTTCGGTGCGTTTCCCGGCATTGCTGAGAACGCGACAGCTTCGCTCGTCCCTGAGCTGGCAGCGATGGCGCGGGATCACTTCCCCGGACATGTGATCGTCGACGAGGTACTGCCGGTCGAGTGGTCGCGCACGCCGAGGGTGCTCGAAGAGATACTTATGCGGACCAACCCGGTCGTCGCCTTGCACTTCGGCGTCACACGGCACACGAGCGGGTTTCAGATCGAGCTGGTAGGCCGCAACACGTGCGATCCGCGCAGCGATGCCGTGGGCGAACTTCCGGCAACGGCGTGCGTGATCGACGCGGGACCGGAGACGATCGCGTCATCATTTCCGGCGGACCGTATCATCGCGCGGCTGGAGCGCGCCGGCATTGCGTGCACGACGTCGGAGTGCGCGGGAACGTATCTGTGCAATGCGGTGCTGTACCACTCGCTGGCGCACGCGCAGGGCTTGCCGGGGCGCGTTGCCGGCTTCATCCACTTGCCGGCGGGACTGTCAGCGTCGTGCACGCGAGACGAAACGTGCGCCCTGATGTGGAGCGACGCGCTCAACGGCGGCATCGAGGTCATTGCGGCGTGCCTGGAAGAGCAACTTCTTCTTAACCATCGACAGCCGCATTAACGGCCTTTGGCCTCGGCTTTGCTTAGCTAGCAGCAAAGCTTGGAAGGCGTGCGCAAATGACACTCGATCGTCGAAGCATATTGACTGCCGGCGTCGCTGCCGGGATTGCCGTTGGCGCTGCGACCGGCCCGCGTCCCGCAACGGCACGCACGCGTGGCGGTTCGGGCGATGCGGGTCCGGGCGATCTCGGACCGGTTAATGCTCGGCTGGTGCCCGACAGCGCGCTCGATCAGGGTTCGGCGTTGCAGGCAGCGATAGACGCGGCGGCTGCTAAAGGCGAGACGCTGTCGCTGCCGGCCGGCCGGTTTCGCACCGGACCGCTGCAGCTTCGCTCGGGTGCTCGAATCCTCGGGGCCGGCGGCGGCACAACGCTCGAATATACCGGCGGCGGCAGCTTCATCACGGCGGAGAACGCCGAAGGCATCGTCATCGAGGGGATTGCGCTCGACGGCGCGTACCTGCCGCTCGACGCTGCCGGGCTCATCTCATTCAGGAATGTGCGCGGCGTACGGTTCAGCCAACTCCGTGTGACGCGCAGCCCAGCGAATGGCATCGCGCTGGAGACGGCGTCCGGCAGCATCAGCGACTGCACGATCAACAACGCGATGCAGGCGGCGATCCGCAGCATGGACTCGGCGGGGCTGGAGGTCAGTCACAATGACATCGCCGATTGCGGCAATGCCGGCATCCAGATCTGGCGCTCGGAGGCGGGCGAGGACGGCAGCATCGTTTCCGGCAACCGCATCGTGCGCATCAGGGCGGACGGCGGGGGCAGCGGCCAGAACGGCAACGGCGTCAGCCTTTTCCGCGCCGGCAGCGTGCTGGTCTCGGGCAATCGCATCACCGACTGCGCATTCACGGCGGTGCGGGGCAACGCCTCGTGGGACGTGCAGATCGTCGGAAATTCGTGCGCACGGCTCGGCGAGGTCGCGATCTATGCGGAGTTTGGATTCGAAGGCGCGCTGATCGCGAACAACATCGTAGACACGGCCGCGACCGGCATCACCGTTACCAACTTCAACGAGGGCGGGCGGCTCGCGGTGGTGCAAGGCAACCTCGTGCGCAACCTATTCCGGCGCGAGCATGAGCCGGTGGACAAGCGCGGGCACGGCATCACGGTCGAGGCCGACGCATCGGTGACCGGCAACGTGATCGAAAAGGCGCCGACGGCCGGCATCGTCATCGGCTGGGGGCCGTACATGCGCGAGGTGGTGGCGACGGGCAACCTCGTGCGGGCGTCGAAAGTGGGGATCCTCGTCTCGTCGGATCCGGAAGCCGGCGCGTGCCTCATCGCCAACAACATGATCTCGGGGGCCACCGCCGGGGCCATTCGTGCGATGGATGGGAACGGCGATCCGACCGGAGCGGATCTGGCGCACGGGGAAAGCGGCAGCAAGCTTCTGGCGCTCGCGGGCAATCTGGCGGTCTAGCATGTACGCCGAAGCGGAATTGCCTTGCTGGCGCCCTTGTCGTCGCCAACGTGCCTGCCATGAGCGATGAACCTGCATGTCGATTGGTCGAAACAGAACGCGCGAGAGAGCGGGCCGAACACCTGTTCGACCTCGTCAGCAGTTCGCTTCGATCGGTCCTGCCACCGGCCGCCGACATACGACACGTGGGTGCGACTTCCGTGGCGGGCTGTTTGACGAAGGGTGATCTCGACGTCGTCATCCGCGTTCCTGCCGCCGATTTCCAACAGGCGGACATGTTGCTGGCGGCGCGGTTCGCACGGAACGAGGGCTCGATCCGAACCGAGAGCTTTTCAGCCTTCGAAGACGCATCAACCGATCCGCATCTGGGGATTCAGTTGGCGGTGATCGACGGAGCCTACGACTTTTTTCATCAGTTCGCCGAAGCGCTGCGCCGGTCTCCCGATCTGGTCGACGAGTACAACGCCCTGAAGCGTGCCCACGAAAACGGGGAAATGGCGGTCTATAGAGCGGCTAAGGATGCGTTCGTCGCGCGCGTTCTTGCCGGCGCAGATCCTCTCGACCGCACTCGCAGCGCGTGAACGCCGCCGAGACGCAGGTCCCGGCGGCGCGCCCGAAACGTCAAACTAGAAATTCAACCCGATGCCGGCAGTCGCCAGAGAGTAGGACGTAGAATCCATGTTGACCGTCCAGGCACTGGTGGCCGCATGGAAAGGATACACCGTTGAACCGTAAGTCTGGTCGGTGGAGCCGACGTACAGGTAGCGATACTCGCCAAAGAGGTATGCGTTGCTGCTGAGGGCGAGGCGGGCGCCGGCTTTGATTTGCGCCGCGAAGGTCCAGGCGGAGGAATCGGTGCCGGAGTTGAAGTGATTGACGCCGGGCTCCGGCGGGTCGACCTGAACGGAATTTCCGCCATTGGCGGCGACGCGCGCCGCTCCGATGCCGCCGCCGATATAGGGCGTCACACCCCAATGCACCGCCGGAAAGCTCACGACCATGTTCGCCAGGAACACGGTGCTGTTGACTTTGAAGCTGTTGTCGAAGTTGTGCTCGCCAAGCCGATCGTTGGGGCTCTCTACCAACCCGCTGCGTGTCCCTGAAGAAATGTAGAAACCTTCGATCTCGAAGGCCGGCAGCATCAGCGAATTGTGCGAGAATTCGTACCCGACCTGCCCGCCGACAAACCCAACACCACCGCTGCCGATGCTCCCGATTCCATTGACCGCCAGGGGACCTCCCTGAGCCTCAACGAAATAGGCGGTGCCCCGCTGGGTGATGTCGGTTGAGCTGCCATAGCCGCCGCCACCGAAGACGCCAACGTAGACGCCGCGTGCCGGATCCACCATGGCTGCGGCTGCACCACCGTTGGAGTTCCACCCATCTGCAGCGACGCTCTGCACCATCACAATGCTCGCTACGAGCGCCAACGCCAGTTTCAGTCGCATAGCCCTTCCCCCGCCGATGTCAGCCCGAATCACTTGTGCTCAGCACACGCTATTGCAGGCCGGCCGCGAGTACATGGCATTGTTGCAACACACGGAGTGTGATGGACGCAATCCGGGGAACATCCGTGCGCAAACTGTGTGATGTGGGACGAGTGCTGCGGGCGAAACCGAGACGCGGTGGCGTCGAGCGAATCAGAACTTCAGCTTGGCGAGCGCGTCCTCGAACAGCGCGGATGAGCGAACCTCGCCGACCTCCTGCCCGTGCCACGTTTTGATCGCGCCAACAGGCATCAGGCCGCGCGCTGCGGGATAGAGCTGCTCGACGATGGCCATGGCAGCGCCGGCCGCTGCGCGCCGCGCGCCGTCCTCGACCTTCAACGCGAAGCCGAGACCAAGCTCGGGGAACGCGCCGCAATAGACGCCCTCCGCTCCCGTCTTCATGAAGACCTGGCGCGGCAGCTCGCGCATCACGACCGTATCGGCGCGGCTCTTGCCGGCGACCATGTCCGGATACTGCCAGCAGGCGTCGAGGATGCGCCCCACGGCGGCCTTACGTGAGGCCGACATTCCTTCGCCGGTCACGAGCCTGGCGAACGAGCGCGCCATCACGCGAAGGGGCATTGCCCAGTTGGGCACCGAGCAGCCGTCGATGCCGCGCACATCGGCGCCCAGCGGCATGCCGGTGATATCGCACATCGCCTCGTGCACGCGCTGCTGTACCGGGTGGCGGACGTCGCAGTATCCGTGGGTGGGCTCGCGCAGGTGCACGGCAGTGGCCAGCATTCCGGCGTGCTTGCCGGAGCAGTTGTTGTGAAGTTGCGATGGGCGTTCGCCGGCGGCGATCAGCGCATTGGCGGCGGAGCTGCCCAGCGGCATGTGCGCGCCGCAGCCGAGATCGTCAGTGGCAAGGCCAGCGCGTTTGAGCATGGCTGCGGCCAGATGCGTGTGGCGCTCGGTGCCGGCGTGCGATCCGCAGGCCAGCGCAATCTCGGCCGGGCCGAATTCGAAACGGTCCGCCGCACCGGACTCGATCAGCGGCAACGCCTGCAGCGCTTTTACCGCCGATCGCGGAAACACCGGCTGCTCGACGTCGCCAAGCGACAGCACGAGAGCACCCGAGGGAGAGGAGAGAGCGACCGCGCCGCGATGCCAGCTCTCGACCAAGGGGCCGCGCGTCACTTCGATGAGGATAGGGTTCAGCATGTCCCTCGGCTTTCGAAGCGCAGCATCGGCTGCGGCCGTGAGACGATCAAGCCCGGTGTGGCGTTAAGGCGCCCAAGGCGCAGGCAGGCGCGTGCGAAAATTTGTTGCGCGCGCCGTGCCGTCGATCAGTGGGTGAGTTGCTTCTACTTCGCCGAGCACTTGGCGAGATCGGCCTCGCGCTTCTGGGCGCTGGCGCGGGAGGTGTCGGGGCCGACCGATGCGCACCATGCGGCGTGCGCGCCCTTGTCGATAGACCACTCGGCACCCGAGAAGCCGCACTTGAGCTTCACGTTGCGCTGCTGCTGTTCCAGCGCCGTCTTCACGTACCAGTCGCAGTTGGCCGACGCCGGCATCGATGTTGCGGCAATGCCGCCGAGCAGGACCAGAACCGGGAACACGGTGCGCTGCCAAGCGGGCTTCATCTTCGTCACCTTACGTCCTCATCGCATTTATTCGCCGAGGCTAGGCCCCAGCCCATGAACCCCGGCTGAATGTCTATCGGCGTGCGGCTGCCCGAGGCCCCGATGCTTTTTCATACACGGCAATTGGGGCCTGGGCGAGCCAATCGCCGCCGTGGGCTGCCCTGCCCATTCCTCCCCTGCGGTGCCCTGTCACAGCCGGAACAGCGGACCCGCCCTGTTAGCGCCATTCTCCCTCCATGACAGGGCCACAGCGCCCGAGTAACCGGAGAGAGTGCCATGCACGGACGCATCACGAAGTTCAGCACCAAGGACGGGTTCGGTGTGATCGAGGCGGAGGACGGAGCGCGCTACCGCTTCGCCCCAACCGAGGTCGTCAATCTCAACGGCAAGCTGGTTGGTCACAGCGTCGACTTCGTGATCAACGCCCGCCGGCCCAAGGACATCATCCTGATGACCGGCACCCCATGGTCGGTCTTCTCCGGCACCAGCCACTGAACCTCGGAAAGGAGCAACGAAAATGGCAACGACATTCGACCTCTCCGACGTGCCGGCGGCCGACGCCGCGGACCTCGGCGCTGCAATGCGCGCCTTCATCGAGAACGGCCGCGGACTGATCCTGCTCAACGGCGCCGACGAGGTCGACCTGGACGCCGCCTGCGAGATGCTGGCGCAGCGTCATCACAGAGAGCCGCAGCGGGCACTGGCCGCCTTCATACGCCTACGTCACCTGATCGAAGTGTTCGGCGCGCGCCGCCTGAAGCAGCTGCTGCTCGACAACGGCCATGCGCTTATCGCACCGGCGATCGAGGTTGCCGCCGCGCTACGGCTCAACGCCAATCGCGGGTTCAATCCGCAGAGCTTTCTCGGCGCCCTGACGGCCGAGCTTTCGAGCAACGTGGTATCGCTCGCGAGCCGCCGCGCAGCAGCTTCGGATGCGATCGCTCGCCTCGCCGCATAGGATCTTACGCGGCGCCTGCAGGCGTCTCGTGGTCGACCTTGCGCAGCATGATGAGCGCGGCGTACGCGGCGATTGCCGGCATCAGGCCGCCCATGAGCAAGTTGCTGGCGGCGATGCCGAAGGACGGCCCCCCTGGCGCCGGCGATACGGTCATGGCGATGGTCACGACCACCATGCCGATCAGGCCGTCGAGGATCAGCAGCCACAGCGCCTTGTCGGCTACAGCCGGCCTAACCCACACGAGAATGACCGAGAGTACCCCCAGGAGCACCATCAAGAACCCCACGAAGATGAGGCTGTAGCCCCAGGGCAGCACCGGTGAGCTCGGGTTGTCGGTCATCGTCAGCATGAAGCCCAGCAGCAGGGTCCCCAGCGAGGTGATCGCCGCGATCAGGGCAAACAGGAAAGCCAGAAATTTCATATTCCATCCCAAGGTGATCCCGACGGCCGATGTCGAGGCTGGGGCATGCTAACCCAGGCCCGCGGTCTGCGGCCAGAGGCGTATCGCCCAGTTTGTCCGGGCTTAACCGGAGCTGCCGGCATATGGTGGGTGATCGTCAGGGCACAGACATGCACGCACCCCCCGCCACGTCAGAACCGTTTGCCGAGGGCATCTTCGCCGGGCTTGGCGCGGACGAGCGCGCCGCCCTCATGGCCGAGTTGGAGTTGCGCAGCCTGAAGCGCGGGGACGTGCTCGTGCGGCAGGGCGAGGCGGCCGATGCGCTCTACATCGTCGTGTCCGGCCGATTTGCCGTGACACTCGAGGGGCGGCGCGAGCCCGTCAGCGAGATCGGTCCCGAGCAGCCGATCGGAGAGATCGCGTTTCTCACCGGCGGCGTGCGCACGGCTACGGTCTCGGCTATGCGAGATAGTATCGTGCTGCGGCTCGACCGGCCGGCGTTCGACCGCGTCGCCGCGCAGTGTCCGGGCATCTGGCGCACGCTTACGACGGCGCTGTCGCAGCGGCTGGCCGCGACGACGTCGCCCGAGGCGCAGGTGCCGGACCCGAGGCCGCGCACGATCGCGATCGTTCGCGCCGGGTCATCGCAGGTGCCGCAACGCTTCATCGACAAGCTCATCGCGATGTTCTCGGCGCAATCCGACACGCTCATTCTCGACGGGGCGCGGGCGGCGGAGATGCTGCCGCCGCTCGACAGCGGCGAGGCCACGCGGGCGCTCAATGAACTCGAGAGCGCGCACGACTACCTCATATTCCTCGCAGACTCTGAGCTGACGGCATGGTCGCAGAAGGCGATCCGGCATGCCGACATGGTTCTGACCATTGCGGTCGATGGGGCCGACCCGACACCCAACAAGCTGGAGGAGCTGGCGCTCGGGTTCGTCAGTACGGATGCGCATCGGCTCGTGATCGTGCATGAGCGGCGACAGCCGATCTCGGGAACGGCGCGCTGGCTGAGACGGCGCAAGGTCGCCATGCACCATCATGTGGCACTCGACGACGATGGCACCATCGCGCGGCTCTTCCGTTTCATCAACGGCAGCGCATTGGGGCTCGTCGCGTGCGGCGGGGGCGCGTTGTGTGCGGCGCATGTCGGACTTTACAAAGCGCTGATCGAGAGCGGCTTCGAATTCGACATGCTGGGCGGCACATCGGCGGGGGCGGCGATGACGGGCGCGTTCGCCATGGGCAAGCATCCGGACGACATCGACCGCGGCACGCACGACATCTTCGTCACCAACCGCGCTATGCAGCGGTATACGTGGCCGCGCTATTCGCTGCTGGATCACCGGCACTACGACACGCAGCTGGCACGCTATTTTGCCGGGACGAACATCGAGGATCTGTGGATCCCCTACTTCGCGGTGTCGACGAACCTGTCGGGCTACGAGCTGCACCGGCACGACCGTGGGGACCTGTTCGACGCGATCCGCGCGTCGGGGTCGATCCCGGTGCTGCTGCCGCCGGTCTATACGGCCGAGGGCGAGATGCTGGTCGACGGCTGCCTGCTGGACAACGTGCCGGTGCGCGTGATGCACCAGATGAAGAGCGGGCCGAACGTCGTGGTGAGCTTCCACATTCCGGAGCTGGAGCGGTTCGAGGTCGACTACTCCAAGCTGCCGTCTCGCGCGGAGCTGATCCGTATGACGCTCAACCCGATGGCGCGCGGCAGGTTGCCCGATGCGCCCGGGCTGACAACGGTGCTGATGCGCTCGCTGATGGCCAACCGGCACGGCTTCCATCGCCATTTGACGCAGGGCGACGTGCTGTTCGTGCCGCCCATACCGGCCGACATGGGCATCCTGGATTGGCACCGACACACGGAGCTGGTGCAGGGCGCCTATTGGTGGGGACTGGAGGAGGTGCAGCGGTTGAAACGCGCGCACCATCCTCTCATTGCAGCGGTCGAAGCCGCATCGGCCAGCCAGAAGGCCTGACCAGCCGCGCCTCGATCATGAGCAGCGCGGCAGGTCGGCCGGGGCTCTGGTCCAGGTGAACGTCTGGCTCAGAAACTTGACGCCGGCGTAGCCGACGACTTTCAGCTTATCGCCCTGCGGTACGAGCTCGACATCGAACTTGGCGTCCTTGTCGGGATCGTAGATCCAGCCTTCGTCGAAGGTGCCATCGCCCATCGGCTTCACGTTGCCGAGAATCTGAAGGCCGCAGCCCTTGGCGTTCTTGGCGTCCTGCACCCACACGACCTTGCCGCAGAGCGCACCATCGCAGTCAGTGATTTCGACAGCGCCACGGCCCGTATGATCGATCCAGACACCCAGCGGCCCCTCCGCCGCGAGCGTCCCCGTGCCCATGGCGGCTGCAGCAGCCGCGAGACACAACTTCACAAGCATTCTCATTCCTGCACCCTCGTGATCGGATCCGCCTGCCACCGGCAGCGAATCAAAACTGTATGCGCCAAAAGTCGCGGAAATCATGTCACTAGCGCGATTGGCGGCAGTAACGCACGAGACAACCCCGCTGGACGATATGTTCAAACGGCTGCTTCGCACAATGCTTAGCCGGCATGGCGGCTGTGACTTTTTCGCGCCTCGCATATGCTGCGAAGCGGCAAATCAACGTTCGCGTTGAATTTATGCAAGGTCGGGCTTGGAGTTGCGCATTTTCTTCACGTTGCTGCGCCGCGCCTTGGCGTCGTGACGGCGCTCCTTGGAGGCCTTCGTCGGCTTGGTCTTGATCCGGCGCTTGGGCTCGATGCTCGCTTGCCGGATCAGATCGAGCAGCCGCTGCAGTGCGTCCTCGCGGTTGCGATCCTGGGTGCGGAACCGCTCGGCCTTGATAACGAGGACGCCCTCGTCGGTCAGCCTGCGGCCTGCAAGTCGTACGAGGCGCGCGCGCACGTCGCCCGGCAACGACGGGGAAGCGCCTAAAGCGAAGCGCAGTTCGACGGCGGTCGACACTTTATTGACGTTCTGTCCGCCGGGACCGGAGGAGCGAACGAAGCGCTCCTCAATCTCGGAGTCGTCAATCTCGATGCGGTCGGTAACTGCGATCTTGCCCATGGCTATCGTTTTGGCTTCGCACGAAACGGGCCGCGCTGCCATCCTTTGAAGTCGCGAATGATCTCGCGGGCTGCGTTGTGTCCGGGTGCGCCGGTGACGCCGCCGCCCGGATGCGCGCCCGATCCGCAAAGATAAAGCCCACCGAGCGGCAAGCGGTAACCGGCATAGCCCAGACGGGGCCGCGTTGCGAAGAGCTGATCGAGCGACAGAGCGCCGTGGAAGATATCGCCATCGACGAGGCCGAAGCGCTGCTCCAGGTCGAGCGGGGAGAGCACCTGCCGGCCGATGACGGCGCCTTTGAAGTTCGGGGCATGACGCGTCACCGTATCGATGACGAGATCGGCGAAGGCTTCCTTCTCGCGCGGATCGGCCCAGTCGCGCGGGGCCGGCAAGTGCGGGGCGACGTGCTGCACGAACAGGCTGGCGACATGCTGGCCGGGCGGGGCGAGGCTATCGTCCAGCGTCGATGGAATGAGCATCTCGACGACGGGTGATTGCGACCAGCCGGTGAGCCGCGCGTCCAGGTAGGCGCGCTCGAGATAGTCCAGCGTCGGACCGATGACGATGCCGGCGCCGTGGTGGTCCTGCGCTTGCTTGCCGGAGCGGCACGTGAAGTCCGGCAGCTCAATCAGAGCGACGTTCATGCGGAATGTGCCGGAGCCGGTCTTCATGCTGGTGAACAGGGCGCGGGTCTCGTCGGGCACGGCCGTCGCGGACACCATATCGCGGAAGAGTAGCTTCGGCGGCACGTTGGACACGACGGCGCGGGCGTAGATGCGCTCGCCACCCTTCAGCTCGACGCCAATGACGCTGTCGCCGGAGGTGACGAGGCGGTCAACCTTGGCGTTCGTGCGGATCTCAACGCCGCGGGCCTCGGCCGCCGCACGCATTGCCCGCGTGATGGCACCCATGCCGCCGATGGCATGTCCCCAGGCGCCGCGTTTGCCGTTCACCTCGCCAAAGCAGTGGTGCAGCAGCACGTAGGCCGTGCCCGGCGTCGAGGGTGCAGCGTAGTTGCCGACAATGCCGTCGAAGGCGAACGCCGCCTTGACGACGTCGCTCTCGAACCAGCCGTCGAGGAAATCGGCGGCGCTGCGGGTGAACAGATCGACGAGGATACGCTTGTCGTCGAGATCGAGGCCGAGCAATCGTTTGCCGACCGGGGCGGCCTTGATGATTTCGAGCAGGCCATCGCCGGCGTTGGGCGGCGTTTTCAGGACGAGGTCGCGCAGCACGTCGGCAGCGCGCTCGAGGGTTGCGTCATAGTCCGGCAGTCGCGCGGCATCTTTTGCCGAGAACTGTGCGATAGCAGCCTGCCGCTCAGCGAGGCCGCCGCGCATCAGGAGATAGCGCTGATCGTCCACCGGCCAGAAGTTTGCAGCCGGGCGATGCACGATCCGCAGGCCATGCTTGGCCAGTTCGAGATCGGCGATCACCTTGGGATTGAGCAGGCTCACCGTGTAGGAGGCGACCGAATTGCGGAAGCCCGGATGGAATTCCTCGGTGACAGCGGCGCCGCCGACGACGTCGTTCTTCTCCAGCGCGAGCACGCGCAGACCCGCAGCCGCCAGATAGGCAGCGCAGGTGAGGCCGTTGTGGCCGGCGCCAATGATCAGCGCGTCGATGGCGTCGCCGGTGGACGGGGCATTCATACGTGCGCACTCGCGTGTGACGGTTTCCGGCACAGGCCATAGCGGGCCAGGCGCGCCTGTTCCAGAGCGGACGCTCGATTACCCGCGATTAATACTGTCGGCTCGGATCCCGTGGGTAGCTGTCGCCGTTAGTGTCCCATTGAGGATCGGGCCCCTAGCGTGGCGTATCGGATCGGCACGGAGCATTCCCATGCGGACAGCGACAAAGGCAGCCATCTCCCGCGCGAAGCATCAGGACGATGCCGGCCACCAGTTCGCGGGCATGATGATCGTGTCGCTGTTTCCGGCAGCGTTCTGGACGGCGTCCATTGCGGGCCTCGGCTCACTGGCGGGATATGCGCCGAGCGCCGCGGCTCTGACTGCATTCGGTGCCACGGTCGCGCTGGTCTGCGCCAGCGTATTTCAGATGCTCGTGCATCGGAGCCGCTGAAGGCGGTTCAGCTAACGTCGCCCCAGCCGCAGCGCATCTTCTCGCACACGCGACCGCCGCATGAGACGCGCACGAACTTGCACACCTTGCAGCTATAGCTCGACAGGCAGCCGCGATACGAGCCGTCCTTGCGGAAGTTGCAGGTGGTGATCGTCTGGCAGTCGCGCTGAGGATTGAGGAGGCCGCCAGGGCCTTCCTGTGCGTTGGCGAAGTTCGGAGCCACGGCCAAAGCCGCGATCAGGATCATGGCGCGTAAGCCAAAGCGCTGCATCTTCGTTGCCCCGATGCATCTCAACCCTAACACGAGTGTGCGGGAGGCGCCGACCAGAGGCAACAGAATGGCAGATACTCAGTACACGACGTGCTCGGCGGTGTGCCGTTGCGGCCACGGCTTGTATCGACGCCATTGAACGGCAGGCGGAAATCACGCCCGCCGTTCAATTTCGGCCCTGTGGATTTACTCGGCGGCTTTGCGCGAAGGCTGCACGGAGGCCATGTAGTCATTGAGCAGGTTCAAGCTGATCTCGCCAGGCTTGTACTTGTGCTCGGCGATCTCGGACACCGGCGTTATCTCGGCGGCGGTGCCGGTGACGAACACCTCGGTGAAGTCCTTCAACTCCTCCGGCATGATCGCCCGCTCGATCACCTGATAGCCGCGCTTCTTGGCGAGCTCGATGACCGTGCGGCGGGTGATGCCGTCGAGGAAGCACTCGGGATCGGGCGTGTGGATCACGCCGTCCTTAATGAAGAAGATGTTGGCGCCGGTGCACTCGGCAATCCGGCCGCGCCAGTCGAGCATCAGCGCATCAGCGAAACCGGCGTTCTCGGCGCGGTGCTTCTCCACCGTGCAGATCATGTAGAGGCCGGCGGCCTTGCTCTTGGACGGCGCGGTCAGCGGATCAGGGCGACGATACTTCGCCATGGTCAGGCGAATGCCCTTGAGCCGCTGCTCCATGGGGAAGTACGAACCCCACTCCCATGCTGCGACTGCGAGATGAATTTTCGTCGCCTGCGCGGAGACGCCGATCTGCTCGGAGCCGCGATAGGCGATGGGGCGGATGTAGCCATCGGAGAGGTTGTTGGCGGCCAATACGTCGCGGCAGACCTGATCGATCTCAGCGACGGAGTAAGGGATCTCGAAGTCCAGCATCTGGGCGCTGTCCTTCAGACGCTGCGAATGCTCGGTCAGCTTGAAGATGGCGCCGCCATAGGCGCGCAGCCCCTCGAATACGCCGCTGCCGTAATGGAGGGCGTGCGTCAGGACGTGGATATTGGCCTCGCGCCAGGGGACCATCTTGCCGTCGAGCCAGATGAAGCCATCGCGATCGTGAAAGGGGGCTGGCCCGGACATGCGTATTCTCTCCGTAGACTTTCGCGCCAAGATCGCTAGTTAGACTGGCTCGGTGACGAGACAGCCGGGGGTGCTACTGCCGGTGGTCCGGACGGCCCCGCCCGCGTTCCGCCCAGGCATCATTTGCCCGAACGAATGGCGCTATTTGATTGCGCAAAATGACTTGTCATGACTAACAATCGGGGCCAAATAAGTCAACATGACTGACATAACGTCCGACAGCGTTGCGGTCCGCCGCATGTCGCGCTCCACGGGGGCGCAGCAGGAGACCGCGCCTGCCCCAGATCAAGCCCTCGAGGGCATCGCCCCGGGTGATCTCGTGGCGTGTGTCGAGCTGCTTTTTTTCGCCTATCGGGACTTCACCGGAGGCCCCGACGAGGTGCTCGAGGAATACGGCTTCGGGCGGGCGCATCACCGCGTGCTGCACTTCGTGCATCGCAATCCCGGCCTGCGGGTCGCGGATCTTCTCGACATCCTGAAAATCACCAAACAGAGCCTCGCCCGCGTCCTGAAGCAGCTCATCGATAAAGGCTTCATTATGCAACGGGCGGGAAATGACGACCGGCGCGAGCGGCGCCTGTTCGTGACGGCGAAGGGGGGCCGGCTGGCCGAAAAGCTGACCGCCCTGCAGATCCAGCACATCGAGGCTGCACTCGCCAAGGCGGGGCCGGGAGCCGCAGAGTTTGCCCGCCGCTTCCTTTTTGCCATGATTACCGAGTCGGATCGCCCGCGGGTGGAGGCGCTGGTAAAGCTGGCCTCTGGGACGCGCACGTAAGGCAGGGCGCGATTACTATACCGGCACCGATGATCGACGCTGCGGGCCGATAGGGGTTCGAAGCGACCATGGTCTAGACGAGGGGCGAACATGAGTTCCGCAAAGGTCGCGAGCGCGCCGCTGCCCGACAACGCGCCGCACGTGCTCATTGTCGATGACGACCAGAAGATCCGCGACCTGCTGGGGCGCTATCTCGCCGAGCAGGGCTTCCGCGTGACGACGGCGCAGGACGTTGCCGCGGCGCGGGCGGGGATGCGCGGGCTCGAGTTCGATGCAGTCCTGCTCGATGTGATGATGCCGGGCGAAAGCGGGCTCGATCTGGCACGCGAGCTGAAGGCGACGCGGCCCGTTCCGATCTGCATGCTGACCGCGCGGTCTGATCCGGAGCATCGCATCGAAGGTTTGGAAGCGGGCGTCGACGACTATCTCCCCAAGCCGTTCGAGCCCCGCGAATTGCTTTTGCGCCTGCGCAACATCCTGCGGCGCGCGGCCGGTGGTGGCGCGCCCAGCGAAGAGATCCGCATGGGCAACTACGTGTTCCACGTGGGGCGCGGCGAGCTGAAGCACAATGAGGAGACGGTGAAGCTCACCGAGCGCGAGCGCGATCTGCTGCGCATGTTCGCCCAGCGCCTCGGCATGCCGATCCCGCGCCACGAACTGGCGCCGGAGGATTCAACGGGCAGCGACCGGGCGATCGATGTGCAAATCAACCGTCTGCGGCGGAAAATCGAGACCGACCCGTCAAATCCCGTGTACCTCCAGACAGTGCGCGGCAAAGGGTATATTCTGTATTCCGATTGATCCCGCACCTATCTGAGGAAGGTTGATGCTCGCCAGAGGCGACGAACCGGAGCGGCGTTCGTTTCTGCCATGGCGCGCGCTACGGCAGACGCTCGCTCGCGTTCGCCTTCCCAAGCTCAGGCGGCCAAGTCTCGGCCCCGGCGTCCACTCGTTCCTGCAATCGGCGCGGCAGAAGTTGCCTCCGGCGCCGGCGTGGATGAACTCCTTCGGCACGTGGTTCGCGCGGACGCACCAAACTAACATGGCCCTGCTCGGCGGCTGGATGTCGGACATCCTGCCGAAGGGCCTCTACGCGCGGGCGCTGATCATCATCATCGCGCCGATCGTGGTGCTGGAAGGCGTGATCGCGTTCGTGTTCATGGAGCGCCACTGGCAGGCGGTGACGCGGCGACTGTCGGAGGCCACCGCGCGCGACATCGCAGCGCTGATCGACATCTACGAGGAATACCCGAAGCGAGACGATTACAGCCAGCTCATCGAGATGGCGCGCGATCGGTTGAGCCTGTCAATGCAGGTGTTGCCGCCGGGCGATCTGCCGGCGCCGCGGCCGAAGCCGTTCTTTGCACTGCTGGACCGCGCACTTTCAGACGAGGTGCGCCGGCAGGTACAGAAGCCGTTCTGGATCGATACCGTCGGACAGTCGCGGCACGTCGAAGTGCGGGTGAAGCTGAAGTCCGCAATCTTGCGCTTCGTGGCAACGCGCTCGCAGACGTATGCTTCCAACTCGCACATCTTCCTGCTGTGGATGATCGGGTCCTCGGTGATCTTGCTCACCGTCGCGATCCTGTTCCTGCGCAACCAGATCCGGCCCATTCTGAGGCTCGCCGAAGCCGCCGACGCATTCGGCAAGGGGCGCAAGGTCCCGGGCGATTTCAAACCGCGCGGGGCGCGCGAGGTGCGGCAGGCGGCGGTCGCGTTCTTAGAAATGCGCGATCGCATCACGACGCACGTCGAGCAGCGCACGACGATGCTGGCCGGCGTCAGCCACGACCTGCGCACCATCCTGACGCGGTTCAAGCTGGAGCTGGCGCTGCTGGGCGATTCACCGGAGGCGCTGTCGCTGCAGGCCGACGTTCGCGAGATGCAGGACATGCTGGAAGACTACCTCGCGTTCGCAAAGGGCGACGGCGGGGAGGAAAGCGCGCCGACGAACCTGCGCGAGTTGCTGCAGGAAGTGCACGAGGAAGCGCAATACTTCGGCACGCCGGTCGAGCTGAAGCTGCGCAAGCACCGCAAGGAGATCGTGCTGCCGCTGAAGCGGCAGGCGATGAAGCGCGCCATCACCAACCTCGTCTCCAACGCTGCGCGGTTCGGCGACCAGATCATCATTCGCGGCGCGATCGAGGGGCAGTGGCTGCGCATTGAAGTGGACGATGACGGCCCGGGCATCCCGGAGGCCGAGCGCGCAAACGTGTTCCGGCCGTTCTATCGCCTGGATCACGCTCGCAACCAGGACGAGGGCAACACTGGCCTTGGCCTGGCGATCGCGCGCGATATCGCAAAGAGCCATGGCGGCGACATCGCGCTCGGGACCAGCTCGATGGGCGGCCTGCGCGCGGTCATCTCGGTGCCCTTGTAGGTTTCATTCTGACACGAGCTGAGGGAAGCTTTGTGTGCGGCCGTGTTGCGCAAGCCTAGAGCCGGCGCTCGCGCCGGGCGCCCTTGGCGCCATGCTGCCTTCGGCAGCGAAGAGAGGGGTTGCGATTGGAGTGGCGACACGAGCTGAGGGAAGCTTTGTGTGCGGCTAGTGTTGCGCCCGTTGAGAACCGCGCCACTTGGCGCGGGGCGCCTTGCGCCCTTGCCGCTTCGCGGCCTGGAGGGCCGCGCCCAGTTCTGTCATCCCGGAAGCCGCGAACGACGTGAGCGGCTATCCGGGAGCCAGCACAAAGCGGGGCGAAGCCGCCACGTTGAGTGCTTCGCACTTTTCTTCCGCTGGGTCCCGGATAGCGTCTTGCTTCGCTCGACGCTTCCGGGATGACAGTGGGTTGGTAGGCGACCGGAGCTAGGACAGTGCGCCGGGGGGGACGGCGTCGGCGGTGTCGGTGCCGGGCTCAGGCGATGAAGACGTCGACGCGGCCGAGCGCTTCTTCGCGGCATCACGGCACGACTGGGCGAAGGTGCGCATCTTGCCAAATACACCGTCGACCGATTTCAGGACTTCTTCGCCGCGGCGCAGGCGGCGGTCGAGCGCGGCCATCGTCTTGGCAGAGCCTGGATCGTCGTCATCAAGCCAGGTGCGGTAGACCGATGCGTAAACCGTGCCGAGGCCCGCGGCGCGCAACTGCCCCTCAACGCCATCGGCCGAGATGCCGGCGGCCCGCAACATCCAAGACTGTGAGCGGGCTACCGCGCGGGTGACCTGCGGATCGAGCTGCCACGACGCGGCGATCGACTTCAGCGCCGGCTTGTACTCCGCGAGCACATCGAAGCGGCTCATGATCACATCAAACACGGCATCGCGCGGCGCCTCAGTGGTCGATCGCTTTGGCGCGCGGTCGAGCACAGCGTCGTCGACCATACGCACGAATGCCGCGAGCAGCTCTCCCTTGCCGGGAAGCTCGTTGCGCACGTCGACCAGGCTGACGCCGGCAGCCTCGGCGATATCCGTGAGGGACACCTCGCGCCACGGCCGCTCGGCGGCGAGTCGCATGGCGGCCGCTACGAGCCGCCCCTTCGTGGTCAACTGATCCAGCATGGCCTGCTCCGTTGTCTGCGGTCACATGAAAGGTGGGAAGCCGAAGCGGCGATCCAAGCCGTCGAGTGGCCGATTTTTCGGCCCCCAGTGGTGCGGGACGGGCTAAAGCGCGTCGCGCCCCAATACACCCCAATCGGGCATAACATACGGCAGAATCAGGGAAAAATTCCCGATCCGCACACGATCGCGTGATGCGGCGTTCTGCGTCTTGCCTGGAGTGTAACTGTATATCATAACTAAACATACGGGTGCGACGCGGAAGGTGCCACGCACAACCGGCAAAAGCCTGATCCTCCTTGGCTCTAGCCGATGGTACCGCCGCCCACCGAATTGCCTGGGCCCGCCGGGGCTAACGCCCGCTCAGGCAAGTACAAGAGACGCGGCCGCGACGGCTTGAGCTCCCGCTCACTTGGCCAGTTCGCGGCCGCGTTTCGTTGCCGCCTCCACTGCAGCCGTCATCAGCTTCTGCAAACCGTCGTCCGCGCCAAGAACGGCGATGGCCGCGGCGGTCGTGCCGTTCGGCGAGGTGACGTTGCGGCGAAGTTCGGCCGGCGAAAGGTCGGACGCCTCGAGCAGGGCCGCCGATCCGATGACGGTGGCGCGGGCGAGGTCTGCGGCGAGTTTCGCGTCGAGGCCGGCAGCACGACCTGCCTCGGCGAGACATTCGGTCAGGTAGAATACGTAGGCAGGCCCCGAACCTGACACGGCAGTCACGGGATCGAGCAGGGCTTCATCCTCGATCCAGAGCACCTCACCCACCGCGGAAAGCAGATCGTCGGCCAACGCGCGCTGGACCGGCGTGACGGCCGAGTTGGGAACCGCGACCGTGATACCGCGCCTAATCGATGCCGGCGTGTTCGGCATCGCCCGGACGATGGCCGTGTGGTGGAAATACCTTTCGAAAGCCGAGATCGGGCGGCCAGCGGCGATCGACATCACCAGCGTCTGAGGGCCGGCGAGCTTCGCCAGGCCCGGTAGCACCTCATCGATGATCTGCGGCTTGACCGCGACCAGGATGACGCCCGGCGGCTGCGTCAGGGAATCGATGTGCGGCAGGACGTCGATGGTGTTATCGGCGAGGAAGGATGCAACGGCCGGCGCCGGAGAGGGCTCCTGCACGATCACCTGGCGGGCATCCAAGCCGCGGGCGAGCAATCCTTCGAGGATCGCTCCACCCATCTTGCCTGCTCCAGCTAGGAGCAGTGGACCTTGCAGTGAAAAGCTCATTCATGCGCCCGTGAATTGGGGGGCGCCTCTGCCGCCCGGGTTAGGCCTGGCCCTCGGTCTCGAACATGGTCGAGACGAGCGCCTCGCGGCTGGGTTTACCTGCCCAGACGACGAACTGGAAGGCTTGATAGTAGCGCTCGCAGCCTTCTAGGGCCGCCTGCAGCATGGCCTCGCACTGACGCGACGTGGCCACCGAGCCGTTGAGGAGCAGCGCATGGCGGAACATGACGAGCCCTTCGCCCGTCCAAAGATCGAAGTGCCCGAGCCAAAGCTGCTCGTTGATCTGAGCAACCAGCTTGTACATTTCGTTCAAGCGGTTCTCCGGCACGCGGAAGTCGAACGCGCAGGCAAGGTGCAGCGCCTCGAGGTCGTCGCGCCAGTTGAGCGAGACGTGATAGTCGGTCCAGGTGCCGGCAATGACGAGCGTCAGCTCATCGTCGTTGGTCCGGTCGCAACTCCAGTCGTGCGCCGCAGCCAGTCTCTCGATGAGATCAATGGGGTTCGTCACCCGGCCGTAGCCGACGTGTTCAGCCGACATGCTTCGAGGATCCCTCTATAGTCGCGCGTTCTTCGTTTTTTCGTAGTTGATACAAAGCAACGCGACACCACGAGCGATACTCTCAATCAACACGGGCGACGAAAACAGAGGCAGGTCCGAGTCGCAAGTTCGGGCGGGCATTGTCCACGGCCAAGTGCCTTTCCACAGGCACTTTTCAGCTCAGCCGGTGCGGCCTTGCGCGAGCTGTGACTCCAGCGCAGCGATGCGCGCCTGAAGCTTCTCATTCTCCTCGCGCGCTTTCTCGGCCATCGCCTTGACCGCCTCGAACTCCTCGCGGCGCACGACGTCCATTTCCCGCAGGACCCGCTCGCCCTGCGACCTGAAGATCTGCTCGGCCTCTTTCCTGAGGCCATCGGCCGCGCCGGCGGCGTCTGTCATCAGCTTGGCAAACTCATCGAGGAAGCGATTGGTCGTCTGTGTCATGGGCCTCTCCTTATGAGTAGGGTGATGCGACGGGCGGACTATGGGCACCCGGCATAGCCCGATCAAGCGCTCCGGGAGCCTTGACAGAGCGTCACGGCACCGAAATCGTGCGGCCGCCCGGATCGAGGGTGCAACGAGCCCACAGGAGAGGCCTCCCGAGGCCAAAACCCATGAACCTGCTGACGAGCCTGTGGGCGATCCCGTTTCCAAATCTCGACCCGGTTGCCCTGCAGATCGGGCCGATCGCGATCAAGTGGTATGGGCTCGCGTATCTCGCGGGTCTGCTGCTCGGCTGGTTGTACATCCGCCGGCTGCTGAGCGAACCGCACCTTTGGGCTGGCGACAAGCCGCCGTTCACGCCGGCGATGGTCGATGACCTGCTGCTCTACATCACGGCTGGCGTCGTGCTGGGCGGGCGGCTGGGCTTCGTCATCTTCTATGAGCCGAGCTATTATCTCGCCAATCCGCAGGACATCATCGCGGTGTGGAAAGGCGGCATGGCATTCCACGGCGCGCTCGTCGGATGCGCAATTGCGATCTGGGCATTCGCCTACCGCAACAACGTGAGCCCCTGGAGCACCGGCGACCTCGTGACCGCGGCGGTTCCGATCGGACTGTTCTTCGGCCGGATCGCGAACTTCATCAACGGCGAGCTGTTCGGGCGCCCGACGACGATGCCGTGGGGCATGGTGTTCCCCGAGGCGGCGATCCACTATCCGAGCGTCGAACCGACGCCGAGGCATCCGAGCCAGCTCTACGAGGCGGCGCTTGAAGGACTGGTGCTGTTTCTGGTGCTGAGGCTGCTGACGCATCATTTCGGCGCGCTGAAGCGGCCGGGTCTGGTGAGCGGCGTGTTCCTCATGGGCTATGCTCTCGCGCGCTCGACCGCTGAATTGTTCCGCGAGCCGCATTTTGCGCATGCCTTCAACATCGGGCCGCTGACTCCCGGCATCGTCTATTCCATTCCGATGTTCCTGCTGGGCGCCTTCGTCGTCCGCTACGCACTGGGCCGCGAGGCGAAGTGACGGGCGGGGCGACCAGCCGGGCGACGCCGCTGGGACTGAAGCTGATCCAGCGCATCGGCCGCGAGGGGCCGATAAGCGTCGCCGAATATGTCGAAGCATGCCTGCAGGATCCCGCGCACGGCTATTACCGGCGGCAGGCGGCGATCGGTGCGTCGGCTGATTTCATCACGGCGCCCGAGATCAGCCAGGTGTTTGGAGAACTGATCGGCCTGTGGTGCGCGGTTGTCTGGCAGCAGATGGGAGCGCCTTCGACCGTACGGCTGATCGAAATCGGGCCGGGGCGAGGCACGCTGATGCACGATGCCTTGCGTGCGGCGCGGCTCGTTCCCGCGTTCCGGGCCGCGGTCAACGTCGAGCTTATAGAGAGCAACGCAACGCTCGAGGCGGTTCAGCGCAAGTCCCTCGGCGAGGAGGATGTGCCCGTCACGTGGCGGCGGGAACTGGCGGCCGGCGCGGGGCCTGCGATCGTGATCGCTAACGAGTTTCTCGATGCACTTGCCGTCGAGCAGTGGATTTATCGCGGCGGCGCGTGGCTGACGCGGTGCGTCGGCACAGATTCCGAGGGGCGTCTCACGTTCGTCGAGGGGCCGCCGGTTGCCGATGCGGTGCTGCCTGAGGGTCTCCCCGCCCCTCGCGAAGGCGACATCTTCGAGACGCGCCGCACAGCCTTCGACAGGCTGGCTGCCGCGCTGGCGCAAATCGGTGCACCGCTGGCCGGGCTCTTCATCGACTACGGGCACGACGCGCCGGGCCTGGGCGATTCACTCCAGGCCGTCGCTGGACATAAATACGTGAGCCCGCTCGCGGCGCCGGGCGAAGCCGACCTCACGGCGCAGGTGGATTTCAGCTCGTTCGCGCATGCGTTGCATAGGCACGGCCTCGTCAACGACGGGCCGCTGCCGCAGGGCGAGTTCCTCGGGCGCCTCGGGGTGACCGAGCGCGCCTCGCGGCTGATGGCGGCCAACCCGGCCAAAGCCGGAGAGATCGAAGCCGGGGTCGTGCGGCTACTCGCCCCCACTGGCATGGGCGGTCGTTTCCAAATTGTTGGGATACGAAGCATAGACCTCCCCCTGCTGCCGCCTTTCCCAGCGGTGGAAACCGGCCAACGCGCACCCTAGGTCTGCCCCATGCTGCACCCCCTCCAGGCTCCGTCGTTCTTCAAGTCGCGCATCCGCCACGGCTTCTTCACCAGGGCGGGCGGGGTGTCGGAGGGACTGTACGCGGGCCTCAACTGCGGGCCGGGGTCCGCAGACGTACCGGCCAACGTCGCGGAAAACCGCGCACGCGTGGCGCGCCATCTCGGCAGCGAGCATCCAGACGTGTCGACGCTCTACCAGATCCACAGCGGCGAGGCGGTGACCATCGATCAGCCCATCGCTGCCGATGCCCGGCCCAAGGCGGACGGCGTGGTCACGAACACCCCCGGTCTCGTCATCGGGGTGCTGGCGGCGGACTGCGCCCCGGTGCTCTTCGCGGACCCGGAAGCCAAGGTGGTCGGGGCGGCTCACGCAGGTTGGCGCGGCGCGGTCGGTGGCGTGCTCGAATCCACGATCAGTGAAATGGAGAAGCTCGGGGCGCGGCGAAATCGCATTATTACGGCGATTGGTCCGGCCATTAACCAAGTTTCATATGAGGTCGGGGCAGACTTCGAAGCGGCCCTCGTCGAAAGTTGCGCGGACAACGTTGTTTTCCTTTCGCGCAAAAACTCCGACGGGAAGGCGCATTTCGACTTGCCCGCGTTTGTCGAGATGCGTCTGATGAAGGCCGGTGTTGGCGTGGTTGAGAGGCTGACGTTGTGCACTTATGCGAACGAATCACATTTCTTCAGCTTTCGACGCTCCCAACACCGTTCGGAGGGGGATTACGGCCGTCAAATCTCCGCCATTGTCGTGTCCTAATTGCATAATCCACAATGGCGTCCTGCGTTTTGTTCGGTGAAATGCGTCAGGACACCAGGACGTTCGGATTCGATCTGGACGCGGCTTTGATGACTGGTTAGACGATTCTTAGAGAGGTACCGGTCATTAGGGAGAGTAAAGGCCGCAGGGTTCGTACGCCGGCCGCCGGAACAAACAGCGGGTACTCAACGGGGGAGCGTCACAGTGACGACCTTTGATACTGCTGCGGCTTGGCAAAAGACGAAGCCAATAGCATTCGCAGTGATCGCGGGCCTAACGGCCTTCGTACTAACGGGATGCGAAACCGCCAATTCGCTAACGTCGTCGTTGTTCAGCTCGTCGGGCGGTGACGCTCCGACAGCATCAGTGGCTAGTCCGCCGCCTATGGCGTCACCGCGCGGTGCGCAGTTCGCCATCGCGCCGGTGATCGGGCCACCCGAGAACGTTTCGAACGATCTGCGCAACCAGCTGATCGCCGACCTCGAGCGGCAGAACATCAGGGTTGCCAAGTCGCCCGGAGAGTCGGCCGAATACACGCTTCGCGGCTACGTCGTCTCGTCGCTTGAAAAGGGCTCGAAGTCGAAGGTGTCCTACATCTGGGACGTCACAGACTCGGCCGGCAAGGGCGTTCACCGCGTGAGCGGCGAAGAGTCCGCGCCATCGGGCAAGAGCAAGGATCCGTGGGCGGCCGTTACGCCGAACGTCGTGCAATCGATCGCCAGCAAGACGGTGACCTCGGTCGCAGGCTGGATGCCGGGAGGCGGACCTGTCGTGGCTAGCGCGACGCAGGGCGGTCTCGTGCAGACGGCGGCTACGACGCCGGCCTACAATTCGCAGAAGCCGATGGTGACGGGTAGCGTCGGACGTAGCGGTCCGGTGCAGGCCTTGGTGCCAGTCGTAACCGGAGCTCCCGGCGACGGTAGCAACTCCCTGCGCATGGCGCTTCAGCGTGAGCTGACGCGCAACGGGGTGACGCTGACCGAAGCTCGGACGGGCGATACGTTCATCGTCGAGGGCAAGGTCGCGGTGGGTGCCGGCAAGGATGGCAAGCAGCCGATCACCATCGACTGGAGCGTGACCGATCCCGCCGGCAAGAAGCTTGGCACCGTGTCGCAGAAGAACGAGGTGCCTCAGGGCTCGCTCGATGGCTCGTGGGGTAAGACCGCCGACGCCGCCGCAGCAGCAGCAGCCCAGGGAATCGTGAAGCTTCTTCCTCAGGCCGGTCAGCGAACCAGTTCGAACTAAACGGCTATTGCCGGGCGTTTAACGATGCAATTCAGAGGGCTCGGCCGTTTACAGGCGCGGGCCCTCTTGCTAGAAGCGGCACGTCTCAGGAAAGCTGGCGAGCGGCTGTGGAGGCGTGCATGCCCTTCGATCCCCGCCCAGAAGGCCGGGCCACCCCGACGATGAAGATTGTCGCGGGAAATTCAAATCGACCTCTTGCCGAAGCGATCAGTGCGCACCTGAAGCTCCCTCTTACGAAGGGGCAGGTGAAGCGCTTCGCCGACATGGAGATCTTCGTCGAGATCCAGGAGAACGTCCGCGGCCAGGACGTCTTCGTTATCCAGTCGAACTCGTTTCCGGCCAACGACAACCTCATGGAGCTGCTGATCCTGATCGATGCGCTGAAGCGCGCGTCGGCAGCACGCATCACGGCCGTCATCCCCTATTACGGATATGCGCGGCAGGACCGGAAGCCCGGTCCGCGCACGCCGATCACGGCCAAGCTCGTCGCCAACCTGATAGAGCGCGCGGGCGTCGACCGGGTCATGACGCTCGATCTGCACGCGGGCCAGATCCAGGGCTTTTTCGACATCCCGACCGACAACCTGTTTGCCGCGCCTGTCATGGTTCGCGACATCCAGGAGCAGCACAAGGGCAACAACCTGATGGTCGTGTCGCCGGACGTCGGCGGCGTGGTGCGTGCGCGCGCGCTGGCGAAGCGCATCGAGGCGCCGATCGCCATCTGCGACAAGCGCCGCGAGCGGCCGGGCGAGTCCGAGGTGATGAACGTCATCGGCGACGTGAAGGGAATGCGCTGCATCCTCATCGACGACATCGTCGATTCAGGCGGGACGCTGGTGAATGCAGCGGAGGCACTGCTGAAGCAGGGCGCCGTGGAAGTGATGGCCTACATCACGCACGGCGTGCTTTCGGGCGGCGCCGTCAGCCGCATCCAAGCGTCTAAGCTCAAGTCGCTGGTCATCACCGACTCGATCCAGCCGACGGCGGCGGTGCTGGCGGCGAAGAACATCCGCGTGCTTTCGATCGCGCCGCTGATCGGCGAGGCGATCCTGCGCACGGCGCGCGAAGAAAGCGTATCGAGCCTGTTCTATTGATCTGATCGCGCGGCGCGACGGTTTGCACGTTCAGATGCAGCGGCGTCTCGATGAGATGCGCTACCCCGCCGATGCTCGAAGCCCGGCAATGCCGGCAACAATCGCCACCACGGAGGCCAGCTTCAGCAGGTCCAGGTGCTCGTCGAACAGCAGCCAGCCGAGGAAAACGATGCCGAGGGTGCCGACGGAGGTCCACACCGGGTAGGCGACGCTCACAGGCAGGCCCTTCATCGCCAGGGTCAGGAAGGAAAGACTTCCGACGGCGGCGAGCGCGGTCACGACCGACGGTCCGAGACGGCTGAAGCCATCTGAGTATTTCATGCTTACCGCCAGCACGACTTCGAACACTGCCGCGACGGCGAGGTAGAGCCAAGCCATTTTCTGCGCCCCTGATGCTGAGTTGATTTCATCCTTTCAGCTCTTAAAATGCCTGATGATCCTCTGAACAAGCTCGATATTTTCAGCTATGGATGAGATGCTTTCATCTATTGAGGCATCATGCGCCGCTTGCCGCCACTGGGATCACTCCGCGCCTTCGAAGCAGCCGCGCGCCGACAGAGCTTCAAACTGGCCGCCGAGGAGCTCGGCGTCACGCCGACGGCCATCAGCCATCAGATCCGGCAGCTCGAAACGAGCCTCGGCATTGCTCTGTTCGAGAGGCAGGCGCGCAAGGTCATACTCACCCCCTCTGGGCGGATGCTTTTTCCGACGCTGCAGCGCTCGTTCGATGAGATGGCGGCGGCGATCGCGGCATTAGCAAAGCCAGCGGGGCGCAAAGTAGCCACGCTTTCGGCGACGCTGGCATTCACTGCCAAGCTGCTGGTGCCACGCTCGGGCACTTTCCGCGCCCGTCATCCGGGATGGGACCTGCGCCTACATGCCAGCGATGATCTCGTCGACCTGCATGCAGGCGAGGCTGACGCCAGCATCCGGTACGGAGCTGGACAACATCCAGGGCTGGTTTCGATACCGCTTTTCGCGGAGCAGTTCGCACCGGTGTGCAATCCGCACCTTGCCGTTCGAGATCCGGAGGATCTTGTCGACGCGACGCTCATTCATTTCGACGGCGGCCCGGCCGGCGCCCAGTTCAAGGTTCCAACATGGGGGACTTGGAACGAGCAAGCGCAGATCAGCGGGCTCGATGTCCGCTCCGGAATCAGCTTCAGCGACGAGAGCACTGCCATTCAAGCTGCTGTCGCGGGGCAAGGCGTGGCGCTGCTCAGCCTGCCACTGCTGGCCGCAGAATTGGCTTCGGGCGCGGTCGTGGTCCCATTCGGCCCGCGCATCGATGGATGGCGATACGACTTCGTCTTCCCCGCAGGCACCGAGGAGCGGCCGGCCATAAAAGCACTTCGCAGCTGGGTCGAGGCCGAGTTCAGCGCCGGGACCACAATTGCGTAGCGATAGGCCGGTGTTTCAAGCGACGTCCAGCGGACCGTGGTCGTCGCAATGGTCGCCGTGCGGATGGTGCAGGTGGCCATCGACCAGGTAGTCGACGTGGTCGCCATGCGGGACCGCCTCGTGACCGCATCCAGGCCCGTGCTTGTGACCCGGCTCGTGTCCGGCGCACTTGTGATCGGGCGTGCAGCGATCGGGGTTCGAAGCGGAGACCTCGATCTTGTGCTCGTCAACGTGGTCGGAGTGCATGTGATGGAGATGGCCGTCATGGAGATAGTCGACGTGATCGCCATGCTTGACAGCCGTGTGGCCGCAGCCGGGGCCATGCTGGTGCGCGTGGTTGGCGTGGTGTGGTTGGGTACACGTCGACATGGGCGCCTCCTCCCGTTGCGATCCGCTCGTCAAATCACAATGGGAGATTAGCTGAGGCATGCGGCGTTGGCCAGCCACGAGGCTGGCCAACGCTCCACAACGTCAGTTCAGCTTGACCGAGCCAAAGGCCCGTACGCTGGCACCGGGTTGCAGTACGCCCTCGAGTCGTTTGAACGACGTGCTGTCGAGAACCTCCTCGTTGGCGAGATTGTCGCCGCGAACGCCGACAGTTACGAGCGATGACGTCCCGTCGGGAGCGCTGACCCTTGTGGTGTAGCTAACTTCGGCATTCACCAGCGTGTAGCCCGGCGTGACGAGTTCCTCTGCACCGATCTGGTCCTGCTCGAAGGCATGCAGCAGTCCGACGCGGGCGAGCCAGTTGGCATCGTGGTAGTAGAGCCCGCCGCCCAGCCTATGGGGTGGAATGCGCGGGACATTCTCGCCATCCTCGAACTTCGCGCGCACGAAGTCGTATTGGCCGTCGATACCCCAGATGCCGTTCCACACACGGCCGACATCGAGCTGCGCGGAAAGCTCGGTGCCATAGAACGTGGCGTCACGCTGCTGGAAAAACACCTGATTGAATGTCTCGTCACCCGACGGCGCGCCGCATTCTACGAGGGTGGTGCCGCACTCAACGCCCGTAAGCTGGCGGTAGATAAATCCATAGTAACGCGTGTAATAGGCGGCCGCATCGAAGCGGAACGGGCCATTCGACTTCTTGAAACCAGTCTCAATGGTCGCGGCCTTTTCCTTCTCGAGGTCGGGATTTCCGATCTCGAACGTGCCTGTTGCCTCGTGCATGCCCTTCGAGAACAGCTCTGCAGCATCAGGCGCGCGCTCGACATACTGGCCGTTGATGCGAGCTTCAACTTCGAAGGGCAGCGCGTAGAGCAATCCAATGCCGCCGCTGACCGGCACGAACGAACGCTCTCCCGAAAAGATGGTGGGATCCAATGGGTCAGCGACGTCCGACCAACCGGTGCCGTCGACATTGGTGCGCTCGATGCGGGTCGCGCCCTGCAGGCGGAGCTTCGAGGTCACTTCGAGCTCTTCGAACCAGAAGGCGGCGAGGCTGTTGGTCTGCACCGGCTCAAGCAGTGAATCGCCCTCGAAGCTCTGGCCACGGGTGTCGCGGTTATCGACGTTTACGCCGACCGTGCCAGTGAGACGTCCCAAGTCTGTCGCGACGGGCAGATGCTGCACCTCGATCCGTGCCTCCTGCTGACGGTTGGTAAAGCGCGAACCGACCTCAAACTCGGTATCGACGCCCGGCTCGTGAATCGCCAGCTCCGAGTGTGCGTAGTCGGATGCGCCGAACCAGAAGCGCACGCTGTCGATGCCAGAGCCGTGAACCCGCCACTCGCCCTTGGCCATGAACTTGTTCTGCTCCATGTCGATGCGTGGGTCGACACCCTCGTCGGCCTCCTCACCCGGAACGCCATAGAGGCTTGCGAAGCGCGTGAAGGAGACGCCGACGAAACCGTCCGTGCCGATGAGCGACGTTCCGATCGAAGCGCCTTCGCTTTCGACGAAGCTGTTGCGCACGGTCCCACGAGGCGACTCGTAGTCGTCGGCACTGCGTTTGAACGCATCGGCGTGCACGGCAACGCCGCCCGAGCCGGCCGTCGCGCTGATCGCGCCGTCCGCACCATTATCAACGGAGGTCATGCCGCCAACGACGCGGCCGGTGAAACCGCCTTGCGGGATGAAGGTCGGGATGCGCTCATTTTCGACGGCAACGACGCCGCCCAGTGCCTGGCTGCCGTAGCGCAGCGTCGCCGGGCCGCGCACGACCTCGACGCGGTCGGCGGCGAGCGGGTCGATGGGAATAGCGTGGTCTTCAGAGATGGCGGCAACGTCGTGCGTGCCGATGCCGTTTTCCTGCGTGCGGACGCGATAACTGTCGAGGCCGCGGATGATTGGCCGATTGGCGCCGGGCGCGAAGTTCGTCCCAGCGATGCCGGGCTTGTATTCGAGCGTGTCGGTGAGTGTGGCGCCGCCGTTGGCCTGGAACTCGCGCGCAGTGGTCACCGAGACCGAGACGAACGACTGATCGTCAACGATGGCACCGGGCAGCGGCTGCAGATCGGGAACGACGACCGCGGGTTCAGCGGATGCTGGCTCACCCGACGGCGCGGCTACTGCCGACTTTTTCTTCGATGCGGTTTTCTTCGGCTTAGCGACCGGGCTGGCGGTCGTTACCGTGACCTCGGGCAGCTGAACTGGCGCCCCCGAAATGTCGGCTCCCTGGCCCTCGCCGGATTGAGCTCCCACCGGCGCAGCACTCATCATCAGCACCGCAGCAGCGGCGCTCCACGCAACGCGAACTCTCACTGATTTACGCCCCTCACGCCTTACTGGATGTTATAATATCCGACCGTTAACTCTGGTCAAGCGGTTTGAACGCAACACTCGCGCGAGATTTGTTCGGTGGGACGAGCGGAGTGACGCGTTGCCTGCAGCGGGAATTGCGCGAGGTTAGAGCCTGCGCTCGCGGGTGCGTTATCCGGAGGCTTGTTGCGCTGCCGATTCACGCCCCGCTGGTAGGCGCTCAGGCGATCGGAGCTTTGTTTTGCGCTGCCGATTCACGCCCTCGGCTCTAGGCGCTCGGGCGATCGGAAAGTCTTGTTGCGCTGCCGATTCACGCCCTCGCTGGCAGGCGCTCGGGCGATCGGAGCGCGGGCGCCGCGCTCATTGGTCGGCTTGGGTGGTGCAGGCGCGGCAGCGACCGCGCAGTTCGAGCGTCATGCGCTCAACGGCAAACTTCGACTTGCGCGCCCATGCGCCAAGGCGCTCGACGGCCGCGGGTTCGTCGAACTCGCTGACGGTGCCGCAATCGTTGCAGATCGCGAATACGGCGGCGCTCTCGTGGCTCGGATGGCAGCAGGCGACGAAGGCATTGATCGATTCCAGGCGATGGGCCTGCCCGTCGGCGATCAGGCGGTCGAGCGAGCGATAGACGGTCTGGGGGGCGAGGCTCGCCTTGTCGCGCAGCTCCTCGATCAGCTCGTAGGCGCTCACCGGCCGGCCGACGCCGCGAAGGGCATCCGCGATCATCTTGTCCTGCTCGGGGGCAGCACGGCGCTTCGTCAATTTGCGTGTCATAGGTCCGTCCAGACTCTGCAGCCTTGCGACTATAGCATCAAAATATAGGTGCCCTCACCTCGTCGGCCAGAATACCCACGACGCGCCAAAGACTTCGAGAGCGGCGGCGGCCGGTTTCGCGGCTCGCTTTCGGCCCCAACGAAAGCCCCCAGGCAATTGCCAATTTGAGGTCCGGCAGCTATAAACCGCGCCATCTCAAGCAAAAAGGCATGAGACGGCGCACGGCACCCTTGGAGGCCGCGTCGGTTAACGGGTCGCAAGGCCCTGATATTAGTTGGAGAAACTGCCATGGCTCAGCAACCAGTAGAGCTGAAAGCCACGGCGCGCCCGCGTGCAGGCAAGGGGGCCGCACGCCAAGCCCGTCGTGAAGGAAAAGTCCCGGCTGTCATCTACGGTGACGGCAAGACCCCAGAGTCCATCGTCCTCGATTACAACGACCTGTGGAAGCAGGTCCTCAAGGGCCATTTCACCTCGACCGTTCTCGACATCGACGTCGAGGGCAAAAAGAACCGCGTCATCCCGCGCGACCTGCAGGTCGATCCGGTGAAGGACATTCCGATTCACGTCGACCTGCTGCGTATCGGCAGCGACGGCCGCATCCGCGTCGAGGTGCCGGTCCGCTTCGTCAACGACCAGGCCTCGCCGGGCTTGAAGCGCGGCGGCGTGCTCAACATCGTGCGCCACGACGTCGAAGTCGTCTGCCCCTGGGATCACATCCCGCCGTACTTCGAAATCGACCTCACGGGTCTCGAGATCGGCCGCTCGATACACATTTCGTCGATCGTCCTGCCGAAGGACGCCGAGCTCACCATCAAGGATCGTGACTTCACCATCGCCACCATCGCCGGCGCCGTGAAGGAAGAAGAGAAGGCGGCTGTTGCCGAAGCAGCACCTGCTGCTGCGGCACCTGCTGCCGGCGCCAAGGCAGCTGCTGGCGCCAAGGCTGCGGCTCCTGCCGCGGCCAAGGGCGCAGCTCCTGCGGCCAAGCCGGCCGCCAAGCCAGCCGGCAAGAAGTAATCCGACAGCGGGCGCAGCCTTGTGCTGTGCCCGCCGTCCACTGCGCGGTGAGGCCCCATGAAGCTTTTCGTCGGATTGGGAAACCCGGGCGCAGAATACGCTCGCCATCGCCACAACGTAGGCTTTGTGGCGCTCGACAAGATCGCCGAGGCACATGGCTTCAGCGCTTGGCGCAAGCGCTTCCAGGGCGAGACCGCCGAGGGAACGATCGGCGGGGAACGTGTCGTCCTCCTGAAGCCCATGACCTACATGAACGAAAGCGGCCGCTCTGTGGGCGAGGCTGCGCGCTTCCTCAAGATCCCCCTCGAAGACATCTACGTCTTTCACGACGAGATCGATCTGGCTCCGTCAAAGCTCAAGGTGAAGACGGGTGGCGGCAACGCCGGCCACAACGGGCTGCGCTCGATCACCGCCCACATGGACAACGACTACACCCGCGTACGCATCGGCGTCGGCCATCCAGGGGCCAAGGAGGCGGTCGCGCGCTACGTGCTGCACGATTTCCACAAGGTGGAATACTCCTGGCTCGATCCAATGCTGGATGCGATGGCCGAGGCAGCGCCATTCCTGGCCAAGGGCGACGGTGCCCGCTTCCTGTCGCAGGTCGCCCTGAAGACGCGTTCGGAGGATGAGCCCGAGCCGGAAAAACCTGCTGCGCCGCCGCCTAAGCCCAAGCCTGCCCCGCGCAATCCCCATCCAGCGGGCGAGCGGCAGACCAAGCGCGCATCGGCTTTGGCCGAGAACCTGAAGAAGTGGCTTGCGGGACGCGACGACAAGGAATGATGCATCGGCCGACTTGAAGGCCGGGTCCTTATTGCTTATTCCCCGCCCATGGCGCCCATCATATCGATCAAGGATCTGTCGAAGACGTACGCGGGCGGCTTCCAGGCGCTGCGCGACATCAATCTCGACATCCGCCGCGGAGAAATCTTCGCGCTGCTAGGACCAAACGGCGCCGGCAAGACGACGCTGATCTCCATCGTCTGCGGGCTGGTCAATCCGACGTCGGGAAGCGTCGCCGTCGACGGCGGCGACATCATGCGCGACTACCGGCGCGTGCGCGCTTTGATCGGCCTCGTGCCGCAGGAGCTTACCACCGACGCCTTCGAGACGGTCTGGGGCGCGGTCTCGTTCAGCCGCGGGCTGTTCGGCAAGGCGCCAAACCCAGCGTACATCGAGAAGATCCTGCGCGCGCTGTCGCTTTGGGAGAAGAAAGACAACCGCATCATGACGCTGTCGGGCGGCATGAAGCGGCGATTGCTGATCGCCAAGGCGCTGTCGCACGAGCCGAACATCCTGTTCCTCGACGAGCCGACAGCGGGCGTCGACGTCGAACTGCGGCAGGACATGTGGCAGGTGGTGCGCGATCTGCGCGACACCGGCGTCACCATCATCCTCACCACACATTACATCGAAGAAGCCGAGGAAATGGCGGACCGCGTCGGCGTCATCACCGGCGGCGCGCTGATCGTGGTCGAGGAGAAGGCCGAGCTGATGCGCAAGCTCGGCAAGAAGCAGCTCATCCTGCAACTCGTCCAGCCGCTCGCCGCGCTGCCGCCCGAACTTGGCCGGCATCAGCTCGAGCTCTCAGGCGACGGGCGCACACTAACGTTCACCTACGACACGCATGCCGGCCGAACGGGCATCACCAGCCTACTCGAGGACATGCGTAACGCCGGCATCGGGTTCACTGATCTCGACACCACGCAGTCGTCGCTGGAAGACATCTTCGTCGATCTCGTCAGGAGCAAGAAATGAACCTGCACGCGGTCAAGGCCATCTACCTGTTCGAGATGTCGCGCGCCCTGCGCACGGTGATGCAGAGCATCATCTCGCCGGTGCTGTCGACCTCGCTCTATTTCATCGTGTTCGGCGCGGCGATCGGATCGCGCATGGCGCAGATCGACGGGATCAGCTACGGGGCGTTCATCGTCCCGGGGCTGATCATGCTACAGCTGCTGACGCAATCGATCTCGAACGCGGCGTTCGGCATCTATTTCCCGCGGTTCACCGGCACCATCTACGAGATCTTGTCGGCCCCTATATCGCCGCTCGAGATCGTGATCGGCTACGTGGGCGCGGCGGCGACGAAGTCGGTGGCGGTCGGCCTGATCATCCTGGGCACGGCCGCGCTGTTCGTCGACCTGCACATCCAGCACCCGTTCGCGATGCTGGCGTTCCTGATCCTCACCGCGGTCACTTTCTCGCTGCTCGGCTTCATCATCGGCATCTGGGCCGACGGCTTCGAGAAGCTGCAGGCCATTCCGCTGCTGCTTGTGACACCGCTGACATTTCTCGGCGGTACGTTCTATTCGATCAGCATGCTTCCGCCGTTCTGGCAGAAAGTTACGCTTTTCAACCCGGTGGTCTATCTGGTCAGCGGCTTCCGCTGGAGCTTCTACGGAATTTCTGATGTCAATATCTACGCCAGCCTCGGCATGACACTGGTGTTTCTCGTGGTTTGCCTGTGGGTTACCTGGAAAATCTTCACCACCGGGTACCGGCTGAAGGCTTGATCGCGCGCAAGGAGCAAGCTTGCGCAAGCAACGGGGCCGTCGCACTGTAATGGCGCCCGGCCGGGGGACGGCCAAGCGCGCGACGGCTCGGCATCGACAGGGGAGGGATTCGTGGAAGGCATCATCAATTCGATCGTGCAATTCCTGCAGCAGGGTATTGCTGCAATCTTCAAGTTTCTGCAGCTCATCTGGACATGGTCCTTCGGACAGATCGTGGCGGTGTTCTCGTCGGACTGGCAGGCTCTGCCGATCTGGAAGATCGTCGTCCTGATCGTGGCCCTCGTGGCGATCGCGTACATCCTCTACCGGGCAGCCCTGGTGCTGTGGTCAGGGGTGGTGGCGCTGTTCCAAGCGTTCGTCTCGCTGCTCAGCACGTTTGTCTCGGTGCTGCCGCAGATCGTGATCGCGGGCCTCATCGCCTTCGGCGCCGGATACGTCATCCAACACATCAATTTCTGAACTGGCCTAGCAAGTACTGGCGCTTGCCGCTTGTGACGCGGTGGCTACACCAGAAGGAAGTGCGTCGTGATTTTGCCTGATCTCATCACCGGTCTGCATTTGTACGCTGGCGCCGCTTTGGCGCTAGGGTTCATCGTATCGTGGATTGTGTGCGCTAATCCGAACGCGTACGCGGCCCGTGGACTTGCCGAGGACGAGGACCGCCGTCGCGGTCCGCTCTCGTGGCTGTGGCGCGGCTATCGCATGTACGACCGGGGCGCCGGCTGGTGGGATCGCCTGGGCTGGTTCTCCGGGCTGTTCAAGTCGAATGCCGGCGTTGCCATGCTCGTCGCATCGACGGGCGCTGCTGCGACTTACGGCGCCGTCGAGATCCACCGCAACGTCATCGAGCCGATGCGGATCGAGACTGCAGCGGTCCAGCCGGAAGTGCGCCAGACGAAGAACTCGACGGTGTTCGCCATCGAGGGCAAGGACAAGGCCGACCGCAAGGCCACGTTCGACGTGGTCGTGCTCAACAAGAGCTTCCTTTGGGTGCGCGGCAGTGCCGAGGACCTCGAGAAGGACGGCCAGATGATCCCGCGCGATCAGGTCGCGTCGGCGGTTATCGATGATGAAGTTCGCAGCGCACTCAGCGACGCGAAGGAAGTCATCACGGTCGGCACCGCCTCGCAGGAGGGCAACGCAGCCGACGAGGTCGCACGGGCGGAGCGTCGCGCCAAGCAGGCAGCGGTGCTCGTTTCGTCCGCGGTTGCGGTGGATATTCCGATCTTTACGTTGAACCTCGGGCAATACCGCGATCCGTGCACCAACTGCGAGACCGGGGGCACGAGCTGGCAGAGGCCGTTCATCATCATCGCGGTGAAGTCGTCCGACCCGGACACGAACATCGCTGAGGCGTTGGCCGACGCGATGAGCGGCAAGGAGAAGTTGCCGAGCCCGACCAGCTATTCGGCATTCGCGCTGACCAAGTTCCGCTAGGTCAACGCCGGGATACCGCGCGCCTACTCTATGCTCGAAAGGGCGTTGAGATCGGAGCGCAGGCGATCGGGCGAACTGGCGAGAAGCGCATCGACCTCGTCGTGCGTGGAACGCCACACCCCGACGGCGGACGCGAGCGTCTTTCGGCCTGCGTCCGTGATCTGAAGCCGGCGATTGCGACGGTCCTTCTCGTCGACAACGATCTCCATCAACCCGCGCCGCTCGAGCGGCTTCAGGTTCGCCGTCAACGTCGTGCGGTCCATCGCCAGGAGCTGTGCGACGTCGCCGATGGTGGGCGCGTGCGGACGATTGAGCGACATCAACAGTGAAAACTGACCGCTGGTTAGTCCGAACGGGCGCAATGCATCGTCGAAGCGGCGCGCCAATGCGCGCGCAGCCCGCTGTACGTGAAGGCAGAGGCAGCGGTCGCGAACTTCGAGTGTCACGTGGAAAGAAAGCGCATCGCGCGTTGACATGTCCCTGATTACGTTGATATCAACCTAATGTCAATTCAACCTGTCGCCAGAACAAGGAGAAGCCCATGTCGAGCGTCCTGATCACCCTGCTGGTTGCCGCGGTCGCGGCCATCGCCATCACGCTGATCATCGCTTCGCGGCGGCCGGACGAGTTCAGCGCCGCGCGGTCGATGACGATTGCGGCACCGCCGGCGCGCCTGCACGGTCTCATCAACGACCTTCGGGAGATGAACACGTGGAACCCCTACGCTCTGCGCGATTGCGGCGGCGTGGCGGACTACAGCGGCCCGGACAGCGGCCCGGGCGCGACGTTCCATTTCGCCGGCAAGGGCGGGACCGGGACGGTCAGCATTGTCGACAGCTCGCCATCGGTTGTGGGCATGCGCCTCAAAATGACGAAGCCCATTGCAGGCGACAATCGCGTCGAATTCAGGTTGAAGCCGGTCGGGACGGCGACGGAAGTCACCTGGGCCATGCATGGGATGCAATCGCTGCCGGGCAAGATCTTCTCGCTGTTTGTCGACTGCGAGCGGATGATGGCGCGCGACTTCGACGAGGGCCTCACCAACCTCAAGGCAATCGCCGAGCGCTCGTAATAACGGCTTGCCGGATTCGGCTTATCGCGACGGGAGCGCGCCACTCGCGTGCTCCCGTTCACTGTTCTGTCGCATTTGCACCGCGACGAACCCGCGCCAATATGAACCTCACGCACTCTGCGATCATCCTTCCGCGTATCGAGGGAACCGATGGTGTCGCGCCGCGCCTTGGTCATCCTGGCCTCAGCAATGCTGACGGTGGGTTTTCTGCCGGGTCCCGGCGGGGCGCGCGCCGAGACCGTGTACGAGTTCGTCAGACAGTGCCGCCAGCAGCAGCTTGGCGATTGCTTTGCCGTCATCAATGCGCGGCTCGGTCACTTGAACGAAGGCCGGGACAGGCGCATCTGCCTGCCGCGCGCGTTCGGCGGTATCATGCTGGGGCGCGGGGTCGTTCCGGTTTCGCTGCTGGAGCATGTGAGGGTCAAGCTGTCGGCGGCACGCTTCGGGCATGCCGGAGCTGAGACGGACGACGTGATCACGGACATCATCGGCGCGCTGTACCCTTGCAGCGCCGACCGCGCCGGCCTGCAGTAGCCGCCCCGTAACCGCTTGTTCGAGCGTTATTTTTTGGGGCCGGCCGGGCTTCAGCGTCGATACACGGGTGGAGACAACCCACCGTCCGGCCGGGCGGTTTTCCAGATCTGCGGCAATGGAAGGCTTCACTTTCGGCGTGCAACCGCCTAGGCATCTGCCAGCCTCGGGATGCGCCTGCCGCTCCCATCTCACCAACAGACTCGAGCGAGCGATCATGGGTTTCAAATGCGGCATCGTGGGTTTGCCGAACGTCGGCAAGTCCACCCTCTTCAATGCGCTGACGCAGACCGCCGCAGCCGAAGCCGCGAACTATCCGTTCTGCACCATCGAGCCGAACGTGGGTGAGGTCGGCGTGCCGGACGAGCGCCTCGATAAGCTGGCGGCAACGGCCGGCTCGGCGCAGATCATCCCGACGCGGCTCACGTTCGTCGACATCGCGGGCCTGGTGCGCGGCGCATCCAAGGGCGAAGGGCTCGGCAACAAGTTCCTGTCGCATATCCGCGAGGTCGATGCGGTCGCCTATGTGCTGCGTTGCTTCGAGGACGACGACATTACCCACGTCGAGAACCGCATCGACCCCTTGGCCGACGCCGAGGTGGTCGAAACCGAACTGATGCTCGCCGACATGGAGAGCCTGGAGAAGCGCGTCGCGGCGACGGAGAAGAAGGCCAAGGCCGGCGACAAGGACTCCAAGGCCCTTCTCGTGGTGATGGAGAAGGCTCTGGCGCCGCTGCGGGAAGGCAAGCCGGCGCGCACGGCAGACATAACTCCCGAGGAGCGGGCACTATTCACCGGGTTGCAGCTGCTTACCTCAAAGCCGGTGGTCTATGTGTGCAATGTCGAGGAGTCTTCGGCGGCCGAGGGCAATACCTATTCCAAGAAGGTGGAAGAGAGGGCCAAGGCAGAGGGCGCGGTGAGCGTCGTCATCTCGGCGAAGATCGAAGCCGAGTTCGCAGGGCTGCCGGCAGCCGACCGCGACGAGTTCCTCGCCGAGATGGGGCTCAAGGAGCCAGGCCTGAACCGGCTCATTCGCGCCGGCTACAAGCTGCTCGACTTGGTGACGTACTTCACTGTGGGACCGAAGGAAGCGCGCGCCTGGACGATCACGCGCGGCACCAAGGCTCCCGGCGCGGCCGGCGTGATCCACACGGACTTCGAGAAGGGCTTCATCCGCGCCGAGACCATCGCTTACGACGACTATGTCGGGCTCGGCGGCGAAGTCGGCGCGAAGGACGCCGGCAAGATGCGGCTCGAGGGCAAGGAGTACGTCGTCAAGGACGGCGACGTGATGCACTTCCGCTTCGCCAACTGAAACCCTGTCGCCCTGATCGCGTTAAGGGGGGCAGCGACTACTGCTGGCGGTTTTGCACCGACTGCTGAACCGTACCGGTTGGAAGCTTCGTCGTTCGCACCCATATCAATTGGGTTCGCCACTGCAGGCGCCAAAGGGGACACAATCCCGGCGCAGATTTGGCGGTCTGATTGGGGCCGGGACCGAGCACACTGCAGATGGCGCCGGATTGGGACAACAAGACATGAGCAAGATCGCAAAGGCAGTCATCGCGGCGGTTGCAGTAACGGCAATCTCCAGCTTTGCCGTGCTGGCCGATACGAAAGCGCAGTCCGGAGCCGACGCCAAGCAGACCGAAGCGGCGCCGACCGTCACGACCGGAAGCATCGATAACGATCCCCCGTTCGCGCAGCGCATGAACGACTGCATGGCGATCTGGGACAAGGGCACGCACATGACGCAGGCGCAGTGGCGCCGCTCGTGCCGGACCACGCTGCAGAGCCTCGCCGACTAAATTCAACCCTTTGATCGGGAGTCCTGGGCGCGCTGGCCGTAGGTTTTGAAGCGCTCCACGACGCGCGCCATCTCCTCGTTCGACAAAAGGTGCGGCTCGCCGAGCATCAGCACCTTGGCGTACTGCTCGGCGAGAATTTCCACCTCGTGCGCGAGTTCGAGCGCTGAGGACAAATCCTGGCCGATTGCAATCTGTCCGTGGTTGGCCATGAGGCAGGCATTGCGATGCGCGAGCCCCTTGGCCACGTGACCGGCAAGCTCATCTGTGCCGAAGGTGTCGTAGGGCACGAGCGGAATGTCGTTCCCACCAGCGACGGCCACCATGTAGTGGAACGCGGGGATCGGCCTGTGCGCTGACGCCAGCACCACGGCGTGCATCGAATGGGTGTGCACGACCGCGTTCATATCCAGGCGTGCGTGATAAGCGGCGAGGTGGAAGCGCCATTCGCTCGACGGTTTGCGCAGCGACTTCGCCTGCAGCGTGCCCTTGCCCGTAACGAAGACGATGTCGCGGGGCTTCAGCTCCTCGTACAGCATACCGCTCGGGGTGATCAGCATGCCGCCTTTCCAGCGGCACGATACGTTTCCGGAGCGGCACGGCGACAACCCGGACCGGCTCATGGCGAGCGCAGTGTCGATGACGGCGCGGCGCGCCTTCTTCTCGGCCTCGCCGTCCGGCTCCTGCTGTTGTTTCGCCTTGGCCTGCTTCACGTCCGCCAACTCACCAGAGATCCTGCCGGACACTGCCACAGGTTCTTTGGCAGAATTATAAAGGTTGCAGCAGCTATTCCGGCGCCCGCTCCGGGTAGAGCGACAGCAGGCCTTCGCGGGTTGCCGGGCAGACGCCGCGCTCGGTTATGAACCCGGTGACGAGCCGGGCGGGCGTCACGTCGAAGGCGGGGTTGCCGGCGGGAGATCCCGGCGCGGCAATCTCAACGGTGACGACGGTCCCGTCGGGCAGGCGCCCGGGCATCTTGAGGACCTCGTCGGCGGAGCGCTCCTCGATCGGGATCGACATGCCCTCGTCCAGCGTCCAATCGATGGTCGAGTGCGGCAGCGCCACATAGAACGGTATGTTATTATCCTTTGCCGCCAATGCCTTGAGATAGGTGCCGATCTTGTTGGCGACGTCACCGTTGGCGGCAACGCGGTCGGTGCCGACGATGACGATATCGACCTTGCCGTGCTGCATCAGGTGGCCGCCGGCATTGTCGACGATGATGGTGTGGGGAACGCCATGGCTGCCAAGCTCATACGCGGTGAGCGCAGCGCCCTGGTTGCGCGGCCTGGTCTCATCGACCCAGACGTGGACCTTGGTGCCGGCATCGTGCGCCTGGTAGATCGGCGATGTCGCCGTGCCCCAGTCGACGCAGGCAAGCCAGCCGGCATTGCAATGAGTGAGCACCTCGACGGGCTTGCCGGCCTTCTTTTTACTGATGTCGCTGATCAGCTTGCGGCCGTGCTCCCCGATCAGGCGGCAGGTCTCGACATCGTCGTCGCAGATGAGGGCCGCCCGCTCGTAGGCTGCGGCGACACGCTCCTCGCGCGGCTGGTTCTGCACCGCGCGGCGCATCTCCTCTAACGCCCAGCGCAGGTTGATTGCGGTCGGCCGCTGCTTCGCCAGGAAGGCGATGGCTCGGTCGATGCCCTCGTCTGACTGATCCTGACGGATCGCCATGGCGAGGCCATAGGCGGCGGTGGCACCGATCAGCGGGGCGCCGCGCACCTGCATGGTCAGGATGGCGCGTGCCGCATCCTCGGCCGACTTCAACGGAATGACCGAGAATTCATGCGGCAGCCGCGTCTGGTCGATTACCTCGACCGACCAGCCATCTGGCGCCAGCCAGATAGTGCGGAATGCCTTGCCGTTGATTTTCATCTTTCAATCACCGCTGGGCAGCATCGGAGACATAGGTATGTGGATCGTATGCTCGAGCGCGCAAGCCGAGCATTTGAGCGCGTACCACTCCGCGTAAGGCCGCGTCGAGCGGTCCTCGATGGAGAGGCTTTTCTGCTCGCAGACGGGGCAGGCAACTGGCTGCAACGGAGCAAGGCGCCAGCCGTTGATGCGCGCCAGGGCCTCACGCAGCTTGTCAGGGGGAAGCGCGCTTCTGTCTGCCATCGTCGCTCCTAAATTGGGGGCGCTGCCCCACCCATGTCGCTCAGTGGCCTGAGAACGCCATGATGGCGTGGGTGTTGACGCCGTGGCTGCGCAACAGGTCGAGACCGCCGAGGTCGGGCAGATCGACGAGGAACGTTGCGCCCGCGACGAGGCCACCGGTACGGCTGATGAGCTTGGCTGCCGCCTCGGCCGTTCCGCCGGTGGCGATGAGATCGTCGACGATAAGGATGCGCTCGCCCGGCTTGATGGCGTCAGCGTGGATCTCGATGATGTCGACGCCATACTCCAGCGTGTACTGCTGGCCGATGGTCTTCCAGGGCAGCTTGCCCTTCTTGCGGATCGGTATGAAGCCGCACGACAGACGGTCGGCGACGGCGCCGCCGAGAATGAACCCGCGCGCCTCGATGCCGGCAACAGCGTCGATGTTGGCATTGAGGTAGGGAGCCGCCATCGCCTCCACGGCGGCTTTGAACCCTTGCGCGTTGCCCATCAACGTCGTCACGTCGCGGAAGAGGATGCCGGGCTTGGGGTAGTCTGGAATTGTACGAACAAGGTGCCGCAAGTCGCTCAAGTGAGATCCTCCCCGCCAAATTACGGGCGCAAAATAGCAATATCGATCAATGGGCGGTAGGCGTTTTACTGCCCCTGATACCGCTCAATTCATAGGCGTTGCCGACGCTCCCAGCGCGCCCGGCAACCGGCATTTTTGGAGGCTTAGGCGTGGCCAGCGTAGATTTCCCTCTGATGGCGGATGAGGGATCGGACGATCTTCCACGGACACTTCGGCGCGAGCGCGATGCGCGTGAACGCGCAAAGCGAGAGAAAGAAGAGAAGGCACGTGCGGCGACATTGACGCACGATTTCGGCGCGTCGGACATGCGCGAGCAGCACGCGATGATCGCAGATGCGCCGGCTGGCGTCGCCGTCTCCCGATTCGATGTCTCGTTCGGCCACCTGATGATGTTCTCGATCAAGGCAGTCCTGGCGGCCGTACCGGCGCTGTTTCTGCTCGGCGCGCTGTTGTGGTTTGCGGGTGCGCTGCTCAAGGCATACTTCCCGGAGCTGGTGCATATGCAGATCCTGATCAACTTCCCGAAGGCCGGCTGAGGCACGGGCTTTGGCGGCGATGCGAAACCTTTGCGTGACCGGAGCGCTCGCCGTGTGTGTGGCACTGGCGGCGCCGGGGTTGCTCAGCGCGCGCGAGGCAGCGGAGACGGAAGCGCCAAATTCGCCGAAGAAGGGTGGAGACATCCTCGACCTGCGCGTTCCGATTCCATCGCATTCCAGGGATGTCGAAAACAACGGCTGCCCGCTGCGCGGCTCGCCGAGCGAAGTGTTCTCCGAACCGGACGCCGACCTCAAGCACGTGCGCTTTGAGGATCTGATCGGCGAAGTCGTCGGGCGATACTCGGTACGTGCCGTCGTCGATCCACCCGCCGCGTTCGTCGCGTCGTTGAACGGGCTCGATCGGGAATTGCGTACGCTCGTGCTGCTGGACGTGCTTCGCAACGGCCTGGGGCGCGATGGGCTGCACACCTATTTCTACATGCAGGGCGGAGAGCTGGCGCTGCCGATCCGGGATGCCGTGCAAGCCGCCGGCTTTGCACGTGGGCACGAACTGTTCGTGCGGGCGATGTCGCTTTTCGGCGAGGAATATCCGGTCGATACCGCCGCGCGCGCCAAGCGCTACTCCTATTCGTCGCTCGATACCCCGATGAACGACTTCGACCGGCAGATGCTGGCGATCGCCGCGGAGTTCGGGTCCAGCGAAGCTTTCGGCGCGGCCGTCGCCAGCTTTGTCGAGCGGACGCCGGCGCTGTGGCACCGCATCGAAGCGGAGCGTGCGCACCTGGGCGAGGTGGCGCGGCTGCGCTATCTGAACCAGGCCCTGATCCGGCGTACGGCGGCGTGGGGCGATCGCGATTTCGTCAAACGCCTTGCCGGCATGCCAAAGGAGCAGCGCGCGGTGCTCGTGATGCACATCTTCAATACCGAGTTCGAGAACGGCGGCGTGCACCAGTTCTTCCTCAACTCGTCGGGGATGTTCGCGCCCGAGGTGTACGAGGCATTCCTGGAGATGGGTCTCGATCGGCAGGCGGCGATTTTCAAGAAGGCGCTTGATATGTTCGGCGCCAAGTACGAGCGCGATACGGCCAAGCGACAAGCACGCCACTTCGACCGGCCGGAATGGAATGACTGGGACAAACGGCTTTCCGCGCTGACCGACGACTTCTATGCGCTCGACGGGGGGACGATGGTCGTGCAGATCGGCGATGGGGCGGCGATTGAGGGCGGACCGGCAATATGGCCTGCCATGGCGATCTACGCACGCAACAAAAAGCTGCTGCCGTGCTGAGCCGGACGAGAATTCGCTACTGGCGCGCCATCTGATCCAGATAGGCGATGACGGCGTCGAGGTCGGTTTCCGAGAGCTTCTTGTCGTCGAATGGCGGCATGATCTGCTGCGGCCAGGTGCGCACGGACTTCGGATCACGGATCAGCGCACGCAGGCCCGCGGTGGTCATGTATCGGGTGGGATTCATGGGCTGGCCGAGGTCTGGACCAAGCTCGCCTACGCCGGCGCCCTTCATTTTGTGACAAGGCATGCATTGGGTTGTGAACACCTCCTGCCCGCGGCGTGCCGGCGCGTCGGCAGCTAGATCGCCAGCAACATTCATCTGCGGCCAGCGATGGCCCGGCGACTCTACGCCGGCCATGGCAACGGTCTGATAAGGCCATTGCTCGGAGCCGACGCTCGAGCGTTCAGGATGCAGCCAGACGATGTAGAACGGGCCGGCCGATAGCTTCTTGCCGGGCAGCGGCGGCCAGGGCTTGCCCGGGTCCTCGACTGCAACCCACGCTGTGCTGCCGCCATCGGCGCCCTTGCGGATCAGTCCGAGGGGAATCTGCGAGACGAACCCGTCGGCCGCGCTCGCTTCGAGAGTGTCGAGGCTCGCCGGAACATCGGCGCCCAAAAGTGCCAGCAGCGGCACGGCCCGATATTGCATCGGGCGCTGATAGGAGACGTCATCGGGCACCTCGATGGTCTTTGCGTCGGGGCGCGCGAGTAGCTCGGCGGCCGTGAAGCTGCGCGATGCGTCGCCAAGCGACAGCGTCAGATTTTCGGCACGCGCAGGGGAGAGCGCCAACGCAATCAACATCATCGACAGCATAGCCAGACGCATCGTGAGCCTCGCGGTTTGCGTCACCTTTGGCGGCAATGTAGCGTGCCGCAGTCGCTACACGCAAAGGAGCATCCGGCATGTCCGTCACCGACGGCAAATCCGCCCAAGCCGAACTGGATCAGATCGACGGCGCGCTGGACGTTCTTTTCACCCTGCGCGAGGAGTTCGCCCAGTGGCTGGAAGAGGCCCAGAGCGAGGAGCGCAAGGAAGAGCTGGAGAACGTGCACCGGCATGTCGACGCGATGGAGCAGGAATATAAGCGCCGGCGCGAAGCGGCGGTGACGAGGCTCGCGGGCAGCTGAGGGTCAACGGCGCGTTCCCAACTCGGTGACGGCCGCGGTCAGCGCCTCCATGACGCCCGGCTCAGTGATGGCGTGGCCCGCCTTGTCGACGATGTGAAGGCGGCAGGTTTCCCAGGCCTGCGCGATGTCAAAGGCTGCCTTGGGTGGGCAGAGCAGATCGTAGCGTCCCTGCACGATGACGCCCGGTATACCGCGCAGGCGGTGCGCGTCGCGCAGCAGCTGGCCGTCCTCAAGGAAGAAATCGTCGCGGATGTAATGGCCTTCGATGATGGCTGTTGGTGGCAGGCGATCGCTGCGTCCCGGCAAAGGGGGAAGGCGGGGCTGCGCGGGGACCAGTTCTGACAGGGCGCGTTCGTATGCCGCCCACGCGTGCGCCGCGGGGGCCTGCACGGCGGGATCAGGATCGGCGAGCCGGCGCAGGTAAGCGGCGAGCGGATCGTGCCGCTCGCCCTCCGGCAATTGGGCGATGAAGTCTGCGAAGAGATCAGGCCGGAAGAGTTTCGGACCATCAACGAACGCCCATTCGACCTCCGCCCGCGTGCCTAGGAAGATGGCGCGCAAGGCGAGGCCGGTCACTCGCTCGGGGTGCGCTTCGGCATAGGCGATGGCGAGCGTCGAGCCCCACGAGCCGCCGACGACGAGCCAGCGCTCTATTGCGAAGTGCTCGCGGATCGCCTCGATGTCGGCGACGAGCTTGGCCGTCGTGTTCTCATTTAGGGACAGGTATGGGTGGCTGCGGCCGGCGCCGCGCTGGTCGAACAGGAACGCGTGGAAGTGGTCGGGATCGAACAGGCGGCGATGAAGATGCTGGGCGCCGCTGCCGGGGCCGCCGTGCAGGAACAGCGCCGGCGCCTGCCCCTTGGTGCCGACCTCCTCGACGTAGAGCCAATGGCCGTCGCCGACGCTCAACATGCGCGCATCGAACGGGCGCAGCGGATCGGCAATGGCGGCTGGCACTGACATCAGACCCTCATGTGACACGGCTATGCAGGGGTGCGTTTCGATCGCGCGCTCACGAATACATGTGCCGCAGAAACCGGCGAAGTAACAGGGCCTTCTGCTTATTTCTGCAGCAGTCCTGAGCATTGAGTTGCGCCGCTTCAAGATCGATAGTGGAAGGGGCGTTGGCTCGGGGGGATCGGCGTTGAACCATTTCGATTTGCTGGTGATCGGGAGCGGTCCGGCAGGACGCCGCGCGGCGATTCAGGGAGCCAAGCTCGGCAAGAACGTGCTGGTAGTGGAGCGCGGCCGGCGCGTCGGAGGTGTATCGGTCCACACGGGCACCATTCCATCGAAGACGCTGCGCGAGACGGCGCTCAATCTTTCCGGCTGGCGCGAGCGCGGATTCTATGGGCGCTCCTATCGGGCCAAGCAGGATCTCAATGCCGAGGATCTGCAAGCGCGGCTGCGCATCACGCTCAATCACGAGGTAGAGGTGCTGGAGCATCAGTTCGCACGCAATCGTGTGAAGACGGTGCACGGCGCCGCCCGGTTTGTTGATCGCAACACGGTCGAGGTGACGACGGACGACAATGAGGCCGTACTCTTCACCGCCGACAAGTTCCTGATCGCGGTTGGCACGGTGCCGTTCCGGCCGGGCAACATTCCATTCAACGGCACGTCGGTTTTCGACAGTGACGACATTCTCGAGCTCGGAAAACTGCCGCGGTCGATCGCGGTGATCGGTGCAGGCGTCATCGGCGTCGAATATGCGACGATCTTCAGCGCGCTCGACGTTCCGGTGACGCTGGTCGAGCCGCGCGATTCCATGCTGGATTTCATCGACCGGGAGCTGTTGCAGGATTTTGTCTTCCAGCTGCGCGACCGAGGCATGGTGCTGCGCTTCGGCGCAAAGGTGGAGAGCGTGACGAGCGGCTCGGAAGGATGCGAGATCATCCTAGAAGGCAACCGGCGTGTGCGCTCGGAGATGGTTCTGTTCGCGGCCGGGCGCATGGGAGCGACCACTGGGCTCGGCCTGGAAGCGTGCGGCCTGGAATGCGATCACCGTGGCCGGGTCAACGTCGATGCGAAGACCTTCCAGACGAAAGTCCCGCACATCTACGCCGCGGGCGATGTCATCGGCTTTCCGAGCCTCGCCTCGACGTCGATGGAGCAGGGCCGCATCGCCGCGTGTCATGCGTTCGGCGCGGTGGCGCACGAGCCGCCGGAGTTCTTCCCTTATGGCATCTACTCGGTGCCGGAAATCTCCACAGTCGGCATGAGCGAGGAGGAGGTGGCCAAGCGCGGCATTCCCTACGAATGCGGAATCGCACGCTTCCGCGAGACCTCGCGCGGACACATCATGGGGCTCGATAAGGGGATGCTGAAGATGATCTTCTCGCTGAAGACGCGGCGGCTGCTCGGCTGCCACATCGTCGGCGAGGGCGCGACTGAGCTGATCCACATCGGGCAGGCGGTGGTGAACCTCAGAGGTACGCTCGACTACTTCGTGCAGAACACGTTCAATTATCCGACGCTGGCGGAGGCCTACAAGATCGCGGCGCTGGACGCGTGGAACCGCATGGGAGCGGGTGCCGTGCAGGTCGGCGGCGGCGAGGCTAAAGCAGCGGAATGAGATAGGTGACGACGCCGCGAACCTGCGGCTGCTGCGTCTCGCCGGGTGCATTGTCGGGAAACGCGACGGCGGAATAGAACACCTGCACGTGGACGTTCTCCAGCGGACCGTACGTCGGCAGGTATTCCAGCTCGAGGTTGTATTCGTTCTGACGGCCGGCCGGCGTGTCGGTCGTCGCTTGCGCGCCCCACGACCAGCCGTAGCGCGTCTGCAGCTTCAGGCCATCGAGCAGAATGTTCGAGAAGTCGTACGCAGCGCCGATGACCACAGTATTCTGGCCGGCGGCGTTGAAGTTGAGCTGGTCGAGCACGGTATACGCAGGGAAACTTCCAAACGGGTTCTGCAGCGCTGCGCCGTTGCCGTTCCGGGATGCCGCAACGAGGAACGTCGCATTAGCGTAGCTTGCCGCGAAGCGCCCGGCGACCTGATTGGTATCGTACGGGGCGCCCGCGATGAGGTCGGCGCCGACGGTGCGCTGGTCGGTATAGTTGACGCTGAAGCGCAGCTGCACTGGGGCTGCATCGACGATCCAATCCAGCTCGGTGAAAGCCGTGTTGAGCACGTCCGGGATCAGGTAGTCGATGGCGCCGAGGGTCAACCCCTTCACCGGCATGATCTTGGCACCGGCGACGGCGACGCCGCGGTCCTCCTCGACGCCGAGTTCCTCCGAGAATGGCACAAAGTAGCTGCTATCACGCGCCTTGAAGCCCCAGAGATAGCCGAAGCCATAGTCGAGCGTTTGCGCCTCATCGCGACGGCGCATCAGTGCAACGCCGTCGACGGCGTTGGGGATCATGCGGTTGTCCTGAGGGTTGATGTAGGGCGTCTTGACGAGCTGGCGGCCGATGGTCAGCTCCTGGCCGAAGCCGCGCATGTGCGCGTTGGCGATACCGAGAGATGACACCTCGGCCTGGTTGTCGGTGAGCAGCAACGTCCCGCCCTCGCCTTCCGGTGCCCACAGCGGCTGCGACGTGGCGGCTGCAATCTCGAACTGCAGCCAGTCGTCGAGGAAGCCGGTGCGCAGTCCAAGTGCGGCGCCGAGCGCCCATGCTTTCGAAGGCGGGCCTACGTCGTTCTCGAGATCTAATGCATGCGTGCGCGTGTAGAACGACATCCGCATGTCTCGGAAGAACGGGTCGGCGTAACGCAGCCGGTCCTTCAGGTCCTGGAACAGTACCGGCTCGGTTTGCAGCTCCGACATGGGTGCCACGAACTGGCGCGGACCGCCGGGCAAGGCCGGTTGCTTGTCGAACGTTCGCTCGATGGGACTGTAGATCTGGCCGGCCGACGAAGGCACGCGCTCGGCGTCGTCGTCCTGGTCCGCGAGGACGGACGCTGGTGCGCCGGCAGTCGCAAGCAGAACCACACCGAACAGCAACGCAGCTCGCGGCGCGGCGCGCGGGGAGCTGGTGGTGCTCATGATTTCTCGTTGAGAATCAGTGTTGCCGGCGCGTGATCCGGGCTAGCAGGTGCGCCGAACCGCAGCAAGCAGCGGTTCCTATGCGCGCGGCGGACAGCAAATGGTGCTAGCACTTGGCCATGCGTCAAAAAGGGAACAACATGTCCACCAACGTGCGCGCGGCCGGGCGCTGCTTGTGCGGAGCGGTGACGATTGCCGTCGATGGAATTCCAGTCCGCATGGCGCAGTGTCATTGCATCGATTGCCGACGTGCCACCGGCACGGGCCACGCCTCGAACGCGATCCTTGACGACAAAGATGTAAGGATCTCAGGGACGACGCAGAGCTTTACCGTGAAGGCGGATAGCGGCAACGACTACACGCGTCATTTCTGTCCTGTGTGCGGGTCGCGCATCTATGGCACCCACACAGGGCGACCGGGCATGATCATCCTGCACGTCGGGATACTGGACGACAGCGACTGGTTCTCTCCGGAACTCGTGCTGTACACACGCTCAAGGCCGGCGTGGGACGTTACGAGCGACGCAGTACCCAACTACGAAGCTTCGCCGCCAGCGGGCGCGTCGACCGGGCAGAAGACCTAATACAGAGCTACTTGAGGACGCGGCCGGCGATGGCGTCGAGCTTGGCCATCAGGGCCGGGTCGCGCGCCTGGGGCGGTGTGATGATCGCAACGCCGAGCGCGGTATCAGAGCCGATCGGACAGGGCTGGTGTTCGCGCGGGAAAATCTCGGCGAGCTTGTGCACGAGGCGCTGCGCCTTCTCCGTATTGTGCTTCATCACGGCAATGACGGCGGCAACGTCGACGTGCGCGACCTCCTCGTGCCAGCAGTCGTAATCGGTCACCATCGCGACGGTCGCGTAGCAGATCTCGGCTTCGCGGGCGAGCTTGGCCTCGGGCATGTTGGTCATGCCGATGACGTCGCAGCCCCAGCTGCGATAGAGGAACGACTCGGCCCTGGTCGAGAACTGCGGACCTTCCATCACGAGGTAGGTGCCACCCTTGGTGTGATCGATGTCCTCGGCCTTGGCGGCCTTCTCGATCGTATCGACGAGCAGCGGGCTGACCGGATGGGCCATCGAGACGTGTGCGACGCAGCCGTCGCCGAAGAAGCTCTTCTCGCGCGCGAACGTGCGATCGATGAACTGGTCGACGAGCACGAAGTGACCGGGTGCGAACTGATCCTTCAGCGATCCGCAGGCGGAGATCGACACGAGGTCGGTGACTCCGGCGCGCTTCAACGCGTCGATGTTGGCGCGGAAGTTGATGTGGGTCGGCGAGATGCGGTGACCGCGGCCATGGCGAGGCAGGAAGCGAAACGGGAGACCGTCAATCTCGGCGAAAAGGATTTCGTCGGAGGGCTCACCCCAGGGGCTCGAGACTTTTTCCCAGTGCGGGTTCTCGATGCCAGGGAGGTTGTAGAAGCCGCTGCCGCCGATGATGCCAAGGACGGATTTCACCACGGCTTCTCCCATCGCGTGGCCGCTCGCCGCGGGTGAGCGGCGAGCTTGCCGGTGCGTCAGTGCTTGACGTTCGCCCAGATCTTCCGCTTCACCAGGAAGAGCAGGATCGTCGTGATGAGCAGGTAGAGCATCACCTGCCAGCCGAGGCGCTTGCGCGCGTCCAGATGCGGATCACCCGCCCAGGCGAGGAATGCCGTCACGTCGCGCGCGTTCTGCTCGAGCGAGCCTTTGACGCCGGACTCGGGCTGGTAATCGACGAATGCGTCCTTGGAGATCGGCGGAGGCATCGCGAGCTGATGGCCCGGGAAGGCGACGTTGTAATACATGCCCTCATTGACTTGCATGCCGGCCGGGGCCTCGTGATAGCCCATGAGCAAGGCGTAGAGGTAATCCGCGCCGCCTTCCTGATAACCGATGGCGATGTCGCGCAGCATCAGCAGCCAATGATTATACCAGGTCGCGGGCTGCTCGACGTTGCGCGCCTTGGCGATGAGCGAAAGATCCGGCGGCAGCGCACCGTTCTGCGCGGCGCGAGCCTGCACGTCGTTCTTGTAGGGTCCGATGATCGGGTCGGGCAGTCCCGGCAGGCGGTCGATCGGGTTGCCCTGGTCGTCCAGGACGCCTGAGATCTGATAGGGCCAGGTCTTGGCCAGCTCCTTTACAGCTTCCTCAGGGAACTGAGGGCCGCCCGGCTCTGCCAGGTTGCGGAAGCGCACGCGCTTCAAGCCGTGGCAGGCCGTGCAGACCTGCTGGTAGACCTGGAAACCGCGCTGCAGCTGGGCCTTATCGTACTGCCCGGTGAAGCCGGCGAAGCTCCAGTCCTGGCGCTCGATCGGTGCTCCACCGTGGGAGTCAGCAGCCAGCGCGGGCCCGCCGAACAGCGGCAGGGCGCCCACCAGGGCGATCGCCGCGAAGCGCCATTTCGGCTGCACTCGTTTCATGGGAGCCCCCGTCAGCTCTTGGCCAGCGCTGGTTTCGCGCTTTTATCTTTACCGAGCACCGCCTCGGTGATCGACCCCGGCACCTTCAGCGGCGTCTCGAACCAGCCGACGAGCGGCATGACGAGCAGGAAGTGTGCGAAGTAGTAGAACGTGAAGACGCGCGCCCAGAAGACGTACTCGGCCTCGGCGGGCTTGGATCCCAGCCAGCCAAGCGCCACGCAGGTGAAGGCGAACAGCCAGAAGAACCAGCGATAGACCGGGCGGTACTTGGTCGAGCGCACCTTGCCGGTGTCGAGCCAGGGCACGAAGAACAGGATGGCGATGGCGCCGAACATCGCGATGACGCCACCCAGCTTTGAGGGAATGGCACGCAGGATCGCGTAGAACGGCAGGAAGTACCACTCCGGCACGATGTGCGGCGGCGTCACCAGCGGGTTGGCCGGGATGTAGTTGTCGGCGTGGCCGAGATAGTCCGGCAGGAAGAACGCGAACCAGCAGAACAGCAGAAGGAAGGCAAACAAGCCGGCGGCGTCCTTGGAGGTCGCGTAGGGCGTGAACGGAACCGAGTCCGATGCCGTCTTGATGTCGAGACCGATAGGGCTGTTCTGGCCGACGACGTGCAGCGCCCAGAGGTGCAGGCCGACGATGCCGGCGAGCACGAAGGGCAGCAGGAAGTGCAGCGCGTAGAAGCGGTTGAGGGTGACGCCCGAAACCGAGTACCCGCCCCACAGCCATTCGACGATGGCGGTGCCGAGGCCCTTCCAGATGCTGTCGAGCGAGGAGAACAGGTTGGTGATGACGGTGACGCCCCAGAGGCTCATCTGGCCCCACGGCAGCGAGTAGCCCATGAAGGCGGTGGCCATCATGACGAGGAAGATCAGAACGCCAAGGATCCAAAGGATCTCGCGCGGCGCCTTGTAGGAGCCGTAGTAGAGGCCGCGGAAGATGTGGATGTAGGCAGCGATGAAGAACATCGACGCGCCGACCGCGTGCAAGCTGCGAAGCAGCCAGCCGTAGTTGACGTCACGGCGGATGGCCTCGACGCTATCGAACGCCATGTCGGCGCTCGGCTGGTAGTGCATGGCGAGCACGATGCCGGTGACGATCTGCGCGACGAGGAAGAACGTCAGGATACCGCCGAACGTCCACCAGTAGTTGAGGTTGCGCGGCGTCGGGAAGTCGACGGCTTGCGCGTGCAGCATGCGAGCGATCGGCAAACGCGCGTCCAGCCATTTGCCGAAGGCGGTCGTCGGCTCGTATGTCGATTCGTGAGGAAGCCCGTGTCCAGACATGGAGTTGCCGCCCGTCAGCCGATTTTGATTTTTGTGTCGGAAACGAAATTATAGACCGGCACCTCTAGATTGCGCGGCGCGGGACCCTTGCGGATGCGCCCAGCGGTGTCGTAGTGCGAGCCGTGACAGGGGCAGAACCAGCCGCCGAAGTCGCCCTTGGAGTCACCCATCGACTGCCCCTTGGGAATGCAGCCGAGGTGGGTGCAGATGCCGACCATGATGATCCAGTTCTCGTGGCCATCTTTGGTGCGGTTGGGATCGGTCGCGGGCGTGTCCTCAGGCAGCGCGTCGTTGCGCGCCAGCGGATCGACGAGTGCGTCGATGGCGACTTCGTTCGCGACCTTGATCTCTTCGGGCGTGCGGTGGCGGATGAACACCGGCTTGCCGCGCCAAAGGACCGTGATCGCCTGACCTTCCTTGACCGGCGTCAGATCAACCTCGATTGCAGCGAGCGCCTGCGCGCCGGCATCGGGATTCATCTGCTGAACGAACGGCCAAAGCGACATCGCGCCGCCAACGGCTACGAATGCGCCAGCCGCCAGGACCAGGAAATCCCTACGGTCCGGTTCTTCGGCGTCAATTGCCACGGGTGCCTCCGCTTGATCGCAGGCCCAGACGACCTGCGCTTAACTTTTTTATCCGTCGGCTGGCGCCGGCAGGTTGTCGACCATGCTCAGGTGGGCTTGTGCCATCGAGCCCGGGCGCTTGCAGCGCGATAGGGCTATAGAACCAGGCGATTTGCCATGCGGTTTATTGACATCGTTCTAAAGAGCGCTCAAGCCCGCGCTGGAAGAAATGAGTAGGCATTTTGGCGCATGGGCGCGGCGCTGACGCATGTCACTCGGCAGCGTCCTGGGCGAGGAACCCGCCCGACTGGCGCGCCCACAGCTCGGCATAAAGTCCGCCGCGGCGCAGCAATTCGGCGTGCGTGCCCTGCTCGATGATGCGCCCATGGTCCATGATCACCAGGCGGTCCATGGCGGCAATCGTCGAAAGGCGATGGGCGATGGCGATGACCGTCTTACCCTGCATGAGGTTGGTGAGCTGCTCCTGGATGGCCGCCTCGACCTCCGAATCGAGAGCGCTCGTCGCCTCGTCGAGCACGAGGATCGGCGCATCCTTCAGCAATACGCGGGCGATGGCGACGCGCTGGCGCTGGCCACCTGACAGCTTCACGCCACGCTCACCGACGTGAGCTTCATAGGCCTTGCGACCCTTGAAATCCTCCAGACCGAGGATGAAGTCGTGTGCGGCGGCTTTCTGCGCTGCGATCACGGCGTCAGCGTCCACAGCATCGGGCCGCCCGTAAAGAATGTTCGCCATCACCGACCGGTGCAGCAGCGAGGTATCCTGCGTGACCATGCCAATTTGCGCGCGCAGGCTGTCCTGCTTGACGTGCGATATATCCTGATCATCGATCAGGATGCTCCCGCCATCGAGGTCGTAGAACCGCAGCAGCAGGCTGACCAGAGTCGACTTGCCCGCACCCGACCGCCCCACCAGCCCCACCTTCTCGCCCGGCGCCACGCGCAGCGACAGGTCGCCGATCACGCTGCCCCGCTCAGACCCCACCTCTCGGTTGTAGTTGAAGCTCACGCGATCAAAGACGATTTCGCCCTTCGTCACCTTGAGCGGCTTTGCATCAGGCACGTCGACCACGCTGCGATCGCGCGCGATCGTCTCGAGACCGTCCTGCACCACGCCGATGTTCTCGAACAAGCCGGCCGTTTCCCACATGATCCAGTGCGACATGCCCTGCAAGCGAAGCACCAGGCCCACCGACAGCGCAATGGCGCCGGTGGATACGGCATCGATCGACCACAGCCACAGCGACGTCCCCGCCACCGAGAACAGAAGCGCCGCATTGAGGCAGTTGAGCGCCACCGTCAGCAGCGTCACCAGTCGCAGCTGCTGCTGCGTAATATCGAGAAAGCTCTGCATGCTTTCCTGCGCATAACCGTCCTCGCGCTCGGCATGCGCAAACATCTTCACCGTCGCGATGTTGGTGTAGCTATCGACCACGCGTCCCGTCATCACAGAGCGGGCGTCCGACTGCATATGCGAGATCTTGCCGAGGCGCGGAATGAAGTAGCGCATCGCCACCAAATACCCGCCGAGCCACAACACCAGCGGTGCCGACAAGCGAAGGTCGGTCGCCGCGAACAGAATCACCGCACCCGTGAAATAGATCGAGACGTAGAGCAGCACCTCGGTGATCTTCATGACCACCTCGCGCACCGACATCGCGGTCTGCATCACCTTCGTGGCGACGCGTCCCGCGAAGTCGTTATTGAAAAAGTCTATGGACTGCCGCAGCACATAGCGATGCGCCTGCCAGCGCGTGCGCATAGTGAAGCTGGCCAGAAGTCCCTGGTGGATGATAGCTTCGTAGACAAACTTGAGGCTCGGCAGCACCAGCAGCACAATGCCGGCCATGCCCAGCAGGAACATCCCGTGCGTCGACCAGAACGTGGTGCGATCCGCTTTCTGCAGCCAGTCGACGAGACTGCCGAGGAACCCGAACAGCGATACCTCTATCAGCGCGATCGTCGCCGACAGCACCGCCGAAACCGCGATCAGGGGCCGGAACGGGCGCGTGTAATGCACGATAAAACCCCAGAACGAGGCAGGCGGCATTGCCGGCTGCGCGGCCGGGAAGGATTCAATGTGCGTTTCGAGCCGGCGGAATAGGCTGGCGATCATGCTGGGCTCCGGCCCTCAGCGGGCGTGACAGGCGCCGCGGGCACAGGGGCACACGTCAGGGCGCAGATTTTCAGGTTTTCAGGTCTTCGGAGGCTACGGTGGGGCGGCCCCTAGACATCGCTGCCCGGGATATATAGGGGGAAATGCGCCAACAAAAGGGGCACGACAGATCATGGCGGAACTTGCCGCGGGCCGCGAAGGCACGCTCGAAGAGCATCAAGCCAAGGCCAGCGCATGGTTCGCCGAATTGCGCGACGGAATCTGTGCGGCTCTGGAGAAGGTCGAGGACGACCTACCCGCAGGCGTACCGCTGTCGGACACCGAGCCGGGGCGCTTCCAGCGAACGCCGTGGCAGCGCACCGACCATAGTGGCGCACCGGGTGGTGGCGGCGTCATGAGCATGATGAGCGGGCGGGTGTTCGAGAAGGTGGGCGTGCACACGTCGACGGTGTACGGCGAGTTCGCCCCGGAATTCCGCAAGCAGATCCCCGGCGCGGAGGAGCATCCGCAGTTCTGGGCGTCTGGCATCTCCCTCATCGCGCATCCGCACAACCCGAACGTGCCAGCGGTACATATGAATACGCGCATGGTGGTGACGTCGAAGTGCTGGTTCGGCGGCGGCGCGGACCTCACGCCGGTGCTGGATCGTCGTCGCACCGACAGCGACGCAGACACGCTGGCGTTCCACGCGGCGATGTATGGCGCGTGCGCGGCACATCCGGTGGCCGACTACCCGCGCTACAGGGAATGGTGCGATGAATACTTCTATCTGCCTCACCGCAAGGAAAAGCGCGGGATCGGCGGCATCTTTTACGACTATCTGACGCCCACTCCCGAGCAGGGTGGCTGGGATGCGGCGTTTGCGTTCACGCAGGACGTGGGGCGCGCATTCCAGCGCGTCTATCCGATGCTGGTGCGCGGCAACTACGCGATGAAGTGGACGGATGCCGACCGCGAGGAGCAGCTCGTGCGGCGCGGGCGCTATGTCGAGTTCAACCTGCTCTATGATCGCGGCACGATCTTCGGCCTCAAGACCGGCGGCAACGTCGATTCGATCCTCTCGTCGATGCCGCCCGTGGTGAAGTGGCCCTGATTATTTAGGGTGACACGAGTGGCGGGAAGCTTCGTCTGCGGCTAGCGTCGCGCGCGTTGATGGCCGCGCCACAAGGCGCGGCGCCCCTTGGGCGCTTGCCGCCTTCGGCGGCGAAGTGACCTCCCAGGACGCTCGGGCGATCGGAGCGCTGGCGCCTTGCGCTTCGCGGCCAAGAGCTGAGATTGCTCTGGCTGACACGTGGGAAGGAGCACTTGGCGCGGGGGCTTCGGCCGTGAGCTTGGCTTGCTTCGCGCCATTCAGAAGAAGAGGGCGTGCCTCCTCTCGACGTCAACCTCGGGTTTGTCCCGAGGACCCAACATCCACTCGCCCGTAGCGGCGGAGCATGGCGCATGGATCCCGGCAACTAGTGCCGGGATGACAAATTGGCGGCTCTGCGAGTTGAGTCCGATCAGAAGCGGCGGACAAAGCCGAAGTCGAACACGTCCATCTCAGGCGAGAGGGTGTTCTGGGCAGCGGGCATAACCGATGGCGAGAAGGTCACGTCGTCGAAGTCGATCCGACGATAGCCGCCGTGCACCGTGATGTCCTGGTTCCACACGAACTCGAGGCCGCCACCGTAGGTCCAACCGCTCAGCGTCTTGCTCTGAGAAGTGCCAGCGGCGTTGTTCGTTACCTCGAGACCGCCATAGGCGTAACCAGCGGTTGCATACGGCAGGAACCGGCCGAGAGAGACGCCGAGGCGTCCACGTACGGTGCCGTAGTAGTTGAGGTCTGACTCCAGGCCATCCACGCCGCCGCCGTCGGCAAACGAGTAGAAGGCATCGGTCATGAACCCGACAAGAATGCTGCCGGCCTGATAGTCGTAGCCAGCCTTGGCGCCGATGGAGAAACCGTCGGGGTCGCTGAGAAGGCCGCCGCCAGAGCCGCCGAGCTTCAGCTCGTCGCTGAACTCGAAGTCAGGCGACAGAATGAACCCGGTGCGATTGATAGCGCCGAGTTCGGCATCGGTTGCATAGGAGAAATTGGGTATACGGAACCATTCTTGCGCGCTGGCCTGAGGCGCGCCTGCGCCCAGAACGACGGCTGCTGCACCCAGAACAAGGCATGCGAAACGACCACGCCCACCGAAATTGCCACGCATGCCGTATCTCCCCGTATGTGCGGGCATATTAGTCCGAGGACGCCGGGAAGTCCGATGCAAAACTGCACCGCCTGCACCTAAATTGCCGCCTTAGCGGCCCGGTGCCGGGCGGGTCAGCGCCAGGGCAGCGCTTCGCCCTGGATGCCGGTCTGCCGGACGCCGGCAACCTCATCAAATGCCTCGGCAAACTCGACCGCCCCCGGCTTGCGGCTGCCACTGTCCATGCGGCGGGTGAACTCGGCCAGAAGCTCGGCTGAGGTTTTGTCGATGACCATCTTGTTCACGTAATAGGCGCGGCGGGCGAAGAAGTTGGGCGTCGGCGCCGTCAGCCCCGTCGGCTGCATCATCTCTAGGCCGGTGCCCGGCCCCGACAGGTTCATCAGCTCGATCTCTTCCCCGGACATGTTGGTGACACCCTTGCGGGCGGCGAAATCCTTGAGGCCGCGCAGTTTCAGGGACTGGAGCCAGGGCCCCAGATCACCGTCGAGGTTGATGGCGTGCATGCCGAAGCCCTTGGAGGTCTGGGCAAAGGCTACGTGGCGGAACCAGTTGTTGGGGACCGACTTGGCGGAGCGGATCATCGCCTGGAGGGAGGCGATTTTGCGTTGCAGCTCGTTGGCGCGCGCGGGCGTCGGGGCGTTGGCCTGGAGGCGCTGGAGGCGTTTCAAGAACTGGTCGCCATGCTTGACGATCTCACCGATGGTGTTGGCGTGAAGGAGCTGAGCGTAGCCGAGCGCGGAGGAGATCGGCCTCCCCTTCTTGGTGATGGGGTTGATTCCGGCCTGCATGTCGGCGGTGCCATTGCCGCCGGTCTCGAGCGCGTATACGCGCACGACCTGCTCTTTGGTTAGACCGAGCTGGAGCGCTTCTGCTGCGTAGCGGCGCTTGAACTCGCGCTCGGAGATGCGCGTCGGCTCGAAAGCGTAGTGCTGCTTGGCAGCGGCGAGGAAGTCGGCCAGGCCCGGAAGCGGCTTGGAGGGCTTTGGGGCTTCGGGGTGCTTTTCCTGGGCGGCGAGGAAGCCAGACCACTTTTTGTCGAGGTCGGCACTGAGGCGGGGACCGCCGTAGGTCGGCGGATAGCGCCAGACGTAATCGTCGGTGTCGAAAAACCTGGTGGAGGCCCGCTTGGTCTTGCGGCCCTGCCGCTTCTGCTCGATCTCGGCCCAGTAGGCGTCCAATTGCTTGTCGTGCTTATTCTTTGCCGTGCGCCAGGCGACAAACTCGTTCTGCTGCTGCGGGGAGAGCGTGGCGAGGAAGTCCTGCACGCCGGCCGCCATTGCACTCGCGGACCAGCATGCCGCGGCCACGAGGGCAACGAACGCGGGGAACAGTCGACGGCAACGCCCTATCGGCACCGGGCCTCCTTTCACTTGCTTATCTTCGCGTAGCAGTTGGACGTTATCGTGATTTGCGGCCCCGGATCGAGCCAAACCTGCCGCCGAACCTCTTAAGGTCGGCTTCCCGGCTTGGCTTCAAAGCTTCCTGATGCGATATGCAGAACGTGAGCACACCAGATACATTTGCGATCACCGCGGGGAGCTTCCGCGATCTCGCACGCAGGCATCTCAGCCCCGATGTGCCGATATTCGATCCCGAGGCGCCTGATACTCCGAGTGATTTCGATCTAAGCCCCGAACTCGTGCCGGAGACCGCGCGGGCACCGCTGGCGCCGGCCGCAGTCCTTATTCCGGTGGTCGCCCGGCCGAACGCGCTGACGGTGCTGCTGACGCAAAGGACCGACAGCTTGAAGCGCCACGCGGGGCAGATCGCGTTTCCTGGCGGGCGCATGGAGCCGACAGACAGAGACCCCGCGGCGACGGCGCTGCGCGAGGCTCATGAAGAGGTGGGTCTGGAGGCCGGTTTCGTCGAGACGCTCGGGTACCTTGATGCCTATCGTACCGGCACCGGGTTCCGCATATTTCCAGTCGTCAGCCTCGTCAGCGAGGGCTTCACGCTGCAGCTCGACAGCCGTGAGGTTGCCGATGCCTTCGAAGTCCCCCTTGCATTCCTGATGGATGAAGCGAACCATCGAACTGAGACACGTTTCTGGCGCGGCCAGGAGCGGCGGTTCTACGCGATGCCCTTCGAGCAGCGGTACATCTGGGGGGCGACCGCCGGGATAATGAGAAACATGCAGAGGAGGCTCTTTCCCGTATGATCCGCATCGTCGCCGAGAACATTCTGCTGTTTCTGCTGCCGACGATCATCTACGTGGCCTACGTCTACCTGACGCGCGAGGAGAAGCCGGAAGCGCTGCGCGTGCTCGATGATGCGCCGCTCGTCTGGCTGTTCTTTGCGGGAGCGGCGGTGGTGTTGATCACGCTGCTGACGTTCGGCTCGGTGACAGGCGGAAAGCCGGGGCAGGTCTATACGCCGCCATCCTTCAAGGATGGAAAGATCCAGCCGGGCCATATCGAGTGACGGCGACAACGGATCGATCCTATGACCCGGGACGGCGACACAGTGATCGAAAGCCTCGCGGAAGCCAAATGGCTGGTGCGGCCGCAGACACGCGCCGTTCTTGCGGCGTTGACGGCTGACGGTGACGAGGCGCGGGCGGTCGGCGGCGCGGTGCGCAATGCGCTGATGCGCATGCCGGTCAAAGACGTCGACATCGCAACGACTGCATTGCCCGAGGATGTGATTGCGCTGGCGCGCCGCGCCGGACTGCACGCGGTGCCGACCGGTTTCGAGCACGGCACAGTCACGATCATCGCCGACAAGATTCCATTCGAGGTAACGACGCTGCGACGCGACGTCGAGACGTTCGGCCGGCATGCGCGCGTCACGTTCACGACCGATTGGCTCCAGGATGCGATGCGGCGCGACTTCACGATGAACGCGCTCTACTGCGACGCGGACGGCCGCGTCTACGATCCGCTCGGCGGCTATCAGGACATTGAGGCCCGACGCGTGCGGTTCATCGGGGACGGACGCCAGCGGATCCGCGAGGACTACTTGCGCATCCTGCGGTTCTTCCGTTTCCTCGCCCAGTATGGGGACGCGTCGGCGCCGGACCCTGATGGGTTGGCTGCGGCGCGCGCGGAAAAGGCCGGGCTGGAGCAACTGTCGGGCGAGCGCATCCGGGCCGAGCTGTTGCTGCTGCTCGCGGCGCCGGGCGCGGTGGCGGCCCTCGATGAAATGGACAAGGCGGGATTGATCGAGCCCCTCCTCGGGGGGCGCGGCGACGTGGCTCTCGTGAGGCGACTGGCGGCGATCGAGAAGGCGTTAGGACGCCGCCCTGATGCGGTGCTGCGGCTGGCAGCGCTCGCGGGTGACGACGCGCCGAAAATGAAGGACCGGTTGCGGCTGTCGCTCGTCGAAGCAGGCAGGATGGCGGACGCGGTGCGCCGGGACGCTGCGTTCGATCCTCGGAGCGAGGAGCTTGCCGCGCAGGCCTTCATCTATCGGCATGGGCCGGAGGCTTTTGTCGATGGGGCGCTGCTCGACTGGGCGCGATCGGGCGAGGATGCGGGCGACCGCGCACGTGCCGAAAGAGTGGCTTTGCCGGCGCGCTGGACGGCGCCGAAGCTGCCGGTGCGCGGCGCGGACATCATGGGGCTCGGCATCCCGGCAGGGCCGGCCGTCGGGCGAATTATGTCGGCATTCGAAGGCTGGTGGATCGGCGCGAGTTTCCCGGCCGATGAAGCGAGCAACCGCGCAAAACTCGAAGAGCTGGCGCGCGGCGAGCTATCCGGCCGCCGCGACGCCTAGCTTATCGTCATCAGGGCGAGAACAGTCCCGAAATTGCGTCAGCCAGAGACGCCGGCCCCTGCTGCTGCTTCTTCTTTGCGCGGCGCTGATACTGCTGCTGACCGCTCACCGGGCTGTCCTCGGCCGAGGCGACAGCGTCGTCAGCGTAGGCCGGCTGCTCGAAACGGATCGACTTGCCGGTAAGCGCGGCGGCCGTCCGGCTGTCGAGCCCGTAGACGTCGCCATAGGTCTGCAGCTTGCCGTTATCGTCGACGCGCGCAGTCATGTAGGTGATGTGCACGGGGATGTGCTTGTCGAGCGCAATCTCGCCACCGCTGTTCCACAGCTGCCCAACCTTGGCGGTCGACCAGCCTTTGTCCTCGGCAAGCAAAATCTCGGCAAGCTTGCGGGGCTCGTGCACGCGCATGCAGCCGTGGCTGAGAGCGCGGAACGATTTACCGAAAAGGTTCCGCTCAGGCGTGTCGTGCATGTAGACGTCGTGCGAGTTGGGGAACATGAACTTTACTTCACCCAGCACGTTCTTAGGGCCCGGCGGCTGCTGGAAGCTGTAGGCTTGGATGTTGACGCTGGACCAATTGACAGAGTTGGGATCGATCTGGCGGCCGCCCGAATAGACGCGAAGGTCATACGCATCCAGCACGGCCTGGGCGGAGTAGCCGCCACCGAAAATGCCGAAGAGGCCGGCACCACCAGAGCTCTTGCGCAGAAGCGGAGCAAGCTCCTTCGCCTTTATGCCTGGAGGCACGCCCCAGCTCGGGCGAAAGACGACGGTTTTCATATCGGCTGAGAACGAAGGCGTGGGCCAGGACGGCTGGCCCACGATGATCTCGTCGGTGTGGATGACCTGGCCGTTCTTAACGATGCGCGCGAGGAACTCAGGAACGTTGTCCCAAACGTAGAACTCGCCAAGCTCGGCCGGCAGCCAACGCCAGCGCTCCATGTTGATCAGGATGCGCTCGATCTTGGAGTCGTTCGACTGAGCAACGGGGCGCGGACCGCCGTTGAGCACCTGGCGGGTTCCGTTACCGACGATGCCGTCCGGCGTGAGGTTCTTCGAGCGCTGGAATTCTCGCACGGCATTCTGCAGCACGTCGTCATAGACGCTCTCGCTGGCAGGATCGGTGGCGGGAACCTTCAACCGCTGGCGAAGAAGTGCGACCTGCGGGTCGCTGGAGCCGGGGCGAATAATGCGGCCCATCGGAAGCTGCACCGCCAGAGCCGGATCTTCAGCCGGCGTCTCTTCCTTTTCCTCGCCGCCGCGCAGCTTCAACAGCACTTGGCGCAACGCTTCGAACTGCGGATGCTTGGGGTGCAGCGTCGTGAGGTATGTGCCGGGTTCATCGGCAGCCGCGATCTCATCCAACACCGTCTTGGGCGGAATGAGAGTGGGCTTCTGATCGATGAGCTGGGATATGCTTGCCGGATTGATGCGTCCGCCACGCGCGAAACGCGCGTACTTGAGAACGGCAAGAGCCACCTGCAGCTCGGTATCGGCAGCCGCTTCCGGTGTCAGTACAGCGGCACCCGGCGAAGGGACGCTGAAGGCGCTGGCCGGGAGGCCCCAATTTTCGGCGCGGCCGATCTCGGAAATGACCGACTTGCCCTTGGCGGTGAGGCCACTTGTCGAGGCCCAGAGGGGCGTCCCTGTCATTTCGCTGTAGTAGGCGGTGAGCGCCGCGACTTCGTCCTGACTGGCGCGCTTGGACAGCTCGGGGAGCTTCTGGCGAATGCTGGCGACGACGGGATCGGCGGGCGGGAGCACCTGAGGCGCCGCGGTCGCTGCGGCAGCCGGATCGGGGAGAGCTGCGGTCGAGGCTGGGGCGGCAGGATCCGCGGGCGCGGTGGCCGACTGCGCCGGTACCGCTGGGGCTGCCGGAGATGCCGGAGGCGTTGCGGCGGGCTGAGTTGCGGCTGCGCCGGGGATGGGCTCCGCTACCGTCGCCTGCTGGGTTGCCGGAGCCGTGGTGACGGTTGCGGTGGCGGTGG
>CAZBPM010000023.1:63675-72642 GCA_964493785.1 uncultured Hyphomicrobium sp. | reverse complement strand
GTGCGTGTTGCCGTGACCGGGGGCGACAGCAAGACGCTGCAGATCATGGCGGAGCGTGCCGACGGCACGCTGACGATCGAGGACTGCGAGGCCATATCCAAGGAGGTTTCACCTCTGTTGGACGTGCACGATCCGATCGAGGGCGCCTATAGACTAGAGGTCTCGTCGCCCGGCATCGACAGGCCACTGGTTCGGCCGTCCGATTTCGAGGATTGGTCCGGCCATGAGGCGAAGATCGAGGTCAAGGAGCTGATCGACGGGCGCCGGCGTTTCCGCGGCATCCTGGAGGGTTTCGAGGATGGCGAGGCGCGCATCGAGATCGACCTCGGCGCGGATGGAAAGAACATAATCGGCATTCCGGTGGGGCTGATTGCCGAAGCCCGCCTAATGCTGACCGACGATTTGATCCGCGAGGCCTTGAGCCGCGCAAAGAAGAGCAAAGCACTGTCCGACGGCGCAGAAGCGCCGCTGACGGACGCCGAGGAGGAATAGACCCATGGCAATGGCCGGCATCAGCGCCAACAGGCTGGAGCTCCTGCAGATCGCCGACGCGGTGGCGCGCGAGAAGGCGATCGACCGCAAGATCGTCATCGAGGCGATGGAGGACGCGATCCAGAAGGCGGCCAAGTCCCGCTACGGTGCCGAGAACGACATTCGCTGCGAGATCGATCCCAAGACCGGCGAGGCGCGGTTGTCGCGCGTGCTGGCGGTGGTCGATGAGGTCGAGAACGACTCTACGCAGATCACGCTCGATGACGCGCAGCGCCGCAACAAGGACGCCAAGGTCGGCGACTTCATTGCCGAGCCGCTGCCGCCGCTGGATTTCGGCCGCGTTGCCGCGCAGAACGCCAAGCAGGTCATCGTGCAGAAGGTGCGCGAGGCCGAGCGCGAGCGCCACTTCAGCGAATACAAGGATCGTATCAGCGAGATCATCAACGGTACGGTGAAGCGCGTCGAGTACGGCAACGTGATCGTCGACCTCGGCCGTGCCGAGGGCATCATCCGCCGCGACGAGATGATCCCGCGCGAAAACGTTCGTTACGGCGACCGCATCCGCGCCTACATCTACGACGTACGCCGCGAGCCGCGCGGCCCGCAGATCTTCCTGTCGCGCGCACGGCCCGAGTTCATGTCGAAGCTGTTCGCGCAGGAAGTGCCGGAAATCTACGACGGCGTCGTCGAGATCAAGTCGGTGGCGCGCGATCCGGGCTCGAGGGCGAAGATTGCCGTTCTTTCAAAGGATTCGTCGATCGATCCGGTCGGCGCGTGCGTCGGCATGCGCGGCAGCCGAGTGCAGGCGGTCGTCAATGAATTGCAGGGCGAGAAGGTCGACATCATCCAGTGGAACCCGGACGCGGCGAGCTTCATCGTCAACGCGCTGGCTCCGGCGGAAGTGTCGAAGGTCGTGCTCGACGAGGACAGCAACCGGATCGAGGTCGTCGTTCCTGAGAGCCAGCTTTCTCTCGCCATCGGCCGCCGCGGCCAGAACGTGCGCCTTGCCTCGCAGCTTACCGGTTGGGATATCGACATCCTGACGGAGCAGGAAGAGTCCGAGCGTCGCCAGAAGGAATTCTCCGAGCGCTCGAACCTGCTGATGGAAGCGCTCGACGTTGACGAGGTCATCGCGCAGCTGCTGGTGACCGAAGGCTTCGCCTCGATCGAGGAGGTCGCTTACGTAGACCTCGGCGAGATCGCGCACATCGAAGGTTTCGACGAGCATACCGCCAACGAGATTCAGACGCGTGCACGCGAATATATCGAGAAGCAGGAGGCCGACCGCGACGCCAAGCGCCGCGAACTCGGCGTTGCCGACGATATCGCCAAGGTGCAGGGCGTCACCACCGCGATGATGGTCGCGATGGGTGAGAACGGCGTAAAAACGCTGGAGGATCTCGCCGATTGCGCAACCGACGACCTCGTCGGGTGGACGGAGCGCAAGAAGGAGAAGGACTCCGAACCGGTGCGCCACAAGGGCGTTCTGGAAGGGTTCGACATCGGCCGCAAAGAGGCCGAGGAAATGATCATGTCGGCACGCGTGCTGGCCGGCTGGATCAAGGCCGAGGATCTGGAGCCTGCCGTTGAGGCGGGCGAGGACGAGGCTTTGGATGGCGAGGCAGAGGCCGAAGGCGGCGAGACTGCCGCCGTCGAAAGCTAGCTGTGATGTCGCCGGGAGGAATGGCTGATTGGGCGCTGAGCTCATTGAGGATGCGGATGATGGTGACGCGCGGGGCTCGCTCCGCCGTTGCGCAGTCACGCGCCAAGAGCTTCCGCCCGAGGAGCTGATCCGGTTCGTCGTCGATCCGTCAGGCGAGATTGTGCCGGACCCTACGCGGAAGCTTCCGGGCCGCGGGGTGTGGCTGAAATGTGAGCGGCCGGTCGTCGAGGCGGCGGTGAAGACAAATGCCTTCGCCAAGAGCCTCAAGCGTCAGGTCAGCGTGCCGGAAGACTTGCCTGAGCGGATCGAGATCCTATTTTTAGGGCGTATCCTCAATGCCCTATCGCTTGCCAATAAAGCAGGGCTTGTCTCCACCGGAGCAGAAAAGGTGGAGAAGCTGCTCGACAGCGGACGTGCCGCGGCGCTTCTTCACGGCGCGGAGGGTACGGCAGAGGGACGCCGGAAGCTCGACGCTAAGTTTTCGGCGATTCAACGGGATAAAGGCCGGTCAGCGACGATTGTTGATTGGCTCACCATCGAACAATTGAGCTTGGCCATGGGCCGGTCAAATGTGGTACATGCTGGCCTCATACAAGGCGGAGCCACGGCACGGCTACTTAGCGAGGCCGAGCGCTTAAAGCGCTATCGGTGCGTATAAGGCGCATCCTAAAGGCCGCGAAACGGGACTTCGGAGTTTTAAGAGAAGAGCATGACAGAGACCAAGGACACCACTGACAAGACTATCCGCGGCGGGCGCAAGCCGCTCTCGCTGCAGCGGACGGTCGAGAGTGGCCACGTCCGCCAGAATTTCAGCCACGGCCGGTCCAAGTCGGTGGTCGTCGAGAAGCGCAAGACGCGCAAGCTCTCCGGCCCTGGTGGAACGGAGACTGAGGTTGTGGCCGCCGCGCCTGCCGCGGAAGCTCCAGTACCGCGCCGGCCGTCCCGCCCGGAGCCAGCTGCGCCGAGAGATGTCGCGCCAGCAGCCGGTCGAGGCTTGTCCAACGAGGAGCGCGATGCGCGTGCTCGTGCACTCGCCGCCGCCCGCCAGCGCGACGATGTAGAGCGCCAGGAAGAGCGCGAGCGCGCCGAAACAGTCGCTGCGGCTGCTGCGGCTGCGCCTCCACCCGCACCCGCCGCGCCCGTGCAGGCAGCAACCGACGCTGCGCCGGTGAGTGAGGCAACGCCGTCGCCGACGACAGCTCGTGCGCCGGAACAGGCGCCGCAGCGTGCGCCCGAAACAAGAGCGCCACAGCACAATCGCGAACAGCGCGACTATCGTGGTCCGGATTCACGCGGCCCAGATTCACGCGGCCCGCGTCCTGGCGGTGATTCGCGTCCTGGCGGCGACAGCGGCTACCGTGGTCCGCGTCCAGGTGGCGACAGCGGTCCGCGTGGCCCGCGCCCTGGTGGCGATAGCGGTCCTCGTGGACCACGTCCCACTGGTGACAGTAGCGCGCGTCCGCGCACGTCTTACAATCCGGCTCTGCAGCCTCGCGAGGGCGGTCGTCCGCGCGAGATCGACATTCCGATGCCGACTCGCCCCACCAAGTCGGAGCCTGAGGTAGCGAAGCGCGTCGTGCGTCCCGAGATGCGGGACGACGACGATCGCGGCGGCCCGAAGGGTCCGCGCAGCAAGCCAGGCGCCGCGCGCACTCCGACGCCCAAGCCAGACGAGAAGCGCGAGCGCATCAAGCTCACGATCAACAATGCCTTCGACGAGAAGCAGCGTGAGCGCTCGCTTGCCTCGCTGAAGCGCAAGCGTGAGCGTGAGAAGCTCAAGGCGATGGGCATTTCCCAATCGCGCGAGAAGATTGTTCGCGAGGTAGTGATCCCCGAGGTCATCACCATCCAAGAACTCGCCAACCGCATGACCGAACGCGCCGTCGACATCATCAAGTACCTGATGAAAGAAGGCGCGATGCACAAGATCAACGATGTGATCGACGTCGATACGGCTGAACTCATCGTGCAGGAGTTCGGGCATACGCCGAAGCGCGTCTCGGAGGCTGACGTCGAGACCGGATTCATCGGTGAGAAGGACGACGAGGGCCACCTCGAGGCGCGTGCGCCGATCGTGACCATCATGGGCCACGTCGACCACGGCAAGACGTCGCTCCTCGACGCCATTCGCCAGACCAACGTGGTCGCAGGCGAGGCCGGCGGTATCACGCAGCACATAGGCGCCTACCAGGTGACGACGCCGAGCGGCGCGAAGGTGACGTTCATCGATACGCCGGGCCATGAGGCGTTTACCGCCATGCGTGCGCGCGGTGCCAAGGTGACGGACATCGTCGTCCTGGTGGTCGCTGCCGACGACGGCGTCATGCCGCAGACGGTGGAAGCCATCAATCACGCTAAGGCTGCGGGCGTGCCGATCATCGTGGCGATCAACAAGATCGACAAGCCACAGGCGGATCCGACCCGCGTTCGGACCGAACTGCTGCAGCACGAGATCGTGGTCGAAAGCATGTCGGGTGAAACGCTGGATGTGCCTGTGTCGGCACTGAAGCGCACGAACCTCGACAAGCTGCTCGAGGCGATTCATCTGCAGGCCGAAATCCTTGATCTCAAGGCCAATCCGAACCGCTCGGCGGAAGGCATCGTCGTCGAGGCGAAGCTGGAGCGTGGCCGCGGTCCGGTCGGCACCGTGCTTGTGCAGCGCGGTACGCTGAAGGTCGGCGACATCGTGGTGGCCGGCAAGGCGTGGGGTCGCGTTCGCGCCCTCATCGACGAGCTTGGCGCCAACGTCACGTCCGCGGGTCCGTCGATCCCGGTCGAAATCCTCGGTTTCGACTCGGCGCCGGAAGCTGGCGACCAGTTCGCAGTGGTCGAGAGCGAAGGACGTGCTCGCGAGATCACCGACTATCGCGTGCGCAAGCGTCGCGACACGATGGGCTCGGCGGGTACTCCGCGCACGCTCGAGCAGATGATGCAGTCGCTGAAGGAGACGGGCCGCAAGGACTTCACGCTGCTCGTCAAGGGCGACGTGCAGGGTTCGGTCGAAGCGATCGCAGGCTCGCTACGCAAGCTCAACACCGAAGAGGTCGCCGCGCAGATCGTGCACTCAGGGGTCGGTGGCATCACCGAATCCGACGTGGCACTGGCGAGCGCTTCCAAGGCAGTGATCGTCGGCTTCAACGTCCGCGCCAACGCGCAGGCGAAGACGCTGGCGGAACGCGACGGCGTGCAGATCCGCTACTACAGCATCATCTACGACCTCGTAGACGACGTGAAAGCGGCCATGTCGGGCCTGCTGGCACCGACGATCCGCGAGATCTACCTCGGCAAGGCGGAAATCCTCGAGGTGTTCAACATCACGAAGACCGGCAAGGTCGCCGGTTGCCGCGTCAGCGAAGGCAAGGTCGAGCGCGGTGCCAAGGTGCGGCTGCTGCGCGACGACGTGGTGATCCACGAGGGCACGCTGTCTACACTGAAGCGCTTCAAGGACGAGGTGAAGGAAGTGCCCGCCGGTCAGGAATGCGGCATGGCCTTCGCCAACTATCAGGACATCCGAGCGGGTGACCAGATCGAGTGCTTCAACGTCGAGACGGTAACCCGGAGCCTCTAAATCCGCTCACGGGCGCTAACCCCATTCGCCCTTGGGCGGATGGGGCGGCTTGGGCGAGGGCGGCAGCTTGAGCCGGGATCGCCTTGCCTCTGCGGCCCTTCTGACCGATGGGTTGTTTGTTTAAACCTAAGCCGTATGTGGTCCGATTCCGCATCGGCATATGGATGTTTTCCCGTGACGAGATCCAAGAAATCGGGGGGCTCAAAGCCTCCATCGCAACGTCAGCTGCGCATCGGCGAGTTGGTTCGTCACAAGCTTGCCGAGATGCTGGCGAGGGGCGAAATACACGACGACGTCATCGCCGCGCACGTCATCACCATCCCCGAGGTGAGGCTGTCGCCCGACCTCAAGTTGGCAACGGCGTTTGTCGTGCCGCTGGGCGGTGAGGATACGGCGGAGGGGATCGAGGCGCTCAACCGCCACAAGGGCTTCATTCGCAGCGAGGTGGCTCGCGCGGTGAACCTGAAGTTCGCGCCTGATATCCGCTTCCGCCGCGACGAGACGTTCGAGGAGTCCAGACGCATCGATGAGCTGCTGGCGAGCCCGAAGGTCCGGCAGGACGTCGAGAAGGACTAAGTCTCCATGGCACGACGCAAGAAGGGTAACCCAGTCCACGGCTGGGTGGTGCTCGACAAGCCTATCGGCATGACATCGACGCAGGCGGTGGGGGCCGTGCGCCGGCTGTTCGAGGCGCAGAAGGCTGGCCATGCCGGCACGCTCGATCCGCTGGCGACGGGCATCCTGCCGATCGCGCTCGGCGAGGCGACGAAGACGGTGCCGTTCGCGGTGGATGGCGAGAAGGCTTACCGATTCACGGTGCGCTTCGGCGCGGAAACCGACACCGACGATGCCGAGGGGAAGGTCGTGCGCTCATCCGGCGTGCTGCCGACACTGGAAGACATCGAGAACGTGCTGCCGGACTTCATGGGTGAGATCAGCCAGGTGCCGCCGGCGTTCTCGGCGATCAAGGTGGACGGGAACCGCGCCTACGATCTGGCGCGGGCCGGCGAGGTCGTCGAGCTCGATGCGCGGTGGATCGTGGTCGAGGATCTGCGGCTGATCGACATGCCGGACGCGTCGACGGTGGTGCTGGAAGCCGAATGCGGCAAGGGCACCTACGTCAGGGCGCTGGCGCGCGACATCGGGCGAACGCTCGGCAGCGCCGCGCACGTGATCGGGCTACGGCGCACGCGCGTTGGATCGTTCAACGAAGAAGTGTCCGTGCAACTTACGGCTCTGCAGGAGGCGGCCGAGGCGGGCGATATCGGGCAGCTGTTGCAGCCGGTCGAAGCGGCTCTCAGCGATATTCCTGGGCTCAGTGTCGGCCCCAACGATGCCATGAGCCTCTCCCGGGGGCAGGCGGTCCTGGTGCGAGGCCGGGACGCGCCGATCCTCAACGGGGCGGCATATGCTCACTTCAAGGGCCGGATCCTGGCCCTGGGGGAGCTGGAAAAAGGGGCGTTCAAGCCGACCCGCGTTTTCAATTTCGGCTGAAAGTGCCGCGGGGGCCCGAAGAACGGCTCCGTTAACGAGTTTCAGGCCCCATTTCGCGGCGTTTTGTGCTCGCGGCAACGGTGGGCTCGTGTATAAGACGCCCACTACTCGCGACCCTGCTGGACGACATCCCGGCTGTGGCCGCACCCGAGGGCTGAGCCCTCATCTCACCTGAACAGAAAGGATACCCGATGTCGCTGTCGGCAGAGCGCAAGACTGCGCTCATCAAAGACAATGCAACGAAGGCGAACGATACCGGCTCGCCGGAGGTTCAGATCGCGATCCTCACCACGCGGATCAACGATCTCACCGAGCACTTCAAGCTGCACAAGAAGGACAACCACTCGCGCCGCGGCCTCCTCAAGATGGTCAGCCAGCGCCGCCAGTTGCTCGACTACGTGAAGCGCAAGAACGAGAAGCGCTACCAGGGCATCATCGAGAAGCTCGGCATCCGCCGCTAAACGACAAGCGCGCGGAGGCCGGCCCCTCGTTTCATTCCGGCCATCCGCCCGCATTACCCGAGAGGCTCAGAGCCTCTTTCCCTCGGCTGTGCGCCGAGGCAGGCGCCCCCGGCACTCCGGCCGGCCGCGCCACTACCCGGATGAGAAAGAGAAAGAACGCACATGTTCGATATCCATCGTGTTGAAATTGACTGGGGTGGCCGCAAACTGACGCTCGAGACCGGGCGCATGGCTCGCCAGGCCGATGCCGCGGTCTACGCCCAGTACGGCGAGACCAGCGTGCTCGCTACAGTCGTCGGCGCAAAGTCCGCTAAGCCCGGCATCGATTTCTTCCCCCTCACGGTCAACTACCAGGAAAAGACCTATGCCGCGGGCAAGATCCCGGGCGGGTACTTCAAGCGCGAGGGGCGCCCGACCGAGAAGGAGACGCTGACGTCGCGTCTCATCGACCGTCCGATCCGCCCGCTGTTCGTCGAGGGCTTCAAGAACGAGACCCAGGTTGTCATCAACGTGCTCTCGCACGACATGGAAAATGACCCGGACATCCTGGCGCTGGTTGCAGCTTCTGCAGCGCTGACGCTTTCGGGACTGCCATTCCTCGGCCCGATCGGCGCAGCGCGCGTCGGTCTCATCGGCGGCGAGTTCGTCCTCAACCCGATGATCGACGAGATGGCCGAGAGCTCGCTCGATCTCGTCATCGCCGGCACCCAGGACGCCGTGATGATGGTCGAATCGGAGGCCAAGGAGCTTCCCGAGACGCAGATGCTCGAAGGCGTGATGTTCGGTCACAAGCACTTCCAGCCGGTCATCCAGGCGATCATCAAGCTGGCCGAGAAGGCCGCCAAGGAGCCGTGGGACATCAAGCTTCCCGACGCGCAGAAGTACGCCGCCAAGGTTAGAGAGCTTGCCGAGGCCGACCTACGCGCAGCTTTCTCCACCAAGGAAAAGCAGAAGCGTTACGAGCTGAAGGATCAGGCCAAGGCGAAGGTGAAGGCCGGAGTCGAGTGCCCGGATGATCCGAACGAGCAGGTGCTGCTGTCGGGCACGTTCAAGGCGCTGGAAAGCGAGATCGTGCGCGGCGACATCGTCAAGACCGGCCGCCGTATCGACGGTCGCGATCTCACCACGGTGCGTCCGATCGTGTCTGATGTGCACGTCCTGCCGCGCACGCACGGCTCGGCACTGTTCACCCGCGGCGAGACGCAGGCCCTCGTGGTTGCGACGCTCGGCACGGGCGAGGACGAGCAGTTCGTCGACGCGCTGGAAGGCACCCGCAAAGAGCGCTTCCT
>CAZBPM010000023.1:63452-63665 GCA_964493785.1 uncultured Hyphomicrobium sp. | reverse complement strand
CCCGCCATTCTCGGTGGGTGAGACGGGCCGCATGGGCTCGCCGGGTCGCCGCGAGATCGGCCACGGCAAGCTCGCATGGCGCGCCATCCGTCCGGTGATGCCGGTGCAGGAGGATTTCCCCTACACGATCCGCGTCGTCTCTGAGATCACCGAGTCGAACGGCTCGTCGTCGAGGGCTACAGTGTGCGGCACCTCGCTGGCACTGATGGACGC
>CAZBPM010000023.1:63183-63442 GCA_964493785.1 uncultured Hyphomicrobium sp. | reverse complement strand
CGGCGTTCCGATCACGTCGCCGGTGGCGGGTATCGCGATGGGCCTCATCAAGGAGGGCGAGAGCTTCGCCGTTCTGTCCGATATTCTCGGCGATGAGGATCATCTCGGCGACATGGACTTCAAGGTGGCCGGCACAGAGAAGGGTGTCACGTCGCTGCAGATGGACATCAAGATCACCGGCATTACCGAGGAGATCATGCGGGTCGCGCTCGATCAGGCGCGCGAAGGCCGGCTCCACATCCTCGGCGAAATGTCGAAG
>CAZBPM010000023.1:0-63173 GCA_964493785.1 uncultured Hyphomicrobium sp. | reverse complement strand
CGCGCACGGAACTCGGCGAGCACGCGCCGCGCATCGAGACGATCAAGATCCCGACCGACAAGATCCGTGAGGTCATCGGATCGGGCGGCTCGGTCATTCGCGAGATCGTCGCGGAGTCGGGTGCCAAGGTCGATATCAGCGACGACGGCACGGTGAAGGTCGCTGCCGCCAAGCGCGAGTCGATCGAAGCTGCCCTGAAGCGGATCAAGGAGATCGCTTCGGACCCGGAGATCGGCACGATCTACAAGGGCAAGGTCGTGAAGATCATGGACTTCGGTGCGTTCGTGAACTTCTTCGGCGCCAAGGATGGCCTCGTGCATATCTCGCAGCTCGCGCCGGGTCGTCCGGCAACGGTCGGCGAGGTCGTGAAGGAAGGCCAGGAAGTCTACGTGAAGCTTCTGGGCTTCGACGAGCGCGGCAAGACACGCCTGTCGATGAAGATCATCGATCAGACGACCGGTGAGGAAATTCCGCGCGCAGAAGGCGACGAGCCCGAGCCGGAGATGTCTGCCACGCGGCCACCGCGCCGTGACCGCGAAGGTGGCGGCGGCGGCGGTCGAGACCGCCGTCCGCCACGGCGCGATCGTGAAGCAGGCTAAGGAACAAAATGCAGGGGTCGCCGATTATATCGGCGGCCCTTTCGCTGATACCGGGTACTAGTGGCGACAAACAAAGTTACTCTCGTTCGCGCGACTGCTGTGTTTACGGCCATCGGGATGCTCATCCTGCTGACGATGGTCGGCCTGTCGTTTTGGATGTTGGAGCGCACCCGCTATTCGATGGACGAGGTGCTGGCAACGCGCGAAATACGCGGCGCGATGCTCGATTTGCTTTCTGTGCTTCAGGACGCAGAAACCGGCCAGCGCGGATACCTGCTTACCGGCGAGGATCGCTATCTGGCGCCGTACCGCGAGGCGGTGAGCAAGACGGACCAGCACCTCACAGCGTTGGAGGAGGTCCTGCAGCGGCGCCAGGACAGCCAAGAGTTTCTCAGTGAGATCAAGATTGCGATACACGAGAAGCTCGAAGAGCTGTCGCGGACGGTTGAACTGAAGAGGGCCGGCAGGGTCGACGAGGCGATGGTCGTGGTGCGGTCGGATCTGGGCAAAGAGCTCATGGACCGCATACGCACTCTCGTCCGCGACAAGCGGGAAACGGTCGAACAGCGTCTCAATGCAGCGGTGGTCAGCCAGCAAGGGAACGCACGCATCCTGCAGTGGAGCGTCATCGGGGGCGGCTTACTGATCATTCTGGCGGGCGGCGGCGCGGGATGGGCGCTTGCGACCCATACGCGCGAGATCGTCAAGGCGAGAGCGGAAGTGGTGGCGCTCAACGCCGGACTCGAGTTGCGGGTTCTGGAGCGGACGGCGGATCTGCAGCGCGCAAACGAAGAGGTGCAGCGCTTCGCTTATATCGTCAGCCACGATCTCAGGGCGCCACTCGTCAACGTCATGGGCTTCACGGCGGAGCTTAGGACCGCGCTGGAGTCTCTGCGCGCGGTCACCGCCGATGCAGGGTTCGATGCGTTGCCATCGGCAGACGCGGCCCGTGCTGCAGTGGAGACCGATATACCGGAAGCCATTTCCTTCATCCAGGCGTCCACGAAGAAGATGGATGCTCTCATCAACGCCATTCTGAAGTTGTCGCGTGAGGGCCGTCGCACACTCAATCCGGAGGCCATCGATCTCACTGCCTTGTTCGCTGGAATTTCGGCGAGCGTTCAACATCAGTTCGTCGACGCGGGTGGAGAGATGGTCGTCGAGGGGCCGCTGCCGACCATCATCAGCGATCGGCTGGCGCTGGAGCAGGTGTTCGGTAACCTTGTGGACAACGCGGTGAAGTACCAGGCGACAGGGCGGCCACCTCTCGTCCACGTCAAAGCACGACCGAGCCGTGACGGAGCAATTTTTGTCGAAGTCGAGGATAACGGGCGCGGTATCGCTGCCGCCGATTTCGATCGCGTGTTCGACCTATTTAGGCGTGCCGGAGCACAAGACAAACCGGGCGAGGGAATTGGGCTTGCACACGTGCGCGCGCTGGTGCGGCGCATGGGAGGGGAAATCACGCTGACGTCGGAGATTGGAAAAGGAACGACGTTTCAGGTAAAGCTTCCCCGTAACATTCGAACTGTATTGGAGCGCACCGGTGAGCTCAGAGGGTAAACCCGTTGGCATCGTGATGATCGAGGATGACGAAGGTCATGCGCGACTCATCGAACGGAACATTCGCCGTGCCGGCGTCAACAACGAGTTGACGGCGTTTACCAACGGGACGGAGGCGCTCGCGTATCTCCTGGGTCCGGACGGTTCCGGAGAGGTGAGCGCTGGGAAGCAGCTCCTTGTCCTGCTCGATTTGAACCTGCCCGACATGACCGGAATCTCGATCCTCGAGAAGATCAAGAGCAACCAGCATACGCGGCGCTCGCCTGTCATTGTTCTCACGACGACCGATGACGCGCGCGAGATCCAGCGCTGCTACGACCTTGGGGCAAACGTCTACATCACCAAGCCAGTCGATTACGAGAATTTCGCCAACGCAATTCGGCAGCTCGGCTTGTTCTTCGCCGTGATGCAGGTGCCGGAGACGCAGTGACAGATCGGGCTGCTAGAGTTCTGTACATTGACGACGATCCGGGGCTGGGGCGATTGGTCCAGAAGGCGCTGGAGGCCCGAGGGCACAGCGTTGTTGCCGCGACGTCGGTCGATGACGGCATAAAGCTGCTGTCCGAGGCGCGCTTCGATGTCATCGCGCTTGATCACTATATGCCCGGGCAGACCGGCCTCGATGCACTCCCGCTGATACGATCGCTGCCGGACGCGCCGCCCGTCATCTACGTGACGGGAGCCGACGACGCACGCGTGGCCGTTTCGGCGCTCAAAGCCGGTGCGGTCGATTACGTCTGGAAGGACGTGCAGGGGCATTTCTACGATCTGCTCGCGCAGGCGATCGAGACCGCGCTCGAGCAGGAGAAGCTGCGGCGGGACAAGGCTGCGGCGGACCTTGCTGTGATACAGGCCCGCGACCGGGCCGAGCTTTTGCTGCGCGAGGTCAACCACCGCGTCGCCAATTCACTGGCTATCGTCGCCGCGCTGACCAACTTGCAGCGCACGACGGTTTCCGATCCGTCAGCGCTGCGTGCGCTCGATGAGATGCAGGCGAGGATCATGGCGATCGCGGGTGTGCATCGCCGGCTCTATACGTCCGACGACGTCCAGATGATCGATCTTCGGTCCTATCTAGGGGGACTTGTCGAAGAGCTGCGGACCTCGATGCTGGCGTGGGGCAGCGACCACGAGATTTCTCTCGCAGCGACGCCGATCAGCCTTCCGACAGACAAGGCGGTGTCACTCGGCATCATCGTTACTGAACTGGTCACGAACGCTTATAAGTATGCGTATTCCGCAGATGCCCGGGGCGACATACGAGTCAGCGTTACACGCGATCAGGATGCTGGATGCTTGAGTGTTTCGGACGATGGCGTCGGACTTCCGACCTCATCTCCGAGCCCCGCAGGCACTGGGCTGGGGACGCGCGTCATCAAGAGCATGTCGATCAGGCTCGGAGCGGAACTGGTCTACGCGCCGACGGCGCGAGGGACGCATGCAGTCCTGCGGTTTCCATTGGCCGGGGCTTGATCGGCGAAAGGGAGTGGCGCCGGACTGCTCCGCGCGAGCGAAGCTGGTGGTGAGTTTCCAGCGCAGTGCTGCCGAGCTTGCTCGGTGAATCCTGAAATTTTGAAGCAAGTTGAATTGCCGGGTCTAAGAGCGTTTTTGCGCGCTTGAGATAACCTTCCTGAGAACGTCGGGTAGACGTTTCGAGGAGGGATCTTTCATGCAGCAGCATCTTAAAATCTGTGTGCTCGCGGGCGCTCTGGCGATCGGCGCGGCGGTTGTCAGCGCACCTGTACAGGCGGCACCGGTAGCGGGGCTAAGCGCCATTCCTGGCAGCAGCGCGCAGGCATCGGTTCTGGTCGACAAGGCGGGCTGGCGTCGCTGGCGCGCGCATCGCAACTGGTGGTGGAGATGGCGCCGCTAATACCGCGCTGGAAGATCTAGTCGGCGAGCAGCGCCTTCTCGATCGCTGCTTCGCCGGAGATCATCTGCCAGAACGCGATCATCTTGGCGGCGTCGTGGAATTCCTCCATGCGCTCAATCCTATCGCCACGATAGGTAATGAGCTGGCGATACGATCCAACGAGCGTGTGGCGCGTCGTCTTGTGCCGGATATAGCACTCGATCTTGGCCCGACCGACGCCATTGGCGAAACGGAAGTACTCGGAGACACAGACGCTTTCGGCGACATTGACAATTTGCTGCAGCATTTCCCGGTAGGTGCGCTTTCCCACTATCGTTAGGGGGCCGCCATCGGGTCCGCCGGTATTGCAGAAGTAGGTCATGTCATCGACAAAATGAGAAACGAGGGCGTCGATGTCCGCGTTGCTCCAGGCCGCGAGTGTCGACTCGAGGATCACACGGGCTCTATGCTCGTCCAGGTCCATGCTTCCCAATCCCTCTCGTGGCGACCCAGCCGTCGTGCTCGCCGCGCCAAGCGCGTCGATGTCGGCGGGAACGGCGTTTTGCGGATGCTGGTACCTTCCCGCTCGGTACATTTATTCTGCCACTTGAGACCAGCAAAGCAAGCCCCGTGCCTATTAGACAATAGAGCGATTGAGTTCTCTGTCAGGCAATAAACTTTCGTGGTTTTACGACGGGATAGGGCGCGCCACGAAAAACGCTCGCTGCTTCACGGAACGAAAGAGCATGTATTATCCGTGGTCTGCGTAATTGGGCGTTGGCTGAGCGTGATGCCCATTCCTTAGTCAGGTGCAGACGTGCCGCTACGCGGCTTCAATTTCTGTTACCGCAGTTATCTGCTCCGGCAATTCGGCTGTCGCATCGTCGCCGGGCCAAACACCTGCCGCGTAGCGCAAGGCGCCGGTGCCCTCGACACTTACGTCTGCAAAGCCAGCCTGCCGAAGCCGGTCGGCGATGATATCGTTGCCTGCGAAGCTTTCGACGAACCCGAGCGTGATGGTGGCCTGGTAGCGTCTTCCCTGGCGGACGGTGTACGTGCTCACGGCAAAACCTTCCGATGCAGTCCTATAGATCGGCATATATTGCCATGAACGCAGTGGGCGTGGACCGATATACGATGGCGAGCGGTCTATCGATTAGGACGGGTCAGAGCTGATGTCACAACGCACGGCGGTGATCGTCGGTTCAACAGGCGCGATTGGGCGCCAGCTGGTGCCGTTGCTCGTCGCGGCGCAGCGGTACGACAAGATCGTCATCCTCCACCATCGCAGGACGGAGTACGGTGGACTTCCCGCCGTTGACGAGAGGGTCGTCGATTTCGCGGACCTGCCCGCGCTGCAAGCCGGCGAGGACCTAGACGCCGTGTTCTGCTGCGTCGGCACGACCCAGAAGAAGGCCGGCTCCACGGCGGCGTTCCAGGCGGTCGACAGGGATCTGCCGGTCGCCCTGGCGCGATGGGCGGCGCATAACCAGGCGGCGACGTTCGTTGTGATCAGCTCGGTCGACGCCAACAGCCAGGCGCGGAGCGTCTATCTCAGCACCAAGGGTCAGATGGAGGCTGGAGTGGCGGGGGCGGGCCTGCGGTCGACGTACATTCTGCGCCCATCGTTGCTGGCTGGGGCGCGTGACGAGTACCGGCTGGCCGAACGGGTAGCCAACAGGGTCCTCGCCGTGGTGGGGCCTCTGATGGTCGGCCCTGTCCGCAAGTATCGGGCAATACACACTAAAACCGTCGCGCGGGCGATGCTCGCGTGCGCCGAGCTGGGGGCTCCCGGGGTCCATCTGGTAGAGTCGGACGCCATCCAGGAGCTCGGGGGAGCGGTCCGTCGCGTGGCGTGAGCCCCCGATCGCCCTGCAACGCACCCAATTCTCGGCTATCCTTAACCATGAGGGATGATGGCATTCCCGCCACCCTGCCTGAAAGAATTCAACTTTAATCAAGCGCGCGACACAGTGCGGGCTTTCCCAGTATCCTTCGGCCAACTAGCCGTTGGCGCGAGAGCGTCCGTCAGAAGAAGTGCGAAATGAAGATCGTCATCGCTCCCGACTCGTTCAAAGAAAGCCTGACCTCCCTCGAAGTTGCGACCGAGATCGAAGCTGGCCTGAAGCGGGTCTGGCCAGACGCCACGTACGTCAAGGTCCCGATGGCGGACGGCGGCGAGGGCACGGTGAAGTCGCTGGTCGATGCGACCGGCGGCGAGATCGTTCAAGTCGAAGTTTCCGGGCCGATGGGGGCGAAGGTTCTCGCGTCCTATGGTCTGTTGGGCGACGGCAAGACGGCCGTCATCGAGATGGCGGAAGCGTCGGGTCTGCCGCTGGTTGCACGGGAGGCGCGCAATCCGCTGCTGGCGTCGACCTACGGCACGGGCGAATTGATCGCGGACGCGATCGCGCGCGGTGTCGACGAGATCATTCTGGGCATCGGCGGCTCGGCGACGAACGACGGGGGCGCCGGTCTGGCGCAGGCGCTGGGCGTGCGCTTCATCAGCTTTGGCGGCGCGCCGATCCACGATCTGATTGCGGGCGGGGACCTCGACCAGCTGCATGCGATCGACATGTCGATGGTGAACCCTGGCCTGGCCAAGGTGCGCGTCAGCGTCGCTTGCGACGTCACCAATCCGCTGTGCGGCGAAAAGGGCGCCTCGCGCGTCTATGGCCCGCAGAAGGGCGCGACGCCGGAGATGGTCGAGCGGCTCGACAAGAACCTCGAACACTTCGCGCGCGTGATCAAACGCAGCATCGGTGTGGATGTGGCGGATCGGCCGGGAGCGGGTGCGGGCGGCGGCATCGGGGCTGGCCTCATGGCATTCACCAACGCCGAATTGAAGCGCGGTATCGAGCTGGTCGTGGCGGCTACAAAACTCGAGGACCAGATGCAGGGCGCGGCGCTGGCAGTGACCGGTGAAGGCCGTGTCGACTTCCAGACGGCTTTCGGCAAGACCCCATCGGGCGTCGCGGCGGCCGCGCGCAAGCACGGGGTGCCGGTCGTCGCCATCGGTGGCGGCCTGTCTGATGACGCCAGCGGCGTATTCGCCCACGGCATCGATGGCCTGGAAGCGGCAACCGCTAATCCCATGAAGCTCGAGGATGCGATCGCGAAATCGCGCGAGAATCTGCAGAATGCGGCAGAGCGGGTGGCGCGGCTGATCGTGATCGGCCAGCGGATGGCGAAGTAGCCTCGACAACAAAAGCCAGCTAGCATCGATTTGAGGGTGCCTTTGCATATTTGCGGGGCCGGGGGCTGCGCATGAAGTCAAGGGTGCCTCAGTTGGCTATGGGCTCGCAGCTTGCGGTCTTGGCGAAACTTGCAGCTCATTCGGCGTTCGTTGCGCAGCGAGCGCCGCAGGCCGCTCCGGCGATCAGCTCCGAAATCACCAATTGGGAAGGCGGCGTGACCTATCGGCCGGCCGTGGTCGTGCGTCCGGCGACGATCGATGACGTGGTGCGCGTGGTGGCGGACACGCTGGCATATCCCTCGCCGGTGCGAGCGGTTGGCAAGCTGCATTCGCCGGCGCCTTGCTCCGCCGATATCGGCGGCACGATGCTCGACATGACGGGCATGACGCGGATCATCGAGATCGGGCACGACCAGGTCACGGCCGAGGCCGGAGCTCTCTACATCGATGTTGCGGAAGAGCTGGCGCGGCACGACAAGCAATTCCACATAAATACCGAGATCGGCAATGTCGCGCTCGGCGCGGTGGCGTGCGCGGCGACGAAAGATTCATCGCTCATCGGCACGTCGCACTGGGGGCAGGTGAGCTCGTTCGTCTCGGGGGTGAAGCTGGTTCGGCCGGACGGAAGCGTCGTCAGCTACAACGAGATCGAGCACGCTCAGGAGATGCGGCTGCTGCGTTCGAGCTACGGGCTGCTCGGCGTGATCGTCGAGGTGACGCTGCGGACCAAACCGATGACCGCGGTCTGTGCGCGGCATCGCGTTCTCACGGTCGATGCGTTCCGTGCGGAGGTGCCCAAGCTCGTCGCCGAGCGAAAGGCGTTGATGATGTACTTCTATCCGGCTTCACAACGGATTCTGCTGGAGGAACGACACGAGCTTACCGGCGTAAAGCCGACGTCGTCGGGCGGCTGGCGGGTGCGCAATGCCTTCTGGCGCAAGCTCGGGCCGATGTTCACCATTCTCATCGCGCGGTCGGCGCCGAACCGGGCGGTCGAGCATCGCGTGCGTGCGGTCTATGATTTTATGATCCGTCGCGGGATGAGCAGGGTTGTCGGCGGGAAGGCTACCCGGCCGCATCTCCAGATCGTTCGGCATGTCGACAAGCCTGGGCCGTACAAGTTCGTTTTCTCGATGTGGTCGTTCGACGAAGACAAGTTCTTCGATGTGTTTGAAGATTACGTGCGGTTCTGCGCGGCGCACGAAGCGCGGACGGGCTTTCGCTGCGATCTGCCGGCTGTCGGCTATCGGATGGTGGCCGATAAGAACGCGCTGCTGTCGTTCACGCACGACGCGCCGGCTATCAGTATCGATCCGGTTTCCACCGGAGGTCCTGGATGGGACGAGTTCCTCAAGGCGTTCAACGAATTTGCCAGTGCGCGCGGCGGCCATCCGCTGTTCAATCAGACGAAGCATCTGACGGCGGCGCACGTGGCCAAGGCGTTCGGCGAGCGCTGGAACGAGTTCGCACGCGCGCGCCGCGAGCGTGACCCAAACGACCGGCTGCTGTCGGGATATTTCGCGGAGCTGCTTACGAGCGCCAGCTAGATGATGCTCTTGGCGTAGAGGTCGGTGCGCCGGTCGCGGAAGAAGCCCCAGTCGGCGCGATAGCTCTCGATCTCGTCGAGGTCGAACGCGTGCACGAGAACGCCTTCCTTGTGCGCGCCGATGGTCTCGACCAGCTCGCCGCGGTGATCGGCGATGAATGAGTGTCCGTAAAACCGCTGCTGCGCGCCGTCGTTCTCCTCCAGTCCAATGCGATTGGCGGCGACGATCGGCACGGCGTTGGATACGGCGTGGCCCTGCATGGCGCGCTGCCACTGCAGGTGGGTGTCGAGTGCGGTGTCATACGGCTCGGAGCCGATCGCGGTCGGATAAAACAGCACTTCGGCGCCGGCGAGCGCCATGGCGCGCGCGCACTCGGGGAACCACTGGTCCCAACAGATGCCAACGCCGATATGGCCTGCCTTGGTTTTCCAGGTCTTGAAGCCGGTGTCCCCGGGGCGGAAATAGTACTTCTCCTGATAGCCGGGGCCATCGGGGATGTGGCTCTTGCGATAGACGCCGAGGATCTCGCCGTCGGTGTCGGCGATGGCGATGGAATTGTAATAGCGCGGGCCGTCCTTCTCGAAGAACGAGATCGGGACGACGATATTCAACTCGGCGGCGAGCTTCTTTAGTGAGAGCACGCACGGATGCTCGTTTACGGGATGCGCCGTGTTGAACCACTTAGGATCCTGGCGCGTGCAGAAGTAGATGCCCTGGAACAGCTCCGATGGCAGCACGATCCGCGCGCCCTGCTTTGCTGCCTCGCGCACGAATGCTTCCGTCCTGGCGATGTTGTCGCGCAGGTCGTTGCCGTACCAAGTCTGGATGGAGGCGACGGTAAGCGTGCGGTTGGCCATCTAGTGTCCCGACTCCGAAGTTCGCCAGAGTTCGATGCTAGCGTCCCGAGCGAACTTCGGAGTCATCGGGGACACTAGAATTGGTTGCCTTCTTGCACGTGTGATTCAGATCGAGAAATTCGCTCCGTCTTGCGCCGCCGGTGCTGGCGAATTTCTCGATCATCACACGTGTTAGCGCGGCTCCTGCTGCGTGATGCAGTGAAACGATCCGCCACCGGCCATACCGCAACCGAGCAGGCCTTTGGAGGGTACGCCGATGACTTTGTGGTCGGGAAACACCTGCTGCAGGGCAGACAAGGCGGCTTCCTGCGTCGCCGTTCCATAGACCGGGACGATGACAAGGCTGTTGGCGATGACGAAGTTCATGTGCGAGGCCGGCGAGACTTCGCCGAGCGCGTTGCGGTAGAGACCGACGCCGGGAATGCGCGTCACCTCGAGCGTACGGCCCGACGCGTCAGTCGCCTGCTCGAGCGTGCGAGCGATAGCGTCCAGCGTTTCGGCATTGGGGTCATCGGGGCCGGCCGGCGCCTGACACACGACGCGGCCCGGCCCGACGAAGCGCGCGATGTTGTCGACATGGCCGTCGGTGTGGTCGTTCTTCAGTCCCTCGTCGATCCAGATGACTTTGCGCGCACCGAATGCCTCCGCAAGTGCGGCTTCGGCCTGCTCTCTTGTCCAGCCGTTGCGGTTGGGATTGAGGAGCGTCTGCCGGGTGGTGAGGATCGTGCCCTCGCCATCGTGATCGACGGCGCCGCCTTCGAGCACGAAGCTGAAGCGCTTGATCGGCGTGTCGGCGATGCGCGCGATCTCGTCGCCGACCGTCGCGTCGTCGGGGAGGTCGTATTTGCCGCCCCAGCTGTTGGTGGCGAATCGCAGGGCGACGGGGCCGAGGTGCGTGCGGGCGAAGATGGGACCCGTGTCGCGGAGCCAGATGTCACCGTAGCGCGCTTGAACGATCTCGGCGGCGCCGGCGAGCGCGGCGCGCGCGGAAGCTTCCGCTTCCGGCCCGTTGACCAGCAGGTGCACGGTGTTGGCCTCGCTGAGGGCGTGAACCAGGGCGGCCACGTCACGGCGCGGGGCGTCGAGATCGCCGTTCCACTCGTCGGCGTTGGCCGGCCATGCGGTCCAAATGCCCTTGAGCAGCGCCCACTCGGGCGGCACAGATGTGGTCGTCTCGGTCAAATCTGGCAGCATCGTCTCTCCCGGCGATCCGTTTACGGGATCAATAGCGGCGCAGGGGCCCGTTGGGGAGCGTCATATCGTGCCGGAGGGGCTACATCACCAGTGGCATGTCGACGTACCCGTTAAAATAGTTCACGGCGGGCAGAGCCAATCGGCCGACAGGCAACTCCTGACAAGTCGTTGCGCTGGCCGTGAGACTTGTTTGCGCCGGCTGAAGCCTTTGTTTGTGCTGACGGCAGGTCGGGGCGCGGCGCTGAGCCTCTCGTCATAACTTCCCGGGTATCCAAGCCAGCGGAAGCCGGCAGCAAAGCCGGCAACACGCGTCATACCTGGAGGGACCTCATGATACGCAGCACCGCGCTTGCGCTCGCCGCAACCGTCTCCTTGACCGCACTCGGACTTGCCACGGACGCCTCGGCGCGCGGCGGCGGCGGCCATTTCGGAGGCGGATTTGGTGGCGGGCATTTTGGCGGTGGATTTGGCGGCGATCATTTCGGTGGCATGCGCGACTTTGGCGGCGGCATGAGAGATTTCAGGCCTGAGGCCCGTCCCGAGATGCACATGGACGATCACCGGGCTGATGACCGCCGCGCTGACGATCATCGCGCCGATGACCATCGTGCAGACGACAATCATGCAGACGACCGCCGTGCCGATGACAATCGGCCGGACGACCGCCATGCCGACGACCGGCACCCGGATGACAACCGCCCCGACGACCATCGCAACGCGGCCGACGATCGGCGCGACGACCGCAGGGATGACCGGCGCGACGACCTTGCGCAGTGGAACCACTGGCACCAGCCCGTGAACGTCGGGCACTGGGACCACAATGCGTTCTGGAACAACAACTGGAACGCCCGCAATTTCAATTGCAACAACTGCCGCTTCGGCTGGGCCGGCCGCGTGTTCTGGCCGTTCGCCTGGGGTGACATGTGGTCGTTCGCGTGGTGGCCCTATGCAGGGACGGCTCCGTTCTGGAACTACGGCGTCGACTACATCATGGGTGGCCTGTTCTGGCCGCAAGGTGCGTATGCTTGGCCGTCGGGCGGCTATGGCGCGACAGCGTGGACGCAGCCGAGCGACAATTACGTCTACGCACGTGAATCGCATCAGGACGTGTACAGCTCGGGGCCGAGTGGCGGCGGCGACGCAGACTCCTCGTCTTCGTCTGCATCGCAGCCGTCAGCTCCTGCTGGCTCGGTTGCCGCGGATGACAGCAACAATCCGGAGATGGCGACGTGCGCCGGTTTCGCGCCGGGCGTGAGTGGCCTGCCGGTCGATAAGATCCAGGCAAGCGTCGGTCCGACCGGCAGCCAGCTTGCCGATCTCAAGGAGCTGGAGGCCGCTTCCAACAAGGCAGAGAGCATCCTCAAGGCATCGTGCCCCAACTCGCCGCCGCTCACTCCAGTTGGCCGCCTCGAAGCGCTGCAGAAGCGGCTCGACGCAATGGTGCAGGGTCTCGATCTCGTGCGGGCGCCGCTGGCGAAGTTCGACAGCTCGCTGTCGTCGGATCAGCGCGCCAAGCTCGACGCTCTGGGTGGCGGCAAGTCGGATAATCCCGCGCAGATGTGCGCCAACCAGAACCAGGAGTTCATCAACGTCCCGACGCAGGAGATCATCGCCACGGTCGATCCGGACGATAAGCAGAAGGATGCTCTCGACCAGCTCGACAACGTTGCGGCGAAGGCGGCGGCGATGCTGCAGGGCACCTGCCCGTCGGCAGTTCCGGGCTCGACCGAGGCGCGACTTGACGCGATGGATAAGCGGCTGAAGGCGACGGTGACGGCGATGAACGAGATCCGGCCGGCGCTCACGGGCTTCTATGACTCGCTGAGCGATGAGCAGAAGGCTCGCTTCAATACGATGCCGAGCCAGTAAAGCTCTTCTCTGCGACACGGGCGGAGAGAAGCTTGTCGAGCGGTGAGTGCCGCGCGAGTCGATGGCCGCGCCATTAGGCGCGGCGCCCCTTGGGCGCTGAGCATGGCGAGCAAAGCTCGCCATGCTGAGGTTGCTTCCCCATGACGTTATTCCCGCGGAGGCGGGGACCCAGACACGATCAATCCAGCTTTACGTGGCGGAGGCGGAGAGCGTTGGTGATGACGCTGACCGATGATAGCGCCATTGCCGCGGCGGCCATGATCGGTGACAGCAGAATGCCGAACGTCGGATACAGCGCGCCCGCCGCGATGGGTACGCCCGCCGCATTGTAGATGAAGGCAAAGAACAGGTTCTGGCGGATGTTGGACATCACGGCCTCGGAGAGCCGGCGCGCGCGCACGATGCCCTGCAGATCGCCTTTCAGGAGCGTGATGCCGGCGCTTTCGATGGCGACGTCGGTGCCGGTGCCCATGGCGATGCCGACATCTGCGGCGGCGAGCGCGGGCGCGTCGTTGACGCCGTCGCCGGCCATCGCGACGATGCGGCCCTCACGCTTCAGCTTATCGACGACGGCGCTCTTCTGATCGGGAAGAACCTCGGCCTCGATGTCGGCGATGCCGAGCCGGCGCGCGATTGCCGCGGCTGTGGTTTGGTTATCGCCTGTCAGCATGACGATGCGCACGCCGTCGCTGCGCAGAGCATCTAGTGCGGCGCGCGTCGTCTCCTTGACGGGGTCGGCGATGGCGATGACACCGGCCACCTTGCCGTCGATGGCGAGGAAGATCGAAGTGGCGCCGTCGCCGCGGAATTTCTCTGCGTCGGCTTCCATGGCCGCAACATCAATGCCGAGCTCGCTGAGGAAGCGTGCGTTGCCGATGACGACGCGCTTGCGCTCGACCATGCCGATAGCGCCTTTGCCGGTGGGGCTGTCGAAGCCCATGACGCGGGCGAGCGCGACGTCGCGTGCCTTGGCGGCGGCGACGATCGCGGCGGCAAGGGGGTGCTCGCTCGCGACCTCCACGCTGGCGGCGAACTTCAGGACTGTGGCCTCGTCGAAGCCGTCGGCGGCGACGATGCCAACCACCTTGGGCTTGCCCTCGGTGAGGGTGCCGGTCTTGTCGACGACGAGCGTGTCGACCTTCTCCAGGCGCTCCAGGGCTTCGGCGTTCTTGATCAGAACGCCGGCCTGCGCGCCGCGGCCGACGCCGACCATGATAGACATGGGCGTGGCGAGACCGAGCGCGCATGGGCAGGCGATGATCAGCACCGTCACGGCGGCGACGAGCGCGTAGGCCAAGCGCGGCTCGGGCCCGAATGTGGACCAGGCAATGAAGGCGACGATCGCGGCGGCGATGACGAGCGGCACGAACCAGCCGGAGACCTGATCGGCGAGACGCTGGATGGGCGCGCGCGAGCGCTGTGCCTGCGACACCATCTGCACGATCTGCGACAGGAGGGTGTCGCGGCCGACCATATCGGCGCGCATGACGAAGGAGCCGGACTGGTTGAGTGTACCGGCAATGAGCCTGGCACCGGCTTCTTTGGTGACGGGCATCGACTCGCCGGTCACCATCGATTCATCGAGCGAAGAGCGACCGTCGATAAGCGTGCCGTCGACGGGTACCTTTTCGCCGGGGCGTACGCGCAACTTGTTGCCGACGATGACGTCGTCGAGCTGCACGTCGGCCTCGGTGCCGTCGTCGGCGACGCGGCGCGCGGTTTTCGGAGCGAGGTCGAGCAGGGCCTTGATGGCGCCGGAGGTTTGCTCGCGGGCGCGCAGCTCCAGAACCTGGCCGAGCAATACCAGGACGGTGATCACCGCCGCGGCCTCGAAGTAGACGGCGACGCTTCCGTCGGCTTGCTGGAACGCGGGCGGGAAGATGTGGGGGAACAGCGTTGCGATGACGCTATAGGTCCACGCGACGCCGGTGCCCATGGCGATCAGCGTGAACATGTTGAGATTGCGCGTGACGAGCGATTGCCAGCCGCGTTCGAAGAACGGCCAGCCGGCCCAGAGCACGACGGGTGTCGCCAGGATGAGCTGCACCCAGTTGGAGAGTGTCGGCGAGATGAGGTGATGCAGGCCGAAAAGGTGCGAGCCCATCTCGAGGATGAACACCGGCAATGCGAGCGCGAGGCCGACCCAGAAGCGACGCGTCATGTCGACCAGCTCGGGGTGGGGGCCGTGGTCGCCGGCCGTCACCAGCTCGGGCTCTAGGGCCATGCCGCAGATGGGGCACGCACCCGGGCCGACCTGGCGGACCTCGGGGTGCATCGAGCAAGTGTAGATGGCGCCCTCGGGCACGGGCTCGGCGGCGCGGGAGTCATTGTCGAGGTACTTCAACGGGTCGGCGATGAACTTCGTGCGGCAGCCAGCGGCGCAGAAGTAGTAGGTGCGGCCGGCGTGGTCGGCGCGGAATTTCGCGGTGTGCGGGTCGACGTCCATGCCGCAGACGGGGTCTTTGGCCATTTCCGGCGCTAAGCCGGGCTTCGGTTCAGCGGTCTTGCCCTGGCCGCAGCAGCCGCCAGCTGCGTGATCGTGATGGGCGTGGTCGGACATCGCTAGCTCCGTTCAGGGCGCCGCTCGGGTGAGAGCGGTATTTGACCGTGATACCCCTGGGGGGTATATATCGATGATGCAAACGAAAACCAAGGCGTCCTGCCTAAAAAGGCTCAGCCGCATCGAGGGGCAGGTGCGCGGCATTGCCCGCATGATCGATGAAGACCGTTACTGCATCGATATTCTGACGCAGCTTTCCGCGGCACGGGCCGCGCTTCGCCGTGTCGAGGACGAGGTGCTGCGGGATCATGTTGCGCATTGCGTGGAGCATGCCATCGCCAGCGGCGATGCCCATGAGCAGCGTCAAAAGGTGGCCGAGCTTATGGAAGTCTTCGCGCGGGCGGAAAGATAGTTTTTGGGCTGACACTATCTGAGGGAAGCTTTGCGTGCGGCGAACGCCGCGCGACTTGATGGCCGGCGCTCGCGCCGGGGCGCCTTGCGCCCTTGCCGCCTTCGGCGGCCAAGAAGGGTGTTGTCAGGCGGCGGAGAGAGCGAAGGGCGCAACCTCGGGCCAGAACACGCGTGCTCTGGCGCTGATCTCGGCGGGGTTGCTGGCCGTGGTCAGGAGCGTGAGCGAGCCACCAACATCGCCGGCGGTGTAGTGCGTGTGGCGGGCGAGGTAGTCCTCGAGGCTGTCGGCGACGACCTCGGGCTGAGAAAGGATGCGCGTGAACGGCGGCAGGTGGCGCCGGAACAGGTGCTCCACCAGCGGGAAATGGGTGCAGCCTAGGATGGCACGGTGTGGCGGCAGGCCGTTCGTCTGCGCGAGCAGGCCCTCGACGCCTTCGACGACAAGACGCTCCAGCTCCGCCTCGGGGGCCTCGTTCTCGATGGCCCCTGCAAGCGCCGAGCAGACCTGCTGCACCACGGTGACGCGCGGGCAGCGCTTGCGGATTTCCTCAGGATAGACGCCCGACGCAATGGTGCGCGTGGTGCCGAACACGCCGACGACGTCGGTGTTGTACTTCTGAGGATATTGCGGCGAGGAAACCGCCCACGGCGTCTGCGTCGCGGCTTCGACGGTCGGTGCGACAATGCCGAGCACGTTGCGGCCGCGCCATTTGCTCGCCGGCAGCCACGACTGCTGGAGGTGGCGGGCGGCGACGGCGGTGGCAGTGTTGCAGCCGAGCAGGACGAGCTTGCACCCTTGCGAGAAGAGCGCCTCGGTGCTGGAGCGCGTCAAGTCGATCACCTCGTCCGACGGGCGATTGCCGTACGGCACGTTGGCGTGGTCCCCCAGGTAGAGGAACGACTTGTCAGGGAAGCGATCGACGAGTGCGCGGAGCACCGTCAAACCCCCGAGACCTGAATCGAAGACGCCGATCATGCGCGTGTTTGAGCCGGCACTGTCTGATCGTCAAGATGCTCGAGGGGTAGGCCGGCGGGCGCGATGCCCGCCAGTCGAGCGGCGGGGCCGCGTTATTCGGCGGCTTCGGGAGAAGAGCGGTTCGAAGCCTCGGCGTCGATCTGCTTCAGCGCATCGAGCGCCGGCATGGCGACGGTGGAATATCCGCAGTCGACGAAATGCACCTCGCCGGTCACGGCACCGGACATGTCGGAGAGAAGATACAGCGCGGAGCCGCCGACTTCATTGAGGGTCGGCGTGCGGCGCAGCGGAGCGTTCTCTTTCTGGAAGTTGAAGATCACGCGCGCATCGGAAACGCCAGCGCCAGAGAGCGTGCGCATCGGTCCGGCGGACAGCGCGTTGACGCGGATGTTCTGCGGGCCGAGATCAGCGGCGAGGTAGCGGACGGACGCTTCAAGAGCCGCCTTCGCAACGCCCATCACATTGTAAGAGGGCACTGACTTGGTGGCGCCGCCGTAGCTCAGCGTGATCATAGATCCGCCGTTCTTCATCAGCGGCACGGCGCGCTTGGCAACTTCGGTGAAGGAGAAGCAGGAGATCACCATCGTGTTGGTGAAGTTCTCGCGCGTGGTGTTGACGTAGCGTCCCGAGAGCTCGCGCGGATCGGAGTAGGCGAGCGCGTGGACGACGAAATCGAGATTGCCCCAGGCCTCGGTGATGCGGGCGAAGACCTTGTCGACGCTCTCGAGGTCGAGGACGTTGCAGGGCTCGATGATCTCGGCGCCAAGCGTCTTTGCCAGCGGTAGCGCGCGGCGGCCGAAGGCTCCATCCTGATAGGTGAAGGCCAGCTCGGCGCCTTGCCCCGCGAGGATGCGGGCGATGCCCCAGGCGATCGAGCGCTCGTTGGCGACGCCCATGATGAGCCCGCGCTTGCCTGCCATGATCGGCCCGGGTTTGGCGAGATCGATTTCAGTCATGGGAGTTCCTGTCGTTTCTGAATGTGCATTGGCGAGCCGGAGGGCGTCCACGCGCGTCTTTCACCCTTTTGCGCGCGGCTCGCTGTTTCCGACATGACAGCCTGTAAAGGCTTTTTAGCCGGTCACGCGGCGAAAAACGAGGGTGGCATTAGTGCCGCCGAACCCGAAACTGTTGGACATCACGCAATTAAGGCTAACGTTATCCATCCGTTCGCGCACGATTGGCATGTCGGCCAGCTCGGGGTCGATTTCCTCGATGTTGGCGCTCTCGCAGATGAAACCGTTGTTCATCATCAGAAGCGAGTAGATGGCTTCCTGAACGCCGGTGGCGCCGAGCGAGTGGCCGGTGAGGGATTTGGTGGCGGCGATCTTCGGGACGTCGCCGTTGAAGACCTTGCGGATCGCCTCGATCTCTCGGAGATCGCCGATCGGCGTGCCGGTGCCGTGCGGATTGATGTAGTCGACCGGGGCGCCGACGCCGTTACCGTCCAGGCCCTTAAGGGCCAGCTGCATGCAGCGCACTGCGCCTTCACCCGATGGGGCGACCATGTCGTAGCCATCGGACGTTGCGCCGTAGCCGACGACCTCGCCGTAAATCCGTGCGCCGCGCGCCTTGGCGTGCTCGTATTCCTCGAGCACGACGACGCCCGCACCGCCGGCGATGACGAAGCCGTCGCGGTTCTTGTCGTAGGCGCGTGATGCCTTGGCGGGGGTGTCATTGTACTTGGACGACATTGCGCCCATGGCGTCGAACAGCACCGAGAGCGTCCAGTCGAGCTCCTCGCAGCCGCCGGCGAAGATGATGTCCTGCTTGCCCCATTGGATAAGCTCGGCAGCATTGCCGATGCAGTGTGCAGAGGTCGAGCAGGCCGACGAGATCGAGTAGTTGACGCCCTTGATCTGGAAGCTGGTGGCGAGTGCGGCTGACGGGCCGGAGCACATGGCCTTCGGCACTTCGAATGGGCCTACCTTCTTGGGGTCTTTCTCGCGCGTGGTGTCGGCGGCGGCAACGATCGCCCGCGTAGAGGGGCCGCCAGATCCCACGATGATGCCGGTGCGCTCGTTGATGACGTGTTTTTCCTCGAGGCCGGCGTCACGGATCGCCTGATCCATGGCGATGTAGTTCCAGCCGACTCCGTTGCCCATGAAGCGGCGCGGCTTGCGCGGCACTTGCGCTTCCCAGTCGATGTTCGGAGCACCGTGCACCTGACAGCGGAAGCCAAGCTCCGCGTACTTCTCAGCGCGGACGATGCCCGATCTTCCCTCGCGCAGGGACGCGAGCACTTCCTGGCTGTTGTTTCCGATCGAGGAAACAATGCCCATGCCCGTGACGACCACACGTCTCATCCGCCCATCCTCTCGTACCGGAAGCTTGCGGCTTCTCTAGGTGTTTTGCTCCGGCGGAAGCGAGCACGAAATACCATCAAGATCAAGGACTGACGGCTGCCGCAGTGTCGCCGGTCTCAAACAGCCCGACGCGCATGTCGGTCGCCGTGTAGATCACTTCGCCGTCGGCCTTCATGACCCCGTCGGCAATGGCCAATTTCAGCTTGCGCAGAATTACGCGCTTCATATCGACGATGTATTCGACCTTTTTGACGGTCGGCAGGACCATGCCGGTGAACTTCACCTCGCCGACGCCCAAAGCGCGCCCGCGTCCGGGGGCGCCGAGCCAGCCGAGGAAAAAGCCGGTCATCTGCCAGAGGGCGTCGAGGCCGAGGCAGCCCGGCATGACCGGGTCGCCCTGGAAATGGCAGTCGAAGAACCAGTCGAGGCGGCTGTTGCCCGCAACCTGAAGCTCGGCGGCGATCTGGCCCTTGCCGTGCTGGCCGCCATTCTCGGAGACGGAAGAAATGCGGTCGAACATCAGCATCGGCGGCAGCGGAAGCTGGGCGTTGCCGGGACCGAACAGCTCTCCGCGGCCGCAGGCGAGCAAATCATCGAATTCGAAGCTCGTGCGGCGTTCTGTCATGATTTCTTTGCTCAATCTCGCTCGTGAGGCCCCTGCCCTGTCCGTGGGGTTCCTAACACAGTCATATGGCGTTCAAAAGGGTAAGCAACAGGCAGCCGGGGACGACGCGCCTTGCCGCAGAGGCGGCTTTGCAAGGCGAGTTGCAGGGCGCGCAATGCCTGCATATAGTATACCCCTTGTGTCAGCTTGTTTGCGGCCGAGCTTAACCTTTGACGGTGGGCTGGCTGGCACGCCTTATCAACATGGTGCGATACGCCCTCAATGACCGACAGCACTCACGGGCCGCATTCCCACAGTAAGCCTCCCGGCAGCGTAGCCCAGTTGCTGCGCCGGTCAGGACTGCGTCCAACGCGGCAGCGGCTTGCACTCGGGGCCCTCCTGTTCGAGGGCGAAGATCGGCACGTCACGGCCGAATCACTGCACGCAGAAGCGACGGTGGCCGGCCAGCACGTGTCGCTCGCAACGGTCTATAATACGCTGCACCAGTTCAAGCGGGCTGGGCTGCTGCGCGAACTCGCGATCAACGGTGCGAAGGCCTACTTCGACACCAACACCTCGAATCACAATCACTTTTTCGTCGAGGCAGAGGGCGAACTGCGCGACATTCCCGGTCATGCCATACGCGTGGACGGCGTTCCTGAGCCGCCTGAGGGCATGAGCATCGCGCATATCGACGTGGTGGTGCGCCTGGTGGCCAAGAAGGACTGAGCGACGCGCCTGATGCGTGCGTTGCTGGGATCGGTTCTCGGCAAATCTTCTAGTCGCCTTTCGGCGTTGGTCTACCTGACGGTTTCGCCCTCGTAGACACCCCAAAGCTTCTTCTGCTCGATATATCCCTGGAACTTGTCGATCGTGACGCGGCACCAGAGGCCGTCGCAGGTCATCAGGTTGGCGATGACGCCGGCTTCGATCATGGCCACGGCGCGTGAGCGCTCGCTGTCGTTGTAGCGCAGGGCGACCTTCGGTGCGGGTGCGCCCGGCTTGATCTCCCAAGGCAGGACGAGAGCCGTACGGCGGCCCGACAGGAATGACTGCAGCACCCAGCCTGCCGCTCCATCGGCGTCCCGAACCTGCCTCCAGCCCTCGAATTCCTTGATCACTTCGAGCGGCAAACCGGCGCGGCGGTAGACCCAGGCGGTGGGGTAGTCGGTACCCGGTCCCTTGCGCATGTTGACGCGGTCGGACTTGAGGCTGACGAAGCGCGGCACGGGAAGTCCGCTCGCGCTTTGGAAGGCTCCGCTGGCCGGTTGTGCAAAGGCGGAGGCCATGCCCGAAAGGCCAATCAGCACTGTCAGAACAGTGCTGTATGCATTGTGCGCCGCCGTTCCCCGCATTCGCGTGCTCTGCCTCATCGATTGTATTGGTGTGGAAGATCGCAACGGCAACTCTGACTGGCTTCGCGGCCAATTATCACGCATCGCCGCGCAGAGAAAATCCGGCACTTTGTCATTGCAATGGCGTTCTGTTAGACCTGCCCAAGCGAGAAGCAAACCTCGACCGGCCCATCCTCCCCCAGGCAATCTCAAGAAACAGCAGCGGACCCCGATGCCGACCAGCGCCCGAAAGCCAATCGTTATTGTCACGCGCAAGCTGCCTGACGTCGTCGAGACCCGGATGCGCGAGCTGTTCGACGCCCGGCTCAACGTCGATGATACGCCCCTCACGCCTGCACAGATTACCGAATCACTGAAGGTCGCCGACGTTCTGGTGCCCACTGTAACCGATCGCATCGACAGGGCGGTGATTTCCCAAGCGGGGCCGCAGCTTCGGCTAATCGCCAACTTCGGCACGGGCGTGGACAATATCGACCTCGACACTGCCCGCAATCGTGGCATCACAGTCACCAATACCCCGGGCGTGCTGACCGAGGACACGGCCGACATGACGATGGCGCTCATTCTGGCGGCGCCGCGCCGGCTGGTGGAGGGCGCCGACTATCTCAAGAACCAGAAGAACACGTGGAGCGGCTGGTCGCCGACTTGGATGCTTGGCCATCGGATTTATGGCAAGCGGCTCGGAATCATCGGCATGGGCCGCATCGGCTCGGCGGTGGCGCGGCGCGCGAAGGCTTTTGGGCTGCAGATCCACTATCACAACCGCCGGCGCGTCGCGCTCGACCTGGAGAAGGAACTGGAGGCGACCTACTGGGAAAGCCTCGACCAGATGCTCAGCCGGGTGGATATCGTGTCGGTGAACTGCCCGCACACGCCGGGGACGTATCACTTGCTGTCGGCGCGGCGGCTGCGGCTGCTGAAGCCGTCGGCCTATATCGTCAACACGGCGCGCGGCGAGGTCATCGACGAGAACGAGCTGGCGCGGCTGATCGAGGGGGGTGCCATTGCGGGCGCGGGGCTCGACGTGTTCGAGCACGAGCCGGCGGTCAATCCGAAGTTGCTGGCGTCGGATCGGGTCGTCGCCCTGCCGCACATGAGTTCGGCCACCATCGAGGGCCGCATCGACATGGGCGAGAAGGTCATCATCAATATCAAGGCGTTCCTCGACGGGCACGCGCCGCCCGATCGCGTGCATCCGGCTATGTTCTAGGGCGACGCGAGCTGAGGTAAGCTTGCGCCCTTGCCGGCTTAGGCGGGGGAAGGGTCCGGATGATAGACAGACGCCCCTGCGATCTGAGTGCGGGCTAGTCGGCGCGGGCTGAATCGAGCCGGCCGTCGCCGCAGACCGTGGTGCGCAATTGGCAGGTGCCACGAGCGCGCCGGTCACCATTGCAGCGGCCGAGTGCCTGCTTTTCAGCGTCGCCCGGATTGAGGCCGCCACCGGCGTAGGTGATCTTGCGCTTCTTGCCGATCTCGCCTGTAGCAATCGAGGTGCAGATCTCGCCGCGGAAGCTGACCGCTTCGCATGATCCGCGACCCATGCCGGCGCATTCCTCGCGCACCTTCTCCTCGGCTTCGAGGCGCGAGCCGATTTCCCAGACCGAGAAGAACGAGCCATCGGGCGTGAATGCGATGGCGCCGTAGACGGCTGTACCGGCGGGAGCCGTGGGTGGCGCGATCGCGAAATGCTGCGGCTCATCCGGCTGCTGGGCGATGGCCTCGACGCCCATGCCGGGCAGCGGAAACAGAACGGCAGCGAGAATTGATGCGAACACAGCGCGTATGACCCAGGTAGCCAGCATCGAAGCGCTATCCTTTCATGCGGCGCATGTCGAGTTACGTTTGGTCGCCGTCGACAAGTCAGTTATCGAGGGGTTGCGTCCGCTCAGCGGATTCTCGGGGTCCCAGGAAACCGTAAGTGTCTCGAAGCGCGCGGACAGGCCATCATAGATCAGCAAACGGCCCGCGAGGCTTGTACCGATACCCAGAATTTCCTTTAGAATCTCGGTTGCCTGAAGGGTGCCGATGACGCCGACGATGGAGCCAAGCACGCCCACCTCGGAGCAATTGGGGATCGTGCCGGGTTCGGGAGCCTCGGGAAACAGGCAGCGATAGCTGGGATACGGGGTTCCCGCCTCGTCCCGCAGGTGGGGCTTGAACGTCGATACGTATCCGTCGAACGGGCCCACCGCTCCGAACACCAGTGTTCGCCCGGTTAAATAGCAGGCGTCCGAGACCAGGTACCGGGTTTCGATGTTGTCTGAACCGTCGGCGACGATGTCGTAGCGAGAGATGATCTCGGCCGCATTGCCGGCATCGAGGCGGGCGTCGATCGGTTCGACGGTCACGTGCGGATTGATGCGGGCGATCGTGTCGCGCGCGCTGTCGACCTTCGGGGTGCCAATTCGCGCCGTGTCGTGCGCGATCTGGCGCTGGAGATTGTCGAGCGAAACCCGATCGTCGTCGATGATGCCGATGGTGCCTACGCCGGCAGCGGCGAGATACAACACGATTGGCGATCCAAGGCCGCCGGCGCCGACGACCAGCACGCGCGCCGCCTTCAGTCGCTGCTGCCCCTGTCCGCCAACCTCGCGCAGGACCAAGTGGCGCTTGTAGCGCTGGATCTCGGCCTCGGTCAGGCGGGGTGTGCTCTTGTCCTGCATGGTTTCAAGCTATCGCAACTCGCTGACGACGTCAGGGCTGGCTGGCCTGGATCAGGGGTGATGCCGGCACGTTCTACCAAGATAGTTACGTCGCCGAACGAGAAAAGGCGGGATCGGCTCCCGCAGGGCCGCGTCAATCGCGGCCGGCTGGCAGGGATCGTCAGGAGGGTGGGCCCGGGCGACAACACGCCCGGGCCGGAGAGTGACCGCGTCAGGCGGGCTTGGCGGGATCGAGGAACAGGTCGCTGGAGTAATAGCGCTCTGCGGACGACGGCGCGAAAGTGACGATGGTCTTGCCGGCGTACTCGGGGCGCTTGGCGATCTCGAGCGCGGCGGCGACGTTGGCGCCGGTAGAGATGCCGCCGGGGATGCCCTCTACCTTGGCGACGAGACGCGATGTCTCGAACGCCTGCTCGCTCGACACCGTGACGATCTCGTCGATGAGGCTGGTGTCGAGGATCGAAGGAATGAAGCCGGCGCCGATGCCCTGGATCTTGTGCGGGCCGCGTGGCTTGCCGGACAGCACCGGGCTGGTGGACGGCTCAACGGCGATGATCTTGAGGCCGGGCTTTCTGGGCTTCAGGACGCGGCCAATGCCGGTGATCGTGCCGCCGGTGCCGACGCCGACGACGATGGCGTCGACCTTGCCGTGGGTATCGTTCCAGATTTCTTCGGCGGTCGTCTTCTCATGCACGAGCGGGTTGGCCGGGTTGTCGAACTGACCAGGGATGACGGAGTTGGGGATGGTCTTCGCCAGTTCGTTGGCGCGCTCGACGGCGGCGGGCATGCCGCCGGGGCCTGGCGTCAGGTCGAGTTCGGCTCCGAGGTGCGTGAGGATCTTGCGGCGCTCCAGCGACATCGTCTCCGGCATCACGAGGATCAGGCGATAGCCGCGGGCGGCTGCGACGAACGCGAGGCCGATGCCAGTGTTGCCGGACGTCGGCTCGATGAGGACCGTCTTGCCCGGCGTGATGCGGCCGGCGGCTTCCAGCGCGTCGATCATGGCGACGCCGATGCGGTCCTTGACGGATGAGAGCGGATTGAAAAACTCGAGCTTCAGAAGGACGTCCGCCTTGGCGCCGGCTTGCTCGGCGATTTTCGAAAGGCGAACGAGCGGGGTATGGCCGATCGTCTCGGCGATCGAGTCATAGACGCGCCCGCGGCCCCAAGACTTCGTGGCGGCAAGCGTTTTGATCTGAGGAATCTCGTTCATCGAGGGGTGCCTTTGTGATGCGTTCGAGCCAAAGGGCTCTTGCCGCGGCCGCGATACCCGCGCCGCTTGTGCGGCACGTTGGGCGAACCGTGGATGCTGTCAAGGCGGCGCCCCGATCAGCGATTGCGGCCAGAAGCCTTTGCGGCGCGCTTTTTTTTTCGTGGTGCGGCCGGCGATGGCATGGATTTCTTTCCAGGCGCCGATTTGCGCGACCGGGCTTTCTCATTGGTCGCGGATTTGCCCGTTGACCCAAATCCGCCTGCGCCGCGCAATGTATTGGATACTTCGTTCACTTCAACGAGCGTGGCATGCGTGACGGGGCTGATGACCAGCTGTGCGATGCGCTCGCCGCGGCGAATCTCGAAGGGTGCCTGGCCAAGGTTGGCAAGGATCACGCGCACCTCGCCGCGGTAGTCGCTGTCGACGGTGCCGGGGCTGTTGAGCACGGTGACACCGTGGTTGACGGCGAGGCCCGAGCGCGGGCGGACCTGCGCCTCGTAGCCCTGCGGCAGCTCGAGGATGAGGCCGGTAGGGATCAGCGCGCGTGCGCCTGGTGACAGGGTCATCGGCCCCTGGGCGTCGAGCGCTGCGATGAGGTCAAGTCCGGCGGCGCCTTCGGTCTGATAGGCGGGGAGAGGCAGACCCTCAGCGTGCGGAAGGCGCACGATGCCGACGCGCGCCGGCGCGGGCTTTGCGGGCTTTGCGGTCTTGCTGGTGCGGCGCGTGGCGGTCATTCGGCAGCCGCAGCGCCGCTGCCGATGTGCTCGGCAGCACGTTGAAGCAGCCGGCGTGCAACCTCGTCCTTGCTCAATGTGGGCCAGTCCTCGATGCCGTTGGCGGTGACGAGATGCACGGTGTTGCCCTCACCGCCGAATACGCCGCGCTCGGCCGAAACGTCGTTGGCGACGATCCAATCGGCGCCCTTGGATTTGCGCTTCCTCGTGGCCTCGCTCTGGACGTTCGCCGTTTCGGCAGCAAACCCGATCACGAGTTGCGGGCGGCCCGCGCGCATCTTGCCGACGCCGGCGAGGATGTCGGGGTTCTCGACGAGATCGAGGCCGGGCGTGTCGCCCGATTTCTTCAGCTTCTGATTTGCGAGTGATGCCGCGCGCCAATCGGCTACGGCGGCTGCGAACACGGCGATGTCGGCGGGAAGGCTGTTCTCGACGGCGTGCTGCATCTGAAGCGCCGTTTCAACCCGCACGACTTCGACTCCGGGAGGATCGGGGATCGTTACCGGGCCCGACACGAGCGTGACGCGCGCGCCGAGTGCTGCGGCCGCGCGGGCCATGGCGTGCCCCTGCTTGCCGGACGAGCGGTTGGCGATGTAGCGCACGGGATCGATGGGCTCGTGGGTCGGTCCGCTGGTGACAAGAACGTGTCGGCCAAGAAGCGGGCGGGCGCGAAGCTGCGCGACGGGTGCGGCGCGGGAATCGGACAGGATGTTGCTCGCGGCGGCGATGATTTCCGCGACTTCCGACATGCGGCCGGGGCCGGCTTCATCGCGTTCCGCCATCTCGCCGGTATTGGGGCCGACGAACTGGATGCCGTCGGCGCGAAGCTGGGCAACATTGCGCTGGGTGGCCGGGTGCAGCCACATGCGCGGGTTCATCGCGGGAGCAACGAGCACGGGCTTGTCGGTTGCAAGCAGGACGGTGGACGCGAGGTCGTCGGCGTGGCCGCCGGCCATCTTGGCGATGAGGTCGGCGGTGGCCGGGGCGACGATCAGCAGGTCGGCTTCACGCGAGAGGCGTATGTGGCCGATCTCCTGCTCGTCGTTGAGATCGAACAGGCTGGTAAAGACGCGCTGCGAGGTTAGGGCGCCGACGGATAGCGGGGTGATGAACTCGGTGGCGGCCTTCGACATTACGGCGCGCACGGAGGCTCCAGCCTCGCGCAGCCGCCGGATGAGGTCGAGGCACTTGTAGGCGGCGATGCCGCCGCTGATGATGAGCAGAACCTGCTTTTGTTTCACGTGGGACGCTCGCTTCTTCTGCCCGCAAACCCTAGCATAAGTGGTCGTGAGAAGGTGTTAAGCCCTTGCTGTGGGCCGGACCGCTGGACTGCGCTGTTCTGGCAGGGAGCGGTGACCCAATAAAGCCCTGTTTGTGATGCTTTGCAGGGGGTGGTCGAAGCAGGGAGCATCGATGTTCTACGTCAGATTGTTCATGGTGGCAGCCGCGTTGGCGGCCGGTCCCGTCGCGGCGATGGCGACGAACGACGATCCCATGTTGCGCGAGTGCCTGAGCGACGACAACAAGCGGCGCATCAGCGGCTGCACCGCAATGATCGAGACACCGGGGCTTTCGGAAGAGCAGCGCAGTCTCGCGCATGGGATGAGGGCGCTCGCCTATTCCCTGCTCGGCAGGTTCGATGAGGCAATTGCCGACTACGACGTGGCGCTGCAGATCAGGCCGGACTTTCCGTTGGCGCTGAACAACCGCGCGTGGGCCTACTACAAACTCGGCCGCGCGAAAGAGGGCGCGGAGGACGTCGACCTGGCTTTGAGACTGTCGCCGGGCAGTCCGTATGCGCTCGATACCCGTGCGCACATCCGCCAGTACCTGGGAGACAGCGAAGCGGCCATCGAAGACTACAAGATGGCGATTTTCAACGGCGGCGAGCCCATCGTGAAGATGTATCAATGCGGCCTCCGCACGCAGAGCCTTTATGACGGACCCATCGACGGCGTCTACACGCCGGCACTGCTCGACGCGATCGGGAAGTGTGCCAGAGACCGGCAGTGCGATCCGGTGCCGGCCGATTCCGAGTGCCGTCCGGAAGTGTCATGACGGCGTTGCCATCCTTCATGCGGACACGCACACAAATCTTTGCTTTGCATCAGGAATCTTTTCAACGACGGACGACTTGACGCAGCATTCTGCCTCAACCATGGTGCGGGTCCGGCGAGTCGTGGACCACTCAGCTGGCTAAGCAAAAGCAATAGGGTCCAAGTCTAGGGAGAAGATCCCGGGGCGGGGGGATGCGGGAGCGTGTCGCCCCGCCTGCTTGCGTTCCGTAGCCGTATTTACACTGCTGTTCGCGCGCGGTGCCACGACGGTGTCGCAAAGTGCGCCGAACGTGTCGGGAAGCGGCGATGCGCACGCCGCCGAAGCGGACGGGGACCGGCGTGGCGCGCGGTAACTCAGATATTTCGAGCGAAGATCGCGGGGCTGCGCGGCTGCCCATCGTGGCGCTGTTGTTGTGCGCCCTGTTCGCGGTCGCGCTGCCGCTGGTATGCCAGGCGCTGAACCTCGTCGACTTTTTCGCCTTCCCCCTCGGATACTTCATGGCAGCGCAAGGATCGCTGATCGCGCTGGTCGTGGTCGGCCTCATCTCGGCGCGCTGGCAGGATCGGCGGCGGCTAGGAACGGACTCCTGACATGCCGCTCGACGGGCCGCTCACCAAAGGCGTCGGTGCTGCCGGGGGCTCGTCACGGGCGGCTTCGGGTGCGTTCGCTCTTGCATCGTTGGCGTTTGTCGGTGCGGTGCTGCTCGGCGGATTCGGTGCGTCGACGGTGTGGGGCACGGGCAGTTATTGGGCTGTCGGCATCGCCGCAGCTGCGGCTGTTGCGCTGGCGGCGAGCTGGGGCTGGCTGAGTTCCGGCGCAGCGCCCATTGCGGGTGGCATGTCGGTGGCGACGGATACGCTGACAGGCGCTTTCTTTCTCGCGGTTCCAGGGGCGATCTTTGCCCTCGGCTATGACGGGCTTTCCTACGCTCTGGGCATCGGAGCGGGCGGCCTGCTGCTGCAGCTTTTGACGGCGCCTCGGTTCGCGCAGACCGGAGCGCGCTCGCTTGCCGAACTTCTGGCGCGCCGCTTTCCGGGGAGCTTCGTCGGCCTGTTGACCGCTGGCATCGTCACGGTGTCGATGATCGGGCTGATCGTTGCCGGGCTATCGGCGGCGGGGCTGGTCGGGATGCGGCTGCTCGGCGTCGATTTCGCGACGGCCACCGCGGCGGCGGCGTGTGCGGCACTTGCCTGCTTCGTCGTGCGCGGGGCGCAATCGGGCTCGACTGCGAACGGCCTGCTCTATCCACTGCTGCTGGTCGCGGTGCTCGCGCCGCTCATCGTCCTGTCGATGCAGTGGTACGGCCTCCCGGTGCCGCAGATCGCCTACGCCAACTCGCTGTGGCAGCTGCAGGGCGTCGAAGAAAGCCTGCTCGAGCAGGATCTCGCCGATCCATCATTCATGAAACCGATGATGACGCCGTTCCTCGCGCTGACGCCCGTCGATTTCGCCGGCGTCATTATTGCCCTGGCGACTGGCATTTGCGTGCTGCCGAGCCTGCTGTCGGCGCCGCTGTCGGCGACGTCGGCGCGCAACGCGCGGCACGTGGCCGTGTGGGGACTTGGTTTCGTGGTCCTGCTGTTGACGCTTGCGCCGGCGGTGGCGAGCTACGCGCGGCAGTCGATTGTTAGCCTCGTTGCGGAGCGCACGCCATTTGCCGATCTGCCGGCGTGGATGTTCGTTTATGGCAGGCTTGGTCTCGTGCACGTATGCGGGCAGGCGGCGACCAGTGCCGCCGCGGTCGCGCAGGCATGCGCAAGGTTGCCGGAGGCGGTGACGTCGCTGCGCCTGCAGGACGTCGTGATAGATCCCGACGTCATCGCGCTGGCCCTGCCCGAGATCACTGACCTGAACGGGCCGCTTATGGGACTGATCGCGGTTGCCGTGCTTGCGACCGTGCTAGTGACGACGAGCGCGGCGGTGACGGCCATCGTGCGGGCGCTCCACATCGGCGGCGATCAAGGCATCGAGAACTCACAAGGTGTGCGACTCGCTTCCTATGCCGTCGCTGCGACGGTGCTTGTGGCCGGCACCGTGCTCGCGGCGCTGCGTCCGGGCAGCATCATCGAGATTGCAACGTGGGCGGCCGCGGTGGCGGCGGCAGGATTGTTTCCGGCGGTCATGGCGGCGCTGTGGATGCCGAGGGCAAACTCGATCGCGGTTGCGGCAGGCATGATTGCCGGCATCGGCGTGCTGGCCGGCTATCTCATCGCCCAGCACTATTTCCCGGTGCCGTTCTTTGAGGCGACGGCGGCGCTGTCCCGCGGCGGGGTCAGCGGGCATGAGTATTTCAACGAGCTGAGAGAAGCCTGGCTCGATGCCGAGCCGGGGGTGGCCAAGGAAGAGGCCTGGGCGGCGCTCAGCGTCCAGGCGCGCAGCGTTGCAGACTGGTGGGGGATACATGGACCTGCAACTGTGCTGCTGGCGTTGCCGGCCGGGTTTGTGGCGCTGACGGTCTTTTCACTCCTTTCGTCAATTCTCCCGTCCGGCCGGCGCGCCGCGAAAACGGCGCCGTAAGCCCGCGCGTGCTAGCTTCAGCTCATGATCTATGACCTCGTCGTGATTGGCGGAGGCATCAATGGTGCCGGGATCGCCGCTGATGCCGCTGGCCGCGGGCTCAGCGTGCTGCTTGCCGAAAAGGCTGACCTTGGCGGTGGAACGTCCTCGGCGAGTTCGAAGCTCATTCACGGCGGCTTGCGCTACCTGGAGCACTTCGAGTTCCGGCTCGTGCGCGAGGCGCTGGAAGAACGCGAGGTTCTGCTGCGCAATGCGGGGCACATCATCTGGCCGCAGCGCTTCATCCTGCCGCAAGTCGCGGGCGGGCGCTCGGGGCTGGCGCTACGCGCCGGGCTTTTCCTGTACGACAATCTCGGCAAGCGCCAGCGCATTCCGGCGTCGTCGTCGATCAACCTGCGGCGTGATCCGGCGGGTTACGCGCTGCGCAGCGAGCTTAGTCAGGGCTTCACCTATTGGGATTGCCGCGTCGATGATGCGCGGCTCGTCGTTCTGAACGCGCGCGCGGCCGCTGAGCGGGGGGCGCGCGTCGAAACGCGCACGCGGGTGACGTCGGCGCGCGCAGAGAACGGCATCTGGCATGTCGTGCTCGACGGCAGAAGCGGGCGGCTCGATGTGCAGTCGCGCGCTCTGGTGAATGCCGCGGGGCCGTGGGTCGATGGCGTCGGCAGAACGGTTCTGCAACATGCGGCCGGCCGGGAATTTCCTGTGCGACTGGTCAAGGGCAGTCACATTGCGGTGCCGCGCATTGCGGGAGCGAACGACGCCTACCTCTGCCAGAACGCGGACGGACGCGTGGTGTTCGCCATTCCCTACGAAGAGCGCTTTACGCTCATTGGCACAACGGAGATGGGATACGAGGGCGATCCGTCCGTGGTCACCATCAGCGGCGAGGAGGAAGAGTATCTGTTGTCGCTGACGCGGCAGTTTTTTGTCAGTCCGCCTTCGCGCTCGGAAATCGTGTGGAGTTTCGCCGGTGTGCGGCCGCTGTTCGATGATGATAGCAGCGAGAACGCATCGGCCGTTTCGCGCGACTATCGTCTCGCGTTGAGCGATGAGGACGGCGCGCCGCTGCTGACGGTGCTGGGCGGAAAGCTGACGACGTATCGGCGGCTCGCAGAAGCGGCGATGCTGAAACTGGCTCCCCACTTTCCAAATCTGAGGCGAGCGTGGACCGCAACGAGCCCGCTGCCCGGCGGTGACTTCGGCGAGGGCGGCCTAGAGCTGTTCATCCGAAACCTGTGCCGTCAGCGCCGGGGTTTCGACGCGGCGTTCCTGGGGCGGCTGGCGCGTCGCTATGGAACGTTGGCGGAAGAGGTTCTGGGCGACGCGGAGGACACACGGGGACTGGGTAAGGCACTGGGCGCGGGTCTCAGCGAGCGTGAGGTGATTTATCTGCGCGACCGGGAATGGGCGCGTGAGCCGGACGATGTCCTATGGCGCCGGACGAAGTATGGCCTGCACATGGACGCGGAGCAGCGGGCAGTTGCGCAGGACGCGATTGCTCGGCTGCTGTAGCCGGTGAGGTCAGCCGGGTGGCGACAGGGCAGACTTCTGGGCGCTGTCGACCGGGACACTCTGGACGGCGGGGCTGGACCAGGGGCCGCGCATGTTGATGATCTCGCGCGGCTGCATCTTCACCGGGGTCGTGGTCTCGGTGTTATCGGCGTCGCTACCGCTATTGCTCTCGCCTTCAGTCGATATTGCCACGTCGCCAACCGCAAGCTGCATATCGAGGCTGTGATCGATCAGGCTGATGGCGCCATCGGCTTTCAGCGCGCGCTGGCCGGACACGGCTTCTGCTGATTGTGCGCGCATGATGCCGTTCGTCACGACGAAGCGCGCGTCGAGTTTGTCGACCGAGATTGCGTTGGTACTGACCTGCTGCCAGGCGCCGTCGGGCATGGTTGCGTTCTCGCCCGCGGTCAAGGTGTTGATGTCAATGCCGATGCGGCCGCCCTCTATCAGCGTGGCGCAGAGCTTTCCGGAAAGAGAGCGCACCAGGCTGTCGCCCGTATCGCCGGTGGCCGTAAGGTCGATGGTGAGAGAGCCGCGGCCTTGCACCGTGGGATGGCCGAAGGCCGACTGGATGGCGCGACCGACATCGGGGGATTCAAACTTCGCCTGAATGGTGTAGCTGGGCTCGGCGCCGTTTTGATCGATGCGGATCTGGCCACCGCCGCGGGTGCCATCGTCGAATTCCAGTTCGGCGACATCGGCGATCAGCTTGCCGCTGCGGAGCGATACCGTCACGGCGCTGCGGCCGATGGTGGTAGCCGGAAGCGAGACGCGGTCGGAGGAGATGCGGAAGTCAGCGTCGACGGCGTCGATGAGGGGCAACGCCAGCCCGGAGATGTTTTTAGCTGCGGCAAGAAGGGTCGCCGGGTTGGTCTGCGTCTCGTCCTTCTTCATGTACTGCGTGAGATCCAGCGTCTTGAGGCCGAGAGTTCCCTCGATCATCGGCCGCTGGCCTGCGAAGTTGAGCGACAGGGTACCGTTCGCATCATTTTCGTCGAACTCGACAGCGGCGTTCTGGAACGAGATGGAGCGGCCGACCCATTCGAGAGGGCCCTTTGCGCGGAAAGCACCGAAGCCGTTGCCGCTCGGCCAGTCGACGCCAAGCCAGCGCGCCGTTGCGCGCAGATCGGCGGTGGTGAGCGCAGCTTGAGGTGAGATCAGCTGGGGGTTTTCGCCAAGCATCAGGCTGCCGTCGATGATGGCGCGGAGTGGCTTGCTGGCGAACGATGCGGAAATCGGACGAGACATGCCCTGCGCGTCGAGGCTGGCGTCGAGGAACGTATCGAACTCCACCCGCTCGCCGCGAAAGTTGAAGGAACCGATGGCGCTGACGGCTCCATTCGGCTTGCCGGAGATCGTGGCGTCGACGCTCTGCAGCTCGACGATGGCACCGTCGGACATCTTGATGCGGACAGTGCTGTCCTCGACCGTGAGACTGCCGAACTGCATGCCCTGGAGCGCTTGGACAAGCGGGGCTATCTCACCGCTTGGCTCTTCCCGCGAGATCGTGGGCTCGCGCGCCGAGAAGTCGGCGGTGAACGTTGCATTTTCGAGTGCGAGGTGAGGGCCACTGCCGGTGATGAGCATGGCGATCATCTGCCCACCGCGCGCCAGTCCTGTGCGGCCGGTGGGGATCGACAATGTGCCGCTTTCCAGCTCGATCGTCGGGCCGGTCATCAGACGGACGGGGGTGCTGAGGCTGTAGCTGTCGGCGGAGGCCGCATACACAGCTGCGCTCTGAAGCGCGAGGCGGTCGTGGCGATCGAGGATAAGGAGAGGCGCGGCGAAAAGGACGAGCAGAAAGCAAACAACGGCAAGCGATCGTGGGTAGCGTTTCATCGTTTGCTTCGGGCGCTTCATGGACACCTATCGCCTCAGCACACGCTACCTGCATCAACGTGTCGACATCGAACGCCGATCCTGCCAAGGCCGGAGGCGAAGCAACTTTGTCGGTGAGGTAGTCTTAGATGCCACCCTGCCGCGGTGCAAGCTGCGAGCTTGCTTTGGCAGCGTGCGGCGTGGAATTTTCTTAATGTGACCAATTCATAGCGCGAGCGGCGCGGCATGGCGAGACGATGATCGCGGCTGCCCACGCTTTTTCGCACACGGACTAAGCAAATTCGTGTGGAAAGCGCATAGCGTTGAGGCAAGTCAAAAATGTGCCGACTCTGCAAAACGATGTCCTGGATCGGTGCTGCTTGCGCGGGCACGCACGCTCGTGCACCTTTCGGCCGGATCATGCAGATGCGGAGGTTGGGCAGGCCGTGAGGCAGCCGTTCATCATTGGTGGGCTGGCTGTGCCGCCGGGCGAGCGCCGGCTGGTCGATTTGCCCATTTCGAAGCTTTCCAATCATGCGCCTGTCACACTGCCGGTGCAGGTGCTGCACGGTGCGCAGCCGGGGCCGACGATGTTCGTGTCGGCCGCGATCCACGGCGATGAACTCAATGGCGTCGAGATTATCCGCCGGCTGCTTCGGACGCTTACGCCGGAGAGCATAAGCGGCACTTTGCTGTGCGTGCCGGTGGTTAATGTTTTCGGGTTCATCAGCCGGTCGCGCTATCTGCCGGATCGGCGCGATCTCAACCGATCGTTTCCCGGCTCGGCGAACGGATCGCTCGCGGCGCGCCTTGCACATCTTTTCCTGACCGAGATCGTAAAGCGCTCGCAGGTTGGCATTGATCTGCATACGGCGGCGATCCATCGCATCAACCTGCCGCAGATCAGGTGCGTGTTCCGACAGCGGCCATTCGTGAGCGAACTGGGGCGTGCGTTCGGCGCCGAGGTGATGCTGGAGAGCCCCGAGCGGATCGGCTCGTTGCGGGAGGCGGCGCGGGCCGCGGGAGTCGATGTGCTGAGCTACGAGGGCGGCGAGGGATTGCGTTTCGATGAGTTCGCGATCCGGGCCGGCGTCGACGGCATCACGGGCGTGATGCTGAAGATGGAGATGCTTGATGTCGCCGATGGAGTCGAGCATCCCGGGGAACGGCGCGTGCCGGTGCTGATCACCGCGTCGAGCTGGCTGCGGTCGCCGGAGGGCGGCGTGTTCCGGACGACGAAGCGGATCGGCGACGGCGTGAGCGTGGGCGAGATCGTCGGATATGTCGCCAACCCGTATGACGACACGGCTGTCGAGGTTCGGTCGCCGCGACGCGGCATCATCATCGGGCGCACGACATTGCCTATCGTCAACATGGGCGACGCACTTCTCAATATCGGCTGGTCCGGGGAGACGCAGGATCGGGCCTCGCCGGAGCGCGAGATACTTGAGGATCCGATCGAGGAAGACGACGTGGTCGATTAAAGCCTGAGCTGCGTCAGCGGCCGCTGCCGCCGGGGCGTCCGCCGGCGATCGCCTCGTGCAGGAGCAGGACGGGCACGAGGCCGACGAGGACGATCATCAGCGCCGCGAGCGAAGCCTGCTCCAACTGCTCAATCGAGGCGAGGGAGTAGACGTGCGTCGCCAGCGTCTCAAAATTGAAGGGGCGCAGGAGTAGCGTCGCGGGCAGCTCCTTCATGCAATCGACGAAAACGAGGAGCGCGGCGGCGCCAAGCGGGGCGACGAGCAGAGGCAGGTGTACGCGGCCCAGCGACGACAGCGTGGAGGCGCCGAGCGTGCGCGCGGCGGCGTCGAGGTTGGTCGATATGCGGTCGAGGCCGGCTTCGATCGAGGCCAGGGCGACGGCGAGGAAGCGGATCACGTAGGCGAGGACCAGCGCGAACAGAGAGCCGGATAGGAGCAGGCCGGTCGACACGCCGATGTGGGAGCGCATGAAATCATCGACGCGGTTGTCGAAGCCGGCGAGGGGTATGAGGAGGCCGATGGCGAGCACGGTGCCCGGCACGGCATAACCGAGGGCCGCGATGCGTCCGGCAGAACGAATAAAGCGATTGCCGGCGACGCGGCGGGCGTAGGCCAGCGTCAGTGCCACGGCGATGGCGACGGCGGATGCCATCGTCGCCAACATCAGCGTATTGGCGGCGGCGGTGAGGAACCCACTCGCCATTGCGCTGTCGAAGTGGGTCGCGACGTCGGGAACGATGACGGCGAGCGGCACGACGAAGCCGAACACGAACGGCAGGGTCGTCAGCGTGGACGCGGCAATAGCCTTCCAGCCCTCGAGTTCCTGAAATGGAATTGAGCGGTAACGGCCGGTGGTGTGGTTGGTGCGTGCGCCGCCGCGCATCGCTCTCTCGGCGGCAAACAGCGCGGCGACGAGCAACAGCATGACCGTGGCGATTTGTGCGGCGCCGCCGATGTTGGAGCGCTGGACCCAGGTCGCATAGATGCTGGCAGAGAGCGTATCGATGCCGAGATATTGCACGGCGCCAATATCATTCAGGCATTCCATGATGACGAGTGCGACGCCGGCGGCGATTGCCGGGCGCGCTATCGGCAATGCTACGTCGAAGAATGTCGCCAATGGCGAGCGGCCCAGCGTGCGTGCGACCTCGAGCACGCAGATGGATTGCTGCGCGAAGCTCGCGCGGGCGGTGAGGTAGACGTAAGGGTACAGCACCGACGACATGATGAAGATGCCGCCGCCCAGCGACCGTATCTGAGGAAACCAGTAATCGGTGATCGTCGTAAAACCGAATGTCGCTCGCAGGTGCGTCTGCACCGGGCCGGCATAGTCGAGAAGCTCGACGTAGCAATAGGCGACTATGTACGTCGGCACGGCCAGCGGGACGACGAGCAGGCGATCGAGCAGGTCACGCCCGGGGAAGCGATACATGGTGATGAGCCAGGCTGTGCCGCTGCCGACGACGAGGGTCACCAAGGCGACGCCGAACGACAGCAGCAAAGTGCGCAGCATGGAGCCCGGCAGCACGGTCGAGACTAGGTGCGGCCAGATGTTGTCCGTCGGCGTCAGCGCAAGGAGCACGACGGTGGCGACCGGCAGGGCGACGACGAGCAGGATGGCGCCTACGACAAACGTCCAGGCGGGGGACGACGTGCGGCGGCGATGCCAGTTGCGCACGGTCTCGGGCAGGTCGCGCAGGCCGTGGCGGGCGGAGATCAACGATTGTGCGAGATAACGAGGGAGCGTCAGCCTCGACCCTTCAACGTCCATCGGCCGGCGCGCCTTCCTTCAGCTCATCGGGACGACGAGCGCGTCGTCGTCAGCAGCGCCCGCGAACGCCTGGCGTTACAAGACCAGCGCCCATGAACACGGTGCCGGGCGATAGCATCTGGCCGGCTTCCTTGAGGCAGCGGGCGAAACCCTCGGCGCCTTCGATGGCTTCATCGACGTCGTTGCAACCGAGCAGCGCCACGGCGCAGGCGCGGAAGGCAGGGCACGTCGAGTGCTGGCAGGCGGCGACCATCGAGATGGCGAGGCATTCGTCGCGGCAGAAGCGGCGCGACTGCGCGGGGAAGACCTCGATGCGGCGCTCGGCGGAATCCTGCACGGCGCGGACCCAGCAGGCGAGTTCGGTCATCAGCGGCTTGGCAGCCTGAGGGCCGACGGCGCGAGAGATTTCCTCCCACGCCAGCTCCCAGCAGCCGATGTCGCTGGTCTGGAAGCCTTGCAGCCAGCAGCGGAAGCCGACGCCCACGAGACGCTCAGCGGCGGGAAACATGGCGGCCGCGGGTATCGCGAAATCGCGAGAGGAACGGCCATTCTGGAAAGTGTCGATCTCAGACATCAGTTGCTAGGCCCCTGATCGAATTGAACACGGTCGACAAGCTCGGAAGCTTTCTTCCGCAGCGCGGCAATGTTGGTGAGCGGCAGCGGATCGGCCTTCAGGGGTCCCCAGCTCTGCACCACTGCGGAGGCGGGTACACCGTCGAGCACAGGATATTCGCCGTTGTCCTGCACGTAGAGCTGCTGTGCCGTCGGCGAGGCGAGAAATTCCATCAGCCGCAGCGCGTTGTCCTTGTTGGGTGGATTGGCCGTCATCGCCATGCCCGACACGTTGACGTGCGTGCCGCGATCGGCCGCATTCGGGAAGATGATACGGACGCTATCGGCCCAGACCTTCTGCTCGGGATTCTTGAGCATCGCCGCCATGTAGTAAGTGTTGCCGATGGCGATGTCGCAGAGGCCCGCCTGCACGTCGCGGACGCCTTCGCGGTCACCGCCTGCAGGGCGGCGGGCGAGATTGGACTTGAGGCCGGTCAGCCACTTCTCGGTGTATTCCTCGCCGTGATGGGCGATCATCGAAGCCGTGAGGGCGATGTTGTAGGTGTGCTGACCCGAGCGGATGCAGATCTTGCCGCGCCACTTCGGGTCGGCCAGTTCCTCGTAGGTGATGGCGTCCTGCTTGACGCGATCCTTTGAGGCGTAGACGACGCGGGCGCGCTTGGTCAGGCCGAACCACTGATCGTCGGCGGCGCGCAGGCTGGCAGGAATTTCCTTGTCGAGTGTCGGCGAGTTCACCGGCTGAGTGACGCCGGCATTGACTGCCTGGAACAGCAGGCCGGACTCGTTGGTGAGGAGGACGTCGGCGGGGCTGTTCTTGCCTTCAGCAGTCAGGCGCTCGATCAGACCGTCCTTGGCGAACACCACGTTGGTCTTGATGCCGGTTTCCTTGGTGAAGGCCTCGAGCATCGGATTGATGAGGCCCGGCTCGCGATACGAATAGATATTCACTTCGCCAGCCGCGGAGGCAGGTGCGATGCCTCCAACGGCGAGAAGAAAGGTGCACGCCGCGCTACGCAGAATGGCGCCGAAGGACCGCATCAATTGCTCCAATAGTCGGGGTTCAAGGCCCCGGTATGGGTGAATTGCAGCGGTCGGCATGGTGGCGATGCCTTGCGCTACTGCAACATCCCTAACGTGGCCGCGCGGGCCGCGTCAACAAAAGCGCGAGTAATGCCAATAGATTAGAAATCGTCTAATTCGAAAGAGCGTCGGATGCGTCATCGATTGCGATGACGTGATCGCGCGGGAAGATGAGCGCGACCGCCGTGCCCTCGCCGAGCTGGCTGTCGATTTCGAGGCGCGCTCCGTTCGACTGCGCGAGATTGCGCGCAAGCGGCAAGCCTATTCCGTGGCCCCCCGCCTCGCTGCGCTGAGGGTTGGCAGGTACGTCGGACTTGAGGGCTGCGGCGATCGCATCGGCACTCATGCCGATGCCGGTGTCCTGCACGGCGACGAACACCGAGCGGTCGAACCCGAGACCAGTGACTACGCGGACGTCGCCTCCTTTCGGCGTGAACTTGATCGCGTTGGAGAGGAGGTTGAACAGGATCTGCCGCACGGTTGTCGCGTCGGCGCTGACCTGAGGCAGGCGACGATGGAACTCGTGCACGAGCTTCAGGCCCGCCTCCTCTGCGAGTGGACGCACGGCGGACACCGCGCCTTCCGCCAGGGCGTTGAGGTCGACGCTCGTCATATCGAGCGGTTGTTCGGCTCCGTCGGCCGGATCATCGCCCAGCAGGCGATTGATGAGCGCCAGCGCGTGGCGGGCGTTGTCGTGGATGTCGGAGGTATAGCTGCGGTAGCGCTCGTTCTGCATGGTGCCGAAGCGCTCGTCCTTCATGATCTCGGCGGCAGCGGCGATGGCGCTCAGCGGCGTTCGCAACTCATGCGCAAGCTTGGAGAACTGCGCACGCTTTTCGGCGGATGGAGGGGCGGGAAGCTCCTCGGGGTCGGGTGCCGGGACGTCGGTTCGGCCGGCGGAAAAGCCGTTGCGAATGGCCGCGGCGATGCGGCTCATCGTGGCGGCGTCATCCGGTGTGGGCGTGACCGGCGGCGGCAAGGCCGCGGGGGCTTCCTCGGCCGCGGGCGGAGGAGTCGGCGCGGCGCGCCGATGGGCGGTCGTGGCGATGCTGACGAGGACGAGATCGGCGTTTTCGGTCTCGGGGAGGGCCTCGACATCGCAGATGAGGTTCTCGGCGCCGTAGGCAGTCCAGAAGATCAGCGGCTCGCGGCGGCCGGTGCCCAACGGTTCGCGCAGCATCGCGCGCAGGCGGACGAGGCCCGGCATGGCGGCGTCGAGGGTTCCGGAGGCGGCATCAGGATGCAAACCCAGCCTGGCCGCGCCTGCGGCGTTGGCAGCAAGCACCTGGCCCTTGGCCGGGTCGATGACCCATGCGGGGTCGACACAAGCAGCCAGCGCCTTCTCGGGGCCGGCGGCCGTCGATGGCAACAAAGCGCGTGAGCCGTCAACTTGCATGAGCGAAACACCAAGGCTTCAAATCTGTTAGCGTGGCAAGCACCTTCCGTCCACGAGCTGAATCAGGGGGCTGTACGTATCCACATTCATTTCGCGACTGTTGAATGGCGGATCGCGTTATAGTCGTGTCAGCCCGAAAACCAGGAGCGGGCACTCTAACCATCCTGGCACTAGGAGGAGACCTTCGATGTCCGACAAGCCGCAGTTCGAGTTTCCGGAAGCCGTCCGCGAACTCGCCGAGCGCAACGTCGAGCAGGCACGGAGCGCCTACAATCAGTTCATCGACATGGCGCGCAAGGTACAAGACACGCTCTCAGCGTCGCAGGGTGCCATGACCTCCAGCGCTGCGGAGATGCAGACGCAGATCTCGAAATTCGCGGAACAGAACATCCAGGCGAGCTTTGCCTTCGCCACCGAGCTGTCCAAGGCCCGCGATCTCAAGGATTACATGGAGATCCAGCAGCGCTACGCCCAGAAGCAGATGCAGACGTTCGCTCACCAGGCACACGTTCTGGGGAGGCTTGTGGCAGAGGTGGCGCAGAAGGCCCAGGGTCGCTAGGCCGGGGCCTCGTTCCAAAAGCGGCCGGCCGGGCAAAGGCTGCCTTGCTTCGTGCGCGCTGTCGCTGTATTTGAGCGCTCTCGCTGACGTCAGCGCTGGCCGGATCCCTTGGAGATCGCGGCGGGCGTCCGTGCGAAGGTCTCGGGGATTGAGCTCGATTGACTTACCACCGTCGGGTGCCTAAGTCCCTGAAGTCGTTGATGTGCCGCCTTAGCTCAGTTGGTTAGAGCGCTAGATTGTGGATCTAGAGGTCCCCGGTTCGAGCCCGGGAGGTGGTACCATCCACTCCGGTCCCCAAATAGAAGTTGCTGAGGCAATCCGCACCCGCGGACGCTATTGCGTCGATGACGCGCCGCTGAGGAGCGCGAGGAACGTTTCCAGCGCCGGGGCATCGTGGAACTCGTCCATGCGCAGGATGCGGCCGTCGCGGAACGTCAGCTTCTGCCGGAAGGTGCCTGAATGCGAATATCCGGTGCGCAGGTGCTTGAGATAGAACTCCACACTCGCTGAGGCGGTCCCGTCCTTGAAGCGCAGGCTATGGGGGACAGACAGCCCCTGCATATCCTGGAGGCGGCTCAGGAATTCGACGAAATCCCGTTTCCCGCGGATCAGGGTCTGTCCGCCCGGGGAGCCGACATTGCTCCAGTAGGTCATTTCGTCGTCGAAGAGGTCCAGCAGGCGCGCGATGTCACGCTTGTTCCAGGCCTCGTGCGCCGCATAGAGCAGCTCTGCCGCGTCGCTGTCCGAGATGGTCACGATGTCGCTCTGGCTCGGGTGCCTCTGCTGCTGGAATCCACCGCCCCGCCCGGGGACGAGCGGGCCCCCACTATCATAGCATGAATGTATCGTCGGCTGTGCGCCCCCGGGCGCCGCGAGGCGGCGAGTTCGGCTGCACGCCGTGGTGCGTCAACATCCGTTGTCGATCCCGCAAGGATCATGGACTAGAACCGCGGCCGAAGGCCCAACTCGATGTGGCCTCGAGGGTTGAGCGCCCATCCATATGCTTCAGGCAAACGCCTTTCCGTTATTTCGCTATCCCGATTTCTCGCTGCTGCTCACCGGGCGCTTCCTGTCGTCGGTCGCCATGCTGACGCAGAGCGTGACGCTGGGCTGGCAGGTCTACTCGGTGGCGCGGCTGGAGCATTCGGTCGCGTACAGCTCCTTCATGGTGGGGATGATCGGGCTGGTTCAGTTCGTGCCGATGTTCGCGTTCGTCCTGCTGGCGGGCGAGACGGCGGATCGCTACGACCGGCGCAAGATCCTCATAGCGTGCTGCGCCTTGCAGCTCGCCTGCTCGGCAGGTCTGGCTATCAACGCAGGCGCAGAGCATCCCAGCATAACCGCGATCTTCGCGATCGCTGGCGTGTTCGGTATCGGCCGCGCGTTCACTATGCCCGCGTCGGCCTCGCTTGGGCCGATGCTGGTGCCGCGCGAGATACTGCCGCGCGCCATCGGCTGGAATACGCTGGCGATGCAGGGCGGGATGGTGATCGGTCCGTGGCTCGGCGGCGTGCTGTGCGCGGTGTCGGTGCCAGCCGCCTACGGCACGGCGGCGGGGCTCTACTTCTGCGCGGGCGTCGCGGTGTGGTTCATATCGGCCAACACGAAACCCGAGCACCAGGGCGGCGGCAGACTGCAGCTCATCGCCGAAGGTTTGCGGTACGTGTGGTCGAACAAGATCGTGTTCGGCGCGATATCGCTCGATCTGTTTGCGGTGCTGCTCGGTGGCGTCACGGCGCTGCTGCCGGTGTTCGCGCGCGATGTGCTGCATATCGGTCCGGACGGCTTCGGGCTGCTGCGGTCCGGTCCCGCAATCGGCGGGGGCTTGATGGCGCTCGCGCTCAGCACGCGGCCTATCCAGCGCAACGCCGGATTCTGGATGCTCGTGTCAGTAGCGGCTTACGGGTTTGCGACGATCATATTCGCGGCTTCGACGTGGCTGTGGGTGTCGATGCTCGCATTGGCGGCGCTGGGTGCAGCAGATGCGGTGTCGGTGTTCGTCCGCCAAAGCCTGGTGCAGCTCGTCACGCCGGATCCGATGCGCGGGCGCGTGACGGCGGTCTCCAGCCTTTTCATCAGCGCTTCGAACGAGCTGGGCGAATTTGAAAGCGGCGTCGCTGCGCGGTTTTTAGGGCCGGTCGGCGCAGCGATCTTCGGCGGGGTGGGATCGATAGCGCTGACGGGAATCTGGGCGAAGATATTTCCGGGGTTGCGGGATGCGCATCTCGACACTGTCCGCGTCGAGATGCCAAAGCCCGCGACGACGCCGTCGCCGCCGATCAGTTAGACGCGTTGGACAAGAAAGATCACCAGCACGACGAGGAGCACCGTTCCCAACAGTCCCGACGGACCGTAGCCCCAGTTGCGGCTATGTCCCCACCGCGGCAGTGCTCCGAGCAAAGCCAGAACAAGAATTACGAGCAGAATAGTTTCGAGCATTTGAGTTGGCTCCTTATCTTCTTCGAGATGCCAACGTCACAGCGCCCGAGCAGTTCCGGGGGGCGAGCAGTCAGTGCAGGTGTACTGGCTGATATGACTTGGGCTCAAATGACTTGCCCCCAAAATGATTTGGCCCCCGACGCGATCGCATCGAGGGCCATTGTCCAACTTGCTGACCACCCGCTCGACCCTTCAGGCCGACGCAGCCGGCGGACCAGCAAATCCATTTTTAGCGGTGTTGGTGCGCGGCGCAGGGCAGAGCAGGAACTCGACCATGTCCGGGCTCATCGGCTTGGCGGCGTAAGTGTGCGGCACGGTGCCGAGGCCGGCTCCGACATTCGGATGGCCGGAGAGCACAATGACTTTGACGCCCCTCGACTGCAGGGCGTGAGCGAGTGAGCCACCGGTCAGACCATCGGCGAGCTCGAGATCAATGAAGGCGACGTCTGGAAGTTCGATTTCGGCGGCCTTCAACGCGCTCTCCGCGCTCGTGCACACACCTGTCACCCGGTGACCGATCTCCTCGACACTCATGACGAGATCGGCCGCCAGAAGGGGGTCGTCCTCGCAAATCAATACTGTTGTCATGGCTGGTGCTCCTTCCCAGCATTAACGTCCTCGGCCGGAGGATTGTTCCGCACTGCAGCATTTTGACTGCCGTCGGTCGGCTGAGCTGGGCCGCGGCCGTCCAATCGCGCGACGAGCTCGTACATATGCTGCGGCGCCGGTAGCAGAGTCACGTTCTCGTACAGAAAGCGGAGCTGCTTGGAAGTCACGCGCGTCCAATGAAAACCGTCGCTCATGTCGCCTCCCAATTGCCTGCGGCAGATGGGCCTGCTGCGGGCGGCCGACTAACGAGTGCGAGGCGAATAATGTTCCAGTGGAAAGCGGGGGTGCTCCGCCAACTCGTGGGAACTCGATACAACCTTAGAGAGTTGGGTGTCCCGTGTTGCGTCGCAGCGAAGGGCGGCGGGAACTACAGGGAATTGGAGGGGTCGAGCGATGACTACTCCGATACTTAAAGCGCCCGCTCCGGCGGCAGCTTCCTGGTAATCCTGCTGCTGAAGAAGCTCTGCTCCGGACTGCGCTCGCTCACCCGCCGCAACCGTCCTTTCATTGGGCTCGGCGTTGGATGGCTGGGGGACGGAGATCGATATGTCTCAACGACAACTCAAGCGCTACCGATACCGGCTGCTCGATGTGGTGCAGCTTTTGACCGTGGCTCTGATTGCAATCGCGCTGGCGCCGACGCTTGGGAGCGCTCTCTCGCTCGCGGGCCGGCTTCAATTGCAGCCGGCCGACTACCTGGCCGTGCAGCGGCTTGGACATTCAGCGTTGGTCGTCGGCACCTTGGGTGGATTGGCGCTGCTGATCTCCGCGCTTCACACATTCCTCGTGCGCGAGACATCGGCTGCCTTTGCGTGGTCGATCGTTGCGGTCTGCGGTCTTGCCGCGGCGCAGATCGTGTTCTGGTCGGTGGCGTTTCCGATCATTCTGGTCACGCAGGACTGGAGCGTCGTGCCGGACGATTTCAACGACCTACGGCGGCAGTGGGAATATGCGCTGGCGTTCGCGGGCGTATTGAGCTTCGGCGCGCTGCTAGCGATGGTTCGTGCGCTCGAATCCAGCAGGCCGATTGCAAGCCTTGCGATCTTGGAATCGATCGAGCGCGATGTCGCGGTACGCGCCGCGCGGAGCAAGGCGCTCGCCCTCGAAGGCAGGAAGGACACCACGATCGAGCGCAACGCCGCCGCCTGAGCGGCGACATTGGTAGCCGAGGCTTCGCTGCCGAGTGCGAGATCCGCTGCTTAGGTCACGGCCTTGGGCAGGTATTGATAGAGCCAGGTCTCGGTCAGCGTTTCGTCGCCCAGGCGTAGATAGCAGCGGAGGTCGACGGGCTCGTCCCCCTCGGTTTCGAGGTCGAACAGCGCGCGCCAGCGATCCGTGCCGACGACCTTGATGACGTAGGCGTTGTCGACGCGACCGCGCGAGTTCGAGACGACGGGCGTGACGTCGAAACGCTGCGGCATGTCGGCGAGAGGGCCGCCGACGAAATCAATGACGAACTTGCGCTTCAGGCCGTCGCTCTCGCGGCGTGCGCCCGGGACGCCGCCGTTGCCGGTATAGGTGGCGACGACGCGGCCGATGTTGACGGGCGGGTTGGGCTCGTCGTTCTGCCAGTAGAGCTTGTAGTTGTAAGCCAGTTCATCGCCGGCTTTGACGGGCGCCTTGGGAACCCAATAGGCGACGATGTTGTCGTGGATCTCGTCGTCAGTCGGGATCTCGACGAGCTGCACCGAGCCTTCGCCCCATTTGCCCTCCGGCTCGACCCAGATGCCGGGGCGCTTGTTGTAGAATGCGCCGTCGTCGAGATATCCGGCGAAATCGCGGTCGCGCTGCATCAGGCCGAACCCCTTCGGATTGTTGTCGAGGAAGGAGTTCGTGCGCACGAGCGAGGAATTGATCAGCGGGCGCCAGATGTGCTCGTCGGTGCCGGTCCACATGGCCAAGCCGTCGCTGTCGTGGATTTCGGGGCGCCAATCGGTGGCATAGCGGCGGTCGTTCTCGCCATACCAGAACATGCTTGTGAGCGGGGCAATGCCAACGCGATCGATGTCGGTGCGCGCGTAGAGATCGGCGCTGACGTCCATGATCGGCACGCGGGTCGTTTTCGTGGCGACAAACTTATAGGCGCCGGAGATGCTCGGTCCGTCGAGCAGGGCGTAGACAGTAACCGTGGCGGTGTCGCTGTCGGGCTGCTCGAGCCAGAACTCCGTGAAGCGTGGGAATTCCTCAGGCTCGGGCATCGCGGTGTTGATGGCGATGCCGCGCGCGGAGGCACCGTACTGGTTGTCCTCGCCGGAGGTGCGGAAGTAGCTCGCCCCCTGGAACGCCAGCCAGTCGGTATCCTTGCCGCGGCCGTCCATCACGCGGAAGCCGGAGAAGCCGAGATCGGAGGGCAGTTTGCTGGCGAAATCGGGGTCTTTGTAATCGAAGCTGTCAGCCGAGTAGATGATTTCGCGCGCCGTGCCGTTCGCCAGCTCGTTGATGCGCACGGGGAGCTGATTGTACATGTCGACGTGGAAGAGCCGCACGGGGCAAGCGCCAGGTCCAGCCGGAAAGAGTGCACGCTCGCCGCGATACTTGATTTTCTGGGCGGCGTCGAAATCGACTTGCGAGACGATCGCCGGCGCGGGCTTGGGTGCGGCGTACGGTTTTGCGGCAAGTTCCTTTGCGCGCGTCTTGAGATCGTCGAAGCTGAAGGGTTCGGGCTTGCCGAACTGCACGCCCAACGACGGACCTGCCGCTCTGAGTGGCGACATGCCGGTGAGGGCCATCAGGAGGGCCCAGTGCCCGCCCGCTGCGAGGACGTGTCTGCGACTTACGACCGGCATCATAGATATCCAGGCTTTTGTGCTGAAAAAGTCGCCACGAAATGGCGAAAAGGGCGGCGGGTTGTCAATGGTCCCTACTGGGTAAGGGGTAACCAAGGGTTCCCGTCCGCTCAGCCGCGGATGTAGCTCAGCGAATGTGGCGTCAGTTGATCCGCACAAGGGCAAGGTATTGGCAAGCGCTGCCGGTGGCTTGGAGCGTGCTGCCAAGCCAGCGGCATACAATCGATTTCGATGAGCGTGGGAGGCTTCCCCATCAGCATGCGGCAAAGATGCCGCGGGGGCGGATGGGGTTCCGGCAGCTGCAGAACGCAGGGCTCAGGTGGACAGCATGCCGCGGAGGGCGTGAGGAGCCTAAAGCTGTGTCTTCGCCTTGCCAGTGACGGGGTCGCGTCCGCCGCGATACTCGTACTGCGGCTCGGCGCTGGCCGTGGGCATCGGCTCGTAATCTTCTTCCTCTGCACGCCCCACCTTGGCGGGCGGCTCATAGGTGCCGGGAGAGTACGCTGGGGCGACCGATCCGCTAAACTGGTCGTCGGGTACGCCCGAGTACATCGGCGACTGGCAACCGCCGAGGGCGAGGCAAGTGGCAGCGAGAATCGCCGCATGGGCCAGATAATGTCGCGATGTGCGAGATACCGTCATCTTAATAACCCGTTGGGTTTCGTTTCGTTTTGAAACGCCCAGCGAGTGCGGTTGTTCCTTGGGCGCCAATGCAACCCGATACGTTCAGGCCGTGATGCGGGCGGCCGAGGCTATGTAGTTGACGTCGGTGTCCGCCCCGAGGCGCCAAGTGTCCGACATGACATCATAGATAATGCCGGAGGTGGTGGCCGGGCCGAAGCCGGCGGATTCGAGGTAGCGGGATAGCTCCTCCGTGGTCACGAAGCGGTTCCAGTCGTGGGTGCCGCGGGGTATCCAACCGAGGACGTATTCCGCTGCGACGATGGCGAGGGCGTAGGATTTGAGCGTGCGGTTGAGCGTCGACATGACGATGGCTCCGCCGGGTCGGACGAGCTGGCCCAAGCTCCGGACGAAGGCCGGCTGGTCGGGGACGTGCTCGATCACCTCCATGCAGACCACGGCGTCGAACTGCTCACCGGCTGCGGCAAGCTGCTCTACAGAGGCGGTACGGTAGTCGATCGTGAGGCCTTGGCCTTCCGCGTGCTTGCGCGCCACGGCGATGGAATCGCGGGTCGGATCGATGCCGGTCACCTTGCCGCCTAGGCGCGCCAGAGGCTCGGAGACCAGTCCGCCGCCGCATCCGACATCCAGCAGGGTGAGACCGGAAAGAGGTTTCAATCCGCCGGCCGGGCGTTCGAAGTGGCGCAGGATTGCATCGCGGATGAAGCCTAGCCGCGCCGGTCCCTGGCTGTGCAGGGGGCGCAGCTTGCCGCCGACATCCCACCACTCGCCGGCCAGGCGCTCGAAGCGCTCCACCTCGACCGGATCGAGGTTCGGGGAGCCGGAGGACGGGTCGATGTGTGTTTCAGCGGACATGGGGCGATACGGAGGGCAGTGCAACAGAATGTCAAGGCACCGAATGGGCCGGGAACGGGCGCAGCATATTGCGGTACGGGTGCGATGCCGTTAAGAGAACCCCGGAATAGCGGGATTCCTGTTCACCCTCGGCAGTTAGCGCTACCCGACGGCCGCGCTTGGCGCGACCGGTGCCGCGAGCAGCCAATCCAATAGAATTGAATAGAAAGAGCCGCGGCGGAAAAGCGATGGCTGTTGTTGTCATGAAGTTTGGCGGCACCTCGGTCGCCAACGTCGAGCGCATTCGCAACGTCGCGCGCCACGTCAAGCGCGAGGTCGACGCGGGAAATAAGGTCTGCGTCGTCGTCTCGGCCATGTCGGGGGCAACCAACCAGCTCGTCGCGTGGGTGCGCGAGGCCTCAGTGCTGCATGACGCTCGCGAGTACGATGCCGTTGTCGCGACCGGCGAGCAGGTGACGGCGGGACTGCTCGCCATCGTGCTGCAGTCCATGGGGTTGCAGGCGCGGTCCTGGCAGGGTTGGCAGATACCGATCACCACCAGCGCGGCGCACGGCTCGGCACGAATCGCGGGCATCGACGGCTCGGAGCTGCGCCGGCGCTTCGAGGAGGGCGAGGTCGCGGTGGTGACCGGGTTCCAGGGCATCGAGCCGGAGCGTCGCCGCATCGCAACATTGGGCCGCGGCGGTTCTGATACCAGCGCGGTCGCCATTGCGGTCGCGCTAAAAGCCGATGTGTGCGACATCTATACTGACGTCGATGGTGTCTACACTACCGACCCCCGCATCGTGCCTAAGGCTCGCCGGCTCCCGAAAATCTCCTACGAGGAGATGCTGGAGATGGCATCGCTGGGCTCCAAGGTGCTGCAGACGCGCTCCGTCGAGCTCGCCATGGTTCACCGGATGCGGGTTCGCGTGCTGTCCAGCTTCGTGGCGCCCGAGGCGATGTCCCCGGTGCGTCTCGACAGGCTGGAAGACATCGGCACCATCGTTTGCGATGAGGATGAGATCGTGGAAACGCAGGTCGTTAGCGGCATTGCCTACGTCAAGGACGAGGCCAAGGTGACGCTGATCAAGGTCGAGGACAAGCCGGGCGTCGCTGCGCGCATTTTTGGGCCGCTGGCTGACGCCAACATCAACGTCGACATGATCGTGCAGAGCGTCACGCCAGACGGCAAGCACACCGACATGACTTTTACGGTGCAGGCGATCGAGTTGCCGCGCACGCTGGAAACGCTGAAGGCCGCCAAGAAGGAAATTGGCGAGTTCGAGGTGCAAAGCTCGGCCGACGTCGCGAAGATATCCGTCATCGGCATCGGCATGCGCAGCCATGCGGGCGTCGCGGCAATGATGTTCAAAGCCCTATCGAGCAAGGGCATCAACATTCTTGCCATTACGACTTCAGAAATCAAAATCAGCGTGCTGATCGATGCGGCGTATGCAGAACTTGCCGTCAGGACGCTTCATTCTATTTATGGTCTCGACGCGGATTAGCGCTTGAGAAGCGCACGCCGGTCGAGCACTAAGCCCGCCATTCCGGAGGGCCTACCCGGGCGACACGAGCGATGCAGAGGCGAGGCGACGAGCCACGAGTGATGACTTCCGAGCCGGCGCTGCGTGTCATCATGCGGCGTCTGCGGGAGATCATGTCCGAAACCGGAGATGGTCAGTCGCGCCTCGACAAGATCGTCAAGCAGATCGCCGGCGTGATGGTGACCGAGGTCTGCTCGATCTACCTGAAGCGGCAGGACGGCTCACTGGAGCTGTTCGCCTCGGAAGGCCTCAACCCCGACGCCGTTCACGTCGTGCGGATGAATCGCGGCGAGGGTCTCGTCGGGCGCTGCGCCGAGCTCAACATAACGGTCAACGAGCCCGAGGCTTCCAACCACCCGGCATTCTCCTACCGGCCGGAAACGGGCGAAGAGATCTACCATTCGCTGCTGGCGGTTCCGATCCAGAGGTCGGGACAGGTGCTGGGCGTGCTGGTGGTCCAGAACCGGACCCAGAAGGAATACTCCGACGAGGACGTCGAGGTGCTGCAGGCGACCGCGATGGTCGTCGCGGAGCTTCTCGTGTCGGGTGCCGTCGCCGGAGCCGGAACGTCGATCGAAATAGAGAAGTCGCTCTCGGTAGTGATCCCGGGCGAGAAGATGTCCGACGGCATCGCGCTGGGGCACGTCGTCCTGCATGAGCCGCGCATCGTCGTCACGCACCTGATGGCGGAGGACCCGGCGGCAGAGCTGGTGCGCCTCGAAACGGCGGTCGCGTCGCTGCGCGCCTCGCTGGACGAAATGTTCGACCACGAGCACCTGTCGGGCGCGGGCGAGCACCGCGACGTGCTCGAAGCCTACCGCATGTTCGCACATGACAAAGGCTGGGAGCGGCGGCTGCGCGAGGCTGTCGAGGGAGGTCTGACGGCCGAAGCGGCCGTCGAGCGCGTGCAGAATTCGATACGGGCGCGGATGCTGCGGCAGAACGATGCCTATTGGCGCGAGCGCCAGCGCGACCTCGATGATCTGTCCGATCGCCTGCTGCGCATCCTGGCTGGGCGTATCACCAGCGCCGATGCGCCGTCCGCATTGCCGCCCGACACCATTCTCGTTGCCCGCACGATGGGGCCGGCGGAGCTGCTCGACTATGACCGCAAACGGCTGCGGGGTCTCATCGTCGAGGACGGCAGCGGGCAGAGCCATGTTGCGGTCGTCGCCAAGGCGCTAGGCATCGCCGCTGTCGGGCAGGCGCGCGGCGTCGTGGAACGGGTGTCGGCGGGAGACGCTGCGATCGTCGATGCGATTGCCGGCGAGGTGCACTTGCGCCCGTCGCCGGATGTGATCTCGGCGTATTCAGACAAAGTGCGCTTCCTGGCGCGGCGTCAGAGGCAGTACAAGGCGCTGCGCGATGTGCCGGCGGTGACGGCGAATGGCGTGCGGGTCAACCTGCACATCAACGCCGGCCTGCTGGTGGATATGCCGCACCTGAAGGATTCCGGCGCCGATGGCGTCGGTCTGTTCCGCACCGAGCTGCTGTTCATGCTGTCGAACACGCTGCCGAAGGTGGAACGTCAGGCGGACTCCTACAGTGCCGTGCTGGCGCGCGCCGATGGCAAGCCGGTGGTGTTCCGGACGCTCGACATCGGCGGCGACAAGGTTCTCCATTACCTGCGCCAGCCGAAGGAAGAGAATCCGGCCATGGGCTGGCGTGCCGTGCGTATGGGCCTCGACCGGCCGGCGCTGCTGCGTACGCAGGTGCGGGCGCTGCTGAGGGCGGCAGCGGGACAGGAGCTGCGGCTCATGATCCCGATGGTCACCGTCGCCACCGAGATGGACGACGTGCGCGTGCTGCTGGCGAAGGAGATGGATATTCTTCGCAAGAAGGGCCGCGAATGCCCGAGCAAGGTGCTGGTCGGCGCCATGATCGAGGTGCCATGCCTGTTGTTCGAGCTGGACGCCCTGATGAAGCGCGTCGATTTCGTCTCAGTCGGCAGCAACGACCTGATGCAGTTCATGTTTGCGGCGGATCGGACCAACGCGCGCGTCGGCAGCCGCTATGACTCGCTGGCCCCGGCTCCGCTGCGTGCGCTGAAGGCGCTGGTCAAGGCCGCGGACAAGCACAAGGTGCCGGTTACATTGTGCGGTGAGATGGCGGGACGGCCAGTCGAAGCCCTCTGTCTGATCGCGCTAGGGTTCCGGTCGTTGTCGATGGCGCCCGCGTCGATCGGTCCCGTGAAGACGATGATCCTCGGACTCGATACGAGCCGGGCGGAGAATCTTTTGGAAGAGCTGTTGAAAAAAGGCATCACAGACATTCGTGCGCGCCTGAAAAGCTTTGCAAAAGACGAGGGGATCGAGGTCTGACGAATGCGCTTAGCGGCTGGACAAGCCGCTGCGGTTGTCGGACGATGGCTGCTGGGGGAACATCCAGTTCCGATCGTCAGTGGCGTTGGTCATGCGTGAAGGCTATGAGCCGGCAAGACCCTATTCTGTTGCGCGTCCACACGGCGTGCACGATGCCTATGGCGCAGCGTCGCCCGTGCCTCCCGCTTCGATGGCGGCCGAGGTAGCGCGCTTCTTCCGTGACCTCAGAAAAGCTTTGCAGCTCAGCCCCATGCAGGCTGCGCAGGCCCTTGCTACCAGGGTCGACATCGTTGCGGCGCTCGAAGCCGGACACATCGGCGTGTTGCCTCCCTGGCCCGAGACCTGCCGCATCGTGCGCACCTATGCGGGTTTTGCCGGGCTAGATCCGCGGCCGGTGCTGCATGTGCTCGAGCAACTTTTCGTCGAGCTGCCGCGCGAGCAGGCGCCCGTGGTGGCGCGTGGGCCGTCACGGCCGAGGATGATGCCCGCGCTCGGCCAGCAGGGGGCGCCTCTCCTGAAGGCCATCGGCGGTGGCGGCCGCAAGGCGGCCGAGGCTGCCCGCAGTATGCGCAGGGTGGTCAACGATCACGCCGGCAAGCCGGGTATGGCGCTTTTCACGGTCACGCTCGGGGTGGCTCTCATCGTGCTCATCACGCAGACGGCGGTGCTGGAGGCTGCGGTCTCCCAGCTTCCTCCATCTATGAAGCGCATCGTCCGGGGCGCGCAGAACTATGTCATCGTCCGGATGGCGCCGGTCCGGGATGGATTGCGCTGGATCGATGTTCCCGATCCCCGCACGCGCAAGGGCGACAAATTGCAGACGGCGGCCCAATAGGATTAGATGCGCCGCGTCGCGGCGCGGGTGCCCGTAAATCCACCCTAGAACAGCCTCAGCCGGTTCGCCTCACAGGACGGACCGTTCCTGCATTATGTTTCGAGAATCATGGTCGGCATCCCACAAGACAAGCTCGAGAAGATGGTCGGGCGCTGGAATACCATTCAGGCCGAGCTCAACGCGGGCGTGAACCAGGCAACCTATGCCAAGCTGACCAAGGAGTTCGCGCAGCTCAATCCGCTGATCGGGACGATCGAGGCACTGCGCGCGGCGGAGAGGGAGCGTGCCGATCTCAAGGCGCTGATCCAGGACCCATCGTCAGACAAGGAAATGGTGGGCATGGCGCGCGACGACCTCGATGCGCTGGAGCCCCGTCTCGATGAGCTGGAGCAGCAGCTCAAGATCCTCCTGTTGCCTAAGGATGCTGCCGACGAGCGGAGCGCGATCTTAGAAGTGCGCGCGGGTACGGGGGGCGACGAGGCGGCGCTGTTCGCGGCTGACCTGTTCCGTATGTACAGCCGTTATGCCGAGCTGCGCGGGTGGAAAGTCGAGATCATCTCGGAGTCGGAGAATGATCTCGGCGGGTACAAGGAAATCGTCGCCTCGATCTCGGGCGAGGGCGTGTTCGCGAAGCTGAAGTTCGAATCCGGCGTACACCGGGTACAGCGCGTGCCGGCGACCGAGACTAGTGGACGAATCCATACATCCGCGGCGACCGTCGCGGTGCTCCCCGAGGCGGAGGATATCGACGTCGATATCCGGCCGGAGGATATCCGCATCGACACGATGCGGGCGGGAGGCGCTGGCGGCCAGCACGTCAACAAGACAGATTCGGCGGTGCGCATGACTCACTTGCCGACCGGCATCGTGGTTGTCTCGGCGGAGAAGTCCCAGCACCAGAACCGCCGTTTGGCGATGCAGGTGCTGCGCTCGCGCGTCTACGAATTGGAACGGGAGCGGGCGGATTCGGCGCGTGCGCAGGCGCGTAAAGGGCAAGTCGGGTCGGGTGATCGCTCGCAGCGTATCCGCACGTACAACTTCCCGCAGGGGCGGGTCACCGATCACCGGATCAACCTAACCCTGCACAAGCTCGATACGGTTCTGGACGGCTCGGGGCTCGACGAGATGATCGACGCGCTGACCACCGACTTCCAGGCGACCCAGCTCGCGGACCTGGAGAACAATGGCTAGCGGTCCGGCGACGCTGGGCGGGGCGGCGCGCGCTGCGCAGCAGAGTCTCGCTGCGGCCGGCGTCGACGGCGCCGGACGTGACGCGCGGTTGCTCGTCGCGGCAGCATCGGGTTGCACGACGGCGGATATCATCGCCTATCCCGAGCGTCCTTTGTCCGATGCCGTGCTGTCGCGCCTCGAAGAGACGGTGAAGCGCCGGGCTGCGCATGAGCCGGTGTCGCGAATTCTTGGCGAGCGCGAGTTCTACGGCCGCAGCTTTCAGCTCTCGCCGGCGACGCTCGATCCGCGGGCGGATAGCGAAACACTGATCGAGGCCGCGCTGGCGATCGCCGAGCGTGAGGGGTGGCGTGAGCGGCCCATCCGTATCCTCGATATCGGGACAGGTACGGGTTGCCTGTTGCTAACGCTGCTGGCGGAGCTGCCGCATGCGACTGGGCTCGGCACGGACGTCAGCCGCGATGCGCTGTCCACCGCAGCGGCCAATGCGGAGCGCCTCGGGCTCGCGGGACGGGCCGACTTTGAAATGCACGATGTTTTCGACGGTGTGTCAGACTCGTTCGACCTAGTGGTCAGCAATCCTCCCTACATCGCGAGCGCGGAGATCGCCGGTCTTAGCCGAGACGTGCGGGAGTACGATCCCGTTGCGGCGCTGGACGGTGGCCAGGATGGGCTCGACCTCTACCGGCGGATCGCCGAGGGGCTCGACGGGGTTTTGAATGGCTGGGTCGTGCTGGAGGTCGGCGCGGGGCAGGCGGAATCTGTGGCAGTCCTGCTGCATCAAGCGTTCGTTAAGACACGCCAGGCAGAAGTATGCAGCTATTGTGACCTCGGAGGCCACACCCGGTGTGTGGCGTTGCGGCTACAGTTATAAATGGTCGCAAAGAAAAGGTTTGATTTGCTCCGGTTCCGCGCTAGTCTGAACGAAGCCGATTGAACGTGTGGCGCGCTTCAGTGTCGGAGCCTGACCGGCCACACGAGCTGGGATACCAGCGCGGGGGATCGTAATCCGAAACCCTATGCTTCCGCTGAAAGGCGATCGCTAGCCGTATGGCGGGCAACGCCCAATTCCAATCGGAAGTAGCAGCTGCCGGTTGAGCGTCACGGGATTGAGACACAGCGTGCGCTTGAGCGCTCGCCAGAAACTGGCCGAGGACGGCGGTGTCACGCGCCTTCAGGGCCCAGCGAATGACGCTGGCGGAGAGGCGGGACGTATTTCGTTTCATCACTACTGAGAACGGAGCCAATGAGGCAAGGACAGCAGAACCGCCGGGGACGCGGCCGTAATCGCAAGGGGCAAAGCCCGCTTACGCGCAGCTTCGAGAGCACCGGGCCGGACGTTAAAATCCGCGGTACGCCATCGCATATCGCCGAGAAATATATGTCGCTCGCGCGCGACGCAGGGTCATCAGGCGATCCGGTCCTGGCAGAGAACTACCTGCAGCATGCCGAGCATTACAACCGCATCATCATGGCCTTCCGCGAACAGCAGGTCGGCCAGGGCGGCCCTGACGTGAACGGCGGCATTGCACGCCTTCGCACCTTCAACGACGACGGCGACGAGGAGGGGGACGACGAGGGCGATGATGGCGATATGCAGCCGTCGTTCCAGCACCCGGGGCACACGCAGCAACCGCACGTACGCCACAACGACCAGCGTCAGGACGGTCAGCGCTTCGAAGGGCAGGGCCGTTTCCGCGATCGCGATCGGAATGACCGCAATCGGAACCAGGACAGGGGCGACCGGGGAGATCGTGGCGACCGCGGAGATCGTGGTGACCGCGGGGACCGTGGCGATCGTCCAGACCGCGGCGAGCGACGCGATTTTGGCGGGGGTGAGCAGCATGCTGCCCCGCAGATGCGAAACCGAAATCCCGATGCCGTTGAGGCGGTTAGCCAGCAGCCTGTCGCCGAAGGTCAGCCGGTTCAGCAGCGGCGCGATCGCTTCCCGCAGCAGCAACATGAGCAGCCCGAGTTCCTGCGCCGGCCGGTTCGCCGGCCGCGCCGCGAGACCAACGGCGGCGAGGTGAACGGCGCAGCAGCTGCGACCGACGAGGCAGACCGCGATTAGCGGGATCGGGGGCCAGGGTTCCCTGAGCCTCAGATGACAAATGCATTTCGGCCGCCTCTTCGCGAGGCGGCCGTTTTTGTTTGTGGTCACAGACCGCATGCTGATGTGGGGCCGGGCCTCCGCACTTTCTGCGCCCAGCCAGGGGGAGGGAGGCCTATCGGCCAGTCTCGCTGAGCGTCATTGCCGAGGACGCGACGCTTTCAGTGCCCGACCTCGACCGGGTCGCCAACGGCCATGGTGCCGTCGGACGTGACGCGCACGTATACGCCGAAGTCGGTATGTCCGAAGGCGCGCTTGAGAGCGATCGGTATTGCCATGTCGCGCTTGCCGGTTTCCGGGTCGACGTCCGTCGCGGCGCAGCGTTCCGTCCGCTTGATGAACTCCAAGCTGACCCCACCGATCCGGAGCGGCTTTCCCTTCCATTCGAACTCCGACCATGGGCGGATGCCGTCGATCACAACATTCGGACGGAATCGCAACGGGTTGACGGGGCGGCCGACAACGCGCTCCAGCTCGTGCAGGGACGCGAGGCTGACGACGTGCAGGCATTTGGCAGCCACGTCGGAGAAGGAATGTCCGGGAGCGGCGACGATGCGCGGAGCGCCGCGCAGTTCGGCCTGCATGTAGGCGGCGAAGAATTGCTCGATCATCTTGCGGCCGAGCGGTGTCCTGAGGTCGCCGCGCGCGACCTGCTTGCCGGCACGCAGGACGGTGAGCGTTTCGCTGTCGTCGTCGAACCTCGTTTCGAGAGTTGCCAGACGCTCATTGCGCATCAGCATCAAGAAGTTGATCTTTGGCAGATGCGCGGGGTGTTCGGGATCGAAGCGGCCCGGGCCGTTTTCGATGGCATAGGCGCGATCGAACGGGACGGTCTGGCCAGCCCTCAAGACGAGGCGTTCGAGCGCCTGTGGCGACAGGCCTTTTACGGGATAGCGGTAGAGGCCGCGAACGCCGGGCCCACTTTCGGATGCCATCGTTGATGCAACTCAAAGAAGGTGCGAACGGGCCGACGTAGGCCCCTTTTGTGCGGTTTCGATCACACTATATCACGTGTTGGAAAGGTTTCCGGACGATGCTGCCATGCCGGTAGGTCGCCGGAGCCTCCGTCAATCCTGACGTTGAAGGCGCCGGCCCGTGCCATCTGGGCGGATCGGTGCGCTGAGGAGGGAACTCATGAACTTTGAAATGTTTACGGACCGCGCACGCGGTTTCGTGCAGGCGGCGCAGAACCTTGCGCTGCGTGAAGGCCACCAGCAGTTTTCGCCCGATCATCTTTTGAAGGTGCTGCTCGACGACAACGAGGGGCTGGCCGCCGGTCTCATCCGCAAGGCGGGTGGCGATCCCAAGGCTGCGTTGAAGGCGGTCGAGGCGCAGCTGGCCAAGCGTCCGTCGGTGTCGGGCGGCGGTGCGGGTCAGGTCTACATGGCGTCCGAGCTGGCGCGCGTGTTCGATCAGGCCGAGAAGATCGCCGAGAAGGCGGGCGACAAGTACGTCACGGCTGAGCGGCTGCTGCTGGCGTTGGCGCTGGAAAAGAGCGCAGATGCGGCAAAGATCCTCGCTGATGCGGGCGTTACGGCACAGGGCCTCAACACTGCGATCAACGACCTGCGCAAGGGGCGCACCGCAGACACCGCGTCGGCCGAGCAGGGCTACGACGCGCTGAAGCGCTATGCGCGCGATCTCACTGAGGCAGCCGCTGCCGGCAAGATCGATCCGGTTATCGGCCGCGACGAGGAAATTCGCCGCACCATCCAGGTGCTGTCGCGGCGCTCGAAGAACAATCCCGTGCTGATCGGCGAGCCGGGCGTCGGCAAGACGGCCATCGCCGAGGGCCTAGCGCAGCGCATCATCAAGGGCGACGTGCCGGACAGCCTCAAGGACAAGAAGCTGCTGGCGCTGGATATGGGCTCGCTCATCGCCGGTGCTAAGTATCGCGGCGAGTTCGAGGAGCGGCTCAAGGCAGTGCTGAGCGAGGTGCAGGCCGAGCAGGGGCGCATCATCCTTTTCATCGACGAGCTGCACACCATCGTGGGCGCGGGCAAGACCGAAGGCTCTATGGATGCCGGCAACCTGCTGAAGCCGGCGCTGGCGCGCGGCGAATTGCATTGCGTCGGTGCGACGACCCTCGATGAATATCGCAAGCACATCGAGAAGGATGCAGCACTGGCGCGGCGCTTCCAGCCCGTGTTCGTGAGCGAGCCGACGGTCGAGGATACGATCTCGATCCTGCGCGGCATCAAGGAGAAATACGAGCTGCATCACGGCGTGCGCATCACAGACAGCGCGCTGGTGGCCGCAGCCACGCTCTCGAACCGCTACATCACCGACCGCTTCCTGCCCGACAAGGCGATCGATCTCATGGACGAGGCGGCTTCGCGCCTCAAGATGCAGATCGACTCCAAGCCGGAGGAGCTGGACCGTATCGATCGTGAGCTGATGCAGCTGAAGATCGAGCGCGAGGCTCTCAAGAAGGAGACGGATGCTGCGTCCAAGGATCGGCTGACCAAGCTCGAGAAGGAGATTGCCGACCTCGAGGAGGAGAGCAAAATCCTGACGCAGAACTGGGAAGCCGAGCGCCAGAAGCTCGGCAGTGCCCAGAAGATGAAGGAGGAGCTCGATCAGGCGCGGACGGAGCTGGAGAAGGCTCAGCGGCGCGGTGATCTACAGCGCGCCGGCGAGCTTGCCTATGGCAAGATCCCCGAGCTTGAGAAAGCGCTCCTGAAGGTCGAAGGCGAGGAAGCCAAGGGCGGCATGGTCGAGGAGGCCGTGACGCCGGACCAGATCGCGGGCGTCGTTTCGCGCTGGACGGGAATTCCGGTCGACCGGATGCTGCAGGGCGAACGCGAGAAGCTGCTGAAGATGGAGGATGCGCTGGCAAAGCGAGTCGTCGGACAGCGCGAGGCGGTGGATGTCGTCTCGAAGGCGGTGCGGCGTGCGCGCGCGGGCCTGCAGGATCCGAACCGTCCGATCGGCTCGTTCATGTTCCTGGGGCCAACGGGCGTCGGCAAGACCGAGCTGTCGAAGGCGCTCGCCTCGTTCCTGTTCGATGATGAGAATGCGATCCAGCGCTTCGACATGTCGGAGTTCATGGAGAAGCACTCAGTGGCGCGCCTGATCGGTGCGCCTCCTGGGTACGTCGGATACGAGGAGGGCGGATCGCTCACCGAGGCGGTGCGTCGCCGGCCGTATCAGGTGATCCTGTTCGACGAGATCGAGAAGGCGCATCCGGACGTGTTCAACATCCTGCTGCAGGTGCTCGACGACGGGCGCCTGACGGATGGCCAGGGCCGCACGGTGGACTTCCGCAACACGATCATCATCCTGACGTCGAACCTAGGCGCCGAGTATCTCGTCAGCCAGAAGGAGGGCGAGGACACGAGCCTCGTTCGCGATCTGGTGCTGGGCGAGGTGAGGCAGAAGTTCCGGCCGGAGTTTCTCAACCGCCTCGATGACATCGTCCTGTTCCACCGGCTGCAGCGGTCGGAGATGGGCAAGATCGTCGATATCCAGATGCTTCGCCTCGACAAGCTGCTGGCCGATCGCAAGATCAAGGTCGATCTGGACGATGCGGCACGCACTTGGATCGCGAACCGCGGATACGATCCGGCCTATGGCGCACGTCCGCTGAAACGGGTGATCCAGCGTCATGTGCAGGATCCGCTGGCGGAGCAGATCCTCGCTGGCCGCATCAAGGACGGCGATACGGTGGAGATCAGCGTGCGCGACGGCGAACTGGTGCTCAACGGCGAGCCCGTGAAGGCAGCGGCTTAAGCTGTTGCTTGGTTGGCCAATTCAGCGGCGTCCGAACACCCGTTCGGGCGCCGTTTTCATTGCGCGTGTCCGATGTGCCTTGCAGCCTCGCTAGTCTCAGAGGGCTAGGCGGCGCGCGTCGCGGGCTCGCCTGACTTCACGAGCTTGGGTGGCTGTGCGGGCGCGTTGCGCTTCGGCTTAGGCGGTTCGAGCTTTGCGACGAGCCAGTCTGCCCAGGCAGCTGCGAGCTTAGTAATACGTCCTGGTGGCGTACCCGAAACCATTTGCGTCCTCCGATGCGAGACAATCTCCACAGTGACCTGCGGCAAAGCTAGCAAGCGAATGGCAGCTGGACCCGTTTCAATTTCGTAAAGCTCAAACCCGGATTGCCGGACTAGCGGAGCTTATTTGCTGGCGGTCATGACGGGCGCGAGATGGCGCAGCTCGTCGATGCGCTGGCGCTCCTTCTGGAACTCAGCCAGCTGTCGACCGGTAAGCTCGCGCTCGCGCGGGACCTGGATCGCGAGCGGATCGACGAAGCGCGAATTGATCAGCACCTCGTAGTGAAGATGAGGGCCGGAGGCGAGACCGGTTGAGCCGACATAACCGATGATTTCGCCCTGACGAACCTTGGCACCGGCGACGATACCCTTCCTGAAGCGCAGCAAGTGGCCGTAGGCGGTGTGGTAGCCGTTGGGATGACGGATGCGCACGTAGTTGCCGTACTGACCTTTGCGCCCCGCCTCCTCGATGACGCCGGTACCGGCAGCGAGAATTGGCGTTCCGGGCGATGTCGCCCAGTCGACGCCGGTGTGCATTCGGCGCTCGTTCAGCAGGGGATGGAAGCGCATGCCGAAGCCGGACGCGAGACGAACGTCGCCTCTGACGGGCCGGCGCATCAGGAACTGCTTCGAGTTGTTACCCTTCTCGTCGTAGTAGTCGACAACGCCGTCGGGGGTGCGGAAACGGTAGAATCTATAGGTTTCGCTGCCGCTCGTGATCGACGTGTAGAGCAACTCTCCGGGCGGACTATCCGCCTTCGCATCGTCCTTCATGTCGAAGAAAAACTCGATCGCATCGCCCGGCCTCAGACGACGGCGGAAGTCGGTCTGAGAGGCGTGAACCTTCATCACCTTGGTGATGACGTCCTCGGGCAGATGCTGCAGCAGGCCAGCATAAAATACGCTGGAATAGACGCTCGACGTCGATGCGCGATCGTTGTCGTCGAGCGCGGCGTTGGCGATTTCCTCGGCCATGGTCGAGGATTTGCTGGCAACGAATTCACCGGCGGCGTTGCGCGTGACGGTGACGAGATGATCGTGCCCGCCGGAGAATACCGAGAAGCGCGCGGGCTCCTTGCGATCGCGACGGGTGAGCGAGGGAACCAGCGTTATGCGCACTTCCTGGCCTTCGACAAGGCTGGACTCGGGGAAGATGTTGCGCGCCGCCTCGATCATGCCGCGCACCTGCCAGCTGTCGGCGCCGACGCGGGCCAGGATCTTGCGGAGCGTATCGCCCTGGCCGACACGCACGACCTGCGTCTCGCGGCCCTCGAGGTCGGCGAGCGTATCCTCCTCGGCCTGCGTCGGCTTTACGAGCACCGTGGTGTTGGGGGCGGCGGTGTCGGCATCGAGCGGCATATCGTCGGCATTGCGGCCGGCCTCGGCCTCGGCACCGGCGCGGATCAACTCGGCTTCGGTTTCAGCTTCGCGCGCGGCTTCGACGTGCAGGGCGACCTCGGCATCGTCGAGCTCCTGGCGATCCTCATCGGGGAGAATCCCGCCGAGCAGCTCGATGATGTTGACGCTGACGTTGCCCTGATTGGTGGTCTCGGATTCACTGTCTTCACCCGGATTGACCGTCTGAGTCGCATAGAGGCTGAGCGGATTGAAAGGGGGGACTTTTGCTTGGTACTCGGCCGGCACCGGGGCAAGGCGCGCGACGATGCGGGCGTAGGGCTTGGCGTGGATGTATTCGCGCCCGAGGCGGCGCTGCTTGACCTGCTCGTTGACCAGGTAGCGGACGGTAACGGCTCCGCTGGTGACCTTGAGGCGATCGCTCTTTGGCGTCGCCCACTTCAGTCCCTCGCTGTCGCGAACGATGGGCAAGTCCCGGCCGGAGAGGCTGGATTCTCCGATCTCGGTGAGGGCAGGAAGGAAGCCGCCCCTGCTTTCGCGCGTGTCCGTGGAGCCGTAGACGACCACGAGGATCGATACCGCGCCGACGGCAGCTGCAAGGCAAGTGCTTACGAGCCAGCGGAAGCGCCCGCCCTGGCGGCTTTCGGCGTGGTCAGTGTCGTAAAGGTCCTTGAAGGAGCTTGCGGCGCGGCCGCGGTACAGCTGCTGCAGCCCGCTTTCGCGCTTGGCGGCGGCGAGTGCTCCAAACCGTCCATGTGGAGAATAGCGGCGGCGGTCGACCACGAGCCCTGAAACCTTCCCCCAGTGCGGATAGCCGCGGCACCTCAGTGCGCGGCTTGCTGGCGCCGTCCCGATCGCGGAAAGCTCGTTCGGCGCGGATCAGTGGCAGGATACAGCAAACTGCCTGGCCGCGCCGTCGATTTCCCCAGAAGGACAAACCCGGGCCGATGGGCCTCAAAATGCGGGCTTCCTGATGGCGCGGTCAGGCGGAGGGTGGTTAACGGCCCAGGTTTTTCGGGGCTGATGCAAAAAATTCAAAAAAGGGCTTGCAAGATCCGAACATCGGTCATAGATACACGCCGTCCCGACGACGACACGCCGGTCGGGCCGGACTGAAGAGCGGTGAAAACCCTCGGACGTCGGATGTGACCGGCAGGTTGCTTTCGGGATTTTTGAGCCGGGGTGTTGACAACGCAAACGCGTTGGTGTTAATTCAACGGCTCAGGCGGACACACAGTGCTCCGCCATCCACATAGCCTCAGGACACCTCGTGGTTCTCTACCGGGGAATAGCCGGTAAGGGCCTCGTTGTCTTCAGAGACAGCCTAGTTGGGCTGGCTCATGGATAAGTGTCGTTAGGTTGTTGGTTTTGCTCTTTGACAATTGAATTTGAAGGAAGGGAAACGCAGGCGGCGGAGTCCTGGCGGACCTGAGTGCTACGCAAGTGGTACGAAAGGTCGAAAGAACTCTGGCTAAACTGCGTTTCATAGCCATCACCAAAATGTACAGCTGACGGGGCAACCCTGATGCGGTGCGTTTAGTGTGAAGGTGCCCGTTACGCAGACCTTGAAGTTTATCTTCAAGCCAAACCAGTATCAAATCTTTCAATCTGAGAGTTTGATCCTGGCTCAGAACGAACGCTGGCGGCAGGCCTAACACATGCAAGTCGAACGCTGTAGCAATACAGAGTGGCAGACGGGTGAGTAACGCGTGGGAACCTTCCCAATGGTACGGAATAGCTCAGGGAAACTTGAGGTAATACCGTATAAGCCCCTAGGGGGAAAGATTTATCGCCATTGGATGGGCCCGCGTCGGATTAGCTAGTTGGTAGGGTAATGGCCTACCAAGGCGACGATCCGTAGCTGGTTTGAGAGAATGACCAGCCACACTGGGACTGAGACACGGCCCAGACTCCTACGGGAGGCAGCAGTGGGGAATCTTGGACAATGGGCGCAAGCCTGATCCAGCCATGCCGCGTGAGTGACGAAGGCCTTAGGGTTGTAAAGCTCTTTTGCCGGGGACGATAATGACGGTACCCGGAGAATAAGTCCCGGCTAACTTCGTGCCAGCAGCCGCGGTAATACGAAGGGGACTAGCGTTGTTCGGAATTACTGGGCGTAAAGCGCACGTAGGCGGATTTATAAGTCAGGGGTGAAATCCCGGGGCTCAACCTCGGAACTGCCTTTGATACTGTAGATCTCGAGTCCGATAGAGGTGGGTGGAATTCCTAGTGTAGAGGTGAAATTCGTAGATATTAGGAAGAACACCGGTGGCGAAGGCGAACTCCTGGCCGAAGATTGACGCT
>CAZBPM010000022.1:0-83188 GCA_964493785.1 uncultured Hyphomicrobium sp. | reverse complement strand
GGAAGGACATCATCAAGATCGGCCGCACCCACACGCAGGATGCAACGCCGCTCACGCTCGGCCAGGAGTTCTCCGGCTACACCCAGCAGGTTGAGAACGGCATCAAGCGCATCGAGCAGACGCTCCCCTCGCTGATGGAATTGGCACAGGGCGGCACCGCCGTCGGCACCGGCCTCAACGCCCCCAAGGGCTTCGCCGAGAAGATCGCCGAAAAAATCGCAGCGATCACCCAGCTCCCCTTCACCACCGCCCCAAACAAGTTCGAGGCGCTTGCAGCCCACGACGCCATGGTCATGTCGCACGGCGCCATCAACACGCTGGCAGCAGCCCTCTTCAAGATCGCCAACGATATCCGCCTGCTGGGCTCAGGCCCACGCTCCGGGCTCGGTGAGCTTTCATTGCCCGAGAACGAGCCCGGCTCCTCGATCATGCCAGGCAAGGTCAACCCCACCCAGTGCGAAGCGCTTACCCAGGTCTGCGTGCAGATCTTCGGCAACAACGCCGCGATCACTTTTGCCGGCAGCCAGGGCCACTTCGAGCTGAACGTCTACAACCCGGTCATGGCATACAATTTCCTTCAGTCGGTCCGGCTGATGGCTGATGCCGCCGTCTCGTTTACCGACAACTGCGTCGTTGGCATCGAGCCGCGCGTCGACAACATCAAGGCCGGCCTCGAGCGCTCGTTGATGCTCGTCACCGCTCTGGCACCCAAGATTGGCTACGACGCGGCAGCCAAGATCGCCAAGACCGCCCATAAGAACGGCACCACATTGCGCGAGGAAGCTGTCGGCGGCGGGTATGTCACCGACAAGGAGTTCGACGAGATTGTCGACCCGCGCAAGATGATCGGACCTGATTGACCCATCCAAGCCGCCTTCGAACAGCGAGGCACACATGACCGCCGAGATCGTCAACCTGAGACGCGCACGCAAGGCCCGGCAGCGCCAGGACGCCGAGATCAAAGCCTCGGAGAACCGCGCCAAGTTCGGCCGTACAAAAGCCGAACGAGTACAGAAGGACGCCGAAACCAAACGCACCGACCGGCACTTCGACGCCCTGCGGCGTGAGCCGGGCACGCCCGGAACAGAACAGTCGGAAACGTAGGGATGGCCGCGAACGAGCCCCCCCGATCGCCGCAGCAGGCTGCACGCCCGCACAAGCGATCCTTCACCATCAAGGGACATCGCACGTCCATATCGATGGAGGAGCCGTTCTGGGAGGCGTTCCAGCACATCGCCACACGCGAGGAAACGTCCCTAGCCGCGCTCGTCGCCACGATCGACAGATCCCGCGGAGAAGCCGGCCTGTCGAGCGCCGTCCGCGTGTGGATCCTCGACTACTACCGCGTCAGGGCGCTACCTCTGCCTCAGTGACGCGCCGAGCGCGTATCAGTTGGTGTTCATGAGATTGCGCAGAACCTGCTCGTTCGGCTGCACCTGGCGCTGCGACCGGCGCGGACGATAGCCCTGCCCCGGCGACGCCGGCGTGATGCTGCCCGCCTCGGTCGGCGGCGGCGCCATGGGATCGACGGCCTGTGCGGACCCGAACGTCTGGCCTTCCTGGCCCGGAGCGGGCGGAACGCTCACCCCGGCAGCACTCGCACTACTCGGCGGAATCGCCGGTACCGGCTGGCCGGGAGGCGGTAGCGCCGCCGGATCGACCGCGGCGTTGGGCGTGAGCGGCACGATAGCCCCCGCAGTTCCGGGCGCGACATCGGGCTGCTCGGGAACCGTTGTGCTCTCGTCCGACTCCAGCGCCTTCCGGCGCTCCTCGTCGCGGCGCGCCCGTTCGGCGTCGGCCTTGCGCAGGTGCTCCAGCTTATCAGCGTCTAGCTCCAGCTTGCGGATGGCGAGTTCCCGCTCAAGCGGCTCCGTTGTGATCCGCTGATCCAGCGCCCACAAGTTGGCTAGCGAGCCGGTATAGACGACACCCAGGCTCGGCAGCGCGCCATGGCGCGGTTGCGGAGCGTCCGGCGCCCGCGGCTCCACCAGCCACACGCTGTCGACGACGAGCGATGCGAGATCGACTGTCGTCTGCACCTTCGTTGATCCGCCTTCCGAATCGAGGGCAACGGGCGCCAGCTTCGCCGCGCCGTCCGCCACCTCGATGGCTATCGTGCGCGGCCCAATCTTCACCGAGCCACTATCGATCTTCGCGCGCAGGGCCGAGGCGAGTTGCTCGCCGCTTCCACCCGCTTCACCGTTCAGAACTGCATCCGAGGTGGCGACGAGGGCCAGCGGTGTCGGAGCCGCTACGGCGATGTCACCTAGCGTCAGTTCCCCCTTGCCGGTTGCCACCGAAACGAGCGCACCCGGTGTCGACGCGCGGCCCGATAGTTCCAGCGAAAGCGATGCCGTCCCGCCCGCCTCAGGGCGAACCTGCATATCGCGCAAGCTCACGTCGGCCTTTAGTCCGGCGCCGCCCGCAGCCCGGTCCAGTGCGACGTTGGCTTTGAGATCCCCGCCGAGCACCTTGCCTTCGAGATTGCTGATGCTCACTTTGCCGGGAGCCAGCTCGACGTCCGCACGCGCTTTCGCAACGATCATCTTGTCAGTTAGGCTCAGCGTATCGAACTTCACGCTGAGCTTACCTTCGACACCATCGATAGCCGCGAAGTCGAAAGCGTTCTCAGGCCAGATCGACTTGCCCGCCGTCAACGGCTCCGCCTCCGGAGCATCCGCTTGCTGCTTGCGGTCGATCACCAGGTTGAGCAGCCCCGGTATGGTCGCCGAATCGACACTGACCTCCCCGGTAATGATCGCCGCGCCTTCGCTCGGATAGGACAGCGCGACGCTGCCTCCGATCCTGCTGCCGCCGATGGTCAGCCCTTGCGGCTTCAGTACGACTGCGCGATCCGCCGAAGTGAGATTGACCGACCCCGATACGGGCGTCTCGTGCAACGACGCGCCGCCGCCAAGCCCGGCAACCGCCATGGCATCGCCGAACCCGCGCGCGGCAATCCGAAGCTCGCCATCGAGCCCACGGGTGCCGTCGTCAGGCAGCGTGAATCGTCCGTCGTAGCCCAGGAACAGAGACGGCGCCTTGACCGAGGCCGTCGCCATCATCCCTTTGGCCGGAACGCCCACTGCCTTGACGAAAACCTCGCCTGCCTGCGGCGTTGCGCCTGAAGGCGCAGCGGCCGTCCCGCGCGCACTCATCCCCTGCCACGCCGCGGCGACATCCTTGCTGTCGATCGTCGCCGTGATATCGGCCGGTGCTTCGCGCCACTTGTCGAGACCGCCATCCAGGAGCGCTGTCACCGTCATTCGCCCGCCGTTCTGGACGCTGCCGTCGATCAGAACGTCCGCCGACTGCGGCCGACGCTGGCCCAACTCCACCGTGCCGGCCAGTCTCAACGGCGCGAATGCCGCGAGCCGCTCCGCCTGGGTGCGCGCATCGTCCGTGAGATCGAAAAGCTGCACCAGACTGGCGAAGGCTTCCTTGTTGGGCGCCCCGACGACCCAATGCAGCGCACCTTTCGGGCTCTTCATCGTATCGGCGACATTGCCTTCAAGATCGACGTGTAGGTTGTCGGTCGATTGGAACGAGCAGCTCCGCACGGCGAGGCGCCCGCTTTCAATCCCGATGTCCATGTCGACGTCATTGAGGCGGCCGTGCTCCGTGATGAGCAGGCCCGCCCGCATGCGCAGATGCACGTCCATCGTTTCCGGATCGATCCACGCGATCGTGCGCGCCGACTCCGCCTTGGCCGAGTCGCCCGCGAGAACCCGCTTCAAACCGGCAACGCCCGCCGGCCAGAGCTGTCCCGCGTCGATCTCCGTACCGTCCAGCGCAATCGACAGGCTCGGCCGGTCCTTGGACATATAGCGCACCTCTCCCTTGAGAGGCCGCCCGCCGAACTCGGCGCCCGCATCCGACAGCTCCACGCTGTTGCCGGTCATCGCCAGCCGGCCTTGCAGCGAGAACGGCCCCTCATTGCGCACGTAGGACGCGATTTCCTTGTCCTTGATAGCCCAGTCGAGGAAGCGTGAAAGGCTAGATCCGTGGAGCGTGATGTCGCCGCGGAACCCTTTCCCGCTGGCACTGTCGCCGGCCACCGCACCGTCGAGCCGAACCTTTGCACCGCCAGGCAAGCCCGCACGCAGGTTGCTCAACAGCAGCGCACCCTGAACGCGCTGCACTTCGACATTGATGCCGCTGACCGCCTCCCCGCCCAGCGTCGCCTGATCGAGGTCGAATTTGACCTTGCTGTCAGCGTTCTTGGGCAGTGCATCCATCATGGCGATGACGAAGTTCCGAGCCGTATCGAATGGTGCTTCGGCGCTTTCCGATGACTTTGCGACGCGGTCCAGATCGAGCCAGCGCGAAGCGAGCGCCATGTCGATGTTCAAGGTATCCGCCCAAGTTGCCGTAGCCGAACCGGCAATGAGCTGCGGTTGTCCGACATGCTCGAATGCGAGCGCGATGTCCTCAAGGCGCAGCCCCTGCGAATCGCCCGCCACGCGCGCCTTGAAATCGATGAGTGGAACCTCCGGCTTGGCGCCCGGTGCAGCCGGATCGGACGTTGCCAAGCCGAGTTCGCTACCGGCGAGGTGCAGCTTCGCCGTAAGGTCGCCTTCAATGCGCGGGCGCCCCTTGAGGTCGGAAACGCGGCCGTCCATCGCGTACGTGTTCGCCTGGTGGGTAGTGCCGCGGACGGTCGCCTTGAAGCGTATCCCCCCATCGGCCTCCATCGGCCCGGTGGCAAAGCGCACTTCCCGCGCACCAACTGCCGTGTCCGCCACGCCCTTGAACGCGAATGGCCCTTCAATCGACTCGGCCTTCAACTCGCCGTTCAGCCCGCCGATCTCGGCAACGCCGATGCCCTTGGGGCCGTGCACGGAGATTGAGCCGTCGGTGATCTTTACGGACTGTAGCGATACGCCGGCCGGCACGAACGGCAACGAGCCTGCGGCTACAGCGAAGCTGCCCCAGTTGCCTTCGCCGTTTGCGTCCACGGCCAGCCTGACGAACGGCTTCTCGATGACAATCTCGTTGGCTTCGATGATGCCCTTGAGCAGCGGCGGCGCCGACAGCCGCATCGTAAAGCTTTCCGCCCGGAACAGCGGCTCGCCTGTCGCCCCGCTAGGATCGGCGATGCGCAACTTCTCGAAGCTGACGTACGGGGAAGGCAACAGCCGCAGGTTGACGTTTCCGCCAACGCGGACCTCGCGTCCAAGGATGCGTGTCGCCTCTTCCTCGAAGACGCCTCGGTAGCCGTTCCAATCGACGAAATACGGAACAGCAAACAGCGCTGCGAGGGCGAGCGAGATCAGCCCCGCTATGTAGAGAAGCCCGTTGCTCATCTAACCTTCCAGGGGCCGGACCGTCGCCCGGGCCCATATTGCAAAGCATCGCGCAGCCAGTAGGCGCCCCAGCACCCACGGCTGACCTGTTCCTAAAACCGTGTCGAGCCCATGACGCGACGGGCCACCTTGTTCGCCCTTATTGTTGGGCGCACTCTATCTTATTCGCCCAGCCCCGTCTTGATCACGATACCGGCAGCATGTCGGGACTAGGCGACGGAAAACCGGCCTGCGGCATATACGTTAAGATGCCGGCCCCGGTCACTATTCCGGCCAGCCAATCCCCATATGTTGTTCCTGGTTTTACCCACATCTGGTGTGGGTGGATGCACCGCGGCCGTTGCCCGGAAACCCTCGGTGCTATAGTGCGGAAGCATGGTGCAAAGCGGAAAACATTTGGCGAACGCGGATCCTGCGGACGACGCCGACGAACTCCCGTTCGACCTGCCGTCGGCTCCGGCGACAGCCAAGGCTGCCGCGCCGGCGAATGACGCCGACAATCCCCCGTTCGATCTCCCCGCAGCCGCACCCTCGCCGCAGCGCCAATCGATTTCCGCCCGCGCGCTTCAGGGCACGGCGCGTCCGCTGGTGGAAGCCGCGCCATATCTCGACGGTCTCAATCCCGAGCAGCGCGCCGCCGTGGAGGCGCTGGACGGCCCCGTCCTCGTCCTGGCAGGCGCCGGCACGGGCAAGACCCGCGTCCTAACCACGCGCATCGCCCACATCCTTGCAACAGGCCGCGCCTTTCCCGGTCAGGTCCTGGCCGTAACCTTCACCAACAAGGCTGCGCGCGAGATGAAGGAGCGCATCGGCCTGCTGGTCGGCGGCGCCGTCGAAGGCATGCCGTGGCTCGGCACGTTTCACTCCATCGGCGTCAAAATTCTGCGCCGCAATGCCGAATTGGTCGGCCTCAAATCAGGCTTCACGATCCTCGACACCGACGACCAGATCCGTCTTCTGAAACAGGTCATCGAGGCCGAAGGCCTCGACAAGGACCGCTGGCCCGCACGCCAACTCGCCAGCCTCATCGACAGCTGGAAGAACCGCGGCCTGACGCCCGACAAGGTACCGGCCGGCGAATCCTTTGGCTTTGCCGCAGGCAAGGGCGCCCAGCTCTACGCCGCCTACCAGAAGCGCCTCAAAGAGCTGAACGCCTGCGACTTCGGCGATCTGCTGCTCGAAAACCTGCGCCTCTTCATGCAGCACCCCGACATCCTCGCCGACTACCAGCGCCGCTTCCGTTACATCCTCGTCGACGAGTACCAGGACACCAACGTCGCCCAATACCTCTGGCTGCGCCTGCTGGCGCAAGGCTCGCCGAACGTCTGTTGCGTCGGCGACGACGACCAGTCGATCTACGGCTGGCGCGGCGCCGAGGTCGACAACATCCTGCGCTTCGACAAGGACTTCCCCGGCGCACTCGTCATTCGTCTCGAGCGCAACTACCGCTCCACCGGCCACATCCTCGGCGCAGCATCCGGCCTTATCGCATCGAACCAGGGCCGTCTCGGCAAGACGCTTTTCACCGACGGCGCCCTCGGCACCAAAGTCACCGTCAGCGCGGTCTGGGACGACGAGGAGGAAGCCCGCTCCATCGGCGACGACATCGAGGCGCTGCAGAAGGGCTCCAACCAGCCGCTGAATCAGGTGGCCATCCTGGTGCGCGCCTCCTTTCAGATGCGCGCGTTCGAAGACCGCTTCATCACCATGGGTCTGCCCTACCGCGTGATCGGCGGCCCACGCTTCTATGAGCGCCAGGAGATCAAGGACGCGATCGCCTATCTGGAGATCACCGCCAATCCTGCCAACGACCTGAAGTTCGAGCGCATCGTCAATGTGCCCAAGCGCGGCCTGGGCGACACCTCGGTGAAGCGCGTGCACGAGCTGGCCCGCGCCCGCTCCATCCCTATGTACCAGGCGGCCCAGCTCATCATCGAGACCGAGGAACTGCCCGGCAAAGCCCGCAAGGCACTGACCGACCTCTTGCGCAGCTTCGAGCGCTGGCGCAGCCAGATCGTCGCCATGAAGCACACTGAGCTCGCCGAGCTGATCTTGGATGAATCCGGCTACACTGCGATGTGGCAGGCCGACAAGAGTCCGCAGGCGCAGTCGCGTCTCGAAAACTTGAAGGAGCTGGTGCGCTTCATGCACCAGTTCGAGACCCTCGAAGGCTTCCTCGAGCATGTCAGCCTCGTGATGGATGTCGACCAAGCCGGCGACGGTGAACGGGTCTCCCTCATGACCCTGCACGCCGCCAAGGGCCTCGAATTCGAAACCGTCTATCTCCCGGGCTGGGAGGAGGGCCTCTTCCCGCATCAGCGCTCGCTTGACGAGAGCGGGCAGGCCGGCCTCGAGGAGGAGCGCCGCCTCGCCTACGTCGGCATCACCCGAGCCAAGCGCATCGCCAAGATCTCCTTCGCGCAGAATCGCCGCAACCGCGGCCTCTATCAATCGGCGCTGCCCTCGCGCTTCGTCGACGAGCTGCCCGAGGCGCACGTCGAGGTGACCGAAGCGAAGATGCCCTTTGGTGGCGCCTATCAGAATTTCGGCGGCACTTTCGGTCGTTCGGGCTACGCGAAAAGCCGCTTCGACGACGCCGAGCCCTTCCAAGGCCAGTATGATACGCCCGGCTGGCAGCGCGCCCAGGAACGCACCCGGGAGCAGGCGAAATCATGGAGCCCGGCGGATCAGCGCAAGAAGCGCGGGCCTCTCACCATCGAAGGTGAGCTTATCGCCTCATCTTCGGAGCAGGCGATCTACAAGCGCGGCGAGCGCGTGACGCACCAAAAGTTCGGTGTCGGCACCGTGACCGACGTCGACGGCAACAAGCTGACCATCGAGTTCGACGAAGCCGGCCGCAAGCGCGTCGTCGATTCGTTCGTCGACCGCGCCTGACGCCGACCGCTACTGATCGCCTTCCTGACGCAACATCATCAGCATTAGGTTGGAACCGGAAACGGCCCGAAATTTACGCCGCCAGCTCGGCGATTTCCAGGCGCGCTGCGTCGATAGACTTGGCGCGCTGCTGCTCACCGAGCGCGAGGCCCTCGGCCCGAATGAACGTGATTTCGGTAACACCGAAGAAGCCGAAGATCCCACGCAGGTACGTTTCCTGATGGTCGAGGAATGCGACAGGCGTTTCCGGTCCATAGTAGCCGCCACGCGAAGACGCGACGATGACCCGTTTCCCGCCCGCCAATCCTTCTGCACCCTTCTCCGAGTATCTGAACGTTTTGCCCGCGACGGCGAGACGATCAATCCATGCCTTCAGCTGGCTGGAGATGCCAAAATTGTACATCGGCGCGCCGACGACGAGGATGTCGGCTTCGAGGAACTCCGCGAGCATGGCGTCGCCTGCGGCGATGTCCGCCTGTGCGTCCGGCGTCTCAGGGACGGCGCCCGAGCGGGCCGCAAGGTGCGCACCACTCAGATGTCCTATCGGCGTGGAGGCGAGGTCGCGGTAAGCAATCGCCAGGCCGGGATGCAGTCGCTGTTCCGTCGCGACGATCTCTGCCGACAACTGGCGGCTGACCGACCCGGGGCCAAGAATGCTGGAATCCACGTGCAGCAGCTTCATAGTCATCTCCCAAATCGGAATGCGGCCGGCACGGCCGATTTGACAGCCGGCACAAGCAGTCACATTTTGTGACCTGGGCTAATTTGATGACTGCAAAAAATCGCGCAAGGAGGCACTTTCTTGAGCGCAGGGCACACCGATGATACCGACGGCTGCCGCATGGTCGCCGACGTATTGGCGCGTATTGGCGACAAATGGACGGTTTACGTTGTACGTCTGCTGTCAGATGGCACCATGCGCTTCAACGAGATCAAGCGGGCCATTCCGGCAATCTCCCAGAGAATGCTGACGCTAACGTTGCGCGGCCTCGAACGCGACGGCCTCGTAACGCGCACCATCCATCCGACGATACCGCCGCGCGTCGACTACGAGCTCACGGAGCTGGGCCGAACTCTAGTCGAGACTCTCGGCGCACTCGGCAGCTGGGCTGTCTCAAACCGCGCGAAAGTCGAGAAGGCGCGTGCGATTTTCGATGCCAAGGAAAAGAAGAAAGCCAAGGTCGGACTCTCCGGCTCCATTCTTTGGGGCCGTCGTGCCTGATCAGCTCACCTCATTAGTGCAGAACCACAACTTCGCCAGTCGATGCTATCTTGCGTGTAAACCGCTAATTCGCTTGCGGCTCGACGCCTTCCTGCAGGCCGAGCACGTGTCCGGCCAGATAAAGCGACCCGCAGATCAGCACCCGCTTCGGACCAGGTTCCGCTGCGTCGGTCCGCTTCAGCGCCGCGATCACGTCGCCGGCGCTCTCGGCATTGAGCCCCACTTCGCGTGCGGTCTCCGCTAGCGTCTCGGGCGCATGTGGCGCCTCGTGCGCCCCCGGGATCGGCACCGTCACGACGTGTCTCGCAAGCCCGCGGAACGGCGCCAGAAAGCCGGCAGCGTCCTTCAAGCCCATCATACCGACGATGATATGCAGCGGCTTGGGCGAGCGTTCTTCCAGATCGGCAAGCGTTTGCGCCAGCGCCGCGCCCGCAGCCGGATTGTGCCCACCATCGAGCCAAAGTTCCGCGCCTGAGCGCAGCAGCGTCGGCAGCGGACCTGAATCGAGCCTCTGCATGCGCGCCGGCCAGCGCGCGGCGGTCAGCCCCTGCTCTATGGCACGCTCGCCGAGCCCGAGGTCCGGTAGCGACGTGCTGAGACGCAGCGCGGCGGCAACTGCGGTTCCCGCATTCACGATCTGATGCCGCCCGACAAGCGACGGCAGCGGCAGATCGAGCAAAAGATCTTCCAACTGCACCACGAGCCTGCCGCGCTGCTCGTAGGCGTCGAAGTGCTCACCCCATACGATCAGCGGCGCACCGACCTTCAGCGCCTCGGCACGGATCACGTCTTCGGCTTCCGGCTCCTGCTGCGAGATCACCGCCGGAACACCACCGCGCAGAATACCTGCCTTTTCGTAGGCGATCCGCCCGATCGTCGCGCCAAGCTTCTCGGCATGATCGAGCGAGATCGGGGTGATCACGTCGAGCACCGGCTTCTCGACGACGTTCGTCGCATCGAGCCGCCCGCCCAGCCCCACTTCCAGCAGCAGCACATCCGCCGGATGCTCCGCGAACGCCAGGAACGCGGCAGCCGTCGTGATCTCGAACTGGGTGATGTCGTCGTGCGCGTTGGTCGCCAGCGTTCGCGTCAGCACGTCGACCAGCGTGTCCTCGGCAATCGGCGCTGCCTTGCCGTCAGGCCCTGCAAGCTCGATGCGCTCATGGAACCGCACCAGATGCGGCGACGTGTAAACATGCACGCGCGCACCGGCCGCTTCCAGTATCGCCTTGAGATACGCGGTAACCGAGCCCTTGCCGTTGGTGCCGGCGACGTGCACTGCCGGCGGCAGCTTCCTGTGCGGATTTCCGAGCTTACCCAACAGCCGTTCGACGCGGCCGAGCGATAAATCGATCAGCATCGGATGCAGCAGCTTCATCTCGGCGAGGAGCTTGGCGCTCGTTGGCATGCGGCCCTCCCGCCGTTACGCGCGATCCGCCGGATAGCTGCTCGCCGCCCACCAAACGGGGCAACGGCCAGCGCCAAGGCGGAATGCATCGGCGATCACATCAGTGCTTTCTGTCTTTTGGCAGCGAGCGCGTTGTCGTCGGCTCATCGTCGTCGCGCGAGGCATCCCGGTGCTCTACCCGCGCAGGATCGAAACGCTCCTCGGGGCCGAGGATCTCGGGCTCAATGGCAGGCGCGCTGTTGTTAGTGCCGATCAGATGCGCCTCGATGGTGCTGCCGTTCGTATGCGTCTTGCCGTTGAGCTTCTTCTTGTCGTTGTGTTTGACCGCCTGGGTACGCGTCAAAAGATGGCATATGCGGCTCAGCGTCGACCGCAGCTCGTGGCGATGGACAACCATGTCGATCATGCCGTGCTCGAGGAGGTACTCGGCGCGCTGGAAGCCTTCAGGCAGGTTTTCGCGGATCGTCTGCTGAATGACGCGCGGCCCGGCAAAGCAGATGAGTGCGCCCGGCTCCGCGATATGGATGTCGCCCAGCATCGCATAGGAGGCAGTAACGCCGCCCGTGGTCGGATCGGTCAGCACCACGATGTAGGGCAGCTTGGCTTCCCGCAGTCGCTGTACGGCGATGGTCGTGCGCGGCATCTGCATCAGCGACAGGATGCCTTCCTGCATGCGTGCGCCGCCCGACGCGGCGAACAGAATGAAGGGCGTCTTCTTTTCAGCGGCACGCATCATGCCGGCGATCACGCCTTCGCCCGCGGCCATGCCGAGCGATCCGGCCATGAAGCGGAAGTCCTGCGCCGCCGCGACGATCTCGAGGCCATCGAGCGTGCCTTCGCCGACGAGAACCGCGTCCTCGAGGTTTGTCTCGGCCTTGGCGTCGCGCAGACGCTCCGTGTAGCGCTTCTTGCCGTCGCGGAACTTCAGCGGATCGAGCGGCACCGACGGAACTGGAACGCGCGCATAGTTTCCGCCGTCGAACAGATTTTGCAGGCGCACATCCGACGCCATGCGCATGTGGAAGTCGGACCCCGGCACGACGAACTGGTTGGCCTCGAGATCCTTGTAAAAGACCATCTGCCCGGACTCCGGACATTTGATCCAAAGGTTGTCAGGCACCTCGCGCTTCGTCGTCAGGAAGCTGCGGATCTTTGGCCGGACGACGTTGTTAATCCAGTTCACGCTCTTGGCCCCTCGACATGGCCGGACTAGCTCGGCAGTGTCTGCCTTGGATTTCAAGGGGTTCAGCCAAAACTACAGGCTCGAACACCCACCTAATTATCGCGCTTATAGGCTCACCGCTGCATTGCGGCAATCAAAGCGGTTAACCTGCAAGATTAAGGGCTCAGGCAGCGCGTAGCGCGGCAGCCAGTGAGCCAACCAAATCTAGGACAGCTGGGACCGTCTTGCTAGTGGAGCGTCGATCGCTTCCTAGGCTCTTTTCAATCGCCCCCACCAACGCCGACCCTACAACGACGGCGTCAGCGACCTGGCCCAGCGCTTTCGCTTGTTCTGGACTTTTAACGCCAAAGCCAACGGCAACAGGCAGTTGCGTCGATTCCTTGATGCGCCGGACCTGTTTATGAACGTTGTTTACATCGGGCGCGGCGGTGCCGGTTATGCCTGTGATCGACACGTAATAAAGGAAGCCGGAGGTGTTCTTCAGCACGGCCGGCAGGCGCTTGGCATCGGTCGTCGGCGTCGCGAGACGGATGAAATTGAGCCCCGCCGCCGTCGCCGGCAGGCATAGCTCGTCGTCCGCCTCCGGCGGCAGGTCGACCACGATCAGTCCGTCGACGCCCGCTGCGAGCGCATCGGCGATGAACTTCTCGCCGGGGTACACATAGATCGGGTTGTAATACCCCATCAGCACGATGGGCGTTTCGTCGTCGTGCTTCCTGAAGTCGGCGACCATCGCCAGCGTGTCACGCATCTTCTGCCCGCCTCCGAGCGCCCGAAGCGACGAGGCCTGGATCGCCGGACCGTCCGCCATCGGGTCGGAGAATGGCATGCCGAGCTCTATGAAGTCGGCGCCGGCCTTCGGCAGTCCCGCCAGGATGGCCTTCGATGTTTCGAGGTCCGGATCGCCGGCTGTGACGAAGGTGACGAGGCCCGGGCGGCCTTCCTGCTTCAGCTTGGCGAAGCGTCGATCGATGCGCGTCTCTTTGGTCATGTCTTCTCAAATATCCATGCCGAGGTAGCCGGCGACGGCGAACACGTCCTTGTCGCCACGGCCGCACATGTTCATCACGAGCAGGTTGTCCTTCGGCAGCGTCGGCGCGAGCTTCTTCACGAAAGCCAGCGCATGCGCCGGCTCCAGTGCCGGAATGATGCCTTCGAGCTGCGCGCACATCTGGAACGCATCGAGCGCTTCCTGGTCCGTTGCCGGAACATACGAAACGCGCCCGGTATCCTTGAGCCAGGAATGCTCCGGCCCAACACCCGGATAATCGAGGCCAGCCGAGATCGAGTGGCCTTCGAGAATCTGCCCTTCCGCATCCTGCAGCAGGTAGGTGCGGTTGCCGTGCAGCACGCCTGGACGCCCGCCGGTCATTGACGCCGCATGTCCGTTCTCGACGTCGACGCCGTGACCGCCAGCTTCCACGCCGTAGATCTTGACGCTCGCGTCGTCGAGGAACGGATGGAACAAGCCGATCGCATTCGAGCCGCCGCCGATGCACGCGACGAGCGTATCTGGCAGCCGGCCTTCTGCGGCCTGCATCTGCTCGCGCACTTCCTTGCCGATAATCGACTGGAAATCGCGCACCAGCTCCGGGTAGGGATGCGGACCTGCCGCCGTGCCGATGATGTAGTAGGTGTCGTGCACGTTGGAGACCCAATCGCGCAGCGCCTCGTTCATCGCGTCTTTCAGCGTGCCGGCGCCGCTCGTGACCGGATTGACCTTCGCCTTCAGCATATGCATGCGCGCGACGTTCGGCTTCTGCCGCTGCACGTCCGTAGCGCCCATGAAGATCTCGCAAGGCAACCCGAATCGCGCACACACGGTCGCCACCGCGACACCGTGCTGCCCGGCGCCCGTCTCCGCGATGATGCGCGTCTTGCCCATGCGCTTGGCGAGCAGGATCTGCCCGAGGCAGTTGTTGATCTTGTGCGAGCCGGTGTGGTTCAGCTCGTCGCGCTTCAAGTAGATCTTGGCGCCACCGAGATGCTCCGTTAGCCGCTCGGCGTAATAGAGCGGGCTCGGGCGCCCCGAATAATACGTATTGAGATATTCCAGCTCGGCCTTGAACTTCGGATCGGCCTTGGCATCGTAGTAGGCCTTCTCCAGCTCCAGGATCAGCGGCATCAGCGTCTCGGCGACGAATCTGCCGCCAAAAATGCCGAAGTGCCCGCGCTCGTCCGGTCCGCCGCGCAGAGTATTGAGCTTCGCGTCCTTGTCCTTCGCCGTCGACATATCCGATCCTTTGCGGCCGCTTGATCACGGGCCGCGGTTCAGGGGGTCTGATTAGCTGTCTTTGCCGCTCGAATAAAGCGGCGGATCAGCGCCGGGTCCTTTTCGCCAGGCCTGCTTTCAACGCCCGAGGACACATCGACCGCGCGTGCCCCCGTGAGTTGGACCGCCGCCACGACATTCACAGGGTCGAGCCCTCCGGCGAGCATATATCGGACGCGCCCATCGATGCCTGATAGCGCGCGCCAGTCAAACGCAACGCCGTTTCCACCGGGCAAAGCTCCAGCATCCCCCGGCAGCGGCTTGGCGTCGAACAGGATGCGGTCGGCTACGTCGGCATAGGCGAGCGCCGCCTCGACGTCGGCCGCACTTCCCACCGCAATGGCCTTCATCACCGGCCGCCCGAAGCGGCGCGCGACCTCGGCGACGCGCTCGGGCGTTTCCGCCCCGTGCAGCTGGATGATGTCCGGACCGACCCGCTCCACCACGTCGGTGAGAAGCGCATCGTCCGGGTCCACCAGCAGTGCGACGGTCTTGGCCCGGCCGCGTACCTGCGCCACCAGCTTTCCCGCAGCATCCGGCGCGATGTTACGCGGACTGCGCGCAAAAAAGACGAAGCCGACATAGTCGGCCCCGGCGTCGAGCGCGGCTTCAAGAGCCGCCTCATCGCGCAGTCCGCAGATTTTGACCTCGATCGTCATTGTTGCCGCAGTCTCGCAGCTTCTATCGTGATGAGCGATCATTTCGGCGCCGCCATCGAGGCGCCGAGCATATCATGAGCTGAGGTGGAGCTTAGCTCAGGAGCCCGTAGCCGCGAGCCGCGGGCGGGCGCTGGCGGGTGTCTTACCGGCTGCAGCCGCATCACGCTCGCGCGTCAGCCGATCGGCCTCGGCGTGCCATCGAGCGGCAGCGCGACCCTGATGCCGGGCGCTACGGCGCCATCGGGCCTGCGTCAGCCAAGTGGCCGTGCCGCCGAGCAGCACGCCGACCAGCAGCGCAATGAAGAGGTAGGCGTAGAGCGGCATCGCCAGGGATACCGCCGGATTTTCGGGCCGGAACGGATCCAGCACCAGTCGAACTTCGTGGCGGTTGACGACAGCAAGCGTCACGAGCAGAAGCCCGGCGGGAACAGCGATGAGCAGCCAGACGATCCGCCTCAGCACGATGCACGCCTCAAGTTAGAGATTGAGCTAATGGCTCTCTTTGCCGTTGTTGAGCCTATCCCGCAGCTCTTTACCGGTCTTGAAGAACGGGACGAACTTTTCTGCCACCGAAACTGATTTGCCGGTGCGCGGGTTCCGCCCCTGCCGTGCTGCGCGATGCTTTACCGTAAAAGCACCAAAGCCGCGCAGCTCAACGCGGTCGCCGCGGGAAAGCGCATCGACGATCTCGTCGAAGACAACCTTTACGATACGCTCCACATCACGATGATAAAGATGAGGATTTGTGCTCGCAATTCTATGGATCAATTCGGACTTTATCATCTCGCCCCGCCCGCAAATGCCTGTAATCTATTACTTTTCCGAAGGGTGCCAAACCGAGATGAACCCGTCAAGGCCAAGACCCGACACGGAGGGGTCCTTAGCTAGCATTTGTCCCAAATAGGTGTGGTTGAAAAAGCTCGCTGCCGCCTGCCCGAGGGAGCTGAAAAGCCCCAACGACCCCGGCGCTTGCGCCTTCCACTCGACAACCTTGAGGGTGGCGTCGACCCCCCGCTCCTTCCGCAGCCACTCGACGGCCTCTTCCTCACCGCCGATGGAATCCGCCAGCTTGAGCTGCACGGCCTCCCGGCCAGTGAAGACGCGGCCCTGGGTGAGCCCCGGAATCTGGTCCGCCTTGATCCCCCGCCGCTGCTCGACCAGCCCCAGGAACCAGCGGAAGCCCTCGTCGATCATCGCCTGCGTCACCTTCTGGCCCTCGGCATTGAGCGGCTCGAACGGCGAGGGCACAGCTTTCAGGTCGCCACTCTTTATCTCGTTGAACTTGATGCCGATCTTGTCGAGCATCTGGCTGACTTCCGGCCACTGAATCAGCACGCCGACCGACCCCGTGATCGTATTCTGGCGCGTCACGATGTGGTCAGCAGCCAGCCCGACGATATAACCCGCCGACGCCGCGACCGTGCCGAACTGAGCGACGACCGGCTTCTTCTTCGCCACCTCGCGCAGAGCCCCGAACAGCGCTTCGCCGCCGGTGGTCGTGCCGCCCGGGCTGTTGACGTACACCAGCAGCGCGCTTGCCTTGTCTGAATCGGCAATCTTCTTCAGTAGCTCGAGCTGATCCCTGTCCTCGGTGATCGTGCCCGAGATCGACACCCGTGCGATCTGCTTGGTTCCGATTGAGGACCAGTCATCCCCGCTGAACCCGACGGCCACCAGAGCAGCCACGCCCGCCGCGATCGCGAGCGAGCGCCAGACGGTTAGACGGCGGCGCAGGCGGCGCCTGTCCAGAACCGTGTCGATCTCTGCCGTCATCAGATTACTCCGCCTCGAACATTGCCGCAGGTGGCCTTCCCGCGCGGCGCGACGTTAGGCAAGGATTGCCCCGCCGACAAGAGAACCACGGTGCGAGACTTGCCAAATTGCTAGCAGCCAAGCCGTCAGTGCCTTCGCCTATATGCAAACGCGGCAGGAGTTGCCCCCTGCCGCGCTCGAGTTGCCGTAACCGCCAATTGAGGCGATCTTACTCTTTGTCGTCCTCGCCGCTCTCTTCGCGCTTGCGGATCGCAGCCTTGAAGATGTCGCCCAGCGAAGCGCCCGAGTCCGACGAGCCGTACTGTGCGACGGCCTGCTTCTCCTCGGCGATCTCCAGCGCCTTGATCGACAGCGACAGGCGACGCGCAGCCTTGTCGGCCGAGATCACGAACGCATCGATCTTGTCGCCGACGTTGAAGCGCTCTGGCCGCTGCTCGGAGCGGTCACGCGACAGGTCGGAGCGCTTGATGAAGGCGGTGAGCTCGCCATCGGCGGTCTTCACCTCGATACCGTTCTCCTGCACCGCAACCACGTTGCAGGTGACGGTGTCGCCTCTCTTGTACTTTGACAGCGAGTCGATCGGATCGCCGCCGAGCTGCTTGATGCCCAGCGAGATGCGCTCCTTGGAGCTGTCGACGTCGAGAACGACAGCTTTGACGTTGTCGCCCTTCTTGTAGTCCTTGATGACCTCGTCGCCCGGCTTGGCCCAGTCGAGATCCGACAGATGCACCATGCCGTCCACGCCGCCATCGAGACCGATGAACAGGCCGAACTCGGTGATGTTGCGGATCGGACCCTCGACCTCGGTGCCCTTCGGGTGCACGGCGAGGAACGATTCCCACGGGTTGTCCTGGGTCTGCTTGAGGCCCAGCGAGATGCGGCGCTTGTTGGCGTCGACCTCGAGCACCTGCACCTCGACCTGCTGGCTCGTCGAGACGATCTTGCCAGGGTGGATGTTCTTCTTGGTCCAGCTCATCTCGGAGACGTGGATCAGGCCTTCGACGCCCGGCTCCAGCTCCACGAACGCACCGTAGTCGGCGATGTTCGTCACCGTACCCTTGACGCGTGCGCCGACCGGATACTTGGCCTCGATCGACTGCCACGGATCAGCCTGAAGCTGCTTCATGCCGAGCGAGATGCGCTGCGTCTCGGGATTGATGCGGATGATCTGCACCTTCACCGTGTCGCCGACGTTGAGGATCTCGGACGGATGATTGACGCGGCGCCAGGCCATGTCGGTCACGTGCAGCAGGCCGTCGATGCCGCCCAGGTCGATGAACGCACCGTAATCGGTGATGTTCTTGACGAGGCCGTCGATGACCTGACCCTCTTCGAGGCGAGCCACGATGTCGGCGCGCTGCTCCGCACGCGTCTCCTCGAGCACCGAGCGACGCGATACGACGATGTTGCCGCGGCGGCGATCCATCTTGAGGATCTGGAAGGACTGCGGCTGATGCATCAGCGGACCGATGTCGCGCACCGGACGGATGTCGACCTGCGAACCGGGAAGGAATGCAACGGCACCGTCGAGATCGACCGTGAAGCCGCCCTTGACCTTGTTGAAGATGACGCCCGAAACCTTCTCGCCCTTCTCGAACATCTTCTCAAGACGGGTCCAGCTCTCCTCGCGGCGAGCCTTGTCGCGCGACAGCACGGCCTCACCGAGCGCGTTCTCGACGCGCTCCAGGTAGACCTCGACCTCGTCGCCGATCTTCAGCTCGGACTTGCCGCCCATGGAGAACTCGCGCAGCGCCACGCGGCCTTCGGTCTTCAGACCGACGTCGATGACGGCGAGATCCTTCTCAATGCCGACGATCTTGCCCTTGACGACGCTGCCTTCGAACAGGTCTTCCTTGGCAAGGCTCTCAGCCAGCAGCGCGGCGAACTCGTCGCGCGTGGGGCTGAACTCCTTCGGGATAACGGAATCTTGCATGCGGACAGTGCTCCTCGAAATGTTGTAGCGGGCCGCGCGCGGCCCATCGGATGCGGGATTGCGGCAAGAAGGCCGCCACGACATGCGTGTGCGGACAGTCCCCTGCCGGCGGTGTGTTGAGATCGCTGAGCCGCTGTGATGGGCCTTGCGCCCTGCCAATATGAATTCGGAAGCCCATTTCAGGCTCCCTATTGGCCGATCTTCCTCTTGATCAATCCGACAGCGGCGTCGAATGCCGCCTCTATATCCAAGTCCGAAGTATCGAGCAAGCAGGCGTCTTCAGCCGGCCGCATAGGCGCATTGCCCCGCGAGGCGTCCCGCTCGTCCCTGATCACGATATCGGCCAGGATATCCTCATAGGTCACTGGCTCTGAACGGCCGACATATTCGTTGTAGCGGCGCCTGGCACGCACTTCGGGCCGCGCTGTTACATATATCTTGGCGTCGGCCTGCGGGCATACCACGGTGCCGATATCCCGCCCGTCCAGTACTGCGCCTCCGGGCTGCCTCGCAAACTGCCGCTGATAGGTCAGCAGGGCAGCACGAACCAGCGGCATCCGGGCGACGATCGAGGCCTTGTCGCCGGCTTTGGGTCCCCTCAGCTCGGGATCGCATAACTCGGCCGGGTCTAGGCTGCGCGCCATCGCCAGCCCCGCCCATGGGTCTTCGAGCCGAAATGATCGCGCGGCGACGTCGCGAGCAACGGCGCGATACAGCAGCCCCGTGTCGAGGCACGGCAGACCCCAAAGATCAGCGACGCGCTTTGCCAGCGTCCCCTTGCCGGATGCAGCGGGCCCATCGATCGCGATGATCATCACGCCCGTCCCACGCTTGTCCCGAAGCCGGCACCGATGCCTTGCATCAACGACAGGAAATCCGGAAAGCTTGTCGCCACCATCGTCGTGTCGTCGACAGTGACGGGCTCGCGGCTCGCGAGGCCCATGACGAGAAAGGCCATGGCAATGCGATGATCGAGGTGCGTTGCGACCGTGCCGCAGCCGCGTACGACGCCACTCCCCGTCACCACGAGCGTATCGCCGTCGGCAACGGCCTCGACGCCGTTGGCGTGCAGCCCGGCAACCGTAGCGGCCAGCCGATCGCTCTCCTTCACCTTCAACTCCGCCAGCCCGTCCATGCGCGTTGGCCCGTTCGCGAACGAGGCTACGACGGCGAGCACGGGATACTCGTCGATCATGCTTGGTGCCCGGTGGGCCGCAACGTGGACACCCTTTAAAGCCGCGTGCTGGACGCGGATGTCTGCCACCGGCTCGCCGCCCTCATCGCGCACGTTGGTGAAGTCGACGGTGCCGCCCATCTCGCGCAGCACCTCGTAGAAACCGATGCGCGTCGGATTGATAAGCACGCCCTCGATCGTGACGTCGGACCCCGGCACGAGCGCCGCTGCCGCCGCCAGAAATGCGGCTGAGCTGGGATCGCCCGGCACCGTCACATCGCAACCCGCGAGCTCCGCATCACCGACGACGGTTATCCGCGTCTTGTCGCCGGATTTCTCCACCCGCAACTCGGCACCGAAGTGCCGCAGCATGCGCTCGGTATGATCGCGTGTCGCTTCGCGTTCGATCACGCTCGTCTCGCCCGCCGCATGCAATCCTGCGAACAGCACTGCGCTTTTCACCTGCGCCGATGGCACCGGCAGCTCGTATTCGATCGGCACGAGGTTGGCCGATCCGCGTGCCACCAGCGGAAGCCTGTCGCGACCGCCTTCGATTTCCAGTCCCATCTTCTGCAACGGCGTCAGCACGCGACCCATCGGCCGACGGCTTAGCGAGGCATCGCCGGTCATTTCGGCGGCCATGTCATGGCCCGCAATGATTCCGAGCATCAGGCGCGTCCCGGTGCCTGAGTTGCCGAAGTCCAGCGGTCCATCTGCCTGACGCAGGCCGCCTACCCCCCGCCCCTTCACGTGCCATTCCACGCCAACCTTCTCGATCGGCGCCCCGAGCGCCGTCAGCGCCTTGGCAGTGTTGATGACGTCTTCTGCTTCGAGCAGGCCCTTGAGACGGGTCGTTCCAGTCGATAGCGCGCCCAGCATCAGGGCACGGTGCGAGATGGACTTGTCGCCCGGCACGCGGACGCGGCCCTTGAGCGGACCGGAGGCGTGCGCGGCCAGTGGCCGTGTGGCGTTCATGATATCAGCGGACAAGAGCGCAGTGCTCCGGCTTTGGAGAAATCGGTCGGATCGGACCTTGAGGATGCGCGAGCGATAGAGCCGACTGGCTCGCCCGCTGTCAACGCCGCCGCGGGCAAGCGAGGTTTGTTTTTGACAAGCTCCAGGCCATGTGGCAGAGGGCACAAAACTCCCCCTTTCCGACATAGCAAGGTTGGCTTCATGGCGACCAATAAAGAACGCGGCACTAAGCGCACCTGCCAGAACGGCGATTGCGGCGCCCGCTTCTACGATCTCAGTCGCAATCCTATCATCTGCCCGATCTGCGGGTCGAAGTATGCGATTGCCCACTCCCCGGTCAGCGCGGCTGCCCTCGCTGCAGAGGAAAAGCAGCGCAAGGTGAAGAAGCCGGAGTTCGAGCCCGTCGCCGCCGAGGCTGACGCCGAGGAGGCGCTGGTCGACGTCGACGACGAGGAGGCGGACGACGCCGGCGCCGACGCCGCGGACGAGACCTTCCTCGAGGAGGAGGAGGACGAGGGCAACGTTTCCGACATCGTCGGCGGCCCCGTAGAGGGTGACGAGGAGCCCTAAGTCCTCGTCGCCGATTGAGTTTTGAGCCTCTCCTGTGCTCGCCGTCGGGGCAGCAATTTCGCCCTTGCAGTTTTGCGGCGAAGGCACTAGAGAGGCCGCTCGTTCGCGACCGCCAGTCGATCGCGAACTATTCCCAACGGTCGGGGCCATAGCTCAGCTGGGAGAGCGCTTGCATGGCATGCAAGAGGTCAGCGGTTCGATCCCGCTTGGCTCCACCAACAGCTTTTACCCAATAAAATCAGGCATTTCTGGCGTGTCGAGGTGCTGTAGCACACGCGCAAAATTCGCGCGCCGTCTACCAGCCGTCTACCAGCCGTCTACCAATAGCCCCGAAATCGCACGAGTTGCAGGGCTACAGGTTCGGCTGAACCTGTGGGATCAAGTGGACAAACTAACTCTCGGCTTGCCCTTCGAGTGGCAGCCGGCTGCTCTCTAATGCGCTTCATATTGCGGAGCGCGAGGAGGCCAAATGTTTTCCATTATTGAGCGCAGCAGACTGGCTATGCACGAACGCACCCTGTCTCAAGCCGTCGAAGACGCTGCCCAACCAAATGCCCGCAGCAGCTATGCCCTAGCCGTCGGTCAAGTTGTCGCGTGGCTAGCAGCATCGGCGGGATCTCCGGCCGGTGACCAGGTTCGCCAAGTTGTGGATGCTGTGCCGCCGTACTCGCTCATCGCTGCGGACGGAATGCTTCTCAGCGCTGCGGACAAGGCCTTTCGAGAAGGCGACTTGGCAGGCTACCACTCTCGCACGATCTTGGCCGGCGTTCTCCTCTCCCGCGTCGTGGAAGTCTCGAAGCCGAAGCTGGCCCGCCGCGCCATCCTGTACCGGCAGCAGGCCCTGGACTTTATGGAGCCTCTGCTAGCAGAAGCCTTCGACGTTTTAGCAACCCTTCGGGCGAGGAACGGCGGCCTGGTCGCATGACCGGTCAATGCACTGCTCATAAATTTTGTCTGTGAATTGATGAACGATGAGAGCGGAAAGCCTCGACGCGCATCACAGCCCGAGAAAATGCGGGCGAGCGCGCGTGCGGAGGGGGGAGGGGGGTCCGAGCGCGGAGATGGGACCCTTTGTAGTCAATCCGGTCCCCACCCGGCGGTTTCAAAATCTCAAAAATCTGAGTTACCGCCTATAGACCTTTCTAGTGTGCATCAAAACGACGCGCTGTGAGGCGCGGACCAAAACGCCAAGGACGCGGGAGCCCAATTTAGCCGAAGGGCTCCATTCGAGTTGCGCTACCGAAGTGCCGCTCGGTTAACTACGGAGTTCGCATGGATAGCGAAAACGCGACCTCAAAGAACAGTACAGGACGCTATATGAAGCGGCCACACGTTCCGAGGGAAGTCATCGCAGAGTTTCTGAGCTCAGTTGCGCCGCTCGAATCCGCATACACACAGAGTTACTTCAGCTATGTCGCAGTCAGACAAAAGTCAGGCTACGCAATTATTAAAGGGCGGCTTCGGATGTCGCCACTGCCCATGTTCGAGTTGCCAAAGTCGTTCACAAGCCCGCGCGTCATCGCTGGGGCGCATCGTCTGACCGACTTGGGATTTTCAGTTGAAGAACTTGTCACAGCGCTATGCGAAGGCAAGCTTTTGCTGCCAGAGGGGGCCGTTAATTTCGAACCCTCGTTCGGAGAAAGGTACCACATCGGTTTCACACCCCTACATGACGAGGGGCTGCCTCAGAATAGGATCAGCGTTCTTACTATCGAAGGCGGCAGCGCTGAGGGACTAGTGCCGAGCGCCGAACTTGATTGGACGATCAAGGCCGCCGATGTTCCTTACGATGGCATTGGCGAACTACTAACCGAACTCGGACTTGGCGCCCTTCGTACAAATGCGAGCGTTGTCGAGATTGTGGCGGAAACAATCGGCTTCATAGATCAGCGGTCTAGGGTGAATGGCACCGAAGCCAAAATTCTTCTGAGAACAGCACCGGGCTTAAGCGCTGACGCAGTAACGGTCGGGTACCGCATTGTGAAGGACAAAAGGGCGGTCACCCGTGGACGACTAAATGGCTGCGAATTTAGCTGGACCGTCGAAGAGCCCGTAATGCTAGGTGAAGCTAGCATTGAGGTCCCGGTTGGTAGCGTCGTGCACACCATAGTCAGCTGCGGTGGACTAGCACAGCACCAGTATTACCTGCTCGATCCCGCCCGCCTCCCAAACGCTATGCGAACCGCTTTCGAGGCATTTGACGACGGCTTGGCGAGCATCACTACTATTTTAGACAGCGCAGAGGGAAGGAGTTACGAAGCACGTGATCTTGAGGCAGCCGTTTCTTGGATACTGGCTATACACGGCTTTGTTGGCGTTCACATCGGAGGAACACGAAAGCAGATCCCTGGCCCCGACAATATTGCTATGTCTCCAGCTGGGCATTTCGCCGTCATCGAGTGCACCACCAAGCACCTCGGCTCAGACAAGAAGCTGCCAGACCTCGTAGCCAATTCAGCCAAGCTTCGTCGGAAACTCGATGCCGCCGGGCAGAACCACCGTTCGATCCTCCCTGTCCTCGTGACATCGTTGAGGGCAACGGACATCGAAGCCGAGATGGCCGCTGCGGAAAAGCTTGGCGTCCTAGTACTCACAAGAGAGAACCTAGATAGCTTATTGGCTCGCTCGATAACACTACCCGACGCCGACGCTCTTTATGAAGAGGGAATTGAGTTAGTTAGAGCTGCGCGGAAAAAGCATCAGGCCTAACATCGGCGCACGTGCAATCTTTTCTTCGCTCGCATCGCACCAACCACCTCGTCATAAACTACGGGGCGAACGTTCACTAGCGCCTACGCCGGCTTCTCAGCAAGGCTGCATCTTGAGCATCGGAAAAGATCACGTGGTGCGAGACGCGCGGCTCGGGAGGTGGAAAGCCCTTCTCTTGATGTAGGTTCGCAGCGGGTGCCTATTGTGCGCATCCCTAGCGCCTTGCTCGTCAGTCCAAGGGAGCGCCCAACAGGTCTTTCCGCACTCGCAGCTGTGGACGTTCAGCTCGACGAAATACTGTGTGTTTTCATTGCTCGCTTAATCTCTCCACAGATAGTCGCTGATCCCCCTCTTCTTTGGAATGCCCGACGCACCTAGCGTTGCCGCATTCGCTATTTGATTTCGAGGGTCCAATGATTGCAAAATTGACGGATACTGTTGGCGGTGCGGCGATAGTCCTGCTTATGCCCGCGTTGGGGATTGGAGGCCTGTACTGGCTTTGGCTTTCCATCCAATTTGGAAGCTTCGTGATGTTTGCTCTTGGCCTGCTTGGGCCCGTCGCCATCATCACTGCCCCTATCGGCTTCTACTCTCTGCTGTTCGGTCCGCCTGCGTGGCTTTTGGCTTTGTTCGGGCCATGAAGAACACTCCTCACTTGCTGTGGGCAGCGCCGGCTTTGATGCTTACGATAGCTCTCGCTCCGCTTCCGTATGGCTATTACACGATACTTCGTTTGGTGGTCTCTGCGAGCGCTGGAGTGCTTGCGTACAATGCCTATCGAGAAGCCGGCCGTTCGCTAACGCCATGGACAATTGCACTTGCATCGGCCGCGCTGATCTTCAATCCAATTCTGCCAGTTCACCTTACACGCACAACGTGGGCTCCGATTAACTTGGCGTTCGCCGCGCTCTTCGTGGCTCATTGGATAACTGCAAGACGAAGCGTCGCTTAGACCATCCCACTTAATGTGCATCAACGAGACGGCCACATGCCCAAGGACGAAGCATACGTGCTCGATCTCTGCGACAGAGCCCTAGGCGTTGTCGGCACGCGACAACATCGGTTCGACTTCTTGAGGGGCGACCCGGGAAAGCGCGGCACATGTCGGAAGCTACCGGTTGACGCCTATTACCCCGATCATGGTTTGGTGATCGAGTATCGCGAGCGCCAACATTCCGAGCCCGTCGCCTTCATGGACAGGCGCATCACTGTCAGCGGATGCAGTAGAGGCGAACAACGCAGGCGGTACGATGAGCGCCGCCGCACCGTGCTCCGTGAACACGGCTACGGCTTGGTCGAACTCGACTACAGTATGTTCAGCCACAACAAGGCAAAACGTCTTCTGCGAGTGTCTGACGACGGAGTGATCATCGCTCGTGTGCTCGCGCCTCATCGCCGGTAAGTGGGCGCCCACCGTGGCCTCACAAGCACAGCGGCGGACATTTAGACGGTGCCGAGCTGTTACGCCCTTGGGCCGCTTCCCTTTGTCGTTGCAGTATCGGGTATTAGCCGCTCTGCTTTCTAATGTGCATCAATTGGCCTCCAGTCTATTCCAATGCGTTCTGTTGGCATCCCCACGTCAAAGCCACGCACCGCACGGCTGCCGCTGAGCTTGGCCGGCGCCGTCGCTGCTGTTTCAATAATGATGCTGGCATTGACCGCAGTACCTAAGCTCGCGGAACTTGCTGAGCTGCACCAGGTCCTGGCTGTCTATCAGGAGCACATCAGAGGGCCGCTCGTTCGGCTCGCACTAGGTCCCGAGGCGTCTCTCCCGTGGGCAAGCGGCCTGATTGATGCCCTAGCTTTGTGGACCAGTCTATTCGTGGCTATCAACGCCTTCGTTTATCGGCACGAGGAACACACTCTTTGGGGGCACATCGGTCACAACTACTGCTCTCGCCACCGAGTTGGGGCGAGCACCACACTTTGCGTGCTGTTTAAGTATCTGCTCGCATTCCTTGCGACGCCCTACGTGCTTCTGTCGACGCTGCTGAGTTCGATAAGGTCGCCGCACACGCTCTTCACTTGCTGCTGGGTGACGCTTGATCCGATGGAGATCGTTCGATATCTGCGCTTAGTGGCGATGGCCGTTGGCGCGTTCTTCGTGATCTTCTCCGCGATCTCAGCGCTGTGGCAGTAGAGTGGTCGCGGCTTCCATTACTTCAGCGGATGGCACTGTCCGCATCAGCTCGTCCAGCCAAGCTTCGAGGGTTTTGCCCACTGCGTTTGGGAAGTCGCTTGCGACGTAACCACGGCCCAGAAGCACTTCCAGAAGTCGCCGCTGAAAGCTGCGGTCTTCCATCACACCAGACGCTAGCGTGACGATGCGAGCGGCTGGGGTTTCAATCTTAGACTTGCGGACCCGGTTGCTCGTCTTTGCCTTCGCTTTGGCTCCCGACTTGATGGTCGTCGGCGAAGAGTTGTCGGTCAACGCTTCCAGAAATTTCTCTTTCGTCAGTCTGCTTAGGTCTACCCAGAGGTTCACCAAGGATGCCTTTGAGTGCTCTTTGGAGAGCTGACGAAGAATGTCCTCTGTCTTTTTGCGCATCGCCAAAGGCTCTCTTGAGCGTGTTGAGGAGATCGACCGCGACATTGTGAAAGTCACTGACTAGAGCTTCGAGGTGGTCGGGGTTCGGCGTCCATTGATCAGCAATGAAGCCATGTTGCCGCGCCTCATTCGAAACTATTGCTGACTGTCGGATGTAGTATGGCACGATGGAGCGCGCTAATTCGGGGAACACCCTCCTGATGTTGTTTTCGGCCTCAACCAGTTTCCTGCGCTCATTTTCGTTATTCCCCGGTGGCTTGATGCGGTTGGGCACAATGCGCACGCGGAGGGGGTTGCCCAGCCACTCATGCTTTTTCGAGAGCAGATTGGTGATTAGATGAACGCCGCGCATCGAGTACTTATCGAACGTGATAGGCGCGACTAAGAAGTTCGACACTTCGAGCGCGTGCATCGTGACCAACGTAGCACTGGGGTTCGTGTCGATCGCTATGATGTCGTACTCATCCTGCGCCTTCTTAATGAACGAACTGAAGCGCTCTGACGTCCTCTTCTCAATTAGCGACGATGCGTTGACCGCCAAGCCGAACGTTTCGAAGGAGCCTCTTACGAAGTCGATCTCGCTGCCATTGCTCGTGTTCTTGTAGATCTGCTCTTTGACGTCACCGGGTTGCACCACCTTGTGCCCAGCAAGCGCTTCGTAGATGGTTCGCGTTGAAACCGTATCCAGTGCTTCCGCCGTGTAAAACAATTGGCTGAGGTTGCACTGCGCGTCCGCGTCGATGAGCAGTATCTTGCGCTTCTCGACATCAGCCATCGCGCGCGTCAGGTTTGCTGCGAGTGTCGTTTTCCCCACCCCACCTTTCATGGTGAGGAATGCCATTACTGGCTTGATTGACGCCATACTATCCCCCCGGATACGCAGTGGTATTGCCTATCTCAATATCGCGGGTAGGGAATAAGAGCTAGGGCCTCGCGCGCCGACGCTCTGTCCTCGGTGTAATTATCTCGCCGTTGAAGCGCGCGCGAAACCGCTCAGCGTGGCTCACTTCAGCAAAGCAGAAGACGACGTAATCCCGGTCATCGCGGCGGAAGTGGCTGTTGCGAGGGCACAGCGAGAGGCCTTCACAGAACAAGTGAACCCTGGGGTAGCCCGCCCCATACAGAAGCTCGGCTGGCACCGCGACTTGGTGGGGCCAGCCAACGTCGATCATCCTTGCCGACAATTCTCCTTTGCGTTTGCCCATTCGACGCTAGTAGAACAAATCAAGAACTCGCGTCAAGCACCGCAGTGGTGAACTGGCGCCAGCCTTCGGTAACTGGCGCCGGATAACTTGCGCCGGAAGTGAAGAGGAAATCCAAGCGTGACTGAAGCCGAAGCACCCACACCGCGCACCATGTCGGTCAGCATGCGCATCCTGATCAGCGTTGCGGCTCTTCCATTCATCATTGGCGGAGCAACGGCCATCTACCGGCTGCGCATCTTGCTGCCCACGAACATGCAAAGCCCCGACGTGATGGCGGTCGTACTCCGAGAAACCGCATTGATCGCGGTTGCGGTAACGCTCGGCTGGGGCCTCTGCACAAACCGATGGCAGTTGGCGCTCTTCGCAATGTCAGCGGCATACCTGTCGTTCTGGTTGGGATTGCTACCCCTGCTGCACGGCAGCCTGCCGACAGAGTGGGCTCCCGAAGACACCACCTACACAGACCGGTTCGTTGCCCAGGCTCCTCTTGCGATGGCAGCGCTGGTTGCGATCCTGACGCTGCTAGGGAAGTTGAGAACCGCGACGATCCTTGCCGCCATACCGTCAGTCGCCATCGTCGGGTATACTGCGCTGCTGGTCATAGCCTTCAACCTCGCTTCAAAGACCGGCGTCGGCCCCTAGTCGACAGTTGACGATCTGTAGCCCGTGCCATGATCGTCTGGCATCCTGTTCCCCATGTGTAATCTTTATTCGATGACCCGAACCCCTGAAGCCGTGCGACGCCTCTTCCGCGTTCAGCACAACCGCGCGGCTGCCTTCGAACCACAGAACGCGATCTTCCCCGGCTACCAAGCGCCAATCATCCGCACCGCTGCTGATGGCGAACGGGAGCTAGTCAACGCAACCTGGGGCTTCGTTCTGCTTCAACAGGGGAAGGCACCGCGTCGTGTGGGCAACGTGCGCGATGACAAGATCCTGACCAGCCCGTTTTGGAAGTCATCGTTTGAGCAGCGCCGTTGCCTAGTGCCCGCGTCGTCCTACTGCGAACGAAGGGCGAGAAACCGGCCACGTGGCACTGGTTCGCGTTGAACGGTGACGAGGACCGTCCGCTGTTCGCATTCCCTGGTATCTGGCGACGCTATCGCGGCCCGGTGAAGAAGGATGGCCCGAACGTTGATCTGGAAGTGTTCGCGTTTATGACGACCGAGCCGAACGAGCTGACAGCCAGCACTAATCACGAGCGCATGCCGGTGCTGCTATCTACGGAAGAGCAATGCGACACGTGGTTGAAGGGGACGGCTAACGAAGCCTTTGCCTTGGCGCGCTCATTCCCGGCCGACATGATGCGGATCGTTCAACGCGGCGCGGACAAGGAAAATTTACAGCGAACCTCTTAGTACCTCGGCTAACGCACAAAGTCAGAAGGTGAGCTGCTGAAAAGTGCCCGGGTGCGCAGGGTCCCAATGAAAGTCGTACTGCTCATCGGCTGGCCAATCAGGGAATTTTACAAGGAAGTAGTCGCCAATTGCGGTCTCAAACTCGGCCGGGCCGGTGCTTCCCCATCCGAGCAAGTTCACACCCGGCACAAAATCGTGAGCGTGGAACTGCGCGGAGAGGATCGCAACCAAGCCACAGATCGCGTCGAGCAGGTTTGTGAAATTTGCTTCTTTGAACTTCTCATGGCGATCATGCTTGGCAGCATTGTAGGCCACCCACCAAGGCAAGGTGCCGCCCGTAGCCCATTGCGCGAACGGCTTCCGCGTGGCCTGCACGCCCTTCCAAAGAGGCAACTGAATTTCATAGAAGGACAGACGATGAGTTCTCTCAAGCTTCTTGTAGTCGCCCATATTCCAGAACTTCGGATCGATAACGTCCCCGTGCCTGTCCGTCTTCACATATCCGTTCTCTGTTAGGATCGCTTTGCAGTTGGCCTCGACTTCGATGGCCGCTCGCATGTGCAGAGCATGCGTTCGAAATGAAAACGCCTGACCGTTGGCGTCGTCTGGCTCGATGAAGTCAAAGAGTTCTAGCAAGTCTTTTTGTATGAGGGTCAGGGCGCGCACATAGTGCTCACCATCCTGCGCGAACCGCTCATCGTTGATGTAACGACCTTTCCCACCGTGGGCGTAATGTCCATCAGTAAACTGCCGACAGGTTCGGAAATATGGCTGCGTGATCGACATCAATCCCCCATTTTTTTCAGCGCTTGAGCATCTAAGCCGCCCTGCGCCGTTTGCGCTTCCTCCCATCAATTGGCGGAACGCCATCGATATGGATTTGCACGTCCACTATACTGTCGCCGTCGTCGTCGAACAGGTGAGCCACGGACGCCTGCAACTGCTCGCCGTCGTCTAAAAGCCGGGAGACCCAACCGACGTTCTTGCGCGGAATGTAGCCAATGACATCGCCGGACAGAGTGCTAACTGCCACGGCCCTGTCATCGTACTTGTTCCACGGCTCGCGGCGCAAAAGCAGCTGCTGACCCAACCGCAACCGCCAGATCGCCGACTGTCTCCCGTCGTATTGTTCGCCAGCGATGTGAAGAGTGTAGCGACCATCTACAAACGGCAACTCGGTGAAATCCAATGCCTGTGAAGCGACGGTTGCTGCGGCGAGCCTAGCGCCAAGACCGCGAATGATCGCGTACAGAACTACGACCGCAATGCCGAGTGTTAGAAAAGTCATTGCCCCTCCCTAGTCGGGGAAAATAGGAAGGGGCGATATTTGATGACGTTCGTCGAGATGTTAGGCCAAAAGAACTGTGGATGTTCGTTTGGCGGCTACTGAGGCCAGTCCATACGCTGCCAACCTCCTGCTGAAACCCGTTGATGCCCTGCTGCACTACAGGAACATTCTGAAACGGGACATCGCTCGTGCGCGTCGGAAGGCACCGGGCGTCAGCTCTCCTTTCGAAGCAAGCTTGGCAGCATCTGAGAACGCTAGGTGGCCAAGCTCGTCGATGAGATTGACGGTCGGCACACTCAACGTCCAAACATCGACATCTCTGGTCCAGCCTTCTGTTTCGCGTAACCGCGCGCATGCTGCAAGCCGCGTGAGAGCGATGGCCCACCGGCACGGCCTAAGATCGAACTGCCTTCGGTGGTGACGCCTAGACGCTGGATCGATCAAGTGCGCGGTATAGGCCCTTGCCGAATGGTTTGCGCGCCCATTGCTGCCGACCCGAAGGTACCGTTCGCAACGGAAGGTTTGCTGCCTCCATTAGCCCCAAGAATGTGATTGGACACACACGCGCGGTGAATGGCTAGATCCCTTTTTATTGTCCGGGGGGATTTGTGTTGTGGTCGATGGTTTCGCGCGTGCGGCTTTTATCGAAGCCGATCTTGAGGACGAGCTATTGGAAACACCGGTGCTGGTCCTTGACCAACTGCCACCGGGTCCGCCATCACCGCCCCCGCCCCCCCCAGCGCCACGCATAATCGATGGCTTGGCGCTGACTGATGCGACGATTTCAGAATTTGCCGACTACAGCGGGGTCACGTTCACCGAGGACGTCATAGTGAAGGACGTCCGCTTTACCCGCGGCTTCAGTTTCGAAGGGGCGACCTTCCGGAAGCGGGTTCGCTTTGAGAATGTAGCAAATGATCGTGTGCGAGGAAGCAAGGCTGAGTTTGCTAACGCCAGGTTCCATGGCTCAGCATTCTTCGTCGGGACGACCGCCCTGTACTTGGCCAGCTTCCAAGGTGCGCACTTCGCCGAAAGGGCTAGATTTCAAGGTTGACGATTTTACGCTTCCGCCACGTTTGAACGAGCCGTCTTCACCAGCTTAGCAAATTTCAAAGAGGCAACCTTCAACGGTTCGGGCAACTTCTCACACGCTCGCTTCGACAGTGTTGTCGACTTCGAACAAGCAGTGTTCCGTTATCCGCTGTCACACGCGCGGTTCCTCTCGGCTCGCTTCAACAGTCAGTCCCACTTCAACGAGACGAGGTTCTGCGGGAGCGCCGACTTCACAGAGGCCGTATTCTCACAGGGCGCAACCTTCAATCGCGCGCGCTTCGACCTGCTTCAAAAAGGGCCTGATCAGGATGGGGACGACGAAGAGGCTTCGCTGTTGCACGCCGAGGCGGACATGTTCGTCTCTTTCGAAAGGTGCACCTTTCATGCAGACGAAGAAGGACACGTAGCAACGTTCGAGTACGCGAAGTTCGGAGATCGCAACTTTCGTCGTGAGGTGTCCTTTGACGGGGCATATTTCCGGCCAAGCATTGGTCTTGGCAAGGAACGCCCGAAAGTCATCTTCCATCGAGCGCTATTTATTGGGTGCACCTCGTTCAACCAAGCGCAGTTCCTTCCGCAAGTTGCCGGCGATTTCACTCACGCACGCTTCGAGGACAAACTCGACCTGGGCGATTGCCTGTTCGCCGGGCCAGTCTCGTTTGCGAAGGCTCAGTTTCGTCAAGACGTGGTTCTCGCCCAGGCTGGGTTTAAGGACTACCCGGACTTCCGGCAGGCTACGTTCACTCATGCTCCCGAACTCGTTGATGCTCATTTCCCCGAAAGGCTGCAAGACACCAAGAGATCCAGCGTGCCAAGGATCGCAGCGTTGCGCCGCATCGCAGGCCGCACGGATGATAAGAGGACTGAGTTCGACCTCCTTGTGCGGGAACTGAAAGCCGAGGGAGGTTTCGCGAGCACGATTTATGGGCTTGTGTGCAACTACGGCAAGAGCTGGCTCAGACCAACACTGTGGCTCGCACTATTCACGCTGCTTGTTTTTCCGATACTGCACCTCGCGGCCAACAATCGGCTTCCGTCCTTTCCGAGTGACCAACAGGGGGTCGCCTTCAGCGCTGGTTATTCGTGCGCTGACGGGGGTAACCCTCTTGCCGCTGCTGTAGAACTGTCAGTGAAGAATGCCCTGATCGTGGCACCCGAAAGCGAACTGCAGGCGCGGCGGATAAACGATTGCCTCGGCGCCCCTGCGACCTCTGGCACACGCAGTTTGATGGCGATGGCTCTACAGGCCTCGCAGATCATACTTACGCTGGTGTTCATATTCTTCATTGGTGCCGCGATCAGACGGCGGCTTCAAATGCGATAGTCACCGCGGAGAAAGATTTTCATGGAGCGCCTGGATCGGTACGCTGGCGGCAATTCAATATGCCACGGCATGAGAGCTGCGCTCGCGGGCGCTGCTTTGTTGAGCCTCCCCGCATCAGCGCGAGCGGAGCAGATCACGTTGGTTTGCTCTTTCACTGAAGGATCGCATGGCGGGAACTATGCGGCTGACGTCAACCAGATCATCATCGACAAAGAGAAAGTCGAGATGGACTTCCGTGCCGCGGAGACGATTGGCAGCCAGCAGGAGGTCAATTACCGCTTCCGCAACAAGGGCTCGGACCGCGTCCTTTTTTTCGAAGGTACTTCGGAACATCTTAGCGCTACGGCGATCCGCTTCGGCACGCCGCATTCCATCACCATTGATTTCAAGGCTGGCGACGTGATCTGGACCTACATAGACGGGACAAAGGTCGAGTATTCGAAGTTCAGGTGCAAGCGCTAGGCGGGTGAGGGGGGAAGCTCAAAGAACGGCCCCGAAGCTGCACGCTCCGAGGCCCCCGACGTTGTGTTGCAGTGAGCTTAGGTCTAGTGCCCGTGGCCTCCGTGACCGCGATGGCCGTGTCCACCATGCCCACCGCCGTGGAAGTGACCGTGGCCGCCACCGGTGCCGCCAAAACCTAGAACGATGCCGGGGCCATAGCCGTAGTCGTCGTAGTCGTCTTCATAGTCGTCGTCATACGCTTCTGACACGTAACGACAGACACGCTCACCGTCTTCAATCCAGCAACGGCGGTAATCCACACTCTGAGCCTGAGAGGTCGCTTCATGCGGGGCTGCTGTGATTGGTGCCGCCAGCGCTGAACCCGTTGCAGCGAAGAGTGCTGCGATGCTGGCAGCGATGATATTTGCTCGCGTCATGCTCATCTCCAATCGTCATTCGAGTTGTCTGCGGAACTCACCGAGACGCGCGATGTTCCGCAGACTGTTGGAGATGCGATCCTCCCTTTACGTCACAGGGCGAAGGACGGTGCCGTTGCGAGTGGCTTCGGCTACGACCATGCCTGCGATCATCAGGGCACTGATGGCGCGGCGAACGGTTGGGCGACTGGTTCCAATGAGAGCGGCGAGACCGCGCTGACTTGCCTCTACCTCACCGCGTTCTTTGAGCTGACCAAGGATGGCCTGCTTAACTCTTTCGGCTTCCCGGCCCACATCGTCGGAAGCCGCGATCTGCTTGGGGTGGCCCACATGGCCCACCGGCGCGGCGGCTCCCGGCTGGATGGGCTCGTAAACCTCTTCAGAGCGCCGAATTTGGCTCGCGACGCGTTGGGTGGGCCAAGACACTGCCTGGACGAGAACTCCGGCCAAAGCGCTCCCTAGCTCAAGGGCGATGACAGGCACCAGTGCGAGCCAGTCGGTCAGCACCTTGACCGGGAGCACTAGCCCCATTGCAGCCAGATAAGTTGCAAGAGCACTTGCGCCGGGGTCAGCATCGCGAACGCTCTTGCCGCTCGATTGAGGATGCACATTTGGCGTGACTGCGATCGCTGGTAGGGGCGCCGCCAAGATCGCTTCAAGCTCGGCTCTGCGATCGGCCCTCGCCTTCTCGATCCTCAACGAAGCGACCTTGGGGCACACTTCGCGAGTGATCTTCCCGTTGATGGCCGTGCAGCCGTCCGCGCCTGGGGTCAGCAGCAGCCCTGCAATCTCGGCTTCCACTTCAGCAGCGGGACGTGTTGGCGCTAGAGTGGCCAACTCAATCTTGGCCGTGTCGTAGCGCTCGCGTGCCCGCACCGCGTCGGCTTCCGTGGTCGCGGCAGTCGTGATGGTGTTTTGTCGCTCGGCAACCAGATCGCCACGCGTGCCGGCCATCAACGTCAGCTCGGCTGTCAGACTGTAGGCGATGGCGACAACAGCCAGGACCGCTAGGCCCGCGCCGCGCACTAACTGCCACGAGCCAAACGCTCTGAACGCAGCGATAACGGACAGAGGCTTTGCGACCTCAAGCCCGACCGCGAACAGCACGAATAGTATGCCGAGAACGGCGCCGTGCTCGATACCGACACCCCACGCATAGCAGGCGCCAAGACCAGCCGAAGCAGTCACGAGCGAAGCAGCGGCGAGTTTTGCGAGGTGAGTAGTGAAATTCGGAAATGAAGTCGCGGCAGCTAAGGGATTGAAGCTGCTCGGCTCAGAATAAAGCGATGTACAACAAGACGCAGTGGTGCTCTCTTTAGACATGGGTTTCAGTCCTCTAGACTAGGGCTGGGATCAAGAGCCTCACCGACCTGCCAGGGTCTGTGGGGCTCGCTTGCTTACAGGGGCATATTCTTACGCTTCTGATTCAGATTTCGTTGATAGGCCTTCAGGCTCTTCGGCGACGGCTCCAAATTCGCCGTACAGCTGTCAGCAATTAATTGGACCTCATACTCACGGTCCTCTTCATCGAGCCGCGCGATCTCCTCACACGCTTGTCGATGAAGTTCCGCAAGATACCACTCCATTGGACCGGTCTGCTCAAACCACGGTCCAACGCCCGTCCATGCGCCCCGCAGTCCTCTGCGCAACTCAGTGAGATCGCTCGGGGTGCCACAGAAGAAGTGCAACGTCTGGACGCCGGGTCGTGACTTCCTGATGTTCGCGAGCAACTTGTCTACGCCGTCGCGGCCTCTAGGTGCCCACTCAACGCACACTGGATCGCAGGTTGAGCCGGGGTATCCAATCAACAGGACATACCCCAACTTCCCATCGTAGCTTTGCATCTCAGCAGAATTGTACATAGCCCTGTCTTCCATGAATATTTCTTCTTCAGAGAAGACAGCGCTGCTTCGCGAATTGCGTCAACGCTCGGTGTCCATCAATCAAGGTCGCACGACGCTTTCATCAGACACGCTGCATTCTCGCCACGTACATTTCAGCGTGAATGGTCCGCAACAATCACGCTTAAATGTCATAGTCCGAGCCGACGAAGCCTCTTCTCAAACTTCTTCGCGTCACGCGGTCTGTTACGTGCTGGGGCCAACACTTCGCTTACGGGCTTACCGCTTTTGAGATCCTGCCACACATCGCGAACAGGCCTGCGAAGGAGAGCAGACCACTCTCCCAACCGCAGCGACCTGTTCGCAAAGTGCACTCGGATTTGACTGATGCGATGGGTTCTACCTGGCACGGGCCTTAGCCTAAAGCGCTGTTGGCACCTGTAGGCCGTTGGGCTGCGCACCAGATGTCGGTTGCGTGCAAGTGTCCGGCAACTACGTCCGAGATGTCGTTGACCTCGCGCCACAACTCGATGGGCTGCAATAGCCACCAGTCGGACTTTTGCGAGATCGTCCTACCTGACTTGAACTCGGGGAGGAGCTTGCGACGTGCGGCCCGACATCGATCAATTCAGCGAAGTCGGGGCGCTTTGCATCGCAAGTAAGACGGACAAAGCGTGCATCTCTTGCGACGACGTGGAACTTAGAACAGTACGGACAGGGGACCGCCTTCGAAGGCGAACGCTCTGGCGTAGACGCTTCTGGAACATCGAACGCGAACAGCTCGACGAGTTTCGGCATGGCTGGCTGGTGATCTCCTCAGTTGGTGGGTTGAAAACTAAACGCCAATACTCCGAACGGCAGCATCGCGAACGCAGTCGCGCTCAGACAGAAGATCGCCAACATCATGCGGCGGACTTCTCTTTGTAGACGGTGATGTATTTTCGGCCGACCTGAACCCGCAGCAAATGCGCCGGCGTGGTTGGAGCGACGCCGCGTGCCAGCCTGGATCTAAGTCGATACTCTTTGGACGGCACTCTACAAAGGCCAATGTCCTCGGCACGCAATCTAGATATTCCATACGCAGCGCGGACGGCCATCGCAGGGTATTGCTTCAGGGTGGCGATCCTGCAGCGTTGAACTTCCGTACGGCCACGCTTACTTCCGTGCGCGGGAAGATTGAACCAACAGCTCAAGGCTTCGCGGACACTGGGATGATACTGCGCAATGAGATGTCGCATCATGCGAGCGCCTTACGCAGACTTTTCGCACCAACTCTCACAGCGTCTAGATCAACAACCTTCGATCCTGACCGCGCCGCCCGCCTCTCTTCGACTGCATCCACGAAGGGCTCGACTGTAACCCCAAGACGCTCCGCGACTGCCTCTCTGAACTCAGGCAATGGCGGGAACGCGTAGCCCCAGGGGCGACCGTGTGCATTGAGGCGTCTCTTTTCGGCACCGACTTCTTTCAGCAGCCGCCCCAGCTTGTGATCGATCGTCCGCTGCTCATACTGATCGAGGTAGGGCTTCGCAGATGCGCTGAGTTCTTCGAACGAAACCTTCGCGCCCGCACCTTCTCTAACGTCCAGATCGATCGTCCCGCCTCGATCTCGCTCAGGAATAAAGACCTGACCACTTTGCGCGATGGTCAGCAGCCACTTGCCGAAACCATCCAGCGAGGCTTCGCGCTGCTCAATCAGGGCCTGTGTTACCGGTGGCGAGCGAAGGTCTGACTTGATCGTCCGCCTCAACATGTCGTCAAGAAACGCTTCGGCACCTCCGTTGTCCATTTCAGCAAATAGCGGCTTGAAATACTTCTTGTCGCCGGCACGCGGGTTCTCGCAATCGAATACCGCGAACCGGCGCGATGTAGAGCCTGCATCGACTACATGGGCTTCGTTGCTGATGAACAGAACGCGTGTGTAGTTCGGCGCCATAATCACCGGCAGGCCTTTCGCCTCATACCCCATCGACGCACAGGTGATGAGGTCTTTGAGGATGCCGCGTGCCCGCTTCGAGCCTGCGTAGACGGCTTCTTCGGCCACCAATAGGAGACAGTTCTGAAGGTGGCTGTTGAAGCGCCCGGCTACTTGGTCGTCGCGCGAAGCTGACAGCACAGCACTGCCGATCAACTTGCCCATCAGATGCGCGAACAAGCTCTTGCCGGTGCCTTCTGTCCGACTTCGAAACACGACACTGGTGCCAGGTTTACGCTGCGGTTCCTGAAGCATCTGCGCCACCCAATCGAGCAGCCAGCACAACAGTTCGTTGTCGCCATTGCAGTACACATTGAGCATGTGCGCGTGGAGCAGCGACCACTTGCCAGGCTTCGGCTCAACACAGAACCCGCGCCACATGTTGAAGTGACCCGTAGGGACTTTCGGCGGGTGCTCAATAGTGCCCGGATAGAAGCCGACGCCATCATGCGTGCTGCGCCTGGGCCACTGCATCCAAGCTCCGGCCGCGTTCACCGGGGACTTCCTGTCAGGCACGGGAACACGAACGTTCTCAAATTTCTTCAAAAACGCATCGACGCGGTGGAGAACAACCAGCCCGTCCAGCGTGACCTCCAGTATCCGAACATCCCCGCCGATCCCAACAACGGAATAGTCACGGTTCATCAGGCGGAAGAGGGTGCTGCGCATGTACTCGTTTAGTGGATCGAAGTCGGCGCCCGTACCGTACTCGTGGGCAGTCTCTGCGGGCAGCGCTTCACCGCTCTCTTCGTCTTCTTTGACCGCTTCGGCTGTCCGCCCGCCTTTCGTTGCGGCAAGCGCCAGAGACAGCCGTTGCTCGTCCGCCTCCTCCCGCGCCTTCTTCCGACTAGCTGTGTCTTGCTTGTCCAGCTGCCGCAACCAGCGCTTCGCCAAGTCCGAGCTGTGAGCCTTTATCTTCGCGAAGACGCGCTCAAACTCTGCCGGTTGATGCTCGCGGAGATCACATGCGGGTGGAATAACGCCACGCTCAAACAACGCGCCGTCGTCGCCGCTCTGCGTCTTCTGCAAGGCTTCAAGAACAGAAGCTACTTGGCCGGCGACCCACTTATCTTTCGCCGGATCGGCACTGCGCTCTTCATCCGACCGCTCTCGTTTCTGACGTGCCGCGATATCAGCTAGGTCAGTGCGCGGACTACCCGCTCCTTCATCAAATGCCGCCGCCGCGATGTCGTAGGCATCTTCGTCATGCTCGACGTCAACGCTGTCGGAAATTTGGGCGACGAAGCGGGAACGCCAATCGTTGAGCTTCTTTTCCGTGATTTCGCCAGCTAGGAACACGCCGCTGAGTATGGCGCCGAAAGCAGAGCACGAACGCTTTAGCGCCTCGATGTCCGGTTGATCTTGAACGTGCTGGCACGCAGCTTGTGCGCACTCCTGAGCGAATAGTTTAAGGCCCGCCCCTGGCCCCGTTTCATCGTGCTCTTCGATTTGTGAAAGCACACGCTGTAGTCTGGCACTATCTGCACAACCATTCCGTACGCGGTTGACTTTTTGTTGTGGCGACCTCATATTCTCCTTCTGATTGTCATTTGGCGCGCTGATCTTTTGCGGGACGGCGCGCCATTTCTTTTTCAACTACGTCGACGCGCTTACGCTGCACTCGCGAGCTGCTGGGTTCCCGACCAACGTGGCCCATCGTGGCGGGCGCCCGTTGCGGTGGATCGGCCTAGCTCTAAGCCACGCATCTACTTCATCGACATTCCATGAGCACTGATTGCCTTCCCGAACCACTGCGGTGAGAGGGAACGTTCGCCAACGCTTCCAAGTCCGCAGCATGTCGATACTCACTCCGTAGCGAGCCGCTGCCTTCATGGTGTCGAGCCACACGTCTTCGTCTCGTCCGGTCATCATGTCCTTTCCTGTTCCGACTGGACTAAAGTAAAGGGTGCCGCTTCTCCTGCATCCCTTACTTACCTATGCACCGATTGTTTTGCCCGCCTGCCAGCATTTGGGAGCAGAAACCCCAACAAAACCGCCTTGGAAGAAATTTACGCGCGGCGTTTGCTGAGACCACTTTTGCAGCTCAGGTTGAGTTTGCGGCTGGGTTTCGGGCCTGGCCTGTTGACTTTGGTGCGGCGACCATTTCGGACGACGTGCTTGCGCTTGCGTCGTCGACCAGCAAGCATTTCGCTCCGCATCGCTCGTAGTCGCTGTATGGCCTCGGCCATCACCAGCGGGACTTGCTTGGCTACCCACGTGGGGTGGAAGACCAACCACGCAGCCATCAGTTCAGGGCTAAGCCGGGTTGGTTCTTTGGGCTGTATCCGGAGGTCTGGATCGACTACCACGCGATAATCTTCGGTAGCCGATGCCGCCAGATCCTCTTCGCCGTCAAATGGAACGACGCTGAAGCTGGTCTCGCGCTGGCTTACCCCGAAATGTGCGTTGATGTCGTCGTCACGGGCACGGTCGATCGCAGCCTTGACGTACCTATCGTCGCGGCTACGTGCACCATCCGAAAACAAACTATCTCTTGCACGATCCCAATTCTCACCGAGCGCATCTATAAACTCTTTGCGCTCAGACTTCGGGCAGCCCGTCACCGGCCGCCGACGCCGCCTCTAATAGGGGCAGCGCAAAATGTTGCATGGCTCAGTCGAAAATCTCCGGATTTGTATCGTCAGAATTACATAGGACTAATACAAAGTATAATCACGATTTCGGGTCTTACTTTTCATCTGAGAAACAATCTTCACGGCGAATGCACATTGGAACGCGAAACAATGCCGTTTGTCCTACTTATCCTACTGCGCTGTCCTAGTCCGGATGCTGAAAAATGCCCATAAAATAAGGCTTTGTCCTACTGTCCTACTTGTCCTACTGGTTTCAGTAGTTTTCTTCCACACATGCGCATACGTGCACGCACACACGCATACGCCACATGCATAAGACACCACATGCATAAGAATACGAATTTAAGTAGGACAAGTAGGACAGTAGGACAAAGGCATTAAATATAAGGGTTTTCGCAGTCCTACTTCCGCGTGGCTAGTAGGACAGAGTAGGACAATTCTCGCCCATGTGGCTTTGAAACGCTCTTGCCCTGTATTTCGTGCGTGGCTGGCGTTTGTTTTGCGATAGAGCCGTGGGCGGCATTGAGGGCATGATGCCAGTGTAGAGCTAAAATCGGACGACACACGGGGGGAAACGAGATGGACCGGCAATCTGACTTTGGCTTCGGCTTCGCTATGGGCTGCGTCGCGGGTGCATCAACTGTCTTCTTGGTCGGCTTCGCTTTCGTCGTCGCGACCCATCTGGATTGGCTCGACCGATGGCAGACCCTGGTAGCAGGCGCAATGGCATTGTCCGCTGCGGCTCCGACAGTCTACTTCCTTCATCGCCAGATAGACCAACAGCGGGAACTTGCCAACGAGGCTAAGCGAAGGGAGCTATTGGCTGCACGGGCGATGCTCCCTGCATCCCTCGCGAAGCTGGCGACGTACGCCAAGGATTGCGGCGACCAACTTCGCGCGTATTGCAAATCAGCCGGCGACGCGTCCCCGGGTATCTCGATGATAGTTCCTCTTGTTCCAGTCGACGAACTACCTGTGCTGAGAGACTGTGTAAAATACGGTGATGAGGATCTGCGCGGTGCGGTCGAACAGCTCCTCTCGCATCTTCAAATTCAAAGTTCCCGTCTCGTAGGCTTCGCGTCCATGAATGTCGCCCCCGAATGGTGGCAGTTTTCGGCGGGAGTGGCCCCGGAGTTCCTGCTGGACGCCCTGGAATTACACGCTAGGACGAGCGCACTGTTTGACTATGCGCGCGGACGAGTTGACCAGCTTGGTGAGCGCTTATCGTCTGTTGATATGCACAACGCAGCGCGTGTCATGGGTTTGAATGACGGAGATTTTTCGTACATCTACGAGGCGATTGAGCGTCGGTATCAGTGAGGAAACCTGTCCCACACGCGTTGCGCGCGCGCGAGGCCCAACACCGGTCATCCAAGAGGGGGACACCAGACCACGTGCGCGCGAACCAGAACAAGCCAGCACAATCGAACCTGCACTGAACCTAGCGTGCTGGCTAACCGCCTGATCCACCGCGCAGAGCATTACCTAGCGTGGGTAAGCCGCTTGCATGAACAGAAGCGAACGCTCATTGACCGCGATGGCACATTGGCCGACAAGGGCCGGTCCACAAGATGGACAGTTACCCGAATAGTGAGGACTTCTCGTGGAACAAGGCACTGTAAAGTGGTTCAACGGCCAAAAGGGCTTCGGCTTCATCCAGCCGGATAGTGGCGGCAACGACGTTTTCGTTCATATCTCGGCAGTCGAGCGCGCGGGGCTGAGCAACCTAAACGAAGGTCAGAAGCTCTCGTTCGAGACTGAGACCGGCCGCAACGGCAAGGCTTCGGCGGTGAACCTGAAAGTTCTCTGACGCGGTAACGAGACGATTAGCGACCCCACGGCTTGAAAGTGCTGTGGGGTTTGCTCCTGCTCCGGCGCTCTGGGAACACTTCCAGCGACTTCGCGTTGCGCCTGTTATGAAAAGGAAGCCTCGATCTTCGGAGCACCGTGCCACCCTAGCAGTCTTCGCATTGGTGGCAGTTATCGTGGCGTGCTTGGCTTGGCTGCATATCGAAAGTAGCCACCATCTGACGGATCATGCCGCCATACCGCAGCGCACGTCCGTCACTCAATAGCGCAACCAATACGACGCCTCTATGATTAGCGATGGCCGCGAAGAACCCGCCGCGTCGCTCAACGCACCGTTCGCCTGCACGCTTTCTCGGACGCATGATCGAGGGCGCGAAAACTGCGCCGTTCCCCGGCTTCGTCGAGCCCTGCAAGCCCACCGAGCGCAAGCTTCCACCTGACGGCGACGCGTGGCTGCACGAGATCAAGCATGACGGCTACCGCGCCCAAGCTCACTATTCCGAAGACGCCGCACGGATCTACACGCGACGCGGCCACGATTGGGCAGCACGAATGCCGACGATCGCCGCTTCAATCGCAGCGCTGCCGGTCAACAAGGTAATCTTGGATGGCGAACTGGTTGCAGTGGACGCCAAAGGCCAAGCCCTCTTCTACGAGCTGCCGGCTGCGATCACCGCGAAGCCGACGCGCGTCAAAGCAAGACTGGTCTACTACGCCTTCGATCTGCTGTATCTCGATGGCTTCGACCTTCGCGGCGCCGCCCTGGTTGATCGAAAGCGTGTGCTCCATGCTCTGCTTGATAACACGAGCGGCACGCAGCTCATCAAGTACGTGGATCACATCGCGGGAAACGGCGAACTGGTTTTGGAGCACGCCTGCAAACTCGATCTTGAAGGCATCGTGTCGAAGCGAGGCGACGCGCCGTACCAGTCAGCGAGCCGCACGGATTGGATCAAGACCAAGTGTCCTGGGTGGAAGGCCGCAAACAAGGATCGCTTCGAAAAGATGAGCAAGCGTTGAAGATCGTTCTGCCGCACGTGGGAACGCGATCCGTTGGCCGTGCGTTTTGCTCGACGCATCAGTAAAGGGCTGCCCCCATGGAAGAACAACTTTCAACACCGTCTTCGTCGCGAACCGTCCTCGATCATAAGGCTTCGGACCCGCAGACGCCCAAGTCTAAAGACACGAACTACAAGCACGAGCTTGAACGGGTGACGAGAGCGCGTTCGTATTTCGACGACCACGACCCGGTAAACCGTGCCATTCGCCAGTCACCCACAAGGGCGATGTTCGTTGCGGCTGGCATCGGCTTCGTTGCTGCACTGCTGGTGCGCTAGCGCAGGTCGCGTCAAAAATCTGATGTAGTGCGAAGTGGAGCCCCTTGGGCCGCATCGTCCCGAGGAAGCGCACCGTTGTGCCCGATTTTGCCATCTAGTCGGGTGAGCCGACGCAGCTCGCGCTCCCACTTGCTCAGCGCAGCACGCTTCTCATCATCATGCTCGCCGGGATCGTAGTTCCAGCTCGTCACCTTAGCCTTCGCACCGCTGATGTGATTGAAGACGTAGCCGCGATCTTCGACAGAGATGCCGAGCTTACGCATGTTCTGCCCAACGGTTCGCCGTATGTCGTGCGGGCCTAGCCCGTTTACCTCTGGGTCCATTCGCTTACACAAACGCTTCAGCGCCTTGGTCACTGCATCAGGTCGGATAGCTGCGTCTTTCGCTGAGCGATGCGACGGAAAAACGAACTCACTTGCCCAGCTCGCTTCGATGGCCTCCTTCAACACAACAACGGCCAGGTCTGTTAACGGGACGCGATGAGGAAGACCATTCTTTGTGCGATCGCCGGGAAGCGACCACCAAGCGTCCCCTTCGGCCAAATCAAGTTCATCCTTGCGCATGCCGATCACTTCGCCGCGCCGCTGTCCTGTGACGAAGAGCAGCTTGAGGGCACGACGGGTTGCTTCGGCAGCAGCGAGGTCCGCAGAATTGATACCACCCTTAGCCTCATCAACGGCCAGCGCCCCATCAAGCTCAGTCCACACGCGCGAGATCTCCTCATTGGAGAGCACACGCTCGCGGCGTTTCTCTTCTCCGATCTTCTTCAGCCGTGCGGCAGGGTTGAACTTGGCGTGGTCCTCATCGACCGCCCAATTCAATACCCGATTGAAGAGAGACACGACGCGGTTGCTCTCGATCGGTCCCGACTTGTCGGCAACTTGGTCGCGCACCTCTCGCACGTCCTTCCGCTCGATCTCGGAGACCAGGCGCTGTCCAAATGGCTTTGCGAGCTGGCGGTTGTAGCGCGCCTCCTCGTCCATCCAACGATCAAGCTTTTTCTTTGCGTGCTGATCCAACCACGAGTTGAATAGGTCACTGAACTTCTTCGGGCTCTTTGGGTCGATCCCCTTTTGAGCGTCGACCTGATGGCCAGTGGCTGCCTTGATCGCATCCTCAAGAGTTACGACCGTTTCGTTACTTGAGCCCAGCAAGTTGAACGGCCCGATTTCTTGCCAGCGGCGTTGGCGCGTCTGGCCTTTGCCGACCTGGTAGACAGAGAACCAAACCTTGCGCCCGGTGGGATGCACCACAAGGCGAAGCCCCGGCACGCCCTTGATCGAATAGGACGCGCGGCGAGGCCCCGGCTGCACATCCTCGATCTTCCGCACATTCTTGTTCAGAACCCTCGATTGCGCCTTGGTAGTCATGTCCGCCTCAGTGCCTGATCCACCCCTGACCTTATACTGATTTGGTCTACCAGGCCACTGCTGTCTACCAAACGTCTACCGATGATGCGGCTGAACCGCCGAGCAGCATGCTACCGACGTTTCTCAACTACATGCAGGATGTACATTCAAAAATAAAAGACTTTAGGCGCTTACGTGCGATGGGTAAGAAGATGCGGAGGAGGCGAGATTGTGAATGGCATGCAAGAGGTCAGCGGTTCGATCCCGCTTGGCTCCACCAACCCTTATCCGGACATCAAAGCGTCGATAGCGGTACCGTGATGGTCGCCGCATGCGATTCGTCTGGCCCTGAGTCGCACGGGTAAGCCGAGCCCACCAGCGCATATGCCCGCTGCGCGATGACGACCCAACCTCAAGCCACATGCCCATCACCGACACCAGCGGTGGGACCCGCAACGTCGCAGCTTCTGTTCGCCGATAACGGCAGGTCATTGTCAGTATTGGAAGAACCTTCGGCTCAAATCGTTCAAGAGTTCGCGGGGTTGCGTTGTCAACGATTCCCGATTTTGACTAGGAATTATTCCCGATACACTTTGCCACGCATTCCTGATGTGCAAGGGGTGACAAGATTAATTGGGCGGTTGCTTCGACCGTTCCACCCAACCGTTCCCCCTGAGGAGGATCAGAAATGAAATTCGCGGCAAAGCTGCTTGCTTGCTCCCTTTTCGTGGCCGCCACGGCCGCCTACGCCAGCCCGGACGCGCTCAAGGCACTCGATCCGGACAATGACGGCACCATCGATATGGCCGAAGCTCTTGCGGGCGGCAAAGCGAAGTTCGCCAAGCTGAACCCCGACAACGACGGCACGCTCGACGCCAAGGAGCTCACGGGCATCCTCGACGAGGCCGCCATCAAGGCCGCCGATCCGGACAACGACGGCACGCTCGATGAGAAGGAATACGCTGCTGTCATCGAAGCCAAGTTCAAGGCCGCTAATCCTGACAACGACGGCACGATCGACGCCGCCGAGCTGGCTTCTCCGGCCGGTCAGGAGCTTCAGAAGCTGATCTACTGAGCTCCAGTAGCCGAGCGAAAAAGCATCAAGGGGTCGGCTCAGCCGGCCCCTTCATCTTTTGCATCGACAGGCGGACCGGGGACAAAGAAGGACGCCTCGGCCCGATTCGGCGCTCGGCCGAGGCGCCCGCGGCTGAAGGGAAAGGCGTTTAACCTCTCCCGGCCGGTTCACTTTTCGGTGCATAGCGCAAAGTGCGGCCCACCGAACTCCACACCGATATAGACAGGTCCCTGGATCAGTTCTAATCGTATATTATTCGGTGTTGGATCAGAGTTTCTTATGCCCCCGCATGTCACCCTGAAGCAGCTCCGTTATTTCGACGCTCTGGCGCGCGAGCAGCACTTCGGTCGCGCCGCGGAATCCTGCTCCGTCACCCAGCCAGCTCTGTCGATGCAGATCCATGAGCTTGAAGAGCAGCTCGGTCTGACCTTGGTGGAGCGCACCCGCGCCGGCGTGCTTCTGTCCGACAAGGGACGCGTGATCGCAGCCCGCGCCGCACGCATCCTCGGCGACGTCCACGAGATGGTCGAGTACGCCCAGCACTGTCAGCACGTGCTGTCAGGCTCGCTTCGGCTCGGCGTTATACCCTCCATCGCACCGTACATGCTCCCGCCGCTGCTGCCCCTGCTGCGCGAAGGCTATCCCGAGTTGGAGCTTCACGTCCGCGAGACCCAGACAATCCCGCTGCTGCAGGAATTGTCCGACGGCAAGCTCGACGTGCTCCTTCTCGCGCTACCGATCGTGCAGGCTGAGATCGAAACGCTGTCACTGTTCGACGACCGCTTCCTTCTCGCACTACCGGCAGCCCGCAAGCTCTCCAGCCGTGTGCGCGCTACAAGGGACCTGCTCGAGCACGAGCGACTGCTGCTTCTCGAAGAAGGCCACTGCCTGCGCGAGCAGGCGCTCACATATTGCAGCCTGCAACAGGTCTCGACGGTCAACACGTTCGGAGTGTCCAGCCTATCGACCATCATCGAGATGGTCGCCGCGGGCTACGGCATCACGCTGCTGCCGGAGATGTGCCTCAACGTCGAAGAGCGCGGCCGCGATATCGGCATTACCCGCTTCGTCGACCCCGAGCCCTTCAGGACCGTCGGGCTCGCCTGGCGCACGACGTCTCCCCGCGCCGCCGACTTTCAGGAACTGGGCAGGCTGATCAAGCTCGCGTGGACCCAAGGATGCGTACCGCCGGGGCGCAGCAAGGGGCGCACCGCTCGCACGCTCAACGCGCCGTCGTCCTGACCGGCCGCGACATCAGACCCGACGCCACCCGCGCCGAATCGTCGTTGTGCTGAGCCGAGAAGTCGACCGCGTTGCCGTGAAACTGCTGCGCCCAGCCGACATGCGCGATCTGCTCGCCTGGCCTCAGTCGCATGGGCAGCACGATTTCCTTTTCATCGAGCAGATCCAGCGTCCGCATCAGGTCCGGATGCGTGATCTTCGCCAGCGCCGCATCATCCGCCGACTCCGACTGCGTGAGCAGCGGCGCCACCGGGAATGGACGATACGAAAGCTCCTCGGGATGATCGTCGTCGAACTCGGGAGCAGGTACCCAGCTGGCATCGGCGCCCCGTGGCCTCGGAGCCGCATTTTCATCAAGAGGTGCGACGCGCGCTTCTACGACGGGAGCAGGCCGCTCGGAGGGAGCCGGCTCCTCTATCGCTGCGGTCGATATCAAGGCGTCCAGCCGCCGCCGCTCGGCCTCTGCCGGAGCCCGCGGGCGCGTCAGCACATCTGTCGGGTCGAGTGATGCGAGCGTCACCAGGTGATTGAGCCGGCCGCGCTCAGCTTCGGACGGCGGCCGCATTGCGACTCGCTGCGCGAGTTTCGGCGCGGGCACGACGATCTGTACCGCGTCAGTCACTGGCTCCAAGGCAGCAACCCGAACCTCAGGCTGCACGACCGGAGCCGGACGCGACACCGGTGACGGCGCCGCCTTCAGCACGGGCGTCGGCGCGGCGATGCCAGCCTCGGCCATCATGATTTCTTCTTCGCTCCGCGGATGGCTGCGGCGCTCGAAGAACGAAGCCATCTGCGACGTCAACGACGAGTTCTGCCGCGCACGGCGCACGTCGTCCTGGGACAGCGAGCCTCCGTCGGCAGGGCTGTGCTGCGTCCGCCCATTGGGAAATAGCATCGCCAGCTCCTGCCGCGGCAGGCGCGGCCAGGCGCGAACGGGGCCGGTGTCCACATGGACGAACGGCACGCCCGAGGTCGGATAATAGCCGATGCCGCCCACCTGCCTGATCGTCGCCGACCAGCGCAGCTGCTTCAGCGGCACGTCCGGGAACATGGCGTCGACCGCCTGCCCCGTCATGTGCTTGCTCTTCTTCGCTTGTCCCCCGCGCGTCCGGCGAAGCATGTCGTTGGTTGCTTCCGAGCGATGACCGCAGATGATGTGGATCGGCTCCTTGCTGCCGAGCTCCGTGTGCATCTCCCACAGCAGGTCGATGGTCTTGGGGTCCATCGTGACGGCCTTGTTCTGCCGCCAGTCGCGCATGATCCAGTCGATCTTCTTCATCGCCGCAGGATCGTACTTGCCATCCTTCTTGTAGGTGATGGACAGCGTCTCTTTCGTGTGGATGTGAAAAAATGAAATCGTGCGCGTCGCGCCGAAGGCAGCGACGACATGGGGCGAGCCTGCGCTCATGCCCAGTATTGCGGCGGTCAGTGCGCCGAGGATAGCCTTTTTACGCGATACCAACGTGCCACCCCGTGTCCTGACCGGTCGTGGCGACCCGAGCGCTGTGCGCCAAGCGGGGCGCCGGTTTGCGACCGGCATTCACGTTCCCTCAGGGTTAACCGCCAACCATTAATGAACGGTAACTCTGCTTCCTAAGGGCTCAATGGGGGCTCAAATAGGCCCTCATGAGGCAATACGGTGGCAACGGATGATGCACTTAACTCGCTGTTGTGACTAACTGAATCGGTCGAGTTTTAGAAACCGCCCAGCGCCTGGTTGATGAAATCGCCGACGCTCTTGAACGGGTTTCCACCTGCGTACGACACCGCCTCGGGCGCCTTCACCGGTGCAAGGTGGTTCGGCCCCTTGGCGATTTGCGACCAGCGGCCCTCGAGCGCCAGCGCGATCCGCTGCTCGTGACCGTAGACGTCGCGTGCGGTCTGCAGCTCACCCGCATCGTCGACCCAGGCAGTGAAGTAGGTCATGTGCACGTCGATCCGCTTATCGATCGGCACCTCGTTGTTCGATGGCCCCCGCGTGATCAGATCGGCGATCTTGGCGCCGTCCCAGCCCTTGTCCTCGCCGAGCAGGATCTCGGCCATGCGCCGCGGATTGCGCACGCGCACGCAGCCATGGCTGAACGGCCGGCTCGTTTCCTCGAAGAGGCCGCGCGCATTGGTGTCGTGCATGTAGACGAGATGCTTGTTGCGGAAGTTGAATTTCAGTTCGCCCAGCACATTGCCGGCGCCCGGCGGCTGATAAACGTCATAGGCCCGGATATCAGTGTAGCCCCAGTCGATGCTGTCGGGATCGACGTCGCGGCCGTTCTTCGAGATGCGCAGCCCCTGCCGGCTGAAGTACGTGCCTCCACGCGCCAGGCTCGGATAGAGTTCGCCGACCTTGATCGAATCCGGCACGTTCCAGCGCGGCTGGAACGCGATCGACGTCATGATCTCCGAGAACACCGGCGTCTGCTTCGAGGGCAGACCGGTAATCACCCGCTCGGTATGGATGACGGCACCGTCCTTGACGATGCGCATCGTGAATTCGGGGATGTTGACGATGACGTAGAGGTTGCCGAGGTCTTCGGGCATCCACCGCCACTCTTCCATATTGGCGACGAGCTTGGCGGGGCTCAGCGTCTCGACGTCGTTCAGCAGAGCACGCGTCGCGTTGCCGACGTAGCCGTCTGGCCGGGTACCGGCTTCCTTCTGGAATGCGATGACCGCCGCTCTCAGCTGCTCGTCATAGAAGTTCTCATCGACGGGCCGGCCGTCTACGGCTGCCGGCAGCGGAGCCTTGAGCCGCTTGCGCAGCAGCGCCACCTGCGGGTCGGACTTGCCGGGGCTCAGCACTCCGCCATTCGGCAGCCGGACGACGTCCTCAGCCGCTTTCGCCTGCAGCATCTCGAGATATTTCAGACGCAGCTTCTGGAAGCCGGGATGCTGGGGATTGAGACCACGCAGATAAGTGCCGGCATCGCTCGCGCTCGCAAGCTTCTCGATCACGGTCTTGGGCTCGATCAGCTGCGGCTTGCGATCGAGGTACGACGATAGCTGCATCGACGGATCGATGATGCGACCACCACGCGCGAAGCGCGCGTACTTCATCGCCGTCAGCGTCAGGCTGAGTTCGCCATCCGCCAACGCGGCCGGAGCGATCTCGCCACCGTTCGCAGGCACCGCAAGAACGGGCACCGGGAAGTCCGCGGCATCGAGCCCCCATTCGTTGGCCTTGCCAAGCTCCGCGATCAGCGCGCGAGCCTTGTCATTGAAGCCGGCCTTGCCGACCCACAACGGTGCATACGCCTGCACGGCATAATAGGCGGCTGCCGCAGCGCGATCCTGCGATTGGCCGTCGTCGGCGCGAACATTGATCGCCAGCTTCTGCTGCAGCGCGGCTCCGATGGGATCTTGCGGCGCAGGCGCCGGCGCAACGGCGGGGGCAGTCGCCGGCATCGGCTCCGTCGCCGCGAGGCGCTTGGCGCCACTCTCCTGAGCGTTGCCTGCCACAGCGAACACGACGCTCACGGCCATGCCGAGAGCCAAAGGACGCAACCGAACCATACGCAATACTCCCACCGGTCCCGCGCGCACGCTATCCGACGGGACGCATGCCTGCCACAGGCGACGACCCGCCCAAGACATCGACGGGCCAACCTGCTCGACCACTGTTGCGCAATTGCGACGACACCGGGCTGTCATATTGACGCCCCGTTCGCTCGTGGAAGCGGTTTACCAAAACGGCGCGCAATTGATCTCCCGCGGCTCGACACCCGGGTTCTGCGAAACGGAGAGCGGGGCGGTCCTGGCCCTCAAATTTGTTTGTTGGATGCGGCCATCGCCGCCCCACCCGACAGAGACGCTGACCGACCGTCACCCCCGGATCGCATCCCTGCCCGGGGCCCACCGACATTTTCGCGTCGGCGACAGTGAGGTCACGGACCAGCTTATGGGTCCGGCGCTGATCTGCCGGCCCATCTCAGTGCAATCCGCCAGCGCACGTCTGCACCTCCGGCCGTCGAAATGGGCTGCGGGAAGTCTATGTGGGACTGTGGCGACGGGGATAAGCGCCGCGAAAGTAGCGCGCGCCGCCGAGGTTTCCCCTCGCGCCGGAAAGCCGCACTACTGCGGTCTGATCTCAAATTTCTCGCGCGCCTTCAGCACGCGGCTCATATTGGCGACGGCCCATTCGACGATTGGATTCATCGCGACGTTGAGCGATCGACCTAGCGCGGTCAGCTCATACTCGACGGTGACGGGCACGGTTGGAAAAGCGCGGCGGGTGAGGAAGCCGTCCTGCTCCAGCGCCCGTAGCGTTTGCGACAACATCTTTTGAGATATGCCGTCGATCTCGCGCTTCAGCACACTGAAGCGTTTTGGCCCGTCGTCGAGCAGTGCGAGCACGAGCACCACCCATTTGTCCGAGATGCGATCGAGCAATTGACGTGTCGGGCACTTGGCAGCGTAGGGGTTCCACTTCATTTGCAGCACCGTCATAGGTTACCAATAGGTACCTAGATATCATTTAAGTGCCTTCTATACAATGGAAACCTGTGTGCCTAGATCTCCCTCATCGCGATCTACAGAGCAGCACAGGAGGTACAGATGTCGGACCCTAAGGCGCTATTGGCGCAGTTTGGCGCCAAGATTTTTCATGAGAAGGATTTCACAGCCCTCCCGGGCCTGATGCGAGAGGACTACATCCAGCACAATCCGCTCGTTGGGCAGGGAAGCGAAGGCTTCAAGGACTTCTTCGAGGCCTGGTTCAAGGCGTCTCCGGACTTCAAGTTCGACCTGAAGCAGATCGTGTCCGAAGGCGACAAGGTTTGGGTCTACGGAACCTATTCAGGGACACAGCAGGGTGACTGGCTCGGCATTCCCGCCACCGGCAAAGCTTATAAGTTCGATGCCGTCGACATATTCCGCGTCCAGGACGGCAAGCTTGCCGAACATTGGGATGTGCTCGACGTCTACACCCTGTTCAAGCAGCTCGGCGTCATCACCTAGCTTTTCTGGAGCCACGCAATTCTCGCGCGGGCTCCCCTGAAAACGACAGCGCCGCACCACCCTTTTTCAAGGGGCGGCGCGGCGCGTCTCACAAGCCAGGAGCCCTGTGCCCTACCGGTTAGGCACGCGGCTCGAGGCCGTATTCCTGCATCTTGCGATAGAGGGTCGAGCGGCCGATCTTGAGCCGCTTGGCCACTTCCGTCATGTGCCCGCGATAGCGTCCGAGCGCGAGGCGGATCATGTCGGCCTCGATCTCGTCGAGCGGACGGATGTCGCCGGCCTCGGTGACCACCGGGATGCCGAGCGCACTGTCGGCACCGTTCGAGCGGATCTCCATCGTCTGCGGGATGATGTCCTCCGCACCGAGCACGGCAGGTCCCTTGAACAAGGGCCGCTTGGGAGCGGGAGCCGGAGCCGCCGGCACCGCCGTGTCGAAGCCCGTCACATGCGCGGCGATCTGCGGGAACTCTGCAACCGTCAGCTCCGGACCATCGGCAAGCACCACAGCGCGGAACACGGCGTTCTCGAGCTGACGCACGTTGCCGGGCCACGGATAGCTCTTGATGAGCCGCAGTGCATCGTCGCTGATTCCGTTGATGCGCTTGCCTTCTTCAGCCGCGAAACGCGCGATGAAGTGCTGTGCAAGCTCGGCAACGTCGCCGAGACGCTCGCGCAGCGGCGGCACCCACACCGGGAACACGTTGAGACGGTAATAAAGGTCCTCGCGGAACTTACCTTCGCGCACCATGTCGATCATGTTGCGGTTGGTCGCCGAGATCAGCCGGAAGTTTACGCTGACCGGCTTCTTCGATCCGACCGGATCGATCTCGCCTTCCTGCAGCGCGCGCAGCAGCTTTACCTGCGCATCCAGCGGAAGCTCGCCGATCTCGTCGAGGAACAGCGTGCCGCCGTCGGCTTCCTGGAACTTGCCGATCCGCTTGTCTGTGGCACCCGTGAACGATCCCTTCTCGTGACCGAACAGGGTCGACTCGACGAGGTTCTCCGGGATCGCGCCGCAGTTGACGACGATGAACGGCCTTCCGGCGCGCTCGGACTCGCCCTGGATGGCGCGGGCGATCAGCTCTTTGCCGACACCCGATTCACCCTCGATGAGCACCGGGATGTTGGACGCAGCGGCCCGCTTGCCCAGCGCGACGACACGCTCCATGCCTTCGCCGCGGACCACCAGGTCGGCGAACGACAGCGTCCCCTCGACCTTTTTCTTGATCCGCGTGATCTCGCCCGCAAGCGCCTCGATCTTCAAGGCGCTCTTGATCGTGACTTCCAGCCGCTCCGGCGAAACCGGCTTCACGACGAAATCGACGGCGCCGGCGCGCATGGCGCTGATGGCGGCGTCGATGGAGCCGTTGGCCGTTTGCACGATGATCGGCGCAATGCCCGGCTTGCCGGACACCTTTTCGAGCACCGCCATGCCATCCATGCCGGGCATCACCAGATCGAGCAATACGAGAGAAATATCCGCGCCCTCAGGCCCTTCGAGGATCTGCAGGGCTTGCTCACCGGAGCCAGCGGTCTTAGTACCGAAACCCAGTCGCTTGATTGTTTCTTCGAGAATGCGACGCTGGGTGGGATCGTCATCGACGATAAGTAAACTCTTGACCATGAGGCACTCGAACTCGACCTAAACGGATTGCCCCGGTCGCTCGACGACTGCTCAGGCCTCGAATTGCTTCAAGTCTGGACACTCGGCCACCGGCGGCTCACTCAACAAAGGCAAGACTGCCCAACAAGGGTAAACAAGCTGTTGCGAGAAAGCCCAGGTTGAGCCTTTTTTGGGCACGACGAGTCATCCGTGCCACGCGCACTGCCCCGCAACGGGGCAATGCAAAGCCCCCCGATCACTCAAATACCGGAGCCAATGATGAGACTTAGCGCTGACGCACTCGGAGCTGAATTCAACGCACCGGATGGTGCTGCGGCAAAGTCGGCAGCCGCGCTCGGCCCGATGCCGGAGTGGAATCTCGCCGATCTTTACCCCTCGCCGACGGCGCCGGAGATCGCTCGCGACCTCAAGAAGGCCGCCGAGGAGGCAAAGCGCCTCAAGGAGAAGTACCACGGCAAACTGACCGCCGTGGCCCAGAACGGCGCCGCTCTTGCGCAGGCGATCGCCGAGTTCGAGCAGTTCGTGGAGCTGACCGGCCGCCTCGGCTCGTTCGCCGGCCTTCACTATGCCGGCAACCAGTCTGATCCCGAGCGCGCGAAGTTCTATGGCGATATCGCCGAACAGCTCACCGCCATCTCCACCGACATCATCTTCTTCGAGCTTGAGCTCAACCAGATCGACGATGCCGTTCTTGACGCCGCCCTCCGCGACGAGAAGCTCGCACACTACAAGCCGTGGATCGAAAGCGTCCGCAAGGAGAAGCCCTACCAGCTCGAGGAGAAGCTCGAGCGCCTGTTCCACGAGAAGAGCCAGACATCGAGCGGCGCCTTCAATCGCCTGTTCAACGAGACCATGGCTGCGTTGCGCTTCCCCGTTGCCGGCGAGCCAGAGCCGCTGCCGCTTGAGCTGACCTTGAACATGCTCTCCAGCCCCGACGGCGCCAAGCGGCAGGCCGGCGCTGAAGCCCTTTCAAAGGTGTTCAAGGACAACATCCGCCTCTTCACGCTGATCACCAACACGCTCGCCAAGAACAAGGAAATCTCCGACCGCTGGCGCGGCTTCAAGGATGTCGCCGACAGCCGCCATCTCGCCAATCAGGTCGAGGGCGAAGTGGTGGAAGCGCTCGTCTCCAGCGTGCGTGCCGCCTATCCGCGCCTGTCGCATCGCTACTACGCCATGAAGGCGAAATGGCTCGGCCAGGATCGGCTCGCCCATTGGGATCGCAACGCGCCGCTCCCTGAGCGCCCCGAACGGACTTTCGCCTGGTCCGAAGCCCAGAGTCTGGTGCTCAGCGCCTACAACGACTTCGCGCCGCAGATGGCCGACGTTGCAGGCGAGTTCTTCGACAAGAGCTGGATCGACGCGCCCGCCCGCCCCGGAAAGGCGCCCGGCGCTTTCGCGGCGGCAACGGTGCCCTCCGTGCATCCCTATGTGCTGCTGAACTACCTCGGCAAACCGCGCGACGTCATGACCCTCGCCCACGAGCTTGGCCACGGCGTCCACCAGATGCTCGCACGCCCGCAAGGCGCGCTCCTCGCATCGACGCCACTGACGCTTGCCGAGACCGCATCGGTGTTCGGCGAGATGCTCACCTTCAAGGCCATGCTCAAGCAGACGACCGACCCGCGCGAGAAGAAGGCGCTGATCGCCGGCAAGGTCGAGGATATGCTCAACACCGTCGTACGCCAGATCGCGTTCTATACGTTCGAGCGCAAGCTGCACGAGGCCCGCCGCCAGGGCGAGCTGACACCAGATCAGATCGGCGCGCTCTGGACCGAAGTGCAGGCAGAGAGCCTCGGGCCGGCAATCGAGCTGAAGCCTGGATACGAAGTGTTCTGGGCCTACATCCCGCACTTCATCCACTCGCCGTTCTACGTCTACGCGTACGCGTTCGGCGACTGCCTGGTGAACTCGCTCTACGGCCTCTACCAGGAGGCCCACCCCGGTTTCGTCGGCAAGTATTTCGATATGCTCAAAGCCGGCGGCTCCAAGCACCATACCGAACTGTTGGCACCGTTCGGCCTCGATGCTTCCCAGCCGGAATTCTGGAACAAGGGCCTGAAGGTGATTGAAGGCATGATCGACGAGCTCGAGGCCGCCGACGCCAAGGCTTGAACGGGTGACTGAGCTTTCCCATTAATAGCCACACCGAACCGGGGCGGGTTTGCACTGCAAACTCGCCCCCTTCTCTTTCGCCTCTGGTCAGAATGCTGCACCGTTGTCAAGGCTATAAAGCTTTGCACTAAGCCGTTATGGGACATTCCCATGTCGCCCAATAAGGATTAGAAGCGGCCGCCATTGCTGCACTGCAGCCTGCAAAATGTGAGGTGCCGACGTGGCACAATCGCAGTCGGTGGCTAAGGCCTCTGACCACGGAACGTCTGACGGCGTTCCACAAGAGAAGTTTTGGGCGCTCGTCGTCGGATCCATCGGTGTGGTCTATGGCGACATTGGTACGAGCCCACTGTATGCCTTCAAGGAAGCCATCTCCGCGGCGAAGGCCGGAAGCTTCGCCGGCCGCGAAGCCGTCTTCGGCGTGCTGTCGCTGATCACCTGGGCGCTCCTGCTGATCGTCACCCTGAAGTACGTGTTCATACTTCTGCGCGCCGACAACCGCGGTGAAGGCGGCATCTTCGCACTGATGGCGCTTGCTCAATCCGTCGCAACGCGCAGCACCACCGTACTCATGGCACTCGGCGTCGCTGGCGCCGCGTTCTTCTATGGCGACGCCGTCATCACTCCTGCGATCTCCGTGCTGTCTGCGGTCGAAGGCTTGCATCTCGTCTCGCCGGCTTTCGATCGTCTTGTTCTGCCGCTGACGATCGTAATCCTCATCGGGCTTTTCGCAGTCCAGTCCTCCGGGACCGCCAAAGTTGCCGCCTGGTTCGGACCGATAACTGTGATCTGGTTTGCCGTGCTCTTTGTCGGCGGACTCGTCAGCATCTTGGCGAACCCGGACGTACTCGTCGCGCTCAATCCATATTACGGAATCAAGTTCGTAATTAAGCACGGGGTGCTCGGGCTGACCGTCCTCGGCCTCGTCTTCCTCGCCGTCACCGGCGCAGAAGCCCTTTATGCCGATCTGGGCCACTTCGGCCGCAAGCCGATCCAAACGGCATGGCTCAGCTTCGTTCTGCCCGCCCTCCTCGTGAACTATTTCGGCCAGGGCGCGCTCGTACTCAGCGACCCAAAGACTATCGAAAGCCCGTTCTATCTCCTGTATCCCGAATGGGCGCTCGTGCCCGTCGTCATCTTGGCGACGGCTGCCACCATTATCGCCAGCCAAGCCGTGATCACCGGCGCTTTCTCGCTCACGCGTCAGGCCATTCAGCTTGGACTGCTGCCGCGACTGAGCATCAAGCACACCTCCGAGAGTATGGCCGGCCAGATCTACATGCCACGCGTCAACTGGCTCCTGCTCGTTGCCGTGCTGTTCATGGTGCTGATGTTCAAGACGTCGAGCAGCCTCGCCGCAGCGTATGGCGTCGCCGTAACCGCCGAGATGGTCATCACCTCGCTCATCGCCTTCTTCGTGATTTGGCGCATGTGGGGCTGGAACGTGTGGCACACCGCGGCGATCATCGTGCCGCTCCTCTTCATCGAGCAGGCGTTCTTCGCCGCAAACATGCTGAAGATTCTCGAAGGCGCATGGGTGCCTATGCTTATGGCTGCATTCGTCGGCCTCATCATGTGGACTTGGGTGCGCGGCTCGCGGCTGCTCGCCAAGCAGACACGCAAACACGAGGCTGATCTGGACTGGCTGCTGCGCAAGCTCGAGGCCAAGCCGCCCCACCGCGTGTCCGGCACCGCAGTGTTCTTCACCGCCGACCCGACCGCCGCGCCGACCGCGCTCATGCATAACCTGAAGCACAACCGCGTCCTGCACGAACGCAACATCATCCTGTCGGTCAGAACCGAGGACGTGCCGCGCGTACCCCGCTACGAGCGCGTCACCGTCGACCGCGTCTCTGACAGTTTCGTCCGTCTGGTCGCAAGATATGGCTTCATGGAAACCCCGAGCGTGCCGAAGATCCTCGACGTCTGCCGTCGCAAGGATCTCAACATCGACATCGGCTCCACCTCGTTCTTCCTTTCGCGACGAAACCTGCGAACGACGCCCAAGTCGGAAATGCCCGCCTGGCAGGACAGGCTGTTCGTCGCTCTCGCCCGCAGCGCCCAGGATGCGACCACCTACTTCCAGATCCCGACCGACCGCGTCGTCGAGGTCGGAACACAGGTTGCCGTCTGACGCCGATCACCCAGGCCTTGCCTTCGCGAGCCGGCAGCCCGATATGCGTCTGCGATGAACAATGAGGAAAACCGCTTCACCGCCCGGGCCGCGCGCTATGTGAAGGTCGGTGCCAACGTCGGCTCAATCGCAGCCCGCGTCGCCGGCCAGCGCCTCCTAGGCGTCGAGCAGAACCATTCGCGTGCCGCGGCCGATCTCGCCGCGGCATTGGGCGGCCTCAAGGGGCCGCTGATGAAGGTGGCCCAGCTCCTCTCGACCATCCCTGAGGCATTGCCTGCCGAATACGCCCGCGAGCTGACCCAGCTCCAGTCCGCCGCGCCACCCATGGGGCCTGCGTTCGCTCGCCGCCGCATGCAGGCTGAGCTGGGTCCCGACTGGGCGACGCGCTTTGCGTCGTTCGAGGTGGACTCCACAGCCTCCGCGTCGCTCGGCCAGGTGCATCGCGCCACCTCGCTCGACGGCCGCGCACTCGCGGTGAAGCTGCAATATCCAGACATGTCGTCTGCCGTCGAAGCCGACCTCGTGCAGTTGAAGGCAATCTTCGCCATTCACGCGCGCATGAACCCCGCCGTCGAGACGGGCGAAATTCTGAAGGAGATTTCCGCGCGCCTTCGCGAGGAACTGGACTACGAGCTGGAGGCCCGCCACACGCAGCTCTACGCCGCGATCTTTGGCAGCGACCCGCTCGTATGCGTCCCCGAAATCTTACCCGAGCTGTCGACCAAGCGCCTTCTGACGATGACCTGGCTCGACGGCCGCAAGCTGCTCGACTACAAGCCAGCCCCCATCGAGCAGCGCAACGCCATCGCACGCGCCATGTTCCGCGCCTGGTGGTATCCGTTCAGCCATTACGGCGTCATCCACGGCGATCCGCACCTCGGCAATTACACTGTCTTCGCCGCAGACGGTTCGATCGCGCACGGCAATGCGCTGCCCGAACCCGGCGGTATCAACCTGCTCGACTACGGCTGCATCCGCAGCTTCGCGCCGTCATTCGTCAACGGCGTGGTCGACCTCTACCACGGCCTGCTGACGGGCGACCGCCCGCGCATCGTGCACGCTTACGAGACCTGGGGCTTCGCCGGCCTTTCTAACGAGCTGATCGATGGCCTCACAATCTGGGCGCGCTTCATCTACGGCCCGCTGCTCGACGATCGCGAGCGCTCCATCGCCGAGGACACCAGTCCCGGCGAGTACGGCCGCCGCGAGGCGATGACCGTGCATCGCATCCTCAAGGAAAAGGGGCCCGTGAAGATCCCGCGCGAGTTCGTCTTCATGGACCGCGCCGCCATCGGCCTCGGCGGCGTTTTCCTGCATCTCGGCGCGCGCCAAAACTGGTACCGACTGTTCAACGAAAACATCGCCGATTTTGATCTGGCCACGGTCGCCGCGCGCCAGCACTCGGCCTTCTCCGCGACGGGCGTCCCGATCCCCCAGTAAATCGCCGTCACGTGTGGGCCAGACCGAAACGCCGTCTTAACCAGCTGCACCGAGCCTGGCAGGAATTAAGCCGGCCTTATCGCTAGTCTCGTTAACTCGTTCCGTCTGAGGAACAACAAAATCTCGTCGTGACATTCAATGCTTGAGCCGCCGCCACATCCGCGCGAGGCCGAACGGCTCGCCACGCTTCGATCGCTCAATCTTCTGGATACCCCGATCGAGCAGCGGTTCGAGCGGATAACCCGCATGGTCTGTCGCCTGCTCGATGTCCCGATCGCCCACTTCAATCTGCTCGACGAGCACCGTCAGCACCTGAAATCGGTCCAGGGGCTGTGCGCCATGGACGTTCCACTCGGCGGCGCCTTTTGCTCTCACGCCATCCACGAGCAGGAGATGCTCGTGATCCCGGACGCCAGCAAGGACGTTCGCTTCTGGGACAACCCGTTCGTCACCGGCCATCTGCTCGACATCAGGTTCTATGCCGGCTGCCCGATCAAGGCGCCCAACGGATTGCCGATCGGCACGCTCTGCGCAATCGACACCAAGCCACGCGACATGCCCCCCGAGCAGCTTGCTATGCTGCGCGACTTGGCCGACATGCTGGAACTGGAGCTTTGCGTATCCGGCCTCAATAACTCGCACGCCCAGCTCGTCGCCCAGCTCGACGCCGCCGCCCGCCTTGCCCGCATCGATTGCCTGACGCGCCTGTGGAACCGCACCGGCATCCACGAAATCATCGACAAGGATTGGGCTGAAGCCGAGCGCCACGGTCGGCCTCTAGCCTTCGTCGTCGCCGATCTCGATCACTTCAAGGCCATCAACGACACGTACGGCCATCAGGTCGGCGACGCCGTCATCTCCATGACCGCCAAGGTGCTGCTGGCAACCACGCGCGGCGGCGACTCCGTCGGCCGCCTCGGTGGCGAGGAGTTTCTGGCTGTGCTGACGTCGTGCGCGCCCAGCACCCTCTTCGACGCTGTCGAGCGCCTGCGCACCGGCGTTTTGCACAATGAGTACGTCGCCGGCGGCACGCGCCTGCCGATCACCATCTCCTGCGGTGCGGCCGTGGCCTTCCCTCGAAAGGGAATGGACTGGAGCGCGCTGGTGAAGAAAGCCGACGACGCCCTCTACGCCGCGAAGCGGCAGGGCCGCAATCGCAGCGTTATCGATGACACCGCTGTAGACGCCGCTGCCTAGAACATCTTCGAAGTCGATGCCGCGTCAAACGCTACAGGGTCAGCCAAAGTCCGGCAGCGCCCGCTAAAAGCGACGCGCACAATGCGGGTAGCAGCAGCCGTCCGAATACCCATCCGCCCACACTCGTCGCGAGCACCACCTTGGCGATCGAGTTCACCGCCACAGCAATGAGGATAGCGATGACGGCGCTAATTGCCGTGAGCTTGTCCGGCGCCAGCCGCGCCATCGAAAGGCTGATCGCGTCGACATCGAGGACCCCCGAGACCGCCGCCAGCACATAAGCGCCGGCAGATCCGGCCCATGCGGCGACGCCGTTTGCGAGCGCCATGATCAGCGCGAGCAGCGCGCCGAACTGCAGCACGGACTTGAGGTCGAACGGATTGCTCAGCAATAACGGCTCAGCGCGCTCATCATCGGCCCCGGCCCGCCACGCGAGCCAAAGGCCGAACCCCAGCTGCGCTGCGGCCCCCAGAGCCAGCGCCGGCAGGACTGTCGGCAACAGCGCCGAGTTGGCAACCGCGACGATCACCATGACCCGCGCCATCATGGTGGCGCCCGCCAGCATCGTCGACGCAGCACAGATATCGCCATGCGAGGGATGCCGACGCGCGAGATCCGCCATGTTGAGCGTGGTTGCCGTCGAGGAGACCAGCCCCCCGGCCAGCCCCGACAGAAGCACGCCAAGCTCCGAACCCGCGATGCGGATTGCGATATACCCTGCGAACGACAATGCGGCGATGAAGATGGTCATCAGCCAGACTTCGCGCGGATTGACCTGCACCCAGGGGCTGATCGCACGGTCGGGCAGCAGCGGCAGCATGATGACGGTCATCGCCAGGAGGATCAGGCCGGAACGCAGTTCTTCCCACGTGAGCTTCTTCAGGGCCGCGTGCATCCAGGACTTCAGCGCCAGCAGGATGGCCGTTGCGACGCCCGCGGCAGCCGCGACCCCCGGATCGCCGAGAACCGCGAACGCTCCCAGCGCAAAGGCTAGCATTGCTGCCACGACCGTGGTCGCCCCCAGGCTGCCCTCCCGGACCATCTCGCGATAGCGAAAGACGGCAATCACGATGGTGAAGCTTGCGAAGGCGAGGCCGAGGGCGACGACTCCCCACGCCCCGGCCACCTGCGCCAGGGCACCCCAAATGCCGCCTAGCAGCCCGGAAAGCGCAAGCGTGCGCAGCCCGACTGCGCGTTCCCCCTCCGGTTCCTCACGCTGCTTCCAGCCGCGCTCGATCCCAATGATGAGACCAATCGCGAGAGCGACGGCGAGCCGTTGAACGAGCTGGAAGGTATCCATGGCAACTGCAAGCGGCCTGAGGCCTTAGACTGCGGTACTTCTGACAACCAGTACGATCGGACCATTACGGAAGGCTCACCGGTGCTTGATAGCTGGCCTTTGCTGCGGTACCAAGGAAACACAAGGCACAAAAAATTCGAGGGAGAACACCAGTGGCAATCGACTTGTCGGGCGGCAATCCGGAGATGGACTACCCCCAGGCCGAAGGCACCTACAAGCAGTTCATTCTGCTCACGAAAATCTCGATCGTCTTCCTCGTCGTGCTGCTTGCCGGCATGGCCTTCTTCCTCACCTAGGCTGAACGAGACTCAAGCTGTCGTGCCGCGCGCTGGAGCTTTGCGCCACAACTAGGCGCTAAAGTTCCGGCGGCGCGAGAAGCCAATCTCGCGATCGGACGCTTTCATGGTCACCATTGCGGTTACGGCCGAGCCCACGGATGAGCCGCGGGTTGCGGTATCTCCTGAGACGGTCAAGAAGCTCACCGCGCTCGGCGCGACGGTGAAGGTTGAGGCGGGCGCCGGCTCCCGGTCGCGCTTCTCTGACGACGTGCTGCGCGCCGCCGGGGCTCAAATCGCTTCCAGCGCCGCCGAAGCCCTGAGCGACGCCGACATCCTGCTGAGCGTCCGCCGACCCTCTGCGTCCGAGATTTCATCGCTGAAGCCCGGCGCGCTCGTCGTCGCCATGCTCGACCCCTACGGCGACAAAGCCGCCCTCTCGGCGCTTGCCGCGGGGAAAGCCTCCCTGTTCTCGATGGAGTTCATGCCGCGCATCACCCGTGCGCAGTCGATGGACGTGCTGTCGAGCCAGGCCAACCTCGCCGGCTACAAGGCCGTCGTCGATGCAGCCGCCATGTTCCAGCAGGCCATGCCGATGATGATGACGGCGGCAGGCACCGTTCCCGCCGCCAAGGTCTTCATCATGGGCGCTGGCGTCGCCGGCCTCCAGGCCATCGCTACCGCCCGCCGCCTCGGCGCCCAGGTCACCGCCACCGACGTGCGGCCCGCCGCCAAGGAGCAGGTTGCCTCGCTCGGCGCCAAGTTCATCGCGGTCGAGGACGACGAGTTCAAGCAGGCGCAGACCGCCGCCGGATATGCCAAGCCGATGTCGGCCGAGTATCAGGCCAAGCAGGCCGAACTCGTCGCCAGTCATATCAAGAACCAGGACATCGTCATCACCACGGCCCTCATTCCCGGCCGCCCCGCGCCGAGGCTCGTCACCAGGGCGATGGTCGAGGGCATGAAGCCCGGATCCGTCATCGTCGACCTCGCCGCTGAGCGCGGCGGCAACTGCGAACTGACCAAGCCGGGCGAAATCGTCGACCACGGCGGCGTGCGCATCTACGGCCCGCTCAATCTAGCCGGCGGGCTCGCCGTCAACGCCTCCAGCCTCTACGCCAAGAACCTCTATGCCTTCCTCGAAACTCTCTTCGACAAGAAGGAAAAGAAGCTGGCCATCAACTGGGACGACGAGATCGTCAAGGGCACGCTCGTCGCCCGCGACGGCGCCATCGTCCACCCGAGCCTCCAGGGAGCGGCCTGATGAAAAGCACGTTCCTTAAACTGGCAGCCCTTGCGGGCCTCGCTTTCGCAATCCCGACGCAGGCCTTCGCCGCCGGCATCGGGGGTGCCATCGACCCCGTCATCTACGAGCTGATGGTGTTCGTGATGGCGATCTTCGTCGGCTACTACGTCGTCTGGGCCGTCACGCCGGCTCTGCACACGCCGCTGATGTCCGTCACCAACGCCATCTCCTCGGTGATCGTCGTCGGCGCTCTGCTCGCGGTCGCCGTCGAGCACGGCGCGGTGGACGGCTTCGTCTCCGGTGACACCGTAGCCTCCAAGACCTTCGGCGTGCTGGCACTGATCATGGCCGCGATCAATATCTTCGGCGGCTTCCTCGTCACCCAGCGCATGCTCGCCATGTACAAGAAGAAGGGCGACAAGAAGTGAGCTCGCCAGAAACCGTCCGCGGGGAACGCGCCGTATGCTGACGCCCAATCTCGTTGCCGTCCTCTATCTGGCTTCCGGCGTGCTATTCATCCTCGCGCTGCGCGGCCTCTCCAGCCCCGCGTCATCGCGCCAGGGCAACTACCTCGGCATGACGGGCATGGCCATCGCCATGGCGACGACGCTCGCCGTCGCCGCGCCCCAGTCGCCGCTGACCTGGATCCTTCTCGCCCTCGGCCTTGGCATCGGCGGCACCGTCGGCGCCGTTACCGCACGCCGCATCGCCATGACGGCGATGCCCGAGCTTGTCGCCGCCTTCCACTCGCTCGTCGGCCTCGCTGCAGTGTTCGTCGCCGCCGCCGCGCTCTACGCGCCTGAGGCCTTCGGCATCGGCTCGCCCGGAAGCATCCACTTCGCCTCCCTTATCGAAATGTCGCTTGGCGTCGCCATCGGCGCCATCACCTTCACCGGCTCGGTCATCGCCTTCCTCAAGCTCTCCGGCCGTATGTCCGGCAAGCCGATCACCCTGCCCGGGCGCCACCTGATCAACTTGGCGCTGTTCGCCGGCCTTATCTATCTGATCTACCTTTTCTGCCAGTCGGGCGGCTCGCCGCTGCTGTTCTGGGCCATCACACTGACGGCCATGGTGTTCGGCGTGCTGATCATCATCCCGATCGGCGGCGCCGACATGCCCGTCGTAGTGTCGATGCTCAACTCCTATTCAGGCTGGGCCGCAGCCGGTATCGGTTTCACGCTGTCGAACATCGCCCTGATCATCACGGGCGCACTCGTCGGCTCCTCCGGCGCGATCCTGTCCTACATCATGTGCAAGGGCATGAACCGCAGCTTCATCTCCGTCATCCTCGGCGGCTTCGGCGGCGAGACCGCGGGCCCGTCTGGTGGCGGCGAGCAGAAGCCGGTCAAGCTCGGCTCGGCCGAGGACGCCGCGTATGTGATGAAGAACGCTTCCAAGGTCGTCATCGTGCCGGGCTACGGCATGGCCGTCGCTCAGGCCCAGCACGCCCTCCGCGAAATGGGAGACGCGCTCAAGAAGGCCGGCGTCGAGGTGAAGTACGCCATCCATCCCGTGGCCGGACGCATGCCGGGCCACATGAACGTGCTCCTCGCAGAAGCCAACGTCCCTTACGACGAGGTATTCGAACTCGAGGACATCAACTCCGAGTTCCCTCAGACCGATGTTGTCTACGTCATCGGTGCCAACGACGTCGTCAACCCGGCGGCCGAGACCGACAAGACCTCGCCGATCTACGGCATGCCGGTGCTGCAGGCTTGGAAGGCGGGCACCGTGCTGTTCAACAAGCGCTCGCTCGCGTCAGGCTACGCCGGAATCGACAATCCGCTCTTCTACAACGACAACACCGTGATGGTGCTTGGCGACGCTAAGAAGATGACGGACGAGATCGTCAAGGCCCTCGCCCACTAGGCCGCGCGGCTGGGTATTCCCGGTGGGCTCGACCGAGTCTGGCGCTTTTCGCCGCGCTTTACCTGTGCCAACTTGAGGTGGCACCTCTGCTCAGATCAGCTGGGCGGAGCAAGCGTGCATTTTGCATCTCTTCTTTTTTCAGGGCACCACACATGACAACCGGCAAATCATTCTTGGTCCATTCCGTTCTCGCGGCGATCGTGGCAGGCGCCGCGCTAGCCGGATCGCTTACAGCCCAAGCGAGTCCTGGCCCCTATCACTGCCACGTCATCAACGGCAGCGTCATCTGTCACGGCTACTGAGCTGTCTCGCGACGCCAGCGACTGCAGCCGGGTCGCCTACATTCTGTGATCTCCTCTTGCGCCCTTCTACCGGTCGTGACCTACGCCGGTAGACAGTCGGGCGCAGTTCGACATCTCTGGGAGGGATCGTGCACAAGTTCTCGATATTCCTATTTGCCATTTGCGCGCTCTTCTCTGCCGCAAAGGCCAACGCAGCGCCGCGCTTCAAGGCGGTCGCCTTCGATTACTTCGTTCTGTTCAATGCCAACTCGGTCATTCCGAAGGTCGAGAAGGAGTTCCCCGGCAAGGGCAAGGAATTCACGCTGGCCTGGCGCGCCAAGCAGTTCGACTATGGCTTCCTGCGCTCGATCACCGGCCGCCACGACGACTTCTTCAAGGTGACCGAGGATGCGCTGGTCTACACCGCGCAGGCCATGCAGCTTCCACTGCCGCCCGACGTGCGCGCGCGCCTTCTCGACGCCTACCTCACCCTCGAGCCCTGGCCGGACACGGTCGCCGCGCTGAAGAAGCTCAAGGCCGCCGGCGTGCGCATCATCACCATCGCCAATTTCTCGCCGCTGATGCTCAAGTCGAATGCCGACCGCGCCGGCATCACCGACTTGTTCGACGAACTGCTCTCCACCGAGGTCAACCAAAGCTACAAGCCGGAGCCCCGCGCCTATGCCCTCGGTATGGAGCGGCTGGGCCTCGCCAAGAACGAGATCGTATTCGCCGCATTCGGCGGCTGGGACGCCTACGGCGCCAAGAGTTTCGGCTACCCCACCTTTTGGGTGAACCGCTTCGGCCTCCCTGCCGAACAGCTCGGCGTGCCGCCCGACGCAACGTCGAACGATATCGCCGGACTGCTGGATTTCGTACTAAAAGAATAGCTGGGCGCTTCGCCCCGTAACGCACACGGGAGGGATGCGAGATGGTGCGAGTTTCCTTCACGCCGACATTGCAGCGGCACATCGCCTGCCCACCTGTCGAAGTTCAGGCCTCCACCGTTCGCGAAGCGCTCGACGCCGCATTCGCAGGAAATGCTCGCGCTCGATCTTACGTGCTCGACGACCAATCCGCACTTCGCAAACACATGGTGATATTCGTCGACGGCAAACGCATTGACGACCGGGTCCAACTCTCCGACCCTGTCCTCGAAAACGGCGAGATTTTCGTGCTACAGGCATTGTCGGGCGGATAGCTGCCCCAACAAATTTGATTTCGTGGAGGATCGGATGTCCGACCGCGTTTTCGTCGCCACTCGAAAAGGGCTCTTCACCCTCGAGCGACGTTCCGGCACGTGGTGCATCGCGCGCTCCGATTTTCTTGCCGACAACGTCTCCATGATGCTCGTCGACCCGCGCGATCACCGCGTCTACGCCGCGCTCGACCATGGCCACTTCGGCGTCAAGATGCACCGCACGACCGCCGATGGCAGCTGGGAAGAATGCGCGACCCCGAGCTACCCCGAAAAACCCGAGGACGAGGACGACAAGGACATGTGGGGAAAGCCCATTCCTTGGTCTAGCGTTCGCGTTTGGGCGCTGGAGGCCGGTGGCTCTGACCAACCCGGACTCTTGTGGTGCGGCACGCTTCCCGGCGGCCTGTTCCGATCGTTCGACAGCGGAACCTCGTGGGAGCTTGTGCGCTCGCTCTGGGACCACCCCAAGCGCAAGAAATGGTTCGGCGGCGGCGCCGACCTTCCCGGAATACATTCGATCTGCGTAGACCCGCGCGATTCAAAGCAAATCAAGCTCGGTGTCTCATGCGGCGGCGTCTGGACATCGACCGATGGCGGCGAAAGCTGGGAGTGCTACGGCGAAGGAATGCGTGCTGCGTTCATGCCTGAAGGCCAGCAGTACGACCCCGACATTCAGGACCCGCATCGCCTCGTGCAGTGCTCCGCTGCACCGGAGCGCCTGTGGGTCCAGCACCACAACGGCATCTTCCGCTCCGACGACGGCGGGGCCCGCTGGGAGGAAATCACAGAGGCCGGACCCTCGGTGTTCGGCTTCGCCGTTGCCGTCCACCCGCGAGAGCCCGACACCGCTTGGTTCGTGCCCGCGATAAAGGATGAAAAGCGCATACCAGTAGCCGGCGAAGTCGTGGTCACCCGCACGCGCGACGGCGGCCGCAGCTTTCAAACCTTGCGCAATGGTTTGCCGCAAGAGCACGCATATGACTTGGTCTATCGCCACGCCCTCGACATCGATACCGGCGGAGACCGGCTGGCTTTCGGCAGCACGACGGGAAATCTCTGGCTATCGGAGGATCAGGGCGACGGCTGGCAATGCGTTGCCCGGCACCTGCCGCCAATCTACAGCGTCCGTTTCGGCTAGATACCGCGCGTCCGTGCGACCGCTATGCTGTCCTCGCTCCAAACACCGGCTCGTCACGAGCCGTAACCGTCCGCGGCGCCGCTTCGCTAAGTGCAACTCTGTTTCTACCGAGATCCTTCGCCCGGTAAAGCGCCCGATCCGCGCGCACGATTAGAGCCGCTAAGTCTGGTTTCTCAGGGCCTGACACCGCGACGCCAATGCTGACCGTGACACTGAAGGTCTGCGCGCCTGCATGTTGGGTAGTTGACCAGACCTCCGACCGGATACGCTCGGCCGCCACCACGGCACCTTCCGGCGTAGTATCGGAAATCACGCACGCGAATTCCTCGCCACCGAGACGGCCCAGAAGATCCCCCGGCCTCAGCTGCGTCGCTGCCAACGTGCAGAACGATTTCAGGACTTCGTCGCCTACGGCGTGGCCGAAGGCGTCGTTTATGGACTTGAAGTGGTCGAGATCGAACAGCAGGAGAGCCAGCGATGTGCCATCCCGCTCAGCACGTTGAAACATCCGCTCGCCTTGCTGCAAAAACTTTCGACGGTTCGCAACGCCGGTAAGCGCATCGACTGACGCATCTCTCTTGTACCGCGACGTCTCGTTCTCACGTGCAAGACTACCTAAAAGGTAAGCGCCCGCCAGAGCCAGCATGATTGTTTCGAACACGACGAACAGCATCAGATTGGAATGCAGCGGAGAAGCTCCGTCAACGTCGCTGACCAAAGGGATGCGCACCGGCATCATGATGGCGTGCACGACAAACAAGCCGATAACTGGCCACCGCGAGTTCAGCTCGACCGCGCGTCCGCGCCAGATCTCAAACGCCGCCAGCAACGAGTATGCGACGCCAATAGCCGTCATCAACGTGGCGCGTGATATCGCCGAGTCACAGAAGCCGGGGATCAACAACGCCAGTAGCCACAGGACGAGCCCGGCCATGGACGCCACCAACATCGGGCGACGTCCCTCGAAACGCCGCGCACCGTTCCACATCATGCCGTATGCCACTGCGATGAAGACGTTCGCCACTGCGATCGAAAATATCGGCGGAATCTTTCCACGGCCCGCCAGCAGGGCAGTCCCGATCGCACCAAGGACGAACATCACGCCCCACAATCCGAGCGCGGTGAACGCCCGGTGCTGCGCCCAGGACAGCAGCAGCAGCATTCCCGCGGCAGCGAATGTTGCGCCCATCAGCGCGACGGTAGTGGAAAGCGCAATCTCCATCTGGTGAAACTAGCGTCTACGTCTCCAGAACTCATTTTCGGCATTGATAAAATCGACTGGATCGGGCTGATACCGGCTGCTGAACATCATTCCCACTGGCCGAGTTCGGGATGCCTTTGAAAATCGCCAGTGCTAGCACCCCGGTAGTCGCTCCAGCGTGCCCCCGCGGACGCATAGCGATGTTGGCGCTGCTGCTTGCCCTACCCATCAACGTTCACGCCGCCGAGGGCTTCTTCGACGACAAGCTGCCGGCCGCCGTGCGCACGATCTGGCCTTCCGTCTTCGCCTTCGTCTGCGAGGGCAAAGGCACGCGATACGTCGCCAGCGCCTTCATCGTGAAGAAGACGCAGCGAGCGGACACGACCGACTACGACTTCATCACCGCCGGTCACGCTGCCGAGGACTGCCGCCAGCCGCGCCGCTATCTCGTCGAGAACATCGGCGGGCCGCGCTACGAGAGCGACGGCATCACGCGCGCGCGCCAGCCGCGGCGGCTTGAGAACGTGAAGGTCGTCTATGTCGACGAGGCCTACGACATCGCCATCGTCCGAGTGTCCACCCCATCGCGTGTCAATGTCGGCAAACCGCTCCCCATCACTGGCAATTGTGATCAGGCACACCACCGCCGCGTCTACGCCGTCGGCTTCCCCGGCGTCAGCCAGCGTCGATCGACGTCGAAGCTGAGGGAAACCAAGCGCTGGAGCAGCGGCACGTATGTCGGTCTGGGCCGGGCAGAGTTCCGCGCCGCCGAAGAGATCTATATCGCGGCCACCGTCGACTCCCTGCCCGGAAGTTCGGGCGGACCCGTTGTCGACGAGGCCGGAACCTTGATCGGCATCATCGCCAAAGGCGCGGCCGCGCCGGAGAATGGCTTCAGGTATGACGTCGATCCGAACAAGCCCGGCGACTGGCAGACATTCCTCGTCCCGTGCCAGGCGGTGCTACGCATTCTTCAAAGAAGCGCAATAGGATCGCTGCCACCCGGCTAGGCTCGGCATGCCGCCCGATCCTGCGCCACAAAGAGACTGAGGCTTGCATTTCTTTCACCATGACGACAGGCTCGAAACAAAGCCCTGGCCTCAAAGCTGGTAGAGTTCCGCCCATGACACACATTCGCGCAAGCTTCTTCGCCATCCTCGTTGCCGGCCTGGGCGCCTCTGCGGCTTCCGCCGCCGAAGTTGCGCCGCTCACCACCGATCCGACAGGCAATGGCGCCCTCTCGCTCGACGCCCCGCGCAAGGGCACCCGCAAGTATCGCGACGGCGATCCGCTCGCGACCGCACCGGCAACGACCGCGCCGCTGAAGAACGACGGCCTGTCCCAGAAGGACAAGCTCGCCCAGTGCATGGACACCTGGGACACCGGCACGCACATCACCAAGAGCAAGTGGCGCGAGATCTGTATCCGCCAGCTCAACGAGCGCTAATGGCCGATCCGGCGGCCCGTGCTGGGCCCTTAGCTGGATTAGCTGGCGCAATATCGGCCCCGCAGCGCTCCATCGCCGGCGCAGTCGTCGTCCACCCATCCTTGACCACCGTGACCACGTAGCGCCGGCACTGCGGCGCCGCACCCATCACGAAGTGCACGCGAAACAGCGCCTGCTCCGGCTTCCTCTGACGCGGCCACACGAGCACGTCCTCGTTCCCCGTCTTGGCGATCGCCGTATCGACGGCATAGCGCGCGTTCCGGTAATCGGTCGCCGACAGGCGCGCCAGCAGCACGCGCGACAGGTCCGGATGCAGTCCGGCCGCGACCGCCCGTTTCTGATAGGGGTCAGCCGGATCGACGCGCACCGGTGGCAGCGGCTGAGCCACTTCCGGCTCGGCCTCTTCTCCCGAAGGCTCTGGATTCGCTATCGCCCCGGTCTCGATTGCCTCGGCGCCGGGTGGTAGAGGCGCATCATTTGCCTCTGTCGGCGTAGCGGCCGCTAGCGCCTCGACCGGCGGCGAAGTCTCATCGCCTGCAATGCCCGACGCCTCGATCGCGACATCGCTCCTCGCGCCGACGTTGCTCACCAGCTCCGACAGCGCAGCAACCCTCTCGCCGAGCACGGCCAACCAGTCCGAAGGTGCCTGCATCACGGCCCATGCACCCCCGAACAGAACGAGCAGCACCAGGCTCGCACCCAGTACGCTGCTTCCGCGCTCCCTCGGCGGAGATATCGGCTCCCCGGGATCGAGTGCCGCAAGGGCGCGTGCGCTTCCGAAATCGAATGTGTCTGGCTCGGCAGGCGCATCAAAGCGCCCGCCGCGTGCGGGAACGGACATGACTACCCCCCTGATATCTAAATGATATCGGTCCCGCTCGCCGCCATAGGCGCCGCCGACTTCGACCAAATGATGTCCACGGACGATGGCACCCGCCGGGCCCCGCCAAATTGCGGCAATTGCCGGCGATCCCGTAACCTCCTTGTTTACGCCTGCCGCCGACTATCCGCGCCGCCGACCTGGGGGCACGCTGCCCCCAGCGGGCTCATGAACAAGGAGATCACCGATGAACTGGGATCGCGTTCAAGGAAACTGGAAGCAGTTCTCCGGCCAAGTGAAGGAGCAGTGGGGCAAGCTGACTGACGACGATATCGCCAGGATCAATGGCAATCGCGAGCAGCTCGAGGGCCTCATCCAGTCCCGTTATGGCTTCGAGAAGGAGCAGGTGAAGAAGGCGGTCGACAACTGGCTCAAAACGAGCTGAGCCGTCCACCCGGCCAAAGAAATAGCGCGGCACCGGCCGCGCTATTTTTGTGTGCGCCGCCCCGGTCTTCCTCCGCTCCGAGGTTGGGGAGAGTGGGCGAACACGGGTTTCATATGTCAGCGGGCATCAATAGGCTGGCCGGTACGGGCCAGAGGGAAAGGCGACCACATGCGCATCGGGGTACCGAAGGAGATCAAGGTCCACGAGTATCGCGTCGGCATGGTGCCTGCGAGCGTCCGCGAGCTCGTCTCGCATGGGCATGAGGTCTTCGTTCAGACCGGCGCCGCCGAGCGCATGGGCATCACCGACGACGACTATCGCCGCTCCGGCGCGACCATCCTCCCCGATGCTGCCGAGATCTTCGCCACCGGCGAATTGATCGTGAAAGTGAAGGAGCCTCTGGCACCCGAGCGCGCAATGTTGCGCGCAGGCCAGACGCTGTTCACCTATCTGCACCTTGCGCCCGATCCCGAGCAGGCCAGGGACCTCATGGCCTCAGGCGTCACCGCCATCGCCTACGAAACGGTGACCGGCGCGCGCGGCGGCCTGCCGCTGCTCTCCCCGATGAGCGAGGTTGCCGGCCGCATGTCGATCCAGGCCGGAGCCCATTGCTTGGAAATGGAGCAGGGCGGGCGCGGCATGCTGCTCGGTGGCTCGGCCGGCGTCGCACCTGCCAACGTCGTCGTCATCGGCGGTGGCGTTGCAGGCGTCAACGCCGTGCGCATGGCCATTGGTCTGGAAGCCGCCGTCACCTGCATCGACATCAACATCGAGCGGCTTTACGCCCTCGACCAGCAGTTCGGCGCCTCGCTCAACACGATCTTTTCGACGCGTCAGGCGATCGAGGATTATGTACTGCAGGCCGACCTCGTCGTGGGCGCCGTGCTGGTGCCGGGCGCTGCCGCACCGAAGCTGATCACCACCGACCTCGTCAAGGCAATGAAGCGCGGCTCCGTCATCGTCGACATCGCGATCGACCAGGGCGGCTTCGCCGAGACGTCCCATCCGACCACGCACGCGAACCCGAGCTACATCGAGCACGGCGTCGTGCACTACTGCGTCGCCAACATGCCGGGCGCGGTAGCGCGCACGTCCACCTTCGCACTCAACAACGCAACTCTGCCCTTCGTGCTCGCCCTCGCCAACAAGGGTACCGTCGCCGCCCTGCGCGACGATCGCCATCTGCTCGCCGGCCTCAACGTGTACGATGGCAAGATCACGTATCCGGCAGTCGCCGAGGCCCTGGGCCTGTCCTACCTCGATCCGCACATCGCGCTCGCAGCGTGAGTTCTACGGCGGCCCGGCAGGAAACAATCAGACCAAGCATAAGCCTGCCCGCGGGGCGGATGGTTAAGTTGCATCGCCGATCGATAGAAATTTGCGTGTTTGGCAAAGGCTTACGCCAGATTTCTTATGCCAATATCCCCTCGCGCTTCGCACCTGCGCCCACCCGGGCTAAGCTTGGGTAGGTCACACGACGCGCACAACGGGTCCAGCCGGGCGGATTGAACACGCATGCAGCTGATCATGAAGCTCGCGATAGGACTGTTCGCAGTCTACGCAGTGATAGCCGTCGCCGCCTTCGTCCTGCAGCGGCGCCTGATGTACTTCCCCGATCCCGAGCGCGTCTCGCCCAAGAGCTTCAACCTCGCGGGCGTCACCGAGCGCGTCATCGATGCACCCGACGGGGCGCGTCTCATCTCCTGGTATGCCCCCGCGGCGCCGGGGCAGCCGACGATCCTCTACTTCCACGGCAATGGCGGCAGTCTCGCAAGCCGCTCCGAGCGCGTACGCCGCTACGTCTCGCGCGGCTACGGCGTGCTGATGTTGAGCTATCGCGGCTACAGCGGCTCGACCGGATCGCCGAGCGAGAGCGCCAACGTCGCCGACGCCAAGTTGGCCTATGATGCGCTCGTCAAGGATGGCGTCGAGCCCGACGACATAATCGTCTACGGCGAGTCGCTCGGATCCGGCGTCGCCGTCCAGGTTGCGGCCGATCGCGAAGTCGGCGGTCTCGCACTCGATGCGCCTTATACGACCATCGTCGACGTCGCCGTGCTGGCCTATCCCTATCTCCCGGTGCGTCCGTTCGTGTTCGACCGCTACGAGACTGTGAAATATCTCCCCCGCGTGAAAGCTCCGCTGCTCGTCTTGCACGGCGAGGCCGATCAGGTGATCCCGGTCGAGATGGGCAAGGCCGTGTACGCTGCCGCCAGCGCGCCGAAGGAAATCGCCACTTTCCCGCGGGCGGGCCACTCCGACCACCACCTCCACGGCTCGTATGACGTGCTGTTCCGCTGGATCGATGCGTTGACCGAAGCCCGCGCTGATGGGCCTGCCCGGGAACGGCTCGAAGGCGCAGCCCAGTAAGCGCCAAGCGCGCTTCCGCTAATCTCAAACACCAAATGCGCCCATGAGCGAGGCTCAGGGCGCATCGGGATCGTCAGGTCAGGAACGATCGTTTAGCGGCGCGGACCGGCAGCGGTCGTGGTCGGCGCCTTGCCGGGCAGCAGACCTTCGCGCTGTGCACGCTTGCGCGCCAGCTTGCGGGCGCGGCGGACAGCTTCAGCCTTCTCGCGCGCCTTGCGCTCGGAGGGCTTCTCGAAATAGTTGCGGAGCTTCATCTCCCGGAAAATGCCCTCGCGCTGCATCTTCTTCTTGAGCGCCTTGAGAGCCTGATCGACGTTGTTGTCGCGGACGAGAACCTGCAAGCGGTTGCTTCCTTTGCCTGACCTTTTGACCAATAGAAAATGCGGCATCGGGAGCGCGGCGGAGCCGCCTGCATCCTGTCTGCCGTTGTGGATGGCCGCTTCACTAGCAAAAGGCGGTTAAATTGTCCATGCGCCGCGTGCAATGCGCCGTTCACCAATTCAGGAGCGGGGGCGAAGCCTGTTGACGTGCCCCATTTTCCGGCCCGGGCGGGCTTGGTTCTTCCCATAAAGGTGCACGCAGGCCCCCGGTTCAGCCGCCAATTGCGGCCAAGCGGCCACATCATCCCCGATCAGATTGGTCATCTGACAGTCGGAATGACGCCCCGTCGCGCCCAGCGGCCAGCCGACCACCGCCCGGATATGGTTCTCGAACTGCCCGATGGCGCAGCCGTCCATCGTCCAGTGCCCCGAGTTGTGGACCCGCGGCGCGAACTCGTTGAGCAGAAGCGGCGCCGGCCCCTCGCCTACATAGAACATCTCCACCCCGATCACGCCCACATAATCCAGGGCCGCCGCGAGCTTGCCGGCGATATCGCGCGCCAGCGCCTGATGCTCCTCCGGCAGCGCGCTCGGCACCGTTGAGGTCCTGAGGATGCCGCCCTCGTGATGGTTCTGCGGAATGTCGTAGAACACCGTCGTGCCGTCGAGGCCGCGTGCCAACAGCACCGACACTTCGAACTTGAACGGGATCATCGCCTCGAGCGTTGCCGGCGCGCGCCCGATGTCCTCAAAGGCCGCGGCGATGTCGTCAGCCGACGTCAGCCGCGCCTGGCCCTTGCCGTCGTATCCGAGACGCCGCGTCTTGAGGATCGACGGCACCCCGACCTTGGAGACGGCAGCGGTGAAATCGCCCGGCCCCTCGACCGGTGCAAACCGTGGCAGCGGCAAACCAAGCGAGGAGATGAAGCTCTTTTCCTTATAGCGGTCCTGGGCCACCTCGAGCGCCTTTAGGCCCGGACGCACCGGACGCACCTGCTCGACGGCGGCAGCCGCTTCGACCGGCACGTTTTCGAACTCGTACGTGACGACGTCCGTCTCCGCTGCGAACCTGGCAATCTTGTCCAGATCCTCGTACGCGCCGATCGTCGTCGACACCGCGACGTCCGACGCAGGCCCCGGCACGTCGCTGTAGATGTGGCACTTGAACCCGAGTTGCGAGGCGGCGACCGCTAGCATGCGACCGAGCTGTCCGGCACCCAGAATGCCGATGGTAGAGCCGGGAGGAAGAGGCTGCTTCAAAACCGCACCTCAAGCATTCTTGGGGGTCTCGGCGACGGCGGCCGTGCGCGCAGCGCGATAGGCTTCGACCCGCTTCAGAAGATCCGCATCGCCGATTGCAAGGATCTGCGCCGCAAGGATGCCGGCGTTCGTCGCTCCGGCCTCGCCAATCGCCAGCGTGCCGACCGGCACCCCCGCAGGCATTTGTACGATGGAATAGAGCGCGTCCTGACCGGCGAGCGCCGTCACCGGGATCGGCACGCCGAGCACCGGCAGCGGGGTCATGGAGGCCGTCATGCCCGGCAGGTGCGCGGCCCCGCCGGCGCCCGCGATAATCACCTTGAGCCCGCGCGATTTTGCCGATTTCGCGTATTCGTAAAGCCGTTCGGGCGTGCGGTGCGCCGAGACGATGCGCGCCTCGTAGGCGACCTTCAGCTCATCGAGGATCTCGGCAGCTTTCCGGAGCGTCGGCCAGTCGGACTGGCTGCCCATGATGATGCCGACGACGGCTTTCCCGGTGCTCATTTTTGCCGCGACTTTGCTCGGACAGGTCCGAAAGAAAGCGCGGAGTTACAGGAGCCGGGCGACCAACACAAGTGTCTCGTGCGACTTGGCGGTTTCTTAGCCTCGACCCTGCAGTATCTCCCTGGCCGGTGGACCAGCGTCCCCCGTGCGACGGGCATCCCCGTCGGCTGGCGAAGGGGACGACTGTAGATGCACGACAAGGGCACTCGTAAAGCGATTGCTGCCGGCATGATCGGCAACGTTCTGGAATGGTACGACTTTGCCATTTACGGCTTCTTTGCCGTCTCCATAGGACGCCATTTCTTCCCCAGCGAGGATCCGCTGGCGCAGCTTCTTGCTGCTTTCGGCGTGTTCGCAGCGGGATACCTCATGCGCCCCTTGGGCGGCATCCTGATTGGGCATGTCTGCGACAGCTTCGGTCGCCGCGCAGCGCTCATCGTCTCTGTTACGGCCATGGCCGTGCCGACCTTCCTCATCGGTCTGCTTCCCGGCTACGCGGCCATCGGCGTGATGGCGCCCATCGCGCTGACAGGCCTGCGCATGCTGCAGGGCGTCGCTCTCGGTGGTGAATACCCAAGTTCGATGGTGTTCCTGATCGAGCACGCCCCCGAGGGAAGGCGCGGATGGATGGGCGCGCTCGCCGGTATCGGAGCAGTCTCCGGACTTCTGCTTGGATCGAGCGTCGGTGCGGCACTTGCCGCCGTGATGCCGGCGGAGACGCTCGAGGCCTGGGGCTGGCGAATTCCCTTCATCGCCGGCCTCGGCATCGGCCTGCTTGGAAACCTCCTGCGCCGCCACATCGCCGAGACTATCCCGCAGCAGCGCACTGGCCGCCCACCCATCGTCGAGACGGTGCGCGATCATTGGCGCCTCGTCGCCCGCATCGCTGCGGTTTCCTCGTTCAACGCCGTGCCGTTCTATCTGCTGTTCGTCTTCCTCGTCAGCTCCATGCAGGTAATCGACGGCTTTGCGCCCGAGACGGCACTGAAGATCAACACCCTCAGCATGGCGACGCTCATCCCGTGGTACCTTCTCGGCGGATGGCTCACCGACCGCTATGGCCGCAAGCCGCTCATGCTCGCGTCCACCGCGATAGGCTTCGTCGCAGCCTGGCCAATGTTCTGGCTGATGAACTTGCCCGACCCAGCCATGGTCCTTTCGGGGCAGCTCGGCTGCGCGATGTTCATCGGACTGTTCAGCGCCGCATTGCCCTCGCTCATCGTCGAGGCAGCTCCCGCACACGTGCGCTGCACGGCTGTTGCCCTTGGCTACAACCTCTGCCTCGGCATCGTCGGCGGCTTGACGCCGTTTGGCGCAACGCTGCTGGTCGAGCGCACCGGAGACAACCTCGCCCCGGCATTCCTTGTCATGGGCGCCGCAGTCGTCGCGTTTATCGCTCTACTGACCTTCAGGGAAACCTATCGCGAGCCTCTTGAGGGAGCCGTCATCGATCCGCGGACCTCCGAGCCTTCAGCCCGCGAGCGCAATGAGCCTGCAGCCGGCTGGGCGGCACCCGCTACGCGATGATGTCGGGCAGAAGCTGGTCTTCCAACGCCATCATGCGATCCTTGATGGCGAGCTTCTTCTTTTTCAATCGTTTCACCAGCAACTGATCAGCAGATGCTGCGTCTTCGAGCAAAATGATCTGGTCGTCCAGCTCGCGGTGTTCCGCCCTGAGCCTGACCAGCTCGTCCCGAAGGTCTCTCTCGTCGATGCGTTTCATTGGCCGGCCGGTCAATGTCCCTCTTCACCCACCGCGAGCGGCCGGACTATCGTCCTGTTCCCGTCGGATGGCAAGCACTTGGCATACCGGAACCATTGTAGGGCCGGCTTTGCTGCCCATGCCTTGGCGATAAGGTTCATTGGGGCACCCGCGCCATTTTCATCAAAAATTACGCTCCAAGGGAACCGCTCTCGTGTTGGACAACGCCACAATCCTCTGGCACGCTGAGCTGTGTCTTCAACAACGCATGGAGGTCCATGATGGCGCTTGCTTCCCACATTGCAGAGCTGTCCGAGAAGCACCGGCTCCTCGAGCGTAGAATTGAAGCAGAGGTCTCCCGCCCCGGATCGAACGATCAGGAAATCCTCCGGATGAAACTGGAGAAGTTGAAGTTGAAGGACGAGATCGCTCGTCTCAGCGACTCCGAGACGCGGCACTAAGCCAAATCCCCCATCAAAGATCAGGCGAGCGCACGCCGCTCGCCTCCCTTGAACGGCTTAGACCGAAACGAGCGTAGAGCCAGGCTCCGCCGTCACCCAACGACATCACGCTTCCTTCGCCATCTCGCGCAGCTTGAATTTCTGGATTTTCCCTGTCGACGTGCGCGGCACCACCGCGAACACGATATGCCGCGGGCACTTGTACCGAGCGAGCCGGTCGCGGCACCACGTCATCAGCTCATCGAGGGTCGTCTCCGCGCCGGGCTTCAACTCGACGAACGCGCACGGCGTCTCACCCCACTTGTCGTCTGGCTTGGCAACGACGGCGCAGAACGCGACGCCCGGATGGGCATAGATCACGTCCTCGACCTCGATCGAAGAGATGTTCTCGCCACCCGAAATGATGATGTCCTTCGAGCGGTCCTTGAGCTGGATGTAGCCATCCGGATAAAGCACGCCGAGATCGCCCGAATGGAACCAGCCCCCCTCGAATGCCTCAGCCGTCGCGCCGGGGTTCTTGAGGTAACCCTTCATCACGATGTTGCCTCGGAACATGACCTCGCCGATGGTCTGCCCATCCGCCGGCACGCGCTGCATCGTCACCGGATCGAGCACGGTCAGATCCTCGAGCGCGAGGTAGCGCACACCCTGCCGCGTGCGCTTGAACGCTCGTCCCGCCTCGTCGAGTTCGTCCCAGTCGCGGTTCCACTCGTTGACGACCGCCGGCCCGTACGTCTCGGTCAATCCGTACAGATGCGTCAGGTGAAAGCCCGCCGCGGCCATCGCGTCCATCACCGACTGCGGCGGCGGAGCCGCGGCATGGTTGAACGACACGCGGTGCGTGATTGGTCGCTTTTCGTCCGGCGCAGCATTGAGCAGCGTCGCCATGACGATCGGCGCGCCGGAAATGTGCGTGACGCCATGCTCGACGATCGCGTCGTACATCGCCTTCGCCCGCACCCAGCGCAGGCACACGTGCGTTCCGGCGACCGCCGATAGCGACCAGGGGAAGCACCACCCGTTGCAATGAAACATGGGCAGCGTCCACAGGTAGACGGGGTGGGCGCCCATTCCGGCTTCGAGGTTGTTGGCGTAACACATCAACGCTGCGCCGCGATGATGGTAGACGACCCCCTTCGGGTTGCCTGTCGTCCCCGACGTGTAGTTCAGCGAAATCGCGTTCCACTCGTCCGACGGCATCTGCCAGGAGTAGTCAGCGTCGCCCGAGGCGAGAAACGCCTCGTACTCGACCTCCGACAACCGCTCTCCCGTCTGCGGGAATTCAGGATCGTCGTAATCGACGACCGCCGGATTTACCGATGCCAGTTCCAGCGCTGCCTTCGACAGCGGTGCGAACTCTCTGTCGGTGATAAAGAACTTCGCGTTTGCGTGGTCGAGCTGGAAGGCGACGACCGGCGCATCGAGCCGCGTGTTGATCGTGTGAAGCACCGCCCCGATCATCGGCACCGCATAATGGGCCTCGAGCATCGCCGGCGTGTTAGCCAGCATCACCGAGACGGTATCGCCCTCGCCGATCCCCGCCTTCGCCAGCGCAGAAGCAAGCCGGCGGCAGCGCGCGTAGAACTGGGCATACGTGAACCGTTGATTCCCATGAATGATTGCCGGGTGTTCCGGATAGACGAGCGCCGCCCTCTGCAGGAACTGGAGCGGCGTCAGCGGCTGATAGTTGGCCGGATTCTTCTCTAGGTTCAGATCGAACGGATTGGAGGACATGTCAGGCCCGGCGCTGTGGGAATAAGTGCGAGCGGGATTATCCGCACATTCGCAAAAACGCTAGCGAAACCAACGCCGGCCGGCAATGCAGATATGCGATGTTGGCGGCGCGTGCTGATCTTGCTCCAATCCTCGGGAATTTGATCGCGCCCCGCTGTCGCGACGGAAAATAAGGCGCTAAGCTGTTCCCGTTGCATGGTTCCGCAAGTATCCCGGCTCCGAAGCTCGCGAAATCTCGCAGCTTGGACAGGGACCGAACGAGTGGGGGATTGCATGAGCGAGCTGAAACAGCAGTCGATCGCCTTATGGATCTTGCTGATGCTGCTCATTTTCGTGGTGCCGTTGGCACTCGAATAAAAACGCAGCTCTGAGGGCCCTAGACGCCCCGCCGTCGTCGGCGCGAGCTCGGCGCTCGCCTTGGCACCAGATCCGTGCCGGCCGCTTTAGCAACATCACTGTTGGCTGCCGTAGGCTGCCAGGCGCCAAGGGCGCCCGGCGCCGAAGAAGAGCCCTACTGCTCTTCTTCCTCGTCGCGGCGCTCGCCGCCCGACATTTCCTTGAGCTTCGCGAACACGCGCGCCTGCTCTTCCTTCTCGGTCTCCTCACGCTGCTCCTCATGTCGGGGCTGCATGATCTCGGCCCGGCGCTCGGTCGTCGTCTCCTCGGTCGGGAGCAGGGTACCGGCCCTCTCCACGTCCGGCATGTCCTTGCGGTCGCGCTCGGTGCGGCGGGCGGCCTTCTTCACCTCGGCATCGAGGTCGATCTGCGAGCACAGGCCGAGCGTTACGGGGTCCTGCGGTGTCAGGTTGGGCGCATTCCAGTGGCTGCGGTCGCGGATCTGCTGGATCGTCGGCTTGGTCGTGCCGACGAGGCGCATGATCTGGCTGTCCTTCAGCTCAGGATGATTGCGCAGCAGCCACAGAACGGCATTCGGGCGGTCCTGACGGCGCGACACGGGGGTGTACCGGGGCCCCTTGCGGCTGGGCGTCTCCGGAACGACGACTTTCGGCTCGGCAAGACGCAGCGGGCGGCCAGGATCGTTCTCCGATCCCTCGATCCCCTCGCGGGTGAGCTGCCCCGACGTCACGGGATCAAGGCCCTTGATGCCCTGCGCCACATCACCGTCGGCGATTCCCTTAACCTCGAGCACATGCAAACCGCAGAACTCTGCGATCTGGTCGAAAGTCAGCGAAGTATTTGCAACGAGCCAAACGGCCGTCGCCTTGGGCATCAGGGGTCTGCGATCGCTCATGGGGGCTTAACCTCCGGCTTCCTGCGTCGGTCCGCAGGGCCAAGTATTTTGGGGCAACTGGGGAATGCGCGCTTATAGACCCTGAGGGCCCGCGCGGCAACCGGGGCCGTCACCATTGGTTGAAGCCCTCTTGCCTTCCCGTGTTGCCCGTGGGATGCGGCGCGGATAGTGTCGCGCCGGCCGCGGCGGCGGCACCTGAACGGGAAGAGGCTTGAACATGGGCGAGACGCCGAAGAGCGTTTATTTCGAAGACCTTAGCGTTGGCCAAGAGGCAAGCTCCAGCAACACCGTCACGGCCGACGTGATCCGCGGATTCGCCGACGTCTCCGGCGACCGCAATCCCGTCCACGTCGACGCCGACTATGCCGCCACGACCATCTTCAAGGAGCGCATCGCCCACGGGATGCTCTCCGCCGCCTACATCTCCGCGGTATTCGGCATGCAGCTCCCCGGGCCGGGGGCCATCTACATTTCCCAGACCCTCAACTTCAAGGCGCCGGTCAAGATCGGCGACGTCGTTGTCACCACCGTCAAGGTCGCAGAGCTCACCCCGGAAAAAAGGCGGGCTCGCTTCGACTGCGTATGCTCTGTAAATGGCAAGCCGGTCGTGCAGGGCGAAGCCGTACTCATGGTGCCCACGCGTCCGGCTTGAGTGCTGATCCCGATCGCATTTGAGCCCGCCCGATCCTGCCGGAGGCACAATGCTCGTTATCCATGGCTACAAGAATGCGCCGCCCGAGGCCCGTGGCGCCGTGCTCGCCATCGGCAATTTTGATGGCGTCCATCGCGGCCACCAGTCGCTCCTCGCGAGCGCGACCCAAATGGCAAAGCAGCTCGGCGTGCCTTCGGGCGCGATCCTGTTCGAGCCGCACCCGCGCGAGTTTTTCCATCCCGAGGAACCGCATTTCCATCTGACTTCGCTGCCGCAGAAGCTGTCGCTCCTCAAGAGCGCCGGCCTCGACATCGCAGTGGTGCTCAAGTTCGACGCAAGCCTCGCCGCGCTCTCCGCCGACACCTTCATCCGCCGCGTGCTCATCGACGGGCTGGGCGCGCGCCACGTCATCATCGGCCATGACTTCTTCTTCGGTCGCAATCGCGGCGGCACGCCCGAGACCATGCGCGCCGCTGCCAACGACCTCGGGTTCGGCATCACCGTCGTTCCCCCGGTGGCCGAGGACGGCGAGGTGTTCTCCTCCAGCGCCATCCGACTCCGGCTGGCACAGGGCGACGTCAAGGGCGCTGCTCGCTCCCTCGGCCGGACCTGGACCATCGAGGGCGAAGTCATCGGCGGCGCCAAGCGCGGCACGGGGCTCGGCTTCCCGACGGCGAACATCCCTCTCCCCTACGGTACGGCGCTCGGCCACGGCATCTACGCAGTCCGCGTGAGGTTCGAGGGGCGCAGCCATGACGGTGCCGCCTACCTTGGCACCCGCCCCACCTACGACAACGGCAAGCCGGTGCTGGAGGTGTTCCTGTTCGATTTCGATGGCGACCTTTACGGCCGCAACATCGAGATCGAGTTCGTCGACTTCATCCGCCCGGACCGCAAGTTCGAATCGAGCGAGGCGCTGATTGCCCAGATGCAGCAGGACGTCGCCCGCGCCCGCGACATCCTCGCCACCAACGACCCCTCGTGACGCTGTCATCCCGGGCGAAGCGAGCATCGCAAGCGAGACCCCGGACCCAGCAGAAGCGGGCGAACCTGAGCAATTGAGGCCGCGCCGACCTTAATGCTAGATCCCGGATAGCCGCTCGCTGCGCTCACGGCCTCCGGGATGACACAGTGCGGGTGGTGGCAACACCCGACCCATGTTGCTAGAACCCCGCCAGAACCCGGAAACCCGGAAAGATAAAGACCGATGGCCAAGGACAACGGTGGCAGCGATGCCGCCACCAGCAAGCAGAAGCAGCCCGGATCCGCGGCGCCAGCAGGTGAGCACGCCGGCG
>CAZBPM010000021.1:0-87094 GCA_964493785.1 uncultured Hyphomicrobium sp. | reverse complement strand
CGCGGCTACGTCACACCCAAGGGCATGAGGCCGCCGCCGGATCGCGGCTGGCGCCGTCCGGACCGGGTTGAACGCCGCGACGACAGGCGCGACGATCGCTGGAACCGCCAGTGGGAGCGTCGGGACGGTCGGTGGGAACGCCGTGACGACCGCCGCGATGATAGAGGTGACCGCCGCGACGGTCGCCGCGATGAACGTGGCGACAGGCGCGACGCTCGCCCAGATGCACGCGGCGACGACAGACGTGGTGGTCCGCCGGATATGCGCGGCGGCGACAGGCGGGGCGGTCCCCAGGACGCTCGCGGTGACGACAGGCGCGGAGGTCCTCCTCCAGATGCTCGCGGAGACAATCGCCGCGGTGGAGACGACCGCCGTGGGGGCGACAATCGCCGGGGTGGAGACGATCGCCGGGATGGTGGTCCCGACCGGCGCTAATCGGAAGATCTAAAGCAAAACGCCCGGGCAGAGATGCCCGGGCGTTTTTCGTTGTGACGCGTCTTAAGGATCAGAACGGCCCGCGCGAGGCGACCCCGGAAATCACAGCACCAAGCGTGCGGATGCGCGCTGCATAGGCTGCGGCAATGCAGCCGTCGCGGTCGCCGCAGGCGTCGCGCTCGCGAAGCCAAGTGCGCTGCTGATCTACGATGTCGCCACGCTGGCCCATTCCGACCAGCGATGTCGCGATCTCGTAGAGAGTCGACATACGCGCCTCATCCTGACCGAGAGCATACGATTTGCATATCGTCTGCTCGGACGCCGAGTGCGCCTTGGCGCAATCGAGCGGCGCATAGTCGGCCGCCATTGCTGGCACTGAGACTGCAACCAGCATGCCCGCTGCGATCAGGGGAACGGAGCACTTCATCTGGTCCTCACCATTGACGAGATGTGTCAGCAGCCGTGGCGATACATGCAGCGGGCGAAGCGCGGCGAGCCGAATCCCCAGCGCCGATCGCAGCGGACCGTCCAGCGCGCGCAGTACGGATTGACGACCTCATAGGCCGGCACCGCGTAAACGGGCGCCTGCGGAGGGGGAGGGCCGAAGTCTGCGGCCAGTGCTTCCCCGATGGAGAGGACGCCAGCCGCCGTGGCGCCCATGATCATTACAAACTTGCCTGTCCGCATTGGGAACTCCCTTAGATTGCAAGGGCTATGGGTAGCCCGGCTATCGTTAAGATTGGTTCACCATGCGGAGTATGCCTGCGCCAAGGTTCCGAAGGGGGCGTCAGTTCTGGAGGACGTAAGTACCGGGCGCGGGGCCGAGCGAGGGGTATTCACCGCCGCCAGGGGTGATGGCATCGATCTCGCCGGAGGAGTTCTGCTTCAGCCAGCGCACCCACTCGGGCCACCACGAGCCTTTCTGGGGCTGCATCGTCGCGTACCAGGTGTCGGGATCGAGATAACTGTCTTGCTCGGTGCGCAGCGCGACGCGATAGGAGCGCGATGAGTTCTCCGGCGGGGAGACGATGCCCGCGTTGTGGCCGCCTGTCGTCAGCAGGAACGTGACATCGGTATCCAGTAGCAGGTTGAGCTTGAAGACGGAGCGCCAGGGCGCCACGTGGTCCGTCTCGGTCGCCACGGCGAAGATCGGCGCGCGGATGTCGGTCAGCGCGACGATCTTATCGTCAGTGCGGAAGCGGCCTTCAGAGAGATCGTTGTCGAGGAACAGCCGACGCAAATAGTCGGAGTGCATCTGGTAGGGCATCCGCGTCGAGTCTGCGTTCCAGGCCATGAGATCGAACTGCGGACGACGACCACCCATCAGATAGTCGTGGACCATGCGAGACCAGATGAGGTCGTTGGAGCGCAGAAGCTGGAACGCTCCCGACATCTGGCGCGCGTCGAGGTAACCCTGCTCCCACATCATGTCTTCAAGGAAGGACACCTGCCCCTCGTTGACGAACAGGGTCAGCTCGCCCGCCTCCTTGAAGTCCACCTGAGCGGCAAAGAGCGTGACGGTGGCGAGGATGTCGCGCTTGTCGCGGGCGAGCGTCGCCGCCTCGGCCATCAGCAGTGTGCCGCCGAGGCAGTAGCCGACCGAATGCACTTTCTGGTCCGGCACTATGGTGCGGACGACGTCGAGCGCGGCGCCGACGCCGAGCTTGCGATAATCTTCGAAGCTGAGGTTGCGATCCTTCGAGCCGGGGTTCTTCCACGAGACGATGAACACGGTGAAGCCCTGATCTAGCAGGTATTTCACCAGCGAGTTCTCGGGACGAAGATCGAGAATGTAGTACTTCATGATCCAGGCGGGCACGATGAAGACCGGCTCGGCCTCGACGCGCTTCACGCGTGGCTCGTATTGGATGAGCTCGATCAGATCGTTGCGATAGATGACCTCGCCCGGCGTCACGGCGAGGTTCTCGCCGACCTTGAATTCCTCCAAACCGATCGGCGGCTTTCCGCTGTTCGACCGCTCAACATCCTCAACGAAGTTCCAGAAGCCGCGCACGAGATTCATGCCGCTGTCGCTGAGCGTCTTCTGCATAACCTCGGGGTTCGTAAGGAGGAAATTCGAGGGCGACAGCATGTCGAGGATCTGCCGAGTGGCGAACTCGACCTGACGCTCGTGCTCCGGCGTCACGCCGCGCACGCCGACAGTGGCGTTGTGCCACCACTGCTGCTGCAGCAGGAACGATTGGCTGATGACGTTGTACGGCCATTGCTTCCAGGCTTCGCCGCGAAAGCGCTTGTCCTGCGGGAGCGGCTCGATGCAGCCGGCGGGGCAATCAGGGTTGCCGGTCACGGCGGCGGTGTAGTGCGCGAGGCGCAACCATTTGCGCATCGCCTTGTGTACGAGCTGCGATTGCTTGCCAGGCGAGCCGGCAAGGTGGACCATCCAGTCGAAGTAGGCCTCGAGAACGGCGGCGGGCGACAGCCCCATCGTCATGCGCGACATCGCGTAGTGCACCGAGCGGTCGATGATGTCGGCAAGCTCGATTGCGGGGTCGTCGGTCGGCTCGTCGGGGGCGACAGCCGGAGGGGCGTGGACGGGTTTCAGCTCAGCCGGGGCAAGCGGCTGAGAGGCCTGCGGCGGGCGGACGACAAGCTGAGTGCTCTGGCGGATCGCCATTGGTTACCTTTGTCCTCGGCAGCGGCGCGGTGCCCCGGCCAGACCGCCCTGATACCGCGAGTTTGGTGTTCGCGAGTTGACGTCCGTCAACGTGTCGCCGGACATCCTTGCCGGATGGTTGAATGTGGCGTCGCAAACTCGTTGGACAAGTTAGCTGGTTGCGTGCTGCGGCAGGGCGTCGACAAGCCGGCGCAGGGTGTCGAGCGTGCCGACATCGAGGCGGCCGTCGGAGCGCGCGGGGCGGAAATGCAGCTGGAACGTGCGGACGAGAACCGCGAACCAGTCCGATCGTTCGGGATTATCTACGCCGTAGCCGTACCCCCGCATCAACTCCAGCGTCTCGGCGACGGCGGCTTGTTCGTGATCGAGACATTCCGACGCGGCCTCGTCCATAGCCGCCGGGCCAACCCAGTGCCCGACCCCGTGCCGCGCCAGCCATGCCCAGTTGAACTTCTCGCCGGGGTCGATCTTGCGGCCGGGCGCAACATCCGAATGCGCGAGCACGCGGGCGGGATGAATGCCCTGCCGTTTCGCGATGTCGCGGCACAGCGCGGCGACCGCTTCCATCTGCGCCAGCGGAAAGTCGGGATAGCCGTGTTCGTGACCGGGGTTCTGAATCTCGATGCCGACAGAGAGAGAGTTGACGTCCGTGTCGCCGGCCCAGTGCGAGGCACCGGCGTGCCAAGCCCGTTTGGATTCTTCGACCATCTGTGTGATGCGGCCGTCGTCGTCGACCACGTAATGGCAGGAGACCTTGCTCACTGGATTGGCGAGCCAGCCGATGGCAGCCTCTCCCGAGGACATTCCCGTGTAGTGAAGGACGATCATGTCGGGGCGGCAGCCGTCGCGCCGCTCCTCGATGTTGGGCGAGGGGTAGAGCGTGTGGGCTAGGGTCGAGTCGGGCTTGAGGATCACCGCCCGCCTCCGGTGCGCGTGCTCCCGCGACGATCGGCTAAGATCGAGTCATAGGCGGCGTTGATCGCGGCGAGACGCCGACTGGCCGCACACCGCAGCTCAGGAGGCACGCCAGATGCCGCCAGCCGGTCGGGATGGTGCTCGCGGACGAGCGCGCGGTGGCGCAGCTTGAGATCCCCATCCGAGATGTCAGGATGCACGCCGAGGATTTGATAGGGGCTGCACGGGTCGTTGATGAAGCCAGCGCGCACGCTCAGGAACTCGCCGTTCGACAGGCCGAACTTTTCGGCCACCACGGCGAGGAATTTGTCCTCGTCGGGATGTAGGATGCCGTCGGCAGCTGCCACGTGGAACAGGCATTCGAGAAGAGCGCGCAGCATGTCCGGCTCGTCGGAGAGCAGCGACGCGATCTTGCCGGCATAGGTCTCGTAACCGGCGATGTCCTGGGCGGCCAGATCATAGAGCCGGTGGAAGTTCTGACGCTCACCGGGCGGCACGTCGAACACGCGTTCGAAGGCGCGCGCCTCCACGGGCAAGGCGACGCCATCGGCCTTGGCCATCTTGGCGGCGAGGGTCGTCACGGCGATGGTGAAGGCGACCGTGCGATACCCCGGGGTCCGCTCGGCGAGGCGATCACCGATCAGGCGCGACCACAGCGCCGAAAGCGCGTCGCGCACCGAAGTGCCCGGCTCGATACCGATCGCCTGTGCTATCTCTTTCCACGGCATGGCAAACACTTATCGGCATTCGCCCAAGACTTGAAGCCCATGCGGAGCGGCTAAACGGCTCTCGTGCGAAAGTCGCAGCAAATGGCGGAAACTCGCAGGGCGCGCCGGATGCGGGCGTGGTTGACGCTTTACGCAACGCCCGATAGCTGACGGTGCAGCGGTTCACTAGATCGGACGCCGGATGACTGGGCTTCCCAGCGACGAAAAGTGGCAGTTTTTCATCGACCGCGGCGGCACCTTTACGGATGTCGTTGCACGCACACCTGACGGGCGACTGCTCGCCCGCAAGTTGCTGTCCGAGAACCCTGGCGCCTACGACGATGCGGCGCTGGAGGCCATCCGGCAGTTTCTCGGCGTTGCCAGCGGCGAGCCCATTCCGGCCGAGCGCATCGGCTACGTAAAAATGGGGACGACGGTCGCGACCAACGCGCTGCTGGAGCGCAAGGGCGACGCGACGCTGCTGGTCATCACGCGTGGTTTGAAGGACCAGCTCGAGATCGGCACTCAGGCGCGGCCCGACATCTTTGCCAAGCGGATCGTCAAGCCGGAGATGCTTTATAGCCGTGTCGTCGAGGCCGACGAGCGGGTGCGCGCAGACGGAACAGTCGAGCGGGAAATCGACCTCGGTGCGCTGGAGGCCGAGATGCGGCGGGCGCGAGAGGATGGAATCCACTCGGTCGCCATCGCCTTTATGCATTCCTATGCCTATCCCGAGCACGAGCGGCTGGCAGCCGAGCTTGCTCACTCGGTCGGCTTCCGGCAGGTGTCCGTCAGTCACGAGGTGTCGCCGCTGATCAAGTTGGTGCCGCGTGGCGATACCACCGTTGCCGACGCCTATCTCTCGCCGGTGCTGCGGCGGTACGTCGATAAAGTGGCCAGCGCACTCACTTCCGCTCACCCTCTCCCCGCCGACGCGGGAGGAGGGGATATTCCGCGTCTCCTGTTCATGGCGTCGTCGGGCGGGCTCAAGTCGGCGCAGGCATTCCAGGGGCGCGATGCAATCCTGTCCGGACCGGCGGGCGGCGTCGTTGGCATGGCCGAGACGGGCAAGCGCGCGGGCTTCGACAAGCTGATCGGCTTCGACATGGGCGGCACGTCGACGGACGTTGCGCATTTTGCCGGCGAATACGAACGCTCGTTTGAGACGCAGATCGCGGGGGTGCGGCTCGCCGTGCCGATGTTGCGGGTGCATACGGTGGCGGCGGGTGGCGGCTCCATCATTTCGTTCGACGGCACGCGGTTTCGCGTGGGGCCGGAGAGTGCCGGGGCCAACCCAGGCCCGAAGGCTTACCGGCGCGGCGGTCCGCTCACGGTGACGGACGCGAACGTCATGCTGGGCAAGCTCGATCCCCAGTTCTTCCCGGCGATCTTCGGGGAGGGGCACGACGAGCCACTCGATGCAGATGTCGTTCGCGCGTCGTTCGCCGAGCTGGCAGTGCGCGTGGGCGATGGGCGCGCGCCGGAAGAAATCGCCGATGGCGCGATCCGCATCGCAGTCGAGAACATGGCCAACGCCATCAAGAAGATCTCCGTCGAACGCGGCTACGACGTGACGGAGTACGCGCTGAACTGTTTCGGCTCGGCCGGCGGCCAGCATGCCTGCCTCATCGCCGATACGCTCGGCATGGAGAGCGTGCTCGTGCACGCCTTCTCTGGCCTGCTATCCGCCTATGGCATCGGGCTGGCGCAACAGCGCGCGAGCCGCGAGCGCTCTGTCGAGGCGCCGCTCGGCGAGGAGGCGATGGATGCGATCGAGAGCCTCGCCTACGAGCTTGGTGACGACGTCACGCGACAACTGCTGGACGAAGGCGTCGAACACGACGACATCGCCATCGAGAGCTTCGCGCACTTGCGCTACGCGGGTACCGACACGGCGCTGCCGGTCGCTCTGTCGGAACCGCACTTCATGCGGCGCGACTTCGAGGCGTTGCATCGGCAGCGGTTCGGCTTCGTCTCGCCAGAAAAAAGCGTCGTCGTTGCGACCCTCGAAGTCGCCGCCTTGGGTGGTGCTCCTTCTCCCCGCGGGCGGGGCGAGGGGCAACAACCACCGCTACACCAGACCTCTGCCCCCCAGGGGCGAGGGAATAAGACGCGCTTCTATTCGCGCGGGGCGTGGCATGACGCGCCGGTGCTGATGCGCGCCGAGCTTGAGCCCGGACACGCGGTGCGCGGACCGGCGCTGGTCATCGAGCCCAACCAGACGATCGTGGTCGAGCCGGGCTGGCAGCTGGTGCTCACCGCCGGCAACGACATCGTGCTGACGCGCGTGGAACCGCGCGGACGGGAAAAGCTCGGGGCCAAGGCCGACCCGGTGCTGCTGGAAGTGTTCAACAATCTCTTCATGGCCATTGCCGAGCAGATGGGCGAAGCGCTGCGCAACACCGCGCAATCGGTGAACATCAAGGAGCGGCTCGACTTCTCCTGCGCGGTGTTCGACGCCAGCGGTGCCCTGGTGGCGAACGCGCCGCACCTGCCGGTGCACCTGGGTTCGATGGACCGCTCGGTCGAGGTGATCATCCGCGAGCGCGGAAACACGATGCGCCCGGGCGACAGCTTCATGCTCAACGCGCCCTACAACGGCGGCACTCACCTGCCGGACATCACGGTCGTCAGCCCGGTGTTCGATGACGAGGGCACGCGCGTGCTGTTCTATGTTGCCAGCCGCGGCCATCATGAGGACATCGGAGGACTGACGCCGGGATCGATGACGCCGCGCGCGACGACGATCGAGGAAGAAGGCGTCTACATCGACAATTTCAAACTGGTGGATCAGGGGCGGTTTCTCGAGGCAGAGACCCTTGCTCTGCTGACAGCCGCCAAATATCCCGCGCGACGCCCCGACAAGAACATCGCGGACCTGAAGGCTCAGGTGGCTGCCAACGCCAAAGGCCAGTCCGAGCTTAAGCGTATGGTCCAGCATTTCGGGCTCGACGTCGTCGAAGCCTACATGCGGCACGTCCAGGACAATGCCGAGGACGCGGTGCGGCGGCTCATATCGCGCATCGAGGATGGGCATTTCCGGGTCGAGACAGATCAGGGCACGGCAGTCGAGGTGCGCATCACCGTCGATCGCGAAAGCCGCTCCGCGACGATAGATTTCACGGGAACGAGCCCGCAGCAGGCCAACAATTTCAACGCGCCCGAGCCGGTGACGCGCGCGGCGGTGCTTTATGCGATCCGCGTCATGGTCGATGAGCCCATCCCCATGAACGCCGGCTGCCTGAAGCCGATCCGCATCGTGATACCCGCGGGCTCGATGCTGCGACCGACGTATCCGGCTGCCGTCGTCGCCGGTAACGTCGAAACGAGCCAGATCGTCACCAACGCACTGTTCGCGGCGTTCGGAGCGCTCGGCTCGGCGCAGGGCACGATGAACAACCTGACGTTCGGCAACGACAAGGTGCAGTACTACGAGACGCTGTGCTCGGGTGCTCCGGCCGGCCCAGGCTTTGACGGAGCGGCGGCAGTGCACGTGCACATGACGAACACACGCCTCACCGATCCGGAGATCTTAGAGCTGCGCTATCCGGTGCTGCTGGAAGAGTTCTCTATCCGGCGCGGCTCGGGCGGCAAGGGCAAGTGGGCCAGCGGCGACGGCACGCGGCGCGTCATCCGCTTCCTGGAGCGGATGCATTGCGCCATCCTTTCGGGCTATCGGCGCATTGCCCCCTTTGGCGTCGATGGCGGTGATCCGGGCGAGCCTGGCAGCAATAGCGTCCGGCGGGCTGGAAAGACCGAGGATCTCGGCGGCTGTGGCGAAACCATCCTCGAGGCGGGAGATGCCGTCGTTATCGTGACGCCGACCGGGGGCGGTTACGGCGCCAAGTGAAACTCTTGAGCCGGCCGGAGCGTATTAAACGTTGCCGGAGTGCCGCTCTCCCGACTTTAGGAGGAGTTGAAGCAGGTCGCCCCTTGCCACGCTGCGGCATCAGCCCTTGATATGAGTAATCGCCCAACCCAGAGGCGAGGGATAACGAGATGCTAACGAAAAACGCGGCACGAGCACCGTTCGGCCTAGCTCTCGCAGCGCTGCTGGCGCTGAGCGCCGGCGCGATCGCAGAGGAAACCGAGCCTGTCCATCCGTCGGCGGACATTTCCGTGCGAGACATGGCTTCGGCGCTGTTCAAAGCAAAGCCTGGCGAGACGCTGGATTACTCCAATCACGATCTCACCTACCTCGACCTGTCCGGGCTGAACTTCAAAGGCGCCAAGCTCGCCAACTCCAATCTCTATGGTGCCGACTTCACGGGCGCCAACATGCGCGGCACGGACATGTCCGGCACGCGGCTCGACCGGGCGACGCTCATCCGAGCGGACTTCTCGGGGGCCAATCTATCGGGGGCGAGCATTTTGCGGCCGACTATCTACACCGACCTCACCGAAAGCCTGGGCGATGCGCCTCGCTTTGCCGGCGCCAACCTCACCGGGACGCGCGTGATGGCGAATATGTCAGGAGCTGATTTCCATGGCGCGGACCTGACAAACGCGAATTTCACCCCACGCGAGGCCCGTGCGGGCCAGGGCACGCTGTCGACACTTGCGAAGAACCTGCTGAAATCATGTGACTTCAGCAAAGCGATCATGCGCGGCGCCGATTTCGATCACGCGGTGATGACGTTCTCGCGTTTCATCGGCGCCGACCTGACGGGCGCCAAGCTCACCGATACCGATCTTTCGCGTGCGGACTTTACCGGGGCGAATCTGACGGATGCCGACTTCACCGGGGCGGATCTAGACGGAGCAACACTGCTCGGCGTCAAAGGCCTCGACACCGTGAAGGGGCTTTCCACGGCGCTGAACTTCGACAAGACGATACGCTAGGGCGCAAAAAAGCCAGGGCATTTGGTTTGCCCTGGCTTTCAGTTTCTCTTGCTGCGCGCTGGTCAGGCGATGGCGCCTCGAGTTTCATCGGCAGACAGCCGCGTGCGGCGCTCGGCGATGAAGCTGTCGAACGCTTCCCTGTCCTTCGATTTGCGCAGCCGCTCGAGGTAGTCGCCGAATTTTGCGCGCTCATCGTCGAGGCGGCGAAGCGTTTCGGCGCGATATTCCTCGAACGCCCGGTTCTCGCTCGGCTGCGCCTCAGCCCGGGGAGCGGGTGTGCGAGCGGTCCAGCCGACAACCGTCGAAGTCTGATCGACGCGACGCCAGTAGCGCGCCTGCGCACGCCAGGCGATGGCGGCGACCACCAGCAACGTCAGCGGCCAAGCGAGCCAGAACAGCACCACGACAAGCCACATCGCAGCCCAGGCCACCCAGAACAGGGTGGCGAAGAGCAGGGCGAAGAAGCCGAAGATCACCAGGGCCAATGCATTCAAGCTCCGATGAGAGTGAAAGACATCGGTACGCCAGGGCGGAGTGCCCTGACGTACCGCATGACATTATTTAGGTACGCGCGCCTTCAGTGCCAGTGGTGGGGCCAGTGGTGGGCGCGGTCCGGCGCTCGGCCATGAACTGGTCGAACTCCGACTTATCCTTCGCCTTGCGCAGGCGCTCCAGGAACTCGCGGAACTCGCGCTGCTCCTCCTCGAGGCGACGGATGGTCTCCTCGCGATAGTCGTCGAAGGCGGCGTTGCCACTCGATGCGAAACCGAAGCCGCGGAAGTCGCGACCGAAGCGCTCGACCTTGCGGTCAAACCGGTCCGCCCAGCGCTGCTGCCAACGGCTCATTTCACCGTTCCGTCCACCACATCCCATGCGTCCGCTCCATAGCAAGTAGGCGAGAATGGCGAGGCCGACAGGCCAGAAAAGGATGAAGCCGACAACCATGACGGCAATCCACGCAGGCTTGCCGTAGTCATCGAGCGTCGTCACAACCCCAGTCATTCAGGTCTCTCCATGTGAATGTTTATCACATTTACATAGTTGGCAGGCGGGGGGTCCGGCGTCAAGAGGTGAACTTGGAAAAATCGGACGACCGGGCGACGGCGCTGGCCCTGTTCCGGAAATGGTGTTCAGAGGGCCGGGCGGGACATTCAGGGGGAGGTGGCCGGCCGACGTCCGCGACTTAAATGCGGACGGTCAGCAGATGGGAGCGGTAGCCCTCGCCGCCAAGAGCAATCGCGAGGTCGGCGCCAGAAAGCGCTGTGGTCGCCGAACGAAACTATCGTTCAACGAAGGACAGCGACTGAATTTCAACTGCGCACGTCGGGATTTTTCGGTGCGCAGAGCGTCACAACTCAAACCGTCGAACGAGGATGCGCACGGCCCTTCGACGTTGCTTCAGTCAGGTGAGCATCCGAGGCTAGCCGCATGGGCTGACGATAGAATTGCAAGTTGACCGGCTCACGCAGTCGGCGCGGCGATCATCGCTCCCGATTGTCAGAGCGGCGATTTCGTCGGCGGCGATGGCGCGCCAAACGGCGATCGCGAGAGGAGATATTAGCGGCGGCACGACGCGATGCGGAGCGTGCCGCCGGATTGCGTCAGCGCTTCTTCTTCACTGCTTTGCGCTTGACCTTCTTGGCGGCGACCTTGCGCTTCACCGTCTTCTTCTTCTTGGCCGGCTTGTCGGAAGCCTGCGTCAACGCAGATGCTGCGAGCTTCTTGATCTCCGTCGTGGTGAGCGAGCCGGGAGATTTCATTGCCTTCGAAGCGATCTTCGCAACCGCTGCCGACGTCTTCTCGTTTGCTGCCATGTCTTCAATCCATCTGATGTCAATGAATGCGACTGCTATACACGAAATTTTGCAAACCGCACGCTTCTACATCAAATGAGCGCATCGGATGTGTGTGCTGCTCACTTGTCGGCAGGAACACCGAGACCGTCGAGATAGATCAGCACCGCTGCTTCAAGGAGATCATCGGGCGACATCGGTATTGATCTGCGTGCAGCATCGCCGCGCGCGAACAGAGTTGCGATGCCATGACTGAGCGACCAGATGTGCAGCGCCATCATCAACGACGGCGGACGCTTCTCCTTCGGCATCGTCGCAGCAAGTGCCTCGCAGGCATTGCGAAGCACGCCGAATGCGCGGTCGCCGGCTTCGCGCACTTCCGGATAGTCGTTCAGCGGAACGCCGCTCTCGAACATCGCCGAGAACTGCGCCGGCTCCTTCGCGGCAAAGTGCAGATAGGCGCGCCCTACGCGCTCGAAAGCAGCGCGCGGCGTCGGACGGCCATCGTCCCAGGCCTGCGAAAGCGCCAATGCAAAGGCATCGAAGCCGCGCCGGGCGATGTCGGCAAGCAGGGCGTCGCGATCGCGGAAGTGCCTGTAGGGCGCGGCCGGGCTTACGCCGGCGGCGCGTGCCGCATCGGCAAAGGTGAACCCCGCGGGGCCCTTCTTTGAGATGAGGTCAAGCGCGGCGGCGATGAGTGCCTCGCGCAGATTCCCATGATGATAGCTACGGCGCGCGCCGGGACCGTCTTTGTGCCAGGTCATGGCGCGCTTTTAGCCAATTCGCCCGCGGAACGCTATCGCGAGGCGAGGACGTGCACGCTGAACAGGCTTTCGTGGTCGGTCCAGCAGTCCTGCGACTCCCAGCCGGCACGACGCGCGAGGGCGCTGAAACCCTCGATGTCGTACTTGTGGGAGTGCTCGGTGTGGATGCGCTCGTCGGCGGCAAAGCGGAAGCGATGGCCGAGCACGGTAACGACCTGGGCGACACGGCTGACGAGGTGCATGTCGATCCGACCGTGCCGCATGTCGTAGGTGGCGAGGTGGCCGAAAGCGTAAAGGTCGAAATCGGCGCCCAGCTCCTTATTGGCGCGACGCAGCAGGTTGAGGTTGAACGCGGCCGTCACGCCTTGGGCGTCGTCATAGGCGGCGATGAGGCGACGCGGCTCCTTCTTGAGGTCGGCGCCGATGATCATGCGGCCCTCGTCTCCAAGGATCTGCCGCATACTTGCCAGCAGCGCCTGCGCGTCTGTCTCGGTCAGGTTGCCTATGGTCGAGCCGGGAAAGAAGCCGAGCAAAGGGCGGCCGGCGATGTCGGGCGGCAAGACGAGCGGCTGCGAGAAGTCTCCCACGATGGGGATGACGCGCAGCTGCGGAAAACGCTCGTTGATGCGGCTGCGCGCATCGTCGAGTGCGGTCGGGCTGATGTCGATGGGCACGTACGCGTGCAGGTCGGGCATCACGTCGAGAAGGATCTCGGTCTTGGTGCTCGACCCCGAGCCGAACTCGATCAGCACCGAGCCGGGTGGGGCAAGCGCCGCCATCGCGGCTGCGTTCGAGCGCAGGATGCCGATCTCGGTGCGTGTCGGGTAGTACTCGGGCAGCTCGGTGATGGCCTCGAAAATCCGGCTGCCATCAGCGTCGTAGAAGAAGCGGCAGGGGATCGATTTGCGACGGGCCGAGAGGCCTGAAATCAGCGCGGCCGCGAAATCGCTTCGATTGTCTTCGGAGTCGCGGGCAGGCGACTGGGGGGCTTCGCAGCACGCCTCTGCGAGCCCGAGGTTGGTTTCGTCGTCGAGATTCATTCGCCATCCTCGGCAAGCCGCAGTCCGGTGAACTGCCAGCGCTGGTGGGGATAAAAGAAATTGCGGTAGCTCGCGCGGATGTGCCCGGGCGCGGTTGCGCACGAACCGCCACGCAGCACGTTCTGGCTGACCATGAACTTGCCGTTGTATTCGCCGACCGCGCCTGGTGCAGGACGGTAGCCGGGATAAGGCAGATAGGCGCTCGAGGTCCATTCCCAGACGTCCCCGAAGAGCTGGGCGAGGCGGCCGTCTGCGCCAGCGGCGGGGCGCGGGCGAAGGGCTCCGGTCGTGAGATCGTTGCCAGTAAGGGAATATCCTGCGGACGCAGCCTCCCATTCGAATTCCGTCGGGAGGCGCTTGCCGGCCCAGGCAGCGAATGCATTGGCCTCGTAGAAGCTGATGTGCGTGACGGGCGCGGCCGCGTCGACGGGCAGCAGACCTTCCAGGGTCATCTGATGCCAGACCCCATCGCGCTGCTCCCAATAGAGCGGTGCCTGCCAGCCCTGCGCCTTCACTGTCGCCCAGCCGTCGGCGAGCCAAAGCAGCGGCTCGCGATAGCCGCAGGCGTCGATGAAGCTCAGCCATTCGCCGTTGGTGACGCAGCGATTGGCCAGACGATAGGGATAGAGCAGCGCGTCGTGGCGCGGACCCTCGTTGTCGTAGGAGAAGCCTGCGCCATCGTAACCGACAGCGCGTACACCACCCGGGAAGGGAATGAATTGCAGCGGCATCGCGTCGGAGGTGCGGTCGGGCTTAGGCTGCGGCTCACGATATGCCGGCCGCAACGGCTGAGCGGCGAACAGGCTCAGGATGTCGGTCAGCAATAGCTCCTGATGCTGCTGCTCGTGATTGATGCCAAGCTCGAGCATGGCCGCGAGCGGGTCGCCATCTCCACGGACAATTCCCTGCGCAAAGAGCTGTCCCTGCGCAAAGAGCTGACCAAGCGCCTCGTCAACGTGAGCGCGATAATCGCGAACCTGGGCTGCCGATGGGCGCGTCAGCAATCCACGGCTGCCACGCGGCTGCCGTTCGCCTTTGCTCTCGTAATAGGAGTTGAAGCAGTACTCGAAGTCCGCCGAGAACTCGCGATAGCCGTGCAGGGTCGGCTTCAGGATGAAGGATTCGTAAAACCACGTCGTATGCGCGAGATGCCACTTGGTCGGGCTGGCGTCGTCCATCGGCTGAACGACTTGATCCTCGTCCGATAGGGGCGAGGTCAGTTCCAGGGACAGCTTCCTGCTGGCGGAGAGGCGTTGTTTCAGATCACCAATGTGCGTGTCGGACGGAGAGGCGGCGGGCTGCTGATCTGCATGCAGGGTCGAGAGCACTAAGGCCTCCGTGGATGGGCGATGAGGTGTGCTGAATAGCTAGTAACGAACCGCGGTTCTCAAAGGTTCACTACGGGCAGAAAATTTCTCGTCTCAACTTACGATGCCAACAAAATCAATACCTGCAGACATTCGATCCATTTGTTTCGATCATCCAAAGAGGCCCTTCAGCTTCCGGCCATAGGCTTCCATCCTCCGGGGCACTGCCCCTTGAGGCGGAGGGTCCAATGTCGCGGCGGCGCGAGCTTGAAGTCGGTTCATTCGTGCAGATCACGGGCTTCGAGGTTGGCCAGATGGCGCCCGAAGCATCGTATCGCATCGAGCAACTGCTGGCGCTGGACGGCGGCGCCACGCTCTACAAAATCCGCTGTGAGGCCGAGCCCTTCGACCGGGTAGTCGCGGCGCGCCAGCTCGCTCCATTTCTCTCGCCTCGCTGAAGGATACGGTAGATGCGTCTTTTGCCTCTCGCGGCGCTGGTAGCGTCATTCTCGGTGGCACTCGCGGCCGAAGCACCGACCGTCGAGTTCAACGGCCAGCGCTTCACGCTCGGCTATGAGGATCAGGCGTCGCTGCCGGACGGGCAGCCGGGTAACGGCCTTGCGGAGTTCACACTGCCGGGCGAAACGGTCGACGGCTGGTCGAAGCTCTTCGCGTACTACTCCTACCCGGAGATGGGCGATGATCCCACGGCGGCCGTCGAGGCCGTCGGCAAGGCGGTGAAAGAGACGAACAAGGACGCGAACTTCGCCATCGTCGTCAACGAAAAGACCGGCGAGGCGATCATCGACTTTCTCACGTGGACGCCAGGCAGCGACGTGATGGAATTCAACGTCTTCAAGTATGCGCGCGCGGCGGACGGGCGTGGGCTCGTCGCCATGCAATACGCGCAGCACGTGAAGGCCGACGACACGAGCGTCGAAGATATGCGCGAACTTCGCGCAACCTCGGTTGCAGATATGGCCGCGACCGACATGAGCCAGGCCCAGCAGTATTTCGCCGGCAAGCGGGCAAGGTCTGCATCCAAAGCAAGCGACCGCGAACGGGCCGCCCTTGCGCGCACTGGCCGTGCGAACTGATCTGGGGTAGCGTGCGGGCAACTCCGGGGAGTTCCTCGCATGCTGCGCAGCGTACTACTCGTGTTTGCCATCGCCGCCGGCGTGTCAGCGCCGGCCGTCGTTGACCGGCTGCAACCGGACTTCATCTGCTGGGAAACGGATATGGAATTCCCGGTCGACTGCGACGACGAAGAATAGCGGCGCGAGGCTCGTCGCGGCTATTTGCACACGGTCTTCAAGCCGTCGGGTCCGCGCTTTGCCAGATCGACATGGAAGTGGTCGTGGTGCAGCCGGTTGTATTCGGGCCCGAGAACGGTGGTGAATTCCTGACAGGCTCCATCGTGCACGGCACGTAGAAATGCGCGCTCGCGGTAGTCGCCATTCCAGCCACCCTTCACCGAAATCCGCCGCCCGTCGGCGAGGACGAAGCCCGAGACGTCGAGGGCGTTGGCATGGCCGTGCTCAGATAGAAAACCGCCACTGGAGTGATTGATCGGCCGGCACGCGTAGGAGCCGGCGATTTTCAGCTCGACCAGGGGAACGCCGTAAATGCGCCGTGCCGCCGGCTCGATGGAATTGACGACCCAGCGATTGACCTGGGGGATCATGGGGCAGCGTAGATAAGCTGCCGGGCTGAGGGTGATGCGGCCGCTATCGGCCGCCGCCATCTCGAACGGTTGCTCCGCCCCGCAAACGCTAGGACCGCCCAGCGATAGCTTGGTCTTGATGAAGGGGCCTTCCCGGACGACGCCGGAGGCGAGGCACGCGCGCTCCTCGTTGGATCGCCAGGGCTCGTTTTTGGCAATAAACGATTGTCCGGTGCCGCCACATCCAGTGAGCAGCACAGGGAAAAGAATGCCAAAAACAACGCGGAACGGTACTGATGGCATGGCCTGACGCTTAGCGCGGTAACCCTAACGGACGGTGAATCTGCCATCTTCCCAAGTGGATAGAGACCAAGCCATTCGGGCGCATTTGCGACTCGAAGTGGGCTCCACTGCGGGGGTGATGGCGGAAGAACGGCACGCAGACAGTTATCCACAGCTGGAATGTCGCAACGGCGGATCCGTATGCAGACCTGTCACAGATGCCTTGTTAAGATTTGGGGGTCCGGAGCAATCTGGGCCCTCAGGCAGCGGCCAATTCGTAATGCGTATGTGCTGCATCCCTGAGTGTGTACTGCGTCTTGGCCCCGGCATTGATCGGCCGCGGAATCTCATGGCAACCCCGCGTTTGTCTTTCGAGATTCCGGTGGTGATCGCCGGGGCCTCGTATGCGGTCCAACGCTTGGCTGCTCGAGCCGTTAGGGCTGGCCGCCCAAGAACTCCAGCACAGCCTGCTTGAAGCCCTTGTCGCCGACCGCCTTCATGTGATCGCGGCCGGGGAGCTGAACCGCTCGCGCACCGGGGATCAACTCGGCAAGGCCGGCCGGCGAGCCGCCGATAACGTCGCGCTCGCCGACAACGACCAGCACGGGACATCTGAGCTGGCCCAGCGCTTGCGCAGTGATGGGCGCGCGGGATGACCGAATGCAGGCGGCGAGCGCTTTCAAATCACTTTTGGTCTGTTCGGCGAAGGCTCGAAACGTGCGGGCCGTCGGATTTGTGACCTCATCGATGCTGTCGGCCTCCAGCGCGTGCGCGACGGGGCCAGTGCCGGCAATGCCGCGAACCATGTTGAGGCCGAGACCACCAAAGATTAGGCTCGCCACGCGCGCGGGATGGGCGATGGCGAGGAAGGCGGCGATGCGCGCGCCCATCGAGTATCCGAGGACGTGCGCGCGTTCGATGCCGAGGTGATCGAGTAGGCGGCGCGCGTCTTCTGCCATGAGCGGCGCGCCATAAGCTTCGAGTTCATACAGCTTGGCGCTTTGGCCATGACCGCGGTTGTCGTAGCCGATAACGCGGAACCCGGCACGGGTCAGCGTCTCGACCCAGCCCGTGTCGATCCAGTTGGTGGCAACGTTGGACGCAAAGCCGTGAATGAGGAGCACCGGCTCGCCCGAGCCTTCGTCGATATAGGCGATGTCGACGCCGTCGGAGCTGAAGGTCTGCACTAAAACCTCACGTTCGGCGCGCGGATGTGCCCCGGCTGGACCCCTACCATTTGCCGTTCCCCGGCGCTATGGTCGCGCTCGCATCGTCCAGAACTGCAGGGCAATTCAATGGCCTCCAGCCCCGTCCCCCACCTCGCCAACGACCAGGGCGCGGAGAAGATCTTTATCGGCGTGCGTGAGCTCAATTGCATGGGCGCGAGACCGCCGTTCGATCATCCGCACGTCTACCTCGACATGGGCGACGACGGCCAGATTCTGTGTCCCTACTGCTCGACGCTCTACATCTACGACCCGCGCCTCTCGGCGGCCGAGAGCGATCCAACCGGCTCCATCGTCAACCTCGCGGATGAAGCGGTGTAAGCCGCCGGTTCCAAAAACTCCGGCAAACACATGAGACTGCCCCCGCTCGATCCTCTGGCGAACGAGAACGCCGGAGCGGCGTTGCAGCGGGCACGCAGGTCCGGGGCCAACCCCGTGCTGATTGCGGGCGGTGGCATCGGCGGACTTGCGACGGCGCTGGCGCTGGCTCGGCGAGGGATCGCCTCGCATGTGATGGAGCGGCGCGAGACCTTCCAAGAGGAAGGCGCAGGAATCCAGATCGGGCCCAACGGCACGCGAATACTGAAGGACCTCGGCGTTGCCGACGCGTTGCAGCCGCTCGTCGGCGTGCCGGAGGCGATCAGCGTCCGGGACGGGCGCACGGGAGCGAGGCTCGCGCGTCTGCCGCTCGGTCAGTGGATCGCCACGCGGCACGGCGCGCCCTATTGGGTCGCGCACCGCAAGGATCTTCACGGTGCCCTGGTAGATGCGGTGCGGAATGAGCCGCTGACCGCGGTCTCGCTCGGCTTCGAGGTGTCGGAGATTGCTGCCGACGCGGGGCAGGTCGCGGTTGCGGCAGAAAACGGCGATGCGTGGGCCGGCAAGGCTCTGATCGCGGCGGACGGCATATGGTCGGGCCTGCGCACGAAACTGATAAGCCGCTCGGCGCTGCGCTTCTCGGGTAAGAGCGCGGCGCGCACCGTCATCGCGCTCGACGAATTGCCGGCGGAACTTCAGCAGAACGAGACGACGATCTGGCTTTTTCCCGACGCCCACGTCGTTCACTACCCGATATCGGGCGGCGCCGAACTTGCGGTGATCGTCGTGCTCGGTGATCAGCACGACAGCACGGACTGGAGCGCGCCCGTGCCGCCGACATGGATACAGAACAACATGCCGGAGTGCGCGGAGCCGCTGCAGACGCTGATATTGGCGGCGCGATCGTGGAAGAGGTGGGCGCTGCAGACAATGCCGGCACTCGCGTGCTGGACGCGTGGGCCGATTGCGCTGCTCGGCGATGCGGCGCACCCGGTATTGCCCTTCTTCGCGGCTGGGGCCGTGATGGCGCTTGAGGATGCAGTCGTCGTTGCCGACGCGTTGGCTGCAAATCCGACGGATGCGAGCGTAGCGCTGAAAGTCTACGAGCGGGCACGCCGCGGACGCATTGCCCGCGTCACCCGGTCGTCAGAGCGCAATGGCAGGATCTATCATCTCTCGGGAGCGGCGGCCGCCGCGCGCAATTACGTTTTGCGTCGCTCTACATCGGAACGCCTGATGACGCGCTACGACTGGCTTTACGGCTGGCCCAATGGTTAGGACAGGCGCCCCACGGCGATGTGCATGAAGTTGTCGTAGACGCGGCGGGAATTGCCGAGCAACTCGGCGAACCCTTCGCTCACGCGCGTGCGCAGCTTTCCGGAATAGCCGGGCGGGTGCAGGCGCTGCAGTGCTTCCTGGCTGTGCTCGGCCCAATCGATGACCGACTGCTCAGTCGCTTCGATGTGATATTGCAGGCCGAATGCCGACGATCCGTACGTGAATGCACTGATCGGGCAATCGGTCGTGGACGCGAGCACGGTGCCGCCGGACGGCAGCGTCTTCACTTCGGAGCCATGCCACTGCAAGGCGCGCTTCGTCGAGCCGAAGCCGGCGTAAAGTGGGTGCTTCCGCCCATGCTCGTTGAGAGCAATATTGAGAAGGTCGATCTCACCGACCGTGGCCGGCCCGACCTCGCCGCCCAGCGCATCGGCCAACAACTGATGACCCAGGCAGATGCCGAGGAAAGGCTTGTCATCCTCGCCGACCCACTTGCGGATCGCGGCCTTTTCCTCAATCAGCCAGGGAAAACGGTCTTCGTCCCAGACGTTCATGGGACCGCCCATGACCATGAGGATGTCAAACTCGCGCATGTCGGGAAGCGGCTCGCCGCGGTCGAGCTGGATGATCGCCGGCGCTATACCGTCGGCGGTCAAATGCCCTGCAAATGTGCCTGGATGACAATCAGCGGCATGCTGAAGGATTACGACGCGCGGGAGCATTTCGACTGACTGTTGTTTCCCCGGGGGAAACACCTATTCCTGCACAGCGGTAATTGCAAGCTGCAATTGTGGAATCAAGCCGCTTAGTTCAGCGCCTGATCACGGCAGCTCGCGCGTGTAGCTGATCACAGACAGGAATCGGATCGGCAGCTTGACGAGCTCTTCGGGGCCGTGAGGGGCGTCTGCATCAAAGAAAAGGCTATCGCCCGGCTTCATCGGATAGAGCTTGTCCGCATGTCGGTACACGACCTCGCCCTCGAGCATGTAGATGAGCTCGTGGCCACCGTGCTGGAACAAGGGGAAAACGTCGGACTCCTCGGTGAGCGTGATCATGTAAGGCTCGACAATGACGCTGCCGGACAATCCGCCCGAGTGTCCCAGGAGCTGATACTGGTGCCCAGCGCGCGTGCCGCGACGCTCGATCAGGAGACCCTTGCCGGCGGAGACGAAGACCGCGTCGCGGCGCTCCTCAAAGCGGCGGAACAGCGACGTCACCGGCACGCCTAGCGCTTTGGACAGGCGCTGCAGGGTGGTGAGGGACGCCGACGTGACGCCGTTCTCGATCTTGGAGAGCATGCCGAGCGAGAGGTCAGCAGCGCGTGCCAGATCAGAGGCCGTGATGCCGAGCTTGTTGCGGAAGGCGCGGACCTCGCGGCCGATCGCGACCTCGAGCATGTTGTCGCGCGCGCCTTGAAGCGCGTGTGGATCCTGGTCGTCCGGCGGACCGGACTTGCCGATCGGGACATGCCGCGATACGCGGCCGGGCGACTTTCCGCCGGCGACAAGGTCGCCGCCGGTGATCGTTTCGCTCAGAGCGTCGAGCTTGCTATCAGCGACGCTGGCCTTAGCAGGAGGCTTGCTGCGCGGTTTTGTGCTTTTCATCCGCCCTTAAACTTCTGCAATCCATCTAAACCCACGAGCCTGCCGCCGAACTCGGCGGAGGCGTCGAGGAGACAATCGCAGAAGTATAAGGCGGCAGCACTGTCCACTAGCAAGTGGAAAACGGTGTTCCCCCCCGTGTCCACACGGGTAAGGATGGCAGACATCTTCGCAATCGACGTTTGCGTGATTGCTAGATCGGTAAACTTGTCGCGCCTCAAGTCGATGGCACAGATCTTGGCAAACATGTCGGGGAGGGCTTTGCCCGCGACGGCGAGCCAGGCGTGGCTGTCGCGCCGGCGCATTGGATAAGTGCGCTCCTCGTCCTCGATGCGCCAACTATCTTCGAGTTGTGCAAACCTCTCACCGTCACCGGCGAGGTTCGATAGCAGGATGACCTCGCTCGCGGCGAGGACCAGGCAAAGGCCTCCATCCGGCTGATGGAATGCGCGGTTCGGCGTCGCCTCCGCAACGATGCCGCGGGCCTGCATGGCCGGGATCGTCCCGCGGCCTTTGAATCCAATGCGCGGCAGCGGCGTAAGATCAGCGATTACAATTCCGGCATCGGACGGCACCTTGCCGATGCTGCCGGCGAGCGCGACGTCGCCGAGCGCGCGCCACGTCGCGCCCTCGGTGCTGAGACGGCGACGGAGCGGGGAGCGGCGCGGGAAGGCGGCAGGATCGATCATGGTAGCCTCACATTTCCTGACGCTTGTTCTCTGGGTCGTAGAAGGGCACGGGCACAGTTTCGGCAGTGACCATGCGTCCACCGTCGATGCGGATCTCAAATCGCTTGCCAGGCTCGGCAAGGTCCGGCGGCACGTAGGCAAGGCCCAAGACTTTGCCCAGGGTCGGAGACCGCGTTACCGAGGTGACGCGTCCGGCGATATCGCCGTCGCGGATGACAAGGTGGCACTCCTTCGGGGCGGGAGCGGCCGGATCGTTGATGACGAAGCCGACGAGCTTGCGCGTCAGTCCCTTGGCGATCTGCATGTCGACGGCGCGCTTGCCGACATAGAACGGCTTCTTCTTGGCTAGCGCCCATTCCATGTTGGCTTCGGCCGGCTGGGTGAGACCATCCGTGTCCTGCCCGACGATGATATGGCCCTTCTCCAGGCGGAGGATGCGCTGCGCCTCGACGCCGAACGGGGTTATGCCGAACGACTTGCCGGCTTCCATCAGCTTGTCCCACAGCGCCTCGCCCATGCTCGAAGGCACGTGGATTTCATAGCCGAGCTCGCCGACAAAGCCGACGCGCAGAACGCGTACAGGGATGCCGGCGAGCTTGCCTACCCGCGCTGCCATATAGGCGAAAGCCGCTGCAGAAAAATCGATGTCGCTGTCGAGCTTCTCGATCACGGCGCGCGCCTGCGGGCCGGCGAGATTGATGCCGGCGTAGGCTGCCGTGACGTTGGCCACGTCAACATCCATCTTCCACTGCACATTGCACCAGGACATCTGGCGATAAACCTGATCGACGGCGCCCGTCGTGGCGGTGACGTAGTAATGGCGCTCGTGAAGGCGCGCGGCGACGCCGTCGTCGATCACGACGCCGGTGACGTCGGTCATCAGAGTGTAGCGTGCGCGGCCGATGGGCTGCTTTTCGTAAGCCCAGGTATACATGCGGTCGATGAAGGCAGCGGCGTCGGGGCCGCGCACCTCGATGCCGCCGAGCGTCGAAACGTCGATGATGCCAACGCCGTTGCGGACAGCGTGCACCTCGCGCTCGATGGCGCGCTTGGACTCGCTCTTGGCTCCGTAATAGGCGGGCCGCATCCAGAGACCAGCGGGCATCATCTGCGCGCCGAGCTCGATGTGACGATGGTGCATGGCCGTTAGGCGTACAGGCTCAAAGCCGCGGCCGGCGAGGGCTGCAAACTTCTCCGGCACGAACGGAGGCCGGAACGTCGTGGTGCCGATGGAGGCGATCGACTTGCCGGTTTGCTTCGCGACGATGCGAATGGTGTTGAGGTTGGCGTGACGCCCCTGGCTCGGCCCGAGGCCGGCCGTCGAGTAGCGCTTGACGAGCTGGATGTCGTCGTAGCCGTCCTTCACCGTGTTGACGATGTCCGCAGACTTCAGGTCCTCATCCAGGTCGATGAAGTCGTGGCCGTGCGGGTCGGCGAAGATGGGATAGGGGTGGCTGACGGTTGCCGCGGTCACGTCGGCGATCGGCGCGGCCCGGGGACCAGCCTCGCCGTGTCCAGCCCGCGAGGCGCTCGCGGCGCCAGCGTGGCGGCTATCACCCAGCACCGCGGCGAGTGACCAGACGCCGGAGGCAGCGCCCGCCAGAGAGAGGCCATCGGGAAGATTGGTCGCGCGGTGCATGTTAATTGCGGGATCGAACACCACCTTGGCGCCAGCATGACTGGCGAGGTTCAATGCCGGCGAGAAGCCCACGCTCAGCAGCACGAGATCGCAATCGATCCACTCGCGCACTTTGCCGGTCGAGCCGCCCGCACCGATGCTCGCCACGGCCACGGAGGACACACGCTTGCGACCGCGGGAATCGACGAGAGTGGAGCCGGCGATGATCTTGACGCCGCGCGCGCGGACCTCGTCGGAGATGGGGCTGTCGACATTGGTGTTGAGGTCGACGACGGCCGCGACTTTGACGCCGGCGTCGAGGAGGTCGAGCGCAGCCTCGTAGCCGAAGCGGTTCGACGTGGCGATGACAGCGCGCTTGCCGGGCTTCACGCCATAGAGGCGCATCAGCCGCTGGGCGGCGCTGGCAAACATGATGCCGGGGCGATCGTTGTTCGCGAACACCAGTGTCTGATCGAACGCACCCGTGGCGACAATCGTCTCCTTGCTGCGGATCTTGTAGAACCTGTTGGCGCGAACAGCCGAGGTCCAGTTGTCGGTGAACATGCCGGTCACGGTGGTGTCGGTCATGATGCGCAGGTTCGGCGCAGCGTTTGCCCGGGCAATCATCTCTTCGCGACGCGCGTTGGCGGATGCGCGATCGCCACCGGCGCGGCCGTAGAGGAGCGTTCCGCCGAGCTGGGGCATCTGCTCGATGAGAATCGTATCGGCACCCGCCTCGGCCGCTGCGATCGCGGCTTCAAGGCCTGCCGGACCTCCGCCGATCACGAGCACGTCGGCGAAAAGATAAGCCTTGTCGTAATATTTGTGGGGCGTCGCCGGATCGAGCGTGCCGAGGCCGGCCATCATGCGGATGGGGCGTTCGAAGACGTGCTGCCAGACGCCGCGCGGCCAGTAGAAGGTCTTGTAGTAGAAGCCGACCGGAAGGAAGCGGCTGAACAGCCCCATGCCCGCATAAAGATCGTGATCGAGGGAGCCCAGCCGGTTGATCGAGCGGACGGCGAGACCGTCGGAGGCAAGATGCTGATCGGCGCGCACGTTCGGCTCGCCGCCGACCTGCACGAAGGTGTTCACGTCCTGGCCGGACATGGTGAGCACGCCGCGCGGGCGGTGATACTTGAACGAGCGCGACAGCAGTACGCGGTCGCCCGCATAGAGCGCGGAGGCCACCACGTCGCCCTCGTAGCCGCTGTAAAGGCGGCCATCGAACGTGAAGGAGAGCGGACGCTTGCGGTCGATCAACAATCCGTAGTCGGAGCCTTCGAGGCGGCCCGTACCTGCACTGACGCTCATGCTGCGCTCCCGGCCCGGCGCGCGAAGTAAGCGTCGACCGTCATCGTCTCGAGGACCGTGTCCGTCACGGTATTGCGGCGGGCAATAAACCAAGTGTTGGTGGGCGCGTGCAGCCACCACTCGTCGATCTCGCCCGCGAGATTGGTTTCGAGGAAAAGGTAGGCGGCCCACTCGTCGTCAGTGGCCGTCGCCGGATCCGGCATATCCTTCACCTCACCGCCCCACACAAACTCTGTGATGTTGCGTGGCCCGTTGATCGGGCACGTCAGTATTTTCATTGCCGTAGCTTGCCCCGACTGACCTTGATCTAGTGACCGACCGACGCTGCACCCTTCTCGCCGACGAGATCGAAGGTGCGGAACCTGTCGAGCGCGAACGGCTTCAACAGCTCGGGCTGTTGATTGGTGGCGATGCATTCGGCCATGCGACGCCCGCATACGGGCGTCGCCTTGAAGCCCCACGTGCCCCAGCCGGCATCGATGTAATAGTTTTCGACGGGCGTCAGGCCCATGACGGGAGAGAAGTCCGGCGTCATGTCGGCCATCCCCGCCCACTGCCGCAGAACGCGAAGCTCGCCCATGAACGGGAACAGCTCCAGCATGTGCGCCATGAGGCTTTCTTTGAAATCGAGCGTCGAGCGCGTCGAATAGAGGCCGTAAGGGTCGGTGGCGCCGCCCATGACCATTTCGCCGCGCGCGGACTGCGAGATGTAGACGTGGAGCGAGCCCGACACGATGATCTGATCGAGGATCGGCTTCACCGGCTCCGACACGCACGCCTGCAACGGAATGGTGCGGATCGGCAGGAGGAAGCCGGCCATGCGCGCCACTTCGCTCGATGCGCCAGCGACGGCCTGAACGATCTTGCCGGCGTAGACGGGTCCCTTGCTCGTCTCGACGCCGATGGCCCGGCCGTTCTCAATGATGATCTTGTTGACGGGCGTCTGCGTGTGAACTTCCACGCCGCGCTTCATCGCCTCCTTCGCGTAGCCCCACGCGACCGCATCGTGGCGCGCAATTGCGCCCGGCGGATGGTAGAGAGCGCCAAGAATGGGATAGCGGACGTCGTCGGAAACGTTGATCGTCGGACAGATGCGCTTGACCTCGTCGGCGTCGATCACCTCTGAGTTGACGCCGAGATGCTTGTTGACTTCGGCCCGCCAGCGCGCGGTGCGCATCGCCGCGTCGGTGTGCGCGAGCGTGAAGTGCCCGCGCTCCGTGTACATCATGTTGATGTCGAGCTCGTTCGAAAGCCCACGCCAGAGATCGACGGATTCCTTGTAGAAGCGCACACCCTCGGGCGTCAGGTAGTTGGCGCGGATGATGGTGGTGTTGCGCGCGGTGTTGCCGCCAGCGAGCCAACCCTTGTCGAGCACCGCAACGTTGGTGATGCCGTGGTGGGCCGCGAGATAGTATGCGATCGCCAGGCCATGGCCGCCACCGCCGATGACTATGACGTCATAAGAGGACTTGAGATCTGGCTTCCAGCGGAAGTGCGGATCGTCCGGGTGTTCCTTGGCAAAGCCGTATTTGAGGAGGGCGAGGGGCATCGATCTGGTCGTCCTCGGGGAGATGGGCTGGGCGTGGGCTGAGACGTAAAGCGGGGTCAGGCCCGCATTCCCAAGGTGCAATATTTTTTCCGCTTGTTCAAGCGCTCAAATTATCACCATTTCGCATGTTTTTTAGTCTTGACTTCGGAAAACTGCGCAAAACCAACATCCAGGCGCCTTGACAACTTGCGGCAAGCCGTCGCAGAATTTTCCTCATATAAAAAACGGTTGCCTCTAAGGCAACTGACTCGGGTGGAAAAAGAAGCTAACCAAGGGGAGCTCTATGCAAAAGAGCAATTTGGACGCGCGCATACAAAGGATGTTCGCGGGAGACCGGCGATGGGCAGTGTTGGCCGTCGCCGTACTATGGTCAACCTACGCTTTCGTATTCTGGAAGGTGCTGCCAAACGCCGGCAGCCCGGAAGTGATCTATGCCCTCGCGATTTCGGGCGGCATCGTGCTCCTGTTTAACACGGCATCGATCTTCGCGATGCTGCAGCACTACGGCCACGACAAGGAGCACATCTACGGCCTCGACCTTCACTACCTCGACGTCCTTCGCGACTCGAAGTCTTGAGGAGGATCACATGGCCAAAACACCTTACCAGCCGCCGCAGCAATCAAAGTTGGGCCAGCTGGTCGACACCCTGTTCCTGCTCACGCTCGTGCTCGCGAGCCTGTTCCTGCCCGTCTATCTCGGCCTAGCCGGTGGCGGCAAGACCACGCTCGACATGCCCGAGAAGACGTGGGCCGGGCTTCAACAGAATGCAGTGATGCAAGAGCAGTGGGAGAAGCTCGGCTACACGCCCGAGACCGCACACGATCTCATCGCATCACGGTTCGACTATTCCTTCAGCGTTCCGGAACTCGTGGTCACCGCTATCGTCGTGATCGCGTACTTCTTCTTCGTGTTCCGGTGGTCGCGCAAGGAATACAAAGACGTCATTTCTGAGCGGTTCGACCGCTAACAGGGTGCTCCAATGGAAAATCTGAACAACTTCCAGCTACTGGAATACGTAGCCTGGGGCCTCTCGGCCGCGCTCGGCCTGTGGATGCTCTTCGACATGATCATCACCGGCCGCAAGTACTCCGAACACACACTGCTCTCCTCGAAGGAAGGCGAGATCGAAGACGTGCTGGTCATCGACCCTCCGCACCAGGGAGGCCATAAATGACCCAGTACACTGCAGTTCACGGCGAGAAAGTCTCGCTGCTTCGCGTCCTTGGACCAGGTCACGTCTGGGCGCTCGGCGTCGGCATCGTGCTTGTCGGCGAATACATGGGTTGGAACTTCGCAGTCGGCAAAGGCGGCGCACTCGCTGCCTTGATCGCATGCTGGACGGCCGGCCTTCTCTACACCTGCGTCGCCATGATCGACTCGGAAGTGACGTCGACCGTTGCGGCGGCAGGCGGACAATACGCGCAGGCCAAACACATCGTCGGCCCGCTGATGGCATTCAACGTCGGCCTGTTCCTGGTCTTCGCCTACACGATGCTCGAGGCGGCCAACGCCATAACGCTCGGCTACCTCGTGCAGACGGTGGGCAGTATGGCCGGGTTCGCCGATACGCACGATAAACCGTTCATCGTGCTCACCATCATGTTCCTGGCATTCCTGAACTATCGCGGCGTCTACGCCACGCTGACGTTCAACCTGGTGCTGACGGCGATCGCGTTCGCTGCAATCCTCATCCTGTTCACGGCAGTGCGCCCCTGGACGGACGAGGTGCTGAAGCCGCACGAGCTGCTCAACGGCCTGCCATACGGATGGCTCGGCGTTCTGGCGGCGATGCACTTCGGCATGTGGTACTACCTCGGGATCGAGGGCACGACACAGGCTGCCGAAGAGGTTCGCTCGCCAGCGCGTGCGCTACCGCTCGGCACGATGACCGGCATCATCACGCTGCTGATCGCAGCAACGATGACCTGGTACATCTGCGTCGGTCTGATGCCTTGGGAGTACCTGGGCCAGGCGGTTACGCCGCTGTTCGACGCCGCGCGTCTCACCAGCTCGATGCCGCTGATGGTGCTGCTGTTCATCGGCACGATCTTCTCGACGCTGGCCTCGGCGAACGGTTGCATCAACGATGCCTCGCGCGCCTGGTTCTCGATGGGTCGCGACCGGTATCTGCCGCAGGTGTTCGGCGCGGTGCATCCGAAGTATCGGACGCCGTTCCGCTCGATCGTGTTCCTGGTTCCGGTGGCGCTCATCTTCGCGTACTTCGCGCCGCTCGATCAGGTGATCACGTTCTCGATCCTGTCGGGTCTGCTCGAGTACACCTTCATGGCCTTCAACGTGCTGATGTTCCGGAAGATGTGGCCGCTCGGCACGATCAAGCGCGGCTACGTGCATCCGTTCCATCCGCTGCCGGCCATCGTGCTGCTGATGCTGTGCACCACGACCTACTTCGCGGTGTTCCTCGGATACGGCACGCAGCTCATCGCCATGATGGTCTTCTACATTGTCGTCTCGATGTGGTTCGCGTTCCACCGCTACAAGTTCGTGAAGCGCGGCGACCAGTTCACGATGCCCTGGCCTCGTCCGGTCGGACACTGAGACCCGAAACGGCGCGCCGCGCGTAACCCTTCTCGCGCGCGGCCGCCTAAGCGATCCCCGGCCGACCACCCGGGGATCGCTTTCCCTTAAATCGAAATGCTGCTCAGCGAGCGCAGGCGGTCAAACAACATGTCAGTCACTCTGCTTATCGCTGCTACAGGCATTGCCGCGGTGTCCTATATCGCCGCGAAGGATCATCGCGCCGCCAACGCAAGGCGTAGAGGCCTGCTTGACGAGTGCTCCGCGGTGCTCGATCGCTCCAAGCTCAGCCATCGCGAGGACGGTTTTTCAATTCTGTCAGGTTCGCACCGGGGGCGCGGCGTGCACGTCGACCTCGTGCTGGACACCATGACGATCCGTCGCCTACCGCAGCTCTGGCAATCGACCACGCTGCTCGATCGTCATCCCGGGCTGCCCGGATTCTCTATCGTGGTGCGCCATTGCGGCACCGAGTTCTATTCCCTCCTTTCGCGCTTCCAGCACCGGCTCGATGCGCCGCCTGGATTGCCTTCAGAGCTCGTCATTCGCGGAGACATCGGAGCCGGCGCGCTGCTCGATGAGCTCGGGCTGCTGATTGCCGGCATCCTCGAGGATCCTAAGGTCAAAGAAATCGCCGTCACCGATCGGGGCGTGCGAATCGTGCGCCAGGCCGCCGAAGGCAAGCGCGGCGACTATCTATTGTTGAGGCAGTCCGTGTTCGAGAACGCGCGCCTCACCGGCGATGATTTCGCAGCGGTGCTGGAGCAGCTGCACGCGGTTCGCAGCAAAATTTCTTCGTTCCGTCAGGCTGACGCCGCATGACAGCGAAGCCGCCGATCAATCCTCGCCTCGTACTCGCACTCGCGATCCTCGCACCCGGCGCCGGCCACGTGGCGGCCGGAGCGCAATTGCGCGGGCTGGGCTTTGCTTTTTTCTCGCTCCTGCTGGCGCTTCTGTGCTGGCATACGACCGGTCCGGAGACATCTTTCATCGGCCGCTCAGCGGCCGGCTTGTTTGTCTGGGCGCTGTCGATTCCTGACGCATATCGCATCGCGCGCATCCGCTACGAGGTCTGGAAGCACCGCGGCGGAGTTGCCTCTAGGGAAAATTCTATTCATAGCAGTTGAACTACCCGGCAGGGCCTGCTAAGGTGGTTTAAGAAGTCAAGCCCGTGGGGACCATAAAGAATGTGTGGCATCGTCGGCCTGTTCCTGAAGGACGCCAAATTGGAGCCTCGCCTCGGCGAGCTCACAAGTACCATGCTCGGCACCATGTGCGAGCGCGGCCCTGACTCTGCAGGTTTCGCCATCTATGGCGCGCCCGCTAGCGGCAAGGCCAAGATCACGCTGCAGTCGCCCAATCCGGATGTGCAATTCGCCGGCCTGACCGCAGCCATTTCCAAGGCTCTCGGCGCTGACGTCAGCCTCGACCGCAAGTCGACGCACGCTGTGCTGACGGTGCCGTCAGACAAGCTTCTGGCGGCCCGCGAGGCGCTGCGCACCGGTCATCCGGAGCTGCGCATCATGAGCTCGGGCGAGTCGATCGAGATCTTCAAGGAAGTCGGCTATCCGACGCAGGTCGCAACGCAGTTCGACCTTGCCAAGATGCAGGGCTCCCACTCGATCGGCCATACGCGCATGGCGACCGAGTCTGCGGTGACCACCATGGGCGCCCATCCGTTCTCAACCGGCCCTGACCAGTGCCTCGTGCACAATGGGTCGCTGTCGAACCATCCCAACGTGCGGCGCGAGCTGATCCACGACGGCATGACGTTCGAGACCGAGAACGATACCGAAGTGGCGGCTGCATATATCTCGTGGCGCATCAAGCAGGGCATGAACCTCGGTGAGGCGCTGCAGAAGAGCCTCGACGATCTCGACGGCTTCTTCACCTTCGTCGTCGGCACCAAGAACGGCTTCGCCGTGGTGCGCGACCCGATCGCCTGCAAGCCCGCTGTCATGGCGGAAACCGATCAGTATGTGGCATTCGGCTCCGAATACCGCGCGCTCGTCGGCCTGCCCGGCATCGATGGGGCCCGCGTCTGGGAACCCGAACCCGCAACCGTCTATTTCTGGGAGCGCTGACCGATGCGCACCGTCGATCTCAACTCTTCAAGCCTGCGCGATCTCAACGAGCTTCTGCACAAGCAGACGTCCGGCACCAACGAGACGCAGTGGGAAATCCTCAATCCCAAGGGCACGCACGCCGTCGCAGTCGGCGTCGATGCACCGCTCAACATCGATATCAAGGGCAGCGTCGGCTACTACGTCGCCGGCATGAACAAGCAGGCGAACATCACGGTTCACGGCTCGGCCGGACCAGGTGCCGCCGAGAACATGATGTCGGGCAAGGTCGTCGTCAAAGGCGACGTCAGCCAATATGCCGGGGCCACCGGCCGCGGCGGGATGCTGGTCGTCGAGGGTAATGCTTCCTCGCGCTGCGGCATCTCGATGAAGGGCATCGACATCGTCGTCAAAGGCAACATCGGCCATATGTCGGCGTTCATGGCGCAGACCGGCAATCTGGTCGTGTTCGGCGACGCCGGCGACGCACTGGGCGACTCGATCTACGAAGCTCGCCTTTTCGTGCGCGGATCGGTGAAGAGCCTCGGTGCCGACTGCATCGAGAAGGAGATGCGCGACGAGCACCTGGAGCTCATCGACAATCTTCTCAAGCGCTCCGGTCTCAACGGCGTGAAGCCCAAGGACTTCCGCCGCTACGGCTCGGCCCGCAAGCTCTATACCTTCAACATCGACAACGCGGACGCCTACTGATGAGCTATCACAATCCTCCGACAACGCCGCGCAAGTCGTCCGTATTCGATGACTACACGCTGTCCGAAATCCGCCGCGCCGCAACGACCGGCATCTACGACATTCGCGGCGGCGGCGCCAAGCGCAAGGTCCCGCACTTTGACGACCTGCTGTTCCTGGGCGCATCCATGTCGCGCTACCCGCTCGAGGGCTATCGCGAGAAGTGCTCGACGAATGTCGTGATCGGCACGCGCTTCGCCAAGAAGCCAATCGAGCTGAAGATTCCCATCACCGTTGCCGGCATGAGCTTCGGCTCGCTGTCGGCGAACGCCAAGGAGGCGCTCGGCCGCGGCGCGACGATCGCCGGCACGTCGACGACGACGGGCGACGGCGGCATGACGCCGGAGGAGCGCGGGCAATCGCAGACGCTGGTCTATCAGTATCTGCCCTCGCGCTACGGCATGAACCCCGACGACCTCAGGAAAGCTGACGCCATCGAGGTGGTGGTCGGCCAAGGCGCGAAGCCCGGCGGCGGCGGCATGCTGCTCGGCCAAAAGATTTCCGACCGCGTCGCAGAGATGCGCACGCTGCCGAAGGGCATCGACCAGCGCTCGGCCTGCCGCCATCCCGACTGGACCGGTCCCGACGATCTCGAGATCAAGATCCTCGAGCTGCGCGAGATCACCAACTGGGAGAAGCCCATCTACATCAAGGTGGGTGGCGCACGTCCCTACTACGACGTCGCGCTCGCCGTGAAAGCCGGTGCGGACTGCGTCGTCGTCGACGGAATGCAGGGCGGCACGGCTGCAACGCAGGAAGTGTTCATCGAGCATGTCGGCCAGCCGACGCTCGCGTGCATCCGTCCGGCCGTGCAGGCGCTGCAGGATCTCGGCATGCATCGCAAGGTGCAGCTCATCGTGTCAGGCGGCATTCGCAACGGTGCCGACGTCGCGAAGGCTCTGGCCCTCGGTGCAGATGCAGTCTCGGTTGGTACCGCGGCGCTCATCGCGCTCGGCGACAACGACCCCGCGCTGGAAGCTGAGTACCAGAAGCTGCACACGACAGCCGGCGCCTACGACGACTGGCACGAGGGCAAGGATCCGGCCGGTATCACCACGCAGGATCCGGAGCTGTCGCGTCGTCTCGATCCGGTGCTCGCCGGACGGCGGCTCGCCAACTACCTCAAGGTGATGACGCTGGAGGCGCAGACCATCGCGCGCGCCTGTGGCCATAATCACGTGCACAACCTTACGCCTGAAGATCTGTGCGCTCTGACCATCGAGGCCGCCGCCATGGCGCGCGTGCCGCTCGCTGGTACAGGCTGGATCCCGGGACAGGGCAACTTCTAACGTTTGGACTCTAACTCCTGGACGGGCGGCCGTGAAACTCTTCGGACTATTCGGGAAGCCGGCCGTCACTAAGGTCAATGTAACCGAGACGATTGGGAAAACTCCGATGGCCCACGATTCACACGAGGTGAAGATCGATCTAGCGCAGGTCGCGAAAGATCGTGGCATTCGCTATTTCATGATCTCGTTCACCGACCTGTTTGGTGGGCAGCGTGCCAAGCTCGTTCCGGCGTCAGCGATCGCCGAGATGCAGAAAGACGGAGCCGGCTTTGCCGGTTTCGCCACTTGGCTCGACATGACGCCAGCGCATCCCGACATGTTCGGCATGCCGGATCCGGCCGGCATGATCCAGCTGCCGTGGAAGAAAGAAGTCGCCTGGTTGCCAGCCGACTGCGTGATGGAAGACAAGCTCGTTGCGCAGGCGCCTCGCGTGGTCCTGAAGCACCTCGTCGCCAGGGCCGCGGCGCTCGGACTTCGCGTGAAGACCGGCGTCGAGTGCGAGTTCTTCCTGACGCTGCCGGACGGCACCGCGATTTCCGATCATAAGGACACCGCAGCGAAGCCTTGTTACGACCAGCAAGCCTTGATGCGCCGTTACGATGTTATCGCCGAGATCTGCGACTACATGCAGGAACTCGGTTGGGGTGCCTACCAGAACGACCACGAGGACGCCAACGGCCAGTTCGAGATGAACTGGAGCTTCGATGACGCTCTGATCACCGCCGACCGCCACTCGTTCTTCAAGTACATGACGAGAACAGTCGCCGAGAAGCACGGCCTGCGCGCGACGTTCATGCCCAAGCCCTTCATGGGTCTCACCGGCAACGGTTGCCACGCACATATCTCGGTGTGGGATTCGAGCGGCACATCGAATGCGTTCCTTGACGGCACCGACGAGATGGGCCTGTCGCAGCAGGGCTACAAGTTCCTCGGCGGCATCATGAAACACGCCGAAGCGCTGTCCGCGATCACCAACCCGACCGTCAACTCCTACAAGCGCATCAACGCGCCGCGCACGGTTTCCGGCGCGACCTGGGCGCCCAACACCGTCACCTGGACCGGCAACAACCGCACGCACATGGTGCGCGTCCCCGGCAAGGGCCGGTTCGAGCTTCGCCTGCCGGACGGCGCTGCCAACCCCTACCTTCTGCAAGCCGTCATCATTGCTGCCGGTCTCGACGGCATCGAGTCGAACGCACATCCGGGGCGTCGCTACGACATCGACATGTACCAGCTCGGCCATACGGTGACCGACGCGCCGAAGCTGCCGCTCAACCTTCTCGACGCGATCCGGAATTTCGACAAGGACACGTCGCTCAAGAGCGCTCTCGGCGAAGAGTTCTCCGCCGCCTACATCAAACTCAAGACCAACGAGTGGAACCAGTACGCTTCTCACTTCACGCAGTGGGAGCGCGACAACACGCTCGACGTCTAAGTAAAAGCGGGAATTGGGCGCGCATGGTTCATCTGAGCCATGCGCGCTTTTTTTATGCGCGCGGACCTGTGACATCGCCGCTTGATTTTGATCAGGGCCTAGCGGCCGGAAACGAGCTGTTGTCGACGGCAAAAGGAGAAGCCGGGAGACACCGATGACGGGCGATGCGCCAGCCGAGGCATCCAACAATTTAGCCGGTCCGACGGCCAGCCCGGCAAATCGACCGACCCCGTCGCTCTATGATCTCTGCGGCGGAGAAGAGGGCCTGCGGAGCATCGTCGAGACGTTCTACGACATCGTGGAGTTCGAGCCGGAAGGGCGCGACCTGCACCTGCTGCACATGCGCGGTCATGGGGTCGCGCACTCGCGCATCGAACAGCTCAACTTCCTGTCGGGCTTTCTTGGTGGACCACGGCTCTACGTGCAGAAGCATGGTCATTCGAACGTGCGCGAGATGCACGAGCACGTGGAGATCAAGGCCGAGGCGAGGGACGCGTGGCTCCGCTGCATGGCGCTCGCCATCGATCGCGTCGGACTGCCCGCTGATGTGAAAGCCCGGCTGATGACGCCGTTCACGCGCGTCACGACAATGCTGATCAACACAGGCTGACGGAAAGCGGCGCGGGGCTGGGTCGTCGAGCAAGGCTGCCCGAGAAAAAGCGGAAGGACGCCGGGCAACGGGTCACCACGGCGTCCTGTCCGTAAGTGCGCGGCGGGGGAAGATTAGCGGGCGTGCCCGACCCGCCCACAGGGAATATTTCCCGGGCAGGTTTTGCTGAAATTCCCGCGAGGGTGCGCGAGATGTCGCGCTCGGGCTGCGCCGGAGCAGACGGCCGGTCTACTTCATTTCCATGGAGACGCGGATGAGATCGGCGGTGCGCTCGACACCCAGCTTGCTCTTGATGATCGAGCAGGTGTTGGCAACCGTTTTGTAGGCGACGCCGATGGTCTGGGCGATCTCGGTCAGGCTGTTGCCCTCGCCCAGCAGACGGAGGATCTCGATCTCGCGCATGGTGAGTTGTTGCAGCGGATCCTCGGCGGAGAGCTGCGTAAATGCCAGCTCGCCCGCTATCTCGCGCTCCACGTAGCGACCACCTTCCGCGACCTTCTTCACCGCGGTGACGAGTTCGTCGGCGCCAGCGCTCTTGCTCACGTAACCGCGCGCGCCGAGGCGCAATGCTCGGGCGGCGTAGATCGGCTCGGCGTGCATCGAGAAGACGACGACGCGCAACTTCTCGTCCTCGCTCAGGAGCCGCCGCAGAAGCTCCAGGCCGCCGATCCCCGTGAGATTGAGATCGAGCAGGACAAGCTCGGGCTTGATCTCGCGGAACATGGCGAGCGCTTCCTCGCCGGTGGAGGCTTCGTGGATCTCGGCACCGCTCATTCCGGACAGCAGACGGCGAACGCCCTCGCGGACCACAATATGATCGTCTACCAGCAGGATCTTCATTGGAGCATTCCCTGGTGCATTTCATGAGATGGCGCGATGGCACGGGCACTGCGCGCCGGAAGTTGGGCCGATACGACTACGCCGTCGCCGTCAGCGCGATTGGTTACGTCAAGAACGCCACCGAGGGTCGAGACGCGCTCGCGCATGCCGACGATGCCAAGGCCCCTGGTGCCGCCCGGCTTGAGGCCGCAGCCGTCGTCAGATACGCGGATATCGATCGAGCCGTCGAGGTTAGCCCTAACGAGAATGTTAATATTGGTGGGGCTTCCATGCCGGACGGCGTTGCTGATGCTTTCCTGCACGACGCGGTAGATGGTTCCGTCAACGACCTCGCCGAAGCTTTCCTCGGGGACGTCCACGGTGAAGACGAGCTTGGGCCTGTGGGCGCGCCAAAAAGCTACGAGATTGTCGATGGCGTGGGCCAGTCCGACGTCAAGCAGCATGGCGGAGCGCAGACGGCCCAGAATGTCACGCACGTGGCGCTGCATCCGGCCGATGGCTTCGCGGATGATGCCGACGCGGTGCGGGATCGCGTCGTACTCGCCGGCCTTGGCGAGCTGCTCGATGGCAACGGCATCGACATCGGCTGCAAACAGTAAGGGGCCGATTTCGTCGTGCAGGTCGCGGGCGAGGTCGGCGCGCTCCTCGTCCTGCACCGTCGTCAGCTGCTGCTGCAGGCGTTTGTTCTGCGCCTCGGACCCGGCGAGTCGCTCCACCATCTGGTTGAAGCTCTGCGACAAATGTACCAGCTCGAGCGGGCCGCGCTCATTGAGGCGCTCGCGGTAGTTTCCGTCGCCGACGCGGGCGAAGGCCACGGTGAGGCTGCGCAGCGGCCTGATGGTTGCGGCCAGTGTCCAGTAGATGAAGGCGAGCACCAGCGTGCAGAAGATGGTGAGAACGCTGAGCGTGAGCCAGACGTCGCTCCAGACCTCGGCGACTTCGTTGCGGGGATCTGTCTGCAGCACGACCGTTCCGAAGCGGTCGAAGACCTCCGGCAGGTCGACGGCGACCTTCTTGATCGGGGGAGCCAAGAGCGAGACCAGCCAATCGGGAGCGGGGGTCTCGGCGTGCGCGACCTCGGAGGTCTGCAGCTCTTTGCCAGCAGGATCGACCAACGTTGCGCGAAGATGCCGGTCGCCCTCGAAATCGGCAACGAGAAGCGCGAGCCGGCGGGCCGGGTCAGTGGCTTCCTCCCAGTCATCGACAGCATTGCGCGCGATGCGGCTGCCGACGCCAATGGCGGCATTCATCTCGGTCTCGATCTTGGCGACGGCATGCCAATAGGTGAATGCGCCGCCGGCGATAAGGCTCAGCAGCAGCGTGGCAAATACCGAAACCAAAAGACGATTGCGCAGAGACAACTGGGAAAATCCTCACGGCCGGAATGGAACATTATAACACCCCGGCGGCCGCGCATAGACCGGCTGTCGCACTTGGGGCCGGCATATTGCGGGGCAACGTGCGGCGCTGGCGTTGTCAGCTGATCCATAGCGGTGCTAGGGGCAGGGTTACCGAACGGGGCCCTAGAGGCAGCGAGGGAATGGCTTGAGTTGTAGCATCGCCGTTATCGGCGGCGGCCCTGCCGGCCTGATGGCGGCCGAGGTGATGGCTGCGGGCGGCGCGAAGGTAACCGTATTCGACCGCATGCCATCGCTGGCCCGCAAGTTCCTGCTGGCCGGGCGCGGGGGGCTGAACCTCACGCATAGCGAGGATATCGAGGCGCTTTTGAAGCGGTACGGCCCCTCAAGCGACCGCCTGCGCCCCGCCATCGAAGCAATGCCGCCGAGCGAGGTGCGAGCCTGGTGCGAAGGGCTTGGGGAGGGGACGTTCGTCGGCAGCAGCGGGCGCATCTTTCCAAAAGCGATGAAGGCGTCGCCGTTGCTGCGCGCATGGCTGGCACGGCTGATCGGCACCGGCGTAGAGTTTCGCACGCGGTGTCTCTGGAAGGGCTGGGACGAGAGCGGCCGCGTCCTGATCGACACGCCGAATGGTGAGAGAGCGATCGAGGCGTATGCGACCGTGCTGGCCCTCGGTGGCGCGAGTTGGCCACGCCTTGGATCGACCGGGGAGTGGGTGCCGCTGATCGCGGGCAGCGGCATAGGGGTGAACCCTCTGGCTGCCGCCAACTGCGGGTTCGGCGTCCAGTGGTCGGATATTTTCCGCGAGCGCTTCGAAGGACAGCCGCTGAAGCGGATCGCGGCAAGCCATGGCGGTGCGACCGTGCGCGGCGAGGCGCTGATCACTGCGGCCGGGATCGAGGGGGGCGCGATATACGCTCTTTCGGCGGGGCTGCGGGACGCATTGGCGCGCGGAGATGAGGCCGTGCTGTCGATCGACCTGCGTCCGGATATGGCTGAGGAGACCATCGCGGCGCGGCTGTCTAAGCCACGCGGCAAGCAATCGCTGGCGACATTCCTGCGTAAGGCCGGCGGACTGTCGCCGCTGGAGATCGGAATGCTGCACGAGGCTCTGCCGGGGCGTCTTGCCGGCATGACGCCGCAATCCATTGCCGGTCTCATCAAGGCTGTGCCTGTGCGACTGACGCGTGCGGCGCCGATCGAAACGGCGATTTCGAGTGCAGGTGGAATCATGTGGGACGAGGTCGACGAGCACCTGATGCTGCGGGCTCGGCCGGGCGTGTTCGTTGCGGGCGAAATGCTCGACTGGGAAGCGCCGACGGGTGGGTATCTCTTGCAGGGATGCCTGTCGACGGGGGCGCAGGCGGGACGCGGCGCGCTGCAGTGGGCTGAGGCTGCTTTGGGTAGGTGACACGAGCGCCGCGGCGCTTTGTTGTCTTCAGTGACACGGGAGGCGAGAAGGCTTTTCTGCGGAGAACGTCGCGCATACTGTGTTGCGCTGCCGATTCAGGCCCTCGCTGGTAGGCGCTCGGGCGATCGGAGCGCGGGAGACTAAGCGCCTTCGATTTCCTGGCGCAGGATTTCCAGCTCGAGCCACTTCTCCTCGGCGGCAGCGATATCGGCGCCGACGGCGGCGAGGCGTTCGGATTTTTGTGCGAAGGCCTTGGCGTCGCGCGAATAGAGAGCGGGATCGGCGAGCGCGTCGCTGAGTTTCTTCGCCTCGTCCTGCAAGGCTGCGATCTGAGCGGGAAGCGTTTCGAGAGCGTGCTTATCCTTGAAGCTCAGGCGACGTTTTGCTGCGGGTGCGGACGACGATGCAGCGATCGCGGTCGTGTCGTCCTTATTCTTGTCGAGCTTCTTGCCGGCGATGCGGTGACCGGCAAGGTCGGAGCCGCGTTGCGCGAGCATATCGGAATAGCCGCCCGGGAACTCGCTCCAGCGACCTTCGCCCTCAGGGACGATGACGGAATGCACGATGCGATCGAGGAAGTCGCGATCGTGGCTGATGAGGATCACGGTTCCGGAATATTCGTTCAGCATCTCCTCCAGCACGTCGAGGGTCTCGAGATCGAGATCGTTCGTCGGCTCGTCGAGCACAAGGAGGTTCGAGGGTTTGGCAAGGGCGCGCGCCAGCATGAGGCGTCCGCGCTCGCCGCCGGAGAGGACGCGCAGAGGGGTCCGCGCCTGATCGGACTGGAAGAGGAAATCCTTCATGTAGCTGACGACGTGCTTGTGGCCGCCGCCGACGGCGACGTGATCGCCGCGGCCGCCGGTCATCGCCTCGGCCAGCGTCCAATTCGGGTTGAGGCTGTCGCGATCCTGCTCCAGCGCGGCCATCTCGATGTTGGCGCCCAGACGCACCTCGCTGCCGTCGGGTGGCAGGGTGCCGGTGAGCATGCTGACGAGCGTCGTCTTGCCGGAACCGTTGGGGCCGACGATGCCGATGCGGTCGCCGCGCATGATGCGGGTGGAGAAATCGTCGACGATTTTGCGCTCGCCATAGGCTTTAGAAATGCCCTTGGCTTCGATGACGAGCGAGCCGGATTTCTCGGCCTGGGACGCCTCGATCACGGCCTTGCCGGTGGCATGGCGGTGGTCGCGGCGCTTCTGGCGCAGGGCGGCAAGCTCGGCCATGCGACGCACGTTGCGCTTGCGCCGCCCCGTGACGCCGTAGCGGACCCAATGCTCCTCGCGCACGATCTTGCGGTCGAGCTTGTGCTGCTGGACCTCCTCGTCGGCGAGTTGCTGATCGCGCCAGGCCTCGAACTCCTTGAAGCCGACTTCGACGCGGCGGGCGACGCCACGGTCGAGCCAGACGGTGATGCGCGACAGGTTTTCGAGGAAGCGGCGGTCATGGCTGATGAGAACGAGCGCGCCGCGCTGACTGGCGAGGGTACCTTCCAGCCATTCGATCGTGGTGAGGTCGAGGTGGTTGGTCGGCTCGTCGAGCAACAGGATGTCGGGTTGGGGCGCGAGCACGCGGGCAAGGGCTGCACGTCGCGCCTCGCCGCCTGAAAGGTGCGCGGGATCTTCGTCACCGCTGAGGCCGAGCTGCTGCAGGAGATAGCGCGCCTGATGGAGATCGTCGCTGGCACCGAGGCCGGCCTCGACATAGGCCAGGGTGGTCGCGTAGCCGGTGAAGTCCGGCTCTTGCGGCAGATAACGCACAGATGCGCCCGGCTGGACGAAGCGCTTGCCATGATCGGGTTCAACGAGACCTGCGGCGATCTTGAGCAGGGTGGACTTGCCCGAGCCGTTGCGGCCGACGAGGCACACGCGCTCGCCCGCCGATACGGAAAGCTCGACGCCGTCGAGCAGCGGGTGCTGGCCGAACGTCAATGAGATGTCGGAGAGTTGCAGAAGCGGAGGCGGCATTCTTATCCGATGTTCAGGCGGAGCAGCTGTACGGCGGCGCTGATCGGGGTCACCGCGCCGATGGCAACGAAGCCGATGGCCGTCAGGAGCAGGTATGCGCACCATGCGAGGCCGCGCGTGCGCGCGGCAACGACGACCACCACCGCAAAATGCGCCATCGCAGCCAGGGCCGCGAGCAAGAAAGCTACGTTCAAGCCGATGAGGCCGTCGAGCCGCGCCTTGGTCAACGCGAAGGCGAGCACAGTGGCGGTGAGGGCGGCAAGGAGACCGGCCCGATCAGCCCAGGTGATCTGGATCGCCTGCGAGGCGGAATGATTTGCGCTCAAGCCCATGCTTGCACTCCCGTCCCGTCGATCAGCCAGCTTCGCCGATAATATAGCGGGCGATGGCGCTCGGCTTGACGCCCTTCTCGCTGCGCGCCCAGCCACGCACGGAGATGCCAGCCTCGTGCACCGTCTCGGGATCCCCGGAGACGAGCGGATGCCACCACTCCAGCCCGCGGCCTTCGGCCAGGCTGCGGTAGGCGCAGGTGGCGGGAAGCCAGGACAGGCGCGCGATGTCGTCCGGGACGAGGCTCAGGCAGTCCGGCACCTTTTTCTTCCGGCCTGGATAGTCGCGGCAACGGCAGGTTCGGGTGTCGAGCAGCTTGCAGCCGAGGCGCGTCAGGAAGATGCCACCGGTGTCCTCGTCCTCGACCTTGATCAGGCAGCACTGGCCGCAGCCGTCGCAGAGCGATTCCCACTCATCGCGCGACATGGCTTCCAAAGGCTTCACCTCCCAGAATGGGCGGTAGCCGGGCGCATCCTGATCCTGGTCGGGCTTCCTCATGGGCGGCCTTGTAGCACACTCGAGCAGCAGGTCACGACCCGGCGGGGGCGTTAAGCTTTCGCACCATGGCCGTGTTGCGCAGGAGAACGTATGTCAGCAAGGCAGCGGAGACGGAAGCGACGGTCATAAGCGCAGCATTTATTATGAGGGGCGGCGCGGTTTCTGGAGAATTGTGCGTCGCGACCAAGCTGCCGATTGCCAAAAGCGCAGGATAAACAAGCGAAGCGGCGACGCACGCCCACCATGTCAGGCGGCCACCCCAGGCGACGAAAGCGGCCAACGCAAGTCCTGCGAGAACGGCCGAGTAAACGCCGACCGCATAGGAGAGCGGAATGGCGAGCAGCACCGCGCTGAGCAGGTTTTTGCCGAACTCCGGTACGGGCGTGCTGAAGTCAGCGGCGAACCAAGGCACGACCTGCAGCAGCGCCATGACGGCAATGCCGCCGAGAGGTGGCCCCAGCCCGACCGCTGCAATCACGACTTTCGCTGCATCGCCAATCGATCGCCGGGCCACGTGCCGTCTCCTTGTGCTTTGGCCGGAACCTTTAGCACGGACATGCCGCTTGTACTCAACGCGTGCAGGGGCCATCTGCTCGCGTCGTGGCGACCGGTTTCGCCAGAGGAGAGAATGAATGCGCCTGATCGTCGCCTGCCTCGGAGCCCTGTTGCTGCTTACCGGCTCTGCAGCCGCGGAAGACCCCGACCTCATCATGAAGAAGACGACGGTGTGGAAGTTCCTGTCGCCGGATTCCAAGCTCGGGACGTATGCGATCGATGATCCCGACGTCGAGGGGGTCACCTGCTATTTCACGGTGCCGGAAAAGGGCGGCTGGAAGGGATGGCTCGGCCTCGCCGAGGAGCTTTCCAACACCTCGCTTGCCTGTCGGCAGATCGGGCCGATCAAGTTCAAGCGCAAGCTCGAGCAGGGCGATGAGGCGTTCAGCCAGCGGCGCTCGCTGATTTTCAAGAAGATGCAGATCGTGCGCGGCTGCGATCCGAAGCGGAACGTGCTCGTCTACATGACGTACACCGACAAGATCATCGAGGGCAGCCCGGAGAACTCGACGTCGGCGGTGCCGATCAGCCCGTGGGGCGAGCCGGGAGCCCCGGTGAAGTGCGCCGACTGGATTTCGCAGTAGTCGCCACCAGGGCCACGGCGGGCGCTTAGCTCGCTCGTGGGAACAAGTGGCCTCGATCCGGGTTGTCGAGGCTACAGGAGGGCGGTGGCAGCATGGATCAGCACGTCGGGCAAACCGTACTCGCCTGCATCGTCAACGCCCGCGCGCGCTCGAACGCGGCTGCGCAACTGTCGTCGCGCGTGGTGGAGCTGTTTCGCGACCGGGGCGCCAGGGTTGAAACGATCGTCGCCAAGCGTGGCGCCGATCTCGTGCCTCTGGCCCGGCGCTTTGCGGAACAGGGGTATACTACCGTTGTCGCTGCCGGCGGAGATGGAACGGTGAGTGCCGTTGCTTCGGCTCTGGTGGGAACCCCGGCAGCCCTCGGCGTCCTTCCGCTCGGCACGTTGAACCATTTTGCCAAGGATGCGGGCATACCGCTGGCACTGGATGCGGCGATCGATAACATTCTTGCTGGGCGCACCCGCATGGTCGATGTCGGCGAGGTCAACGGCCGCATCTTCGTCAACAACTCGAGCATCGGGCTTTACCCCGCGATCGTCGCCGAGCGGTCAGAGTTGCAGCGGCAGGGCGTGAAAAAATGGCTCGCGTTCGCGCGCGCGACCGTGAAGATCATGCGGCGCGTTCCGCATTTCCATGCCAGCCTGCATTCAGACGGGAAGTATGACGGCACCGACAGGACGCCGTTTATATTCATCGGCAACAACGCCTACCACGCGGCCGGGCTGCGCATTGGCGAACGCGAGAGGCTTGACGCAGGACAGCTGTGGGTTTGCAGCGCGCCTGACGCAGGTCGCTCCCAGCTCGTCGCGATGGCGGTGCGGGCGCTCTTCGGCAAGGCTCGGCCAGTCGACCTGAAAGTCCTGGAGGCGAGCGAGCTTTGGGTACAGACGCGTCGGCAGCGCAGCGTCAAGGTCGCCAATGATGGCGAGTTGATCGTGATGCAGTCGCCGCTGCATTACCTCATTCGGCCAAAGGCGCTGCGCGTCTTTGTGCCGGACGGCGAACTGGGCGACTAGCCGCCGGTCCGCCGACGTTGCATAAGTCGATCTCGAACAGCAACCGCGGCGGCCGGATCGATGACCTCGGGAATACACTTTCGCTCGCGCCTGCCATGCCTGGCGATTTCGACCCTGCTATTCGTAAGCGTGGCGGTTGCCGTCGTGATAGGTGCCAGCGACGGGATCGACGCGGCGGTGCGATCGTTCGTCAACGGCAGGGCCAGCCCAGCGCTGACGGCCTTCTTTTCATTCGTGACGGTGCTCGGCTCGACGGTGGTCGTTTTCCTGCTGGCGGGCGTCGAGGCGCTGGCTCTTGTGGCACTCGGACGTCGGCGCGATGCGGCATACATCGCCGTCGTCATGGCTGCCGCTGCCGTGCTCAACTACTCGATCAAGATCGCCGTGGCGCGGGAGCGGCCCGAGGCGTTCTTCGGTGACGTTCCCGACAGCCATAGCTTCGCCAGCGGACATGCGCTGTTTTCGGCGTGCGCCTACGGGGTCGTCGGCTCGCTGATCGCAGCGGAAATGCCGCGTAAATGGCAGCGTAACGTGATCCTGGCAGCGACGTTCGCGCTCGTGGGGGCCATCGGGCTGTCGCGGATCTATCTCGGAGTGCACTACCCGACGGACGTGTTGGCCGGCTTCGCGCTCGCCGCGCTGATCGTCTGTACCGTAGGTGCGTTGATGGGTCGTGAGCGAGCAAAGAGCTAGCGCGAGCGGCTGCGCTTGCTGGCGCTGTCGGTCTCTGCGAGAGCCGTGACGTTCGATGGCTCCGCCATGGCGTTCGATGGCTCCGCCATGGCGTCGAGATCCAGTATGTTGAGCCGATCTCGGCGGGCGAGAATTCTCGAGGTCGAAGCCGTCACCTTCTCCAGCGCTTTGCCGGAGAGCGCATGATAACGCTCGAGGTCGGACACGCGCTCGACGAGCTGGGCGACGTCGGCAATGAGCAGGCCGACCTCGCGCTGGATGATGTCGGCGTGGTCGCGCATCTTGGCGTCTTTGAGCAGGGCCTGAACCGTGTGAACGGCGAGCATCAACGTGTTCGGCGACACGATCATGACCCGCGCGCGGTGCGCCGACTGGACGAGGTCGGGGAATTTCTCATAGAGGTCGGCGTAGATCGATTCCGACGGCACAAACAGCAGCGCCGTGTCCTGGGTCTCGCCCGGGATGAGGTATTTCTCCTCAATCGCTGACACATGGCGGCCAACGGCCTCGCGGACGGCGGCGCAGGCGAGCTTGGTATCCTCGGCTGATTGCGCCAGGCGCAGGGCCTCGAAGCCTTCGAGCGGGAATTTGGAATCGACGACCAGGGGCTCGGCGTTCGGCACGCGGATGACGCAGTCCGGGCGCTTACCGTTCGAAAGCGTGGGCTGGAAGTCATAGGCACTGGAGGGAAGGCCGTCGCGGACGATCGTCTCCATGCGCATCTGGCCGAAGGCGCCGCGTGCCTGCTTGTTGGCGAGCACGCCGTGCAGGGAGCCGACTTCCGTCGAAAGCTCCGTCAAGCTGCGGTTGGCCTCATCGATGAGCGCGAGCCGCTCGTTCAGTGTCGACAGGCTCTCCCAGGTGCGGCGCTCAGACTCGCTCAGGTTGTCGCCGAGCCGCGCGGCGGTCGAGTTGATACTCTCGCCAAGGCGTGAAGCCGTCGCGTTGAGGTTGTCGCCAAGGCGGACGGCGGTGACGTTAAGGTTTTCACCAAGGCGCGCTGCAGTCGCGTCGAGCGCCTGCGACAGGTTGCGCGCAAGACTATCGATGCGCTCGTTCATTCCGCGCGCCTGCTCGGCGCTCTGCTGCACGGAAAGCTCGGCTATCGCTGAAAGGCGCCCCTTAAGCTCGGCGAATTCATCCCCGGCGGCGCGATTGCGTGACCGGGCGGATGAAATGAGTGCGGCGAGCGCCGTCAGGAGGCCGGAGATGCCGATGGCCGCGCACGTGAGGACCAGCGCGTTCGCGGCCAGGAAATCCTCGATGCCGGACAGGTCCAGGGAATAGAGGTACTCAAGCATGACCATGCGATAGCTGATTCGTCCGTGCAAAATTCGGGCGGACGGGCGACGCGGGACGGAAATTCGACGTCGAAGCCAGCTTGGCGCCTGCGTTTTACCCATTGGCCGCTCCGCCGGGCTAACTTGCGGCTAGGCCAATTCAGGAGAGGAACCTCATGTCCCGTCCGCCACTCCCCCCGTTCACGGAAGACAGCGCCATTGAGAAGGTGCGCCTTGCCGAAGATGGCTGGAACACTCGCGATCCGAAGAAAGTGGCGCTCGCCTATACGCCGGACAGCCAGTGGCGCAACCGCGCCGAGTTCTTCACGGGGCGCGAGGCCATCGAGGCGTTTCTGACGCGCAAATGGAACCGGGAACTGGACTACAGGCTCATCAAGGAGCTCTGGGCCTTTACCGGCAATCGCATCGCGGTGCGCTTCGCCTACGAATATCACGACGACAGCGGGCAATGGTTTCGTGCTTACGGCAACGAGAACTGGGAGTTCGATCCGGACGGACTGATGCGCCACCGGCGTGCGAGCATCAACGAGCATCCGATCAAGGCGGAAGAGCGGAAATTTCATTGGCCACTCGGACGGCGTCCGGATGACCATCCGTCGCTGAGCGATTTCGGCTTCTGAGCGCGGCAGCCAGTTCGCGTACCGATATGAGACGCGGCGCAGGCTTCGAAGAACCATACACCCGAGCGGTTGGCGGAGGTGAACCGAATTGCGAGGGGCCGTGCTGCCTTATCGCTGCCAATAACCGGAGACCGGAAGGCGCGCATGGGCAAAGACGACATCATCATCGAAGACCTCAAGGCAATCGACGATGAGACATACGGCTCGGACGACTTTGCCAGCGGCCTGCCGAAATCGCACTTCCCCATCAGCGAGCACGATCCGCGCCGCGTCTTTGCGGCCGTGCGCGACGAACTGATGCTCGACGGCAATTCGAGACAAAACCTGGCGACGTTCTGCCAGACGTCGGAGGAGCCCGAGATCCATCGGCTGATGGATGCGTGCATCGACAAGAACCAGATCGACAAGGACGAGTACCCGCAGACTGCGGAAATCGAGGCGCGGTGCGTCCGCATGATCGCGGACCTCTGGCACGCGCCAAGCGTCGACGGTGCGGTCGGATGCTCTACGGTGGGATCGAGCGAGGCGGCCATGCTCGGCGGCCTCGCCATGAAGCGACGGTGGGAGGCGCGGCAGGTGGCGGCGGGCAGGCCAACAGGAAAGCCGAACCTCGTTACGGGTCCCGTACAGATCTGCTGGCACAAGTTCGCTCGCTACTGGGACATCGAACTACGTGAGATTCCGATGGAACCGGGGTGCCTGATGATGACTCCCGAGGAGGTGTTGCGGCGCTGCGACGAGAACACGATCGGCGTCGTTCCGACGCTTGGGGTGACATTCACGGGCGCCTTCGAGCCGGTGAAAGCCGTCAGCGAGGCACTCGACAAGCTCCAGGCCGATACCGGATTGGACATTCCGATCCATGTAGATGGCGCGAGCGGCGGTTTTCTCGCTCCGTTCTGCGCGCCCGAACTCGAATGGGACTTCCGGCTCCAGCGGGTCAAGTCGATCAATGCCTCGGGCCACAAGTTCGGACTGGCGCCGCTGGGAGTGGGCTGGGTGCTGTGGCGCGAGCAGCAGGATCTGCCCGAGAGCATGATTTTCTGGGTGAACTACCTCGGCGGCGAAATGCGCGATATCGCGCTGAACTTCTCGCGGCCCGGTGGTCAGGTTGCCTGCCAGTACTACAATTTCCTGCGGCTGGGCCGCGAAGGGTACCGCAAGGTGCATTCCGCCTGCTCGCAGCGGCCGCTACCTGGCCGATGAGATTGCCAAGCTGGGGCCGTTCGAGATCGTATTCGGCAGTGACATGAGCAGCGGCATTCCCGCCGTATCGTGGAAGATGAAGGACGGCGCCGAGCCGGCTTCACGCTGTTCGATTTTGCAGACCGTCTACGCGTGCGAGGCTGGCAGGTGCCGGCGTATACGCTGCCCGCCAATTGCAGCGATCAGGTGGTGCAGCGGGTGCTGGTGCGCAATGGCGTCAGCTTCGATCTGTGCACGCTGCTCGTCCAGGACATGAAGGCGGCGCTCGCACATTTCAAGCAACATCCGGTCGTGCAACCGTTGACGCCGGACGAGGCAACGGGCTTCCATCATTGACGGAGTTGGCTGGGGAGGTGCCCGCCTATTTGGCGAGCAGCGTTTTCAAAGCGCCGTCGGCCTCGAGCTTGTCCTTCACCTTCTGCGGGATGGGATAAAGCACGCCCTCGCCCTCGAGCATGTGCTTGCCGTCCTTGTCCTCGACCCAGCAAGAGAAAATGACGTTGCGCTCGCCCTTCTCCTTGACGGTGGCGACGGCGGTGTAAGTCTCGTTGATCTGCACGGGAGCGAGAAACTTCACGTTCTGGCCGCCCCAGATCGCGCCGAGGCCGGGCACGTCCATGCCGAAAACACCGGAAAACTTGGCGAGGGAGATCATGCCGTGCGCGATACGGTTCTTGAAGACGGTGCCCTTTGCGTACTCCTCGTCGAAGTGCGCTGGATTGAAGTCGCCCGAGATCTCGCCGAACTTTTGTACGTCGCTGTCGCTGATCGAATAGTCGAGCCGGAAGGTGTCGCCGACGTTGAGATCGTTGATGCTCTTGCAGGCGCGCGGCAGCGGGTTGGTCATGGAGCGAGTTCCTCTGCAATTCTCAACCGGTACCATTTCACGGGCAGCCGGACCGGGGCAATCATCGCGTCTCATGCGCGGCGCGGTGATAGATGTCATCGCCGCGGATTATATCGTCCTCGCCGAGATAGGTGCCAATCTGCACCTCGATGATGTCGAGCGGCACCTTGCCGGGGTTCTCGAGGCGATGCCATTGCGTCGCAGTGATGTATACGCTTTCGTTCTCCTGAACGAGTTGCGTCGCGTCTCCTCGCGTCACTTTCGCTGTGCCGCGCACGACGACCCAATGCTCGGAGCGATGGTGGTGCATTTGCATTGACAGCTGTCCACCCGGCTTGACGTGCAGAAGCTTGACCTGGAAACGCCCGCCGATGCTGAGCGTTTCGAAGAACCCCCAAGGACGATAGCTGCGGATGTGCTGCTCGTGTTCCTTGCGCCCCATTTCCTTCAGGCGCGACACAATTTGCGAGACGTCCTGTGCGCGCGACTGATCGGCGACGAGAAGGGCGTCCGGCGTATCGACGATGACGAGGCCCTTCACACCCATGGCTGCCACCAGCGAGCGTTCGGAGTGGATGAGGCAATCTTCCGCGTCGACGAGTATGGCGTCACCCTCCACGGCATTGTTCCGCTCGTCGCGGGGCGCGTGCTCCCACAGCGACGCCCACGAGCCGACATCGCTCCAGCCGATGTCGATAGGGAGCACGACGGCCCGGCTCGTCTTCTCCATGACGGCATAGTCGATGGAAATGCCGGGACAGCGCGCGAATTCGGCGTGATTCAAGCGAAGGAACTCCAGATCCGGAGCCGCGCCATCGAAAGCGGCCCGCGCCGCATCGAGGATTCCGGGAGCCAGCTTCCTCAGTTCGTCGATGAACGTGCGTGCGTGCAGCACGAAGATTCCGCTGTTCCAGTAATAGGTGCCGTCCTCAAGGTAGCCTTCGGCGACGGAGCGGGTCGGCTTCTCGAAAAACGCATCGACGGTGAACGCGGTGGCGGCGTCGCTGAGCGGCGCCCCGCGGCGGATGTAGCCGTAGCCGGTGTGCGGACACGTCGGAACGATGCCGAACAACACCAGCCGACCTGTTGCTGCGATGTCGGCGGCGCGCCTGAGCGTCGATACAAATGACGCAACATCCCTCACGGCATGGTCCGAGGGCATGACGGCGATGACAGCATCGGGCGATTTCTGCAGGGCGGCCAAAGCCGCAATCGCCACTGCCGGCGCCGTATTGCGCGCCACGGGCTCCAGAATGATCGCCTCTGCCTTCATGGCCGCGGCCGACAGCTCCTCGCGGACGAGGAATCGGTGGTCGTTGTTGCAGATGATGATCGGGGGCGTGAAATCGCCACCGGCGACACGGCGCAATGTGGAGCCCAGAAGCGAGCCGCTCTTGAAGAAGCGGATAAATTGCTTGGGGTACATGGATCGCGACAACGGCCAGAGCCTGGTACCGGAGCCGCCGGACAAAATCACAGGAATAATCATTCGTATCTCTTATGCTTATGCTTGAAAAATTGGCGAGTCGTGCCGAGAGCAACCCAATGGCAGGATACTCTCACGCTTTCCGTGCCTTGCAACCGTCATGCAGGATTTGACGTGTTAAAACCACTCTCATGGTTTCGGACGGGAGCTGGGCAAGCCGCGCCGAGATCTCCCCGTCACGCAAATGAGAAAAACTGTGTGCCGCCGCCCGTCGGCGTCTGTTTACGGGGCCAGACGCACGGCAGTATCCTGCTATAAGCCTCAAGCGTCATTACGACGATCGGGCCGTGGAGGGGAACGGGCATCGTCGGCGACACATACCCACGGCAATCCGTTGACCGCGTCCCATTCGGAGGACGCCCGCCGACGCTCCTGCAAACGGCTGCCCGTCGCCTCGGAGGTGCACTGTCGCCAAATTGGGCGGGCCGACGGATCGCCAGCCTGCTGCGGCACGTAGTAAAGACCAGGGCTACCGGACCGGTCGACGTTCAGGTGTTTGGGCTGCGCATGCGACTGTGGCTCAAGGACAACGCGTGCGAACGGCGGCTCATGATCACCCCGCAGTTCTTCGATCGGCAAGAGCTCGCCGTGCTGCAGTCTGTCGTGGGTCAGGGCTTTCAATTCGTCGATCTCGGTGCAAACGCGGGCATCTATTCCATTTTTGTGGGACGTCTGGCTGGTCCGGACGCGCGGATTCTTGCCATTGAGCCCCAGCCGGCGATGCTGGTGCGTCTGCGGGACAACATCGCGCTGAACAATCTTCACGTCCTCATTGCCGAAACGGCGATTTCCGATCTGGATGGTGATGCTGAATTCGCCGTGGACAGCAGCAACCTTGGATACACCTCGCTCCACACGGAGCGCCGCGGCCGCGGCCAGCGCAGCATCGTGCGCATGCGGACGCGCACCCTGATCGACGTCGTGCGGGAGGCGGGCTTTGAGCGCATCGATGCCTTGAAGGCCGACATTGAAGGCGCGGAGGACCGAGCCATCATTCCCTTCTTCGAGGCAGCAGCGCCCGCGTTGTGGCCCGAGCTTCTCATCATCGAGGACAATCGCGGCGAATGGGAGCAAGACTGCTTCGCGTTCCTCGATGAACGCGGCTATCGCCGCATCACGTCGGGCGGAAACATCATGCTTGTGCGAGTCAATTCCAGGCTCGATGCACTCACGCGCCAACTGCCGGAGCAGTTGCATCGCCTGTCGGAGCCCGCGGTGCCTTGACGAGTTGACGGTGAAAGCCGGGGAAAAAGGCTCGTAGCCAGAGGGCCACGGCGGGAATTCGTGCCAGCATCACATGCGGGCTGCCCGCTCAACGCAGGTAAAAATGGCATCAGGCTCCGAAAGCCGCTCAGACCAGGACCTCCGTGGAGCGGTGATCGTCACCGGGGCTTCGCGGGGTATCGGACGAGCTCTAGCGTCAGAGTTTGCGGGGCGGGGCCATGCCGTGTGTCTCGTTGCCCGCCACGGCGATGCGCTTCAGCGCACTGCCCAGGAATTGCAGCGCGACTTCCAGGTTCCGGTGCGCACATACGCGGTCGATGTGAGCGCGGACGGCGCAACGGAAAATCTCCGGGAGGCGATGGAGCGGGACGGAGTCTCGGTCAAATATCTCGTCAACAACGCTGCGTGCTGGTCGTCGGGAGAGATTGAACTCACCGGCGTCGTTGAGATGGAACGGGTGATTTCGACCAATGTTCTGGCGCCTGTGCGGCTGACGAAGATGTTCCTGCCGGATATGGCAGCGACCGGGGGCGGGGTGCTTTGGCTTTCGTCGCTCGCGGCGCTGATGCCCGCACCAACTCTCGCAACATATGGAGCTTCGAAAGCCTTCCTTCGCGCCTTTTCGGTCGCCATGCACGAGGAATGCCGGGCACGCGGCGTCAGCAGCTGCGTCGCACTTCCCGGTTTCGTCGCCACAGATTTTGTCACCACCGACGGGCCCCAGTGGCACCACTTTTGGAAAACCACTCCGGAAACCGTCGCCAAGGCCGCCTATCGCGGACTCGTCACCGGACAGGCTACGGTCGTCCCCGGGCTACTCAATCGCCTCATGTATTTTGGGATCCGCACGTTCCCGGACCCGCTGATCGAACCTCTGTTTTCAGTTGCGAGCCGGAGGTACCATTGATGTCGTCGGCAGCCTACGTGGAGCGCCGCCGAACTGTTCCGCGTCTGCATTGGAAAGCCTCGCCACGCATCCTGCTGCTCGGTCTCCTGGTTGCGCTCGCCGTCACGATGATGGGCGCCGCATATTTCAGTGGCGAACCGGACGCGGCCGAAGGCGACCGCGCCAGTCTTCTGACTGCCCACGCGATGCATGCGGGCTCGAAGCCGGCCGATGTCCTGCAGCTTCGCGCTCCCGGATACCCGATGGTTTTGGCAGCCGCCGCCCGCCTCAGTCCCGATTTTGCAGATGGATTGAACTGCGTGCCGAACGGCCAGGGTTGCCGTTTCGGAACTGCGGGGCGGGTGCTGATTGCTGTGCAGTTCCTTCTGGCCGTCGCGGCGCTCGTGCTCGCTTACGCGCTGGCCTGGCAATTGTCGCGCTCCGTAGAGGTGGCCGCCCTGACCGCGCTGCTGGCCGCCGCTTGCGGGCGCTACGGAGATTCTGCGGCAACGCTCGTACCCGTGACCTGGTATCAGGCGGGCGCGCTGCTCTCCTTTTATCTCATTGCGACCGCGCTGCTCCGCCCCGGAATGCTGCGGGCTATCGGCGCCGGTATCTGCATCGCCATAACATCGCTTTTCGAGCCCACTTTTCTCGTGGTTGCGCCGGTCGCAGCGGCGCTGTTGGTGGCACTGGGCGACAGATCGAGGAGAGAGGCGCTGGTCGGCGTCGCGCTGCTGGTTGCTGCGGGAGCCGCTCTTGCCGGCATGCTCTCGGCATCGAGTGCGGCTCAGTACGACCTATCGGCCATCGGACGCCATATGAGCTGGCATCTGGCCGAGCGCGTCGCTTTCAACGAGGTCGAAGGTTCTGCGTGGTGGGCCGGCATCACCCTGCCGATCCCTATCCTCGGCAACATCGCGAGCGGCATCCTCCCGGAAGCTACGGTGACGAGCTTTGGCTACTACACGCCGGGCGCCTACGTTCATCACGGCGCAAACGTGATCTTTCCGGCTGCACTGGCGCAGCCGGGAGGATCGCTGGCTCAACTCGCGTGGATCGCAAATGAGCATATCGTCGGCGAGCCGATCGCCTTCCTCAACTCTTTGCCGCCGCTGCTGCTTCGGGGGCTGCTTGCTGCGACGGGGGTGATCGGTCTCGTCGGCCTGCTTCATGTGCCGCGCATGGTGCGGTGGTCGAGGTGCGAGCAGACGCGCAGCGCGATGATCGGCGTGCTTTTCTGCACCGGGGCCCTGCTCGTCGTGAATACATTGCTGACGGCGAATCCGGCCGGGCTCAATCCAACCCTGGCATTCGTTTTCGCATTCGCCATCGCGTATGTTGCGACCGGATTATAGCGCCGGATTGTCGGCTTCGCCGTGCGGGGCAAGCAGTCGAGCCACGCACTTTGCAACGCCTATCCGGGACGCGCGAGGGAGGTAAGGGATACGCCCGCCGATCGGGCGGTTTCGCGAAGCGAATTGCGAGCTGCCCTGGGCTTCTCGCGACCGGGCGGAATCCAAGCCTGGACGCGGTTGTCGGCGGTGAGGCGCGCGCTCATGTGCCGCCCGAACGTGGGCGAGCCTATGCGGATATCGACAGCTATATCGAGGATCGCCCCCGCGACAACGCGTGCGAGCTTAACTTGTGCTCGCGGCTCGATCTGAAAATGAAGACCTCGCACGACACCAGCCATCTCCGAGCGCGTGTGGTTGTCCTGCACGAAGCGCACGTCGCGCTGGATGAACTCCGCGAACGCATGTTCGCTGTACGCCTCGCAGAAACACCCTCGCTCATCGCGAAATAGGTTGGGGATAACGAGCTTGACCTGGGCAAGAGCGGTCGGCAGAATCTTCATGCGAGAGTCCTAGCAAGGAGGCGGTTTTGTGGTCTCTGGCTTTCGTTTTTTTAATGTTGAATTGCGCCAATCCAAGTCCATCCGCTGGACGGGAGAGCACGAGAGGGACATGTGTTTTCAAGCCTCTCCGCTACCACATCACTTACGTCGCGCGCTCGCGGCATAATCCTGGGAACCATCATTGTCGTCGCGGTGCCGGCATGTCTGGTCAGCGCCAAGACCATACAGATTTTTCTACCCGTCTTGCTGGTCGCTGCCATCGTAGCGGCGGTCTACAGCGGTGAGGCTTGGCGAACGCGCCCCCCCTTGTCGAACGCAGCGGTGGGGCTGATCGCGTTACTGGGCTACGCCGCCATCAGCAGTCTGTGGGCTCCGTTCCCGCAACAGGCACTTTTGATCTCCGGGCTGGGGATGCTGATCGCGGTCGGCAGCTTGACGCTGGCTCAACTCTGCCGCACCGAGCAATATCAAAACAAGCTGCATATGCGGGAAGGCTTGTGGGTCGGGCTTCTGGTCGGCGTGGGCTACTCGGCTGCCGAAGCCGCCTCGGACCAGGCGATCAAGATCTGGGTCTACAATCTGCTGCAGCTCGAACCGGGGATGCTTGAGCCGGCGCGCTATTTCACCTGGCGGGATGGGCATCTGATCGCGGTCCATACCGATGATCTCAAGCGCAATGCATTCCCAATACCGCTGCTGCTCTGGCCGGGCCTGCTTGCACTGACGACGCTGCGGACGCGCACTCAGCAGGTCGCGATGGGCTGTGCTCTCGTCGGGCTGAGCACGTTTGCGGTTCTGTTCAGCACGGGACAGACGAATATCCTGGCCTTGAACGCAGGCTTCCTTGCCTACCTTTTCGCCGCTGTTTGGCGCACGGGGCTGCGGGCTTGTCTTGCAGCGGCTTGGCTGGCGGCGACACTCCTGATCGTGCCGATCGCACATCTGTTGCGCGCTCTGGACATGCAGAACTCGGAATGGCTGCAGCTCTCGGCGCAGCTGCGGATCGTCATCTGGGGCCGCATAGCAGATCTGGTTTCGGCCTCGCCCTGGTTCGGCACGGGCGCCGGAATGACATATTACCTCACGCCGGCAATGGGCGGAGCCCCGGACGCCTGGATTGATGACGTTGGGTTCAACATTGCGCACCCGCATAACGTCTATCTGCAGGTCTGGTACGAGTTGGGCGCCGTCGGCGCGGCGTTGTTTGCCGTGCTTGGACTGGTTCTACTGCGCGAAATCGGAAGAATTCCGTCAACACAGCAGCCTGCCGTATTCGCGCTATTTGCTGCTGCAGCCACGGCCATCACGTCCAGCTACAACATCTGGCAGATCTGGCTCATGTGCCTGTTCGGATTTGTATTCGCAATGGTTGCCCTCACTCAGCGGGAGCAAGAGCTATAGGCATGTTGGAATCCCGCGGCACCTCAGAGGAACACGTGAGCCGTCTGCAGGGTGGCAGCGAGGTAAAATGCGGCCCGACGTTGGTCGCGGGAGGCGCACCGCTGCCGACGCCAGAGGGGGAGCCTCTGGTCACGATCCTGCTGTGCACGTTCAACGGCGCGCGCTTCCTGGCGGCACAACTTGCCTCCCTCGAGCATCAAACGCACAAGAACTGGCGCCTCATCGTTTCCGACGATGGATCGAGCGACGATACTCTCACTATCGTCAATCGGTTTGCCGCCCGAGTGGCGCAGGAGGTCGAGATCCGCACCGGCCCGCAGCGCGGCCCGACTGTGAATTTTCTCACTCTGGCGATCGATCCGACGCTGGACGGGGATCTATTTGCGTTCTGCGATCAGGACGACATCTGGGGCGCCAACAAGCTCGCCCGCGCCGTTTCCTGGATTGGATCGCAACCTGATTGCGTGCCAGCGGTGTACGGCGGCCGGACGCGGATCGTCTCCAAAAATGGGAAAGCTTCAGGACACTCGCCGCTGTTCCGTTCTCCCCCCGCTTTCGCCAATGCCCTGGTTCAGAGCATTGCCGGCGCCAATACGATGCTGTTCAACAGACCCATGAAACGGCTTCTCGAGGAGGCCGGGGTCGTCGACGCCGTCTCCCACGACTGGTGGGCATATCTCCTGGCGACAGGTTGCGGCGGCCGGTTCAGCTACGATCGCGAGCCGCAGCTCGACTACCGCCAGCACGGCGAGAACAGCATCGGCTGCAATAGAGGCGTTCATGCCCAATTGCATCGCGTTCGAATGGTTGTGGATGGCAGGTTCGCCCGCTGGAACGACATGAACCTTCAAGCCCTAGAATGCTGCAGTCACCTGCTGACGCGGGAAGCAGCGGAGCTGTTGTCCGCGTTCGGCGATATGCGGGCGCCGAAATTGGGCAAGCGCGTGGCGGCCTTCATGGCCTCAGGAATTCGCCGCCAGCATTTGGCGGGTAATATCGCGCTGCTCGGGGCGGTGTTATTCAGGAAGGTCTAATTTAACGCTTCAACTCGCCGACGAGGATGAGTTTCGCTGCTTTGGACGCGCGATCGCAGTCACACGCGTTGTGCAAACTTTGCGCTCTATTCACCGTGTCGGATCTTCTATAAGGACCGGTGCCAAAGCGAGCGAGATTAAAATGCGCTAACGCCTGTCGGGGGATGCCATAGCCGGATGAAAGTACTCGTAACGGGCGGGGCTGGTTTTATCGGGTCAGCGGTGTGCCGCCACCTCATCGACAAAACGACCGCCAGCGTCATCAATGTCGACAAACTGACCTACGCTGCGAACCTTGCGTCGTTGAGCGCAATCGCCACCGACCCGCGCTATCAATTCCATCAAGTCGACATCTGCGATTCCGTACGGTTCTCGGCCATTCTTACGAGCCAGCGGCCCGATGCCATCCTGCACCTTGCGGCAGAGTCGCACGTCGATCGCTCGATCACCGGACCGGCCAACTTCATCAGCACCAATATTGTCGGGACTTACACTGTCCTGGAGGAAGCCCGCAAATACTGGGAGACTCTGAAATCGTCCGAGAAGGACCACTTCCGCATCGTGCATGTGTCGACGGATGAAGTTTATGGTTCCCTCGGCGCTGATGGCGCTTTTACGGAGAGCACCCCGTACGACCCGAGCTCGCCCTACTCGGCGAGCAAGGCGGCCGCGGATCACCTGGCGTCGGCGTGGCATCGCACATACGGCTTGCCGGTGATCGTCTCGAACTGCTCGAATAATTATGGACCCTATCATTTCCCTGAAAAGCTGGTGCCGCTCATTATCACCAACGCCATTCTCGGTCGCGAGCTGCCGGTTTATGGAGTTGGCAGCAATATCCGCGACTGGCTCTATGTCGACGATCATGCACGGGCACTGCTAGCCATTCTCGAGCGGGGGCGTCCCGGCGAGAGCTATAACGTTGGGGCTCGCAGCGAGCGTTCCAATATCTCGGTCGTCGAGGCCATATGCCAACTTCTCGACGGGTTTTCACCGCGCGGCGACGGCGTCATGCATCGTGCGGCGATCCGGCATGTGATTGATCGGCCGGGTCACGATTTTCGCTACGCAATCGATCCCGGCAAGATCGAGAGCGAGCTCGGCTGGCGGGCCGAGGAGACGTTCGAGAGCGGCCTCGAGAAAACCGTTCGCTGGTTTCTGGCCAACGGGCAGTGGTGGGAGCCACTTCGGGACAAACGCTACGACGGCACAAGGCTAGGCTTGCGGAAAGCCGCGGTGCAGACATCGCCCGAAAGCTCGGCGAGCGCTCTCCCGCAGCCCGTACTGGATTAGGATCATGGATGAAAGGCATCATCATTGCCGGAGGCAACGGCTCAAGGCTCTATCCGATGACGCTTTGCCTTTCGAAGCAGATCCTGCCCGTCTACGACAAGCCGATGATCTACTATCCTCTATCGACGCTGCTGCTGGCGGGGATACGATGCTGGACGTGGTCCCGCTCGGTCGCGGATTCGCGTGGTTCGACACAGGCGTGCCTGAGAGCCTTCTCGACGCCTCGAGCTACGTGGCTGCGCTGGAAAAACGACAGGGTTTGAAGAGTTGCTGCCCGGAGGAGGTATCGTTCCGCCAAGGGTTCATTTCGCCCGGGCAACTGGCCGACCTCGTCGACACTAAATACGCCAAGAGTGACTACGGCGCCTACCTCAAGCGGGTGATTGCAGATAACGAACCGGGACCTTCCGAAGACCGGGAAGACACATCCCCGCGCAACTAGATGATGCGGCAGGGCGAGCCAATGAGCGGGCGCCCATCTGGAAAACTGACATCGATGGTGCTTCCCGGGGCCGGCTTTTTGTCGAGGACGAGTTCGTAGCCGGCATCGCGCGGGTACCCGTGGTCGACCAGATCGCTGCGGTCGACATTGACAAGAGATCCAGCGGTCTCGACCCCGTCGACGCGAACGACAACAACCGAGGGTATCGGGCCAATCGTTGCCCATCCGGTGATCTTGTCGGCGCTGCAGACGTCTACATGGCCCACTGCGTCGGGGCGACGATGCATGTCCTGCACCTCGATCGCGACGAGATTCCAGTTCACCCGTTTTCCGCCGGCTGATTCGAAGTCGACACGCAGCTCAGGTGTCCGGTTGAAGATATCCCTGGGTATCCTGAAGGCGCGCTTGACGGTGTCGCCGCTCGAGATCAGCATCCAGCGGCCTACGATTTGATCGTTGACGTTCACGACGAGCATGCGACCCGAGGTCTGTGCGGGCACATTGCCCTCGACAATCAACTCGACGTCGCCTTTTGCCGCCTCTGCGCCCAGGAGCACAGACGCCCGCTTCGAGATCATCGGTATGCCGTTAGCCGTCTGCTTGCCCCAGCCCTTGTCCATCAGCGCGGGAACGTCGCGACCGTCAAAACGCACGCTCTGGTGGACTGGAGTGAAGTCGGGGTGGAACGACAGCGGGTACGTCAAACCGAGCGTGTAGCCGAAGGCCAAGCCCAGCGAGATGGCGATGCAGAGAACCAAATTCATGCCAGTCGATCGGCTTCCACCAAGAGGCATTGTGGTCAAGATCTTCGCCCAACTGCAGGGAGTGTTCCCGACGTCGTCAACCGGCGCATTCTACCGCCGGACATTAGAGCCGGTGCATGCCCAATCATCCGGTGATGCATGACTTGCTGTGGAAAAACGCCATGGGCAAGCATCGTTGTCGTGAATTTCAACGCCGGTCATCTGCTGCAATCGTGCGTGGACGCCCTTGCCGCCCAGACGATGGGCGATTTCGAAGCCATCATTTTTGATAACGGTTCAACGGACGCCTCGATACAGACCCTCAAGTTGCCGGACGACCGGTTCAGGGTTGTGACGAACGCGGCCAACATAGGCTTTGCCGCCGCCAACAACGCAGCTTGTGCTCTTGCTCGTGGTACGTGGCTGCTCACGATAAATCCGGACACGGTTGCCGAGCCGGGGTGTCTTTCTGCGCTGAGAGTCGCAACGTTGAAGCACAGCTACGCATCATTCTTCGGCGCCACTCTCGTCGACGCTGGAGATCCGCAGCTTGTCGATGGATTTGGCGACGTGCTGTCCATATCCGGCATAGCGTGGCGTGGCGGATCGGGGAGCACGGTTGCCGCGCTGCCCGACGCCGACGTCGAAGTGTTCGGTCCGTGTGCGGCGGCGGCGCTCTACCGGCGCGATGTTTTCATCGAAGCGGGCGGCTTTGCCGAGGAGTTCTTCTGCTACTGCGAAGACGTCGACCTCGCATTTCGCATGCAGCTGAAAGGCGCGCGATGCGTCCAGGTTCGTGCAGCCGTGGTGCAGCACGTCGGGTCTGCGATATCCGGCAAGCACAGCGCGTTTACGCTGTATCACTCGTTTCGCAATCGTATCTGGCTCATCATTCGGAATATGCCAGGCTGGCTGCTGCCGCTGTCGCTGCTGGTCAATCTCACGGTTTCGGCCGGGATCTTGTGGCGGCACCGCGGATCGGGATATGGCGGCCCGGCGCTACGAGGCATCGTCGCGGGCTTGTTCCAATGCCGTCGTGCGCTAGCGGCGCGTCGAGAAATCCAGAGGCGCCGGATGCTGGCGCTGAGGGACGTTTCGGCGTTGCTGGCGTGGAATCTTCCTGCGCTGCGTCACCGACCCATCACAACATTGCACAGAGAACGCCCCGACCTTCAGAACTACGCTGAGCCCGTCGGGTCGCTGACGGCATGAGTGGCGCCGAGCCGCTAGTGATCAAGCGAGAGCCTGGCTAGAAGACACGCATCGAGGCAATCCATCGCGGAAGCATTCCAGGACACGAATGAAGGCAAATAATCGCGATGTGGTCGGTGTGTTTCAGTGGGACGAGGTGCGGCACATCCTACGCAAAGTACCCAAATATGCTGGAGCGGCTTCTCAATGTTCCGCGAGATCATCGAGGACGGCTTCTGACATCGAATGACGCGTTCACGACAGCGCCGCATTCACGCGGCGTGACGCAGCACGAGTTCCGCCACCCTGTCCACATCCACCCGTTCGAGCCGCATATGCAGAGGTAACGATATGATCTCTCCGCTAGCTGTATCGGCGCTCGGGCACGTGCCTTTGGCATCCGCGTACATTTTGTATTCCGTATTGGTCCGGTAGTGGACACCGGGGAACACCTCGTTCTCGTTCAGGGCCGCCATAAGTTCATCGCGATTGGCCACCCGCAACTGGATGAGGTGCTGGGCAGACTCGCAACCCTCCACAGTCGGCACGACCTTCACCTTGTTTGCGCCCTCGAAGTGCTCGCGATACCAAGATGCGATCTGCCGTCGATAAGCGTTGTCTTCATCGAGATACTTGAGTTGGACGAGTGCGATTGCCGCCATGATCGAGTTACCATGATACTTGTATCCAACCTCATCGACGTCATACATCCACTTGTACGCTCCCCGATCGGCCGTTCGAGCAAATGTATCTTTGTTGATGCCGAGCCAAGTTAACCTGCGCGCGACCTCATCATCTTCCTGGTCGCTGAAACAGACCATGCCGGAATCCGCTGTTGGCAGATTCTTGACCGCCTGGAAGCTGAACACAGCGACGTCGGCCTCACTCCCCACATGGCGGCGGCGCACTCGGGTACCGGCCATGTGTGCCGCATCCAGGATGACCTTGATCCCGCGCGCGCGGCATATCTCAAGAACCCGCTCGTACTGTCCCGTATTCCCGCCAATCCCGACGAACATCACGGCCCGCGTCCTCGGGGTAATTCGAGCCTCGAGGCTTACAGGATCAATGCAGAGATACTCATCAATGTCGGCGAACACGGGCTTGAGGCGTGCGTGCAGGATAGCGTGGTTCGTCGAAACGAAGGTGAGAGGCGTGGAGATAACCTCGTCGCCATCCTGCCAACGAAACTTGCGCTTCAAGACCTCTAGTGCCAGATGCAGGCCAGACGTATTCGAATTGAGAAAGTGCGAATGTGGAACCTGCGCGTACTGGCTCCAGGCCGCCTCAATGGCGACAGTCTTGAAGCCAAGTCCAGTCCAACCCTTCTCCAAACACTCGCGAATCTCGGCAAGGCATTCCTCGATTCGAAAGCTGGGAACGAAGAGTTGGGTGGCCATTTTTTCTCCCTACCAATTTCCATGGATAAACGCCGTCACAACAGTTTTGACCGAACGAGCGCCTCGACGAAGTGATGCGCACCCACGGTCCAATCGGGCAAGTACAAACTAAACTTTTCGCGTGCGAGGCTGCAATCCAGCCGGGAATTCTCAGGCCGAGCGGCTAGGCTTCCGTACGCCTCACGGCTTGTTGGCAACACACAATCCGCAGTGGCCTTCAGATGAACCCCGTAGTGCTCGGCTTGGGCAATTAGAAACTTCGCAAAGTCGAACCAGCTCGCAGCACCCGCGGCGCTGATATGGTAGAGGCCCGACAGCGATTTCCTTCTGCCCTCATCTAGCATTTGGCGTAGCATAATCGCCGACAGATCGGCCATCATGAAAGTGCTTGTCGGCGCGCCGACGCTGTCAGCCACAACCTTCAGCTCACTCGTCTGCTTGGCCTGATGGAGCAACCTCAGCGGAAAGTTTGTACCGTGAGCCGAATATAGCCAGCTGCAGCGGATGATTAAATGGCACTCGCAAATGCTGCGCACCACCTGCTCGCTTGCCGCCTTGCTCTGCCCATAGACATTGAGAGGGCCAGTTGCGTCCGTTTCGACGTACGCCGAGTTCTTCCCGCCATCAAACACATAGTCAGACGAATAATGGACCAGGCACGCGCCGACGCGTTGGGCTTCTTCTGCCAGCACCTCGACCGCCGCATGGTTGACCTGCATCGCCGTCGCACGGTCGTCTTCAGCCTTGTCGACGTTGGTGAATGCCGCGGCATTGACGATAAAAGCGGGTCGGTGTCGCCGTATTAGTGTCCGAAGCTCGGCAGGCCGTTCAAAGTCTGCATCCCGCCGCACGCAAGGAATGATCGGCGCAAGTACCGAGAGTGAGCGCTGAAGCTCCCAACCGAGTTGCCCATTGCTCCCGAAGAGAACGATACTGCTCATTCAGCTAGCGTAACCAGAGTACCGACCCGATGTTGCAAGCGACAACGGCCATGAGTTCCTATCAACACGATCGAGATGTTCGCCTCCTGCTTTCGTGCCGACTAGGTGCCACTTAGGGGTTTAGCCTGACAATACTCGAAGTATGTCGGCAGGTCTCTTAGCCGTGGGTGACGCTGGTCCTTTTCTGAAAGTATTGCGTTTTGAGCCAGCGTGGGCCATTCGATGGAAAGATCGGGATCGTCCCAGGCGAGCCCCTTGTCGCAGGCAGGATCATAGGGGGCGGTGACCTTGTAGAACACTTCGGTATGTGGGTGCAGTGTGCAGAATCCATGGGCGAATCCAACCGGTATCCAAGCCTGTGCGTGACCATGGCTATCGAGGATCATAGAAACTGAGCGCCCGAACGTCGGTGATCCTCTGCGTAGATCAACGGCGACATCGAAGATCGCTCCTCGCAGCACTCGAACCAGCTTGGCTTGAGCATTGGGCGACGTCTGAAAATGCAGCCCGCGAATTACCCCGACGCTATCCGAACACGAATGGTTATCTTGGACGAACTCGGCATTGATGCCGGCGACCTCGTGCAGGGCTCGCCGATTGTATGATTCAAAGAAGAACCCGCGGTCATCTCGATGCACACGGGGGGTCACGATCTTCACGTCCGGTAGTTCGGTCTCGGAAACGTCCATAATCAATCGCTGCTCCCCGACCGCTCTACCACAACCGGCCGCCGGTCGCGATGTGCGTTCCGACACCATTCTACCATAAACAACGCGGCTGCCATTTGGATACGTCAGCGGACAAAAGATAGCTTGCACCGATCGCGGATGTGGACTGTTCGCGAATCTACAAGATCCGCTTCTTGCACACCTCACTTTCCGCTCACATAGTTTTCTGTGACGAAGCGCTGGCACGCCCAAAATTTACGCCGTGTTCGCAGCGAACGCATTTTCGATCGTCTCAGTGCTAGGGTGTACACAGACAGACGATGCTAGGTAATGCCGCGTTGATGGCAGGCGTATCTCAATCGATCCTCACAAGATCGAGCAGACCATCGGTTGGCGTCCACTTCAAACGATCACCTGCGGAATTGAGAAGACTGTGCAGTGGTACGTTGATAACGAACACTGGTGGCGTCCGCTCCGTACGGAACGCTATGATGGCGAGCGCCTTGGACTCAAGCGCGCGTATTCGGCGGCTACCCGATGTGCTGGAGGATTGGATCAGTGAAGGGTATTATATTAGCTGGCGGCAGCGGGAAGCGTCTGTACCCGATGACGGTGTGCATTTCCAAGCAGATGCTGCCAGTTTATGACAAGCCGATGATCTACTATCCTCTATCGACCCTGTTGCTCGGTGGCATACGTGAAGTGCTTGTTATCTCGACACCGCGCGATCTGCCGGGGCTGGGGATGCTGCTCGGCGACGGCAGCCAGTGGGGAATAAAGCTCGCCTACGCTGAGCAGCCACGGCCGGAGGGACTAGCTCAGGCGTTGATCATCGCCGAGGAGTTTCTCGACGGAGATTCCTGCACTCTCGTGCTGGGCGACAACATTTTCTTTGGCCAGGGCTTCGGACTGTTGTTGAGCGATGCCATCCGCCAGAATAGGGGTGCCACCATCTTCGGGTATCGCGTTCAGGATCCCCGACGCTACGGGGTCGTGACCCTCAACGAGGAAGGCGTCGCAACCTCTATAGTAGAGAAGCCAGAAACACCCATTTCTCCCTGGGCGGTTGTCGGACTGTATGTATACGATGCGAATGCAGTCGAGATCGCGAAGCGATTGCGCCCATCAGCCCGTGGAGAGTTGGAAATCACTGAAGTCAATGGCGCATACCTCAAAGCCGCCCGGTTGCGCACGGTCAGGTTAGGACGCGGATATGCATGGTTTGATGCGGGCGTTCCCGACAGCTTGCTAGACGCCGCCAACTACGTCGCAACCCTGGAGAAGCGGCAAGGACTTAAGATTGCCTGTCCGGAGGAAATCGCGTTGCGGCAGGGTTTTGTGTCCGACGCACAGCTGCGCATGCTGATAAATGATTTCTACAAAGGGTCCGATTACGGACACTACCTCACTAGCATCGTTGATGAGCTGTCGTCGCCTCGCGCCGACAGCCCGGTGATGGCTGATGCCTGACCCGCGGCTAGGCTCGGCGCGACAATCTGCTTTGATATACGCCTAGATGACGGTCCATTTAGACCGCAGTGCCCAAGTTCTTTGGTGCTGATCTGCCCCGGGTATCGCGGTGCTTCGCGAGCGCGAGGCGGGCGCCAAGCCTGCCGATCTGGCGCGCCGGCACGGTATATCGGAGGCGACGCTCTATAACTGGAAGGCCACCAAGTACCGCGGCATGGACGTCTCCGACGCCAAGCAACTGAAAGCGCTGGAGGACGAGAATGCGAAGCTGGAGAAGCTGCTTTGGCCGACCGGATGCTGGAAGCGTAGGCGCCGAAGGAGCTTCTCGCAAAAAAGTGGAGCCTGCCGCCAGCCGCCAGGCTGTGGCGCATCTTTATAGCGCTCTCTGCCTGTCGGAGCGGCGGGCCTGCTCCGTCTTTAGGGGCGGCGCTTCCGGATTCTGAACGTCGTCGACGACGTGACGCGGGAGCGCTTGGCGGCGATCCCCGACACCTCGATCTCCGGTCGGCGCGTCGCGCGGAGTTGACCGAACTGATCGCGCGGCGTGGCAAGCCCATCGTCTCCGATCTCGGCACGGCGTTCACCTCGAACGCCATCCTCGTCCGAAGGATCACCGCGTGGAATGGCACTACATCGCGCCGGGGAAGCCAATGCAGAACGGCTATGTCGAGAGCTTCAACGCCGCATGCGCGACGAACTGCTCAACGAGACTTTGTTCCTGGGATTCGGCCACGCCCGAAGCGCCCTCGCGCGTGGGTTACCGATTTACAATACCGCACGACCTCACTCCTCGCTGGGCTACGCGACACCGGCAGACTTCGCAGGACGACCGCCGCCACGCGCTACACGGAGCAACGGAGACGGCCGAGGCTCTAAACGCAAGTGAATGAAAGATCAGTGGCAGGTCGTGGCTAAGAACTCGCTCTAAGTTGGGGGGCACGGCACCGCTGAACGGCGGTAGACACGTCGACAGTAACCAACGCGGAACAGCCGACGCAACTTGCCGTTAGCAGCGGCGCGCAAAATGTCGATTGAGAACCCCGGCGGCGTTTGCCCTGCGGCGGGCGGATGGGTGCGCGTGTTGGATAGAATGATGAATGACGACCACGCTCGCACCTGAGCTGGTGACGGCAGCCTCTATCCTCTAGCGTGGAGACAATCCGACGGGCTAGAACACGATAAGCCCGTACCACGGGCGTGGTCGGTGACGCCCATTGCTGTGACAATGAAGAGACAGATCGAAAAATTCGGTGATACGGCCGTTGCGCTGCGCCTTATCGAGGATCGCGACCTCGCCCATACGCTCGAGTGGCGCAATCGGGATGATGCGCGGATCTGGTTCAAGACTTCAGACAGGATCGGCTTCGACGGGCACCGAATGTGGTTCGAGACATATCTCGGCAAAGACGACGACTATCATTTCATTGTGGAGGCGGAGCACAGGGCTGTCGGGCAGTGCGCGATATACTCTGTAGATCGAGATACGGGCACCGCAGAAATCGGAAGGTTCCTTGTTGCGCCAGACCGAACTGGCAAAGGCTATATAAGTCGGAGTTGCGCATTGCTTGTCTGCTTTGCGAGGGATGTGCTCGGCTTGCGCTATTTGTACCTCGATGTGCTCGAAGGCAACGCGCGAGCCCGGAAGATATACGATGCGTGCGGGTTCGTGGAGGAAGCGCGTGAATCTGGGATTGTTCGCATGGGGCTGATGCTGGACCGTGAAGTATGACATCCCTCGATCAGTTGATCAGGGACGCTCACACGTCCCTATGCCTATGGCGAATATGGACGTTCCTTGGCTTGCAGGACGTTAGGCTGAGATTTCGACGGTCGGTTATCGGCCCGCTTTGGATACTGCTTAACCTCGGGATTTTTGTCGGTGGTGCCGGCCTCGTTTACAGCGCCATCCTCGGCCAGCCGCTTGGATCGTTTCTGCCGTATCTGATTACCGGCTATGTAGTGTGGGGGTATGTCCTGGCATCGCTTACGGACGGCAGCTTCGCGTTCGTGAATGCCGAGGGCTACATCAAACAGTTCTCCTACCCCAAAGAGATCTATCTGCTGCGCTCGCTAGTGTCCTCCACATGCATATTGTCGATCGGACTGCTAGCAGTGCTCATCATGCAAGTGACGATTGGTCAGTTCAGCATTTCGGGCTGGCTGATGGCGATACCTGGCCTGGTCCTTTTAGCATCAGTGGCACTAGGCCACATCACCATATCGGCCTACCTTTGCACGCGTTTTCGCGATTGGCCACACGCTGTTAGCGGCCTGATGCAGGTGGCGTTCTTCATCACGCCCATCATGTTTCCTGCAACAATGCTGAAGGAACAGAATCTTAGCTTCATCTACGCGTGGAACCCCCTCTACTACGTCATAGATATCGTGCGCCACCCGATCGTCGGAGAGGGGTTTCCCCCCATGAGCCATTACATAGCCGTGCTCATCTATCTCGCCTTGATAGCCGGCATTGCGACTATTGTGGCTCGCCGGCTCGATCACCGCGTAGTGTTCCTCCTATGAGCGAGTTGGGAATACGACTGGATGATGTGGCCGTTCGTTTTTCAGGGCGGCGCTCCGAAGGTGGCCTGAAGGAATGGATTGTCGACCGACTGCGTGGCGACGATGACCGCTCGCGCTATTATACGATCGACGCTCTGCGTGGCGTCACCCTCGACATCCGTAGCGGAGAGCGAGTCGGGCTAATAGGTTTGAACGGAGCGGGAAAGAGTACGCTACTCAAGGTCATGGCGCGCATCTATCCGCCCACCTCCGGGCGCGCCCGAGTGAGCGGCCACGTCTGCCCAATGTTCGAATTTGCTACCGGCTTCGAAATGAACCAGTCTGGCTGGGACAATATTCGCATACGCGGCATGCTGCTTGGAATGCTGCCTGACGAGATCGAGGAAAAGCTTCCTGAAATCGGAGCATTCACCGAGCTGGGTGAGTTTCTCGACTATCCGGTGCGAACGTACTCGGCGGGTATGTTCGTACGCTTGGCGTTCGCCGTCTCGACGAGCATAAATCCAGAGATCCTCCTGATAGACGAAGTGATGGGGGCGGGCGATATCCAGTTTGCCGAGAAGGCGAGGCGGCGAATGTTCCAATTCATGGAGCAGGGCAAGGTGCTGGTGTTCGCCAGCCATTCCCCACAGCTTTTAAAGTCGTTGTGCTCTCGCACCATTTGGGTGCATCGCGGCATCGTGCGGCTGGATGGCGACACGGACGGGGTCCTCGACTGCTACGCCAAGACAAATGCAGGCGCCGATGACGTGCTTGCCAAAGTGTGATCGCTGGACCACATCGACGACTATGTTCTGCGCGATGTATGCAGTGTGAGCCACAATGGTTGGCGCCTCTTTTCTCAGCGTACTATGCTCTGCAGCGCATAATTTTTATTGGCAATTTGGATGGATCTTTGCGCGACCGCACGATGGGTCGAGTTCGCAGGGTCCCACAATCGCATGCATCAACTTGGTAATATGTTGGCGGCTCGCTTTACAGCCTTGAAGCACGAGGGATTGGTTGCGCTTTCGACGGCCCGTTCAATTCTTGCTTCGAGAAGTCTGCAACGGCCGTTAGATGACCTTGCGGGTCGCGTGGCCCCCCCGTTCTTGCCCTTCGTCGAGGCCGGCGTGCTCGCGCCATGGTTTACAGCTGATCACCGGCTCGTCCTCTCGGGCGAGCTCAAAATCAACACATCGCTGCGCTTCGAGGCCGTTGCGCGCGAGGGCCCGCTGTCTGCACTGGCAATGGTTGGGTCTTGCGAAAGTCTGCATGCGCAAAGCATGGTACTTTCCGCCAGCATCCATGATGGCGCGGGTTCCATTTTGGCTCGCGCACCTCTTAGGGCTAAGCCATTGGCTGGCAGTCAGTTGCTTTCCGGCACGTTCGAGCCCTTCAGGGCGAACCCGCACGCGCCAATATTCATTGAGGTTCACCGGGACGATGCCGCTGGAGCGCCTTGGCACGTGTACCATTGGTGGCGGCGTGCACGTACCAAGAAGCATGATCATCAGGGATTTTTCGGCGTTATTGCGTAACCGCGCGATCGCTAGTCCAGGGGGCAGGGGTTGCTTTTCCGCGAATTCTACGAGGGCCTCAAGATACGGAGCCATGCATCCGCGCTAGCGAAATCTCCGCGAGTGTCCGTTATCCTGCCGACCTTCGCGCGAGGGCATGGTCCACTTCAGAGATCGATCGAGAGTGTACTTACGCAATCGTTCGGCGACTACGAACTGATCGTGGTGGACGACGGGTCCCGTGACGGAACCGAAGACGTGCTCGCCGAATACCAAAAGCACGACAAACGCATCATCGTGATGCGCTTCGAGAGGAACAGCGGCTTACCCGCACTGCGCGTGGATCAGGCAATCCTGCATTCCCGGGGCGACTTCATCGCCTACCAGTTCGACGATGACGAGTGGACCGAGGATAGTCTCGCGGTCCGGATGGAAGTTGCGGGGCGGCTTGGCGACAAGGCCGTAGTGTACGGCAACGCCGACGTGGATATTCTCGTGCCGGACGGCGAAAACAGGAAGCGTAGCTTCGGTGGCGCGTTCAATTACGGACTTCTGTCGAACGCAAATTACATAGCCAACAACGCGGTGTTGCATCATCGGGCGGTAATCGAGCGGGTCGGACTATACGATCCCCATGTCGTGCCGCGGCGATACTCGGATTACGATCTCTGGCTGCGCATCGGGCGCGAATTTCCCTTCCATTGGATTGACGCAACTGTCGCGCGCGTTAACGCCAATCAGAGCAATTCGCTGGGAAGCACCGTCCCCCTCAACTTTTCCCGGTTCCGGAAGTACATCGAGTTAGATCGCAACGCCGCTCTAAGGCCGGACCGGATTGGCGACTATGACGTCTGTGGGGTGGCAGCTCTTCGCGGGTATTCTGATCTTGAGGTCGATCAGCTGCGGCGGGAGGAAATTATTCCTTTCATCGCTCGGCATACGGATTGTTGCTCCGTCGCTGAATTGCGTGCGCTGACGCACACCCGGCGTTCTCATCGCCGCATCCTCGTAGCAAAGCCCGACTACTCGACCTCGGTCGATGTGACGATCCGGAATTTCTCAGCGGTACCAGGGAGCCCGTTTAGCTATTCGTTCGTGCAGGAGCGCAACCTTCCCGATACTGACTTCGATGCCTACGACACCATAGTGCTCTATCGGACGGTAGCGAGGACCTCGACCCACATCCTCGCTGAAGGCAAGTCGGGCAAGACGTTCGTCTACCTCATGGACGACAACATGCTCCGCTTTCACGAAGTCGGGCCCGAGCATGCCTTCTTGGCGCCGGGCACGCCTGCTTTTGGCGAGATCGCCGCGCAGATCACTGATTCACACGCGTGCATAGGCTACTCAGACGAGATCATCGAGGACATGCGAGAGATGAATCCGCATGTGATCCGCTTGAATACGAACATGCCTGAAAAGTTCCTAGTCAAGGTGCCCAGCCAGCACAAAGGCAAGCTTCGCGTGGCGATTCTGACTGGCCCGGTTCGCATGGAGATTGTGAGGCGCGTCGTCTGGCCAGCACTGAAAGCATTGTTTGCACGCCATCCGAATAAAATCGAGTTGCATGTGTGGGGCCTTGATCCGGAAAAGCTCGAGCATTTCGACGACGACATCCAGTGGCAGCCTTTCACGCACTCTTACGATTTGTACCGGAACCGGTTGCGCGAGGTTGATTTCGACGTTGTTCTCGTGCCGCTTGAAGGGGCAACGCGGGCGGAGCGAAGCAAGAGCCCCGTGAAGCTGCTCGAGGCTGTCGTCAGCGGTGCGGTGTGCATGTGCTCGGACGTGCCACCGTATGCCAGCCTTCCGGACGACGTCTGCATCAAGGTTCCGAACGATACGTCGTCGTGGCAGGCAGCGCTCGAAAGGGTGCTGAAACTGGGGAGCAAGGGGCGGTGCGAGATTCTGGAGCGGGCTCGGAGCTTGGCGCTATCGCAGTACTCGACGGAAGTGCAGGACGACGATTTTCTAGCAGCCTTCGACGCTGCCGATTTGCACCGGCGCCTTGGTCGGCGAAAGATTCTTTACGTGTTTCACGAAGCGCTATTTGGTGGCGCAACATTGCACCTGCTGCATCATGCAGCGCTCACTCGATCGCTAGGTTTTGACGTCATCGGGCTCATTCGGGACGGTCCTGGATTGGACATCTTTCGTCGCCGCTGGCGGGATGTAAGCCGTGACTCAGAACTTTTGGTGGGAGACTGGAGCGCCGGGTTCACCGAGGAAGACGGCAACTACTATCAACGTCCTGCAACGCCCGCGGACGAAGACCGATCCCGACAATTGAAGAGCCTGTTGGCTGGCCGCGACGTGGGGCTTGTTCACGCCGCCACGTGGATGCCTGTATTTTGCTGCCTCGCGCGGTCACTGGACGTCCCAAACGTTTTAAGCTTGCATCAATTCTATCCAACAAAGGGAAGTCTCGAGGGATCGGCAAGCGCGATCCACTGTTCATCTATTGCGCACGGGGCTCAATGGGCTAAGGCAACCGGTGCGCCTACGCGACGCATCGTTTGTCCGGTTGATCACGAGTTCTTCGACTCCTTTTTCAATAATCATAGTCGCCAGTGGGGACCGGATAGTCCCAGAAGCATCCTGCTTTCGGGAACTCTCCAGCCTCGAAAGAACCAGCTTGCAGCCATACAAGCTATGTCACTGCTGTCCACCTTCGAGGACGTGTCGATGAACGTCGTCGGGTATTCTCACCTGGCGCCTGACTACGCGCAGCAATGCCGCGCGGCAATCACCGAGCATGGGCTGCACGACCGAGTATGGATTCGCGGCTTTTCAGCTACGCCGGAGCAATTCTACCGCAACTCCGATATTCTGCTCGTTGCATCCACGGACGAGTCCATGCCTCAGTCAATGCTGCAGGCGATGGCGGCAGGGCTCATCGTAGTGGCGACGGACGTTGGCGGTGTTAAAGAGCTGGTTTCGCACCGATATACTGGTTTCATTGCGGCCGGATGCGACCCCAACTCGATAGCGGCGGCCCTGACCGAAGCGCTCAGCATGAGCGTGACACGCCGGGCGGACGTAATGGCGCGAGCGCGTGCGGCTGTATCTGTGCTTGCGCGGCCGTCCTACGTTAGGAGCGAGGTAATTGACCTCTACAATCAGGCTTTCGAGCGGCAGGCTGAGAAGCGGTCCCGGTCGGCGGATGTGACCGTCGCAGTCACTGGGCCTCAAGCCACGCTTGCCCCTGCTACGAAGCACCAGCCGCTACAGTCTCATCCGGTTCCAGCTCAGGCGCCTGCCGTGGCATCCGCAATTGCGGCCGTTTGTGCCGCGCCGTTGGCCAAACCTCTCGTGACGAAGCCCGACGTGGACATGCTGCAGTGGGTGTTGGCTCTTGCGGAACGCCGCGCGGCGACAAGAGTCAGTATCTCGACACCGAAGGAAATCAGCCTGCGTGAGCTGGCATTAAGATGCGACCAATGGAGTGCCTACGAGACTGCCGCGGGAGCGCGGCGCATCGCGCTATATCTCACTAATAGCGGCCCTCGGTGCTCAGTAAAGTTCAGCATCGCAACGGCGAAGCGACCGGACCTGCTGCTGCGGGCATTTGAGTTTGTCTTGCCGGAGGGCGCGTCTCCGCAGCAAGTCATCATCGAATTTGAGCCAGTGATATCACATCGGCCGCAGGCTTTTCGTCTTGAACTCACGGCTCAACACCCCGTGGGGATTTATCTTGAGCAGCGCAGGTACACGCTCCTGGAATCCGAGATCGAAATGAAGCGATCCTGACGAGCGGACCACCGAAGCGGATTGAGGCCGGGATGGCGAAGTCGATTGAGGTCCTGATCATTGTAGAGGCTGAGATCGCCACGACGCGCATCGTCGAGCGGGTCGTCGCTACCTGCGCGGTGCACGGAATAAGATACAGTAAGAGGCTTCTGGCAGATCTTAACGAAGAGGATTTTGCGGCCGATAAGCTTCCTCTCTTTATAAGGTGCGCCGACCCTTTGTCCGTGGTCTGGATGCGTGCTCTGGCAGAGGCCGACCGCGGCTATGCGTACTATATCGACGACAATTTCTGGCATATCGGTGGGACATCAGAAATCGCCGACTACTATCGCCACCCGGTCGTGCGTTCATCACTTGAATATGCCGTGCGCAATGCTCGAATTGTTATCACCAGCTCACATGAACTTGCCCAGTTTCTTCAGCGCTTCACAAAGCGGGTAGCGTTACTGCCAGCTCCGTTCGACTTCTCTCTAGTCCAGGGGATCGATGTCCCACCAACCGACGAGATCAGGATCGGGTTTGCCGGTAGCACGTCGCGGGTCGACGACCTGGAATTGATAGCACCGGTAATTGCTTCAACGCTCGAGAGACTTCCATCCGTCGTCTTTGAATTTGCTGGCGCGATGCCGCGCGGTGTTTCGATTGGAGATCGCGTGCGCTTTTTCCCCTATGTGGGGGACTATGAGCTTTACGTGCGTTTCCAGCAGCAACGAAATTGGGCGATTGGGCTGGCGCCTCTGATCGATAACGTCGCCAACCGCTGTAAGACGGACAACAAATATCGCGAATACAGTGGTTGCAAGATCGCTGGTATCTTCTCTGATATCCCGCCCTATTCGGAAGTTATCGAGGACCGTGTCACAGGGCTGCTCGTTGATGACAGAGCAAGCTCGTGGCTTCACGCGATTAACGAGTTGGTATCCGATGCCGAGCTTCGGTCGAAGATCGCGAGCCATGCTTATAACGACGTGAGAAATCGCTGTGACCTAGATCGTGTTGCGGAGCAGTGGTCGATCCTATTTAGAAGCCTTTATACTCGGCGGCCGTTAACATCACGGATGCTCAGGCCGGCCCTGCGGGGAACAGCGCACACGTGGGCGCGGGTTCAGTCTTGGCGACTTCAGTTGGCCATGGCGCATCAAGCCGGCGGCTCATCTTTGGTGGCGAAACGCATCGCGGGACGGTTGATGCGCGCGCTGCCACGAATGGTCCGCCAAAAATGACGATGCAGTCGTCGTTTCGGCGTTCGCTGGTGCGTAGCCCGGCAGTGAGGATCGAAGGGGCCAGATCCTTCGCCGCTGGTCGGACGCCGTTCTGCTGGCGGCGTAAATTAGTAAGACGGGGCCCCGGGATACTGGGACCTGGCACTGATCTTTCATGCAGCGGCGTTTAGAGCCTCGGCCGTTTCTGCTACTCCGTGTAGCGTGCGGCAACAGCGGCCACGAAAGTGGGTGCTGGATGGTCGCTAATGGGGTGAAAAGCACGGTCAGGAACAGCCGGACGGCGTCTAATCCATTGAAATATTGGTGCGGACGGTGGGAATCGAACCCACACGGCGTTGCCGCCTCAGGATTTTAAGCCTATTGTTTTCTCTATTACCACTTGAATACCGGCGCCATTGTTTCGCTATTTCCTGTCTCATTGCATTCTATTCCGACTTGATTTCTCACCTTGTGGGGCCCATCTGGTTGCTAGCTGGTTGCTAGCAACCATTTTTCGTTGGGCATTCCATTGGCCGGATCAGCGCGACTATCAAAAAGGATCGTCGATTCCCTCTCTGAGGGAGAGATGATCTTTGACTCCACTGTAAAGGGCTTCGCCGTTCGCCGCCAGCGCCAGCGTGCCGTTTACATCCTCAAAGTTCGTATGAACGGGAGGCAGCGCTGGTTCACGATCGGCCAGCATGGCGCTCCCTGGACAGTCGAGACAGCGCGCGAGGAAGCACAGCGCCTCTGGGGTCAGATCCGCAACGGGGTCAATGTTGTTGCCATACGCGCGTCCAAGCGTAACCAGCCGACCATCGCGGACTTGTGTGAGCGCTTCCTCGACGACCATTCCCGGCAGCACAACAAACCACTGACTGTGCTGGGTTATGAGCGCAACAACCGCAATCACATTCTTCCACAGTGGGGCGACCGGACCGTAGCGGAGATCACGCGCGCCGATGTCGAGGACCTGAAGCGCACCATCCGGGAGGGGAAGACATCGAAGCGAACAGCGCGGCGTCGCGAAGGCGGCTCCGGCGGCCGCGATATCCGCGGCGGCCCAGGGTCGGCCAATCGTGTCCTTGGTCAGCTGTCGAAGATGTTCAACCTGGCAGAGGTGTGGGGCTGGCGCCCCGAGAACAGCAATCCCGTGCGCAAAGTCCAGCGCTACAAGGAAAAGAAATGCGAGCGCTTTCTCTCGGCCGATGAGCTGATGCGGGTCGGAAACGCCCTGGGCGAATTCGAGGCTTCTGGCGATATGATGCCTTCCGCCATAGCGGGCCTGCGATTACTCATCTTTACCGGTGCTCGGCTGGGCGAAATTCTGACCCTCAAGTGGTCCTACGTCGACTTCGAGCGGCGCCTCATCTTGCTGCCCGACAGCAAGACTGGGTCGAAGCCAATTGTACTCAATCAGCAGGCCATTGATGTCTTGAATTCCATTCCCCGGCTTGTGAATTTCCCCTGGGTATTAATGGGCCATACCGAAGGCCAACATTTAAAAGCGCTACAGGCGTCTTGGATCCGTGTCCGGCGGCTGGCCGGAATCCCGGATGTGCGCATCCACGACCTGCGCCACTCCTTCGCGAGCTTTGCAGTCATGAGCGGCGGCACGCTGCCCATCATCGGCAAGCTACTTGGACACAACACACCGATCACGACCGCGCGCTATGCGCACCTCGCCGCCCATCCGGTGAGCCACCTGGCCGAGGCGACGGGGACCGCGCTTGCAGAGGCGATGAGCTCCGGCAAGCTGCCTGGCGCTTCACCGGCCCAGCAGCAGCAGTCGGCAAGCACGTTCGACAACCTCAAAGGCAAGCTCGCGGAGCTTATGGAAGAGATGGACAAGCTGTCGGAGGGTTCGGCTTCAAAGCACGCATAGATGTTGGGGAGCGCAGCGGCCGGGATGGCGGGCCTCCCCAGAACGAGTTCAAGGCATGGACCGGAGCGAAGTATCATGTCGAACACACTGCCGACCCTGATGACCACGATCGAAGCCGCGAAGATTGCCCGGCTTTCACCCGCGAAGCTTCAGCAGCTGCGGACAAATGGCGGTGGCCCTCCGTACACAAAGGCCGGGCGGGGCAACAGCGCGCGCGTGCTTTACGCGATCACCGACCTACAGGAGTGGATGGGCCAGACGTTGGCCTCGACCTCGGAAGCCATCGGATCGGTGGCGGATGCCAGCCAGCCACCATGACGGGATAGAGCGCTGCAGTCTCGAACCTAGCCCCGACACTTGACGCCACAGATCGTTCCGACGACGTTCAACCAAGAGGAGACGAGCCGTGAGGATGCCGCCGCGATCGACACACACCGTGCCGACGCTCGCAGTGCGTCCGGCTTTCCGTCACTCATTCTGGTTGAACACCAATGGCACGTTCATTGATACAGCGTCGGCAGGAGGCCGAGCGCGCGCGGGTTGAAGCCTATGAGGCCTCGCTGCGGCGTGTGTCGCAGCGCGCGCGTCCGGCACCGGATTTCCAGCAGGCCATCGATGCGGTAAAGCGCGGTTTCGAGACCGCAATCGTGCGTGACGCTTGCGCCTGGCGCCCGCAGATGAAGACACGCGACGCCGCTCGTCTGCGCGTCGCGGCGGCCCGCTACCTCTTCGCGCGTTATCCGGCCGCCGAGCACCTGGAGCACATCTGGATCGACACCACGGGCCTCGCACCTGAGGACATCGCGTTGCGCAAGCGTTGGTACATCGTCGCTGCCGGTGGCGGCTCGCTCTACCATGCGGGCGCCGACGCTTGGCTGTCACGCAAGGAGGTGCACGCCTTCCTCAATCCGCTGGGGCGTCTCAGCTTTGCGCAGGCGATTTGGCAGGCGATTGCCCGTTCTTATGCGGACGATCCCGGCATCGCGATGCGGATCGCGTCGACGCGCATTGCGCAGTGGCCGCGGCCTGAGGCAGACCTCGGCTTCTGGCGCGAGGTCGTGCGCTTCTTCTGTGCGCATCCGGCCTCAGTTGAAGAGATGGAGGATCTCAGCGATTACCTGGCCCATTGCCGCCAACACGACCGGCGCTACAGCCTCAAGGGCCGCACCCTCGCGTCGTTAACCCGGCAGATGCACGCGTGGCATCGCGATCTTCACGCGATCCAGCGGATCGAAGCTGCTCATCTCCGCGCCGAGCGGGCGCGTGCTCGTGCGCGTGGCGAAATACTGGCGCCTGCAGCATCCGCCGGCGGGAGCTGGCCGGGGGCGAAGATCGCGGACTGGTCGTGGACCACGTCGAACAAGGATCGGTCCAAGCGGGAGGAGTATGTGATGACCCAGCTGCGCACTGCGGCAGAACTCGTCTCCGAGACGCGCGCCATGCACCACTGCGTCGCGAGCTACGCGCAAAAGTGCATCGCGGGACATTCATCGATCTGGTCGCTGCGCCGGCGCGTTTCCGCCGCCACCCAGCGGCTGCTCACGATCGAGCTCGACCGGCAGCACCGAGTCGTGCAGGTCCGCGGCCTCGCCAACCGCCCGGCCCGCACCGATGAGATGAAAATCTTGGAGCGTTGGGCCAAGGCGCGCGGAATCGCACTCTCGTAGCCGCGTGCCATCTTGGCGCGCGGTTACTGCCGGCCCGCGCGGCGGCGCTCGCTCAGCTGCCGAGACGGACAACGGACCGGCCGAGGACCAGACGACGGTCGGAAAGTCCCAATAGCTGAAGTCGGCAGGCGCACGACGGGCGCTTTGTGCCTTCGTCGATCAAGTCCGCGAACAGAAAGAGAGCGGACGTATCACCTCCGGCGCATGACGCCCAGAAGAGATCTACGTTCACGCCTGACCGCTCTCGCGACTCCTTTGCCGTACAATTTGCTAGCCAGCGCCTTGGCGGGGCAAGCGTCTTTTTTAACAAAGCCCGCCAGCATCTTCTCGGCAGGGCTGTCACTTCTGTGTTGATGATGCCTCCGGGCGCCGCAAAACACGCCCGTGTGGATCCCGTGCAACGCGGTCGTCGCGCACTCGCTTCGCAATCACGACCCGTGTATTGTAGGCACGTAACTTCTTCTAGCTAGTGAATTCATGTTGCTCTCTTCTCTAAAGCGCTGTCGTCATTGTTTCAGGCATGGTGTTGCGCGCAGCGCCGCCGATTGTCCGTTCTGTCATGGACCGAGCCCCGGAATATGGTCGTTCCCCCTTGACTACATTCGCTTGTTTTTCCGAGATCCGTTTGCCCCGTTGTTCGAGCACATCGTGCCTCTGCTGGTCATCATTGCTGTGCTGTTCCTTGTCCTGATTGCCCTCCGATAAGCGGATTACTCAAGGCCATGCGAGCCAGTTAGGTTTATGATGCTAGTTTCCTCGCCGTCGCAGGTGTAGCAGCAGTCCGTGCAAGCTCTGAAGCATCCTGGACCGCATCCCCAATATTGCCCTTCAGTGTTCCGATGCTCCCAGGCTCCAAAGCAGATTTTTTCTCCGCGACGACAGTTTAAGTTGTAGTCATGCACAGCATCGTCGCCAATCATGTAACCGTTCACGCGACCAGGTCCATCGCCACCTGGCCATCCGGATCTGCCACTGCGGGCGTAGAACGCCACGAGCAGCGGGCTATAATGACTACTTCTAACTCGGAATGTAATTGACGGTTTAGGCGTGTAGGAGTTGCTACCGTTCAGCACGACTGCGCTCGTGCCGCTCCCGCACTGAGTACAGCAACTGGAGCACCCTGACTTCCCCTTGTATCCGCTGCCCCACGAGGTGCTTAAAGCACCCCCCTCGCTCCAAGCGCCGTAGCAAATCTGCTCACCGTATTCGCACGTGAGATCAAACGATTGGTTCTCCCCTTTGCCCAGGAAATAGTAGCTTCCGTCGCCCGGCCACGCTTTGGTGTGGTCGCCGGAATAAAAGGTGAGCCAGACCTTCCGAGAATATTTGTTCGTTACTTCGAACGAGATGCGGTTGCGAAGCCGCTCTGCATGCTCCTGACGTTCGCGCTCAGCCTGTAGAAGTGCCAATTTCTCTTGCTCGCGCGCAGCTTCTACGTCGGGTGCCGAATAAGGGGACGGGCTCGGTATTGATGTCGGTGCCGGAGCCGCAATTTCTGGTGCAGGTGAAGTTGCGACCGGCGGCGGCGGTCGCTTAGACAAGACAACAACTGCCGCGAAAAGAGCCAAACCCAAATAGAACCAGGTGCTAGAAGACATGCCCCGAGCTTGCACGGGGGGTGATGCTACCGCAGCGGGGGGTGCAGGAGCAGTTGTCGAGAGCACTAATCCCGGACGCCCCCAAGGCGAGTTGGAGCCGGCTGATGGTGCTTTAGGTTTGACCGGCGGCACGCTGGCGGTCCGCAAGTTTGCGAACTGGCTCTCCACCGCGCAATGACCGCAGCCTTTGGAAAAGTGCGCGTGCAAATCTGGGTGCTTCGCGCACTGGACCAGGCCTCGACCCTTTATGAGACCGGCAAGATGCGATCGCCACTCCTCGGCCGATGGCCGACGATCCACCGTCGTAAACGCGCGATCGAACAGCAGCCGCGTGTCGTGCTCGAAATACTCGTGAATGCTGGATCTTGAGGCCTTGGCCTTCGCGCAGGTCTTCAGGCCGTAAGAATAAAGTCCGGAAAAAATTCTGGGTTGGATCGTCGTAGGTAGCCCTGAAGCTACATCGACCCCCTGAAAAGGATGAATGCCGTTGTTAAGCAGGCGAAAGATGATTGTCGCCAGCGCGAAGAGGTCTTGCTGCACGCCGAGATCCGATGGCGCCTTGCCGTCAGCCTCTGGCGCAATGTATTCGTCGGTGAAATGATCGGCGGGGAGGCGCTTTGTCCCTCCAATGCTGAAGCCGTCGGTGTCGAGTATCGCCAGATACCAAGAATGCGGATAGAATCGGACGTTGGCCGGTTTCATGTCGATCATGTAGTGACCGAGCGAATGTAATTCGGCCATGAGCGCAGCGAGATTGGTCGCTAGCAGGACGCGCCCGCCGTAGAATTCTGGCAGACCTTTCCGCTGCCGCTGTTTCTTTTGCAGGATGTTCTCAAGCTCGGTCGCCGCAGCTGTATCGACTTCCGGCATCAGGAAGCCAGCAAACTCATCGTTTTGGCTCAGCGGGCCCAGCGGCCATGCGATCTGGACATAGGTGCGGCCGTGAAACTCGAACGCGGGAAGATTGGGAGGCGACCCCATCATCGCCCTTATCTTCTTGCTGTAGACGGGTAGGTCTCCTTTCTCCTTGTAGAGCTTGGCGACAACTCCTTTCGCATTGAGGACCGAATGAATGCGCCCGGCCACGCCCTCAGCAATTACCGGTCCGAGCTGCACCAGAGCTTTGTCGCCAACGCTATTTTCGAACACTAAGTCATTCATGCGCGCCGTTCCGCATGGCCCACACCAGCGTCTTGTCATCACCAGTGATACGGCGCACCTCTTCTTTGGAAAGAGTGGCTGCGAGCGCCGCTTCTCCTTCAGGGCGGCTGTTCTCCCTTAGATACTTCGTGAGGGGCTCGACAAACGGTGCGAAAGGACCGGCGCCGTCCCGCGTCAGGGCAAATGGCGTCACGCCATCAGTCATCATCAGCAAAACATCGTGCTCCGGCCCGAAGGTCGTGATCCGCAGATGCTCCTCCCATTGAGACTGGGTGAGGAAAAATGTCGTTTCCGAAAATTCGCCATTCTCCGGCCGCGACAGCACCGGCGCGGCGGATGCAGTTGGTGCAAGCGCCACCGCCGCGCCATCGCCAATGTGAAAGAAAATCCCGCCGCTGGGCCCAGCCACGGTGCCCACTATCGTCGCGTGATAGTCCTCAAGCGTCCCCTGATCGCGAGCCGCAGTCAAAGCGAGGCGCTCGCGGAGCAGAGCAATGCCCTCTTTGACCCACGGCGTCAGCTCGGATACGTCGGCAACCCAAGCTCCCGCATCCTGGAGATCCATGAGGCGCTCCGCGAGGAACATCGCAAGCATATGGCTTGCCATTGCCGACCCCGCCGCGCCGTGCCGAGCCGATCCCGCTCCATCGGACACGATTCCGACGAACCACCCTCCACCTGTACAGACGATCCGGTGCGCATCTTGGCAGCCTGTGCCCTCGGCAAGGTGCGAAAAGCCAGGAACGGAGACCCCGGCCATCTTCCAAACTGGATAGGTCATGATGCGGCGCCGTTTAGGTCGGAATCTGCATCCAATCGATCGGCGCCGGCATCTGCACGTTGCTGCCCTGGTCTGCCTTGGAGGCGACCTTTGCGCTCCGGCTTAGCCAGATGAACAGCTCTTTAAACTTGAGCCCTTGCAGCCGCACTGGTGCACGCGTTGAGAAGAGCGAGAGCTTGTCGGTGTTGGCATCGCCAGTGCCGATGCCAAACACAACCACCTTCTCTGCCGCCTCGGCGCCGCGGCAGGCAGCTGCCGCCGTTTCCCAGTCTTGATCCGTCGGCTCCCCATCTGTCAGCAAGAACAACCAGGGACGGTTGTAAGCGATGCCATGGGCTCTGTAGCGCGCCTTCTGCTCCTCGATCTTCGCCAGCGCCAAGGTTACGGCGGCTCCGAGGGGCGTGAGCCCGTCGGCGAGGACCTGTGGGGCATTGAAATCCATGGCATCGGTCCAATCGCAGACGACCTCGACGACGTTGTCCCCTCCAAACCGTATGACAAGGATTTGGACGCGCTGGCTGGCAATGTCGTCAGCCTTAAGTTCCTTCTCGAACTCCTTCAGGCCGGCGTTCAGCTGAGTGATCGCATCGCCGGTCGTCATTGAACCCGAACCATCGAGCACAAGTACACAGGGCAGGCGCTGGCTCGTATTATCGATCAGCGCAACGTCGGGAATTCCCGTGATGGACATTAAAGTCTCCCCAAAAAAAATAACTTCACCCTCCTCGGGTGAGGCGCAGGTATGCTGACACCCATTCCCCACTGCCTGACAAAAAGGCTTCTCAGCTAATAAATCTGCTATCGAAGATGCCCCGTGCCGTAACATTTTGGGCATCGGACAAAACCTTCTCCGTTGCAGCTTTCGCAGCCGACCGTTCCTGAACTCAGATAGTGCTTGCCGGCGCCTCCGCACGCGTTGCAACGGACCCCATACATCGTCCGCAAACCCCACCCGCCCACCGCGACAGGGCTGCAAGCATCGCATTTTTCCCCTTGGCCCATCCCCAATCCTCCATCGCCGGGCTTCCCGGACTTCTCGTAGCTGTGTGTTCGCAGTCGACGTCTATGCTCAGCCAGTGGCGTTGCGCGGCGCGCCGCCTTCGTTCCTATCGGCACCTTTCGTTGAAGTCGGCGAGCATCCCCAACGCTCCGAGGGCAGAGAAGCGTAAGCCGCGGCGCCCCAGGCCCACGAGACCCCTGGGATTTGGTGCGCAGGTTTCGAGACCCTCGTACGGAGGTTCGCGCAGGATCTGGACATTGTCTGGCACGGCTCCGTAGGCGCCGTAACCCGATCTCACGCCGGCCGGATAACCGCCATAGCCGGTGCCTCCTGGGCTCACCCCCGGCGGATAGCCGCCGTATCCGCCTGGCAGACTCCCAACGCCACGCGGATATCCTCCTGTAGCTCCCCTATTGGAGCGGACGCCTGGAGGAAGGCCGCCACTGGCGCCCCTCCCCGAGCGGATGCCGGGAGGTAAACCACCGCGCGCGCCCTGCCGCAAACTGACGCCTGGAGGTAGACCGCCATAGGCACCCGCGGTTCCGACGCTGACGCCAGATGGATATCCCGATGTTTGGGCCGAGGCTGGATGAGTAGCCACTACCGCCGCTAGAAGGATGCTGGAAAGCCAAATACCTTGGTGGCGGATTACAACACGCATGGAACACCCCGACGTCGTCAATTCATTGAAGTGTTGAAAATAAAAAAGCGATCAAAGCTGCGACGCTGATTATGCACGGCGCCGAAACATTCTCAACGTCCTGGTTCAGCGATTAGCCGCGCTTGCTTCCACACAGCCACCGCATACCGCATCAGTCCGCACATTCCGACCGATCCAAGCAGGCCCCAGTACTTGGGAACCTCTTGCCAGTCGCGCGCGGTCATCACGGCGATGAGCGCATTCAGTCTTTCGGTAGCCTCGGTGCGGTCGGCGTCGGTTGCAGGCGTCAGGCTTTCGGCGCAGGCGTAGAGCACCGCCACCTGTTCCGCCTTCGAAGCGCCTAGCTTCTCGCCTCGTGCCTCGGCACGTCCAGCATCCGGCATGCTGCAGTCCTCCAATGGCGTTGAATCGGCAGACGGTGAAGAACGGTTTCCCGCTCCTCACCGCCGGGCCATTATAATTTGGTGATTGAAATGAGCCCGCCTGCAATATTCGGTTGGTCCAAAAAATTCCTCTTATGCGCAGCAGGCGTCCTCAAGAACCTCGCGGCCCTCGAGGTTGACCTTTTTCGTCGCCCTGTCTTGATCCGCTCGGTAGACGCTCTGAAAATATGGAGGAATGAAGGGGAGATAAGAGTCGAAGACATCCTGTGGAAGTGACTGGATGCCCTTGATGGTCGTCCGGCAATTGGGGTGGTCGCATCGGCAGCGCATCGACCAGTTGAGCTCAGCGCACACCGTGGCGTAATCGTAGGTCAGCTCATCTCCAGGCAGAATGTTGCTAAGGGCCACGAACGACGTTCGGTCACGCACGCCGAGATTCGGCGTGCAGGAGTGGTTGGCGAACACGTAGGGCTCATCGGGCAGGCGGTGCAAGTCCGCATCCAGCCCCAGCCAGTTCTCGTAGCGCGCCGACTGCTTCGCAGTTCGTATCTCGATGCGTCGCACGCGCCCCGTCAGTTCAAAAACCAACTCGCCCTTGGCAAATGGGCGACGGGCAAAAAGCCCGCGCCCTTTTCCGGGCGCATCGGCCACGAAAAGATCCTCGGCCGACCTCCTGTTCGCAGACTTCGCTCCGGTCACAGTGATAAGCGCGACGCCCGCATGCAGCAGCATGTTCAACGCCGGATACATCAGCAGCCACGGGTTGCCCGATCCGCCCTCGTTCACCAGTGTCGCGGCGAGCAATCCCGCGTAGGCACCCGTCCATATGATCCACGGTCCGCGACTCTCCTGGGAGGGTTCCGCCCACGTGGACGCGAGAAGGGGCACGAAAGCCGTTACTGCGGTGGTATTGGACGCGATGAGAAACCCGACCTGATAAGCCGCGTCGCCGCTAGCGAAAACGCCGTCGTCGGCCAGCCAGAACCCGACATAGGCTACCGTCAACGCAACGTCGCCGGCGAACGCCGTCACTTCCAGGCGGGATTCGGGAAGGTGCATGCGACCGCGCGCCATGCAGATTGCGGCTACGGTGACGCTGCCGGTCGCGCAGGTGATCGGCAAGGCGAGTTCCTGCCACCCAGCGCCGTTCTCGAATTCGATGAATGCGAGCAAGCTCGTTCCGTACGCAAACATGAGCCATGTCAGGGGGTTCGGCTCGATCTCCGATGCGAGGGATTTCCGCACATAAAGCACGTACCCCGCAGCTTGCAGAAAAGCGGCCAAGAGCGCTGCGTAATCCGCACTACTTGAAAGCTGTAATCCACTCACGGACCCTCCACAGGCGCCATCTGCGCGACAATTTCCGCATCCACCTAGACGAAAGATTGAGGAACAACCCCGTCACGGTGTTAGCGCGATGCACTCCGCGTGTCGTCGCAGAAGCACCCCCCGGATTTGCATCGGAGTTACGCGTGGCAGCCGTCGTGGAAATTCAATTGGATAGTGGGCTCGTGACCGATCTGGTGATCGAGTTCGGCGGCGTGCCCGCTTTCCTGGACGCGTGGGTCCAAGGAAGCGAAGACGGAAACGACACGATCGACAAAACCACGGTTCACCGCTGGATGAACGGCCAACTGCCCAAGAATGCGAAACGCTTCATGCGCTTGGCCGGCGTGCTCGACGTCGACCCGTTTGCGCTCCTCGCGGTTGACGAGCGGCTGGTCTCGGCCGCAGCCGAAACCATGCTCGAGGTCGTGCAGCATGAGAACGGAACCCCCGCGCCGTTGCAGATGCTGCGGGGGTTCTTCGGCCGCATCAAGGAATGGCCTCCCGCCGATCTGGCCGCAGATCACTACGGTCGCGCTTGGACCACTCATGAGTTCAGGCACGAGGCGCGCGAGCGCCGCAACGTCTATCAGGCGGTGGAGATAATCGGAAAACCGATCTCAATGCGCCCCCAAGTGTTCCATTTCGCTTTCAGGAGCGACGGCCGCTTCTCATCGCGCTGGCTCCAATACGGCTTCGTCATGCGCCGTGGAAAAACGGATGTCCTGCGCCACATATTCGGGTATTCCCAGCGGTTGCCGGTGGCGGTTCCCGGAGCCCCCATTCGCGTCAACACGTGGTTCGGCGAGGGCGCTGCCACGTTCAAGATCGCGTCACTGCACGCGTTCTCCGTCTCTTTGCTGCCGGACACTCTCACCGGCGGTGATGTTCTGGAGTTCCCCGCTTAGGGCCGGTTCGAGGCAGGATCTCAGCGATGACCGATATCGTATTGATGGACGACTTCGCCCAAGAAGCATTGAATACCGGGCGGGAGCTGCTGCATTCGACCGATCAGATTGCCGAGCTGCGGCTCACGCGAGGCTGCTTCGTCGCCCGAGCCGGCGCCGAGCTGCCCGAAGGAGCCGCGCCGCTTTGGCACTTCAAGATCGAAGGCGTAGATCTGACTCTGTTCACGGTGATCTGACAGTAGGTTGATCCGTGCGGAAGAAGATGGCGCAGCCTATTGGCTTTCCCGCACCCACTTGCTCGCGAAGGGTTCGCGACTGCCGAGAAAGTCAATCGCCGCGCCCGGCCCTGCAAGCGCGTTGATGAGAACGGCGAGAAAGCCAATGCCGATTGCGATGGCAACGCTGCGGCCCATATCCATAAACACCTCCCGTCAGCGATCAGGATATGCAGCGTTGCAGTAGAGGCCCATGTTGTCGCAGAAGGCCTTGTACCGCTCTTGCATGCCGGGCTTGACGGTCTCCGTGGGAGAGACCTGGCAACGGCCGGTCATGTCGCAGACGATGGCCGAGATCATCACGTAGACGACGACGGCGAGGAAGAACATGAACAAAGGCATGAAGAGAATTTTGAACAGAAAATCTGCCATGGCACGCGTCCCCGACAAGTCAATTACTGAGCTGTAAATGTGCAAAGCTAGCTCATCCGCACACGGAATGGAATCAGAGAAAATGAGGTGCGGGTGGCGATCACCACCCGCATTGAGTTCAATATAGTTTCCACTCCTTGCACAGCAAACCGGCGAAGTGATCGGTGCGCTCGCGGATGATGGCCGGCGTCCAGTCGGTGTACTGGCGCAGATCCTTGACGGTCTCGAAGCGCCGGTAGTTGCCGCGGAAGATAATGGCCTTCTTGTCGGCGAACGATTTGTTGGCAACCGTGCGGTTGATGGTCCTGTCGAGCAAGGCGAAGTTGCCGAGGAGGTTGCGGTGGTCGAGGTGCTGCTGCGAGGTGAAGGCGTTCCAGGCGGCACCACGGGGCAGTTTGTCGGGCAGCAAGTGCTCGGGGCTGGCGACGTCGAGCTTGGAGTGAGGCTCTGCCTTATTGAGTGCAAGCTCAATGCGCTGCACCAGCGCGCGCCGGTGAAAGGAACTGTGTAAGGGACGGGACAGAGCTTCCCGGAACCTGCGGCGGTCTTCGTCGTGCAGGGTAAGGGGGCCACCCGGACGAGCGGGGTCTCGGTCGAGGGCGAGATCGTGGAGTATGTCGCCGAATTTTTCGCGCCGGGCCTCCCGCCCGGATTTGTCGGTGCCGCGCAGAAAGAATGAGTAGCAGACGGCCTCTAGGGCGGACAGCCATCGATATGTCAATGCCTCGTCGCCTTTGGCGCTGATGAGAAGTTTGATGGCGGGGGCCATCCAGTCCTCGCTGTCCCAGCCGAGCCATTTCAATGCTTGTATCACCCGGTTGGGATCGGCCTCGAGGTCGCTTGCCGGTATCTCGCGGTTGTCGATTTGCAGCAGCGTGTCGGCGTATTCGGTGAGTTCGGATGTGCAAAGCGCAACCAGGTCACGCTGCTTGGCGACCTTGATGAAGTTCTCGTGGAAACGCTTTGGGTCATCGGGGGCGATGGAGCGCGCATGCACGGCATAGATGACGCGCAGCAACTTTGACATGCCGTCGGCACCGAGGTTGGTTTCGGCGTTTTCCCAAGCGTCGATGGCGGCATCCTGACTGTCGGCCGGCAGTGGGGTCAGGAGATCGGTCTTGATCAGGTCCACCTGGGACAGATCCATGCCGCGTGTGTTGAGTACGCGGAAGATGCGCAGACCCTGCTCCTCATCTGCCGTGATGACCCCGACGATCTCGCAGTATTTGACAACGAAATCCCGCAACCGACCGCGCTCCTCGTCGGAGAGGTTGGACAGGCGACGGCGGAACAGCTGGGCGACGTCGCAGATACGGGCGGCGCGCTCGGGGATTTCCGAGTCTGGGACTTCCGCCACTGTGGCGGCGAGGTCGATGACGAAGCGAGACAGGTAATCGCTGTCGGCGCCCTTGGTGCGCAGTCTGGGGCCGCGGCTGACCTCATAAAAATGGTCGGGCTCGTCATAGAGCATTTCGTGTAGCCCGCTCTTGAGCTTGGGGTCGCGCTCCATGTCGCGGATCACGGCGAGGAGGATGGCGAGCGTGGTGAGGCGTTGGCGTCCGTCGATCACGAGGGCGTTGCGGTCGTCCTTGTGGCGCACGAGGACGATGCTGCCCATGAAGTACGGGGGAAGCTCGTCGAGGTCCCTGGGATCGGCGCAGGCGGCGAGAATATCGTCGAGGAGGGTGGCGGCGTGCTCGGTCTTCCAGCGGTAAGGCCGCTGATAGAATGGGAACTGGAAAACGAAGTGGGGAGAAAAGAGGTCACGAACGGTGTAGTGATCAGTATCGAATTCGGTCATACGCAATACTCCCTGGCAAACCGGTTATGGTCCGTGGGGTCGGGGCGAGAAAAAGTATCGGGTCCGCCGAAACGGCGGACCAGTCGGCAATGGGTATGTCTAATAGTTCGGCTTCGGCGCGTCCCCTTCCCCGGGGGGTCGGCGAATTATAATTTGAACACGGCCTTTGTGTGGCGCGTGAGCGGTGGCGTGATTTCGGGTGACGCGCTGCGGCGTGCACGGAGGAGCGGCTCGGAACGTGCCCGTTCTCGACGGTCGAGGACGGATATCAAGCGGACATCACATCAACGACCTGGGCGAGTTCGCATGTGGTGTCGGTAGTGTCAGCTGCCTCGGCATCTCGACCATCCTAGACCGGTAGAAGCTGCACCTACTTTGGGACAATT
>CAZBPM010000020.1:0-96894 GCA_964493785.1 uncultured Hyphomicrobium sp. | reverse complement strand
TCATACGGTCGTAACGGACCTTGATCGGCCGGATGTAGCCCTTCGCGCGTCGGCGGAAGATTTTCTCGATGCTCCACATCGAGCGCGCCTCCTGGGAATGCAGCATGATGCAAATGACGCTTGTCGGGTTGGATCCTGCTCAGCAGCCTCTGCACCCACTGGTGGCTGAGACGGTGAGAGATGTCCTACTCGGAGGCATTGGCCCGCCCGCTTTGAGGTCGGAGCCTGTCCTCGTCATAAATGGCCCAGATGGGCCGCCAAGGTACTGCAATGGCCCGGTTGAATTGATCATGCTGCACTCACCTGGCAACTATCCTTGGCAATACGCTTACCAGTTGGCCCACGAGTTGGGGCACTTGTCAGCGCGAGCAGATTTGCGGTTCCCTCGGAGCGACGGGCTTATGTGGATAGAGGAGGTGCTCGCAGACTGCCATACACTCATCGCGCTTAAGCGAATGGCGTCGGGAAACGGTCTACTCAAAAGTGGCGCGACGAGCTACCTTCGGCACTTGCTCGAAACACAGGGCAGCCAGGCGCCTCTCCCGGGTTGGTATCGAGAGAATGAGGTCGCGTTGAGGAGCGCCATGTCGCTCACAGCCGAATGCAAGGACGTATCCAAGCACATTTTTACGCACGTCGATCACGAGCGGATTTTGAGCGACAACCGACAGCTGGTCAGGCTTGGCGCAGGTGAATCGGTTGAGACGTTCCTAGACCGCTGGGCGGCGATGGGCGACGACGACAAAGGGGTACCGTCGCTTCTGAAACAGCTGCTGTAGCTACAGGCTCATTGTGAATCAGAGGCGTGGCATCAGGGCGGCTGCTCGTTTGCTCAGTGAAGCCCAATGCGGAATTTTCGCGGGGCACCATTTTTCAGACCGTCGAACAAGACAAGCACCTCCAGCTCCGCACCCGTCTCGCTAATGACTACAACGCCCTCGGCTTTGCCTGCCTTTTCGCCGTCGGCGATTTCCGGAAGCTCGGCAACCACCTCAACCTTGATGGGCGCGTCGAGACCGGCCCTCGAAGGGAGCCCAATTGTCGCGAGAGTGTAGGGCAGCGCCTGATCCTGCACGGGCCCCAGCAACAGGAGCAGGCGGCCGCCCTGTAGCGTCGCCAAATCCCGTATGCCCGTGCCGTCCGGCACGGCGATCGGAATCGTCGTGGACGACGGCTCAGGTCCGTCACCCTTCGCGAACAGCGGGCCGATCTCTGTCCGCACGAGGAAGGCTTGGCCGTCAATGGAAGGACCGCGCAAGCCGACGATGAGTTGGTCGCCTTGGACGGCGAGGCCTTCGATGTTGAGACCGCTATCGTCAGCGAGATCCTTGGCGAAATACGCACCGACGGTGCTGGCGTGGCGCAATACGCCCGAGAGGCGGAAGGTCGTTTCGACGCTACCTTGATGCTCGTTGCTCAATCTCGCCAGGATAAAAGAAGAGGCGCGGAATTCGCCTTTTTTGCGCGAGCAGCCATGAGATCCGACAACATAATAGTAGGGTGCCGCGAATGCCACCGCCTCGCCGTCGAGCTCACCGAACGCCCCGCCGCCGTTTGGGCAATCAACGTCCGGCCGCATGCCGAAAGTGACGTCGCTCTCACTCTCGCCAACAAGCGGCCTCGGATCCCCGGCGACGAAGGACATTCCGTCGATGGTGGCCCATTGGGCGCTGTCGCCCTCGTCGTCAATAACTAAACACCGGCGAACGCCTTGGCCGGGCGCGCAGGCGATGCCGCTGAGGTCGCGAGCGGCCTTCCCGTTCTTGCCATTGAATTTATGCGGGATGTCGTACTCGACGGCCTCCAGGGGGGCGGCGGAGTTCGAACACGCACCGCTGACGAGCCCGGCGAACAGGACTGAAACCGTCACCATCGCCTTCGCTGCTCGGATCATAGCGCTGACAAGATGGTCGCTCCGGTGGAGGCAATGCCTATGCAGCTGGCCGGTTGATAGCACGGAATCCGACTGACGTGACATCACGGTTCGAAGTTGGCACGGCGTGGGTTCAGAACTGTGGCCGTGCTCGCCCTGTAGAGGTCTCCAACAAGTTCGATGCGGGCGGCGCTGCCCGCGCGCCAACCGCAGCGGCGGACGCGAGCAAGTAGTGCATTAGTCACCCTAGAACGATGACCACAGGCGACACATGATAGCCAAGATGAAGACGAGGAGTTTGTCCCAGCAGCGGACTCTCGTGAAACGTCTCTAGACCACCGTCTCGGCGCGCATGTCGACGACCGCTCCCAGAAGCTATTCGATCGAGTTTGTCGCCGATTTTGATCTATCCCCGACATAGGGCTGCTCCTGGTAATGTCGGACCGAGGGACTAGTCGAGCGTGGGACGCCTCAGCACTTGGATCGTTGCCGCTGTCTGCCTTCCGAGGACCGCATGGCTAGTGACGAGCACATTGCATCGCAAGCTGGTGCGTGTTGAAAGCTACGCTGGCGCAGGGAGACTGATGAATGGCGAGGCAGTACAGCAGCGGCGGACGGCAAGCTTCCGGCGCCTTCGCCAGCCCCGAGAGAGGCATGCCGCCACTCGGCAAGAAATCCATGAAGGAAAGGGTCGGCGCGCTGCGAAACCTGCGCCCGTTCCTTGTTATGGTTTGGCGTACCAGCCCCCAGCTCACCGCAGCATCGCTTCTACTACGACTGGTGCGGGCGCTGCTGCCGGTGGCGACGCTCTACGTCGGCAAGTTGATCATCGACGATGTGGTTCGGCTCGTCCAATTGCCGGACCGTCCCCAGTCGTTACAGGAGTGGTTGCAGAGCGGCCAGCTGAGCTGGCTCGGCCTGCTGCTCGGCATCGAGTTTGCGTTCGCCGTTCTAGCCGACGTTCTTGGCCGCGTCGTTTCACTGATTGACAGCCTTCTGGCGGAACGCGTGTCCAACGCGTCGAGCGTCCGCCTCATGGAGCATGCCGCGAAACTTGATCTAGAAGATTTCGAGGACGCTGACTTCCAGGATCAGCTCGAACGTGCGCGCCGGCAGACCAGCGGACGCATGACGCTGATGGGGCAGTTGTTTTCGCAGGCACAAGACATCGTGACAGTCGTGAGCTTCGCGGCCGGGCTGCTCATCTATGCGCCGTGGCTCATCGTTCTGTTGTTTGTCGCGCTGATTCCGGCCTTCCTAGGCGAAGCGCACTTCAATGCGCAGAGCTATTCGCTGGATTATCTGCGCACGCCCGAGCGCCGTGAACTCGACTACGTTCGTCAGACGGCGGCCAGCGCCGAGACAGCCAAGGAAGTCAAGATTTTCGGCCTCAACGGCTTTCTCATCGACCGCTATAAGCGGTTAGCCACCGAGGCCTACGCTGCCAACCGCAGGCTAGCGCTGAAACGTGCTGGATGGGGTGGCGTTTTCACCGCGGTGGGCACCATCGGCTACTATCTCGCCTATGCTTACATCGTGTGGCGCACGCTGGCCGGCCAGTTTTCCATCGGCGATCTGACGTTCCTCGCGGGTTCGTTTCGCCGCCTGCGCAATCTTCTCGAAGGGCTGCTGTCGGGCTTTTCAACTGTCGCCGGTCAGGCGCTCTACCTCAACGACCTGTTCTCGTTCTTCGAGGTCGAGCCGGAGATTCACTCGCCCGACAACCCGCTGCCGTTTCCAACGCCCATCCGCGAAGGCTTCGTGTTCGAGAACGTCGGGTTCATCTACCCGGGCGCCGATCGATGGGCGGTACGCGGCCTCTCCTTCACGTTGAAGTCGGGCGAGGTCCTGGCGCTGGTGGGCGAGAATGGCGCTGGCAAGACGACGTTGGTGAAGCTTCTGACGCGCCTCTACGATCCGGACGAGGGCCGCATCCTGCTCGATGGGCGCGACCTGCGCGAGTACAACCTGGAGGAACTGCGCGGCAATATTGGCGTCATATTCCAGGATTTCGTCCGCTACAACCTGACCGCTTCCGACAACATCGCCGTCGGCAGGATTGGAGCGCGTGATGAGCACGCACGCATCGAGCAGGCGGCACGGCGCAGTCTTGCCGACGACGTGATAGGGAAATTGCCCTTCGGCTACGATCAGATGATCGGCAAGCGCTTTAAGAACGGGGTAGAGCTGTCCGGCGGCGAGTGGCAGAAGATCGCTATCGCCCGGGCCTATATGCGGGAAGCCCCGGTGGTCATTCTCGATGAGCCGACCGCAGCGCTCGATGCCCGCTCCGAATTCGAGGTGTTCCGGCGCTTCAAGGAGCTGAGCCAAGGCAAGACGGCCATCCTGATCTCGCACCGGTTCTCCAGCGTGCGCATGGCCGATCGCATACTGGTGCTGCAGGACGGCAGGGTCGAAGCGTCGGGAACACACGAGGAACTCGTCGCCCAGCCGGGCCGCTATTCGGAACTCTTCGAACTGCAAGCCGCGGGCTATCGCTAGGACACTGCTGTCGCCTGTCGTCCACAGACTGCCGTGATTGGACACGAGACAGGACAGCTTCAGCAGGCGTGTGCAGGCTCGGCCAGTTAGGCAGGTTCGTCCCATAAACGGAAGTCGGCGCCAAAAGGGTGGGCACCATTGTGACGGCGCTGATCACGTCCGCTTGCGTGGACAAAGCTGCTCAGAAATCGATGGCTCAATGGCAGCGATTGATCCTCAACGGTCGGCCGACCAGCCTTTGGCATGAGCCCAGCGGCGGACGTCGAGGTTGCCATTGGGCAACAGGAAATGCGCCCGGCGCGCACGGATGATCTCCAGGCCGGCGATCGCCTGCGCGGCATCGTCCGATGGGTTGGGGCCCTCGTAAAGAACGCCAGCCAGCTGCCAGCTGCGCAATCCCTTGTTCTCGATCATGGTGAGCATGGGACCTCCGCTGATGCCGCGAAAATCGAAGTCTTCAGGCGGCAGGCCAGCGGCCATTATGTCCATCATGTGCTGACGTTCGATGAGACTGCTTACATCCGTTTCGCTGACGCTCGACGCCACCCCACCGCCGGGGCAAATCCCAAATGAAATCTCCCGTCGCGACAGCCATAGCTGCGATACGCCTGGAAAGCCCGCGTAGGTGACGCCGCGATCCCGCTGCGGCGGCGAAGGGGGCCATTCCTTCTGGTAGCCGGTCAGCACTGTCTTGCCGATCGAGCGCACCTCCGTAGCCGAGATGCGGAACGTCGCGAGGTCGATGTCATCGTCTATGGCGATCAAGCCGTGCTTACCGCCGGGATCGAAGCGCACGTCGTCGCCGATCTGGCAGGCTACCGGACCGGGTAAAGCGCAAGCTTTTTCCATGCCGCGGATGACGTGCGCCGCCGTCACGCCAAACAGGCCCTCCCCAAACGTCAAGAAAGAACGCCGAGCCGTTGCGCGCGACGAGCCCTACGCTGTCGGCTGCCGGCGTCACCCAATAGAGCGGCGCCGTGATCGACGCGACGAACTCCAGCTCCGCCCGTCCGAGGCCAGCTGCCATGATCTTCCTGGCTTCCTCGATGCTCAGCATGGTGGTGTTCCGTCGTGCGAGGATAGGCAGCATCGGTGAGCTACATCTGGCCAGGTTAGAAGGATAGTCACGTCGTACAAAGTCCGTTATCCCGCAGGCCGGTCCAGGGTGGTGAGCGGACAGCGCACCATACGGTCGTAAAGCCCGACGGCGGAGAAATCCAGTTCCTCTGCGCCTCTACCGGTTGGCTCTAAGTCCCAAAAGTTGTCATCGCAGCGAGTGTTCGGCGCCCCGCTGGATGATCGCCGACCAAGTCCGCTGGTTTAAGTAAACCGGCCGTCAGATTCAATTTTCCACGCGATTCCGACCGCATCGTCGATCACGTTGCCGAGGTAGCGCACGGTGGTCTGCGTTGGTTCGGCGCGAGCCGACGAGGCGCTCACTGCGACGACGAGCAATGAAAGCTTCAGACGCACTGCTCGGGGAAGGCGAGATTGTCTCGCCCAGCTACGAATGAATTCATGGCCGACCTTCGATAGCCGCCGATGACTGCTTTGCTTGATCGCAGACCAGGGATGCGTTCGCGCGCAAGCCTACCGGGCGAGAGAAGGCGTGATCGATTTTCTGCCCGCATCGAAAACGGGCGACTTATGCTTCGTTGACAGGAAAGAATGGCAAGCGCAGTGTCTCAAAGTTCCCGCTTAGGCTCACCGTGAGAGCTGGCCTTTTACCCCGCCATGTTCAGCCGCGGGACTGGGAGAAAACGATGCAAATTGGGAAAAAAAGTCTCGTTCGCGCACTGTGCCGAGCGGCAATAGGTTGCGCTGCAATAAGCACCGTCAGTGCTCAAGAAATCGAGCATGTGACGGCAAAGGCGGCCACCAACGCCCCGGCCACGACGGTGACACAAGAACAACTGAGCGCGGCCGCTAGCGATAGCACCAACTTCCTGCACACCAACGGCAACTACGATCAGACGCGCTACTTCCCCGGCAAGCAGATCGACACCACGAACGTCGGCAAGCTACATCCGGCGTGGATCTTCCAGACTGAAGTGAAGGAGTCGCTCGAGACGACGCCTATCGTCGTCGATGGGGTCATGTATGTGACGACGGCCTTCAATCATGTCTACGCGTTGAACGCCAAAACCGGCGAGCAATACTGGCATTACAAGCACAAGATGGGGCCGATCACGACGTACTGCTGCGGCCCCAACAATCGCGGCGTGGCGGTGACTGGCGACAAGGTCTACATGGCGACCCTCGACGCCAAGCTATTGGCACTCGATGCCAAGACAGGAAGTCTCGTATGGGAGACGGAGATCGCCGATCCTGAGCTCGGCTACAGCGAGACGATGGCGCCGACAGCGGTCAACGGCAAGATCCTCATCGGCACCAACGGCGGCGAGTACGGCATCCGCGGTTTTGTTCGTGCCTACGACGCCGAGACCGGCAAGCAAGTTTGGAACTTCGATACGATCCCTGAAAAGTCGGTCGGTGTGTGGGCAACGCACGACGCCACTGGACGCGACATGCATCGCGATATCGCAGCGGAGAAGGCCGCTTACGAAAAGCTGGGGGACCCATACAAAACGCTCGGCGGCGGCGTTTGGCAGAATCCGGCAGTCGATCTGAAGACCAACCGCATTTACTTCGTTGTCGGCAACCCTTCGCCCGATCTCGACGGATCTCTGCGTCCCGGCGACAACCTCTATACGGACTCGCTCGTCGCGCTCGATCTGGAAACAGGCAAGTACGTATGCCACTTCCAGTATATCGCGCATGACGTGTGGGACCTCGACGCGGTAAGCCCGCCGATCCTCGTCGACGTCACGAATAAGGACGGGAAGACCGTTCCTGGCGTTATTCATGGCGGCAAGACGGGCCACGTATACGTGCACAACCGCGACGATTGCAGCCTCATCCGCTTCTCCGACGCCATGGTGGCGCAGGAGAACATGTGGGTGCTGCCAACTAAAGACGGCGCACGGATGCTTCCCGGAGCCAACGGAGGCGTCGAGTGGTCGCCAATGGCAGTCAACCCTGATCTTGGACTGACGTATGCGGTCAACCTGCATCAGCCGATGACCTACCACGTCGAGAGCTCGGCTTACCCCGACGGCAAACTTTGGCTTGGTGGCGCCTTCAAGGTGATCCCGACCGAAGAGCAGTTCGGCAACATCACCGCCGTGGACTACAACACGGGCAAGATCAAGTGGCAGGTGAAGACACCGCAACCCATGATGGGCGGCGCTTTCACCACCGCTGGCGGGCTCATGTTTACGGGTGAAGCCAACGGCTGGTTCCGAGCCTATGACGCAAGCGACGGCAAAGTGCTGTGGTCGTTCCAGGCTGGTGCCGGCGTCAACGCTCCAGCTTCGTCGTACTCCGTGGATGGCAAGCAGTACGTTGTCGTCGGTGCGGGCGGTAACACGCAGATCGACTTCAAGCGCGGCAACAACATCATCGCGTTCACGATCGATTGAGGCGCTGCGCTCGCTTGAGCACTCGTAGGCCTATATTACTGGACGGGGCCCATCGTGCCCCGTCTCTGCATTTGAGGTTCAAGGAGCACGAGACATGCAGCAGCGCGTTCGTGGCATTGGCCGCCGCATGGCTTGGCTGGCGGCACTCTCGCTAATCCCAGCCACCGCGATGGCACAGGCGCCGACCGATCCGATCGAGGAGAAGGCCCAGGTCTGTTCCGCCTGCCACGGAGAGGCGGGCGTTCCGCCAGAGAAGACGACGCCGGTGATCTGGGGACAAAACGAGGGATACCTCTATCTCAACTTGCGCGACTTCAATAAGGGGACGCGCAAGAACGATCAGATGTCGGCCATTGCCGCGGATCTGACCAAGGATGAGATGAAGGCTCTGGCCGCGTACTTCTCCAAGAAATCCTGGCCGAATCTGCAGCAGCCGTCGCCGAGCGATGATGTATCGAAAAAGGCGCTGACGGCCATCGGCTCGATCGGCTGCCCAAGCTGCCACCTCGATCAGCTGCAGGGCGACGGCACGACGGCGCGTCTCGCGGGTCAGCAGCAGGCGTACCTAAAGCAAACGATGCTCGCCTTCCGCGACGGCAGCCGCGGTAACAATCCCGGCATGTCCGACCTCATGAAGGCCATCTCGCCAGACGATATTGACGCCATCTCGCAATATGCCGCGAGCCTTCGGATTTTGGGCAGCAGCAACGGCCGCTGAACCGCGGCCGGTTCACTGCTTGGTTGCGAAGCGCGCGCGTAGCGCCTCGCTCGAGGCAAGATCACCTGCAGACTTGCCCAGCTTGTCGCGCGCCGCGGTGTCGGCGCCGCTGCTGATCAGCAATTCGGCTGTGTCGGCGTGTCCTACGGCAGACGCGATCATCAGCGCCGTTCGACCACGATCGTCGCGCTCGTCAAGTCGCGCGCCGCGCTCGATGAGCAGCCTGATAATCTCGTCCATGTCGGCGGTGCCGGCTTCCTCGCTGTAACCGGCGGCCCACATCAACACGGTGAGATCGTTGCCATAGCGCCGGTTGACGTCGACGCCGTTGTCGAGGAGCCGACGCACCACCGCCGGAAAGCCGCGCCCGGCGGCATAGCATATGGCCGATTTCCCGGTGCGATCGATCGCGTTAGCGTCAGCACCCTTCTCAAGCAGCAGCTGGATCAGCCGATCATCTCCATTGAAGGCGGTAGCTGCGATGGGGGTAAGTCCACTACGGCCCGAAAGGTTGACGTCTGCTCCACGCGCGATCAGCGTTTCGACCACCGTGCGCCGGCCCGCCTCGGCGGCGGCATACAGCGCCGTAGAGCCGTCGAGATCGCGCGCGTTGATCTCTGCGCCCTGATCGAGGAGCAGTTCGACGATTTTAACGTCGCCTGCCTTCGCTGCGCGGCTCAGCGGCATGGCCCCGAAACGGTCACGCGCCTGCAAGGACGCACCATCCGCTAGCAGACGCCGGGCCAAGGCCAAGCAGCGCTTGTCCGCAGCGGCGAACAGCGCGGCGTTGATTTCGAGGGTCGTCGCGGATGGTTTGATCTGCTCGTACGACTGTTCCTGCGTCTGGCAAATGCGCAGCCTAGCGGCACTCGCGGGATCGGTTATCGCTGCGGACAGCAGCGACGCTGCGGTAACGCCCACAATCCAGCCAGCGCTAAAGACTATTCTGGAAGTCATTGCCGCATCACCTGCTAAAGCCGACGGACATGCTCTATCGAACGGCGGGGCCGCGCAAGAGAGTATGCCGTATCGCGGTGAGCGAATTGTCGTTCGTACGGACCGCTTCTAGTTGTTGAGCGTGGCCGCTATGACCGGTGTAGCGTGCATGTTGAGATCAACCGACGTGTCGACTTGTCCATCGAGTTCGATGGCGACTAGCGTGATGCTCATAAGACTGCTTCTGTCTTCGGCGCGGGGCGACCAGGCTAGGCGCCATCAACAGCCCAGGAATAACCACACGCCGCCCTAGTCAATAGACTGCCAGCAGGTCGTGCGCTGCGATTAACTGAACTCCCAGGCAGGAGGCCACCGTATTTCGAGTAGGCACCAAAGGTGTACGCGAGTGCGTGGTGGCCGTCGATCCAATCGACACTGGTATCGATAGGAAGACACAACCGGCATAGGACGGGCGAGGCTAGTCGAGACCATCGATGAAGCTCGCGACTATCGGTCGAAAGCGAAAGCACGCTGCGCCTATGGCAGACGGGCAGGAACGAATGCGGACGCGAGGTGTTGGGTTACGGAAGTTACAGAACAGTATGGAAAAGGAAGCACCCGATGATCAAGACGCTTTCTGCTGTCGGCCTTGCCGCTGCGTTGCTATTCACCGTTCCCCAGGCCGCCAGCGCATTGCCTGGCCAGGGTACCGCCCTCAAGGCATCGAGCGATGTGCTGACGGTTGGACATAAGCGCTACTACAAGGGCCGCAATTGGAAGAAGCGTGGCCATCATCACCACCATCGTCATCATTATCGTAAGCGCAAGGGAATCCACATCCACGTCAACTGAGCGTGCAGTGGATCGAGCGGTCCCGGCGCGACGCTTGGGGCCGCTCTCTTAAAGCCTCGCCGTTTCCGAAATGTCCGACGGAGCCGAACACTCAGGCACCAATCACATAGGTGCCGATCCCGAACTCGTCATCGAATGTCTCCGAGATAACCAGGAACTTCGCGCTTCGGGCATCGTTAGGCCTTTGCCCAGCCACAAGCCGAAATCAAGCTTACCAGTTCCGCCATGACCTCCTTATCGAGTAGATCAGCTTCCGTGACCGTCGAGACGTGATGCTAGTAGGCTTAAAGACACATGTGCAGCCAAGTTCAGCTGCTGCAGCAAAAGAACGCCGCGCGGAAGACGCCGCGCAGGCAATGCGTGAGCACAAGGCGAACAGAGTTGCCACTCTCGCGAAAACCGCGCGCCTTCGAGCTGCCCGGCTGGCGAAGGTACCCAAGGAGGCCCATGTCGGCGCCTCAGCCCCAATCAAGGCGGCCGCGAAGGCAAGATCGCCTAAGTCGGCACAGTGACGAACGCGCAGGGAACCGCGTCGTCGGGCTGACGTCGGCTTTCGAAGGTAAAGCGGTCTAAGGTAGAACTGGACGAAAATTCCTTGCGCTGCTTTGCCTCGACGTCCGCAAACTCGGCATTGCGACGGCAGCTCGGTCCCAAGAGGCGACATCGCCTGACCGGTGGACGGCGACCGTTGCCCATCGTCGGCTACGTCCGCTCCTGAAGCTGATCCAGCCATCAGATGTTGAACTCCTCGAAATCTCGATGGCCTCAACCGAGGAACTTTGCTTAGGCTGCCTGGCTTCTAGGCGGCCGATTGCGCCCGGCGCGCGGCTTCCCTGTCCTTAGCCGGCGGGAGGCCGAGCAGGCGTCCATATTCGCGCGTGAACTGCGAGACGCTTTCGTACCCCACCTCGAATGCGGCGCTGCTGGGTGACAGACCCTCGGCCAGCATCAGCCGCCGCGCCTCGATGAGCCGTAGCTGCTTTTGGAACTGCAGCGGCGAGAGCGACGTCACGGCGCGGAAGTGCTGATGAAACGACGAGGGGCTCATGCCGGCCGCATTCGCCAGGCGCTCGACCGGCAGGGGCTGCTTGAAATCGGCGCGGATCAGTGCCACTGCGCGACCGATGCGCTGCGCGTGGCTATCGACCGACCCGAGGCGGCGAAGGGCGGGGCCATGCCGGCCCGCCAACAGCCAGTAGTGCATCTCGCGCTTGAGCTGGGCACTCAAAACCGGAACCGAAGCGGGACGATCGATGAGGCGCATCAGGCGCAGCGCCGCGTCGGTGACCTCGGCGTCGGTCGGCTCGATCTGGACCGGGCCGCCCTCCGTCACTGTCACCACTTTCATCTCTTCCATCAGCTCGGCAATCACCCCCCGCTCAAGATGAAACACGAGCGAGAAGTAAGGCGCTGCGACGCTAGCCCTCGTGATCTGGCTTACTGTGGGCACGTCGGCGGTGATGAGGAGTGAGTCTCCGGCGGAGAACGCAAAATGCTGCGCGCCCATGGTGACGGCCTTGCTTCCCTGCAGCACCAGCGCCACGAGCGGACAGGAGATCGCGTAGTCCAAGCCACTTGGCGCGGCGGCGCGGACGATTGTGAGCCCGGTGATAGGGGAGCGCGCGATGCCTGACGCATCGGCGTGCGCCTCCGCGAAATGGCGAGCTGTTGAAAGCAGGGCCTCGATCATGAGCCCTTCATAGCAGATACCCGCGGGCAGCGCACTGATGTTTGTAGGATTAGGCAAGGACAGAGGAGGTCCTGGCAAGCTGGCAATTGCCGGTTGCTCCACATTCGGTTCAGGCAAACCGACAGGAGCTATCCATGAACAAAATCGCCATTGTTACGGGTTCCAGCCGCGGTCTGGGCCGCAATACTGCGCTCGCCATCGCCCGACGGGGCGGAGACGTGATCGTCACTTCTCACAGCCGCGCCGAGGACGCGCAGACCGTCGTAAAGGAGATTGAGGCAATCGGACGCAAGGCCGTCGCACTGCAGCTCGATGCCGGAGATGTCCGCACATTCGGCCCATTCGCAGACAAGGTGCGCGCGGCTTTGCGTCAGACCTGGGGTCGCAACACCTTCGATCACCTCGTCAACAATGCAGGACACGGCGACATGGCATCGCTCACCGACACGACGGAGGCGCTGTTCGACAAGATGGTCGATGTCCACTTCAAGGGCGTGTTCTTTCTCTCACAGGCGCTGCTGCCGCTGATGGCGGACGGTGGTCGCATCGTGAACTTGTCGTCCGGTCTTACGCGCGTCTGCTTTCCCGGCTTCTCGGTTTATGCGGCCGTCAAAGGAGCCGTCGAGGTGCTCACGCGCTACATGGCCAAGGAGCTGGGTGCCCGCGGCATTGCCGTGAACACCGTGGCGCCCGGCGCAATCGAGACGGACTTCGGCGGCGGCGCCGTCCGCGACAGCGCCGACGTCAACAAGCTCTTTGCCGATATGACCGCGCTCGGGCGCGTGGGCGTGCCCGACGACATCGGACCCATGATCGCGAGCTTGCTTTCTGAGGATAACCGCTGGGTCAACGCGCAGCGCATCGAGGTCTCCGGCGGCCAAGGCATCTGAGGCTGCATAGCGAAACCGGGCAAGCTTGCGGCCGGCGTAGCGGTGTTCGTCGCTACGCTGGTGCTGATTCAAAACCACTGCAGCATGCCCACCCCTCATAGATTGCTGACAAGTTGGCGCAGGCGCCTAGCACCATGGGACGATCGCAGTGGCCGTCGAAGCGCTGCGAGTCTTGTCGAATATGTCCTCTGCTCCTCCTCTCTTGTGGCTAAGGGTGCTGATAACCCAGGGGCGCAAAAGCGACATCCGGCGGCGAGCCCAGCAACCGCGCAGGTGCAACGGCCAACCCGATTATCGACGTATTTCAACGGCAGGCATACCCGAGGGCGGCCACCTGCTGGCTAATGACGTTGCGAAGACACGGGAGATCGATGTCGCTCGAACTCTGCATTCTTGCCAGCGGCTCCGCGGGTAATGCGGCGATGGTACGCTCGCCGAACGGTATCCTGCTTATTGACGCCGGCATCGGTCCACGCTCGCTCTCCGAGCGCCTTGATGGAACGGGCGTCCGGGTGCCCGACATAACGGCCCTTTGTCTAACTCATCTCGACGGCGACCACTTCTCCCCCCGCTGGTCTTCGACCCTCTTGCGCCTGAACATTGCAGTCCATTGTCACGCTAACAAGGTCGCTGGTCTTGCACTGAGTTGCCCGGAACTGATGCCGCTCGTTCGGGCGTTTGACTGCACGCCCTTTTCGCCCGTCGACGGTCTCACCTGCGATCCGATTCACTGTGCACACGACACCCTCGGGTCGCACGGTTTCGTCATCGACGGTTTTGGCTATCGCATCGGCTATGCCACGGATCTGGGACGGGCGCCTCGTCACCTGTTGGACCGTTTCCGCGACCTCGATTGTATTGCACTCGAGTCCAACTACGATCCGCAGATGCAGGCCGAGAGCGGCCGCCCATGGTTCTTGAAGCGCCGCATCACAGGCGGGCACGGTCATCTTTCTAATCAGCAGGCCTTCAACGCTATCCGTAAAATTTTTGACGGCGCGCTGCGGCTGCCTGACCACGTTGTGCTGTTACACCGAAGCCAGGAGTGCAATTGTCCGGAACTGCTCCGGAGTCTTTTCAGCGGCGACCGCCGGATAGCACCGCGCCTCACATTGGCGGAGCAGCAAAAGCGATCCCCATGGCTGGGGCGCAAAAATCGGATGCCGGTTGTCGGGGAGCAGTTGACGCTCGGGTTTTGAGACGAGTAGAGCCGCGCCGTAAGTCGAGCGCCCGATCTGCAATGCGTCGGTCAGCTGATTTGTGCCACCGAGGTTTAGCCGCCCTATGCGGCCAGAGACACAGTCCGATTTTGCGGGGCGCTAGAGCTGCTCCTGCCAGTGGGGATAAGTTACGTAAGCAGTCACGGCTCCTTGTTCGTGGGAGCGAATAGTGACCTTCTCACCCTTTGGCATGTAAACGATTTCCCCAGGTTCAGCGATGATTTCCCCCGAATCTGTCGAGACCGAAAGCTGGCCTTCGAGGATCACCATGACGTCATCTACAGCGAGCATCTCATTGAGAACTTGGTTTGGCCCATAGCGTCCGAAGCCGATGGTGATGGGCCCCCCATGGCGGCGATCGACTACGTTCGCGGCGAAGACATCCCCATCGTGTCCGGGCGAGCGTTCGAATGAAGCATCGGCTTTGGCGAATTTGCTAACTCTCATGCGAATCCCTTTGTGTCTTTCATCTCGACGACAGGAGTAGTGCAAGCTGTGTTTTTGGCATTGCTGACAGCGCTGCTTGACCCCGGCTGCCAATCTCATGGAATTTAGAGGACGAGCGGCGCGAGTTTCAGTTGGCGACGCCCGCGAGCGCTTCGCGGATCGCATCGGCCGTGGTGGGCCGAACGAGGCGCCCGACCTCATGTCCGTTCTTCAAGAAGATCAGCGTCGGCCACCACTTCACATGGAAAGTGCGTCCCAGCCTTCGGCCACTCGCGTCGGAGATTTTGATGTGGCGTACACCCAGATGGGTCTTCAGTGCCTCGCTGATAAATGGCTGTGCGCGAATGCAGTAACCGCACCAAGGGCTACCAGATTCAAGCAGGGTAGGTCCCGGCAGCGCATCTATCTCCGATCGCGACGGCTCCTTCTCGGCGTAATCTTCAGCCTGCACCATTATAGTTTTACAGCCTCCTCCATCCTGACCAGGGACACGAGCGGCAAACGCGCGCAATTACGATTTGTTCTGACCGCAGGCATGCGCGTCCCTTGCTTTTTCCTAAAGCTCATTGACAGGCCGAACGTCCACACAATGCACGGAGCGTGCGCGAGCCGCACACTGGAGCAGCCCTCGGCGCTTGGGTCCGCCTTCTTCTTCTCGGAGATCGCTGGTTTGCCAGAAGCTTACCGGAATCGGAGGCGGCGCACGGAGCCCCCGGTCCAACCGTAGTAGACTTGAAAACGGATAGACCCCTGTCAAGTCGTGCGAGCTGTCTGAGTGGGCGGAAGTCGCGGAGGCGGACGAGAAGGGCGCCGCGCGCATGATACGTTTCTTCCTGCGAGCCAGAGGCCAATCGAACCAAGTTAGCCCTTCAGAGCGCCGAGCGCATTTCCTGCGGCACTACGAAGTCCCTCGCCGCGGCGTGCGCCGCAGCTTTTCCCTTAGGATAACCGCTGCGGCTGCTCATATCCTTCGGCTCCTCATCGCGGCGCCGCTGGGCAGAGATGGCAAGCGCCGCGATTACGTCCAACACCGTGACCCCGGCGACCGCAACGACCGCTAATTTTACGTTGTGCCTCTGGCGGGGCGGAGAATCGAGCGCCGTCAAAAGTGTCATGAGGTCCATGACGTCACCCACCACCCGGCTCCATAGGCCGACCGTCTTCTCCGTCGAAAGCGTGGCCATGCCGGAACCTATCTCGCGGACGCCGAAGGCGCGGATGAGCATCTCGCTGCCCTGCAGACCAAAGGCGCGGGCAAGACGACGGGGAGCAAAGAGTTCGGTGAGGCTCAGTCCTAGGCTGAACCAGCCGAGCCCCCGCGCCAAGTTGTCGGCGGCAGTCAGCGAGCTCGGCCCGCTTTCAATGATCTTGGGATCCCCCTTGGTGCGCAAGACGTTGGCGACTGACTTCATGAACTTTCCTGTCAGGGTTTGAGGACGACCTTAATGCAGCTGTCGCGCTTGTCGCGAAACACGTTGTACATCTCGGGCCCCTTTTCGAGAGGCACGCTGTGGGTGATGACGAAGGACGGGTCAATCTGTCCTTCTTCGATGCGCTTCAGCAGGTCGTCGGTCCAACGGTTGACGTGCGTCTGCCCCATGCGGAAGGTGAGGCCCTTGTTCATCGCGATGCCCATAGGGATTTTATCGACCAATCCAGCATAGACGCCGGGAATGGAAAGGATGCCCGCAGGCCGGCACACATAAATCATCTCGCGTAAGACGTGCGGCCGGTCGCTTTCCAACATCATCATCTGCTTGGCGCGGTCATAGATCGTGTCGGGCTGTGCGAGGGAGACGTGCGACTCCAGGCCCACCGCGTCGATGCACTTCTCCGGTCCCTTGCCGTCGGTCAGACCGTTCAGTCGTTCAATCACGCTTTCGGTCTCGAAATTGATGGTGGTTGCGCCGCCCGCTTCCGCCATGGCCAATCGCTCGGGCAATCTGTCAATGGCAATGACCTGCTCGGCACCAAGGAGGAAAGCGCTGCGGATCGCCATCTGTCCAACGGGCCCGCATCCCCAGACAGCTACAGTGTCCGTCGGCTGTATGTCGCATTGAACCGCGCCCTGCCATCCGGTGGGAAATATGTCGCCTAGGAAAAGCACCTGCTCGTCTGTGAGGCTGTCGGGCACCTTCACGTGAGTAGTGTCGGCGTATGGTACCCGCAGATATTCCGCCTGCCCTCCGGGATATCCGCCCGTCAAATGCGTGTAGCCAAACAGGCCGGCAGTTGTGTGCCCGAAAACCTTGTCAGCGATGTCCTTCTTGCGGTTGGTAGTTTCGCAAACGGAGTAGTTCCCGCGCTTGCATTGCTCACATTGTCCGCACCAGATGGTGAATGGCACGACGATGCGGTCGCCTTTCTTGATCTTACCGTTGACCCCGGAGCCAACCTCCACCACCTCCCCCATCATCTCGTGACCCATGATGTCGCCAGGCATCATGGCAGGGATGAAATTGTGAAAGAGATGTAAGTCTGACCCGCAGATGGCGCAGCTCGTTACTTTGATGATGGCATCGCGCGGTTCTTCTATCTCGGGATCGGACACCGTGTCGTACCGGATATCTTCTTTGCCGTGCCAGACGAGCGCCTTCATTTGCTACTCCTACTGCTTGCGCCCTGAACCAGGCTCAGCCTGCTTGCGATGTTGCTCCGCTAGCATCGGCGAAGGACCCCGGTGCCACGTCCGCGGATCGTCCTTCTCACGCTGACCAATCTTGTTATCGAGGCGGTCGGCGCGTTCGATGCGGGCACTTCTCAACTCCCTGCCGAAAGTGCGCCGCTCGAATAACCGCTTAGAACGAACATGCGTTCCCACGTCTGGCGTCATTGTTGTGGTTGTCTCAAGCGCCGGTCCGTTGGCCGCAGGCGAGTCGTGTCGCCTCGATTGATCAACTTAATCGGGAATTCTTCCCTTGGAACTTGGCAGTACCTGACCAGTTCAACAGACTTACAACCAAGGAGGAAACACCATGAGAATGATCCTGATCGCAGCAGTGGCTTTGAGCATGGCGGCGGGGACGGCGTCGGCCGCCGACACGATGCAGCCCGGAGATTCTTCCACCGGTGCAGCGAACAAGAATACCAATTCGGATGGATCGGCTGGCAGCAGCACGAACGCACCTGGCACAACGATCAATCAAACCGAAAATTCGGGCAGCAATCCTGGCTCGGCTGGCAAAAGCACAAATTCCGACGGATCAAGTGGTGCTACGGGCGGTTCAAGCGGAGGAGGATCGGCCGGAAGTCAGAAGGAGACTGGCGATAAATAAGCGGCCGCGTTCTTCGGGCATGCGACGGGCTCGCGTGGCTGCCGTTGGTTGTTGAGAGGTCGCACTAGCAAGTCGGCTCCGGAGCTGATGACTCCGGCGGGGGAGCTATCAGCCTGACGGCAGGAAAAGGATGAGAGCCACCACCCCCAGCGCAGTTAAGGCCAAGCCGAAGCACATGACGAACACGCTCGCGCAGCCCATCGCCACTTGGTTACTCGATCGACGCCTGCTCCACGTCTGCAACCGTCGCTCCTTGTTCCAAGCGCATCGTTGCCGGCTAATGCTGCGGTAAATATCCTGCTGCAGCATGTTTTCAGAATAATTTGCCCCCGGCGCTGGTTGCCTCCAGCGCCGGCTTTGTTTGCGGCCCTTGCCAATCCCTGCAGGCTCCTTTTCGAGCACACCAGAGCGGCAGGCGGATATCGCTGCTGCCGCGAGGTTCAGTTGTCGGACGAAGTCGGGTGGCTCGTTGAGGGTGTGGCGGTGGTTCCAGCGCCTGTCAGCTGATTAAACTGTGCCGTCGGCTACGCCTGCGTCACCGCGTCCCCAGGTGGCTCGGATAAGCCGGTTGCGCTGCCGCACTGGAACCAGTGGCGGCCTGAATGCTTTCCTTCCCGCGGGGGTTTTGGAGAAGCGCCATGGGACTGCTCGGATTCTTATTTGGACCACGCAAGAACGACAGTGATGGCCAGCAGCCTCCTCCTTCCAAGGCCGGCGCTGGACCTGACATCGATTCCAAGCGTCGAAAGACGCAGACCGAAAGGGATCTGCGCAAGGTCCAGTCGCAATATGATCCAAAGGACGGCGAGTTTGACCCCAACAAGTGAACGTGGCTGCGGACCTACGGTTGGCCCGAGCCGCGGCGGCGATTGAGGTCATGACTATCTTGTCTCCAGGCGCCAACGCTTGGCGCACCGCCCGTGCGGGCCGCTTCGCTATCTTCAAGGATGTAGCGGGTTGCTTCGGTGCAATGCGCGAGTCGATGCGACGGGCCGAGCGATCGATCACCATCGTTGGATGGGATATTGACAGCCGGACAAGGTTGGTCGGCTTTAGCGGCGAATCCGACGACGGCCTTCCGGACCAATTGGGTCCGTTTTTGCAGGCGCTCAAACAGCGCCGGCCCGAACTGCAGATCAATCTGCTGTTGTGGGACTTCGCAGCAATTTACGCGCTTGAGCGCGAGTCTTTCCCGCGGATCAAACTCGCGTGGGAGGGCGTCAATCTTGTCCTCGACAGTTGCCTGCCGATCGGCTCGTCGCAGCATCAGAAGATCGTCGTAATTGACAGCTCTTTGGCTTTCACCGGCGGCCTAGACGTTACCATCCGCCGCTGGGACACTTGCGAGCACTTATATCGAAATCCCCATCGCGTAGATCCTACGGCGGAGCCTTACAACCCGTTCCACGACGTGCAGGCTGTCGTCGACGACGAGGCGGCCCACGCCCTCTCGGACCTTGTCGCCGAAAGGTGGAGGTTCGCGTCTGGCGATCCGCTGATCACGGGCGAAGGCTCGGCGAAATGGCCAGATGGAGTTGATCCTCTATTTCGCGACGTCGACGTCAGCATTGCCCGCACAGTACCGGTTCACGATGCCATGCCGGAAGTGCGGGAGGCGGAAAGGCTGTTCTTTGACATGATCGATTCTGCCCAGAGATCGATCTATATCGAGAACCAGTTCCTCACCAACACGTCGATCGCCGAGCGATTGGCGCAGCGGCTGCGCGCTTGCCCCGACCTCGAGCTTCTGTTCATTGCGCCCAAGACGCATCATTCGTGGCTGGAGGCGATGGCCCTGCGTCATGGGCGCATTCGCTTCCAGGCAATCGTACATGACGCTGGTGCTGTGAACCGGGTCCGCTTTGCCTACCCGGAGGTGCGCAAGGGTACCAACAGCGTCGATGTGATGGTGCACAGCAAGGTGATGATCGTCGACGATCGCCTCCTTCGCGTCGGCTCTGCAAACCTCAACAATCGATCTATGGGTGCCGATAGCGAGTGCGACCTCCTCGTCGAGGCGACGTCCGCAGATCAACGACAGGCGATCATTGGCGCACGCAACGCTCTGCTCGCGATGCATTGTGGCGTATCCCAAGATATGGTCGCGGACGCTTTGCAGAGTCAGTCGTTGATTGAGGTTTCGCGTCTGCTTTCTGACCCCAACCACGCGTTATTGGACATCGACGACGGAGCGCTTGAGCTCACCGATTATCCCGGCGTTCTCGACAATTTGGCCGACCCCGAGCGACCGATTGATTTGGAATCCTTTCTCGCTCTATCCGTCGCGGGACCGAAGCGGGGCGCGCGCCGACGTGCTGCGGCGTTACTCGGTGTGGCTGCGCTGCTAATGTTCGTTCTTGCCGCCGCCTGGGGTCTTTATCCGGACGACGCTGATGCAGCGATGCGCAACCTGTTGCGGATGGATGCGGGCGACTGGCAGACGCCGCTACTCGTTGTTGGCGTTTTCCTGCTCGGATCGGCGCTGATGGTACCCGTCACGCTTATGATCGTCGCCGCAGCGGCCACGCTCGGTCTGGCGGCGGGCCTCATCTACGCTGCACTCGGCACACTTGTCAGTGCCGCAGCTTTTTATGGCGTGGGGTCCTGGCTGGGAACGGATCTGGTCCAGCAGTTCACGGGCGGTCGGCTTTCCAAAATCCGCAATTCCATCCGCAGACGCGGGATTCTCGCAGTTGCCGCCGTGCGCGTGCTGCCCGTAGCTCCCTTCTCGCTTATCAACTTGGCCGCGGGCGCTACCTCCGTTGGCTTTTGGCGCTTCTTGGCCGGAACCGTTTTGGGCATGGCTCCGGGATTCTTGCTATTTTCTGCTCTCGGCGACCAGCTTTACCGGACGTTGAGCTCCCCCACTCCCGCAGCACTTGCGGCATTCGGGGGCTTAATACTTCTATGGGTCGCCGCCCTGTTAGTCATACGACGCTGGGCGCGTCGCGAGGCGCGGCACGCATGAGCACTATCGTTCGGGTCTTGACGTGGAATGTGCACGGTGGCGTGGGTCTCGACGGCGTTCGCGATTTCTCCCGAATAGTCGATCATGTCGTCGCCGTCGATCCGGACATCGTGGCGCTGCAGGAAGTGGACAGCCGAGATCGCGGCAGTCGGGCGTCGCCCATGCGCATTATCGAAGACCGATTGGGCCAGGGCGGCATCAGCGCCTCGACGCTGACGGCGCCGGATGGCGAATACGGCCAAGTCCTGCTGAGCCGATGGCCGCTGACTGACGCGGAAACTCACGATTTATCCGTCGGCTGCTACGAGCCACGGCGAGCGATTTCTGCCGTAGCACGAACGCCTAGCGGCGAGCTTCGCGTGGTCGCAGCGCACCTGGGGCTCCGACTCGGCGAACGACGGCAGCAAGTGTCGACGCTATGCAGAGCCGTCAGCGGCGAACGGCCGACACTGCTTATGGGGGACTTCAACGACTGGTTCCGCTATCGGTCGGCGCAGGCCGAATTGGAAATCCACTTCGCCGAGTATACCCGGCTGCGCACTTATCCGGCGCGAGTGCCGCTGTTGGCCCTGGACCGTATTTTTTGTCGTCCTTCCGGGTTGCTCAAGTGCGCACAGACTATCACCTCGGCCCCGCTCCTATCAGACCATCTACCGCTGTTGGCCGAATTGCAGCTCGGCCCCGTCTCCGGTTACACCCAGCTATAACCCCGGTCGGCTGTGCTTTCGGCAGGTCCTTCCGCGCACGGTAGCTGGCCATATCTGAGGCGTCGGGCTGAGCACCGTGCCCCTGCGATTCGGTACTATGGCTTTAGGTTACGCACATGCGCCAAGTGTTGCTCAAGCGTCGGTAGAGTCTCGGCCGCGAATTTCTTCAACGGCTCGTCCTTCCCTTCGTCCGCATAGCTTTTGAAAAGACTTACCGCCTCCTCATGAGCCTTCGTCTGTATGTCGATGTACAAGGGGTCGAACTCTGCGACGGTGGCCTTTTCCAGGCGGTCCATGTCTGCCTGATGCGCGGGCGAAACTGCATTCGCCTTGTCGCCCTCGATGCCTTGCAACTTTGCCGCCGCGCGCAGCTTCTCGCCGGCCGCTGTGTGGTCGCTGATCATCTGGCCCGCAAACTGCTTCACGGCCGCGCTTTGCGACTTGTTCTGCGCGAGGCGGCTGGAGCCGATTTCGAATTCGCCTGCCTCCTCGGCCTTAGCGACAAAGTCGTCGCTGATAGGCGCGCCGCAGCCGACGAGTAGGACCGCGATTGGAAGCGCTATGGAAAAAATCTTGAACATAGGAGCCTCACAGAGAAAAGCTGGGTGCCTGGCACCCAGCTCGCTTCATCAATTGTTGGTTTTTTTGGATCCGAGGTCGGACGTGCTCGGCTTACCGGTAGGATTTGTTGCTGGATTTACGCCGCCGTCGGTAGTCTCCTTTGCAGTATCGGAGATCGCCCCGGATTTCGGCTCGGTAGTGGGAGCTTCCGTCGTGCCGCCGCTCGTGACACCTGGATTGGCGTCCTTTGCACCCAGCGACAGCGATTGCGAGTCAGGTTTTTCGGCGGGACCCGCTTGAGCCGTTACGGCGCCAAGGGCGACCGACAGCGCGACGATGACGAGCGTCTTCATTTTTATCTTTCCTTGTTGTTGCCTTCCCGATTGAAACGTCGCGTCCGTTGGGATGTTCCCGGTACGGACTTAAACGCGGCAAGGCCGCGCGAGCCCAAGCAACAAACGCACCAGCTCTATCTGGATGTGTTGGTCAACGCTGCTTTGACGCGCTTCACGCGCTTGGCACTTCCCGCCATGCGCGCCCGCGGCCGCGGCGGCATCATGAACATGGCATCTCTGGGCGCGTTCACTCCCGGGCCCTGGCAAGCAGCCTACTTTGCAAGCAAGGCTTACGTGCTCTCCCTTACAGCAGCCATCGGCGCAGAGTGTGCCGGCGAAGGTGTGCGCGTGTGCGTCGTGGCCTTCGGGCCAGTCGACACCGGTATCCATCGGAAGATGGATGGAGCCCATTCGTATTACCGCCGCCTCCTGCCAACAACATCAGCTGATCGCATGGCTCGGCTGTGTTGGCAGTCCTATCGGCTGGGACGGCGCGTGGTCGTGCCGGGGATATTGAATAGCGTGTTGGCCTGGTCAGCCGGCGCCATGCCTTACGAGCTACTGTTGCCTTTGGTGGGCTGGCTTATGCGGCCGCGGTGATTTTGGCCCGCAGTGGGCATTCGACAAGCCAGTCATCTACGCCGACTATTGGCTTGCCGGTCCACTAAACACACCGCCGTCACGTAGGGAATCGCACGGTCGTCCTGCACCCCGTGGCTCCGCCCCATACAGCATTTCCGCCGAGCTGCGCAGCAAGCGTGGTAACAAGCCGCGTGCCGAGCCCTGCCTCTGCATCTGGTTTATAGCCACGTCCATTATCCTCGACGGTGAGAACGAAATCGTTAGGGAGGCGAACGAGTTCAACTTGAACGTGCCCGGACCGACCATCAGAAAAAGCGTACTTGACCGCGTTGGTCACAAGTTCGTTGACGATGAGCCCTATGGTGAGCGCCTTATCTGGAGATAACATCACGGGGTGCGATTTTGCCCCGATATGCAGCGGCCCGGGACCGAGCAGCGCGTCATTTAACGAACGGCAGAGACGGGGGAGGTATTCCGACATGTCGATCATGCCGTCACTGCGCGATAGCTGAAGATAGTCGTGCACGGTGGCAATTACGTTGACGCGCCGTGCAATTTCTTCCAGAGCGATGCGTGCTTCCGGTGTCGACCTCCTCGCCTGCAGATTGATTATTGAGGACACCATCGCGAACTTGTTTTTGACGCGATGGCTCATTTCGTCGAGCAACAACACCGCAGCTCGCTGCGCCGCATACGCTGCCTCGAGCGCTCGATGCAATCCTTCCGAAATCAAAACGAGACAGGAACCGACGATCACGAACAGTAAGAGCGCCACCACGTGGGCGCTTGGCCTCGCGTTCCAGTTCAGAAGACTAGCCACGAGTATTGTGCTCAGCGCAACCGCGAAGAAGCCAGTGCCGCGATCAAACAGCAGACCTGAGGCAACGATGGGTAAAATAAAGAACAGAAAGCCGTAGGCTCCCGAATAATCACCCAAGGTCAATCGCAAACCATAAGCGATCAGCACGAGAGTGGCGGTTATGCCGTACCGAACTGGTATCGGCTGGGGCCCGGGAAGATAACGAAGCAGATTGTGCACCGGAGGCGCCTCATTGCAGTGTGTCTGACACTCCTAGTCCCCGCCATCGACCAGAGCAATGTTTCTTACCTTTGGGCTGAGGTCTGACGCATTTGCCGATGCGAGGCCTTCACCCGTGCTTGCGGCTGCCAGGCGACGTCCAGCTTAGACAGCGAGATCATTTATGCGTGGAGCGGTGCCGACTGCACCAGCGCGATACGGAACCCCACTTAATTCAATGCGTTCATATGGGGACCCGTTGTTGTGTATTGTCGGGAAAATGACATGCCACGCCGTATTAGGGGGCGGGAGATCCTCGTGGTCGAGGATGAGCCGTTTATAGCTCTGGATATTTCCGAGGCATTGGAAACCGCCGGCGCAAGCGTCGTCGTAACAAATACCCTGAAGGAAATTGCGTGCGGCTTCATCAGCGAGGAATTCCCTTCTTGATCTACAGCGGCTTCGGCGCAATCGACGGGGCCTGCCAGGGCGCGCCGCACTTGCCCAAGCCTGCGACTGAGCAGCAGATCGTCGAAGCTATGGGATTGTTGTTTGGTCCGAAAGCCTAAGGCTGCCGCATTAGAGTGCCTCGCGCTCGCTACGGGGCGTTATCGGGCTGGCCGAGCGTGCCAGCGCAAACAGAGCGCCTGACGGGGCGACCTTAATTAAGACGGTCCCGCCGCAGCAGCTCTACGAGGCCCGGTCGTCCCGCTAACTCAGATGTGAGACACCACCTCGCGCAATCGCTCGTCCGAGAAGGGACTGGACAGCTCGATGACGCCATCGGGCAACTTAGCCGCTGACGGCGAGCATCGCTCCGTCACGGTGATCACCATCTTTTCCGGATACCTCCGACGCACCGTTTTCATCAGGTCCCTACCGGCCGCCTGTGTGTTGCTGACAACTGCCTTGATGTGGTCGCCAGCCAGCAGCAAAAGCGCTTCGTCCACACAACCGGCCTCAACGACGACCTCCCCGGCCTGCTCAAGAAGGGCGCGGATATGCGCCCGCGCAACCGGTTCTTCATCATAGATCAAAATGCGACAAGCTCTGTCCATGCAGGGAGAAGAACACAGGGCCAGATAAGTTCCGTTGGAACGGCGGCGCTTTTCACTAGCACTCGCGATACCCGCTGACATGCGGGCGTAACTCTGCGAAGCACTCGACATGGCATGCTGGTAAGCGCCCTGAGCGGGTCGGCCATTGCAGCTTGCGGATGATCACCGGGACCCGACAAGGGGCACCGCTGGCCGCTACCGCGAAGTCCGCAACATCGGGCATCGCGACGGCGGCGGCGTCCCACCGCCAGAAGTACTCCGTGGCCTCGGCCGTCGAACACCGGCAGAACTGCATGTGCTGTGATCAGCGCGCGTTGATTCCGATTTCGCGTGAGCTTTTGAAGAAGCGTCCCAATAGCGAAAGTGGGCGCTTGATCGCCCGATGTCAGCGCCGCAAAACACCAGGAAGATAACTGCTACCTCAACAGGCGCCAGCGCGCGCGGTCACTACCAGAGCACTTCAGCGACAGTCTGAGGTGAGGGCAGGAATGGGCTGGCGCATCTGTCGGCGTAGTAAAGACGTTGGCGTCTTCGGAAATTGAGGGAGCATCTGGCCCGTCTCGTTCTGAGATTACGTTATCCATCTATTGCTCCTTTCCCTCGCGATTCCGCGGCCCGATATAGTCGCGAGACGGTAAACTTAGTCCACGTCGTCTCGCTATGTTGTCCGATTTGACCTCTTCCCGTAGCCGGGATGCCCTACGCTCGCGGACCGGGGCCACGGAGGGCCGCAGGATTACCGGGGTCGCCAATTGTTTGATTTACGACCAGGCGATTCCATACGAACAGCACGGCGAACGCGCCCAGTGTCGCGGCGATTAGGCCTGCGCCTTGATCTGTCCGATACCACCCTACGGTTTGACCGATAAATGTCGCAACGAAAGCGCCGGCAATCCCCAGCGCGGTAGTCAGGAGAAAACCAACCGGTTTGTTCGGTCCAGGTGCCACAAAACGAGCGATCATCCCTGCGACGAAGCCCACGATTAATATCCAGATAAGGCCCATGAGACGTCTCCAATTGCCTTAGCCCCAGCGGGCGGCTTCCTTTTCGTCCGGCAGGCGGCCGTCCGGCGTCATCGCATCAACTGTGCTGGGCAACATAGCTTTCAGATCAGCAAGGAGACGCTCGCGAGGGACGCCCATCCGCTGTGCGAGATCGTCTAGCGTCTCTGTCCCGATTGCCTTTTCCAGGTCTTCAGGGGCGACGGGTTCGTTAGCACCCTTCTCGACCCATGACTGCGCGGCTCGACCATTGCCCGACTGTTGCAATCGCTTGAGCAGTTCACTCAGTCCGCCACTTAAGAGGCCTCCGGCGCCGCCTCCGGCGATTGCTTTTTGGAGGCTTGTGAGCCAATCCGATCCGCCAGCCGAGTTCGGGTCTCGATCTGTGCGGGCAGGCGTCTGCGTCTGACCTGCGGGAGTCTCGGACCCGAGGATACCCGATCCCTTCAATGCCTTGTAGGCCAGCAATGCGAGAAGGCCCATGGTGATGGGCGACATTCCCCCGGACGAGCTAGATGAACTTTCCCCGCCGCGAGGCCCATTTTGCATTCCGTTCAAAACATCTGCCAAGCCCATGACGCACTCCCCGTTGTTGTTGGAGTGCTAACGGCCACGGGCGAGATAAGTTCAGCCGCGAGGTGTTACCAGAGACAATCCGTCAGATCTTCCGTTCCGCAGACGTTTGCAGCGGTGATCCCCCTCGTAGGGACGGACTAGCACCGGAGAGGGCGGCGGCAAGAATTCTTTGGGGTGTAGCCGATTGGGCATCAAGTAACTCAGTTTGCAAAAGGTTCTTCATCGATCAGCTCTTGCAGAAGTTTGCCGGCCAATGTGCCAATTTCTTCACGATCAACCGCACCGTCCCCATTGGTATTGGCGCTCTTGACCCGCGCGGTTACCAGCGCTCAAACTCGTCGCCAGCCACCGAGGACGCGCAGGCCCCGACGAAGATGAGTAAGGCGGCGTAAGCGCGATTGGCGGCTGTCATGCGCTGCGCCGCTTCGCTGTGCGGGCACGCGCCTTTGATGGTTTCTGCTTTGGGCCGCCGGCCTTTTTGCCCCTCCCACCCATACTTTGGCGCAACGCGTCCATCAAGTTTATGACGTTGCTGCTTTCATCCGCCCGGACGGGTTCCTCGATGGTGTGACCAGCAGCCTTTTTCTTCACCAGCTTCTTCAGAGCGGCATTGTACTGGTCTTTGAACTTGGAAGGATCGAAACGCCCCGACTTCTTTTCGAGAATGGTTTTGGCGATATCGATCATCTCCTTGTCGACGCGCGGGCTGGGAATGCTGCCGAGAAATTCCTTAGGTTCACGCACCTCATGGTGGTAGCGCAGCGTCGTGCCGAGGAAGCCCTTGCTGAACGGCTCCAGCGCGATGATGTGTTCGCGTTGCGCCATGACGATGCGGGCCAGAGCCACCCTCCCTGTTTCCTCCATGGCATCGCGGATAACCTTGAAGGCGTCGGCACCGGACTTGCCGTTGGGAGCTACGTAGTAGGGCTTGTCGAAATAGCGCCGGTCGATTTCCTCGGCGGGCACAAGCGTGTCGATATCGATCGTATGGGTGGCCTCAACTTCAACCGCATCGAGTTCGTCCGGTTGGATCTCAACGTACTTGCCTTTTGACAGTTCGTAGCCGCGCCCTTTGTCGTCCTTATCGACGACCTTACCCGTGCGCTCATCGACCATTTGTTGGCGCAGCCGGTTACCGGTCTTGCGGTTGATCTGGTGGAAGTGAACTTTTTCCGACTGGCTAGACGCTGTGAAAAGCACAACTGGGCAATTCACCAGGCTAAGTCGGAGAAACCCCTTCCAATAGGGACGCGTCGCCATATGTCCTCGCTGAGAACTTTGCGGCGGAACGCAGCGACGTTTATATTTGTTCCTAAGTTCTCGTGCTCATTGGCCATCACGCAAATACATACACTCCAAAAAGAGCAACGACGATCGCGGCCAACGCCAAGTAACGTGCGATCGCCATGGCCGCGGCATCGCCGCCGTCGGGCGGGTGAAGCCTTGGAAGGTGATACTGGAGGCCTCCATGCAGCCCAGCGGCCCTCATTTAGGCTTTTCCGCGGGTCCGGATTTGCCGCCAGAAAGCTCCGGCACCTTACTGTTGTCAGTGGCCGCGGCGCTAGAGCTGCTCGGAGCACCGGTTGTCGGTTGCGTGTTGCTGGCGTTGTTTGCCGTAGCGGCGGGATCATTCTAGTCCCGCAGCCTAATCCATGCGGGAGCATGATCGCTGGCTCCCTCCCTACCGCGCACCGCGCGATCGACGCCGCCAGATTGAAGCCGCGCTTTCAAGTCTGAGCTGAGCAGCAGGTGGTCTAGACGCAGTCCGCCGTCCTTCTCCCACCGGTGCCATTTGTAGTCCCAGTACGTGTACATCGGCTTTTTGGGGTGGAGGTACCGCAGAGCATCGGTCCAGCCCTGCTCGAGAAGCCGCTGGAATGCAGCCCGGCTTTCCGGTTGCAGCAAGGCATCGTTGTCCCATGACTTCGTCGGGTAGATGTCGAAGTCGGTCGGCACAACGTTGTAGTCACCTACCAGTGCGACGGGCGCCTTCAGCTTCTTGAGCTTACTTGCGTGTCGGAGGAGGCGCTCAAACCAGGCGAGCTTGTAATCGAATTTTGGTCCCGGCTGAGGATTGCCATTTGGTAGATAGATGCAGCCAATGAGGATACCGCTGACCGCCGCTTCCAAGTATCGGCTCTGGATGTCGTCTGGATCGCCGGGCAGGCGGGTCCTTGTCACAACTGGCAGTGCGCCGCGCGAAAGGATGGCGACACCATTCCATGTATTCTGGCCAAGCCAAGCCGCTTCGTAGCCGGCCATGTTAATGGCCTCCACGGGGAAGTCGTTCTGCGCCGCCTTCAGCTCTTGAAGGCACGCGATGTCGGGCCGCGCGGACTTCAGCCACGCCAGCAGGTTGGGCAGCCGTCGGTTGATGTTGTTGATGTTGAAGGTGGCAATCTTCACGCTGGCTTCCGGCTAATCGACCACGATGGAGACGGCAAAGAAGCCCCGGGCGTCAAACATGAGCGCAGAGCCGACAATGTGGAAGATGAAGAATAGGAAGCCGCAAGCACCACTATAACTTCCTTGACCGAGGCAGAGGCCGCTGGTGAGGAGCACAAGAAGCGCTGTGCCCGTATCGAAGGCGACCGGCTCGGAGCAAGTCCATGTTACACCAACTGTGCAATCACGGACGCTTCTTAGCAGTGTACTCTGGCGAGCAATGGTCTGCGCGCCCGCCGTGCGGCGGCCTCTTTAACTAGGCCGTCTTAGCAGGGCGGCAGACTGCCCGCTTAATGTAATAACTGGGGTTTTGCTGCACGAACTTTGCGCCTTCAATCTGGCTCGCCATCATACAGCCGAGCATGCTGGTGTTTGCCTGGAGGGGGACCGGTTCAACGCGGCAATCGGCACCGACAAGCGAGCAGACGGTGAGGACCAATTCCAGCATGTTAGCCTCCGTGTTTTGGTTCCAATGCGGGACTTATGGTCGGGGTTCCATAGAGTCTCACGTGGCCCTCAGCGTCACAGGCTCACGTCCCCTGTCGCAGGCAGAGCAGCCTCGGGTGCAGCCGAAATTTGGTTGAGCTACTTTACCTCGAGGTCTGCAAACTCTGCAAAGCGCCATTTCGACAGACCAGACTGCAACCTAGTTCGCCCCACGAGCTTGCCGATCGCTCTTGCCCAAATCGAGAGGGTGCGGAGCAAGCGATATGGCCTTTGGCGCAACGCGTCTTGATCGGGCATGTCCGAGCAAGCTCATCGCTTAGGGGTTCGAGTTTCGTAGCATATCGCGCCAGGGTGGCGTCTATGCCATAGAGGCAATCTACCAAGAAGTGAGTCGATCCGAGAGCGAAGGTGGGCGTTAAAGTCGGAAGCCGCGATCCTCGCCAGATAGACAGCCAGCAACCAGATATTCAGGTGGAATGAAGAAGCTGCCTCCGCGGCCCAAACAGGGACGCCGCCGTACTGAGACCCTCACCCCGCCCGAGGTGAAGAGCAGTGCCGTGGAAGTCCAAGTTGCTGCCATGCCGGTGCGTCGTAAGAAAGGGACTCATCAAGTCTTGATGGTGACGTCAAGCAACCGCGAATGGATCCTCCCGAAAGGTAACCGCAGCACGCGCCTGACCGACGCAGAGGCGGCGGCTCGCGAAGCTCTCGAGGAAGCGGGTGTCTCGGGCACGATCAACACTGAAGCCCTGGGCAGCTACCTTCATCGCCAAGCGAACGGGAACCGCAAGCGGGTGATCGTTTTCGAGCTGCCCGTAGAGAAGGTCACGGCCCGCTGGCGGGAGAAAGGCAAACGAAAGCGTGACTGGCTGCCGTTGGATGTCGCCTGCCGATCGACAAAGCAGATCGGTCTGCGGAGGCTGCTTCGCAAGCTTCAATCGCGACACGCTCCAATCGCGAAACCATAGGCCCGTTGGTGGCGGATTGGCGTCCGCGCTGAAGCCTTGCAGCGCGTCCGCTATCGGACGAGCTCCGACCCCCGGTACGTGCGCCCTCGACCGGCAATCGCCAGAGTTATGAATGTCCGCTTCCTCGGGAGGCTGTGTGAAAACGCGCCCATTCTAACGAACCGATGTACGATTCCCGCGAGCAAATCGGGAGGATCGGATGGGGCGGTTCATCGAGGGCGCGGATCGGACACAGGCGACGCTTCTCCCTGAAGCGATTGACGACTACGTCGGCGAGGAGAACCCAGTTCGGGTGGTCGACGCCTTCGTCGATGCGCTTGACCTAGCGGCGCTCGGCTTTGACGGCGTGATCCCCGAGGAGACGGGTCGCCCCAGCTACCATCCGGCAACGATCCTCAAGATCTACATCTACGGGTATCTCAACCAGGTGCAGTCCTCGCGTGGCCTCGAGCGCGAGTGCCGGAGGAATTTGGAGCTGATGTGGCTCACGAGTCGTCTGGCACCCGACTTCAAGACCATCGCCGGTTTTCGGCGCGACAACGGTTCCGCCATTCGCAAGGTATGCCAGAAGTTCGTAGCGCTTTGCCGCGGGCTGGATCTCCTGGACGCCAGCATCGTCGCGATCGACGGCAGCAAGTTCAAAGCTGTCAACGCGAAGACGAAGAGTTTCACGCGCGAGAAGCTCAAGCGGCGCCTTGGAGAGATCGATGCGGCGATAGAAAAGTATCTCGTCGAACTCGACCGTGCCGATGAGGTCGTGAGCAAGACCGGTATGGCAGTACCGGAGGCTCGGCTTGCCCGTGCGATCAAGAAACTGGCCCACTGCAGACGAGAGGCGAATGCGTTAAAAGCGATTGAGCGGCGCATGGATCAAAGTGGTGAGACACAGGTCTCCCTGACCGATCCTGACGCCCGCGCCATGGCGACGACGAGCAGAAAGCCCCGCGTAGTCGGCTACAATGTGCAAAGCGCCGTCGAGACGAAGCATCACTTGATCGTCGCGCACGAGGTGACAAACCACGGCTATGACCGTGATGCGTTGTCGATGATGGCGCATGCGGCGCGGAAGGTGATGCCCCGCGACAATGTCGAGGCGGTTGCCGACAAGGGATACTACAAGGGCGAGGAGATCGAGGCGTGCGAGGACGCCGGCATTCCGGTGACCCTGCCCAAGCCCCACACCTCCAACGCAGCCGCCCATGGCCGCTTCGATCGCGCCGACTTCACCTACATCGCCGGCGACGATGCCTACGTCTGTCCTGCCGGCGCACGACTGACGTACCGCTTCACGAACACCGAAGCCGGTAAGACGTTGCGCTCGTACTGGACAAATGCTTGCGGAAGCTGCGCCATCAAAAACCGGTGCACCACCAGCAAGGAACGCCGTGTTCGTCGCTGGGAGCACGAGGGCATCCTCGAGCGCGTTCAGCAGCGGCTCGACGATGATCCCAACAAGATGTCGCTGCGGTGCCAAACCGTCGAGCATCCGTTCGGAACGATCAAGGCGTGGATGGGCGCTACCCACTTCAAGATGAAAACGCTGAAGCACGTCGCCACCGAAATGGCGCTGCACGTGCTGGCCTACAACTTGAAGCGGGTGATGGCGATCCTGGGGGTGCCGAAGCTGCTCGGGGCGATCTGAGGGTCAGCAGGCTGGCCCGGTCGCGTCAGTCGGTTGGCCGCTCGTTCGTTCTCACACAGCCTCTCGGCATAGCTGCCCTCACTCGGAAGCAGCACCGCAGTGACCCGTCAGCGCGCCCCGACGACGACGGCATTGTTTGGGCCGCCCCGCCCAGGACCGTCGCTGCAGTTGTCTGCCGTCGTAGGGACGTGCTAATGGCGCGTCTCCGCCGCCCGAGCGCCTTATGCCCGAACGCCCCAAGCCCCTGTCCATCCTGGTCATCGATGAGAACCGCCTGCGCGCCGCGGTCATCGAGGATGGGCTGCGCGATGCGGGCTACACCAACCTCACCGTGATAAACGATGTGGTTGGCATCGCGCGAAAGATCGCGGAAACAGCTCCGGATGTCATCGTGATCGACCTGGAGAATCCAAATCGCGACATGCTCGAAAGCATGTTCCAGCTCACGCGCGCTGTACAACGCCCCATCGCTATGTTTGTCGACCGCGCCGACCAGGCGTCAATTGAGGCGGCCGTCGAAGCCGGCGTATCCGCCTACGTGGTCGATGGCCTGAAGCGAGAGCGCGTTAGGCCGATCGTCGATATGGCGATCAGCCGCTTCAATGCCTTCGCTCGCATGGCGCGCGAACTGGAGGACGCGCGCTCACAACTCGAAAGCCGGAAGCTCATCGACCGGGCGAAGGGAATTTTGATGTCCACCCGGGGCCTCAGTGAAGCGGATGCCTACGCGCTGCTCCGCAAAACAGCAATGAATCAGAACCGCAAGATTTCCGAGATCGCCGAAAGCTTGATATTGGCCGCTGGCCTGCTGACTCCGTCGGAGGACATATGAGCGATCATCGCGTTCACGAAATCGTCGCTGGTTTCATGCCGCTGCTCGACAGCGCGATCCTCGTGGCTGCAAAGGAAAAGGGATTTGCCGAGGCCGAGGGCATCGACCTGAGGCTTGTGCGCGAAAGCTCATGGGCCAGCATTCGCGACCGCATGGCCGTCGGGCACTTTCAGGTCGCTCACCAGCTGGCACCTATGCCTATCGCCGCGAATCTCGGATTGACACCGCTCGCTATTAAGACCATCGCACCCATTGCGCTCGGCCTCGGCGGAAATGCAATCACCGTTTCCAATGCGCTCTGGGCGCAGATGGCCGATAACGGCGCCAGTGCCAATCTCGACCCGACAGTCGCCGGACGGGCCCTGCAGCACGTGATAGCGCAACGCTCAACGACATTGCGATTTGGCGTCGTCCACCCCTTTTCCGGTCACAACTACGAGCTTCGCTACTGGCTTGCAGCCAGCGGAATCGATCCTGATCGCGACGTTGAACTCGTCATCCTAGCGCCGCCTCTCATGGCCGACGCGCTCGCTGCCGGCACGCTCGATGGCTACTGCGTCGGCGAGCCCTGGGGCACGGCTGCGACCGTTGCCGGGACCGGCCACATCGCTACCGTCAAAGCGGCGATCTGGCGTTCGAGCCCTGAGAAAGTCCTCGGCGTTGCCGCTGCGTGGGCCGAGCGCGAACCCGACGCCCTCGCAGCGCTGCTGCGCGCGCTCAGCCGCGCCGCGCAATGGTGCAGCGATAAAGCCAACCATCGGGAGTTGGCGGACATGCTCGCCGGGCAATCCTACATCGCCCGACCTGCCGACTGGCTTCTGCACGGTCTCTCAGGAGCGCTCAACGTTGGCGGCGGAGACATTTGCCGCGTGCAGGAGTTCTTCGAGCCCTTCGCCAAGGCCGCGACGTTTCCGTGGAAGAGCCACGCTTTGTGGTTCTATTCGCAGATGGTGCGATGGGGACAGGTTGCGCACACGCCGGAGAACGCCGCCATTGCGCGCGAGACATATCGGCCAGACATCTACCGCAGCGCTCTAAACCGACTCGGCGTCGCATTGCCATCCGCCAACGCCAAGGTCGAGGGCGCACTGCTAACTTCGACACCTGTCGGCTCAGCCGGGGCTAGCCTCACGCTCGGCCCCGATGGCTTTTTCGACAGCGCGCTATTTGATCCCGACCAGCTCGATGCCTACATCGAGGCGCAGCGCCGCTAACGAGCCGCAGCGATTGCGTTGCACAAATTTTGTGCCGCTGCGCATTGAAATTGGCTATTCTTTGGCCTTGCCGCACCGCACCAACGGGCGTAGCAAATCATGTAACACGTCGATCTAAGCTGATCACGGCGGCCGTTAGCGCCGTACTGAGACTGCTGCAGATAGATCGGCTCGCACCCAACGACGGGTGCTCGTCAGGCAAAGCTGCCGTTCAAGCCATTGCGCACAAGCGCAGGGGCTTGGCCGGCAGCTTTTTTTTGTTTTTTGGCTTTGCGACGTCGGAGATAGCCGCATGCACGAGACTGGAGCTGGTGACCTGAAACCGTCGACCGAAGAGGGACGCGCCCTCTGGATTTCGACGATGGCATTCACCGTTTGCTTTTCCGTGTGGACAATCTTTTCCATCATCGGCGTGCGCATCAAGGACGAACTTGGCCTCAGCGAGACCGAGTTTGGTCTTCTGATCGGAACGCCAATCCTGACAGGATCGCTTTCACGCATCTTCCTCGGCATCTGGACCGATCGCTACGGCGGCCGCCTGGTGTTCACGCTGCTGATGCTGGCTACGGGCGTCGCTACCGCACTGCTCGCCTTCGCGCACACCTATGAGCAAGTGCTGGCGGCAGCGCTCGGTGTCGGGCTCGCCGGCGGATCGTTTGCAGTCGGCGTCGCCTACGTCTCTCGCTTCTTCCCGCAGGAGCGGCAGGGAACCGCGCTCGGGATCTTCGGGGTGGGCAATGTGGGCGCAGCAGTGACCAAATTCGCCGCTCCCTTCGTTCTCCTGGCCTGGGGCTGGCAGGCCGTTGCACTGGCTTGGGCGGCCGTGCTCGTCGTCATGGCGGTCGTGTTCTACTTCACGACAAACGACGACCCCGTGCTCGTCGAGCGTCGCAAGACGGGCGGCGCCGCGAAGCCCATGATGCTCGAGCTTTCTGCACTCCGCGACTTACGCGTCTGGCGCTTTGCCTACTACTACTTCTTCGTCTTCGGCGCCTTCGTCGCTCTCGCCCTTTGGCTGCCGCGCTATCTCATCGGCGTCTACGGATTCGATATCGCTACCGCGGGCATGATTGGTGCCCTCTATTCGATTCCGGCCAGCGTGTTTCGCGCCTATGGCGGCATGCTCTCCGATCGCGTCGGCGCACGCGCCGTGATGTACTGGAGCTTGGGTGTCTCTGCTATTGCGACACTCGTCCTGTCGCTGCCACCTACCAGCTACGTCATGCGTGGAATCAACGGTGACATAGCTGCTCACCTGGAGATCGGCGTTGGCGCCTTCATCGTCGCTGCCTTCGTGCTGGGCTTCTTCATGAGCCTCGGCAAGGCCGCCGTTTTCAAGCATATCGCCTCCTCCTACCCGAACAATGTCGGCGCCGTCGGCGGCCTCGTCGGCATGATCGGCGGGCTGGGTGGGTTTGTGCTGCCGATCGCTTTCGGCGCCCTCAATGACCTCACCGGTCTTTGGTCGAGCTGCTTCATGCTGCTGTTCGCCATCGTCGCGAGCGCCCTTGTGTGGATGGACGTCTCCATCCGCCGCACACAACCGCAGGATCGCACCGCGCGCCAATCCATCGTCGCTGCTGAATGAGGAGGCCTTTATGACCGAAAAACTCGTCGTCATAGGCAATGGCATGGCGCCAGGACGCATGCTCGAGCACTTGCTCGAAAGAGCCCCCGGCCGCTACGAGGTTACGATTTTCAACGCCGAGCCGCGCGTGAACTACGACCGCATAATGCTCTCGCCGGTGCTGTCCGGAGAAAAAGACTACGAGCAGATCATCATTCACGGCGACGGCTGGTACATCAAGAACGGCATCACCCTCTACAAGGGCCACAAGGTCGTCTCCATCGACCGGGCGGCGAAAACGGTTACTTCCGATCGAGGCACCGTCGCCGCCTACGATAAGCTCGTCATCGCTACGGGATCGGTGCCATTCATCCTTCCCGTGCCCGGCAACAATCTCCCCGGCGTGCTCTCCTACCGAGATCTCGACGACGTCAACGCCATGCTCCTCGCCGCCCAGTCGCGCGCGAAGGCGATCGTCATCGGCGGTGGCCTGCTCGGCCTCGAAGCGGCGGCCGGCCTTGCCGCTCGCGATATGGACGTCACCGTCGTCCATCTGATGCCCACGCTCATGGAGCGTCAGCTCGATCCAGCGGCCGGGTACATGCTGCAGCGGGAACTTGAAAGCCGCGGCATCAAGATCGTCACCAAGGCGCAAACCAAGGCGGTTCTAGGCGAGCGACGCGTCGAAGCGCTTGAACTTGCCGATGGCAGCGTCATCCCGGCAAGCCTTGTGGTCATGGCGGCCGGCATCAAGCCGAACGCCTGGATTGCCAAAGAGGCGGGACTGGCGACCAACCGCGGCATCCTCGTTGACGACGGAATGCACACCTCAGATCCCGACATTTTCGCACTTGGAGAGTGCGCCGAAGTCGGCGGCCACGTGTACGGCCTCGTCGCCCCACTTTACGAGATGGCGCGCATTGTTGCCGCTCGCCTGAGCGGCGACCCCTCCCCCCGCTTCGTGCACAACGATACTCCGACCAAGTTGAAGGTTACCGGCATCGACCTGTTCTCTCTCGGCGACTTTGCCGACGGCGAGGATCGACAAGAAATCGTCCTGCGCGACGCCGCCGCTGGCGTCTACAAGCGCCTCGTGCTCAAGGAGAACCGCATCATCGGCACCGTCCTCTACGGAGAAACGACCGATGGCGCCTGGTTCAACGACCTCAAGAAGCGCGAGGTCGATATCACTGACATGCGCGATACACTCATATTCGGTCAGTCTTATCAGGGCGGCGTGCCGCTGGACCCTATGGCGGCCGTTGCAGCATTGCCCGATGACGCAGAAATCTGCGGCTGCAACGGCGTATGTAAGGGCAAGATCGTCTCCACGATCGAGGCAAAAGGGCTGACATCACTCGACGACGTCCGCGCTAACACCAAAGCCTCTGCATCGTGCGGATCGTGCACCGGTCTCGTCGAGCAGGTGATGAAGCTGACGCTCGGAGACGCCTATAACCCCGCTGCCGTGCAGCCGATGTGCGGCTGCACCAGCCTTGGGCACGACGACGTGCGGCGCCTCATCAAGGCGAAGAATTTGAAAACTGTCTATGCCGTCATGCAGGAGCTCGAGTGGCAAACCTCGTGCGGCTGTGCCAAGTGCCGCCCGGCCCTCAACTACTACCTCGTCTGCGACTGGCCGGGTGAATACGCCGACGACTACCAGTCGCGCTTTATCAACGAGCGCGTGCACGCGAACATCCAGAAGGATGGCTCCTATTCGGTCGTGCCGCGCATGTGGGGCGGCGTGACGAACTCTGGCGAGTTGCGCGCCATCGCCGACGTGGTGGACAAATTCAACATCCCGACCGTCAAAGTCACTGGCGGGCAGCGCATCGATATGCTGGGCATCAAGAAGGAGGACCTGCCCGCGGTGTGGGCCGACCTCGGCAAGGCAGGTTTCGTCTCTGGCCATGCCTACGCGAAAGGTCTGCGCACGGTGAAGACCTGCGTCGGCACCGACTGGTGTCGCTTCGGCACACAGGATTCGACCGGCTTCGGCATCCGCATCGAAAAATTCATGTGGGGCTCTTGGACACCGGCCAAGGTGAAAATGGCCGTATCGGGATGCCCACGCAATTGCGCCGAGGCCACCTGCAAAGATGTCGGCGTCATCTGCGTCGACAGTGGCTACGAAATACACTTCGCTGGCGCCGCGGGTCTCGACATCAAGGGCACCGAAGTCCTCGGGCTCGTAAAGACCGAGGACGAAGCACTCGAGGTGATCGTCGCCCTCGTACAGATGTACCGGGAACAGGCGCGCTACCTGGAGCGGATATACAAATGGGCCAAGCGCGTCGGCATCGCCGAGATACGCCGCCAATGTCTCGATGAGGCCGCACGCCGTCGCGCCTATTTCGAGCGCTTCGTCCATTCGCAGCAGTTTGCTCAGGTCGACCCTTGGTCCGAGCGCGTCTCCGGTTTGCACAAGCACGAGTTCCGGCCAATGGCCGCAATAGGTGTGGCCAGCCAGGCGGCGGAGTGAAGCATATGCAATGGATCGCCATCGGTGCACTCGCCGATATTCCCCAGCGCGGGGCGCGCTGCATAAACACGCCCGAAGGGCAGGTCGCAGTATTTCGAACCGGTGGTGACCGCGTCTTTGCCATCGACGACCGCTGCCCGCACAAGGGCGGCCCGCTCAGTCAGGGCATCGTTCACGGCGCCTCGGTCACCTGCCCGCTGCACAACTGGGTTATCTCGCTCGAAAGCGGCAAAGCACAAGGCGCCGACGAAGGCTGCGTCCGCACGATCCCGGTGAAGGTCGAGGACGGTCAGGTATACATAGCCCTGGCCGAACGCGCCGAGCAGGCGGCCTGAGCATGGACATGCCCGCCCCGCGCTCGATCAAGACGACCTGCCCCTACTGCGGCGTCGGATGCGGCGTCATTGCCGATGTGCGGACTGGCGGAGATGTCAGCGTGCGCGGCGACCCGGACCATCCCGCGAACTTCGGACGCCTATGTTCCAAGGGATCGGCGCTTGCTGAAACCGTTGGGCTCGAAGACCGGCTGCTGTCCCCACGAGTTCATGGCGCGCCGACTGACTGGAACAAAGCGCTTGATCTTGTCGCCGGAAAGTTCGGCCAGACCATCCGCGAGCATGGCCCGGACTCGGTCGCCTTTTACGTTTCAGGCCAGTTCCTCACCGAGGATTATTACGTCGCCAACAAACTGATGAAGGGATTCATCGGTTCGGCCAATATCGACAGCAACTCCCGCCTTTGCATGGCATCCTCGGTCGCCGGCCACCGCCGCGCGTTCGGCTCCGACACCGTGCCCGGGTGCTATGAGGATCTGGACCTCGCGGACCTCGTCGTGCTTGTCGGCTCGAATCTCGCCTGGTGCCACCCAGTGCTTTATCAGCGCATCGCCGCCGCCAAGGAGCGCCGGCCGAAGATGAAGGTCGTGCTGATCGATCCTCGTCGGACAGCCACAGCCGACATCGCCGATATGCACTTGGCGATCAAACCCGATGACGACGTCCCACTGTTCCTCGGCCTGCTGCGCTTTCTCGCCCGCAATCGCAAGCTGAACAAAGCCTACATCCGCACGCACACAAGTGGCTTCACCGAGGCGCTTGGCGCTGCCGACGCAATCGACCTCTATGCACTCGTGCGGCTCACCGGCATCTCTGCGACAGACCTTGAGCGATTCTTCGAACTTTTCGCCGCCACCGAACGGGCGGTCACCGTCTACAGCCAGGGCGTCAATCAATCGACCACCGGCACCGACAAGGTGAACGCGATCATCAACTGCCATCTGGCGACCGGTCGCATCGGCCGTCCCGGAATGGGCCCGTTCTCCGTCACCGGACAGCCAAACGCGATGGGCGGGCGCGAGGTCGGCGGTCTGGCCAACATGCTCGCTGCGCACATGGCCATCGAGAGCGCGCCCGACCGCGAGCGCGTGCAACGGTTCTGGCAGTCGCCGAGGATCGCTGAAAAACCCGGCCTCAAAGCCGTCGATATGTTCCGGGGCGTCGCCGACGGCTCCATCAAGGCGCTTTGGATCATGGCCACCAACCCAGTGGTATCGATGCCGGAGGCGGAGAACGTTGCTGCCGCGATCCGTATGTGTCCGTTCGTTGTCGTCTCCGACGTCACCGCCGCCACTGACACTGCACGGCTGGCCCACGTGTTGCTTCCGGCCGCAGCTTGGGGTGAGAAAAGCGGAACAGTGACGAATTCGGAGCGCTGTATTTCCCGGCAGCGCAGCTTCCTGCAGACACCCGGCGACGCGCGGCCTGATTGGTGGATAATCTCCCAGGTCGCCTGCCGCATGGGGCATGGCGCCGCCTTTTCCTACGCGGATCCCGCCGAGATTTTCGCCGAACACGCGGCCCTCTCGGCGTTTGAGAACGCTGGCGAACGTGACTTCGATATCGGCAGCTACTCTGCCGTCGACGCCGAACGATACGAGGATCTTGTTCCGTTCCAGTGGCCGCGCCCCGCAGATCATCGATCTGTCGCACGGATGTTCAGCGACGGACGGTTCTACACTCCTGATGGCAAAGCGAACTTCGTCGCCGTCCAGCTTGCATCACCTCCGGCGATTGAGTCGGCCGGGTTTCCGCTGACGCTGAACACGGGCCGAGTGCGAGATCACTGGCACACCATGACACGCACCGGCAAGAGCCAGCGCCTCTCGCAGCACTACGGGGAGCCGTTTGTCGAGATCCATCCGGAAGATGCAGCTCGCTTCCACATTGGCGATGCCGAGCTGGTGCGCGTTTCGACCGGCCTAGGTGCCATTCTCGTCCGCGCCCTCATCACGCCGCGACAGCAGCTCGGTTCCATCTTCGTGCCCATGCACTGGAACGACATGTTTGCATCTCGTGCGCGCGTAGACGTCCTCGCGCATAGCCTGACCGATCCGATTTCCGGCCAGCCCGCGTTGAAGAACATTCCGGCGCGCATCGAGCGCTTCATAGCGAGTTCCTACGGCTTTGCCGTGCTGCGACACCGACCGGCCTCGATCGACGCCACGTACTGGGCTATCGCAAAATGCCAAGGCGGCTGGCGTGTCGAGATTGCCTTGGCGGCCAACCCGGACGACTGGACCGAGTTCGTCCTCGCGCTTGTGGGCGGTACTGCCGACGTCATCGCCTATCATGACCAGCAGAGTGGTCACACGCGCTTTGCCTGTTATGAGGCCGGCACGCTCACCGCCGTGGTGTTTCTCGCCCCACAGCCCGTCGCCGTCTCGCGCGATTGGGCGATATCGCAGCTCGCGCAAGCGGACCCGAACTTGCGCAGGCGCAGTGCCGTACTGGCAGGCCGGCCCGGTTCCAACGGCGCCGACCGCGGCGCCACGGTATGCGCATGCTTCGCCGTCGGAGCCAACGAGATCGCCGCGGCTGTCGCCAATGGATGCTCCACCGTAGCTGCCGTTGGCGCGGCGACGCATGCAGGGACGAACTGCGGATCGTGCCGCGCTGAAATTCACAACATCATCGAACGAGCTGAGCCGCCCATCGGCCGACAGACAGCTCTGGTCTCTTCGAGCTAAGGGGGACACCATGCGCGTTGCGACGGCACTAGTGCCGACTTTGACCGAGATGCTTGCCAATGCCCTGCAACGAGTGAGCGCGATCACGCGCGCGCGTTCCAATCATTGGTCCTTACGCGCTGCTCTATCGGCGGAGGGTGACGGCAAAGAAGGACACGTTTTTCTCGCCGGCGCCGGCCCCGGAGATCCCGAACTCCTGACGCTCAAGTCATTGCGAGCAATCGAGACGGCAGACACCATCCTTCACGACCAGCTCGTCTCGCCGGAAATTCTTGCGCTGGCTCCGGCTCACGTCGAGCGGATCGACGTCGGCAAGAAGGGATACGGACGCGCCTGCAAGCAGTCCGACATCAACGCGCTGATGGTCGGCCTCGCGCGTTCGGGCCGCCGTGTCGTCCGTCTCAAGGCCGGCGACCCGCTCATGTTCGGAAGGCTCGACGAAGAAATCTCTGCTCTAGAAGAAGCGGGCATCGCCCATGCTGTCATACCCGGCATCTCCGCAGCCCAAGGCGCGGCCAGCGCACTTCGCATCGGACTGACCCGACGCCGGGGCGCTCGCCGGTTCCAGGCCATTACTGGCCATGCAGCCGATGGGCAAATGCCGGACGATTTCGACTGGTCCGGCCTCGCCGATCCCAAGGCGACGACCGCGGTCTACATGCCGAGGGCAACGATCGTAGGGCTCTGCACTGAACTGCAGCGTCGCGGACTTCCCGCCAGCCATCCGGCTGTCGCAGTTTTCAACGTATCGCGCGCCAATCAACGAGTGATCCCCGGATCAATCACTACATTGCCAGATCGCATTGCAACTGCCGAAACCGGTGCCCCGTGCATCGTTCTCTTCGGCGTCGGCGCGCGCCCTCACAACAGAGTTTCTGAACGCGCTGAGGCAGAAGCCGTAGATAGTTGAGCGGTTGGTTTGGAGTTCCGAGTAGCACCATGATCAAAGTAGCCGTCGCGATTTGCATTTCCACGTTGCTAGCGCTTGCCTCGTCCACCGGAGACGCCGTCGCCGCCGACCTCGGTGGCGACTGCTGCAGCGATCTTGAGGAGCGTATCGCTGACCTCGAGTCGATGAGCACGCGCAAAGGCAACCGGAAGGTGTCATTGACCGTCACAGGTTACGTCACCAAGCAGATCATGTTCTGGAACGATGGCCGCGAGCAGAACGCCTATATCTCCGACATCGGTCCGACGCAGGCGACCAACTTCCGCTTCACCGGCGAGGCATCGATCTTAGCCGGATTGAAAGCAGGCTACACAATCCGCATCCAGGATCTCACGGACAACCCGATGGGTTCCAGCCAATCGATTCCGAACACCGACCAGGGCCTGAACGTGCAGATGGCGAACTGGTTCGTCACCAGCAAGCGGCTCGGCAAGCTCAGCGTCGGCAAGAACGCACTGGCTGCCAAGAGCGCCGCCATGTTCACCGACCTGTCAGGCACGCAAGTGATCGCAAATTATGTACTCTTCGACGGCGGTGGGTTTTTCCTGCGCTCGAATGGCAAGCTGACCGGTGTTCGCTGGGGCGACCTCGGCTACTGCTACTCGCAGCAGCGACCATGGGGCGGCGACTGCGACGGCATCGTCATGAGCGGCGTGCGGTACGACAGCCCGACCTACTTTGGCTTCTCCGCTTCGGCGAGCTACGGCGAGGATGATGATTGGGAAGTTGCCGGCCGTTACACTGGCGAGACAGCTGGCTTCAAGTTGGTGTTCGGTGTCGGTTACTCGGTCAACACCGACGACAATACGCAACCCCCGCCGGTTTCGCTGAGCAAGGACTCGGAATTCTTTCAGGCGGGCGGGTACGCACAGCACCTCGCCAGCGGTCTATTCGCGCATGCCGCCTACGGTGCGGAAGACAACAACGGCAAGCAGACCCTGACCGGCTTTCCGGAGCCCAACTCCCATCAATGGTACGTCAAGGGCGGCCTCCGGCGTCAGTGGTTACCTCTTGGCTCAACCGTGATGTACGGCGAGTACGGCGTCTATATCGATCAGCTATCGCCCATCGCATTGGCAGAGGGCGCCACATCCAGTGAGTTCGAGCGCTTCGGTTTTGGCCTCGTACAGGAAATCGACGCCGCCTCGATGTCGCTCTGGATCAAATACCGCGAGCATCATGCCGACATCGATGGCCCCTCGTTGGGGGACATCGACGACTTCCGTTACGTCTCGACGGGTGCGCTGATAAATTTCTAGCGCGATTGCCAGCGCCCGACCAAGGCAGCAAGACTGAAGCGCTGACCTATCGGCATCGTACTGACTCGGCGCGCAATATGCAGCGTCAATGTTCACAGAACTGCGAAGGCCGCTTTAAGGTGGAGGAGCGGAAGCGCTTGACTGGCCTTCTATAGGTCCATCAATTGGCAGCCTCATGTCCGCAGACTCGGCAAAGCCGATGTCTGAGCTTGTCGGCTTTGCCGAGTTTGCGGACCTCGACCACCTTCAGGGAACGGTTGATTGGCGGCCGGTCGTAATGTCTGCTCGACCCTCCAGACTGGTCGTCGAACCGAAAGCAGTCAGAGCGCACATATTCGTCGTCGTGCTTGCTGATACTCCTAACTCACGGGTCCCGGATGAGCTTCACTTGGCGCAGGGAAATTGCATGGCGCTGAGTGGCTCAGAACGCCGGCGAACCTCTCCACGCGTTTTGTCTGTTGACCCAGAGCGGTCCAATCGCTGCAAGGGCGAGCGAACAGCTTGGCGTGATCGTGGGGCTGCCCGGCACCTGCGTGCTAGAAATCGATCTGCTCTCTTATTTGTGACGGTAGATCCTCCAGCGAGTCGCAATAGTGCACGTGAGGAAAGTTTGGCTTAAGCGACGCCTCGTACACGGACCTAAGCTTCCAATAAGAGCCATCGAGTACAAAGGTTGTCCTGCCCAAGAGCGCGCCAGCAATCGCCACGTGCAGGCGATCTGTGATCACCGTTCGATACCGCCCTACGATATCAAAAAATCCGTCAGGATCGCCCAACTCGTCATCCAGGCGGCTGATATCGATGTTTCCCGCGATTTGTGAGAGCCGGTAGTGCGACTCGCGATCGTCGCGAAAGAAGAACCCGACGTCCATCATTGGCTCCCGTGGCGACGGGCTCAGGTAGAATGCCATGTCGTGACAGAACCTCGCCGAGCCAACAAGCTTCCTGCTGTAGCTGACGTCTCGGCCGTAGTAGACGACTTCCCCCTCGATCGGCGGTAAGGCGAAGCTGTGAGGTAGCACTACGACCTTTTGACAGTAGCGCAGCAGATTGATTGCCAGTTTGCGGCTACTCCCGAACGATGGGCACCAACCGCCTCCGCCGCTGACAACGGCAAGCTCAACACCCTTTGTAAAATCACCGATGGCCGCGTGATCAACTTCCCAACGCCGCCGAGGGGGGAATTTGAAGCTAAAGACTCGACGAGTCCGGTCGCGGGCGTAGCAGGTCCGAGCGGACAGCCTTTCGTTCTCAAAAAACTGTCTGGCTCCCTTCCGAATAAGGCTGTCGCCCCAGTTTCCGCTGATCTGGAAATAGGCAAATTCTCGGCCCTCGCTGAGGTCACGCAGCTCCTGGCCAAGGGCGGCGAACTCTGGCGCGCCTCGGAGCGATACGGGGGGCACGGCTCATCTCCTGGATCCGTCGTGTAGCCTGCATTTTCCGCGGCAGTGGTTGACATCTAAACTTTGGTCGCGGCTCGTCGACACGACGCGTCAATTGAGAAGCTTTTCGCTTCTGCTGTTCTGTCTCAAGGGCTCGGAGAAAATGCGGATCGCGCGAGCCCGAAGGTTCTGCATCCAGCAGGAGAACCACCACGAGGATCCAAGAGTTCTCCAGTTGAAAAGGAACCCATGTGACGTGTGAAGCGGGTTACCCGTCCATCCATCGCGAGATGGGAACCTTAGTCCTCTTCGACGTCGCGATCTGCCGCCAAGTGCGCTTATAGGCGATTTGCCACCGCTGCTTCTGTGCGTGATGAGACGAGGAAAGACGCCGTAGACCTCCAAACCGAACAGCCATGGACGACGCAAGTCCGTATCGATCGGCCATGTCCTTCTGAGCGGCTTTAAGAACCGCTCGGCGCCTCGATTGCTAATCAGGTAGCCTACCGTTCCTGTAGGGATTCGAGAGTATCGGACAAGTCGGCAACCTTCGTCCCCGATTGCACTTAGCGGTTTGAACGCACGCGTTGGATCGCCGGAAAGGTGAACCACATCCCACTCTGGCGGAAGCAAATCAAAAAGATCCCGCAATGCCCCAAGCAAGTTTGGTGCAAGAATTGCGTCGTCTTCGAGAACAAGCGCGTAAGGCAGGCGACGAGCGACCATCAATTGGTAGATCGAAAGATGGCTCGCGTAACAACCTACTTCGCCCGGCATCAGGGGCGAAGTCGACCGGTCCGCTTCAAAGAAGTGTGCGCGCAAGCTGTCAGGAACGGTCAAACCTTCCACTGCCGATACGCGCTCGCCAGTGAGACCGGCCCTCTCTATCTCGACCTCTATTAGCCTGCGCCTGTCTGAGTCTGCAGTCCGGTTGATAAAGAAGACCGGCAACCACCCGCCAGTTGGGTGGCGCGAATCTGGCACCGACCACCTCAAGTCCTCGCACGCACACATACTCGAGACTCCCGAATCTCCGCTCCAAAGGTTTATCGGCGCGACTAGATAGAGAAGACCTTTCGCATCGTCTTGGGGGCGAAGAACGCGAACAGATCGCCGACGAACTTGAGCGAATAGTAAGATACCGCGAGCATGAACGCCGCCATCCAGCCTGCGGCCCCCAAGCCTGCTTGGCGATAGCGGCTCGACACTCGGGCCGGCGTCTTCATCAAGTCTCGGAACAACCGCCAAACGGAGCCGAGAGGAGATGCTCGGAACCAGCTATGGTTCTTCAGCTTGCCGATCATCATCATGTCATGCCCATGACAGATCGCTCGATTGATGAAGTGCGACGGTCCCTCGGGTGGGGGATGCGAAACCCGCGCGGCACTGTGCCTGTAGATTGCAATGCCCTCCGCGCGCAGCGAATGCCCGAGCATCGCGCACTGGCCCCGAAATGCCTCAAGCTTTGGAAAAGGATGAGTTCGCAGAATATCGCCGCGGAACGCCACGTTGTTCGCGTAGAAACCGCGCACTTTCCGTAGTTCGCCGCCCGCCGGTTGCTTTGTTTCGAACTGCCAGAATGCAGCAAAGAGCTTCTCGTAGAGCGTGTCGCTAGTCAGATAGGTTTCCCCGCCAACAACGCTAACATCGGGATCTTTCAAGGCATCCATCAAGAGCGCGAGCCACCCATCGTCGGGAATAACATCGCTGTCGACAAAGAAGACTACGTCAGCGTCCGTGTGGGTGACGCCGAAGTTCTTCTGCTCGTAGTACGGAAGCCCGCGCGCCTCCAGAAGCCGGACTTCGCCGGGCCAGGTCGCCGCGTCTACGCATTGATCGACAATAGACGCGGGCACCTCCCTCGGGATTGCCTCAGGGTCAAAGACCAACATGAGATCGAAACGAGCGTTGGTCTTCGTAGCGTATTGGGCGGTTTGCTCGTTCAGCTGCCGCAGCATCTCCCGAGCGCGGTCTACCTCCGAGAGCCTTGCGTTGTCCCACTCGACGATGATGGCGACTTTAGACGGCATAATTACCTCCACATCTACTGGGCGAAAACTCATGAAATCGCTTATGGCTCTCCAAAGTTCTCCAACTTACCGAGCCGTGTGGTTGCCTGCTTTGAGGTGCCGTAATGGGCGGAACCGAAAATTGTGTCCCAGCCCCAATTATTCCGATCGACCACTCGATAAGGCTGCGGCCGCAGTCCGAAGAAAGCGCCAAGCCCACCTATGGCTGATGCTAGATCGCTGAGGCTGGAAGCTAGGAGCCGCTTGCCCCGCGGGATCGCAGCGGCACTTGCGGCGGCAGCCAACGGAAGTAGGACTAGCGCGCCCAGACCTCTGCCAACGTACTTCGGAACGCACTTGGTAGCTGCGCGAACGCTCCCCAACCGGTCCATGTGCATAGATACAGTGTTAGAGGCTACACGCATCGATCGGGCGAGTTGCCACCGAAGCGTCATGCGGATCTGCGGGACCATCTCGTGCACAAGGGCTTCATTCAGCCAGCAGATTCGTGCGCCGCGTTCGACAGCGCGATAGAAGTAATCGTTGTCGGATCCGCCCGTGAAACGCATCTTCTCGTTAAAGCGCAGGCCTAAACCGTCTTGTGACGCAATCCTGGCTCGCATGAACGTGTTGCTCGTAGCGGCCGTTGGGAGCGCCGTCCCTGTAGCAAGATGTCGGCGACGCGCCGACTTCATCCATGCGGGCGCCGGAGACGGATAGACGTACTCGACAGGGCCTTGGTAGACGTCGGAATCAACAGACGCCGCAGCTTCATGAAAGCGTGCAAGCCAGGTAGGGCTCGCTATTTCATCGTCGTCGATAAAAGCGATCCAGTCCGGTCGCTGCTGCAGTGCGATTGACAATGCCCGGTTCCGCGCGATCGGGATTCCCAGCTGCGGTTCATGGGCATAAATGATAGGGATATCCGCATTTTTGCTGAGGCGATCGACCATCTCTGCCGACCGCGGAAGATCGTCATTCTCGACGACCACGACGCTCAGCCCCAGTCCATGGGGAAGCTCTTGCGTGATGATCGATCCGAGTGTGGCCTTAAGCATCTGAGGCCGTTCTCGGGTGCATACCGTGACAACCACCCTCATGGAACAACTCACAAAACAGACTGACGGGAATAAATTACTCTTAATAAGTCACATCTTCCCCTTGACATTGACACTATCGACCATTGATGCGCGTGCAACATATAATCGTCCCCATGCTGAACATCCGAGGGCGGTGTGATCAATTCGCCGCATCGGTTGGGGGTCGGGTGGACACACGTGTGGACTGAGATACCCTGCTTGCTTTGGGCTCTAGGTGGCCCGTGACAACGGCCGATTTGCCATGAGTAAAGGCATTCCATTTGATCCGGGTTTGAAGCAGTTGTTGCTTGTTGCCGGCTTGGCCGGTTCCGGTAAAAGCACTCTGATAAATCAGCTAAAGCGCGGAACCTTAGCGCCAGAAATCAGAGATGCTCTTCCCTCTGGCGCCAACCAGTGGCCCATTGTAACGGGCAGGCGACCTAGCAAGTGGGAGCGGTTGCGATCGCGGAAGAGTGGGCCGCCGTCCGGGCAAATTCTGCACTGCGATATAACGCGAGCGTTCTTTGCCAATGTCATTTCGGCTCGCACTCGCGACTTCGCGGAGAACGACCCGGTGTTCCGCCAGCAGCTTAGTGCTGCAGACGAGATAATCGCTGTTCTCGTGACAACGCCTAAAGAGCAACTCATGCAACAAGTGGCAGCGCGATCGTTCCTGCTCCATCTGCCGCCGATCGCGCGCTCACTGGCCGCTCCTTTCGTTCCTCAACTGATCCGTCTCGAAGGAGCACTGCCAAAATTTTTAAGTTCGGGGGTCGCGGGCAAACTAGGCCGCCGTTGGCGGCACAGGTCCGAACTACGCGCGGCACATTCAAATCTCGTGCATCAGTATGAGGGAGCGGATGACCTTCAACGTATGTACCGGCAATGGAGCAACTGGCTCACATCCGCATGTTCGAGACGGCCTCAGCTCCTATATGTCGAACCTCATCCGGGGATGAATGGGGATAGAAAGTTTAGGCTCATAAGGCCTGCAAATTTGGGCATTGCTGACAGCTGAGCATTGGACCGTTCGATGATTTTGGATTTGACCGTAGGATCCCCATATCGCTGAGGTCGCCGACTGAGCGGAAGGCCGTGACGCCAGTCGACCCTGCCTGCGGACGCCGCGGTCTCCAATGCCTCGCCTAAACACTTCACCGGCGCATGTGCAGGAGGACTTGTGATGGCTGATGTTTTTCTCAACCGGCGAGGGCTTCTTGCTGCCGGTGGAGCGTTGATGGCGCTCACCTTCTCGGGCCTGCGCTTGCCCGCACGCGCGCAAGGGCTTGCACCAACCCCCTCGATGCGGGGTGGATCGAACAATTATCGTCCGGGCGCTCCGATCGTGGAACGGATCGGGCGCGGAGGCTTCTGGATGAGCGGCACCGTGCGCCGTGCTGGAGATGGGGCGCCGCTTCCGGGCCAGCGCATCCAAATTTGGGCGCACACGACAGAGGGCCACGAGCGAGATCCGCACAGCCACGGGGCCACGCTCACGGATGAGAACGGCCGGTTTCGGCTTGAGATGCCGCAGATCGTTCCGGCCTTCGGCCAGGCGCATGGCCACCTTGCGTATGACAGCGGCGAGTTCGAGACAGTCTTTCTTCGTCCCCTGATGGCGAGTGCCAAGGACACGAGCCTCGAGGCCCACTTCGTCCTCAAGCCGGTTTAAGCCACGCTTGGTCCATCCGCGCACGAGGTTGTTCAAGGCTTGGCTGATCTGGGGCGCGGTCGCGACCGCCATAGCCGTGCCGATCGTTGCCGCAACACTCAGCCCGCTGCTCGCATGGCGCGAACCCGTCTACATTGGCGCTTGTCTTGCGGGGGTTGCCGGTCTGGGTCTGATGCTGCTTCAGCCGTTGCTGATTGGCGGGCTCCTACCAGGATTTTCTCCTTACCAGGCACAGCGCGTGCATCGTTGGACTGGAGCCTTGCTGGTTGCAGCCGTGATCATCCACGTCGCTGGGCTCTGGATCACGAGCCCGCCGGACGTCATCGATGCACTTCTCTTCAGATCACCGACGCCCTTTGCTGCCTGGGGCGTGATCGCGATGTGGGCCACCTTACGCGGGACATTTTGAAAGCGGCGGATTGGGTTCGCACCCAGATCGCACCCGGAGCAGAGCACCGAGTTTCGCCTTACCGCTAAGTCTTTGGAAAAACTGGCGCACCGGGGAGGATGAAACTGGGAACTCCTATGTCATTGTTGCGGCGACGAATTTTCAAAACCAAGGCAGGCGCGGCAGAAGAACCTTCAGGTTTTAGCGATGGCAGCCTGTTGGCACGATCGGTTTCAGGGCGCCATATTGGCAGGTAAGTCTTGTGAGCGAGGGACCGTGCAGCGGATTGCGGTTCATGGTTCCAAGCGTCGGAGCAGATACTCGATCGCGCTATCTGACGTCAGGGTGGCATCCGTCAGAGCCCAGTCGAGAGCCCGTGAGTTCTGTCACGATTAAGCCTTATGCCCTTCGCGAATGGCCAACGGACTAAACCTCGGTCCGATTGATTGCTGGAACGGCAAACACGAGGAGCGCGTCGAGGTTTCGGTTAGCTTTCTTCGGGCGGCTTAACCATTCTGAACTGCTGGAGGAGCATGAGATCGTAGGCGATTTTGAGCAGACCCGCCAGGACAAGCGGCCAGCCAAATGCGCTGGCGCTCAGAAGCCAACCAGACAGCAGCGGGGCGATAGCGCTAGCTAGGCTTCGCGGCACAGCAGTCAGGCTCGCGGCTGCCGGCCTTTCCTCCGGCTCGACAACGGCCATGACGTAAGACGAACGCGTGGGCACATCCATTTGGGATAGCAGGCTGCGCATGATCAGAAGGACGAAGGCGAGCCAAAGGTTCGGAGCGAACGCCGTAAGCACGAGGAAGAAGTTGGCCGGCAAATGCGTGAAGACCATCGTGTTCACGAGCCCACACCGACGCGCGAGCGGCACCGCGACGAAATATGACGCCGCCGAACACAACCCTGTGACAAAGAAGATCATTCCTGTGGTTGCAACGTCGAGCCCAAAGCGCTGGAACAGCCATAGGGCGAGCATCGCGTTGACGACGAAGCCACCGCCGAAGGAGTCGAGCGCAAACAGGGCGGCAAGCCCGAGCACACGGCGGCGGGACGGACCCAGGGACATCCGTTGCCGGCTTGCTCCCTTCTCCGCGCTCGGTGACAGGCCGCGATAAAGGAGGAAACTCGCGAGCCCGAGCGCACCATAGAGGAGAAAAAGGCCCTGGATGATGGCTTCGCGATCGATCAACGGAGAAAGCCAGTCAACGACACCAGCGGCGAGCGCGCCAACGGCCGCGATGACCGAACCTACGAAGCTATAGCGGGCAAAGGTCGAGGTGCGTTCCCTGTCGGATACCGATGCCGTGAGCACCGTGTGTTCCAGTGGCAGAAACACGCTCACGTCGCCGCTCGATGGGTTCAGCGTTCCAACGAATGCGATTAGAGCCAGTGGCCAAAAGCCATCGAGTGCGAGGAAGCCAAGGCCTGTGGCAGCCATAAGAATACTGGCCGCCAGGAGAGCGCTGCGGCGTTTCATGCGATGCGCAACAAAGCCGAACCCAAGCGTAAGGAGGACCGAGCCGAGAAGGGTCGCGGTGGAGATGAGGCCGACGGTGATCGCGTTGAACCCTAAGGCCGCCAGGTGCACCGGTAGTAGAATGGCCACGTACCCGTCACCGAAGGCGCGCAACGCCCGCGCCCATAGAACCCGCCGGACATCTGAGCCGCGCCGGGACGACATTCGCTCAGCCACGCTCGTCCCGGAATGAAGCATAAAGGTCATCGAAGATCGTGCGCCCCCGCTCGATTCGCTCACCGTCGGTTTGGGCAGCTGCGGTGAGGCCGGCGATGAGACGGGCGATGCCAGCCGCTTCCGGACGGCCGAATTTGTCTTCCTTGAGGTCGATGTCATGCACGATATCGGCGATCGCTTTGAGAGCCGGATCGGAAAGCCCAGTGCGTTCAAGCAGCACTTCGAAACTGCAGTTGTCGCCCTTGTGAGTGAATTCAGCCTCGAACATATCGAACCGCAGTTCCCCAGGTTCCGGCTCGTAGCCCTTATGTGGGACAAACTTGAATCGGGCGTCCGGGTCGATGAAGCGGGTGATCAGCCAAGCACAGGCGATACGATCTACATGAACACCGCGCCGTGTCACCCAGACCTTACCCTTGAGATTTTGCAGGCCTTGTTCCATCGGTTTTACGTCCTCCTCTGGCCCTGATGACCCCAGGGCGGCGTTAAAGTGATCTTCGATCCCGGCGAGCAGGCCTGCGACACTCTCCCGACCATTGGCCCCGAAGAAGTCGATCCGCTCGATCTCGGCTAAGCGCTTTCGCAGCCGCGCGTGCTTGCCCTTCAATTCCGCCGAACTCTCGCCGCGGGCGTTTTCGCTGGATACCAACCCCGCGAGGTCGCGAACCTCTTTGGTCAGTTCTTGGTAGTCGGCATCACGGGTCGCATTGAACAGCGCGATTACTTCTGCGTCGTTGAGGCCCCCGATAAAGCGGGCCTCGCAAAGGGAACCTTCTCCCCCACCCTCCTCGATCTCGCGGAGGAGCCACTCGAAGTCCTCCTGCGTCTCCTCGTTCATGGGGAGGGCGTAGACCGAGCTTTTGATCGCCACGGCGCCCAATCCCTGCAGGCGTCGCCAAACCTTGACCCGAAAGTAGGCCGGCTTGGGCGGCAGCTGATGAATGAGCAGAAGCCAGCGGTCCGCAGCAGACTCGGGCGATGGGTTTTCAGCGCAGCTCATTTGTTCTCACCGTATCATGTCGAAGTTGAATTTGAAACAGTTGTATCTTTTGGGCGTTTGACGTAGGGTGCTTCATGAGAGTCGACACATCGTTCATGAAGGGAGGTAGCTTTGAAGTGGGTCACACGCGAACGCCCGGTCATCGACCGCATCGCCTGCCCCTGGCTGATCGCCCGGTTCATCGACGCGGAAGCGGAATTTCTCTTTGTTCCTCCGTCTGAGGTGATACGGGTCGCGCAGGAAACCGGCGCGATGCCTTACGACGTGCCCGGCGTTGAATTCACGCACTTCGGCGAGGGGTGTAGCTTCGACGCCTTTGTAGCCACCTATGGGCTTCAGCGCGACCCGGCTCTTGTCACGATCGCCGCCATCGTGCGCGGCGCCGACACCGACCGGCACGATCTGACGCCGCAGTCGGCAGGTCTTCTTGCGATTTCAATGGGCCTGCGCGACGTCACGCCGGACGACCATGAGGTTCTGCGCCATGGTTTCGTGATGTACGACGCCCTCTACGCTTGGGCGAAGACGCGCCGCTACGAGACTCACAGCTGGCCTCCGGTCGGCTTCAGCGCCGACGGCGTAAATATCAGCGGTCACGGCAGTAAACGGGCGTTCCCGGCGAGCAATCCGCCCGCCCCAACGTCGATCGTCGGGCTACCCGACAAGACACCCCGGCCACAACCTGAGGAGCGCAACGAATGAAGGCAGACGTACAGGGCGTAAGCTCGGCGGAAGATCAAAGCGTGGTGCCGCAGCTTTCCTATGCACAGATCTTCGCCAAGTTCTTGCGGTTTGGCTTCCTGGCCTGGGGCGGTCCGGTCGCTCAGATTGCCATGATCCGCCGAGAGCTCGTCGAGGAGGAACGCTGGGTCTCAGGTCCCAGGTTCAACCGCCTCCTCGCGGTCTACCAAGTGCTTCCCGGTCCGGAGGCTCACGAGCTGTGCGTCTTCTTCGGCACGCTACCTAAGGGGCGACTGGGCGGTCTTCTCGCAGGCTTGGGCTTCATGCTGCCCGGCTTCGTGCTGATGTTTGCGCTGTCCTGGCTGTATCTCTCCACAAACATCACGCAGACTGTGGCCGCAGCAGCGTTTCTGGGCGTCCAGCCGGCCGTTATCGCCCTTATCGTGCGTGCCGTGCACCGGATCGGCGGCCACGTCCTGCTCGACCGTTGGCTGTGGGGCATAGCTGCTGTCGCCGGGTTCGCTGCTCTGGTCGGAACGCCTTTTTGGATTACACTTCCACTCGCAGGCCTCGCCTATGTGTTCGCGGCGCGTCATCAACTGTTGCCAGCCGGCCTGTTGGTAGCCATGCTTATCGGCCTCGGGCTCTACTTCGCCTGGACCATGTTCGGTGGTCCGACGTCCGGAAGCGGGGCGGTGGCTCAAGCCGTCGCGGAGCAGAAGCCGTCGCTGCTTCAGCTCTTCTTCTCCGGCCTGAAGGCCGGCCTCCTCACCTTCGGCGGAGCCTACACCGTCATCCCGTTCCTGCGCGACGATGCGGTCGGCAACGGGTGGATGACCGACGCGCAATTCCTCGACGGCCTCGCCCTGTCCGGCATTCTGCCGGCGCCCCTGATCATATTCTCGACCTTCGTCGGGTATTTCGGCGGCGGCCCACTTGGGGCGATCGTGATGACCATCGGCATTTTCCTGCCGGCGTTCGGCTTTTCTCTGTTCTTCCACGACCAACTCGAACGGTTGGTGGACAACGAGAAGATCAGAACCTTCCTCGAAGGCGTGTCCGCGGGCGTCGTCGGGCTGATCGCTGCCACGACTTTCGAGCTTGGTTACAAGACGCTCGTGAACGTGCCCGGCGTGCTGATCCCGCTCGCAATCTTCGCGACCTCGCTTGCTGCTCTCTACGTTTTCAAGGCTAAGACAACAATCCTTTGGGTCGTTCTCGCCGCAGCGGCGGCCGGCCTGGTCCTGTTCAGATAACCCACAACGCACCACCGCATTAAGAGAGCGGAGGGGAGGAACGCATGGTCTACACAATGAAACCGCTCGCTTGCGACCCTGCGCGCATCAAGGGGATGTCAGAGCGCCTCATCGTCAGTCACTACGAGAACAATTACGGCGGCGCCGTCAAGCGGCTCAATTCCATCGGTGATCAACTCGCTTCTCTCGATTTCGAAGCCGCACCCGGCTTCGTGATCAATGGCCTGAAGCGCGAGCAGCTCATCGCGATGAACTCCATGATCCTCCATGAGGTATTCTTCGCCTCTTTGGGCGAGGAGAGCGGGCCGGACGATGTGCTGCAGGAGGTCTTGACACGGGACTTTGGCTCCGTTGAGCGCTGGCGTTCTGAGTTCACGGCGATGGGCAAAGCGCAGGCCGGCGGCTCTGGCTGGGTGCTGCTGACGTGGTCTAAGCGGGACCAAAAACTCGTCAATGCTTGGGCAGCGGACCACACCACGACAATTGCGGACGGCATCCCTGTCCTGGCGCTCGACATGTACGAGCACTCCTATCACATCGACTACGGCGCCAAGGCCGCGGACTATGTCGGCGTGTTCATGAACGCGATCGACTGGCCGAGCGTCCGCCGGCTCCTCGACGAGGCTCGCAGGTCATGAAGCTCGGCCGCCTTCTGCTCACGGCCGCTCTGGTTGCCTCGGTGTCGAACGCAATCGCCTGGGCGCAGCCCCAAACGGCGGTCACCTTCGCCGATGCACCGTCCGGCCAGCCGCCTGTGGACTTCGAGCCCATGCTGACCGGCGACGGGCCGTCCGGCCGCTGGGAGGTGGTGGCCGACAACGGGGCAGCTGGTGGCCGAGCCGTCGCCCAGGTGAGTACGGAGCCGGCCGAGCCGAGCTTCCCGCTCCTGATCTATATGCCGACTGTTCCAGCCGACATCGCCGTGACGACCGCTTTCAAGGCGGCCGCCGGTCGGATCGATCAGGCTGGCGGGCTCGCGGTGCGTCTTCAAAATCCGCAGAACTACTACGTGGTGCGTGCCAACGCGCTGGAGAACAACGTGCGCTTCTACAAGGTTGTAGGGGGCAGACGGCAGCAACTCGCGGGTACCAACCTCCCGATGACAGCAGGTGATTGGTATGAGCTGACCCTGCGGGCGAAAGGCGATCAGTTCACGGTCGTGTTCAACAACCGGGAGCTGTTCACGGTCGCCGATCAGACGTTCGGTTCACCAGGCAAGGTGGCGTTCTGGACCAAGGCGGACAGCGTCACCCACTTTGATCGGCTCACGATCGAGCCCCTGACGCCATGACGATCCGTAGTGTGACAGCCTGCCTGAGCGGCTTGCGCGATTGGGACGCGGCGCTCGTCTTCTGTGTGCTTTGTATCACCGGAGTGGTGGCCGGCGAGTCCTACCGCCAGCTCAAAGGGCCTCAGATCGCGGCGCGGCTCTCTGGTCAGGAACTCACGGACGGGATCCATTGGGGGCTCGTTTTCGCCAAGGGTGGGCGCCTCCTCTCGAACGAGAGGGGTGGGCCGTTGGCATCCGGCGACCGCGAGCCGAACACCGGCAGCTGGCACATCAAGGGGGATGAGGTCTGCTTCACCTTCGCTGACAGCGATCCGCGCTGCCATACAGTCTGGGTGCTGCACAGAAACTTGCAGCTCCGCGGACCAGGTGGGGAGGCCATAGACGGCATCCTGCAAAAGCCAGAGACGCCTCCTGAGAGCACTCGGACGAAAGGGGAGCATCGATGATACGACGCAGGCTGGCCATATTGGGAGCGTTCGCGTCTTTGCTCATTGCGGGCGCGGTGAGGGAGACCGGGGCTGCCGACGCCTTCCGTCAACTCAAAGGACGCGAGATCACGGCCAAGTTCGCAGGCCAGGAGTTCACGGACGAGGTTCACTTCGCAGAGGTGTTTGGCCGAGACGGCACCCTCGCCGTCATTTCTATGGGCAGGCGCGGAACCGGCAAGTGGAGCGTCGTCGGCGACGCACTCTGCCGCGCCTACGACGGCGAGGAGCAGCGCTGCTACCAAGTTTGGGCGTCGGGCAAGAACGTGCAGCTGCGCCAGCCCGGAATAGACATCAGTGAGGATGGAATCTTGCAAAGGCCGGCGGCGCGAAACTGAGAAGCCCATACGGAAATGAAGTCGGCAAGGCGCCGCTGAACCAGCAACTTGCGACGAGACACAGCAGGAGAAGACTAATGCGCTTAATGCTTTGCACCGCCCTCGCTACGGCGAGCCTTGCCTTTGCCGCTCCGGCCTTCGCTGACCCCGACTGGAAGGCCGTCGCCCAAGCCCTTGGTAAAGCGGGAACGGTTCAGGCCGGCGGCGTCTACCGCGTCGGCCTACCGCGTTCCGACCTGAAGGTTCGTTTGGACGAGGTTGAGATCAAGCCGGCGCTCGCGCTCGGCTCTTGGCTCGCCTTTCAGCCCATAGGCGACAAAGATGCCATGGTGATGGGCGATCTCGTGCTCACCCACGAGGAAGTCAACCCAGTGATGAAGGTTCTGGCCGAGAACGGGATCGAGGTCACGGCGCTTCACAACCACCTGCTGCGGTCCGAACCGGCCACCATGTACATGCACGTCGGCGGACATGGCGACGCCGTCAAACTCGCGACCGCGCTGCGCGAGGCGGTGGGCCAGAGCAGGACGCCGCTCGACCCCCTGCCGCCGCCGAGTGCGGAGCCGCGGACGGCGACGGACTCGGCTGACCAGAAGCTAGAGCTCGATACGGTCACTATAGACCAGGCGCTCGGGCGCAAGGGAAAGGTGAATGGGGGCGTCTACCAGGTCTCGATCCCACGCACGGACATCATCACAGACGGCGGCATGGAAGTACCCGAAGCGTTGGGCTCCGCGATCGCCATAAACTTCCAGCCGACAGGCGGAGGTAAGGCGGCGATTACGGGCGACTTCGTGCTCACGGCGGACGAGGTAAACCCTGTCATCCGGACGCTGCGCGCCAACGGCATCGAGGTCACGGCCTTGCACAACCATATGCTCAAGGACGAGCCCAGGCTGTTTTTCTTACATTTCTGGGCCAACACGGATGTGAGCGAACTCGCGAAGGGGCTCAAAGCCGCGCTAGCGCACGTCAAGGTCGCCAGGGGCTGACACGCGATGCGACCCTGGTGGAGGTGCTGTGACCCCGCTTCTTCATCCAGCCGAAAGCAGAGCCGCGGCGTGAGTTTGGCGGTTTTCCGCCGTGGGAGCAACGGGCGCTCGGCGGAGCTGGTGGGGTTGCGCAGCCGAGTACCCGTTGCGGTGAAGGTGGCGGCATAGGCTGCCGGTGAGAGATAGCCGAGCGCCGAGTGCGGGCGCGCGGTGTTGTAGTCCTCGACCCACTCGGCGACGCAGGCACGTGCGTGGTCGAGGCTGCGGAACAGCGTCTCGTTCAGGAGTTCGTCGCGCATGCGGCCGTTGAAAGCCTCGCAGATGCCGTTCTGCATCGGCTTGCCCGGCGCGATGTAGTGCCAGGCGATCCCGGTCTGGACGCACCAAGCGAGGACGGCGTTCGAGGTGAACTCGGTGCCGTAGCACATCAGGAAGATGGCTCGACGGTTCGGAGGCGGCGCGCGAAGCCCTGCTGAGCGCAGCGCGCCGCCTTGGGCGGTCATGGCCGATCAACAGGTCTCTAGAGTGACGGTGTTCGAAGCCTCATTCCGGAGACGGATCGACCATGACCAAACCACAGCTTACGCCACCTGTAGGCGTTCTCGTAGCCATCGACGTCGCCAAAGCCCGCAACGAGGTGCTGATCGAGGTGCCCGGCCAGCGGCGCCGTCGGCTGAGCGTGCTCAACACCCCGGCACGCCGTGAAAAGTGTTCGCGAGGAGGACGCAGTCGACCGGGTCCGGCAACAGCTTCGCCGCCTCCATGGCGTCGGCGCAGAACCAGCCCCGAACCGAGGAGTTCCAGCGCGCCACCTCTTCCTGTGCCTGCGCGATCATGGCGGGATCGAGGTCGATCCCGAAAACTTTCCCGTCGACCAGATGCGCGAGCGGGCCGGTAAAAGTGCCGTCCCCGCAGCAGAGATCGAGCACGGTCATTCCCGGCTTGATCCCCAGCAGCCTCAGGACCGCGACGGGGTCGGGCCACAATGTCCGCCACCAGTCGCGATCAGGCATCGAAGTGGCGGGAAAAACGCCGCTCATGGCTACTCGTCTTCGGCGGCTGCTATCAGCGCATCAAAGTCTACCAGAACTGGCTCGCGTCCGCAGGAGCGGATGAATGTAAGCAGTTCCTGGGGGGCAAGACCTGTGCTTTCGGTGTTGATTAACGGGTGAAAATTCACCTGGGTGGCATCAAGCAGTGAGTTATCTACAACCGCAACAACACCGCCGCCGTTGTCATTAATCAGCCCGAGCGGCGTAAGCGCTCCCGGCAAGACCCCCAGCAGTTCAACAACCGACTCTGCCGGTGCAAATCGAACGCGGCCCTTCGCGCCGATGCGCTGGTGGATGGTTTTCAGGTCTAGTACCCGATCTTCATGAATGGCAAGCAGGAAGAACCGGTCCTTCTTGTCTTTCAGTAGCAGGTTTTTTGTGAAGGTGCCGCTCATCGCGCCGCGCAGGGCTTTGCCCTCTTCGACCGTTTGGTGGGCAGGGTAAGGAACCGTTGGGGCAACTATTCCCAGTTCGTTGAACCGGGCAAAAAGCAGGTCGCGCGAGTCTACAGTGTCGGGAGCGCGTAAAGTTGCTTCATTCATGACTTTCCATTTCGTTGGGGTTTAGGAGGTTTGGGTACTCAGGCTTCGGCGTTGCTGCAGGCCAAGCCAGATCAGCGCGGCTGCGGCTACAGCCAGCCACGGCAGCAACATCAGGTTCAGCGTCTGCCAGCCGAATTTCTCAAGCAGCGCGCCGGCGCTGAAGGAACAGGCCAGACCGACTGCAAAAATCGTCATGTCGTTGGTCGCCTGAGCGCGACCCTTTTCAGCGACCGTATAGGTCGTCGTCAGGAGCGTGGTGCCGCCGATATAAAGGAAGTTCCAGCCGACGCCGAGGAACACGAGAGCTGCGGCGAAGGATGAAAAGCCGGTGCCGGTCAGCGCCATGATGATATGGCAGGCAAAGAGCACAATACCTGACAGCATGATACGCTGCACGCCAAAGCGCGCAATGAGCGAACCTGTGAAAAATGACGGCAGGAACATGCCTAGCACATGAAGCTGGATAACGGTCGCGGTTGTCGAAAGATCATGATGATGGTGGGTCATCGCGATTGGTGTTGCAGTCATGGCGAGGATCATGATCCCGTAGCCGGTCGCCGCGCCGAACAGAGCGGCGAGATAGGGCGGCTGCGACACGATGGTCAGCCAGGGCCGGCCTGGCGCTAACGGCATGAATTTCGACCACATGCCGGAGCTGAAATGGCTTGTTGGATACCCATGGGCATTAGGGCTTATGATCGCGTCAGCAATCCTCCCGTACTATTACTTCAAGCGGCGCGGCTGGCTGTAGGGATCTGGCCCATTGATCTGAACGGGGGGGCGACCGTTCACCGCAAGTCTATCCTCGTTCATCAATCCTATTCCCATCCCGGCCCGCCACGCTGCGGTCCCATCGGGTTCTGTCTCGCCTGCGCCAGGCGTTCCTGCATCCGCGCGCGGCGACTATCTGCCGCCGTCCGCGATTGCTCATCGGTGCTGTCAGCTGTGATGTCCTGCGCGGTTTCGCGGACCTCGCGTTCACGCTGTTCGGTCTGCGCCATCCGCAGCTGATCGTCGACACGGGTTTCCCTCACCAGATCGCGGATAAGGCTCCGCCGCTCACGCGCCTCGATCATGTCGAGCGCGGCTTCGCGCCGTTCGATGCCTTTCTTCTCGCGTCCATGCCGGCGGTCCAGTGCCTCGTTTTCGAGGCGGTGCCGCTCTGCCGGATTGAGGGTCGGGTTGCGCCGCAAATGGCCAACCACGGACCGGAGACCCGGCACGCGCTCAAGCAGCCCGAAGAGCGCGCCAGCGACGACGTTAAACAACCGGCCATCCTCAGCCTTCTGCGCCGCGTGCAGCGCCATGCGCTCGCTCGCATGGGTCAGGGCCAGCTTCTGGCTCCGCTCGTCGATGACGCGCCTGCGCCTTGCCGCCTGCTTGGCGGCAAGGTCGGCAGCCGACTTCGCGCCGCGCTGCCGGGCCTTCTCACGCAGCCGCTCATCGACCGCCCGCTGCCGGGCGGCTTGCTCGGCCTGTGCGGCCTCGACCGTCGGCAGGGTCTCTGCCGGCATCGAAGCAAGGCGGGCTTTCACATCCTTCGTACGCGCGCCGTCGATCTGTCGGGCAAGGGCATGAACATGTCCGGCCCGATCCACGACGACATAAGCGCGCCGCTCACCCTGGGCGAGGACATAGCCAGCGCGCTCCAATCCCACGCGGAAGGTCTCGGCGGAGTCGGATGAGCGGTAGATGGCGGTCACAGTGCTGCGGCGCTGCTCCGGCGTAATGCCGGAGGCCTCGGCCATGGCCTTTTCGGCGAAGGTCACGTCGCGGGTTTTCTCGAACCGGGCATCGCCCCGGTCCTCAGCAAGCCCGGAAGGCAAGGGAAGACCATAGGCATGGGCCAGCTCCCGCGCGCAGGTGCGAAGCTTCATGTGGTCATGGCTCATCGGCACGGCCCGCATGTTGTCGACATCGATCCTGGACCAGACGACATGGCAATGCTCACGCCCGTTCTTCACGTGGAAGACCACGGCGCGCGGCTGGCCGGACAGGCCCAGTTTGTCCTCGATGTGGTCAATAGCGGCCATGTACTGCTCGCGGCTCAGCGGCTCGGCCGGGTTGATGGCGAGGCTGTAGAGGGGCTGCTTGCAGCGGGTCGCACGGGCAATGCCGGCGAACTCCGCCAGCGCCCCATGTAGGTCATCGGCCACGACGCCGCGCAGCTGTGCGATCTCGACACGCGTGTTGTCGTACTCGTTCGACAGATGCGTCGCGAGATCCGCTGCCCCGGTGCGCTGGTTGCCTTTCAGGATCATGGCCGCATTCCCAGGGCCTGAAGGCAGGCGGTACGCATTTCAGCGAGGTCTCGCCATGCAGCCGTGAGGTTCGGATCGTCCACCGGGACAACGCCGGACACCTGCATGCCGCGCAGCGCATCGGCAATGTCACCGAGCTGGCGGAGCACACGGGCAGCGTCCTCCCGGCCAAGGGCGGTACGGCCAGCGGGCTGGTTCAACGCCGCAAGGCGCAGGAAGGAAGCCACGGGCAAGCCCGCGCCGTCGGCCAGCTGGCGGACGGCCTCGGCTTCCTGATCGTTGAACCTGGCGGACAACGTCCTTTGGCGCTGTCGCTTTTCGCTGGCCTTTGCCACGGCCGCCTCCTATCGCGCATCCAGGGTCGCGTGATCCCTGGCCGGTCCAGCGGCACGTCAGTCGTGCATCGGCGCTGGTCCATGGGTGGTCCAGGAGGGAGAGGTGAAATCACCCTCCTGGTCGATGGGTGATCCAAGAGGGAGAGCGAAGTCACCCTAATGGTCCATGGGTAGTCCAGAAGGGAGAGGTGAAATCTCCCTCTGGTCCGGTGCAGCGGGATACGCTGCAATCGTCCGGCAAGGCTCGATGCCAATGCCGGACGATGAGCCCGGGGATGCAACGGGGGGCGGCACGTGAGCCCCCCTTGCCAAGATGGAGCGCGGACTCTCCGCGCGCACATCTTGCAACGCTCAGTAAGGTGTAATTTCAATTGTATGGGATCAAGGTTCAGGAACGCCAGAAAAACGCTCCGGACAGCCTCAAGCATTCAGCGAGGCTTCATTTGCGCTGTAATCTACAGGACTTAGCGTCGTTGGTCAAATTCTGGTCACTCTGACTTAAAGCGACTTATCGAGATTTGTTTTTGCGCTATCACGACGTCCACTTCCCAGTTTATCGAAATTACTTCTCGGAACTCTTAAAATTCGATACAATTTTATCTATTCCAATTTCGACGTATTGAATTCGAGCAATCATCCGTTCCCCAAAAATTGCGATTCAGCCTCGACGACGTAATCAGCGAGGGCGTCATTGACTCTGCATTCAGCGGCGATGACACTCGGCCAGCGACCTTTGCCGTCGGGACAGAAGGGCGCGTTCCAATCTTCGATGAGGATGCGTGCGAGAGGCAGGTTGTCCGTGCCAACCGCGATGTGCAGCGCCGTGAGTCCGGTGACGGAGTCGCCAGCGCTCACATCCGCTCCGTCCTCCAGCGCGGCGATCACGCCGGCGCTGTCGGCAGCGTAGGCGGCTCGCAGAAGAGCGCCGTTCGGGTCGTGGCTGCCGGAGCGGTTACGGCCGCGCTGTGGGGTTTGAGCGGCCATTAACTGCCCTCCTTGGCGCGGTCAAAGAGTACGGGCGTACTGCTATGGGGCGATGCCCCTGTAGCTGGCCCGGCATCGAGCCCGGCGCGCGATTCATGACCTTGGCCTCCCAGCCGGCCATCGGCCACCCAGTCGAGCCAATAGATGCGCGGCGTCCCTGTCAGGACGTTGCGCATCACGACGAAGAACGAGCCATTCGGATGAATGGCGATGCCCTCGTAAGCGCGGCGGGGTGTGGTCGCCGCGCTCGCCTCGGCCGGGGGCCTGCGGTCCCAGTTGCTGACAAACTCCCGGACAATGGCAAAGGGGTGAGCGGGGGCCGGGTCGATCTCAACGGCAGAAAAGGGCACCCAGTCCTCGGCGTCCCCTCGGTACACCCGCATCCCGCCGCCGGGGTCGGCAGCGCGCCGGGAACGGCCGCTATAGCGGCCGGTCATCTCCGGCGGGACCGGGCGACAATCATGCCCGTCCCGCCAGACCCCGAGAAAGGCGGCCATTTGCTCGCCGAAGGCGGCAAGGGGATCGCTGTCCGGCAGGGTGCCGACGAACTCGGCGCAAAAGCGGATGAGAGCGTCGTTGGAGCGGTGGGTGTCGCCGAGGAACCGCTGAAGCGTCTTCAAAGGCACGCGGTCGAGCGACAGATTGTTCGCCGCCGCGATCTCCTTCTGGAGCGTAGGGACGCCGATGGCGCGCTGCTGCATGTACCGCAGCAACGCGCGGCGGATGCGGTCGCGGTCCGCCAGATCAAAACGGTTCTTGGTCTCCGCCGTCCGCGCTGTCTCCATGCCGCAACCTGACCAGCCTTTGCCCAATCCGGGCATACGGCTCCGCGTCTATTTCCAGAACACTCACACAGTCTTGCACAAGAACGCGGGAAGAAAAACGGTCATGGCTAACCCTCAGCGACAGGGCTCATCAATCAGCATGTTTGCTCTGGCCGCCGCCTGCGCGTGGGGGGCCTGGAGCGTGCCGAATGATGCGGCGCAATGGTTTCTGGCGGCGTCCGGTGCGGTCGCTGTTATAGCCGGCACAGACCGGCGGCGGGCGGAGCAGGACCGCGAGCGCAAGCGTCGCGCTGCGGAGACGCCTAGCGGGGTCTATGGCACGGCGTCCTTCATGACGGGCGAAGAGGCTGTGCGCGCCGGTCTCACCAATCCGGCCGGCCTGTTCCTCGGGGCGCTTGAGGGGCGGATGCTGTTTCACACGGGCAAGGCGCATTGCATCTCCGTGGCCCCGGCACGATCCGGCAAGGGAACGTCGGCTGTTATTCCCAATCTGCTGCATTCCCAAGCCAGCACGTACATCATTGATCCCAAGGGTGAGCTCGCCGGTGTCACGGCACGGCACCGGCGAGAGACCTTCGGGCAGAAGGTCATTGTCCTCAACCCTTGGGGCCTGCACGGCCTGCCGAAACATCGCTTCAACCCGCTCGCCTATCTGATCGATATCTACGAGGACGAAACGATCCGGCGCGGCCTCACAGAAGAGGTCGCGGCGCTCGCCCTGCAGCTGGTCCCGGAGCCCGAAGACGCGCGCAACAAATTTTTCCGCGAGGGCAGTCGCAAGCTACTGCGCGCCATCATGCTGCATTTTGCGAGCCGGGGACGGCCCGCGTCCTGCACGCTGCCAGACCTGTGGCGCGTTCTTCAGAACGCAACCCGCATGGACGAGACGCTGATCGAGATGGCCGGGTCCGATGCGCTTGGCGGCGTGGTCGCGGACTTCGCCGACGACATTGCGCGCACCCTCGAAAAGAACCCCGAAAGCTTCCAGAGCTTCATTGAAGGGGCAACGCAGGCCGTGTCGATATTTGACCCGGCCGGGTGGCTTGCGGACAGCGTCATGGCTTCCGACTTCTCTTTCGGCGAACTGAAGACGGGGAAGGTCAGCGTCTATCTCGTCATCCCGCCGGACCGCGTCGCCACGCATGGGGCGTGGCTCGGGCTTCTCACGCGGCAGGCGATCACGGCGGTTGCGCGTCAGCCCGGCAATACGCCGGTGCTGTTCATGCTCGATGAGTTTGCGAACATGGGCAAGCTGGCGGGCCTATCGGAAAGCCTGACTCTGCTGCCAGGCCTGGGCGTGCGCGTGTGGATCATCGTGCAGTCACTCGATCAGCTGCGCACTGTGTATGGGCGGGAGGCAACGAACACGATCCTCTCGCAGGCCGAAGTCCAGCAGTTCTTCGCGGTCCAGGACCATGGGCTCGCAAAGATGCTGTCCGATGCGCTCGGTCAGCGCACCGTCAAGACCCTCTCGGTCAATCTCGGCCGCAAGGAAGACGACGACCCCGGCGAAAGCCGCGCGGAAGCGGCGCGCCCGCTCATGAGCCCGGACGAAATCCGGCTGATGCCGACGGGTCAGCAAATCCTGCTGATCCAATCCCACCCGCCGATCCGCGCGCAGCGCGTGCCATTCTGGACCGTCGCGCCCTGGCGCGACTGGGCCACACCCAATCCGGTCGAAGGCGTGCATCCGCGTCCAGAGCCGACATTCCGCCTGAACTACCGGAAGAAGCGCGATGACTGATCGTAGAGAGTTCGAGGTGAAGGTGGAGTCGGCCGCTTCCGACACCGCCATGCCGGACTGGGAGCGCCGCCTTTACGCGGGCGCAAATTGGCTTGATGGGCGGCTCGGTATTCGCTTTTGGATAATGGCAGGCCTCGTCATTGCCAGCCTCGTTGTCGGCACTCCGCATATTCTGGTCCACTATCAGTGCTATGGGCGCTGCGGCCAGAAGGCGACTGAGTTCAATTGCCAGTATTTCGGCGTGCGGGGTTGGCAAACGGCGGCACCGGAGCACGGCAAGTGTGCTCGGATCAGGCTGATGTGATCGCACTATGCCCCATATTCCTCAGCGGCAGAGTGGTAGGCGTCGAGCAAGTCCAGTTCGTTAAAAGGCGTCTTTTCTGGCACCATCATGACGCGGCCCGTCAATGCGATCCCAGCCGGGATATATAGAACATAGCCGCCCTTAGACGACGCAGTCGCTGAACCGACACGGTGCACCTTGTGGCGCTTCTGTCCTTTGTATTCAAAATTCTCAAAAACGATTAGTTCGTAACGCTCTGTGGATTTTAACTTCGCGGCCATTCTGAAACTCCCTCCGGCTGATATTGATATCAATTCTGAAGGGAGTTTTCATTTCAGACAAATATATTCGGCCGCCCTAATATAGATCGTGAGACAATTTCTCTTGGGCGACTGATTTTACTGCTATCCCTCAGAGAAGGGATAGCTGCCGATCTGTTGGGTCTTCGATGCCATAGACCTGACGAGCCTTTGCGAGCGTTGTCTTGCCTTCGAAGGTCGGCTTCATGATCACATGGTTGTGCACCTCCCACGAAATCCAGATTTTCAGTCCCGCTCCCTGATAGGTGAGCGACAGTTGGTTGGGACCGCCCGACCCACCGAAGATGCCCAATTCGAAGGTGAGCGCGTCAGCAAGTTCCTGGTCGGTCAGGCCTCGGTCAGCGCGGTCCGCCCAACGGGCTTTACCGCCGGAGAAGCCCTGTGTCGCCGTGATGAAGCCGTCGCACTTATCGGCTTCAGTGAGAATGCGCGTCATGGCACTTCCTCGCTTTCAGCATCGAAATGGATTTCGGCGAGTCGGTCGCAGGTGCCGAAGTCGATGTTCGCTGCCACGCAGAAGTGTTTTAGATCGGCAAGCAGATCGCAGACGGCTTCTTCGTCGTAGGTGGGACTTTGTCCCCGGGTCCAGGCGGCGCGCGCGAGTGCGGCCATGGCGGTTTCGATATTCACAGAATTGCGCATGGTGTTGTCCTCCGAGTGGGGAGGGGCGCTTACGCGCCCGCTCCGTTGTTGTTTTCACTCGGATGGCGGAGGACAATGCGCCCGCCGTTGACCGGAACCAGGTCGAGCTGAAGGGTGAGGCCTTCGCCGTCCTGATGCGTCCACGCCGCGCCGATGCGGGTCCAGAAGGCTTTGTCCTCGTTCCCGGCGACGTGCCAGGCGATGTATGCCGGGGCGCGATTTTCGCGGGCGGGGCGGCGGTTCTGTTTTTCGTTGCGTGCCATGATGGAAGCTCCTTTCGCTTGGGTTGATCTCGACACGCTGACCGTCAGAGCGGGCGGAGAAGCGGACGGTTCACGGCGGATGCGGTGGAGGGGAATCGCCTGGCTTGCAGCAAGCGCAGCGCGGCGAAAGTCGGGGACACCGCCGCATCACCCGTCAGGGCCAAAGGGCCTTGAACCGGATGCGCGCCCGGTCAAGTTCAGGCGTAATCAGTCGAGGAAATCCTTTGCGGAAGGTCCGGCGCTCAAATGCACCGCAGGGCAGAACTGCTGCTCCCCGCTACCGTGAGCGTTCTGGATTCAGATGCGCACGATGCGGGACGGATAGCTTTCTATGCCGCTCAACGCGGGAGGTGGCAGTTGACGTGGTGATGAGGCCGACACGTGAGCGCGGGGTAAATCCGGCGGCGGTGCGCGCTCGACCCTCGATGCGATAATATAACTTATGACAAATAGGGCGCGGATCAGACCACCAGATCAACGGTTTGCCGCCAATCGGCCCGTTTGCATTCTGCAAACCGCCACGCACGAATGCGGCGTGCTGACAGCGTGACCAGCTTGTGGCCACGACCGGCGATGATGTCCCGATCATAAGGAGTGCAGCTCGAACGAAGGGAGTTGCACCATGAAAAACGATCCCACCAGACATTCCGCCGGCCTGGAGCTGAGCGAGGATTTCGTAAATCGGGCCATCGCGCTGCGCGGCGGCAAGAACCTCGACGGCGCATTCCTGATGGACCTGCTCGATGCTGGTCTTGCTATCATGGAGCTGTCGGCCGGCAGCCACGACGAGCGCTGCAACAATCCGGACTGCGACGGCTGCCGCATCCAGCCCCAGAAGCCTTCACCGACCATCATGGCGGAGTTCGCTGATGTTCATGCGCAGCTCGACCGCTCGTTGGAGCAAGCGCAGGCCGGACATCAGACCGAGCGTGCGATCACCATGGCGGTATCGGAAGCCAGCCTAATCTTCATGGCCTGGCTCGACCGCATGATCGAGAGCCGCATTCAGGGCGGGCTGCGCGTCGTCGGCCCGGAGATCAATCTCGATCAGTCGACCGACATGGAACGTGCCGGGCGCTACCTCTCGAACCTCATGATCAATAGCCTGGAACAGCAGATGGCGGAATTTGTGGAGGGGCGGCATCCCCTGCTCTTTCCGCGCCCGGGCAAGCCGAGCTGAGTGCTCGTCACAGCGATGGAAACAGAAACGGGCCGGCTCAACGCCGGCCCGTTTTGCGTTGATGGCTACCACCACGAAGAGTAGTAGACGATCAGCCCGTCGGCCATGGCCTCGCGGGCGTTGGCGATGAAGCGCAGGTCATCCTCGACTTCAGAGCCGTCGCTCTCGCCGAAGAAGAAGCCCGACGTGCGCGGCAGGTTTCCGATACGGATGTCAGCTTCGAGCTGATCAAGGTCTTCGGCTGTGAGAAGGAGATTGACGCAGTTGAACGCTGCGCCCTCCCCGCCTTTTTCGCGGTAGAGGCGTTCCATCCAGCCGTGCAGGTTGGGGTGCTTGCGCCAGTAGTGCAGCTCGCCGTAGTGCTCGACTTCGGTCGACCGGCGATGCCGGCGCGGCATCAAGCGTGTGAGCGAACATATCCAATCCCATTTTTCTTTCCTTTCGTTCGTTGTTGATCGTCCCGAAGGACGCGGACGAAAGGCCGGGCGGCATGGGCTGCCGCGGTCATGGTCAACACGGCCCGCCCCTGGCGGGGTGGTGCGGGCAGACCATTGACGGCAAAGCGCCGTCCGGCAGGACAGCGGGATTACTGAGGGCGGCAATGAACGAAGGGATGGGACTGTCGAAGCGAACCAGTTTTCACGACGGCCCCGGCAGAGGTCGTTCTGCTTGGAGCAACGGCGCTTTAGCTGCTCTATGGACGTGGGAAAGTGACTACCGTTTCCGGTGACGAGACAACCAGCGAGCGTATGGCCCTGGATATCGCGACATAGAACAATTTGGCCTGCGCTCGATCCTCTCTGAGAAAATGCGTGGCGAGAGGAATTACGACGTGGTCAAATTCCAGTCCTTTCAACAGAAGGGGCGTGGAAACTGTTCGTAGTGGAAGATTGCGGCCCGACATGCTGACTCGCTGACGAACGTGCGTCGTTGCCGCCGACATTGACTCGCAGCGTCCTGCCGCCAGAGAATCCAGCGCGCGCTTGCAGTCCCTCCACAGTTCGTTTCTATGAACTCTTCGACGGGGATGCTGGCGTGCGAGGGCCAGGAATTTTACTGCCGCGTCCGCGCCATTGTTGTCATCGAGAAATTGGGCGAGCGCCTGCATGGACTCTTCGACAGAAGTCTCCTCTGCGGTCACATCGCCATCAATGATCTTCGAGCATTCCTCGACCACAGCCTTAAGCGCGCGAAGCCGCTCCTGGCCATTGGCTGCCCCGTCCCAGCTATCGGAGAATGTGCGCAGCCGATTAGCTGCGATCTCTTCGATTGCTTGATAGCCGGCGTTAGACGCTTTGGCCAAACTGTAGCAGATGCCTTTTTTGCAGTGTATCGCTGCGAAGGTTCCGACCTTCTGATCTATGCCTTCAAACAGCGTAGCCATGTCGAAGGCGTCCCCTGACACGCGATAAGTGATCCTAGGATCGTTCAGGTCAATAGCGTCACCTCGAAGCAACTTTTCCCGTGTCTCAGCTATCCATTGGCCAAGTTCCGGATTTTTGTTAGACCAGCGATGTGGAAAATCGAGTGTGCCGGCCAAGGGAAATGTCGGATAGATATCTTCGTCCCAGTTTAACGTAGCTCCGGCGAACTCAAAAATCCCTTGCATGGGGTCGCCGAAGATTATTGTTGGGACGATGGACGACAATTCAACGGCAAGTCCGTGCTGCAACCTGCCGCAATCCTGGTACTCATCTATCAGGACGCGATCGTAGGAAGCGGCAACAACCTCCCTTACAGCGCTAACGCGCAACGCCGCCGTTGCGCCCTCGTATAGACGATCCCATCCTGCCCCTTGTGGCATGCCTTCAGGCGGATCTGCTACGCCAGGAAAGGCGTGCCCGTAGCGCATCGACCAGCCGGCGATAGTGTCCACAGCCACCTTAGAATATGGGACTTGGAGACGCTTGAGTCTCATCCGGATGGCGTGCACGCCTGCGTGCGTGTGCGTGAGGATCAGAGCGCGCTCGCCCTTCGCTGCGACTTTGGCGATCACCTCTGTCTTGCCATGACCTGCTGGCGCTACAACGGCCGCGTTTCCGGATCTGACCAGGTCATCTACCTCAACCATACATCCAGGCCTCGGTCTGAGAAAGCGCTTGAGAGAGAGGCGAGGCAGGGTCCTCTGTCGCAATGCGCCAAACCAAGGGTGCCAAACCGCGACCTATGCGCTGATCCTTGAACCATTTTCTTTCGGTGGCGACTTCCGCGATTGCTAGGCGGAGTTGGGCGCCATCGAGTGCACTCATCTGCTCCCAGAGGCCAAAATCTCCGCGTATCGTGCCGATGTCGAGATCATCGATTCTAACCTGGAGGTTGTTATTTATCGCGTCATCGCCTCGTTCGGATCGCGCATATACGAGTAGCGCCTGTACAACGTCGTCAGAGGCAGCGGAGAAGATGGCCTGCTCCGTGTTCATGCCGAGCCCGTACTCGAACACAGGGATAGAAGCCGCAGTCAGCGCTCGAAGTACTTCGCCCCCTATAGGCTGGTCCGAGTCGCGGAAGATTGCTGTTTTGTACCCGAGTGATTGAAGGTTTAAGGCAATCGAGGGTGCCTGCGATCCGTTTCCATCGGAAATAGCTGATCCCAAATGCTCAATGGGAATTCCATCATGCCGACTGGGCCAGTGCAGCCGCACGCCGGAGAGCATGCCGAGCTCTGTATTCCCCTCGACGACTAGGACGCGGCGCGCGAAGAATGCACGCGGAGAGAACCGCAGTAGTGGGTTTATGATCTCTGGATCTTTAGGGTGCGAAACGGACATTGCGCGGCCGGCGGCCGGGGGTTGGACAACCCTGAGAGATTTCGTACCGGCCTCCGCCAGAGCGACGTCTGAATGAGTTGTCATCAGCACTTGGCCAATGGGCCTGCCGTCGGCTTGCGCTTTTGATTGATCTCCCTTTAACTGTGAGATGGCTCCCATTATTCGATGAGGTTCCAAACCGTGCTCGATCTCATCTACGAGCACAATTGCTCCCTCTGCAATCGCGGACCGCTGGATTGCAAGCGTGGCGAGGCGGCGCGAGCCCAGGCCAGTTAGTCGTAATGGAACATTATCGTCGTGAAGCGCGATTGAGCCGGTGGAGAGGCCAGCGCGTCCGAGCTCTAGGCCCGGCTTATAGTTGCCCTGGATGTAAGCGCCCAAACTCTTAGCGAAGCCCTCCGCCTTTTGCGCAGCGTTCGCAAGTGCTTCAATCTTGTCGAGCTGAGCACTTTTGCGCGCAGCACCGTACGCCTCTGCGAGTCTCTGCGCAGCTTCATCAGAGTCGTCGGTCAACCGAGAGAGAACCGATCCTTGCCCCCATGTTAGATGACGCGCATCCTCTCCCGCGAGTCTAACCAGACCGAACAGTGCCCGATCCCGATTCGATAGCGTGCGCGGATCATCCACGCGGTCGCAGACGAGTTCCCATACGGGTTCCATAGAAGCGTCCACCGTCAATCTTACGGTCAGGACAGCTTCGTCGCCGTCTTCGGGTTCGTCGCGCAGATCGTCGGCGCTGGTCCATCCTCTAATGTACAAACCGAAGCGCTCGTCAGACTTCAGAGACTTGGATAACTCACCAATTGTGACTTCGATTGCGATAGTCCTAGCTGTATCGCAATTGGCGAAGTCGGGCTCCATGAAAGAATACCAGCGCGATGAGAGCGCCGCTTCAATGGCGTCAAGTATTGTCGACTTTCCCGTATCGCCCGCACCTATCAAGCAGCAAAACGAATCAGCGGGCTTCCAGTCGAGCGACACGATGCCCCTAAAATTTGTGATCTTTAGCCGGCGGATCTGCATAATTCAGTTCTTTCGTATATTTTCTCATGAATCAGAGTGGCCCTTGCCATGAAGATCCACGAGGCTTTGTCTCGCCCCTTATCGCTGCGTGTGCGTTCACTGGTCAGCACGGACCAGTGCCGCTGCACTTGGATCATATCGGTAACTGGTGATCGTCCCGTCCTTGATCCGTTCGACGGCCTCGTTGACGACGAACAGCGGGACAAGAAACCACTCGCGCGGGACAACCGGATTGCCGAAGCGATCCTTGATCTTGATGTCGAGCCGGGCCGGGTCAAATATGCGATGGATGAGGTTTTCGAGCTTCGTCCGGTTGATATTGGCCAACTTGTAGGTGGCGATGATCTCTACGTCGGCCAGCAGGAAGGTCGGGTCGAGCTTGGCATTTGCGAGCCGCGCTTTCAGCTCACCGCCCGTCACACCGATCTTGTGCAGCACGTCGCGATGCTGTGCGATAGCAGGATCATTGGACTTGCTGCGGAGCACATAGATCGTGCCGCTGGCGAGGTCGCCGTCTTCGCTCTCACTGGCGAATAGCGGCCCGGCTACGGGATCGGTGATCCGCCTCCCCGCTTCGTCGCGGTGGAGTGCGCGTTGCAGCGACCGCAGCAGCACTTCGGCCTCCGTGCCGTTATCGTAGATCACGCGCAGACGGCTGTCGCGACGCTCGTATTCGGTCATGAACTCTTCGCCGACTTCCGCGACATAGGCGATCTGGCCGCCGACGATGAAGTACTCGCCCTGCTGGATTTCGGCCATCGTTTGGAAGGGCCGCGTCTTGCGCACGCCGGCGTCGAGGTCTTTCCTGACCTGGGCGAACAGCGGCTTGAATTTGTCGAAGTCTTTGCACAGCGTGCGGTTGGCTATTTCCTCGGCCGCTCGTTTGTCAGCCGCAGCCCGTACATGCCTGAGTTCCGTGATGTCCGAGGCTCCGGCAGCACCTTCGAGTTCCGCCAGAAGCTCGTCGTCATCCATAGTCTCCGAGGGCGCCGCAGTAACGGTTGCTGCCCCGGCGAGAAGGCCTTGATGATCAAAGGGGGCCAGAAGCGAGCGGCATTCTTCAAGCGCCCGGAGCCGGTCCAGTCGGACCGCATACAGCCGTTCGAAGATATCGCGGTCTTCGCCATGCTGCGGAGCATGGCCATTTGTTTCAGTGAAGCGCTGTATTTCCTCAAAGCCAGCAATTATGCGTTCCTCGCGTGCGGTGCGACCCCCCTTCTTCTCAGGTTGGGCGAAGTCGTCCAGTTCCGAGCGCAGCTCATCAAGATCAAGGTCACTCATAGCGGCCCTCATCCTTGAAGCGGACAAAGGCGGCAGCGCCCTCCGCCATGCGGCGCTCCCAAGCGTCCTGGGAGTCTATGGCTGGCAATCGTCCGCGCTCCTTCTTGAATTTGACCGCGCGCACAGCCAGCTCCTTCGCTTCCTCGGGCGTCAGGCTGGTGCGTTTGGCAGCGATGGCTGCCGCGACCTGCTTCAGGCTTTCCTCGCTCATGGTCTTGGCGAGGATGGCGTAGGCTTCGCCGAAAGGATTGATCCGGTCGATGAGGTCGATGTCGAGTTCGCGGACGTCCATCGCGAATTTGCGAACGCCATCGATTAATGCGGTATTGGCAGTAAGCTCGGTATCCCGGCCGCCACCCGCGCCGCCTTCAACATCGCCAAGGACGATCTGCTTTGCCTGCTGCGTCAGGTTCAGCGCAGCAATGGCATGCTGACGGACCGCCTCTTGATCGCCTTCGTCAAGCTCGGGGTACTTGTCCTTGATGATTTTCCCCATGCGGACTTGGGTCAGCTCTTCGGGGATCATCTCCTCGTCAAACAGCCCGCGCTCGATGGCTGTCTTGTCCTGGACAAAGGCCGCAATCACCTCGTTCAGGTCCTCGCTGCAAATCCGCGAGGCCTCCTTGCTCTTGGGTTCGGCGAGGCCCTTAATCTCGATGTGGAACTGGCCGGTTTCTTCATTGAAGCCGACATTGCCCTTGTTCGGGTCGTACCCGCCCTCGCCATAGTCAAAGCCCTCGACTGGGCCGCTTTGCGGGTTCTTCGGGGTGAAGTTGAAGCGCGGGGCCAGTACCTGCTCCATCAACAGGCTGGCAGCAATAGCCTTGAGCGTATCGTTCACCGCTTCGGTGACGGCGGCTTCAGCTGCATCTGGCTCGGCAATCAGGTTCGTAAAGCGCGCGCGGGTTTTGCCCGGCGCGTCGCGTGTCGCTCGTCCGATGATCTGTACGATCTCGGTGAGGCTTGACCTATAACCAACCGTCAACGCGTGCTCGCACCAAATCCAGTCAAAGCCCTCCTTGGCCATACCGAGCGCGATGATGATGTCCACGTGATCGCGGTTGTTCTTTTGCGCCGGGTCCTTTAGCGACGCCAGAACCTTTGCGTGCCGATCAGGACCGTCATCGACGAGGTCGGCGATTTTCAGAATACGCCCGTCAGAGCGCTTCACGAGGTCGAAACCTGTATCGGGGTCCTTCCCCTCCCAGCTTCCTAAGACCCCCATGATCTCGCTGACTTCGGTCGTCTTGCCGCGCTTCGTGCTCTCGCGAGAATTCACGTTCGGGATATGGACAATCGTTTTCTCGTCCATGTCGATGACCTGGGCAATGTCATCGACATAGGAGCCCGAATAGAAGAAGTAGCCGATATCGAGCTGCTTCAGATGCTCGTAACCGTTCAACTGCTCGTAGTAGGTGTAGGTGACGGTATCGAACTTCGCTTCGTCATGCGGCGCGAGAACCGGCACCGCATCCCCCCGAAAGTAAGAGCCGGTCATGGCGACGACATGCACTCGGTCCCGTGCAATGAAGGCTCCAAGGTGCTGGCCGAGCTTGCTGTCGGGGTCTGCCGACACGTGATGGAATTCGTCGACGGCAATCAGGCGGTCGTCGAACTTCTCAACGCCGAACTTGTCCACGGCGAACCGGAAGGTTGCGTGCGTGCAAACCAGCACCTGGTCGTCGCTGTGAAGGAACGCGCCCAAAGAGTTAACCTTGCCCCCGTTGTCGTACCCCGGCGAGTTGCACAGGTTCCACTTCGGCTGCACGACCCAGTCAGCCCAAAAGCCGTACTTGCTCAGAGGCTCGTCACCGAAGCTTGCCCCAATAGACTTTTCCGGCACAACGATGATGACCTGCTTCAGGCCTTGATTGTGCAGCTTGTCTAGCGCGATGAACATGAGGGCGCGACTCTTGCCCGAGGCCGGCGGCGACTTGATGAGTAGATACTGCTCACCGCGCCGCTCATAGGCGCGCTCCTGCATCTGCCTCATGCCAAAGGAATTAGCCTTGGTAGATGTGCCGTTGCGGGCATAAGTGACTGAAACGGACGGAACCGCGAGCGTGCCTTTCTCGTCCCTTATATTGCCTGCCATCAGAATACACCCCACTCACGGCCGCTTGTCATTTTGAATGCGCCATCAATCGCGCGGCTTCTCCTCAACCAATTTGCTTTCTCGGCCGGCGTACCCAAGGTTAGGTCAAATGCCCTTGGACCCAACTGTCTGAAAATTAAGAGCTGGCCATCGTAGGCAGCCGGTCCACCTGCGCCTGGAATGGGAAGATTTAGCTTGTCCATCTTATTGTCGCTGTAGGTCAGGGAGTATTGGTCTAAAATACCCGAATTAAAACTTATCTGTACGTTTCCTATGTGAGTATTCGTCGGCACGTCGATAGGCAGGAATCCAAAGAATACTCGTGAAAGACGCTTCATCATCAGCTGGCTTCCTGGCAGAAGCGGGCCTCTGTTTTTTGTTATGTTGCCCGCTTCGATCCAAAAATGCCGACAAACTCTGAGTTTTTGAAGGTTTGCGCTAGAGATCGCACCTGCACTGGTGTCGCTGCTTGCAACATCATCTTCCGTCGGTGTAGGCTTTTTCAGGTTCTCCGCGCTTTCGAAAACTCTGGCGTAGTCTGTCAACAATGCTGCGCTCAGAGGTGCTGCGGCAGCCCACGTCGCTGCGTACCAATCGCGCAGCGCCTGCAAGGCGGCGATCGACGTTGGCTCATCCTTGCCCAATCGATCCACGCTGATTGCAAGCCCGGCCTCAATGCCCCTCGACAATCCAGACCGTGAGAGGTTGCCAGAACCCGTAAGGGCGTAATCTCGCTGGTCACTGCGCATCAAATAGGCCTTCGGGTGAAAAGGCACCCTCGGAATACCACCATGAGCCAAGCAGAATTGGGCGTCGTACACGCGAACAGTCGAAGCCGGCATTGAGAGCATGGCACCAAGCGCCACAGGCTCCGTGCGGCAATAGTCGAATGAGGTAAGCCACCTCTTCTCTAAGCCAGTCCACCTAGCCCCCAATGTCGCGGTGCTGCGAACGACCAAATCATTAAGCCCTCCTGACGTGATGTATGCTGCGGCTACATCCATCGCCTCGATTCCAGCCTGCGATAGGATGCCGTCGATGGCTTCGAGCGTTGTTCGGGAGCTTGGCTGCGCGATATGATCGACTTGACTCATGGGCGGCCTCCCGTACCAGTCGCCATCTGCTCCCTGGGTCGACCGCCTTTCTGATCGTCCGCGTACATTGCGAACAGCTTCTCGAGCCGCTCAGTATCGTTCCTAAATTTCCGCCCAATGTAGATGCGCTCAACTAGCTCATCGTTGCGGTCATGCGCTTGCTGCAAAGACGGGAATGAAGCACCCATCTCGTCAGGGTCGTACATTTCGCTGATTGACGCCGGAAAGTAGCTTTCTCGTGTCAAAAGAATGTTGGCCGCGGAGTCGTTCAAATCCGACTCATTCTTCGCGGTAAGGCGAGGCAAGGGGAACGTGTTCCAGCCCAACGTGTTCGAGTAACGGTAGTCCGTTTTGAGCTTTCCGCAGACTGCTGCGATCCAGACAAGGTGAAGGCGAGAAGCAATTAGCGAGAGCGTCCACAATGGCGCGTCGTAAATTGCGAATGCGCTGTCGGCTATGATCGCGGATGCGTCCAGCAAGCCGACTGGTAGATATGATCGACGCTCGGAACTGTGACGGGGCACTATGAGGGTGTTGACGTTTGCTGTGCCTTGTATTTGGACAAACCGATAAGGAGCCTTTGCATAGTCGCGCGTTGAGCCGGCCTTACTCGCAAGTCGCATCTCCTTTACGGCATCCAGTCTTTTTGAAATTTGCGTTGAACGCAAAGCATCCTGGTATTGGGTCTTTTCGATCCAAAGACAATATCGTGCTTTGCCCTGTATGAAGTCCTCTGATCCTACAAAGCGCCTCAGATACTTAGTAAATACGTCATCGTGGTGGTGTCTTGTTGCAGTAAGTACCTCTTGCGTCACAATTAAATTTCCACCGTCACGAGGCATGTTTCCGAACAGCATGGGCGCACGGCCCCGTCCAGGGTCGCGCCTGCTCTCAATAACGAGGTTCGGAGCATCTACTAGGTATGGATTAATGTTGTTACATATCTTTACTTGGGTCGATCCGTCTTGATCTATTGAGTAAAGTCTCCGCTTATTTCTGTCGGAATTGGAAATTCCAACAATAATTACGGTTACGCCAGCATTATAACTTGCAAGATTTGCCCACTTGAAAGACGTATGAGCAAAAACAATTTCGTGATTCCTTGCAAATATTGCTGGCCACAGAAGCGGAACTTGTTGTCCCTGACACAGCGAGTTAGTGGTAACAAAGGCAGATGTCGCGTTGGTCTTGGTGCCGTAATCTGCCGCCCTCATAAACCACGCAGCTACGTAGTCGAGGGATTTCCACCCTTCGATTCGCCCGTCAAAGACGTTACTAAGATCGGACTTCTGCTCTTCCGATTGGAGTTTATTTCCGAGATAGGGGGGATTTCCGCAAATATACGTTTCACCACCTTCGTTGTCGAAGTCGATCTGCGCCTGGTCGAGTGGTGTGCTAAAAAGGTCATCGCCGTGCAGCTTCACGCCCGTCCCTGTCGGCGGGCAGATGCTCAGCCAGTCGAGCCGTAGTGCGTTGCCACACGTGATCCAATTCTGCGCGTCGAGGGGGAGAAAGTCCTGTAGTGCTTCCTTCTGTCCACGATAGAGCACGTCGCACTGAAACTCCGCGATGATGAGCGCGAGCCGCGCCACCTCAGCTGGGAAGTCGCGCAACTCGATGCCCCGGAAATTCGTCAGCGGTATCTCAGTACGCCGCTCGGCTTCTCCGCGCCGCTTATTGATCTCGGCCTCGATGTCGCGCATTTCCTTGTAGGCAATTACGAGAAAGTTGCCAGACCCACAGGCAGGGTCAAAGACCCTGATTTTCGCCATACGCTTGCGCAGGTTTAGAAGCATGCGGGGATTGTCTCCCGCTTCTTCCAGCGTCGTGCGCAGGTCATCGAGGAACAGCGGATTGAGCACCTTCAGGATGTTCGGCACTGACGTGTAGTGCATCCCGAGCGCGCCGCGCTCTTCATCCTCGGCGACGGCCTGGATCATCGAGCCGAAGATGTCGGGATTGATCTTCGTCCAGTCGAGATTGCCGATGTGAATGAGATATGACCGCGCGATCCGGCTGAAGCGCGGCACGTCAGTGCTGCCGGAGAACAGCTCACCGTTCACATAGGGGAACGCGTCCGCCCATCGCGCGATCCCGGCTTTGGCTCGCTCTTCGCGCTTCGTGTTCATGGCGCGGAACAGCTCGCCGATCACCTCGTGAGTGTTCGACGAATCCTTGGCGCTCATCTTCTCGATAGTGTCCGTGAACAGGTCGGACTTGTGGAAGATGTCCGTATCTTCGGCGAAGAAGCAGAAGATGAGCCGCGCCATGAAGTGGTTCATGTCATGGCGGCGTGCCTCGGTGCCCCACTCAGGATTGTCTTTCAGAAGCTCCACATAGAGCCGGTTCATCCGGCTCGTCGCGCGGATGTCAAAGGAGCTTTCACGCAGCTGCTTGACGGTTGTAATGCCGGCAAGCGGCAAGAAGAATCCAAAGTGATTGGGGAAATCGGTGTACGCGCAGGCGACCGTCTCGCCCGTCTCAATGTCCTCAGCCTCGAAGTCTGCGCCGTCGGTCGCAAGGATAAAGCGCGCCTTCGCCTTCGCTGTAGCGGGGCTCGCCTTCAGCGCTCCGAGTGTCTTCGTGACCCCGCCCGGCGGCGAGACAGCGATATGAATATTGTTGGTCTGGAGGACCCCGCCCAGGTCGGACTTGTTCGAAGCGCCCGCGCGCAGACGCTTGAGGGTCGTTTCCTTATTGCCAAACGCCTGAAGGAAGGCGAACGGAAATTCGCCGCCGTCGAACGGCTGCTCGGCGAGTGCCGATATGGCTTCTTCGATTTCGACGGCGTTCATGCGCGTGCGTCCCCCGGTGCGTTCTTCATGCCGTCACGTATCCTCCCGGTTACCCGGCGTGCCAGCGAACGGCTCCACCTTGATCTCCCCCGCCCGCTTGCGGGCCTGGGCGATGTCGAAGCTGCTCTGCATGCGCATCAGCGTTTCCATCGAAACGCCGAACGCCTTCTCAAGCCGTAGTGCCATCTCCGGTGAGAGCGCGGAGTGTTCATTGAGGAAGGCTGACAGTGCGGCGCGCGTAATACCGAGCGCGCGCGCGGCGTCGGTCACCGACAGGCCGTGCGGCTCGATGATCTCGCTCTTCACAAAGCCGCCCGGGTGGACGGGCTCGGCGAGCCGAATTGATGTGCGAGCAGCCATGAGACAGCTCCTTTCGAATCCCTGTCCGATGCTACCTGTCCGGGAATCGGATCGTCAACCGTCGCTTGACACTTGACATATTGTCGTCCACCGCCGCCTGGCTGACCTTTGAGACTCAAACTTGCAATGTCCGGTAAAAACCCGTACATTAGAAAGAGAGAGTGAGGTTCACCATGCCCCAATCAACAACCCGCACCACGCGGCTTGAGGCCCGGATTTCCCCGGAAGCGCTGGCGGTTGTCCGCCGCGCTGCCGAGCTTCAGGGCCGGTCTTTGAGCGACTTCGTCGTATCGGCCGCGCAAGAGGCTGCGCAGCGCACCATCGAGGATGCGCAAGTTCTCAGGCTGGCGGTCGAGGATCAGCAGGCGCTGGCAGCGTCTATCCTGAACCCGCCGGAGCCCAACGACGCCCTGCGCCGGGCTGCAGCCGCTCATCGCCGCTTGATTATTTCAGCCTAGCGTGTCGCCCGCTTTTCGTATCGAGGCGCTGACCGCTGCCCATGACCGCAATGGCTTCTCCTGCGGGGTCGAGGCGCTTGACGGCTACCTTGCCCGGCAGGCCGGCCAGGACATGCGCCGCCGCGTGTCCAACTGCTTTGTCGCCCTGCCTGAGGGCGGCGCTGCCATTGCTGGCTACTACACGCTCGCGGCAGCCAGCATCCCGGTCCAAGACCTGCCCCAGGAACAAACCCGCCGCCTGCCCCGCTACCCGGTGCTGCCGGCGGTGCTGATCGGTAGGCTCGCTGTCGACCAGCGCTTCAAAGGCCAGCAGCTCGGCGCGGCTTTGCTATTCGATGCCATCCTGCGTGCGCTCCGGGCGGAGCCGGCGGTGCTTACGGTGCTCGTCGATGCCAAGGATGACACGGCAGCGTCCTTCTACCGGCATCATGGGTTTCAGGGATTCAGCGCGCGACCGCAGACCCTGTTCCTTCCCATCGATACAGCGGCCCGGCTGCTGCAAGCGGGCTCCGATTGACGCGCGGCGCGCCCGACAGATTCCAGCCCGCGCAAATATGAAAAATAACCCGCTTCCTGCCGAGCAACCGGCCGACCGGCACCAGCCGGTCGGCCGAAAATTTCTGCCCCCGGCGATAGAATCCCATGTCGGGCTCGTCCCGATCTCCGTCAGTAACGGCGGCCGCTATGCGGCCGCCGAATGCTTTTCCGGTTCCTCCGCCGCTGCATGCGTCGAGAACTTGGCCAGATAGTCCGCCGCGCGCTGCGCATGGGCGGCGGCGGCAAAGATCGCCCGCTTGTCATCCTTCAGCGCTTTGAGCCACGAGGCGATATAGGCGGCGTGCTCCGCGCGCGGCGCGGGGGTCAAGGCGAGGTCGGCGCAGACAAAGGCCGCGCCCAGCTCGGCGACCAGCTCTTCCATGGCGTAGCCTTCATCCCCAAACCGCTTGCGCCCAAAGTCCCGCGCAAGGCGCTTCTCGTGCTTGGTCCAGTGGGTCAGCTCGTGCGCGAGCGTGGCGTAATAGGCTTCCGGCTCCTTGAAGGCCACAAAGGGCGGCATCTGCACGCGGTCCTCTGCCATGCTGTAGAAGGCCCGGTCCCCGCCCTCGCGGATCACGGCGCCGGTCGCTGTAAAGAACGCCTCCGCCCTCTCTATCCGCGCCACCGGCTCAAGGGCAGGTTCCTGCACGGCGTAGAAGTGCGCTGGCAATCCCTCCACCTGCTCGGCATTGAACACGGTGTAGCCCTTCATGAAGGGGATTTCCCGCTCCAAGTCCTCGCCGGTCGCCTCGTCCTGTTCGGTGCGCGTGATGGTGTTGGCATAAACGACAAGGCTCCCCTTCTCGCCCTTCCTAACCTGTCCGCCCAGCTCCTGCGCCTGCTTGTAGGTCAGCCACAACGGGGCATTGAAGCCCTGCGCCGTGGCGGCTGCCCAGAGCATCAGAACATTGATGCCGCGATACGGGATGCCGCTTGCCCTCAAGGGCCGGGTGATGCGCCCGGCAGCGTGTTCGGCGTTCCAAGGCTTGAGCCACGGCCGCACGCCCTTTTCCAGCTCTGCTACAATCTGATCGGTGATGCGCTGATAAACGTCGGTAGGCATTGGCCCTTCTCCTAGTCTTGTTGGTGGTTGCGCCATGCAACCGGACTAGGCCCGCGCCAATGAGCGGGGGGTCGGCAGTCAGGACCGCCGCCGGGAAAAGGGGTATCTCCTGCCTTGGCAGGAAGCGCAGCGACCGAAAGGCGGGGAATGCCCCGGCGGCGTCCGCAGCGGCAGCGGAGGGCTTGGTCTTGACGGCCCCGGGGCGGCACGCCCCTCTTCCCTTCAAGCGGCGGCGATGAGCGCCGCGCACCGATGCGCCGGCACCGCCGGCTCCGCTCTGTTTTCTTGCGCGACGGATTGAAACCGTCTGGCGGAGACGACGCAGCGGCTCCGGGCACAGCCTGAAAGCCCGGTCCGGCCCGCCGGACGCGCCCTCATCCTGATCTCATTGCTTGTGTCAGCTCTGACGACGACGCCCAGATGGCGGCTTCCCCTTCTTCCTCATGTTCTGCTTCGGCCGTCCGGCCATGCAGTCCCGTTCCTTGTGCCGATTGTGTGTGTGTCCGGGCACGAACGGTCCCGATGTCCGGGGCCTTGAAAACAAGGAGGAACGAATGAACACCTTACTGACCATCGCCGAGCTGCAACATCGCACCGAGTCCGACCTGCGGGCTCTGTTCCGTCAGGCCAGCCAGGCGCTCGCCCGCACAGCGGCGGGCACGCCGGATCGCCGAAACAACCTCGCCACACTCGAAAACATAGCGCGGGCTCTCGCCCTCGCACCGGGAGCGCGGGGCTTTTAGCCCCCGCTTTTCCCCTCGGGGCCGCGCCGCACCGGCCACTTGGACTGCACCGCTACATGCCGCTCTGTTGCCTCCAGAGCCCGCTGGCAGTCCGCTAATGCCGGATCACCGAAGAAAGCATCGGTTGGAGGGCTGTCCAGCACTGCGATTGCCTCTTTGATAAGACGTACGGCCTGATCGTGCTGATCTTGCACCTCCGCCCCGATGGCCTGGAGCAAGAGGTCGACGACTGGCGAGCTTTTCCCGGTTGCTGCGCCCTCGAGCCGCAGAAGCTTCACGGCCGACCGCAGGTAATGGAACGCCTCCACGTCTGAGGCGTGCCGGCTGCTGAACTCCGCGGCAACCCGATCTTCCCGTTCGCGCGGTGCCGCGCTCAGGATCTCGTCAGCCTCATCGCTTTCATCCCGCACTTCCGCAACGCGCGCGATGCCGAGATGAGATTCGGCGACATCGTAGGCACTCTCCGAGCGCAGATAGACCACCGACGACCCGGGCTCGCCCTGCTCGTCATAGAGCATGACGAGCGCCCGGCGGCGATCCACCAGCGCGCGCCTTACGCCGCCAAGGTACAGCTCCGCTGTCCCTACCTTGTCGATCCAGCAATTGACCGGAGGATGCGCGTGGCGAAAATCCGCGAACCTCTTGTTCAGCGCATCGTGTAGCGCCGGGTCGTCCTGCGGACGTCCCCACCAAGCCCCGTCATTTTTGTGATCCGCGCTGCCGGACATCGCGATTCTCTGTCTTGTCAGTCTAGCTGCGCAGCCGCCTCAAGTCTGCGCCTGCCATAACCTACACGAAAGCCTGCCTTTGATCAGCGGTTTTGCTTCTTCTCGGGGGCATGACCGTGTTCGCGCTGAAGAAGCGCGACGGCGCGCTCCAGCGTTTCTCCGAGTCCCCAGCCCTGCGCATCGGCAATCGCGCAGAACTCTTCTATCGTCTCAGGGCGGGCTTTCAGATTAAACTGCGCGTTGCGCCCTGTGCGCCGCCGGCGCGGTGGATCAGTGCGCACGGGCGGCTTTACCGCTTCGGGCTGCGGTTCCCGGCTCCGGAATCCCGCAGCGGCGGCGGCTTTCTCGGTCGCCACCTTGGGCGGCTTTTCATTGACCGCCGGGGCGCGCGGCATCCAGTCGCTCGCATTGAAATCTTCAAGGGCGTCGGCAAAGCCTAGATCAGCGCGGTTGTCGGTCATGATCACGCTACCTTGGCGGCCATCGTGCCGCCCTTCAGTTTCGCAATGACCTCGCCCGCAAAGGCCCGGGCGTTCTCGATGGCTCTATCCACATTGCTGACTTGATCGCTGCGAAGGTCAGATAGCAGTCCACCAAAATCAAAGATGTCGCGGAAGGCGGCACGCTCGACGATGGACGTGGAGAACACGTCAATCGCCGCCTTGTCGAGCTGCTCGCGAACATTGCGCAGGGCGCGCGAGGTGACGGCGGCGCTGGTGCGGGTCAGAAGGATGCTGTGAGGAATCTGCCGGCGCGAGAGGCGCTCCTGATTGCGGATCAACCTAATCGTTTTGGCCGCGCCCTTCGCGTCCATGGACGCACCCTGCGCCGGGATGATGACAAGGTCTGACATGCCGATGGCATTGGCGACCATGAGGCTGGCCGTGCCTTCAAGATCGACGATGACGAACTGCGCTTTGGCGGCGGCGTTCTCGATGAGATCGACAATCGTGTCTTCGGTCACATCCGCGATGATGTCGATGTTAGAGGGCTTGCCCGGCATTTTGCCCCACTGCGAAATCCAGCGCTCGGGGTCTGCGTCGATGACGGTGACGCGCGCGCCTTTGGCGGCAAGCTCTCCTGCAAGAAGCAAAGCTGATGTTGTTTTTCCGGCGCCACCTTTGGGATTGGCAAATGAGACTACAGGCATGCACGCTCACTATGTAAAAGTTTAAATGAATCACCTTCTTGTAAAATAATACCAGATAGCTAATGGCTACCAAACAGCAATCTATTGGTTCTCCGGTAGCTACTGGATACTAAGCAGACATCTATTAGATATCGGATAGCTATTTGATATCCAGAAAGTAGCTTGTCGCTATCATCCAAGTAGCTATCAGAAAGCTAGCAGTTAGCTAGCTGATACCGTTCCCTGGCCCACGCCGCCGAGAACTGAAGCAAATCGTGCGCTACGTGGCACGAGATATGACAAGAGATTCGGTGATTCTGTGGGTAATCGCACGATTCAGCTGTCTCAGGGCCGCGCCGAGAATCAGACAACGGTGCGCTAAAGCCCTGCAAACCCGCATCGCGGGAAAACCGACTTGCTATAGCCGGAGACATTGCTGACAATTTGTTGTGGCTCCACAAGAGCCGCGCCAGTCTTCAATCACTCAAGAGGCGATTTTGAAATAACAAAAAGAAAACCCGCCAAGAAGGGCGGGTCGCTCGATAAATCGAGATATTCGTGAAATCAGCACTCCGAATATCTCATGCTCCAAAACTAATCGCAATACATTTTTGCGATGAGATCGCGCGCCCATATTCTCTGCGGGTTTTCTCCGAACGATAAGGAGAAACCAAATGACTATGCATAATGACGCGCAGGCCGCTTTCATCGAATCGGCGCGCACCCTCAAGAATCGCGCTTCGTCGTTCCAGACTTTGCACGTCCCAACAATCGATCCGGAGCGCCGCCAGCGATCACTGCAAACCTGCCACCGGTATGCGGCGACCGAGCGTCCGCGCCGCGCGGTCTCGCACACGGGCAATGGCTACGTGCCGGAGCTGGCCGCGCGCATCGAAGACGATCAGAACCTAACCGACGGCGCGCGGCGCTGCGCGCGCAAGATCGCGGAGCTGACCTATCGCCAGAACAGAGAAGGGCGGGTACTGCCGGTGACGGTCACCTACCTCGCACGCGCACTTGGGCGCTGCCGCCGTTCGGTGCAACGCTATCTCAGGCAGTTGGAGGAGGGGGGCTATGTGGCGGTCGAGGTCGTAGCCTCTCCGCGCTCGCGCATGTGCATCGGGCTCATGGTCCGACTGCTCGCGCCGCTTCTGGCCGCCCATCACCGTCAAAGCTGGCCGCAAAACGCCCAGAACCCAGGGGCGACACCAGAGTCACTGAATCATAGGTTCAGGTTATTATTTCAAGGAAAGGCTTGCAGCATGCCCGTCGACCAGTGGGCACTGCGATGCATGGACGGCGTGTTCCGTTCCCTTATGAAAACGAAACCGCTCACAGCACTGCCGCCGGTCTATCTTGCCTAAGGGAACGGCGTAATCCGCAGGGCCAATTCCTGCCCGGTAGAGGGGCGGAGAGGTCAGTATTGCCTTCAGGGGGTGGGTTTGGCGTGTTCAGTGCCAGAACCCACCATAGCGCAACGTCACGAAAAGGCGGGGCGTTACGCCGCCAGCCTTCGCGCCGCGATCCGGTGATAGTTGCGGTCCAGCTCTATGCCGACATAGTCACAATCAGCCTCGCAAGCCGCGACAAGGGTCGATCCCGAACCGCAGAACGGGTCCAGCACCAGCCCGCCTTCGGGGCAGAACGCCTCGATCAGGGGCTTCAGGATGGCCACGGGTTTCTGCGTCGGATGCAGCCGGTTCCCCGTGTAAGGGAAGTCGATGACATCAGCCGGCGGGTTCTCCGGCAAAGCGGGGCGGCCCTTGGCCAGCACATAGGCGGACTCGTGCGTGTAGCTGACGAACCGGGAAGCGGACGCGTATTTCTTCCGAAAGACGATGTGGCCGACGATCCGGAAACCGGCCGCGCGCCAGGCGCCCATGAACCGGTCCGTTTGCGTCCAGCCGTAGAAGCTCACGCACAGGCTGTCGGGTTTCAAAACCCGGAACATCTCCCGCGCGGCCGGTCCGAGCCAGCGGCCATTGTCATCATTGATGATGCGGCGACCGTCGCGGGATTGATAGCGCACGAGATAGGGCGGGTCGGTCAGGATGAAGTCCACCGAGCGGGCGGGCATCCGGCGCATGACGCTGATGCAATCACCCTGATGGATCACGTTGCGGGAAAAGAGACTGGTCTGGTTCATGGCGTCCTCCGGCCTTGTTTTTTGCGTTTCGACGCGGAGGGACAGGACGGCTTGCCAAGGAGGCGGCGCACCGCAGAGAACACGGCCAACACGGGAGCGCATGCGAAGGAGCGGGCAGGCCGTTGCGCCGACGACTGCGGGCCGTCACCGCTGCGATCCTCTCCGAAACGCCACAAGGCCGGATGCCCGGCAGACCCGGTTTTCCCGACTGACGTGACCAGACTGTGCTCAATCCAGCAGGGATGCTGCCGGGCAGTGTCCGGCCATGGACACGCGCGACCACAAGCTGGCCGATATCGCGCATGCGGAGCGCCACGGCTTCCGCGTGGCCGATGATCTTGCGGACCTGCCGGTTTCGGACGGTGAGTTGGACGCCGTTGAAGCCTTCCTGATGGCCGCATTCCGGGCCGTGATGGCGGGCGAAACTCCGCCCAAAGCCAAGGATTCCGGCATTTCCGACTCGGATCAGCCGCAAACCCATGTTGATATCGACCAAGCAAACCGGGTTCGGAGACGAGCGCGATGAAGACCATGTCCGCATCTGCCGATCAGGGCGCGCCGCTCCGGGCCGCGCTTTACCTGCGCGTGTCCACAGGCCGGCAGGCGGAGAGTGACCTTTCCATTCCGGATCAGCGCCGGCAGGCATTAGCCTTCTGCACTGCGCGCGGCTGGACCGTAGCTGCCGAATTCGTCGATGCCGGCTTATCCGGCACAACCGACAACCGGCCAGAGCTGCAACGCCTTCTTGAGATCGCCACTGGCGGCGGCTCACCCTTCGACGTGGTGCTGGTGCATTCGCTTAGCCGCTTCATGCGCGATGCGTTCTTGCAGGAAATGCACGTCCGCCGTCTCGCGAAAGCTGGCGTGCGACTTGTCTCGATGACGCAGGAAGTGGGCGATGACCCCGTCGGCGTCATGGTCCGGCAAGTCTTCGCACTGTTCGACGAATACCAGTCGAACGAAATCCGCAAACACGTCAGCCGCTCCATGAACGAGAATGCCCGGCAGGGCTTCTGGAATGGTGCGGCTCCGCCGTTTGGCTACACGACTGTGGCGGCCGGGGAGCGCGGCGCGCGCATCAAGAAAAAGCTCGCCGTCGACCCTGTCGAGGCAGAGACCGTGCGCCTCATCTTCCGGCTCCTGATGGAAGGAGACGGTATCTCCGGCCCCATGGGTATCAAGGCGGCGGTGTGCTGGCTGAACGAACGCGGCTACCGCACGCGCGGCGGGGCGCGGTGGGGCATTGGTCCGCTGCATAGCCTTGTCACCAACACGGTGTACAAGGGTGAGGCGGTGTTCAACCGCAAGGACTCCAAGACCCGCAAGGAAAAGCCGGCCTCCGAGCACATCGTCGTTGCTTGCGATCCGATCATCGAACCGGCCAAATTCGATGCCCTCCAGGCGAGCCTCAAGGCCCGCAATCCGAAGGCCGCGCCGCCGCGCGTTGTCACCGGGCCGATCCTGCTCACTGGCATCGCCACCTGCGCCAGCTGCGGCGGGGGCATGACGATCCGTACGGGGAAGTCAGGCCGGTATCGATATTATGTCTGCGCGACCTGCGCGCAGAAGGGCAAAACGGCCTGCAAGGGCCGTTCGGTACCCATGGACCGGCTTGATGATGCAGTCATGGAGCGGATCAGCGAACAGCTCCTGACCCCGGAGCGGGTGGGTGCGCTGCTGCGCGGCCTGATGGATCGCCAGACCCGCAAGGACGAAGACCACGTAAGCCGCCTGTCGGCGCTCCGGGCGAAGCTCACCGACGCCGAAAACCGGCTGAACCGCCTCTATCAAGCCATCGAGAACGGCATCGCTGATCCCGCAGACCCGACCCTGAAAGACCGAGTCTCTGCCATCAAGACCGAGCGGGACATTGCCCAAACGGCCTTTGACCGGGCCGTCGCCGAAATGCGCCCCGATGCGCGGGTCACAGAGGACAAGATCGCGGCTTTCGTCGAGGTCATGCGCCAGAACGTGCTGACCGGCGACATGTCCTTCCGCCGCTCATACCTGCGCGCCGTCATCGACAAGGTCGAGGTCGGTGATACGGAAATCCGTATCCACGGGCGGCGGACGGTTCTGGAGCGTCTGGTGATGGGTGGCGGGGCCGCTCCGGCCGGAGTGCCCAGTTTTGTTCGTGAATGGCGCGCCCGGAACGATTCGAACGTCCGACCCTCAGATTCGTAGTCTGATGCTCTATCCAGCTGAGCTACGGGCGCTTTCCTGCGGTTATACGGCCACGCAGGGGCCTGCGACGACCGGCAAAGCATCGCCGATGTCGAAGGCCGCAACTACTAATCGCTCAGCCCTCGCCGCGCAAGGGCCTTGGCGCGTGCTTTGCCCGATCAGCCACCTCAGGCGTGGATAGCGCTGCTTTTTCAGGTCCATGCCCCGAGCCGCTGCCCCCGCCCGCAGGCTCCGCCGCCTCAGTGCTTGCGTGCACGCCGCGGTCTGGGATCTCGATAAGGAATGCCGCACCCTTGCCGGTGTCGAGCAGCCGCAACTGCCCCCCGTGCACGCCGACGATCTCCGCCGCGATGGCGAGGCCGAGCCCCGTGCCGCCCTTACGTTGCGACCCAGTGAACGCCTCGAACAAATGATCGCGCGCCTTCTGCGGCACGCCCGGCCCGTTGTCGCGCACCTCGACGAGCACCCGCCGCCCTTCGCGCCACGCCTTGATCCGGATCTCCCCGTGCGGGCTCGGCTGGGCAGCCTCGATCGCCTCGATGGCGTTGCGCACGAGATTGGAGATGATCCGGAACAGGTGGTCGCGATCGGCATCGATGCGCAGCGTGTCGTCCATCTCGGGGATGAAATCGATCGCGCCCTCGCGCGGCAGTCCCAGCGCCTCACCCACCTCTTCGACGAGCGGCTTCAGCAGCATCAGCTCGCGCCGCGGCGCTGCCTCCTCGGCCCGGCCGAAGCGCAGCGTGTCGTTGCAGAAGTTGATGGCGCGATCGAGCGACGCAATGAGCTTGGGCGCGAAGCGCTGCACGGTCGGATCGGGAATGACCGTCAGGCGATCCGAAAGCAGCTGCGCGTTCGCCAGCATTCCGCGCAGGTCGTGGTTGATCTTGCTGACCGCCAGCCCGAGCTGCGCCAGCCGCGTCTTCTGCAGCAGCGCGCCCGCAAGCTGGCGCTGCATCTCGCCGAGCTCGCGCTCAGCCGTGCCGATCTCGTCGCGCCGGCCTGTCGGCACGATGATGCGCTCTGGATCTTCCGGATCCTCGCTGAAATGCACCATCGCGTGCGTGATCCGCATCATCGGCCGCACCAGCAGGCGGCTCAGCGCAAAATACACCAGCGCCGCGGTCGCCAGCGAAATGACGATCGAGACACCGAGGATGTTCATCGCATAGGACCTCAGCGCCGCCTTCAGCGGTGCTTCCGGCATGACCACCTCGACGAGATCGTCGGGATCGTCCCCTATACTGCCGAGCACGCGGATCGTCCGCCCATCACGCGCGAAGAAAACTGCGATCGCATCGCCCATCTGCTCGAGCTTCAACCCGACGCCCTCGAGCCAGCTCTCCGGCTTCTGCCTGAGGTCGTAGTGCGCGTCGATCGTCATCTGAGGATCGACCGGCAGTACCAGTCGGCGCACGCCCTGCCGGCGCGAGGCGATCGCTTTCACCTGCGCGGTGCGCAGCATCTCGGCCCTGAGCCCCGACGGAACGTCCCCGCCTGGAAAGCCTTCAGCTGCCAGCGTTGCCAATTGCGCGGCCGTCAGGCGCTCGTTCAGCCAGTCGACGCGAAACGTCGAGATCGACGGCAGGAAGATGAGTACCTCCGCCAGCATGACGAAAACCGCCGTTAGCATCAGCAGCTTGGACGGCAGGCTGAGGTCGCGCCAATTCCCCCGGTATTTCGCGGCCCATTCCGAGAGCCGCGATCGCCTCCACCGGTCGGCGAATTTTAGCCGTGCTACCTCGTTCTTGTTCTCGCGGAGCACGCGCGTCCTTTCGCTCCCGCTACCTCACCCGAGCTTAGCAAGAAAATCGATAACCTTGCGTAAGGTAGGGCTTCCGGCCCTGGTTGCATAATAGCTGCTCGCGGCCCGGCTGTTGATCTCGCAAAGCGTCGGGTAGGGCGGCACCCACTCGGTCAGGGCCTTGATATTGAGACCCTGCGAGATCGCCAGCGCCCACATCCCGATCAGCTCGCCCGCCCCCGCCCCGACGATCCCGGCACCGAGTATCCGCCCGTCCCGGCTCGTGATCACCTTCACGTGCCCGACGACGGTCCCCTCGGCCACGGCCCTGTCGTTCTCGCGGTATGGCCAGCGCAGCACGTTGATCTTCTTGACGGCCTTCGTCGCCTGCTCCTCCGACAGCCCGACACAGGCAAGCTCCGGCTGGGTTAGGACGACCCGCGGCACGAGGCGCTCATCGACCCGCGCCCGCATATGCAACAGCGCGCGCCGCACGACGACGCCGGCCTGGTAGTCGGCGGCCTGAGCACCCGGCGCGGCGGCCACTTCGCCCAGCGCAAAAACCCGCCGGTTCGTCGTCTTGAGGCCTGCGTTGACCTTGATGCCCCTGTCGTCGAAGCGGATGCCAGCCGCCTCCAGGCCGAGGTCCGCCGTTGCAGGCTTGCGACCCGCCGCCACCAGCAGGTTGCTGCCCTCGACGACGTGCTTCTCGCTTCCGACGGTGACGTTGACGCGCACGCGGCCGAGCCCGCCGTCGACGCTGTCGATCTTGGTGTTTTCGTAGATGGCGATGCCTTCGTCGGCCAACCGTTCCAGCAGGAACTTGGTCAGCTCCGGATCCTCATCGCCGAGCCCCTTGCCGGGATCCAGAACGATGACGCGCGACCCTAGCCGGCTGTAGGTCTGAGCCAGCTCGAGCGCCGTCCTGTCGCCGCCGATGATGATGAGATTGTGCAACCGCTCTTGGTTCGAGAAGATCGATTCCGTCGTCAGGTATGGAACGCTGTTGAGGCCAGGGATCGAGAGCTGGATCGGCTGCGAACCCGTCGCGACAACGAAGCGTCGCGCACGTATCTGCTGCTCGCCCACAGCCACAGTCCGCTTGTTGATGAACCGGCCGGCGCCATGGATCAGCTGAACGCCCAGACCCGAATAGCGCTCGGCCGACACGTTTGGCGTCACCTCGGCGATGACGTTCGATACGCGCTGGTTCACCGCCCGCAGATCGATCTCGGGTTCTCGCCCCGTGATGCCGAACGGCGCCCCGGTGCGCATGGCGTGGGCGTGGTGCCCTGCCGCCGCCAGCGCACGAAGGGCGACAGGCCCATGCACCAACCGCTCGCCTCCGAGCTGATTGTGCTCGATGACGATGACCCTGCGCCCGAATGCCGCCGCGGCCGTCGCCACTGCCATTCCGCCGGGGTCCGCTCCCAACACGCAGATGTCCACCATCGCGCGGTCGCCGGCTTGCCCTGCCGCCTCAGCCGCGAGCGCCCCCTGCAACTCGGCCCCCGATTTACCATGCTCCATGCCATGCCCCCTTGCCGCCCGGCTCCGCTTGCCAAGCGTCGAACGAAGATTTGCCATTTCCGGGGGCCCAGCGCACCCTTATTGCGGTGAGAGGCCGTGGATTAGCGGGCAATCGCATGCGTTGACTTGGAGCTTTCCAGACCGTATAAGCCCGCCAATCCTTAAGAATGAGGGCTTCCGCCGACGCCGACCGCGTGGACGGCAGGCCCCCTTTTCGCGACGGGCACTGGAGCTGTATCGTGAAGCGCACTTATCAACCGAGCCGGCTCGTCCGCAAGCGTCGCCATGGCTTTCGCAAGCGGATGCTGACCAAAGGCGGCATTCGCGTGATCAATCGTCGGCGCGCCAAGGGCCGTAAGCGTCTGTCGGCCTGAGTTGGTGGGCTTAGCCCCGCTACTGGTCGCCCGCGAGCGCAGCCCCCTTGGGGCAGGATTTGGCGCAGTGGCACCAGCTACTCTCAAGAAGCGCAGCGAATTTCTTTGGGTCCGGGGTGGCCGGCGCTGGAGTGCGCCGGCTTTCGTCTTGGAGGCTCGTCCGCGTGCAGACGCGGCTGCTCCCGAGGCCGCCCGGTTTGGATACACCGTGTCCAAGAAGGTCGGCGGTGCTGTCGACCGCAACCGCATAAAGCGTCGTTTGCGGGCCCTGACCGCAGCTTTGCCCCCGGGGCAAGCCCTTCCCGGCTTCGATTACGTCATTATCGCTCGCACGCCTGCCCTGCGTCGTGGCTTTTCCGAGCTCAAATCCGACCTCGATCTGGCCCTTGCCCGCGTTCATCAGAATCCGGGGCAAAAGCGCCGAGGGGCAAGAAACCCATGACTTCCGGCTTTCCGAGCCGGCACTCTCGGAGTATTGGCTCAGGCGCCAATAAGAGTGGGCGCTCCGGCCGGCTGAATGCTGGCGGCTCCACCGGCTAAAAGGAACGGCGCTGAGGCCATGCAAGACCACGATCAACAGCGAAATCTCCTGATTGCCGTCATCCTTTCGATGGCCGTGCTGCTCGGATGGCAGTTGCTCTACGCCGGTCCGAAGATGCGCGAGGAGCAGCAGCGCCAGCAGGCCCAGCAGGAGCTTGCCAAGAAGGAGCAGGCAAAGCCGGCAGCCCCCGCGGCAGCGACTGCTGCTGCGCCGAACGCTCCGTCAGTCGGCTCCTCCAGCGCCGGCGAGGACGCAATCAAGACGTCGCCGCGCCTTGCCATCGATACGCCGTCCGTGAAGGGCTCGATCGCCCTGCGCTCTGGCCGCTTCGATGACCTCGTGCTCGTGAAGTATCACGACACCGTCGACCCCAAGAGCCCCAACGTCGTGCTGCTGTCGCCGAACGACAGCGTGCATCCCTATTTCGCCGAGTTCGGCTGGGTGCCGACCGCCGGCTCGGCCCTCAAGGTTCCCGACCGTGACACGCTCTGGCAGGGCGGCGGCACGCTCACCCCGACCACCCCGGTGACGCTCACCTGGGACAACGGCGCCGGCGTGATTTTCAAGCGCACCGTCTCGGTCGATGAAAACTACATGTTCAATATCGTCGACGAGGTCGAGAACAAGTCCGCCGCGCCCGTGTCTCTCGCCCCCTACGCCCGCGTCAATCGCTACGGCACGCCCAAGCTCGAGCACAACTGGATCCTGCACGAAGGCCTGATCGGTGTCATCGGCGCCCAGGGCGAGCAACGTACCGGCTACACGTCTGCCGTCGACGACGGCCCCCGCACGTTCGATCCGGCGACCGGCGGCTGGCTTGGCTTCACCGAGAAGTATTGGGCCGCAACCGTCATCCCCGACCAGACCGCGCAATACCGGGCGACATTCTCCGCTCAGGCGCCCAAGCTGCCGAGCGATCAGACGTCGTTCCAGGCACAGTATCTGCGCGATGCAATCACCGTCGCACCGGGCGAGACCGGCAAGGTCAATTCGCAGCTCTTCGCCGGCGCCAAGCAGATGCAGCTGCTGCAGCAGTATCAGAGTGCCGGCGTCCAGCAGTTCGACCTGCTCATCGACTGGGGCTGGTTCTTCTTCATCACCAAGCCGCTGTTCCGCTTGATGGAGTTGATCAACTCGTACGTCCATAACTTCGGCGTCACCATCCTCATCCTCACCGTTCTGGTGCGGCTGGCCTTCTTCCCGCTTGCGAACAAGCAGTATGGGGCGATGGCCAAGATGAAGAAGCTGCAGCCGCAGATGGAGCAGCTGCGCGAGCGCTACAAGGACGACAAGGTAAAGCAGCAGCAGGAGCTGATGGAGCTTTACCGGCGCGAGAAAGTGAACCCGGTGGCGGGCTGCTTGCCCATCCTGCTTCAGATCCCGGTGTTCTTCGCGCTCTACAAGGTCCTCTACATCACCATCGATATGCGGCACGCGCCCTTCTTCGGCTGGATCCACGATCTTTCAGCGCCCGACCCGACATCGCTGTTCAACCTCTTCGGCTTGCTGCCGTACGCGGTGCCGGAGTTCCTGCACGTCGGCGTCTGGCCGCTGGTCATGGGCGTCACGATGTGGCTGCAGATGCAGCTCAACCCTCAGCAGCCCGATCCGATCCAGCAGCAGATCTTCAACTGGATGCCGGTGATGTTCACGTTCCTGCTGGCCTCTTTCCCCGCCGGACTTGTGATCTACTGGGCCTGGAGCAACACGCTTTCGCTGGCCCAGCAGTATTACATCATGCGTAAGCAGGGCACGGAGGTTCACCTTCTGGGCAACATCTCGCGACAATACCGGTCCGTCGCGGGGATGGCCGGTCGTGGCGCCGGCGCCATCCGGCGAAAGTCCGGCAAGGAAAAGAGCGAGTAACCCAATCGCGGTAGAAGACCTTTCCCCATCGGGGAAAGGTCGGATGCGATCGAAGATCGCTTTGGGCTAAAGCCGAACACTTCTCTGAACACTCAGCCGAGGGCCGGCCATTGGGAGGCGACATGACGAGCGACCTCGACCAAGCCCTGCTCATCGCCGGCGACAAGCTGTTCGAGCGGCGCTGGCAGCTCCTGAAAAGCGCCCCGGCGCTGGAGTTCTTGCCGCCGGCAGATCGCACCGAGATCGGCTTTGCCGGCCGCTCCAACGTCGGCAAGTCCAGCCTCATCAATGCGATTGTCCGCCAGAACGGCCTCTGCCGCACCTCGAACACGCCCGGCCGCACCCAGGAGCTGAACTACTTCGAAAGCCCCGGCGAGCCGCTCTACCTCGTCGACATGCCGGGCTACGGCTATGCCAAGGCGCCCGTCGAGAAGGTCGCAGCCTGGGGCGAGCTCGTCACCGATTATCTGCGTGGCCGCACGACGCTCGCCCGCGTCTTCCTGCTCATCGACTCTCGCCACGGCCTCAAACCGACCGACGAGCAGATCGCCGCGATCCTCGACGACGCTGCTGTCTCCTATCAGGCAGTGCTGACCAAGGCGGACAAGATCAAGCCGCACGAGTTGGAAGCCGTACGCGAGGCAACCACCAAGGCGCTTTCCAAGCACCCCGCCGCCTTCCCGGTAGTCCTCGAGACATCGGCGGAGAAGAACCTAGGCGTCGATGAGATGCGTGCCACCATCGCCGGCATCCTCGCCGACCGCTCCTGACGATCACCCCTCGGCGATCATTCCACGGCAGCCCTCGTCGCGTCCCTCATGACCCGACGCGGACCTGATCACCGGCTCGAAGTAGATGTAAAATCTGCCAGTTGCGCGGCGAAGGCACGCTTGTAGGCCGGCCGTTCCTTGGCACGAGAGATGTAGGCGGCCAGTGTTGGGTACTCTTCCAGGAGGCCAGAGCCTTCCAGTCTGCGCAGCACGTGAACCATCATGATGTCGGCCGCACTGAACGCGCCGTCGAGCCACTCGTCATTACCCAGGCGCGCGCTCAGCTGCTGAAGACGCGCGCGAATACGCTCGTCTACCATCGCCAAGTGCTCGCTCTGCCAGCTCTTGCCGCGCTCCGAGTACTCAACGACGTCGCGATCGACGATTGGTGGCTCCACCGTGCTGAGCGCCGCGAACATCCACATTTTTGCGCGCTCCCTCGCGTTTTCATCGTTCGGCAGCAGACCCGGAAACCGCTCCGCGATGTGGAGCACGATCGCACCTGATTCAAACAGGGTAAGGTCACCTTCCTCGAAGGTCGGAATCTGCCCAAACGGATTGCGTGCCAAATGCGCCGGTTTCTTGAAATCCTCCCACGGCACCAAGCGCACCTCGTAGGGCTGCCCCACCTCCTCCAGCGCCCAGCGGAGACGCATGTCCCTTGCCATTCCCCGGCCACGATCTAGCGAGTTCTCGAAGGCGGTGAGGATGGGGAGATTTGGATTGGTCATAGACCAACTCTATAAGCCTCAAACGACGCGTTCAATGTCGGCAAATGGCCCATCGCCGACGTGCTGCGCAACTAACCCGATATCATGCGCCCGAGCATGGCGAGAGCACCCTCGCCGAACTTGGCGAGCACGCCGCCTGCCACCGCCGCGACGCCCCAGCCGATCCAGCGCGACGTCACCTGGCCGTAGTTCGTCCGCACCCGGATCGAGATGACCTGATCCGGCAGCGCCGTCTCGGCGACCAGCCCGTCAGCACTCATCGTACGCGCCGAGATCACGAGCTGCAGCCTGCGCTTGCCCGCGTCGCGCGGCGTCACGTGCCAGCGCCAGCTCGCAAAATCGTCCTGCGAAATGAGCGATGCGCGCTCGATCCACTGCGTCTCCGGCGACGCCGTCTCGATGTAGAAACCGCCGTCGGGCGCACGCAGCCGCACCGACATCGCCTTGGTGATCATCACCTCGTGCTGATAGGCAGCGCCGCCGCCCTGCAGGCCTTCCGCAAGCGCCTGCACATCGCCGCGCGCGATCCGCACCTCGATCATCGCCGGCACCGACACCCGCATCGAGCGGGGAATGTTCTCGACGAGCTGTCCGATCTCGGCTCGCGGCGCGACGCTCCGCCCGGCCGGCCGTGCATTCGGCCGAGCCGGCGCTGGCATTTGCGGTTCGACGCCGTAGCCGCCCGGCGCACCCGCGGGTGCTCCGCTGAAAGGTTGATCAGGCTCGGGCCATGGCGCCAGCGGCGG
>CAZBPM010000019.1:43241-100391 GCA_964493785.1 uncultured Hyphomicrobium sp. | reverse complement strand
CCGTAGCACTTGGCAATCCCGCCCTTGCGCAGAGCGCTGATGGTCTCGCGCGCGATGACCTTGCCGCCGATCGCCGCCTGGATCGGAATCTTGAACAGGTGCGGACGGATTAGCTCTTTGAGCTTTTCGCACATGGCGCGGCCACGGCTCTCCGCGCGCGTCCGATGCACGATCATCGACAGCGCATCGACCGGCTCGTCATTGACAAGGATCGACAGCTTTACGAGGTCGTTTTCCTCGTACCCGATGATCGCGTAGTCGAACGAGGCATAGCCCTTGCTGATCGACTTCAGGCGATCGTAGAAATCGAACACCACCTCGTTGAGCGGCAGTTCGTAAACGAGCATGGCGCGATTGCCGGCGTAGGTGAGATCCTTCTGCCGGCCGCGCCGATCCTGGCACAGCTTCAGGATGCCGCCGAGGTAATCGTCAGGCACCATGATCGTCGCCTTGATCCACGGCTCCTCGATGCGCTCGATGCGCGTCGTCTCCGGCATATCGGCCGGATTGTGCATCTCGAGCATGGTGCCGTCGGTCAGGTAGAGATTGTAGACGACGCTAGGCGCCGTCGTGATCAGGTCGAGATTGAACTCGCGCTCCAGGCGCTCAGTGATGATCTCGAGGTGCAGCAGCCCCAGGAACCCGCAGCGGAAGCCCAGGCCCAGCGCCGCCGACGTCTCCATCTCGAACGAGAAACTCGCATCGTTGAGGCGCAGCTTGCCCATCGCCTCGCGCAAGTCGGCGAAGTCGGCTGCGTCGACCGGGAAGAGCCCGCAGAACACCACCGGCTGCGCCGGCTTGAAGCCCGGCAGCGCCTCGGCGGTCGGATTGCGCTGGTCGGTGACGGTGTCGCCGACGCGCGTGTCCGCCACCTGTTTGATCGCCGCCGTGAAGAACCCGACTTCCCCCGGGGTCAGGGCGTCCATCATTTCCTGCTTGGGACGGAACACACCGACGCGCTCGATCTGGTAGCTGGCGTCCGTCGACATCAGCGTGATCTTCTGTCCCTTCTTCAGGATGCCGTCGATGATGCGGACCAACACGACCACGCCGAGATAAGCGTCGTACCAGCTGTCGATGAGCAGAGCCTTGAGCGGTTTGCTGGCATCGCCCTTTGGCGGCGGCAGGCGCTCCACGATGGCTTCCAGCACCGCCGCGACGTTGAGCCCGGTCTTGGCCGAAATCGGAATGGCCTCCGACGCGTCGAGCCCGATCACGTCCTCGATCTGCTGCTTCACCCGGTCGGAATCTGCCGCCGGCAGGTCGACCTTGTTTAGAACGGGCAGGATCTCGAGGTTGTTGTCGAGCGCCGTGTAGACGTTGGCGAGGGTCTGCGCCTCGACGCCCTGGGAGGCATCCACCACCAGGATCGCGCCCTCGCACGCAGCCAGCGACCGCGACACCTCGTAGGCGAAATCGACGTGCCCTGGCGTGTCCATCAGGTTGAGCTGATAGATCTTGCCGTCCTTGTATTTGTAGTCGAGGCGCACCGTTTGCGCCTTGATGGTGATGCCGCGTTCCCGCTCGATGTCCATCGAGTCGAGGATTTGCTCCTTCATCTCGCGGTCGGCCACGTTCCCGCACAGCTGGATCAGCCGGTCCGAGAGCGTAGATTTTCCGTGGTCGATGTGGGCGATGATGGAGAAATTGCGGATCAGGGAGGTATCGGTCATGGCGCGCTTGATAGCATCGCCACCTCAGCCCTGAAAGGGCGTCCGCCGATTGGCCCCACACCCGATTGCCGCGGCCCCCGATAGCAAACATAAACCTCCGGGCATCGCAATTTCGTCACCTGGGGCCGCCGAAATGCCCAGGGCTCGAACGCTGAGGTGGATTCCCCTCACGGCTGGCGACCAAATTAGAACGATTCTAAACAAAGACTGGAAAAGGCAGCTGATGCGCCCGGTACATGGACACCAGGTTTCTGCGCGCTTCTCTTGAGGTCGTCGCAGGCGGACTAATTGTGTTTGCCGCAGGCGTTCTCATTGGTAATGCCTGAAATGCGATATCGCCCGGGAGGCGCGGCCCTGTGTCTTGACGGCGCCACATCCACGGGCATGAGTACCACGGCACCTACCGCCAACTCCCCGAAGGACGCGTGATGCACGGCATGAAATTTCTCGCGGCGATCGCCGCCGCGACCATACTTTTCAGCGTCAGCAATGGCGCCAACGCTCAAATCGAACCGTCACCTGCGTTCAAAGAGCAAGCGAAGAAGCCCGTAAAGCGCAAGCCGCAGCAGGCAACGACACCCGCGATCACCACGCAGGCGCCGCCGATGGCACCCGCCGCCGCGGCCACCACCGTTGCACCCGCCGTCGCGCCGGCACAAGCTGCCGAGGCCGAGCCAGCACCGGCCGTCACCGCCCAAGCGGCCGATCCAGGAGGAATCTCCCAGCACGCGACACACCCGCAAAAGCGCGCCCCGTATCCGCCGGCGAAAGAGAACTGCCGCAACACCGAGAGCTTCGAAGCTTGGAAGGCGCGCTTCCGCAAGGAGGCCGCAGCACGCGGCGTCAGCCGCCGGTCGATCGCCATTGTCGACGAGACCCCGCTCGCCACGAACATAATCGGGCGCGATCGCAAGCAGGGGGCCATTTTCGTGATGACCTTCCTCGACTTCCAAACCAAGCTGGCGACGCCGAACCGCGTGCAGTCGAGCAAGCGCAAAGTCGCCGAGCATCGCGCCACGTTCGAGCGCGCGGCAAAGGAATTTGGCGTTCCCGCTTCGGTCATCACTGGCTTCTGGGCGCTCGAGAGCGACTTCGGCGCCGGCATGGGCAAGCTCCCCATTCTGCCGTCGCTCGTCGCCCTCGCCTACGACTGCCGCCGCAGCTTCATGTTCACCGAGGAGTTGATCGCCGCGTTGCAGATCATGGACCGCGGCGACATGAGCCCGTCCGGCATGATCGGCTCGTGGGCCGGCGAAATCGGCCAGACGCAGTTCCTGCCGACCCGCTACCTCGACTACGCCATCGACTACGACGGCGACGGTCGCATCAACCTGTTCTCCAACGACGACGACGTGATCGGCTCGACCGCCAACTACATGCATAACCTCGGTTGGCGCCCCAACGAGCCATGGATCGAGGAAGTGCGGATTACGCGCGATCTCCCGTGGGATCAGGCCGATCTCGCAATCAAGCTGCCGCGCTCGCAGTGGGCCGACTGGGGCATCACCTACCCCGACGGCAGCCCGGTTCCCGCCGACGCCCTGCCATCATCGCTGTTGCTCCCGATGGGACGCAACGGCCCGGCGTTCCTCGCCTACCCGAACTTCGATATCTACACCGAGTGGAACAACTCGCTGAGCTACGCCACGACCGCCGCCTATCTCGCCACCCGCATCGACGGCGCCGGGGCGATGTCGCGCGGCCGCGGCAACACCAACGGTCTGGATGCGGCAGGCACCAAGGAGCTGCAGCAGCTGCTCAGCAACCGCGGTTATGACGTCGGTAAGATCGATGGCCTCGCCGGCGCCAAGACGCGCGCTGCCGTGAAGGACATGCAGATCAAGCTGGGACTGCCGGCGGACTCGTACGCCTCGCCTGAGCTGCTCAACGCGCTCCGCCGCGGCGGCTAGCTCGAGCCGACGACGTTGGATTCCCGGGGCTCGTCCCCGGGATCCATTCATCCGATTGATCCGACGACTGCCGCCCTCAGTGCAGCTTCACAACCGGCTCGGTGCGCCGCGTCAGCGACCGCGACAGCGAGTCGAGGAACACCTTCCACGGCCCGTGCAGCGCCATCTCATGCATCTTGTACAGCGAGCGGTACATCAGCCTCGCGAACAGTCCCTCGATGATGAAGCTGCCGCCGACGATGAACCCCATGAGGTTGCCGACCGTCGAATAATGGCCGAGCGACACCAGCGATCCGAAGTCGCGATAGTGGAACGGCCTTAGCGGCTCGCCCTTCAGCATGCGCTGGATCTCGGCGTAGAGGTGCGATGCCTCCTGATGCGCCGCCTGCGCGCGCGGCGGAATGGGATATTTTTCCCCTTGCGGCACCAGGTACGCGCAGTCGCCCATCGCGAAGATCTTTGGATCGTTGGTCGTCTGCAGCGTGTCGGTGACGACGAGCTGGTTCGACTTGCTCACCTCGAGCCCGTCGAGGTGCGCCAGCACGTCCGGACCTTTCACGCCCGCCGCCCACACCACCAGCTCCGACGGAATGAAACTTCCGTTCGCGAGCTTCACGCCCTCGGCCGTCACCTCGGTGACACGTGAGTTCGTATGGATCTCGACCTTCAACTTGCGCAGCGTGTCGGCGACACCATCGGAGATGCGATCGGGCAAAGCCGGCAGTATCCGCGGCGCTGCCTCGATCAGCGAGATCTTGATGTCGTTCTCGGGATTGATCTTGTCGAGGCCGAATGCGACGACGCCGCGCGCCGTGCGATGCAACTCGGCGGCAAGCTCCGTCCCGGTCGCGCCCGCACCGATGATCGCAACGTCGAGCTGGCCCGGACGCACCGGCCCTTCCTGCGCATAGGCTCTGACGCAGGCGTTGATCAGACGCCGGTTGAAACGCTCCGCCTGCTCGGGCGTGTCCAGCATGATCGCATGCTGCTCGACGCCCGGCGTGTTGAACGCGTTGCCGACCGAGCCGATCGCGATGACCAGTATGTCGTAACGGAACGAGCGCACCGGCGTGATCTCGCGCCCGTCCTCGTCATAGGTTGCCGCCAGATAGACGAGCTGCTTCTTGCGATCGATGCCCGTCATCTCGCCGTAGCGGAACTTGAAGCCGTGCCAGTAGCCCTGCGCCTGATACTCGAGCTCGTGCTGCGCCGTATCCATGCTGCCGGCCGCGATCTCGTGCAGCAGCGGCTTCCAGATATGCGTGCGCGCCCTTTCGATCAGCGAAACCTGCGCACGCTTTTTGCTAAACCAGTGGTCCTTGCCAAGCTTGTCACCCAGACGCGTCGCCAGTTCCAGGCCACCAGCGCCGCCGCCGACAATGATGATGTGAGGCAGGTCGGCGTCGCCGTCACCGACCGGCATTACCTTTGTCGTCTCGGGAGCTATCGTCGTCTCGGTCATCGCCTGGCTCCTCTTGGGGTTCCAACCTACGGGCCGACGCGCTTATAGCACCTCGCCGGTGGCGACGCGCTAGAGCGGCATGCATAGGTTCAATAGCCCGCCCGACACGCGCCAGCGAGCCGACGTTATGGCGCGGGCTGCTGTGGCGTCGCAGGTGCCGGAACTTCGAGCGGCGCCCCGTCCGGAGAAGTCGGCGACGTCACGAACGGCAGGTCTGCGAAAACGAACGTATAGGCGATTGCGGCAGCGACGCAGACGAGGAAGCCAAAAATCAGAAACTTGCGATTGTCCATCATGGTGCGTCGATCCCCGTGCTTTCGGGCAGGAATGCCCGCGACCACGAAGCTATAAATCTCCTGAAAAAACGCTAAGCCGCGGCGGTCAGGAGCGGATTTCTCCGCCCGTGGCGGCCTTCACCGCCGCCGCGATCTTCGCCGACACCGCCTCGATGTCCTTGTCCGTCAGCGTTTCCGACACGGGTTGCAGCATCACCTCGATGGCGAGGGATTTCTTGCCCTCCTTCTCGAGCGCGCCGCCCTCGAACACGTCGAACACCGATACCTCGCGGATGAGCGCCTTGTCGGCACCGGCAGCCGCACGCACGACGTCGCCCGCCGCTACGCCCTTGTCGAGCAGGAACGCGAAGTCGCGGCGAACCGGCATGAGGTCGTTGGCATCCAGTCGCGGCTTCGCCCGGCTCTTCGCCTTCTGTGCAGGGATCGCGTCGAGGAAGATCTCGAACGCTGCCACCGGTCCCTCAATGTCGAGTGCCTTCAGCGTTGCGGGATGAATCTCGCCGAAATGCGCCAGCACGGTCTTCGGGCCGAGCCGCAGCGTGCCCGAACGTCCGGGGTGATACCAGCCGGGCGCATCGCGCGTGACCTGCGGCTTGCCGATATCGAGCCCGAGTGCGGTGAGCACGGCCACAACGTCGGACTTCGCATCGTAAAGGTCGACATCCATCGCCGCGCCGTCCCAATGCCGGCCACTGCCACCGACCTTCGCCGTGCCCGATCGCACGCCGGACGCCGATAGATATTGGTCCTCCGGCTTTTCGCCGCGATACGCCTGACCCAGCTCGAACATCGCCGCATCACCGAAGCCGCGATTCGCGTTGCGCTTCAGCGCCGTCAGCAGGCCCGGCAACAGACCCGGCCGCATGGAAGACATCTCGACCGAGATCGGATTGGCAAGCTGCAGCGCGTCATCGCCGCCGCCGAACGCCTTAGCCTCGCCATCGGGGATGAACGACCAGGTGATCGCCTCGACGATCCCGCGTGCCGCCAGCGTGCGCCGCGCACGCCGCGCTCGCTTCTGCCGCTCGGTGAGCACTGGACGAGCAACACCGGCCGGACGCGGCAGCGGCGTTGCCGGCACGCGATCGATGCCGGCTATACGCACGACCTCCTCGACGAGATCGGCGCTGCCATGCAGATCCGGCCGCCACGACGGCGTCGTGACCGTGAGGACATCGCCCTTGCCGATGACTTCGCAACCCAGAGCTTCGAGTATTGCCCTGATGTCCTTCGCCGGCAGCGTCAGGCCGGCCAGCTTCGCGACCAACCCAACGTCGAACGAAATGCTGCGACGCGTATCCGGCACCTGTCCGGTGATCGCCGTATGGGTGGGCTTGCCGCCGCAGAGTTTGTGGATCATCTGCGTTGCCAGATCGAGCCCGGGGAGCACCGATTGCGGATCGACGCCGCGCTCGAAGCGGTAACGCGCATCTGTAACGAGGCCGGTTTTGCGCCCGGTCGCCGCGGTACGCAGCGGATCGAACAGTGCGCTTTCGACGAGCACATTGGTCGTCGCCTCGGTCGCGCCGGAGGCTTCGCCACCGATAATGCCGCCCAGACCCAAAGGCCCGTTGTCGTCGGCGATCACGCACATGGTCTCGTCGACGGTGTGTTCCTTGCCGTCTAGCCCGAGGAATTTCTCGCCCTTCTTGCCGAGGCGCGCGACGACGTCGCCCTTCAGCTTGTCGGCGTCGTAGACGTGCAGCGGGCGCCCGCGATCCTGACTAATGTAGTTGGTGACGTCGACCAGCGCATTGATGGGACGCAGTCCTACGGCGGTGAGCCGGTTCTGCAGCCACGCAGGCGAAGGTCCGTTGACGACACCCTTGATGTAGTGGGCGGCAAACACCGGACACGCATCGGCCGTCTCGGCGGAGAATTCGAGCCTGACCTTGATGGGCGATGGATCGGCGCCCTCGACGCCGGCAATTGCCTTCTCCGGCTTCAGCGTGCCGAGCCCTGCGGCCGCCAGATCGCGCGCAATGCCACGCACACCGGTGCAGTCGGGACGGTTAGGGGTGAGCTTCACCTCGAATACGGGGTCGGCGAGACCCATCACGTCGACGTAACGCTCGCCGACGTGCGCCGCCATCTCCTCAGGCAACTCGATGATGCCCGCGGCCTCGGACGACAGCTCGAGCTCTGCCGCCGAACACATCATGCCGTTCGACACGACGCCGCGCACCGGCTTCTTCTCCAAGGTGATCTTGGAGCCTGGAATGAAGGTGCCGAGTGGAGCGAACACGCCGAGCATTCCAGCACGCGCGTTGGGGGCGCCGCACACCACTTCGAGCAGCGGCGCGCCCTTTTCAACTTCGACCTGGATGACCTGCAGCTTGTCGGCGTTGGGATGCTTGCCTGCTTCCACGATACGCGCGACTCGAAATGCGCCAAGGTTCTCGGCCGGATTGTCGACGCTCTCGACCTCGAGCCCGATCGCCGACAGCTTGGTCGCGATCTCGTCGACCGCCGCCTTGGTCTTCAGGTGATCCTTGAGCCAGCTCAGCGTGAATTTCATGGCGTCAGCCCTCCGTGGGCCGTAACTCCCCTCCCCCTGGTGGCGAGGGGTTCATATTGCGAACCCAGCCTTAGCCCGACAGCCCGCCCGACGTCGTCGGCACGTCGAGCATCGAGAAGCCGTAGTGGCGCAACCAGCGCAGATCGGCCGCGAACATCGATCGCAAATCGGGGATGCCGTACTTCAGCATCGCGATGCGATCGAGACCCATGCCGAAGGCGAAGCCCTGGTACTTCTCCGGATCGAGCCCGCAGTTGCGCAGCACATTCGGATGCACCATCCCGCAGCCGAGGATTTCCAGCCACTGGCCCGGCTTGCCAATCGCCTCGGCGCCGATATCGACTTCCATCGACGGCTCGGTGAACGGGAAGTGCGAGGCGCGGAAACGCATCTTCACTTCGTCCACTTCGAAGAACGCCTTGCAGAATTCTTCCAGCACCCACTTGAGATGCCCCATGTGCGTGCTCTCGTCGATGACGAGGCCCTCGATCTGGTGGAACATCGGCGTATGCGTCTGGTCGCTGTCGCTTCGATATACGCGCCCTGGTGCGATGATGCGGATCGGCGGCTTTGCTGAAAGCATCGTGCGGATCTGCACCGGGCTCGTATGCGTGCGCAGAACCAGCCGCGATCCGTCCGCCTTGGGACGCAAATAGAAGGTGTCGTGCTCCTGCCGCGCGGGATGCTCCGGCGGAATGTTGAGCTTTGTGAAGTTGAGGTCGTCGGTCTCGATGTCGGGACCTTCCGCCACCGAGAAGCCCATGTCGGCGAAGATCTCGACGCACTCGTCGTAGACCTGGCTTACTGGATGAATGCGGCCCTCGGCGACGGCGCCGACACGCACCGGCAGAGTGACGTCGGCACGCTCGCTTTCGAGCCGCTTCGACAGCGCCTCGGCGTCCAGCGCCGACTTGCGCGCATCGAGCGCCTCGCTGATCCGCGACTTGATCTCATTGACCGACTGCCCGAACGTCTTGCGCTCTTCGGGCGGCAGCTTGCCAAGCGTCGCCATCAGTTCGGCGATGCGGCCCTTCTTACCGAGCACGGCGATGCGCACCTGCTCGATGGCAGCAAGGTCGCCCGCGCCGGCAATGCCGCCGAGCAGTTCCTTTTCGAGAGCCTGAAGGTCCGAGGCTGCAGCAACCGACGTCATGGGAAGACGATCCTCTCCGGTGTCATCCCGGGCTCAATGCCAAGGATGCAGGGATCAGCAGGTTCCGACCGACGACACCGGATGCGACCTACGAGCCAGCGTAAAGCTGGATGCCGGGGACGAGCCCCGGCATGACATTCGGCAGGTCAGCCGGAAAGCTTAGGCAGCTGCCTTTTCCGCCTTCTCGACGGCCTTGGCGGCCTGCTCGGTCAGCGACTTGAAGCCGGCAGCATCGTGAACGGCGAGATCAGCCAGCACCTTGCGGTCGATCTCGATCCCGGCCTTGTTGAGGCCATCGATAAATCGACCGTAGGTCAGCCCGTGCTCGCGCACGGCGGCGTTGATGCGCTGGATCCACAGTGCGCGGAACGTACGCTTCTTCCGCTTGCGATCGCGGAACTGGTACTGCAGGGCCTTTTCGACGGCCTGCTTCGCGACGCGGATCGTATTCTTGCGGCGGCCATAGTAACCCTTGGCGGCCTTCAGAACTTTCTTGTGCTTGGCATGGGCGGTTACACCGCGCTTGACGCGTGCCATGGGAGAACTCCGTTAGATGACGTTGCTTGTGCGAGCGAGAACTTGCTTCGGGAGCAAGTGTGCTCAGCGGGCGTAGGGCATGTACTTCTTGACGATCTTCGCATCGCTATCGTTCAGCACCATCGTGCCGCGCGCATCGCGAACGAACTTCGAAGTCCGCTTGATCATGCCGTGACGCTTGCCTGCTGCGGCGGCCTTGACCTTGCCGCTGCCCGTCATCTTGAAGCGCTTCTTGGCGCCGCTCTTGGTCTTCATCTTGGGCATTTGGCTCGTCCTTTCTCTACTCGTGGGCGGCCCTAATTCACGCTCCGGCGCATGGCCGAAGGGAAACGTCCCAATAAAGGGAGGAGCCGCCTGTTGAGGCTGTTCAAAGCATAAAAGCCGCCACGGCATGCCCCGCCGGGCGACTTGGGGGCTCCTTATACGGGCGTGACCCATAAACCGCAAGCGGTGCGGGAGCCGATTTTTCGCGGTCTCGGGGGTTTAGGACTTCTCGCAGATACGGGCGCCTGAAGCATCCCTGAAGCAGAAATCCCGGGCGCAATCGCACAAATCTGTCGCCCCGCCCCCCGCCGGCAATGGCTCCCGGCAGCCTGATGCGCCCGGCGGCACCGCGCAGCGGAACCGGATGAGCGGAGCCGGCATACCCGGGGAAGATGTAGCGCCCGCCGCATTCGACGACGGCTTGACCGGGACGACCCGCAGCGGTGCCTCCTGAGCCATGCCCGCAGCCGCGGCTACTCCCAGAAACACGAACGCGGCCGTCGGCAAGCGCCAGCGACCGCGTCGAACGATTAAAGCGAACACCATTGCACCCACCGCACGTGGGACCGGGCGCCTGCTGTAACGATCACTTCGGCGCCAGCACCATCACCATCTGACGGCCTTCCAGACGCGGCTCGGATTCCACCTTGGCGATCGGCTCGAGTTCGCCCTTCACCCGCTGCAACACTTCCATGCCGAGCTGCTGGTGCGCCATCTCGCGGCCGCGGAAACGCAGAGTGATCTTCACCTTGTCGCCTTCCTCGAAGAACCTTTTGATCGCGCGCATCTTCACGTCGTAGTCGTGATCATCGATGGCTGGGCGCATCTTGATCTCTTTGATCTCGACGATCTTCTGATGCTTGCGCGCTTCAGCCGCCTTCTTCTGCGCCTGATACTTGTATTTGCCGAAGTCGAGGATCTTGCAGACCGGGGGCGCCGCTTCGGGCGATATCTCGACGAGATCCAGCCCAGCTTTGACAGCGCGTTCTAAAGCCTCGGTGTGGCTTACCACGCCGACGTTCTCGCCAGTTTCGTCAATCAGTCGTACTTCGCGGGCCCGGATTGCCTCATTGATCCGGGGGCCGGATGGCTCGCGCTCGGGCGCGGCTCGCATTGGTCGGCGGATGTTGTCTCTCCTTCGGTGACTTCTCTGGATATCGTGCACTGAAAGCCGGCGGGCCATCTGGAGGCCAACCGGCTGAAATGCTCATTCAATGGGCCGAAACATCGAGAAGAAAGGCCGTCAAGTCAAGATGGCAACATGGGGCGATTGCGCAACAACCCACCCAAATTGTAGCAGCACAGGCCACTTCAGCCCCTGCTGAGCCCCTTCTTGCCTAGCTCTTCGAGGTAAGCGCCCCAGCGCTTTTCCTTCTCCCGGCCGAGCTGCTGGAGATAGGTCCACGTGTAAAGACCGGTGTCATGGCCATCGTTGAAAGCAATCCGGATGGCGTAATTGCCGACCGGGCGCAGCTCTTTGATCTTCACGTTGCGCTTGTTGCCGACCGTAACCCGCTGGTCCGCAGAGTGCCCCTGAACCTCGGCCGACGGGCTCATCACGCGCAACATCTCGGCGGCAAACTCGTATTTCGACCCGCAGGCGAATTCCACCTTGAGGCCGGCGCCGGAGTCGAGAATTTCGAGCTTGGGCGGTCGCACGGCGTTGCGCTTTGCCGTCTCGAGCTCGCCGAGCGCGCGCACGGCCATGTCCTTGAACAGCATTGCGTGCAGGCTGTCCGGCAGGGTCGCTGTAATCGGCTGGCCGGTATCGGACCGCAGTCGCACATCGAGATCGAGCGGTACGGCCCCGAGGAACGGAACGCCGAGGCGCTGCGCCTCTTGCTCTGCGCCGCCATGCCCGAAAATGTCCGAGCGCTCCCCGCACTTGGGACAAATGAAGGTGCTCATGTTCTCGACGATGCCGAGCACCGGCACGCCCACCTTCCGGAACATGGCGAGGCCCTTGCGCGCGTCGATCAGGGCGAGATCCTGCGGCGTCGATACGATCACGGCGCCCGACAGCGGCACCTGCTGTGCCATGGTGAGCTGCACGTCGCCCGTACCGGGTGGCATGTCGATGACGAGCACGTCGAGATCGCCGTTCTCGCCCCACGCGACGTCGCGCAGCATCTGATTGAGCGCCCCAACCACCATGGGCCCGCGCCAGATGACCGGCGTCTCCTCGTCGACGAGGAAGCCCATCGACATCACCTTGAGGCCGTAAGCCTCCATCGGCTTCAGGGTCTTGCCGGAAATCACTTCCGGCTGCCCCTTGATGCCGAGCAGACGGGGCTGCGACGGCCCGTAGATGTCTGCGTCGAGAATGCCGACCTTTTTGCCCGCCGCCGCAAAGCCTAGCGCCAGATTGACGGCGACCGTCGATTTGCCGACGCCGCCCTTGCCGGACCCGACAGCGATGATTGATTTGACTCCCGGCACTTCCGCCATCGGCTTCGGCCCGGTGCCTGTAGCCGCTGCTGCCGCCGGGGCATGGCTATGGCCATGCGCATGTCCGCCGTTCCCGACATTGCTCTCGGCTCGTGCCTGGGCGACGCGCGCGCTCTCGGGCGGTCGTGCCGAAGCTCCGGCCGGTGGCCGCGCCGAAGATGCCTCAGCCGTCAGCACCGCAGTCACCCCCGCCACGCCCGGAACCTTCGCGACGACGGTTTCTGCCGCCTTCCGCAGCGGCTCGAGCTCCTCGGCCTGCGCAGCCGGCACCGTAATCGAGAAATAGACGCGGTCGTCCTTCACCAGGACTTCCGAAACGAGCCCAAGATCGACGATGTTGCCTTTTAGGTCGGGACCTTTGATGCGGCGCAGCTCATCGAGAACCTGCGGCTTCGAGATGGTCATAGAGGGGCTCCAGGGACGAACAGGGCGGCGGCTGGCGCCAGCCGGGCGCGGATACTGTCAGAGGCCGTACTGGAAGTCACGGCCTGCCCCCGATATAGGAAGACGACGGGCAGACAAGCAGTCTCGGCAAAGAATCGAGGCGCCACGGGAGGGAAAAATGCACGCGTTGCTGGCCGCGTCCCGCTGGATCGATGCCGGAACGCGCCTGCTCGGTCAGTCCGTCGCCTGGTTGGTCATCGTTGCCGCCGTCGTCAGCGCCGGCAATGCCGTCGTCCGCAAGCTTTTCGACATAAGCTCCAATACTTGGCTCGAGTTGCAGTGGTGGCTGTTCGCAGCCGTGTTCCTGCTGGCCGCGCCCTGGACGCTCGCCATCAACGAACACATCCGCATCGACATCCTTAACGAGCGTCTTCCCCGTTGGGCGCGCAATGCCATTGAAATCGTCGGGCACCTCTTCTTCCTGCTGCCGATGGCAGCCATCGTCACCTACACCTCCTGGCACTTCTTCCTCGCGTCCTGGGAGCAGAACGAGCAGTCGTCGAACTTCGGCGGCCTGCCGCAATGGCCGGTGAAGCTTCTCATCCCCCTCGCCTTCGCGATCCTGTTCCTGCAGGGCATCTCTGAGCTCATCAAGCGCATCGCCATCATGCGCGGCGACCTGCCGGACGACAGGCTACACGCCGGACATCCCGCCGCCGCCCCCGATGCGGGCCACCTGGGCGCGCCGCCCGCTTCATCGAAAAGCTGAGCGCGGGAGGGGGTATGCTCGAGCTGATCGCCGAAAATCTTGCGCCGATCATGTTTGCGGCGCTCATCGCCTTTCTGCTTCTGGGCTATCCCGCAGCCTTCTCGCTTGCCGCAGTCGGTCTCGTGTTCTTCGTCGTCGGCGTCGAGCTGGCCGCCTATTCGGGCGGCGTGATCAACCTGTCCTGGCCGCTTCTCGGCACCCTGCCCGAGCGCATCTACGGCGTGATGAACAACGACACCCTGCTGGCGATACCGTTCTTCGCCTTCATGGGTCTGATCCTCGAGCGCTCCGGCATGGCGGAGGACCTGCTCGAAACCGTCGGACAACTTTTCGGCAGCGTGCGCGGCGGCCTCGCCTACGCAGTGATCTTCGTTGGCGCCCTCCTCGCGGCCACCACCGGCGTCGTCGCCGCCTCCGTGATCTCTATGGGGCTCATCTCGCTGCCGATCATGCTGCGCTACGGTTACGACACCCGCTTCGCCGCCGGCACCATCGCCGCCTCCGGCACCCTCGCGCAGATCATTCCGCCCTCACTGGTGCTGATCGTACTCGCCGATCAGCTCGGCCGCTCGGTCGGCGACATGTACACCGGCGCGCTGGTGCCCGGACTCATGCTGGCCGGCTTCTATGCGCTGTTCGCCTTCGCCGTATCCATGATTTGGCCGAGCGCCGCGCCCGGGCTGCCGAAGGAAGCAATCATTCACCGCGAACCCGATGGCTCGCGCGGATATGGCTCTCTCGTCGTCCTGTCGATCGGCTCCGGGCTCACGGCCTGGCTCATCATGCGCCGCACCGGCTACGTTGGCGCCGATCTCATCATCCTGACGCTGACGCTCGCAATCTGCTTTTCAATCGCCGTCGCGACTGCGAACTGGCTCATCGCCCGCTCCGGCGGCCCGCGCCTGCTTTCGAAGCTGGCCGAGCAGGTTGTCTTCGTGATGGTCCCGCCGCTTCTGCTCATCTTCCTCGTGCTGGGCACAATTTTCATCGGCGTCGCCACGCCGACCGAAGGTGGCGGCATGGGTGCAGTCGGCGCAATGCTGCTGGCGCTCGGCAAGCGCTTGAGCGACGGCAATCCCCAGCGCTTCAGCCTTGAGATCATCCGCTCGGCTGCGCAGGCGACGGCGAAGCTCTCCGCCTTCGTGATGTTCATCCTCATCGGTGCACGCATCTTCTCGCTCACCTTCTATGGCGTAAACGGGCACCTGTGGGTCGAGCACCTGCTGGTGTCCCTGCCGGGCGGCGAGATCGGCTTCCTCATCTTCGTCAACGTGCTGGTCTTCTTCCTCGCCTTCTTCCTCGATTTCTTCGAGCTGGCATTCATCATCGTGCCTCTGCTGGCGCCCGCGGCACAGAACCTCGGCATCGATCTCATCTGGTTTGGCGTGATCCTCGCTGTGAACATGCAGACGAGCTTCATGCACCCGCCGTTCGGTTTCGCGCTGTTCTATCTGCGCTCGGTTGCCCCGCGCACATCGTACATCGACCGCGTCACCGGACGCACGATGCCGCCCGTCACCTCGGGACAGATCTACTGGGGTGCGGTGCCGTTCGTGATCATCCAGCTCTTCATGGTGGGATTGCTGATCGCCTTCCCCGGTCTCGTCCGGCACGACGCACCGCAAACGCCCACTGCTCGAACGCAGCCCGCGGTCGTGCCGGGCGCGCCGCCTCCGGCGTTCAAGGGCGAGGGCTTCTCGCTACCGCCATATCCGCCGCAGATCCCAGGAGCTCCCCCGCCTGAAACTACAGGCCCCGGCGCTCCGACACTCGACATGTCGGTCCCTCCGGTTATCGTAAAACCATGAGTGAAGTCGGGTAGGCTGCACCCCACGATTCGCAGGAGGTGACGTAATGGACGATCATTCCGAGCCGACATGCCGTCTGATCCGACCGGACGACACCTACGACGGCAAGCAGGGTCTGACGTATTTTAACGGCATCGCTGCTGAGACCACCGGCTCCAAGGGCATCTGCATGCACCTGCTCACCATCCCGCCGGGCGGCCGCGCGAAGGCGCACATGCATGAGAGCCACGAGACGGCGATCTACGTGCTCGATGGGGAGGCGGTCGCACTCTACGGCGACAAGCTGCAGCATCAGACCGTCACCAAGGCAGGCGACCTGTTCTACATTCCAGCCGGCGTCCCGCACCTGCCGATCAACATCTCCGACAGACCGATTTCAGCCGTCATCGCGCGGACTGACCCCAACGAGCAGGAGAGCGTCGTGCTCCTGCCCGAGCTGGAGGTCTATGCCGACGAGGCCATCGCCAAGCTCACCACCAAAAAGATCACTTAGTTCGCTCACGAGCTTGCAACGGGCCGGGGCGCATCCCCGGCCGGTCAGCTGGACAGATCAGCCGCCCGTCTCGTTTGGCTGACATTGGCCATAGGGATTGCGGTACATCCCTGCCGGACAAGCCTTGTTTTTGTTCTTCGCTGCTTTCTTTTGCTCGGTCTTGGTCTTCGGCGCGCATTTGCCGTTCATGTAGATCATGCCCATGTCGACGCACGCCGCCCTGGCGCGCCGCTCGATGGTCGCCTTGGAAGGCTTGGACGGCTTTGCAGGCTTCTTCGCCCGCTCGCCATCGTCATCATCGTCCGAAGCTTTCGACGTGCGCTTCGGTGGCTTAGGCAGCTGGTCCTCCGGCAGAACGCGCGCTACCGACACGCCATCGCGCGGCAGGAATATCTGCCGGCAGCTGCCTTCCCCATAGGCGGTGACCCACGGATGGGTCAGGAACGTCTCCTGGACCAACTCTTCTCCCGGTTCCAGTTGCCCGTATTCCTTGAGCGCGCCGTCGAAGTCCACCCACTGAATAATCACAGTCCCCTCGGACTGGTTGATGAAATGGATTTTCGCCGCCTCCTTGGAGCGTTCCGACTTTAGCTTTTTGAAATCTGCACACGGCCTCTCGACCGCGGCTTGCTCGGGCGCTTTGGACACGGCGACGGGCGGAGCCGAATTGTTGGCGGGAGCGACGAGCTTCTTCACATAGGCCCGTGCCAAGTCCGCGTGAAAGCCAGTTGGGAAGTTCGACAGGAACGCATCCCAGGCCTCTACGGTCCCAAGTTCCTTGGCAGCCTCGAACGCTTGCTTTTCGTTTGCGCCGGTGGCCTCGCCCGACGCTTGGGCATTTGCAACGGGATAGTGGATTGGCAAGCCGCTATCGCCGGCCATGGGCAGAGTGAGGATTGCGCCGATTGCCAGCCCCCACAGCACAATGAGATTCACAGCTGGCGTTTTCACGTGTCCCCCAAGGCCTGCAGCCCCGGCACCCGAGGCATATTTCGCCTTCTAGCATATCGAGCGATTATGCTTTGCGCACTGAGGAAAATGACCCGAGCGAGCGCGGAGGTTCCGACGTGTTGCGCCTGCCGCAGCTTCGGCGGGAAGATCGCAGTCCAAGCCAACTTGCTAGCCGCGCGCTCTACTGAGCTATCGCAGCGGCGTCGAGCATCCAGACGCTACCCTCGAGGCGGCCCGGCGTCGTCATCTCGACATTGACCTGATCGGTCGACGTCTCGAAACCGAGAATTTTCACCGCCAGCGGCTTTGTGAACTGCCAGGCTTCGCGCGTGCCTAATACCCGCGTCTCGTAGACCTGCAACGCCGCAGCGTCGCCGGCCTTCTTCAGCTGCTGCCATTCCGACAGCTTCGCGCGATCCTCAAACCAGATCGAGTTGGACTTCACTTCCACCCGGGAGCCGGGACGTATTACCGCCGCAACACTTCCCACTGCGAGCGCGCTCAGAAGAAGCACCGAGGCGGCCACGCGTCCCCACGGATCCGATCGCGCCACGCTCACACCAGCCCTTTGCGCTGCTGGATCATCATGAAGGTGTCGTAGGTGTGCTCCGCGAGCTGGAACCACAGATAGTCTTCGCCGCGGATACCGAGCGTCGCCTCGTAGATCTTCTTGAAATCGGCGTTCTTCGCGCACAGTTCCGCGAACACCTCAGTCGATGCCTTAAAGCATGCATCCAGGACGGCCTCCGAGAACGGCCTCGGTTCCGCCCCGCCGATCGCGAGCCGCCGGATCGCGGCAGGGTTCTGGAGATCGTAGCGCGTCATCATCCCCGTGTTGGCAACCTCGGCCGCCGCGCGCACCATCGCCTGATAGCTTTTCGGCAGCGCGTTCCACTTATCGATGTTGATGAAGAAGTGCAGCATCGCCTGCCCTTCCCACCAGCCGGGGTAGTAGTAGTACTTCGCGACCTTGGCGAAGCCGAGCTTCTCGTCGTCGTAGGGGCCCACCCACTCGGCCGCATCGATCGTACCCTTCTCCAGCGAAGGGTAGATGTCGCCGCCCGCGATCTGCTGGGGCACGGCGCCGAGCCGGGCGATTACTGCGCCGGCCAGGCCGCCGATGCGCATCTTCAGACCGCGCCAGTCCTCCGGCGTGTTGATCTCGCGCCGGTACCAGCCTCCCATCTGCGTGCCGGTGTTGCCGCCCGGAAACGCGATGATGTTGTAGCGGGCGTAGAACGCGTTCATCAGGTCAATGCCGCCGCCCTGGTACATCCATGCATTCTGCATGCGGTAGTTGAGACCGAACGGAACCGCCGTGCCGATCGCGAACGTCGGGTCCTTGCCCCAGTAGTAATAGGACGCCGTGTGCGCCGCCTCGACGCTGCCGTTGGTGACCGCGTCGGCCGCGTTGAGGCCGGGCACCAGCTCTCCGGGTGCGAACACGCGCACGCGGAAGCTCTGGTCCGACATCTCGCCCAGCACCTTGGCGAAGGTGTCGGCCGCGCCGTGGATCGTATCGAGCGACTTCGGAAAGCTCGACGTCAGCCGCCACTCGATCGTCGGCTTGGTCTGCGCGATGGCCGGCGCGGCGACGCCGGCACCTGTGCCCGCGGCAGCTCCCGCCAGAAATCTGCGGCGATTGACCTTGGCCGTCACGCAAGCGTCTCCATCCCAGGTTTTCCAGCCCTTATATCTCGGCCGCACCCCCAGTCACAATGACGTGCGGTTCTGGCGGCTTGCTCTCGCCCAGACCGGCGCCTAAATCGCCCAGATAGGCAGAGTGAGCAACATATGCGGCCGAGCGAGACCGACAGCGAGGTGACGGGCGTCCTTTTGGCCGGCGGTAGGTCATCACGCATGGGCGGCAGCGAGAAGGCTCTGCTCGATATCGGCGGCAAGCCGATGCTTCAGCACGTCCTCGCTCGCCTTCGCCCCCAGGTCGGGCGCATCGTCATTAACGCCAACGGCGACCCGGCACGCTTCTCCGGCTACTGCCTTCCGGTGGTGCCCGACAGCATCGAGGGCTACGCCGGCCCGCTGGCCGGCCTGCACGCCGGAATCGCTTGGGTGCGCGCCGAAACGCCGGACGCCAAATTCATCGCCAGCGTTCCGGCCGACAGCCCGTTCCTTCCCCTCGATCTCGTCGCTCGCCTGAAAGCCGCGCTTACGGCCGCTGCCGCCCCCTGCGCGATTGCCGCGTCCGGCGGCGAGCGCCACCCGGTGGCCGGCCTTTGGCGCATCGAGCTGCTGGAAGCGATCGCGTCCTCGCTGCAGCAAAACACCCGCGCCCTGCATCGCTTCGCCGATGCGCAGGGCTGCGCCGTTGCCGACTTCGCCCCCGCGGACATCGCCGGGACCAGCGTCGACCCGTTCTTCAACGTCAACGCGCCCGCCGACCTTGAGCAGGCCCGCGCGCTCTTTCGTGCCGAGGCATCCCGTGGTTAGGCCGCCCGTCCTCGTCGGCATCGTCGGCTGGAAGAACTCCGGCAAGACTACCCTGGTCGAGCGCCTCATCCCCTTGCTGGCCCAGCGCGGTCTCAAGGTCATGACGGTGAAGCATACCCATCATGCCCTCGGCCCGCTCACCGGCTCCACCGACGGCGAGCGCCATGCCCGAGCCGGCGCCCTGAAGACGTTCGTCATCGGCCCGGACTCCTGGGAAATGTCGGGCTGCCGCCAGATCGGCGCTCCCCCAGGGCTCGCCGAGCTGAGCCCACATATCGCCAGCGCCGACCTCGTGATCGTCGAGGGTTATAAAAACGCGCCGATCCCGAAGATCGAAGTGCGTCGCAAGGTGGCGGAGACACAAACCCCTCTCGCTCCGAACGACACCCGCATCGTCGCCATCGCCACCGATCACGACACCAATTCTTTGGATCTGCCCGTGTTCGCGCTCGACGACGCCGAAGGCATGGCGGCCTTTATCGCGGCCTTCGCCAGGTAAACCAGCCCTGCCTCAGCTCGCCGGTTTTCCGCCTCCACCGGCGGGCCACGTAGCCTCCAGCCAGGACCATGACGATCACCGCCGTCGCCAGCCACAGCCACCACAGGCCCAGCCAGCGGTCGGCTTCCTGTTCCAGTCCGTCCTGAGGCACGACCAGAAGCTGCCCGGCGCGGTCCGCCGTGCTTTGCCCGGCGCCCGATCGAGCTTCCACGTTGAGGATCGACGTGGCGCGGAGGGCAAGCCACTCCACAAGGCTTATAAGTGACCTTAAAAGCATTGACGCGACGCTGCGGCCCCCGGGCGGCGACCATGCCGATCTACGGCCCCGACCTGAGCCATCCGGCACGCCGAACGCAATAATCCCTTGAACACCCCGCCGCCGACGCTAGCTTAACGCCCACCGCGAGACCATGTATGGCATGTGTTGTCTGCGTTCCATACCGCCTTAGGGAGCACATCGCCGAACGTGAGTGCCCATCATAAAAACATCGAGCCGCAAACGGCTCTCGTCGATCGCTACGGCCGTAGCATCACCTACCTCAGGGTTTCGGTGACGGACCGCTGCGACTTCCGCTGCGTGTACTGTATGTCCGAGAACATGAGCTTCCTGCCGCGCAAGGACCTGCTCACCCTAGAGGAACTGGACCGTCTCTGCACCGCCTTCGTCGATCGCGGCGTCAGGAAGCTGCGCATCACCGGCGGCGAGCCGCTGGTTCGCAAGAACATCCTCTGGCTGTTCGAGACCCTGTCCCGCGATCTTCAATCGGGCCGCCTCGACGAGCTGACGCTCACCACCAACGGCAGCCAGCTGAAGCGCTTTGCCCACGACTTGAAGCGATTCGGCGTTGAGCGCATCAATGTCTCGCTCGACACCCTGCGGCCTGACCGTTTCCGCGCCATCACCCGCTGGGGTGATCTGTCGACCGTGATGCACGGCCTCGACGCAGCCGACTCCGCCGGCCTCAAGGTGAAGATCAACGCAGTCGCCTTGAAGGACACCAACGAAGACGAGATCGACGACCTCATCACGTTCGCCCACGGTCGCGGCTACGACCTGACGCTGATCGAGACCATGCCGCTCGGCGAGATCGACGGCGCCCGCGTCGACCAGTACCTGCCGCTGTCGATCGTGCGCGCCCGACTGCTCGACCGCTGGACGCTGGAGGACATCCCTCATAACACCGGCGGCCCGGCACGCTATGTCCGCATCAAGGAGACCGGCGGCCGCCTCGGCTTCATCACGCCGATGACGCATAATTTCTGCGAGAGCTGCAACCGCGTGCGCCTGACTTGCACCGGCACTCTTTTCATGTGCCTCGGGCAGGAGGACGCCGTCGACCTCCGCGAGCCGCTCCGCGCTAGCGCTTCGGACGAGGCACTTCAAGCCGCCATCGACGAGGCGATGCTTCTGAAGCCCAAGGGCCACGACTTCGTCATCGATCGTCGCGTCAACCGCCCCGCTCTCTCACGTCATATGAGCGTGACAGGCGGATAATTCTGCTATGCTCCTCCTCACCCGTGGGGTGACGGGAGGGGGGCGATGTCAAAATACGGATTGGGGCTCGTCCGCGCCGCGCGTCTGACGCGGCGCCAGCTCATTATGTTCGCGCTCACCTCCGCAGTACTGAACGGCGTGGTAACAGCCTGCATCGGGGCCTGGCTCGCCCAGACGTACTCGACCCAACAGACGCGCCGCAAATCCGTCGAGACACTGGCCAATCTGGTCTACGAGCGCCGCACCAGGGCCGGAATGGTGGTTTCATCCATGCGCCGCAACGCGCCGATGGAGGAGATCCAGTACCGTAAGCGCGCGTACGACGAAGCCTTCGTCGACTGGAACAAGAACATCCTTCTGAACCTGTTCGTCATCCGCGAAGTCAGCGGCGACCTGCGCTTCACGGCACTTGAGAAGTCGTTCGAGGACGACCTCGTCGCCACCATGGCGGACATCGACCGCTGCCTTACGAGGGCCTACGATAAGAAGCTTGCCGGCGAGGACGTGATCCCGATCCTCGATGCGTGCCAGATGGCGCAGATGCACCAGCTGGTGCTCAACTGCGGCGCCACGTTCACCGACGAACTGTACAAGCTCACGCGGCTGTCGTTCTCGCCCTTCTCGGAGTCCAAGGCGGAGCGCAAACGGCTTGCAGCCATCAACATCAGGGCCAACTGCACACGTCCCGTCGAGGTGCCGACACCGAAGCCGCCCGCTGCGCAAGCACCGGAGACCGGCACCGTCCCGGCCTCACCGCCGACACCGGCAACATCCGCGCCGCCCGCGAAGTAAAGACGACGACACCAACGTCTGCGATCAGGCACCGTGGGGAAATTACCCGATCAGCTTGCGCACGGTCCCGCGCATGTCTTCCAGCGTGAACGGCTTCGAGATCACTGCGACTTGCGTGCTTTTCAATGAACTCGCGCGATCAAGCTGATCGGCAAACCCGGACATGAGCAGCACTCGTAGTGCCGGCTGCTTCAGGGCGCGCTGCGCCAGCGCTATGCCGTCGAGCAGCGGCATCTCGACATCGGTGACCAGCACGTCGAACTTCTGCGCACCGGCGCCCTCAACGCACTCGAGCGCCTCGCTCCCATCCTGCGTGACGTGGACACTATGCCCATCGGCTTCCAGCGCGCGCCGGACGAGATCCCGTGTCGCCGCGTCGTCGTCGGCCAGCAGTATCCTCGCCATCGGTGCCCCCTCGTAGAGTGCGAACGCAATCCTTATTGGCGCACGAGGCGCCCAACGAACGGCAGCTCGCGATAGCGATGCGCCACATCCATACCGTAGCCGACAACGAACTCGTTCGGACACAGAAATGCGTAATAGTCGGGTTCCAGATTGACCGCGCGCGGAAGCTGCTTGTCGAGCAAGACGCACGTGCGGATCGAAGCCGCCCCTCTCGCCACGAGCAGGTCCTTGGCGAACGCCAGCGTGCGACCGGAATCCAGCACGTCGTCGATCACCAGCACGTTGCGTCCGCGAACGTCGAGATCCATGTCGCGCAGGATCGAAACCTGCCCCGACGAAATGCGCGCCTTCTTGTAGCTCGACAAGGTCATGAAATCGACCTCCGGTGCCAGACCCGCCGCATGCAACGCACGAATGAGATCGGCGGCGAATACGAAGCTGCCCTTGAGAATGGCGACGACCAGCAGGTTCTCGAACTTTGCTTCGGTGATTTCCTTAGCAAGCTCTGTGAGGCGCCGGGCGATCTGCTCGGGTGGAAAGATTACCTCGAGATCTGGATCGACCTGCGTCGTCGTATCGTTCATGACCACCGTTTCCAAACCGTGTTGGCCCCCGCTCCGGGGAGGATAGCAGGACATTGCATCCCCGCGGCAATCCCGCCATAACGTCCTTACCCCGATCCGCGTGGGTATCTGCACACGAACCCGCCACATTCATACCTGATTGATCGCCAGTTCCTGCGTAATAAAGCGCCGGCATGCTGGCACCAATGCTGCAAACCACTGGCCGAAAAACTTGTGATTCGCCTGTCGAACATAGCGCTCTCCTACGACCAGGGGCAGGACATCCTGTCGGACGTGAATTTTCACCTGCGTCCGGGCTCATTCCACTTTCTCACTGGCCCCTCGGGCGCCGGCAAGACATCGCTGCTGCGCCTTCTCTTCATGTCGCGTCATCCGACGAGCGGCCAGCTATTCCTCTTTAACCAGGACGTCAGTCGCATCTCGACCGCCAAGCGCGCGCATCTGCGTCGCCGCATCGGCATCGTCTTCCAGGACTTTCGCCTCCTCGACCATCTCACCACCTGGGAGAACGTCGCGCTTCCGCTTCGCGTCCTCGGCAAGCGGCTCGCCGACTACCGCGAGGATGTGACGGATCTATTGCAGTGGGTCGGCCTCGGCGATCGCATGCACGCATATCCGTCGGTGCTCTCCGGCGGAGAAAAGCAGCGTGCCGCCATCGCCCGCGCGGTGATCGGTAAGCCCGAGCTGCTGCTCGCCGACGAGCCCACCGGCAACGTCGACCCTCAGATGGCCCGCCGCCTGCTGCGGCTTTTCATCGAGCTGAACAGGCTGGGCACCTCGGTGCTGATCGCCACCCACGATCATCAACTCATGCGGCAGTTCAAGGCGCCGCGTCTGGAGCTGCACGACGGTCATGTCCGGATCGTATGACAGACCGACGGGCCGTCGGGATCAAACATCGCAAGAGGCGAGCGGTTTTGATCTCTACGACACCGTGTTGACGGGCCCTTCCGGCCCCGGCGAGCGCTATGGCCTCAAGACTGGCCAGCGCGGCTCGCTCGACGACACGCCGGCACGCAAGCTCGCCCCTCAGCGCGGTCGCAAGGCCAAGGCCGAGCCGACGAATACGCCGGTCGTGCCGCCCGACAGCGTCACCGGACGCTCGCTCACGCTCGTCATCTCGATCATGTGCTTCCTCGCCTGCCTCACCGCCGGCGCCGTCTACATGATCAACGAGTCTGCCAACGCCTGGCTCAAGGACATCGCCGCCGAGGTGACCGTCCAGATCGAGCCGCGCGACGGCGTCGACACCGAAAGGACCGTGCGCGACGTCGAGAACTTCCTGCGCGACAGCAAGGGCATCGCCCGCGCCAACGCATTGACCCTCGAAGCCTCGACCAAGCTGCTCGAACCCTGGCTCGGCCACTCCGACGTCCTATCGGCCCTGCCGGTCCCGCGCCTCATCGCCGTCGAGGTTGATCGGGACGATCCTCCTGACATTGAGCAGCTGCGCGCCGGACTGGCGAAGAGCTTCCCCACCGCCTCGCTGGACGATCATCGCCGCTGGCAGCGACAGATTCGCACGGTCACGCACTCATTCGCGCTCGGCGGCCTGGCGATCCTCCTTCTGGTTGGTGCGGCCACCATGGCGATCATCGTTTCAGCGACCCGCTCGGCGCTCGCCTCCAACCGCGAAATCGTCGAGGTGCTGCACTTCGTCGGCGCCACCGATCGCTATATTGCCCGTGAGTTCGAGCGCCACTTCCTGCGCCTTGGCATCCGCGCTGGCCTCGTCGGCGCGCTCAGCGCCATGGCTGTTTTCCTCGCAATGCCGACCGTTATGCAGACCTTGGGCGGGGGCCAGACCACCACCGCGGAGATGCATCGCCTGATCGGTACCGGGGGTCTCGATGCCATCGGCTATGCGCTTTTGGGCGGTGTCGTCATCACGATTTCTGCTTTGTGCATGATTACGTCTCGGTTCGGCGTCTTTCGCATCCTCAATTCAAAAACATGACCGGCAACCGGGGTATGCGCTCCCGGTCGGGCTGGCCTGCCCTCAGCCGCCAAGAACTTGTCGCAGCCGCTATCAAATCGGGTAGTGTGCCCCCGATGCGCGACAGCAATGACGCAACTGGGGACAGCTGGTAGGCAGCAGCCTTGCGATGAGGAGCTTGCGGCGAGCGGTAATCTACGGAGCGGGAGCGGTGATAGCGCTCCTCGCCACGGGATTCGTCTTGTTCGCGAGCGTCGTGACCCGCTACCCCGCCGATGGCAATCCGCACGCAGACGGCATCGTCGTTCTCACCGGTGAAAGCAGCCGCATCGCCGAAGGCGCCCGCCTCCTCGACGAAGGCCGCGCCCAGCGAATGCTCATCTCCGGCGTGTATCACCGCACCGGCAAGAAAGAGCTGATCGAGATTTCCGGCCTGCCCGCCGACAAGTTCGACTGCTGCGTCGACATTGGCTATGCGGCGCGCGACACCATCGGCAACGCCAGCGAAACACGAAACTGGGCGCAATCGCGCGGCTACAATACCCTTATCGTAGTGACGGCCAGCTATCACATGCCGCGCAGCCTCGCCGAGCTTTCCCTGGCCATGCCGGCGACCGCGTTCATTCCTCATCCAGTCGTGCCCAGCAACTTCGCTCCCCCACGCTGGTGGCTGAGCGTACCGGCCACCCGCACCCTGATCTCGGAGTATTTCAAATTTCTGCCGACGGTCGCCCACCTGACCATCGCCCGCATCCTTCACCCGCGACCGGCGAGCTCAGTCGCGGAAATGCCCGACCCCCCCTCGGCCACGCCAAAAATCTTCTGAGGGCATCCCGTGCTGTTGGTTCGCTCGCTCATCTTCGCGGTGCTCTTCTATGCCAGCACGGCGATCTTCGTGGTCGGCGGGTCGTTCCTCCTTTTCGGCCCTCGTCGCTGGGCCATGGCGGGCCTCAAAGCCCACGCCGTCGTCTCGCTCTGGCTGCTGCGGTGGATCGTCGGGACCCGCGTCGAAGTTCGCGGCCGCGATAAGCTCCCCCGCCCCCCTTACCTGGTCGCCTCCAAGCATCAATCGGCCTGGGACACCTTCGCCCTCATCCCGATCTTCTCCGATCCGGCGATGGTGATGAAATACGAGCTGTCGCTGATACCCTTCTACGGCTGGTTCTCGCGCAAATTCGAACACGTGTTCGTCCGGCGCGACCGCGGCCCTTCCGCCCTCCGCGACCTCATCCGCGATGCTCAGGACCGCGCCGCCGCCGGCCGCGAGATCGTGATCTTCCCCGAAGGCACCCGCAAAGCCCCCAGCGCCGACCCCGATTACAAGTCAGGTGCTGTCGCGCTCTATGAAGGCCTCGGCCTGCCTTGCGTGCCCGTAGCGCTCAATTCAGGGCTCTATTGGCCGCGGCGGCAGCTGATGCGCTACCCCGGAACGATCATCGTCGAGATACAGGACCCGCTGCCTCCCGGGCTGCCGCGTGCGCAGTTCAAGGCGGAGCTGTCACGACGCATCGAGACGGCATCGGCACGGCTCATCCTGGAAGCCGCCCGCTCGGCGACGCCGCCCCCTATCGCAGCCGATGTGCTAGCCCGCGCTGAAGCTGTGGCAGATCGGCCTGCGAGCGGCCGCTGAAATGAATTTCATTTTAACGAATTAATGAATTTAAAGAGTTGCGTATTCTTTTTCTAAAAGCCGCCGAAACGAAACCTGCCAAAACGTAAAAGCGCCGCCCTGACAGGCGGCGCATTCACTTCCAGCATCGCAATAATCGGCAGATGCAGAAAACTGAACCTAATTCGACAACTACTTTTTCTTTGCCGGAGCCTTAGCCTTCGCGGGAGCCGCCTTGGGCTTTGCCCGCTCAACGACGGCCGTCTTCGCTTTCGCGGAGGCAGGTGCAACGAACTTACCGGTAGAGGCCTTAGCGGCGCTCTTGGTGGAAGCTTTGGCCATGTCGAACCTCATCGAGCTGGATTTCGAACGCAAGCGTCGCAACCACACGCAATCACACGAGCAGCACGAACCTGAAATGTGGTGCTGCGAATGCGGCTGTATCACATTCTACCAATGGTCAACGGGCGCCATTCAGTGTGCTGCGTGTAAAGTTGTGCAGAACGGTTTCGAGCTGCCTTCCCTGCCACAAAGGTGACGTCCGCTGCCCGCTCCGGGCCTCGTTCTCAGGGTAGAACACAAAAGGAATATAAAGAGAACATTCAGTTGACTCTCGGGCGCCGCAACCCCATATTTGGGGGCCGAGTGCAGGATAGCCCCGATGCCCGACGCTAGCGCAGCCGAGTTCGCCGCCCCGATCTCGCAGCACATCTGGAACCTCAAATATCGCCTATGGGGACCCCAGGGAGCGGCGGTTGATTCGACGCTGGACGACACGTTCTGGCGCGTCGCCCGCGCTGCCGCCGCAGTCGAAAAAGGCGGCAAGCGCGCTCGCGAAAAATGGGCCCGCCGCTTCCACGACGCCATGGCCGATTTCGGCTTCCTGCCCGCGGGCCGGATCCTCGCAGGTGCCGGCACCGGTCGTGACGTAACCCTCTTCAACTGCTTCGTCCTCGGCGCGATCGAGGACGACCTCGGCGCCATATTCAACGCCGTGAAGGACGCCGCTCTGACCATGCAGCAGGGCGGCGGCATCGGCCACGACTTCTCCACCCTGCGCCCCAAGGGTGCCCCCGTCGCCTCGATCGGTGCCGATGCCTCCGGCCCTGTCAGCTTCATGGACGTGTGGGATGCCATGTGCCGCACCATCATGTCGGCCGGCAGCCGACGCGGCGCCATGATGGGTACCCTGCGCTGCGACCACCCGGACATCGAAGCCTTTGTCGAGGCAAAGTCCGACCCGGCCCGCCTGCGCAACTTCAACCTATCGGTCCTTGTCACCGACGATTTCCTCGCCGCCGTGCGCAACGATCGCCCTTGGGATTTGAAGTTCGGCGGCAAGGTCTACCGCACGCTTCCCGCCCGAGCGCTCTGGGAGCGCATCATGCGCTCGACCTACGACTACGCCGAGCCCGGCGTCGTCTTCATCGACCGCATCAACGCCCGCAACAACCTTGCCTACTGCGAGCAGATACATGCCACCAACCCTTGCGGAGAGCAGCCGCTGCCGCCGTTCGGCGCCTGCCTTCTGGGTTCGATCAATCTGGCGCAGCTCATCGAGCACCCGTTCACGAACAGCGCCCGCATCGATACAGCGAAGCTGAAGGAGCGCGTCGAGGTGGCCGTGCGCTTCCTCGACAATGTCATCGACGTCTCGAATTATCCGCTCCCCGCGCAGCGCCATGAGGCTCTGAGCAAACGCCGCATCGGTCTCGGTATCACCGGCCTCGCGGACGCGCTGATCTTCGCCGGCGCCCGGTACGGCTCTCCGGAAGCGGTCAAGCTCGCCGCATCCTGGATGGCCGGCATCCAGAACGCCGCTTACGCAGCGAGTGCCGCCCTGGCTGCGGAAAAAGGTGTCTTCCCCTTGTTCGATGCCGAGCGCTTCCTCGCTAGCCCCAACGTCGCCCTCTTGAGCGATGACGTGCGCGCCGCGATCCGGGAGCACGGCATCCGCAACGGCTGCCTCACCTCCATCGCGCCAACGGGCACCATCTCCCTTCTCGCCGGCAACGTCTCCTCCGGCATCGAGCCAGTGTTCGACTACCGCTATACGAGGCGTCTGCTCGCCCGCGACGGCACCACGCATGAGGAAACCGTCGAGGACTTCGCACACGCCGAGTTCCGGCGCAGGTTCGGCCCGGCAGCCCCCTTGCCCGACACGTTCGTGCGCACCGCAGACCTGACACCGGCACAGCACCTCGCCATGCAGGCCGCCGTGCAGCCGTACGTCGACAGCGCCATCTCCAAGACTATCAACTGCCCCGAAGGCATCTCCTTCGAGGCCTTCAAGGACGTCTACCTCGAGGCCTACGACCTGGGGCTTAAGGGTTGCACCACCTACCGGCCGAACCCTGTCACCGGATCCGTGTTGCAGTCCGTCACCGAGCCTGCGGCCGCTCCCTCGCCCGATCTACACGAAACGCGCCCGATCAAGGCGCCTGTCACCATTCCGCCTGCCCCGACGGAGCAGGGCGGCGTCGTCTACATGACCCAACCGCTCGAGCGCGAGGGCGTGCTCGCCGGTTTCACCTACAAGATCAAATGGCCCGGCAGCGACCACGCCATCTACGTCACCATCAACGACATCGAGCATGGCTCGCGCCGCCGTCCGTTCGAAATCTTCATCAACACCCGCAACCTCGAGCACTACGCCTGGACTGTTGCCCTGACGCGTATGATCAGCGCCGTATTCCGCCGCGGCGGCGACGTGACCTTCGTCGCCGACGAGCTGAAAGCGGTCTTCGATCCCCAGGGCGGACATTGGGTCTCAGGCCGCTACGTGCCGAGCCTGCTGGCCGCCATCGGCGAGGTCATCGAGACGCACATGCGCCGCATCGGCTTCCTGCAGTCTGACGAGGCCGCGCTCGCGATCGCCGAGCATCAAAACGAGGCATCCGCACACGCGGGAGAGGGCAACGCGGCGCGGCCTACACGCCTAACGCTTTGCCCGCGTTGCTCGTCCGCGAACTACGTGCGGCGCGAAGGTTGCTGGGTGTGCGAGACGTGCGGGTTTTCCCGTTGTGGCTGAGCCCGTTGAGCGTTCCCCGCACCGCCAGAAGCCTGCGTTACCGGCGCGCGACATGCCGCAAGCTTGCGTTCACTTTGCCGCAAAAACACTGAGATGGGGTCACAATTCAGCTCGAAACCAGGGGCAACGTTAAGCAATGGGGCATAGGCTGGCAAAAAACGATAAGGGCGTCGAACAAAGCGTAGGCCGCAAGGCCGCGAAGGGAACTTCAGTAATGGTAGCGCGTATCATCGAGCTCGCCGTGTATAGGGCGCAGCGCACCCTCGCCCAGGAAGCAATGGCCCAGCGCAGCGCGCGGGCCGCCGAAGCCGCCAACTTCCATTTCTGGACCGGCGCTTCGGGCAACCGCTATGTGCACACCGTCTATGACCTCATCGAGTGCCCGGCACTTCCGGCCGCCAACTACGTGTTCGTGCGCCGCAATGCCAACGGCCGCCCTGAGGCCCTGTCGATCGGCCGCGTCACCTCGAGCATTCCTTCGCTGAACCTCGCCGAGATCCGCCATCGTGGCGCCGAGCTCGGTGCCACCGAGGTCCACGTTCATCTGCTCGCCGGCAACGCCAAGGTCGGCAAGCTCATCGAGTTCGACCTGCGCACCGGCCAGGTCGAGACCAACAACTCGCGCGTCGCCGGCCACGCCAACTAAGAAGGCTGGCGCCTGAACGGGACGCACAACGCCCCGTTCGCTCAACCCAGATCTCAATCCTTGCCCGTCGCCGTCAGTATCGAGCGATAGGCGAACCGGTGCGTATGCTCCGGCCTGAGCCGCGGCGCCACCGCCGGAAACCGCCCGAACGTCCGCACCATCGCCGCCGCGCTCGCCCGCGTGTGCCGATCTCCCGGACCCCGCGCGGCAAACGCCCCCACCACCGTCTGCAAACGCTCCAACTCGCGCTCGCGGATCCCGAGCTGCCTCAGGTGAACCAGCGTCGACGCAAGATAGTCGATGTTGTTGCCGGACTTTCCGCTCCCGCCCCGCACGAAGTGCGCCTGGCGGGCAAGCGACAGCTGCCCCGCGTAGCTCGGATGCGACCGCTCCACGAGAAATGCAAGCGCCGACACCTCGATGCGCTCGCCAGATAATAGCGTCACCGGCACCAGCGCCTCGCGATAGACGCTGCCGACTTGCTCGCGCTCGCGTAAATACCGGAGCGTGTCGCGCGCCCTCTCGGCCGCAACGCGGAACACCAGCCCCTCGCACACGCCGCCTCGGTCGAGCCCCAGCACCAGCCCCGGCCGGCGCGGCGATCCGCGATGAAAGCGCGAGTAAATGCAGAAGCTGCGGCGCCAGCCGTCCAGCCGCGCGTGGTGTGTCTCGTCGGCTTCGAAGCCGGGCCGCCACATCAGCGAGCCGTACGCGAAGACCCAGAGATCGCGATCGCCCGACATGGCTAAGTCTTCGCCTTGCCCGCATCACCTGGCGGAGTTCCCGCGCCATGTCCGCGTCCGAAGTCCGGAGCCGGCGTATCCTGGCCGGCCGCAACGATCCCGCGCCGGATCGCCCGCGCGTCGGCAAAGCGCCGATAGAGCGTGTCTCCGTCGTCGTTCTCGATTGCCGCCTTGAGTTCCTCGAGATCGCGCGTGAACCGCCGCAGCATTTCCATCACGCCTTCCTTGTTCCCGAGGAAGATGTCGCGCCACATTGTCGGATCCGAGGCCGCGATGCGCGTGAAGTCGCGGAAGCCGCCCGCCGAGAACTTGATGACCTCCTTGTCGGTCACCCGCTCCAGGTGCTCGGCCGTATTGACGATATTGAACGCGATGAGATGCGGCAGATGGCTGGTGATCGCCAGCACCATGTCGTGGTGCTGCGGCGCCATCACTTCCACCTTTGCACCGAGCGCCGCCCAGAATGCCTTCAGCTTCTCGACGGCTGCGCCATCGGTGCCGTCCGCGGGCGTGAGGATCGTCCAGCGCCCATCGAACAGCTCGGCGAAACCGGCCTCAGGCCCGGACTGCTCCGTGCCTGCTATCGGATGCCCCGGCACGAAATGCACGCCAGCCGGGATATGCGGAGCCATGTCGCGCACGACCTGCGCCTTAACCGAGCCGACGTCCGTGACGATCGCACCCGGCTTGAGATGCGGGGCAATCTCCGCCGTGATCGCTCCGCACGCGCCGACCGGCACGCTTAGAATGACGAGATCGGCACCCGCAACCGCCTCGGCCGCGTTTGCATAGCCCTTGCTGATCAGACCGAGCTTCACGGCGGTATCGACGGTCGCCTTTGTCCGCGCACTGCCGACTAGCTCGCCGGCGAGCCCCTTGCGGCGCGCCGCATGACTGATCGACGAGCCGATCAGGCCGATGCCGATCAGCGCCACCCGTTCGAACATCGGCTTCGTCATGCCGGCCGTCCCCCGATGAAATCGGCCAGCGCCGCCGCCACCGCGCGATTGTCCGCCTCGGTTCCGATGGTGATGCGCAGGCAATCGGGGAGCCCATACGCGGCGACCTTGCGCACGATGATGGCACGCTGCTTGAGGAACTTGTCGGCAGCATCCGCCGACTTGGCCGCGTCCTTGCCGAAATGCACGAGGATGAAGTTTGCGACGCTCGGCGTCACCTTCAGCCCCAGCTTCTCGATCTCGTCGCTGAGCCAAGGCAGCCAGCGCTCATTGTGCACGGCCGACGCCTCCTCGTGCGCCTTGTCGGCAATGGCCGCTGCGCCCGCTACCATCGCCGGCACCGAAACGTTGAACGGCCCGCGGATTCGATTGAGCACGTCCGCTACTTCCTCCGGGCAGTACGCCCAGCCGAGCCGAAGTCCGGCAAGTCCGTGGATCTTCGAGAATGTGCGCGTCATCACCGTGTTCGGCGTCGTGGCAACCAGCTCGATGCCGGCTTCGTAATCGTTACGGCGCACGTACTCGGCGTAAGCGGCGTCGAGCACCAGCAGCACGTTCGACGGCAGCTGCGCCCGCAGCGAACGCACCTCGTCGAATGAGATGTACGTGCCCGTCGGATTGTTCGGGTTGGCGAGGAACACCATCCGTGTGCGGTCGGTGACCCGCTTCAGAATCTCCGAGATGTCCGTCTGGTAGTTGCGTTCCGGCGCAACCACGGGCGTCGCGCCGTTGGCCAGCACGATGATGCGATAGAGCAGGAAGCCATGCTCGGTGAAGATGGCCTCGTCGCCCGGACCGAGATAAGCATGCGCCAGCATGGTCAGCAGCTCGTCGGAGCCCGCCCCGCAGATGATCCGAGCCGGGTTGAGACCGTACCGGCCCGCGATCGCCCCGCGCAGATGCGCGGCGGCGCCATCCGGATACCGCTCCAGTTCACCTATGACCTCTCGAACGGCGTCGAGCGCCTTGGAGCTGGGGCCAAGCGGCGTCTCGTTGGATGACAGCTTGATCGGCTTCAGGCCCGCCGGCAGCTTGCTTTCGCCGGGCACGTAAGGATCGATGTCGAGAATGCCGGCCTTGGGCCGGGGAACGGCGATGGTCATTGGGTCAGTCCGGATGCGTAAACGTCGAGCGCGTAAGGCGCGGCAAGTGATACAGAGGCCTGCACTGGAACGCAAAGGCCTGAGCCCTCAAGCCGCTCCCCACTTCGGGCAGCAAGCATAGCAAATGCCGGCTAGAGCCCCATCGGCGCGCAGGCTATCCTCAGCGTCGCGCCAATGGGGGGACCATGCGTTGGGATGCTAACGGCGTTATATTCGCTTATTCACGCGCGAAGCTCGCAGCGTATTCGCTGCTGAGCTGCATATTGGCCGGTTTCTTTGGGTGGGCCTATTGGAATGGCCTAGCCAAACCTGGAAGCCTCCCCGAATTCGCTTTTCTGGCAGGAGCGCCACTGTTCGCGTTCGCCTCAGTCGGGTTGCTTATCAAGACATTCGGCGACCCTAACGTGTTGACGATCAGCCGCGATGGCATCCTGGATAAGAGGATCAGCGAAACAATTCTGCCTTGGCGATCGATCAGAGGCCTCTCGGTCCGAAACGTCCATCGCCAGAGCTTACTGATGGTCGACCTAGATCCAAGTTTCGCCGCTACCCTTGAGATGACGAAAATGGCTAGATTTGCTCGAACGTCACCCGTGGCGAGCGGCCGAGGAAGCTTGGCCATTCCTACTCAAGGCCTCGACGGCAGCATGGACGATCTTCTCGCGGTGATCCGGCACTTTACGTCTCGATAGTTAGGCCACCTAGTTCGGCCACACTTGACGCCGCCGCGGCCATACCGATATTGCCGGTGTTGGAACTCGTGGTGATTTGGCCGGCCGGCTTGCAACCACGTTAAATAAGTCGCTAAAAAGGGCCGCGCGCACCCGGTTTATGGATGAGCGGCCTTAGAGGCCTGCAATCCGGCCGGGTTTTCTGTTTGCTCCGCGCGATGCGTGGGGCCAAGGAGCGCGCATCCGCGATGCCAGTGCATCCGACCATGGAGAACAGCGAGACCGGCGAGGTCCAAAGCCCCCGGCTGATCGAGGCTAATGCGCCTTCGAGCAAACTGCTGCGTCTTCCCGCGACCGAGCCGCTGCGCCTTTCCTGCGACCAGCTTCTTGCACCGATCTCCATCGCCTATGAGACGTACGGCGAGCTCAATGCCGACAAGTCGAACGCCATTCTCGTCTGCCATGCCCTGACCGCCGACCAGTACGCCGCGTCCCAGCACCCGGTCACCAAGAAACCCGGCTGGTGGACGACGCTCATCGGGCCCGGCAAGCCCATCGACACAAATCGCTTCTTCGTCATCTGCTCGAACATCTTAGGCGGCTGCATGGGCTCGACCGGCCCAGCCTCCATCGATCCGAAAACCGGCAAGCCTTACGGGCTGAGCTTCCCCGTGATCACCATCGGCGACATGGTGAATGCGCAGGTACGCCTGATCGACCACCTCGGCATTGACCAGCTCTTTTGCGTCATCGGCGGCTCGATGGGCGGCATGCAGGTGCTCGAATGGGCCGCAAGCCACTCCCAGCGCGTCTTCTCGGCCGTCCCGATCGCCACTGCCGCGGGCCATTCCCCGCAAAATATCGCCTTCCACGAGGTCGGCCGCCAAGCCGTCATGGCAGATCCCGACTGGTGCGGCGGCGACTATCACTCGTTCAACAAGGTCCCGCGCAACGGACTGTCCGTGGCGCGCATGGCCGCGCACATCACCTACCTGTCCGAGGACGCGCTGCACCGCAAGTTCGGACGCAACCTGCAGGAACGCGCCAAGGTCACCTTCTCCTTCAGCGCCGACTTCCAAGTCGAAAGCTATTTGCGTCACCAGGGCTCGACCTTCGTCGACCGCTTCGACGCCAACAGCTACCTCTACATCACGCGCGCCATGGACTATTTCGACCTCGCCAGCGAGCGCGGCGACGTGCTGGCCAACGCCTTCCGGGGCACCAAGACCCGCTTTTGCGTCGTCTCCTTTACCTCCGACTGGCTCTACCCGACCCGCGAGAGCCGCGAGATCGTGCATGCCCTCAATGCCGTCGCCGCCAACGTCTCGTTCGTCGAGATCGACAGCAACAAGGGCCACGACGCATTCCTGCTGGAGGAGCCCGAGTTCTTCGCGACGGTGCGTGGGTTCTTGAGTGCTGCCGGCGTCAAGCGCGGCTTGAAAGTGTAGTGGCATGCTGAAACCGAACCTCCCCGTTTCCGGGCCCCACCGCGGCGACCACCTCCTCATCGCGGAGATGGTCGAGCCGGATTCGCGAGCGCTCGATGTCGGCTGCGGCGACGGCGCCCTGCTTCAGCTCCTGGCCGAAACCAAGAATACGGATGGACGCGGTGTGGAGCTGTCGCGCGAGCGCGTGAATGCCTGCGTGATGCGCGGCCTGTCGGTCATCCAAGGCGATGCCGACCGCGATCTGGACGATTATCCCGATCAGGCCTTCGACTACGCGATCCTGAGCCTCACGATCCAGGCCACCCGTCACCCGCGATTGGTCCTGGAGAACCTTCTGCGCATCGGTCGCCGGGCGATCGTCTCGTTCCCCAACTTCGGACATTGGCGGATCAGAGCCGATCTTCTTCTCACCGGCCGCATGCCGCAGACCGAAAATCTCCCCGACACCTGGTACGACAGTCCCAACAGCCACCTCTGCACCATTAAGGACTTCGTCGACCTCGCCGAGCTGGTGGATGCAGAGGTCGAGGAAGCCGTCGCCTTCAACATCTCAGGCCAGCGCCTGCCGATCCGCCGCTCGCTGTCGTTGCAGAACCTTCTTGGCGAAAAGGCCGTGTTCCGGCTGCGCAAGCGCCACAAAAGCTAGTCGGCGGGGCTTTAAAAAGCTGCGCGGATTAGCCGTACCCTCAATGTTTCCGGCCCTTTCTTGACACCCCCCGGGGCCGTCACTATGGTGCGCGCCGTTGATGAAACCTGCCGTATTCGTAAGCCTCGAAAAGCGCAGCTGGGCCGGTTGAAACCATGTCGTCCGCAGGGAATAACGAGCCCCCGGGGCATGGTGAGATTAGCCCCGAGGAGCGTGAGGCTTTCAGACAGCGATCAGAGGCGATCGGCAAGCGGCTCGATGCGGTGAAAACCCAGCGCGAGCCGGCAAGTCGTTCGCCAGCCGGCCGAGTAGACGGAGCCGCCTTTGGGAAGGCATTCCGTTTCGGTGCTGAGCTGCTGGTCGGCGTCGGTATTGGCGGTTTCATTGGGTGGGCGATCGACCGCCAACTCGGCACGGGGCCTTGGCTGATGGTCCTGTTCGTCATTCTCGGCTTCGCAGCCGGCGTGACGAACGTGATCCGGTCGGCGCAGGAAGAGCAACGCAAGCAGCAAGCAAAACAGCTTGCATCGCCGTCCGTAATTGAGGACGACGAGGACGACGACAGGTAGGGGAGCGGACCTTTGGCTGCAGAAGGCGCGCATGGAGCGGCTCATGGCCCCATGCAACAGTTCGAGATCAAGCGGCTCATCCCGATGGAGCTGTTTGGCTACGACGTCTCGTTCACCAACGCTTCGCTTTTCATGGTGCTCGCGCTCGCGGTCATCCCTCTTTTCTATCTCGTCGCCATGAACCGCCGCGCCCTCGTTCCGGGCCGCCTGCAGTCCATCGCCGAGCTGAGCTACGAATTCATCGCCAACATGGTGCGCGACATCGTCGGCGAGAAGGGGATGAAGTACTTCCCCTGGGTCTTTACGATTTTCATGTTCATCCTCGTGCTGAACCTGCTGGGCCTGCTGCCCTACTCGTTCACCGTCACGAGCCACATCATCGTCACCTTCGCCCTCGCCGCCATGGTCTGGTTGATCATCACCGCGATCGGCTTCATCAACCACGGCGTCGGCTTCCTGAAGCTCTTCGTACCTGAGGGCGTGCCCTTCTGGCTGCTGCCGATTATCGTGGTGATCGAGGTGATCTCCTATCTGATCCGCCCCATCAGCCACTCGGTGCGTCTGTTCGCCAACATGATGGCCGGCCACGCGATGCTGAAGGTCTTCGCTGGCTTCGTCGTCGGCCTCGGCCTTCTTGGCGGCTGGGCTCCCCTGGTGTTCCTCGTCGGCTTCACCGGTCTCGAGCTGGTCGTCGCCTTCCTCCAGGCATTCATCTTCACGGTGCTCACCTGCATCTACCTCAACGATGCGGTGAACATGCACCATCACTGAGCGCTATGAAGGACGGGCTTCGAGTTTCGTAGTCCGGATTTCATCGTAACGAACCTTAGAATTCAAAACCAAAACCCGAATGGAGACGACCACTATGGATCCTCAGGCAGCAAAGTTCATCGGTGCCGGCCTCGCCTGCTTCGCACTCATCGGCGCCGGTATCGGCATCGGCAACATCTTCGCCAACTATCTCTCCGGCGCTCTCCGCAACCCGTCGGCTGCTCCTGGTCAGTTCACCAACCTGCTGATCGGCTTCGCCCTTTGCGAAGCGACCGGCCTGTTCGGCCTGCTCATCGCGCTGATGATCCTGTTCGCCTGATCCGGTAGACACGCGATCCAGCGAGGAGGACAAAATGATCGCAGCTATCTCAGCGTTGGTCGTGGCTGCTGCCGCGGCTGCGCACGGCGAAGAGGCGGGAGGTCTGCCGCAGCTCAATCCGGCCAACTTTGCCCCGCAGCTCGCCTGGCTGGCGCTCACTTTTGTCCTGCTTTACCTCGTGCTCTCGCGCGTCACGCTCCCGCGTATCGGTGAAGTGCTCGAAGAGCGTCGCGATCGCGTCCAGCGCGATCTCGATGCGGCCGGGCGTTTCAAGGCCGATACGGATGCCGCGCTTGCCGCCTACGAGAAGGCCCTGAGCGACGCCCGCCAGAAGGCCTCCTCCATGGCCAAGGAAGTGCGCGACCGCCTGACCGCCGACACCGAGAAGGAGCGTGCTCGCATCGAGAGTGAGCTGGCAGCCAAGCTGGTCGACGCCGAGGCGCGCATCTCCGCCACCAAGTCCAAGGCCCTTTCGAGCGTCGATGACATCGCCGCCGAGACGGCCAGCGCCGTGGTTGGCAAGCTCCTGGGCGCGGACGTCAGTCCCGCCGAGGTCAAGAAGGCGATGCAGCCCGCAGCCGAGTGAGAACGCCAATGCACTTTGATCTGGCCGATCCGACGTTCTGGGTGATGATCGCGTTCTTCGCGTTCGTCGGTCTCATCCTCTACTACAAAGTCCCGGCAACCGTGGGAAAGGCACTCGACGCGCGCGCCGATGCCATCCGTCGCGAGCTTGACGAGGCCCGTCGCCTGCGCGACGAGGCCCAGAGCCTGCTCAACGACTACAAGCGCAAGAGCCGAGAAGCCGAGAACGAGGCCAAGGAAATCCTCGACCAGGCCAGGCGTGAGGCCGAAGCCCTGACCGAGCAGACCCGCAAGGCTCTGACGGAATCGGTCGAGCGCCGCACCAAGGCCGCCGAGGAGAAGATCGCTCGCGCCGAGGCCCAGGCCCTGACCGAGGTGCGTGCCTCGGCAGTCGACAGCGCCATCGCCGCCGCCGAGCGAATCCTCAAGTCGAAGGCCTCCGAGGTGTCCACCGCTGCCGGTCTCGTCGAGCAGGGGATCAAGGATATGGCTGGCAAGCTCAACTGAGCAGCCGGTTAGGTCGTTAGGAATTACCAAGGGCGCCCCGGCTTCGATCGGGGCGCCCTTTTTTGATTTTGGTGCCCCTGCGGATGTGACCCAGGCCGGTACATCGGGCCCGTAACGGGTCCACCGCACCGCCAGCCAGCGCCGCTTGGATTGGGCCCTATCCTCCCGCATCCCCCGGCACGCCCCTTGCAGACACCGTTCAATAACCTCTGCTGGTCTCATTTGTGTATCCGCCAGCTTCAGCCGTAACGGGAGAAGGCCGTGCCCTCCAAAGTCCGCGCCCCGAAAGTCGAGATCATCGCCGGTCGCGAAGCCATCTCGCAGCTCGAAGCGGAATGGCGCGATATCGCCGGCCGCTTCGGCACGCCGGGCGTCTTCGAGCAGTATTCGCTGCTCCTGATCGCTGGCACGGCTGCCGAGGCCACCGGATCGGAGCCGCTCCTCGCACTCACACGCGACGCGGACGGCCGTCCCAGAACGATGCTTCCGCTCCGCGCGACCCGCACCTACGGCATGCGCACGGCTCAGTCGCTCAGCGCACCCCTGGGACAATACAGCGACGTCATTGGCCCCCCGCTGAGCCCGCTGGAGTTCGGCGCCATCGGCCGCCTGCTCCGGAGCCGCTTCGGCATCGATCTCATCCTCCTGCGTCGGGTCCGCGACGATGGCGGCCTTGCCGGCGCCCTCGATGGCCAAGGGCTCTCGCAGAACGCCTCAACGTCGGCGCCGTATATCGACCTGGAGGCCTTCGGCAGCTTCGAGGCGTACGAAGCCTCCTTCTCGAGCACGACCCGCCGCAGCCGCCGCCGCAGGCGCGCACAGCTCGTCGATGCACACGGTTCCGCGGACTTCTCTGTGATTACCGGATCGGATGCCCTGCCTCTGGTGGATCAGGCAATCGCCTGGAAGCGCGCGTGGCTCGCTGGCCAGGGCCTCAAAAGCCCGGTGTTCGATGACGGGCCGTGGCTCCAGGCACTACGCAACAGCGCTCAGCTTGCGTGCGCAGCAACGTCCGTACTCCGCGCAGGCGGACAGCCAGTCGCCATCGAGCTGGGCTACCTCGTGGGCGGAACATACACCAGCTATCTCGGCGCGTTCGATCCCGAGTTCGCACGTTTTGGCGTCGGCCAGGAGCAGTTGCGAAACACCATCCAATGGACCTTTGAGGCCGGTGCCGACCGCTTCGACCTGATGGCCCCGAGCGATGACTACAAGCTGCAGCTGACTCGCACGCCCGACACCTCGGTTGACGTCGAGGACTACGTTGTGCCGCTGACCCCGCTCGGCCGCGGCGTGGCGGAGGTTCGCCGTCATGCACGCCCGGCTGCGAAGGCCTTCGTGCTGGGCATACGGCCGGAGGTGAGGGCAGTCAGCGCCCTTATCGCCAAGCCTGCCGCCGTAGCCGTGGCAGCACTCGGCGTCGCAGCGCTCATCGCTGAATAACTGTTCGATCCTGCAGCGACGGCGTCATCCATGAGCGGGCCGATCATTTCTGGCCCGCTCAACCGACAGTGTGCGGAGGGTCTACGCCTGACCTAACCCGCGCCTTGGGCGTTCTGATCGAAACCGACGAACACCTCGAACTCGCCGGGCCGCGTCCCTTCAGGAATGTCGAAGGTGATCGTTCGCACGGTCGAGAAATAGGCGATGGGGTTGTCGACGGCGACGGTGGCATCGACGCTCACGGTATCACCCGACACTTTCGCGCGCTTCGCGTCGGTCACCGAGACGTTGATCGGCAGCTTGACGGTTCCCGCATGACCACGCGGTCCGAGCAGGACACGGCCGGAGAACCCATAGCGCACGGTCACGCGCCCTGGCTCGATCTGGCACTCACGCGCTGTCTTGGTGATCTCGCCGCGGTGCATGATCGCAAGGCCATCGCCGGCACGACCGGCCTCGTAGATGGTCAGGTGCCCGCCATGGGGGGAGATGGTGAGACGCGGACACCCGTGTGCCACTTCGCCCACCGGAGTGCTGCCGCCGACGTCCTGCTTGGCCGCAGACAGAAGCTGCTCCTCGCTGACCCCTGGAGCCGGCGCCGGCTGGCTCGACGAGCTGCCGAATATTCCGCCTCCGAGACCTGACGTGAGGGATGAAATGCCGCAACCCGAGACGGTCACGGTTAATAGCCCGCACGCACACAGGCGAACGACCGCGCGCGCAACTCTGGTTGCGGACTGCCCCATCCTGCCCCGGCTCGACCCCTCGATGGCCTCTCTGCTGCCGTAGGGTACCAAACCCCTAGGCCGGCGGCGGAGGCTTCCTGTATTGTCTCGGCTCAAAGCCTACCACCCCCGACTAACCCAACCAAGCGCCTTGCAACTGGAAGCACTTGGGTAGACAGAGAAAGCGATGTCCGCTCTCCCCGAAATAGCGCCGCCACGGTCCCGGCCGCCGCTCACCATATTTTTGGCCGCCCCGCGCGGATTCTGCGCCGGAGTAGACCGGGCCATCCAGATTGTCGAACTGGCTTTGGCCAAATTCGGAGCCCCCGTCTACGTGCGCCATGAGATCGTGCACAATCGATTTGTCGTCGATTCCCTGAGGGCCAAAGGTGCCGTTTTTGTGGAGGAGTTGGGCGACATACCAGAGACCGACCAGCCAGTGATCTTTTCGGCACATGGCGTGGCCAAGTCGGTGCCCGCGGCCGCCAAGCTGCGTAATCTTTTCGTCCTCGACGCCACCTGCCCGCTCGTGTCCAAAGTCCACAACGAGGCCGGCCGCCACTACGACGAAGGCCTCGAAATCCTGCTGATCGGCCACGCGGGCCACCCCGAGGTCGTAGGCACCATGGGCCAGCTCCCGGCCGGCGCGGTAACCCTGATCGAAACCGCCGCAGACGCCGAGCAAATCATGCCGGCGACCCCTGAGAAACTGGCGTTTGTCACTCAGACCACCTTATCCGTCGACGACACCGCATCGATCGTCGCCATCCTGCGCCGCCGCTTTCCGAACATCGTCGGGCCGCACAAGGAGGACATCTGCTACGCGACCACCAATCGGCAGGCCGCGGTGAAGGAGATCGCCCCTAAAGTCGACTGCCTTCTCGTTGTCGGCAGCCCGCAAAGCTCCAATTCGCTGCGCCTGGTTGAGGTCGCTCAGCGGGCGGGTTGCCCCAAGTCGCACCTCATCGAAGGCGCTGCGAGCATTCCCTGGCCTGAACTGTCCGGAGTTGGAAGCGTAGGCATCACTGCCGGTGCCTCAGCCCCCGAAACATTGGTTGAGGAGGTGATCGAAGCCTTCCGCGAGCGTTTCGACGTCAAGCTCGAGACAGTGACGACCGCACTCGAACGAATCGCGTTCAATGTCCCTCGGGAGCTGCGTCCCGCTCCCGCCGCCTGATCCTCCCCCAATCGATCGCGAGCCAATGGCCGTCTATACCGAAGTCAGCGACGAAGAGCTGGCCAGCTTCATCACCAGCTACGGCCTCGGCCAGCTCCTGTCGTTCAAGGGCATCGCCGAGGGCGTCGAGAACACGAACTATATCGTGCACACCTCAACGGGACCGTTCATCCTCACGCTCTACGAGAAACGCGTCGAGGTCGCCGACCTGCCGTTTTACCTCGGTCTCATGGAGCACCTGGCCGCGCACGGCGTCACCTGCCCTACGCCCGTGCGCAACGCTCAAGGCAATGCTCTGAGCACGCTCTCGGGTCGCCCGGCTGCGCTCGTCACATTCCTCGAAGGCTTTTGGGTTCGTCGTCCCACCGCTGAGCACTGCGCCGCCGTCGGCCGCGCGCTGGCCCAAATGCACCTCGGCGGCGAAGGCTTCGAGCTTCGCCGCGCCAACGCCCTGGGCCTGTCCGGCTGGCGCCCGCTCTATGAGCGTTTTGCCGACCGGGCCTCCGAGATTGCGCCCGATCTGGCGCCGCTCATCACGCAGGAGTTGGCCCACCTCGATGCTGCTTGGCCGCGCGACCTCCCCGCTGGAGTGATCCACGCAGATCTCTTCCCCGACAACGTGTTCTTCATCGATGACGAGCTCAGCGGCCTCATCGACTTCTATTTCGCCTGCAACGATTATCTCGCCTACGACCTCGCCGTCTGCCTCAACGCCTGGTGCTTCGAGAAGGACCTGTCGTTCAACATCACCAAGGGGCGCGCTCTGCTACGCGGCTACGAGGAAGTGCGTAAGCTCACTCCAGTAGAGCGCAACGCCATGCCGACCCTTGCGCGCGGCGCTGCGATGCGCTTCCTGCTGACGCGGGCTTACGACTGGCTCAACACGCCGAAAGACGCGCTCGTCAGCCCGAAAAATCCCGTTGAGTATGTGCGCCGCCTGCGCTTCCACCAGGGCATTCGCTCCATCGCCGAATACGGACTGAACGGATCTTCGCCATGACCGACCGCCCGCCCATCATCATCTACACGGACGGCGCGTGCTCGGGTAACCCGGGCCCCGGCGGTTGGGGTGCGATCCTGACCTATCGCGACACCTGCAAGGAGATATTCGGCGGCGAGCCCGTCACGACCAACAACCGCATGGAGCTTATGGCGGCCATAGCCGCCCTCGACGCACTCAAGAAGCCAAGTCGCGTCGAACTCCACACCGACAGCCAGTACGTGATGAAGGGCATCACGCAGTGGATCCACGGCTGGAAGAAGAACGGCTGGAAGACCGCCGACAAGAAGCCGGTGAAGAATGCCGAGCTATGGCAGCGCCTGGACGAGGCGAGGCGCGTCCACGAGATCGACTGGCGATGGGTCAAGGGACACGCTGGACACGCCGAGAACGAGCGTGCCGACGAATTGGCGCGCCTCGGTATGGAAGAGTTCAAGCCCAAACGGAACATGGGCGCCAAATAGGCTTGAACGTCGCCCCGCCGATCTCAGAAGCTTAGAGCGTGTGATCGATGATGGAGCAGAGCGTCGCCGCGCTGGACTTGTCGTGGTTTGGAGGAATGTCCTCGACGTTGAGCGCCTTAACGACGCCGTCCTGGACCAGCATCGAATAGCGCTTCGACCGCAGCCCCAGCCCGAACGGGCCGAGATCGATATCGAGGCCAACCGCCTTGGCGAAGTCTCCGCTACCGTCGGCGAGCATCAGGATCTTGCCTTCCGCTCCGGTGGCCTTGGCGAACTCCGTCAGCACGAACACGTCATTGACCGCCGTGCAGGCGATGACATCGATGCCCTTGCCGCGCAATTCGTCCACCCGGTCAACGAAGCCCGGAACATGTTGCTGCTGGCACGTCGGCGTGAATGCGCCCGGCACCGCGAAAAGAGCGACCTTCTTCCCGGCAAAGATCTCACTCGTCGATTTCTTTGCCGGACCATCCGCCGTCATCACCGTGAAGCTGCTGTCGGGAAGCTTGTCGCCCACATTGATCGTCATCTTTTGCCTCGTTGAATGTTTCTTCCGCTACGCTCACTTCACTGCAGCGGGAACGTTTCCTCAGACTGTCCCTTGTCGGAGACGATCGTCACCGTCAGCGGCTTTCCCTTCAGTGCCGCGATATCGACATCGCTACTGAGATCGACTTCGAAAGTCACCGCGCCTTTGCCGTCGTCCGCAACCTTCTTGGGCAGTGGAACATACAGTCCGTCCGGTCCTTCCACGAACGCGTCGGCGTGCTCCGTCCCCGCCGGAAACTCCGCCTCGATGACCAGCTTCGGTTTCGGCGCCGACAGTTCGGCAACGGTCTTCTTCAGCACTGGGTCGCTCTCGCGTCGCGCCTGCGGCGGCGCTGGAACCTTCGCCATCGCCTCCACCAGATCTTCCGGCATCGCGGCGCCCGGGGGCACCGACAGTGTGAGCTTGGCTTCCGCGGGAATGCAGATGTCCTTGCAGACCCCATAATCGACGGTGACACTCACATCGATCGGCTTTGCCGGGTCCTTCGGCTTCAGCCGCACCGGGAACGTCACATCCCCCTTGTAACCGACCGTGTCACCCGACTGGTCGGTGAAACGCTTCGGCGCCGGATAAAACACCTGCGCGCTTTCGAGGTTCGATGACCCCGACCAATCGAACGAGGGCGGGACCCCACCTGCATCGCCCGGCGTGCGCCAATAGGTCTTCCAACCCTCAGGCAACTGCAGTTCGATACCCGCCATGCCTGCGCCCCCGACGAGGCGCGCCCGGGAGTTGTGCCCCTCGACCCAGGCGGAAGCGACCTCTTCGCCAATCGCGGTGCCGATGCAGGAAATAAGCATCCCGAGCCCGGCCAACGCCGCCACAGAAGTTCCCAGATGCTTGGGCATGCTTTTTGTTTCCTGCCGGAACGTTTTGACGTCGGTTCGGTTTGACGAGCGTTGTAGCGCCTTGCCGATCGCCCGCAAACGACGCTGTACGGACAAAATAGCTGAACCGCCCCTTAAGCAGGCTTATGCAAATGACATTGGGCCAATTGACGGCTTCACACGATGCCCCCGGGCGCGATAATCTGCCCCTATGAAGATCGCTCGCCCCGAACTCGACCGCGCGTCCGCGGAAGGCTACCTCGACGGTCAGCTTCTCGTTGCCATGCCGGTGATGTCCGACCAGCGCTTTGCGCGCTCGGTCATTTACCTTTGCGCCCACTCCGAGGACGGCGCCATGGGACTCATCATCAACCAACGCGCCTCGCACATATCCTTTCCCGATCTACTCGAGCGTCTCGGCATCGTCTCGCCGGATGACGAAACCGGCATCCTCGGCGGCAGCAACCTGTCCATCCACGTTGGCGGACCGGTGGAAACCGGACGCGGCTTCGTCCTGCACAGCTCCGATTATTTCGCCGACGACTCGACCTTGCCGATCGAGGACGGCGTTTGCCTCACCGCAACGATCGACATCTTGAAAGCGATCGCGGAAGGCCACGGCCCCAATCGCGCCCTCCTCGCACTGGGCTACGCCGGCTGGTCGCCTGGCCAGCTCGAAAGCGAGATACAGGCCAACGGCTGGCTCAACTGCCCCGCCGACCCGGACATCATCTTCGACCCCAATCTCGAGAGCAAATACGCGCGAGCCCTGGCGAAGATCGGCATCGATCCCTCACATCTGGTCAACGCTTCCGGCCACGCCTGACATTGACGGTTGCTGCGCGCATGCAGGCCGCTCCACGGTGGTGAGAGGATGCATTTCTGCGTTCAGCTCAGCGCTCGTTCGAAATCAGCCTTCGTGACGCGGCTTGACCGGCCCTGCGCCCGCGCCCTGCTGCTCAAGCTCGCGTTGTCCGTTCTCGGGACGCGGCGGCCACGGCAATCCCGCAAGCTTGGCGAGGCTCTCGGCCATGGCCGGCGGCAGACCTGAAAAGTCCGGCGCCGTCTTTGCCGGTCCCGCCTTGGCGCCATTGGTCGAGCCGTTCACCGGCGCGGCCGGAACATGGTGCTGGGGCATCGGTTGCGGTTGAGCCTGTGGCGCGCGCAAGGGCGCCTGCACTGGCCGAGGTACCGCCATCGCCTGCTGCGGCTGATGGATCGGCGCCGGCGCATGCGGCGGGGGCTCTTCCGACATCGCTGCAACGAGCGGATTTTGCTCGCCCATTTGGTCGAACGGCAACGGCATGCCCGGAGGCGGCGCCATATGCGACTGCTCCATCATCGGCGCATCCGAGAAGGCATCGTACGGCATCCCGCCATTGCCGAACGCCTGCTGATGCACAGCGGGCGGCATCGCGTGCTGGTCGACCGGAGGCGGGCTGAACTGATCAAAGTGCATGGGCGGCGGAGCCATCGCAACGTCGGGCGGCCCCGGGTCGAAATCGAACTGAGGCGGTGCGCCGTACTGCGCCGGCGGCACGACGTCCTGCCCATGGTGGGCGGCCGGGAGCGGCGGCATGGTCATGGCGGCCGGCGGCGCGAAGTCGTCCATCATGCCATCGTCGTGCTGCGGCTGCATGCCCGCGGCACCCTCGTGCATCCCGTGAACATCGGCAGGGACCGCGGGCGGCGGCGTCATCCGGCCCAGCACCGACGAGCGCGGCCGCGTTCGCGCAGCACCGTTGGCGATAACCGCCGGAACCGACGGCGGCCGCACATTGGCATGCGCGGGGGCTTCATCATGTGCGGCACTGGCAGCAATCGCGGGAGCCGTCGCACCATTCGACTTCTTCCCACGCGGCTTCGTCTTCGCCTTGCCTGGTCGGAACAGGCCGCGCGGACGCAGCTTGTGTTCGGCCGTCCGCACCATCTTCAGAAGCTGCAATACGTCGCGATCCGACATCGGCTCGCCGTAGTAGAAGCCCTGCGCGTATTGGCAGTTGATCGAGCGCAGGAACGCGACGTCCTCCGCGGTCTCGACGCCCTCGGCCACCACGCTCTTTCCGAGTTCGTGCGCCAGCGCCACGATCGAGCGCATGATCGCCGACCCCGCTCCGCCGCTTTCGCCGTGCGCCTGCACCAGTGCGCGATCCACCTTGATCGTGTCGAACGGAAAGCGTTGCAGGTATGCGAGCGACGAGTAGCCCGTGCCGAAGTCGTCGAGCGCCAGCTCCGCGCCGGCGCCACGCAGCCACTCTAGGATCTCCGTCGCCTGTTCCGGATTCTCCATCACCAGGCTTTCGGTGATCTCGAGCTTCAGCGATCCCTTCGGCACGATATTGCGGCCAAGGATATGCCGGATCTCCTGGATCAGGTTCTGCCGGAAGATCTGCCGGCTCGAAATGTTGACCGACACGAACAGCGGCCGCTCCTCGCGCGGCAGCTCACGCTGCCAGCGTGCGGCCTCGTGCGCGGCACGCAACAATACGTGCGAGCCAAGGCGCACGATGAGGTCCGACTGCTCAGCGATAGGGATGAACTCGACCGGGCTCATCAGCCCGCGCTTGGGATGCTCCCACCGTACCAGCGCCTCGAAGCCTGCAAGCTCCTCGGTCGGCAGGTAGATGATCGGCTGGTACAGCACCTTGATCTGATTTTTCGCCAGCGCCTTCCGTAGATCGCTTTCGAGCGCGACGCGGTCATCGCGGTCAGAGCGCATCTCCGGACGGAAGATCTCGATCCGGTCGGCACCGCCGCGCTTGGCGCGGTACATAGCGATCTCGGCTTCCTTGTAGAGGTCCAGATGCGTCGGCGTCTGCCCGTCATAGACGGCGATGCCGATCGAGCCGGTGAGCACGATCTCCTGCCCCGCGATCTTGATCGGAGTACGCAGCGACCTGCGCGCGCGCTCGGCAAGTCCGGCAAGATCCTGCGGGCTCTGCTCCGACACCAGCAGGATGGCGAACTGATCGCCCCCGACGCGAGCCAGCGTATCCTGCGGACCCAGGTGACTTTGCAAACGGCGCGCGACGGTCAGCAGCAGGCTGTCGCCGACCACGAGCCCGAACGACACGTTCACGCTCTTGAACTTGTCGATGTCGATGAAAATGATGCTGGGGCGCACGCCGCTCTCATTTTGCGTGCGGCCGACAGCGACGCCTAGACGATCAAGCAGCAGCTCGCGGTTGGGAAGCCCCGTCAGGCTGTCGTGCACCGCATCGTGCAGCAGCCGCTCGTGCGCCCGCTTGGCATCGGTGACGTCGCGCACGAGGCCGACGCAGCGCATGGAACGCGCGTCCGCATTGGGCACGCTCGCCGCTTCCAGCTCCAGCCAGCGATAGCTGTTGTCTGAATGGCGCATCCGGAATTCAGTCTTGATGCGCGCCCACGTGCGCTCCTGCACCGACCACAGGATCATGCGGAACCGCTCGCGATCCGCCGGATGCAGATGCTTGCAGAAGTCTTCGACCTTCGTGCACAGCTCGCCCGGATTGAGCCCGAGCGATGCCTCGATGCCAGGACTGACCTTGATCTCGTCGCGCCGCGCGTTCCATTCCCACACGGCCGATCCCGCGCCATCAACCGCCAGCGCGCGCAACTGCAGCTCGCTCGGCGCCGCGCCGAACATCGGCTCGAGCGAGCGGAACGCGAACTGCGTCACCGTGAAACCGATAAGGATGAGGATTAGCACCAGGCCCGAGACGAGGCCTTGCACGGCCGCATCGCCCTGCAGCTTTCCGGTCAGCACCATCGACGCGCCGAAGATCCAGATCAGGAACAGGATCCACGTCGGAACCAACGACAGCGCGCGGTCCTGTCCCCGCAGGGCTAGGAACAATGCGAACGCCCCGCCCACCGCGCCGATGATCACGAACGACATGCGCGCGAACGTCGACGCCAGCCTCGGATCGATCACCGCCACCGCAACAAGCGTGAGCTGCGCGATGATCCACACCGTGAACAGCATGCGTATGAGGCCGTGCCAGAACGCGATGCGCAGGAACACGGATATGAATATGACGATACTCGCCGCGACCGCGGACTCCGCCGCGGCTCTATAGACCGCGTTGTCCTCCGGCTTTAGCTGGAACAGCTTGTGGAAGAAGCCGAAGTCCACGCACAGGTAGGCGAGCACGCACCACGCGACGAGCGCCGCACTGGGAAAAATCGCCTTGTGATTGGCCGCGAAGATAGCCGTCAGGAAGATGGCGAGTAGGCCGGTCAGGCCGATCAGAATGCCGTTCGTCAGCAGCCGGTCACGCGAGTAGAGCTCGTACTCGACCGGCTTCCACAGGTAGAGCCGCGCGAGCCGATCGGACGACAGCTCGACAACGTATGTCACCGTCTGCCCCGGCTCGATTGTAATGCGGAAGACGTCGGCGCGATCGCTCTTGATGCGCTCGGGTACGAAACCCATCGATGGCGTCACCGCCTCGATCCGCCGTGCGTCGAGATCGGGCCAGACGGCTCCCGACCCGACGATGCTGTAGCGCGCGCCCGTCAGCCAGCGCTCGACCGGTTTGTCGGTCGGATTGGTCAGCGCGAACACGAGCCAGTTGGGGCTCGTCCCCGGGGTCTTCGCTGTCACCGAGATGCGGCCGGTCATGCCGTCGGCAGCAGCCGCGGTCTCGACTTGCAGGCTGTCGCCACGCGAATCGTAAAACTCGCCGAGCGTCGTAACCTCGACCCGATCCTGGTCCGGCTCAATGACGATCGGCTTCAGGGCCCAGGCCGGCTCCGGCAGCGCTAGCAGCACCGCGACGAGCGCAAACAGCAGCAGCGCTCCGGCATCGAAGCCGATGCCGCGCCACCGCCTTACCGCTCGGCCTCGCTCCCATCCCCTCATGCGGATGAAGCCTCCGCACCGGCTTTGCCCGGCTCTTCGCCGTTCAGCAATGCGTGCAGGACGTGATCTTCCCAGGCGCCGTTGATCTTCAGCAGCTTGCGCGCGAAACCTTCGCGCCGAAAGCCGTTATTCTCCAGAACCCGCATGGACGGGAGGTTGGCCGGCATCGTAGCCGCCTCGATCCGGTGCAGGTGCAGCGTATCGAACGCAAATGTTGCCGCGGCGCGTACCGATTGCGTCATGTAGCCCCGACCGGCGAACGGTTTACCGATCCAATAACCCAGTACACCCGTCTGCGTGACCCCGCGCCGGATGTTTGACAGCGTCAGTCCACCGATAAGCTGGTCGCTGGATTCCGAATAGATGAGGAATGCGTACCCGAGATCCTCTCGCGATTCCCGCTGATAGTGCCGAACCCGGCGCCGGAACGAGGTGCGCGAAAGCTCGTCGCGCTGCCATTGGGGCTCCCAGGGGGTCAGGAAATCGCGGCTCATGGCACGCAGCTCCGCCCAGGCCGGATAGTCCGTCATTGCAGGAGCGCGCAGCCAAACGTTGCGCCCGCGCACCGTGAGCGAGGCGTCATGGCCGGACGAGGATCGCAGGAATGCCATCGGTCGCCGCCCCTCGAAACGCTAGCTGCCGACCAGCTCGGCAGCCCGCTCGGCGAACTTGCGCGAGCGCCGGCCGCTGCCGACCACGGAAACAGAAACGCCACCCTGAGTAAGCTGGGCAGCGAAATCGCGCACGTCCTCTGCGGTTACGGCGTCGACCTTCTCCATCAGTTCCTCGTTGCCGAGCACGCGGTTGTGCGTCAGGAGATTGCGTGCGAGCTGCTCGGCACGCGCCGACGAGCTTTCCAGGCTCATCAGCAATCCCGCCTTGAGCTGCGCCTTGGAACGCCCCAACTCCGCGGCCGTGGGCACCGCATCTGCCGCGCGCTTCAGTTCGGCGCCGATGACGTCGATGAGCTGGCTCATCAGGCCCGCCCCCGTCGCAGCGTGAATGCCGAACAATCCAGCGTCACCTAAACCCCATGCCGTTGAGTAAATCGCGTAGCAGAGGCCACGCTTCTCGCGCACCTCCTGAAACAGCCGGGACGACATGCCTCCGCCGAACAGTCCGGAGAACACCTGAGCAGTAATATACGCGTCGTCCCTGTACGACGGGCCGGGCAAGCCCAGCAGCAGGTGGCTCTGCTCGAATGCCTTCTCGCAGACGCGCACACCACCAACGTATTTGGCCGGACGTTCCCTCGTTGTTCGCTTGGTTTCACTGAGCCCTCCGAATTGGGCTTCAGCGTGGCGGACGAGATTTTCGTGGCGGATAGCGCCGGCGGCGGAAATCACCATGTTTTGAGGACTGTAGTGGCGGCCTAAGAACCGCTTCAGGTCTGCCCCTGAGAAGCTCGACACGCTTTCCGGAGTGCCAAGGATCGGCCGCCCCAACGACTGCTCCGGAAAGGCCGCGTCGTGCAGCAGATCGTAGCCGACGTCGTCCGGGCTATCCTGGGTTGCTGCAATCTCCTGCAGGATGACCTGGCGCTCACCCTCGAGTTCGGGCCTGCCAAACAGCGAGTTTTGCAGGATGTCCGCTATGAGCCCCAGCGCGACACCCTCATCGCCCTTCAGAACGCGCGCGTAATAGGCGGTGGTTTCCATGCTGGTCGCGGCGTTCAGCTCGCCACCGACTTCCTCGATCTCCTCGGCGATCTGCTGTGCCGTGCGCTGCCGCGTCCCCTTGAAGGCCATATGCTCGAGCAGGTGCGAGATCCCGTGCTCGCGTGGCGTCTCGTGTCGCGCCCCAGTCCCGACCCAGAGCCCCAGCGAGACCGTCTCCAGATGGCGCATGTCGTCGGTGACGATCCGCAGCCCGTTGGCGAGTGTCGAAATCTTGATGCTCATGTCCTGCGCTCCGCGACGGCGCGGGTCAGCTCTTCGACGTGCCCTTCCGCAACACCGATATCGTTGTCGATCGTCGTGAAACGCTCCGCGTCGGTCATCAGCGCCGAAAGGTTTTCCGGCAACGGCGATCGGATGCCGGCGATCGCCTGCATGGAGTCCGGGAACTTGGCCGGATGTGCGGTCGACAGCACGATCTGCGGCACGCGGCTGTTTTCACCCAATTCGCGTTCCGCCGCGACGATGGCGCAGGCGGTATGCGGGTCGAGGAGATATCCGCAGCGTGCTTTCGTCCGCACGATCGCCTCGGCCACGTCCTGCTCGCTTGCGGCGGCGGCGGCAAACTCGCGCCGCATCACCTCGGCAAGTGGCCCGAGGTCGAAGCTGCCGGTTTCCTTCAGGGCGCTCATCTTTGCGCGGATCAGCGGCGCATCGCGGCCTGAAGCCTCGAACAGATAGCGTTCGAAGTTCGAAGAGATCTGGATGTCCATCGACGGCGAGGTGGTCGCAACCACGCCACGCATCTCGTAGCTGCCGCCGTGCAGCGTGCGCGGCAGGATGTCATTCACGTTCGAGGCGATGACAAGCCTCTCGATGGGCAGCCCCATGCGCTTGGCTACGTAGCCCGCGAAGATATCGCCGAAGTTGCCGGTCGGAACGACGAACGACACCGGTCGGTACGGCGCGCCGAGCGCCACCGCAGCCACGAAGTAGTAAGTGACCTGCCCCGCGATGCGGGCCCAGTTGATCGAGTTCACGCCCGCCAATGAAACCCGGTCGCGGAAGTTGTGGTCGTTGAACATCGCCTTCACCAGCGCCTGGCAATCGTCGAAGTTGCCGCGCACCGAAATGGCGTGGACGTTGCGCTCGGTCGGCGTCGTCATCATCCGGCGCTGCACGTCCGAGACGCGCCCCTCCGGAAAAAGGATCGCGATATCGACATGCGGCGAGCCGCGGAAGGCTTCGATTGCCGCCCCGCCAGTGTCACCCGATGTCGCCCCGACGATCGTCGCCCGCTCGTTGCGCGTCGACAGCACGCGGTCCATGAGCCGGGCGAGCAACTGCATCGCCACGTCCTTGAATGCCAGGGTCGGTCCGTGGAACAGCTCCAGCACCCAGCGGTTGGTGCCGACCTGTACCAGCGGCGTCACCGCGGGATGCTCGAAACGTGCATAAGCTGCGTCCGTCATCGTCCGCAGCTCTTCGCGTGTCATGGCCCCGCCGGTGAACGGGTGAATAACCTCGGCCGCCACCTCGGCGAACGGCTTGCCCGCAAATGCCGCGATCGTTTCCGGCGTCAGCGTCGGCCAGGACTGCGGAACGTAGAGGCCTCCGTCGCGGGCCAGTCCCGCAAGAACGACGTCCTCGAAACCCAGCGGAGGGGCCTCACCTCTGGTCGAGATGTACTTCAAAGCGGGGTATTCTCCTGGCGAGCGGATTAACGACACTAGTGCCGTGGTCGGGGGGCTACAAGCAAGCACACCCGCGCCATAAGGCGCTCCGCACAGCCTTGTTGCGGTTAACCCGTACGGCGCCGCGGAGACTAATCGCGGGTTGCGCCCTTAGGCCGCTGCCACCGCGAAACGGCAAAGGCGAGGAAAACTCCCACGAGGGCGACCGCGAGCCCATACCACGTCAGGGCGTATTCCAGATGCCGGTTGGACAGCGTGAGCCGGGTAACGCCGCCCTTGGGCCAGCCACCCGGCGGAGCAGGTTCGGCCTCCTGGTCGATGATGAATGAGTGCACGCGCGGCCCGCCAGGGCCCGCAGCGGCCGTCGCCATGGCGGTGGTGTCGCGCCAATACCAGATGTTCCGCGACGCATCGTTCGCCGGAATGAACATGCCCTGCTGGTCGCCGTGCCGCAGCAACCCGGTGACCCTCGCCGCCCCGGAAAGCTGACCGGCAGACCGCCGCGCCGGATCCTTCAGGTCATTGGGCACGAACCCGCGGTTGACCAGCACCAAGCTGCCGTCGGCAAGCTTCAGGGGCGTGATGACGTGAAAGCCCGGCCCGCCATTCTCGTCGAGGGCATAGAGGTGGATCTCGCGGTCGTTGACCAATTCGCCCTCGGCCACGACGCGCGTATATTCGACGTCGCCGCCCTCGGCAGCGCGCTCCTCGGCCACGGCGAGCGCAACCGGCTTGGCATGTACCCTCTCGGCGATCGAGCCCATGAGGCCCTGTTTCCAGGCCAGCCTCTGCATCTGCCAGGTGCCGAGCGCGATCAGGAACGCGACCCCGAGCAGGGTCGCGATGCCGGGCCATATCAGCCGCTTCTCTCGCAGCGTACTCAGCACGTGAGTACGGTCGCCGTTTGAGGTTCGAAACTGCAGCGCAGATTCTCGGTCATGGCTCGAAGCGGCCTTCCTCTGCCTTATTGCGATACTGCAGCGCGATGAGCATCGCCTTCAGGAAGCGCAGGATCACCAGCGCGAGGATCGGCGTGCCGAGCCCCCACAGCACCACGTGCACCCAAACCGGCGGCTCGTAGGTAAACTCTACATACAGCGCGAGGCCGCAAACCAGAAATCCCAGGATGAAGATACCGAAGATCGCCGGTCCGTCGCCCGTGTCGATGAAACGGTAGTCGAGGCCGCACTTCTGGCAGCGGTTGCGCTGCTCCAGCACATTCTTGAACAGGCTGCCGCCGCCGCAGCGTGGGCACCGCGCCATGATAGCCGAGTAGAATGGCGAAACCGGCGGCATTTTTTCAGACACGCGGTGCTCCGTGGCTGTTTAGCGCTGCCCAGAATAGCACGGGGCGGCCCAAGGCCGCCCCGGCGATTGTCGGACGTTACGACGCGGCCCCTTAGTGGCCGGCGCCACCCGGGTTTGCACCCGCACCCCAGACGTAGATCGAGGCGAACAAGAACAGCCAGACCACGTCGACGAAATGCCAGTACCAGGCGGCAGCCTCGAACCCGAAATGATGCTTCGGCGTGAACGCGCCGCGCAGCGCTCGGATGAGGCAGATCAGCAGGAAGATCGTGCCGATGATGACGTGCGCGCCGTGGAAGCCCGTCGCCATGAAGAACGTCGAGCCGTAGATGTGGCCGGCGAAGCTGAAGGCCGCGTGCTTGTACTCGTAAGCCTGGAAGAACGTGAAGATGCCGCCCAGAATTACCGTCAGCACGAGGCCCATGATCAGGCCGCGGCGGTCGTTCTTCAGCAGGGCATGATGAGCCCACGTCACCGTCACACCGGAGGTGAGCAGGATCAGCGTGTTGAGCAGCGGGATGCCCCAAGGATCGAACGTGTGCTGGAACACGCCCGGCGTCGGAGCGCCGCTCGCCGGCACCGTCAGGCCGGTGCCGTCGGCAGGCACAGGAGGCCATACGCCGCCCAGGAGCTGGTCGCGCGTGATCTGGCCCACCACATCTGTCGTGTTCAGCAGGTCATGGACACTGGCGGGGAACAGCGCGACATCGAAGTAGGCCCAGAACCAGGCAACGAAGAACATCACCTCAGAGGCGATGAACAGGATCATGCCGTAGCGGAAATGGAGCTGCACGACGGGCGTGTGATCGCCATGGTTGCCCTCGCTGATCACATCGCGCCACCAGAAGAATGCGCTCGCAACGACGCAGGCGAAGCCGACAGCGAATACCCATGGGCCCTGCAGTCCGAACACACCCGCGCCGTCGTTCTGCGAGCGCATCCAGATGATCGCTCCGATCATCATGACGAACGCCGAAATCGACGACGTGAGCGGCCATGGGCTTGGATTTACTAGATGGTAGTCGTGGTGCTTGGCGTGCGAGGCGGCCATTTCGTGTGTCTCCCGTAGTCCCCGTTGGTGCTCCCGATCCTTAGTCTTTTTAGGCGCCTGCCTTTGCCGGCATTCGCCTCGCCGTCGCGCCTGAGGACCGGTCCCTCGACGCGCGGCGTTTATTCAGTCTCTCAGCCGCCCTTACCCTGAGCGCCGATGGAAGCTTGCCCATCCACTTTCGGCGCCGTGACGGGATAGAACGAATAGGAAAGCGTCAACTCCGGCAGCTTTGCCGTTTCCTCGTCCGTGACGAAGGTTGGATCGACGAAAAACGAAACTGGCATCTCGACCGACTGCCCGGGCTCGAGCCGCTGCTCGGTGAAGCAGAAGCACTGCACCTTGCTGAAGTGCGGCCCCGCTGAATCCGGCGTGACGTTGAAAACGGCTGTGCCGACAGTCGCCCGGTCCGACGTGTTCGTCGCCCGGTAATAGGCGAGCGTATTCTCACCCACCTTCACATCGAGCGAGGACTGCACCGGCTCGAACTTCCACGGCAGGTTCGCCGCGACGTTGGCATCGAAGTGCACCTTGACGACCCGGTCCAGCACGACATCCGACGGCTTGTCGGCGCGTTGCGTCGTGCCCTGGAAGCCCGTCACCTGACAGTACAGCCGATAGAGTGGGACGGCGGCAAACGACAGGCCCGCCATTCCCAGCACCAGCACGGTGCAGATCAGCGCGACGGTCCCGTGCCGCGGCGCAGCCGGCGTCCTGTTCTGATGCTCTTGGGATCCCGTCATCGCCCGATCGCGTCCTTATATAGGCCTGTTTAAGACGTTGCCGCCGAGGCGAACGATCGTCGCCAGATAGAACAGCGCGACCATCGCGACGAGCGCCAGCGCTATAGCGACCGAGCGCATGCGCTGGCGCCGTTGGCGTTCTTTCTCGCTATCGTTCATCTCATCCATCACGACTTCCACCACACGTTCCTCACGCCATTAGCCGCGAGACGGTATGCTCACCGAGCATCACCGCAAACAGCAGGAACAAGTATAGGATGGAAAATCCGAACAGTCGCTTTGCCACCGCGTCGGCCTCTCGGCCCTCGGTAACCTTGCCGACCTGCCACGCCAGATAGAGGAAAATGGCTCCGAGAACGACGGACACCACGGCATAGACCGGCCCCGCCAGCCCGATGAAGGCCGGAACCACAGCAAGCGGCACCAAAAGCAGCGAATAAAGCCAGATCTGGCGCCGCGTCTCGGCGGCACCCGCCACGACCGGCAGCATCGGCACGCCGACGCGCTCATAGTCGCGGCAGCGGTAGAGAGCGAGCGCCCAGAAGTGCGGCGGCGTCCAGGCGAAGATGATCAGGAACATCAGCACGCTTTCGATGCTGACGCTGCCCGTCACCGCGGCCCACCCGATCATCGGAGGGAACGAGCCAGCAGCACCGCCGATCACGATGTTGTGCGGCGTCAGCCGCTTCAGCCATATCGTGTAGATGAAAAGATAAAATGCGATGGTGATGGCGAGCAGCGCGCCTGCCGTCCAGTTGACGAGCACGCCGAGCGTCAGCACCGAGAACACCGATAGCACCGTCCCGAAGCTCAACGCCTCACCCGCGGTCATGCGGCCGCGCGGGATGGGCCGAGCTGCCGTGCGCGCCATGCGCGCGTCGATGTCGGCGTCGTACCACATGTTGAGCGCACCGGCCGCGCCGGCGCCGATGGTAATCGCGACCAGGGCGATGACACCGATAATCGGATGGATCGAGCCCGGAGCGACGACCATGCCGGTGAGTGCCGTGAATACGACGAGCGACATCACCCGCGGCTTCAGCAGCTGTATGAAATCGCCAACACTCGCCCCACTAACGGGTCCGAGCTGGCCGACGTTGGTATCGATCGGCGAACCTTGCATCTAACTCCACCCCTGGCTGGCCGCGCATCAGCCTCCGTTTGCGGAGGTCCTGCTTGGCCTTGCTGCTGCTTCGCCTGCGCCTGACACACCGGCGAGCTGCAGTTCTTCGGCGATCTTGAGTGCGGCGGGCGCCCTCCCCCGGGGGCCCCCCCCC
>CAZBPM010000019.1:0-43231 GCA_964493785.1 uncultured Hyphomicrobium sp. | reverse complement strand
GCCAGTCACTTGTGACGTTAGTGGTGCTCGCTCGCCTGCACGCGCGGCAGCTTCTCGAACGAGTGGAAGTTCGGCGGAGACGGAAGCGTCCACTCGAGCGTGGTAGCACCCGGACCCCACGGATTGTCGCCCGCGACCTTGCGGCCCATGAAAGCAGCCAGCACACCGACGAGGAACACCAGCGTTCCCAGCGCCGTGATGTAGGCGCCGATCGACGACACGCCGTTCCAGAACGCGAAGGCGTCCGGATAGTCGACGTAGCGGCGGGGCATGCCCGAGAGACCGAGGAAGTGCTGCGGGAAGAACAGCACGTTGGCGCCGATGAAGGTCAGCCAGAAGTGCAGCTTGCCGAGCGTCTCGTTGTACATGTAGCCGGACATCTTCGGGAACCAGTAGTACCAGGCCGCGAAGATGGCGAACACGGCGCCGAGCGACAGCACGTAGTGGAAGTGGGCCACCACGTAATAGGTGTCGTGCAGCGCGCGATCGACGCCGGCGTTGGAGAGCATGACGCCCGTAACGCCGCCGACCGTGAACAGGAAGATGAAGCCCAGCGCCCAGATCATCGGAACTTTGAACTGGATCGATCCGCCCCACATCGTGGCGATCCACGAGAAGATCTTCACGCCCGTCGGCACCGCGATGACCATGGTGGCGAACACGAAGTAGGCCTGCGTGTTCACGCTGATGCCGGCGGCATACATGTGGTGCGCCCACACGATGAAGCCGACGAGGCCGATGGCGACCATCGCGTAAGCCATTCCGAGATAGCCGAACACCGGCTTGCGCGAGAAGGTCGACACGATGTGGCTGATGATGCCGAAGCCAGGGAGAATGAGGATGTAGACCTCAGGATGCCCGAAGAACCAGAACAGATGCTGGTAGAGGATCGGGTCGCCGCCACCTTGCGGGCTGAAGAACGAGGTACCGAAGTTGCGGTCCGTCAGCAGCATGGTGATCGCACCGGCGAGAACCGGCAGCGACAGCAGCAGCAGGAACGCCGTCACCAACACCGACCAAACGAACAGCGGCATCTTGTGCAGGGTCATGCCCGGCGCGCGCATGTTGAAGATGGTGGTGATGAAGTTGATGGCGCCGAGGATCGACGATGCACCGGCGAGGTGAAGCGAGAGAATGGCGAAGTCCATGGCCGGACCGGGGTGTCCCGATGTCGACAGCGGCGCATAGGCCGTCCAGCCGGTGCCGACGCCGAGCCCGCCTGGCGGACCTTCGACGAACAGCGAGATGAGCAGCAGTCCAAGCGCAGCCGGCAGCAGCCAGAATGAGATATTGTTCATGCGCGGGAACGCCATGTCCGGCGCACCGATCATCAGTGGCACGAACCAGTTGCCGTAGCCGCCGATCATCGCGGGCATCACCATGAAGAACACCATGATGAGTCCGTGACCGGTGACGAACACGTTGTAGACGTGGCCGTCGGCGAAATACTGCATGCCCGGCTCTTGCAGCTCGAGGCGCATGGCGACCGACAGGCCGCCGCCGATGAGGCCGGCGATGATCGCGAATATCAAGTACATCGTTCCGATGTCCTTGTGATTCGTCGAGAACAACCAGCGCTTCAGCCCGGTGGGGGCATGATCGTGGTCATCGTGTACTGCTGCTGTGCTTCCCATTGTACGTTCGCCCTAAGTGTTTGTTGCCGGGCTTTGCCCGGAGCTCATCTGGATTTGCGTGAAGCGGATCACTTGGCCTGCGAGGCATCGCCGTTGTTGGCGAACTGGCGCACGCCGGCCTGCTCGAGTGCAGCCTGGTGGACGATCCCCTTGGCCTTATCGAGAAGGTCCTTCTTCTGCTTCAGCAGCTCTTTGCGCTTTTCCTTGTCCTTCTCGGCGCCGGCAGCCTTACCGATCTCGATGGCCTGCTTCTGCGCTTCGACCCAGGAATTGAAGACCTCTTCCTTCACGACGCGGACAGCGATCGGCATGAACGCATGGTCCTTGCCGCAAAGCTCCGAGCACTGGCCGTAGAACACGCCTTCGACGGTTGGCTTGAACCAGGTGGAGGTGATGCGGCCCGGCACGGCGTCGACCTTCGAGCCGAACGACGGGACGGTCCAATCGTGGATGACGCCATCGGGCGCGGCGGTGATCAGCGTGTTCACGGTCTTGCCGACCGGAATGATGATTTCGTTGTCGACCGCCAGGTTGCGCGGAGCCGGAATGTTCTGGGCAATCAGCTCCTCGCGGCTCGCGTCATCGAGCATGCGCGTCTCGAAGGTGATGCCCAGCTCGGGATAGGCGTGCTCCCAGTACCATTGGTAGCCGGTAGCCTTCAGCGTCAGGTCGGCCTTCGGGTAGCTGTACTGGAGGTTCAAAAGGCGGAACGAGGGAATGGCGATGGCTACGAGGACGAGGATCGGAATGACCGTCCAGGCAACTTCGAGACCCGTGTGATGCGTGACGGTGGAGGGGTTCGGGTTGGACCGCTCATTGAAGCGGTACATCACGTACAGCAGCAGCAGCATCACGAAGACGGTGATCGAGATGATGATCACGTTGACGAAGTCGTAGAACGAGTGGATCGCCTCTGCGACGGGTGTCGCGGCGGCCTGCATGCCCATTTCGCCGGGCGAAGGCTGGCCCATTCCGGCCCATGCAAACGACCCTAGCAACAGCATCGCAAATGCTGCGGCCGGTGCCGAGCAAAGCAGTCGTCTAAACATTCATCCGCTCCCAAGTGCTGCCTCGGCCGCAGTGGCCGAGTACCTCCCCAAAACAGGCGCTGCCTTTTGATCAGTTCGCCCGTAACAACCGCGCACCCACCCGAGGCAGGTCACGCAGGACACAAGTCCCCTCGTCAACTATGAGCACAATAGATTTCCTTGGCTCAAGTCAAGCTTGATGCGTCATTTCCACGCGTTGTGACGCAGCGTGATTTCCGCCGTGCATCAAACGGTTCTGACATGCATCAGATCCCAACTTTGGCCCGATTCCAGCGACACCACGTTGCACGCCGGCATTTCGCCGGCAGCCTTCAGGAGCTTCGCGTGCACGACATCAACCCGGCTGACGCTGCCGCCTATTGCAGCGCGTCAAAATTTATTGCGCGCGCTGCCTCGAAATATGCGGCGCAATTGGCATTTCTCTTTGCGCTTTTCGCTGTGTCGACCGTTCCCGCGGCGGCTCAGGAAGGCACCGTCAAGTCGCAGCACGGCGACTGGCAGATCGTCTGCAAGGATCCCCCGCCCGGCGCCAAGAACGAGGTCTGCGCGCTCGTGCAGAGCGTCACCGCCGAGGACAAGGACAACATCGGCCTCACCGTCTACTTCCAAAAATTCTCGAACGGGACGCGCGTCCTGCGCGTGTTTGCACCCCTCGGCATCCTGCTGCCACCGGGGCTCGGCCTGAAGATTGACGACAAGGACGTCGGCCACGCGCCGTTCCTGCGCTGCCACACCTTTGCCTGCTACGCGCAGGTCGTGGTCGAGGATCCGCTTGTCGAGCAGCTGAAGAACGGAAAGACCGCCATCTTCATCATCTTCCAGGCGGAGGAGGCGGGAATCGGCATCCCAATCTCGCTCAGCGGCTTCAAGGAAGCGCTGGCGGAGCTGAAATAGCCCTCTGGCACGCGCATTCGCGCACGCCCTTATCCCGGGGGCCATTGCCACGCCCCGGCTGCAAACGCGTCACTCAAGATATCTTGCGGTCGCTACGCTGCTTTGCGCTCACGCGAAGGTCTGCCGTTGCCGGGGTCTTTGCTCTCGGCATCCGGAAACGCGATGTAGTCGTGCGCGTTGCGAACTTCCTCCGACACCATGGCCGCAAGGTTCGGCGCGCACGCCGCGAGCGCGTTGGTTACCCGCCCGACGCTCTGCGTGTAGTCCTCGTACGCTGACCGCCAGAATTGCGCCTGTGCATTGGCGAGGTCCTGCGGAGTGCGGCACTGGGCGGCACGCGCCGGGATCTGCATATAGGCCTGCGCCCGCCGATTGAAGAAGCCGAGCATCTCGAGCTGCGTGCGCGCGAGGCCCTTCATCAGTGGATCGTATGTCTGACCGAAAGCTTCCAGTCCGCCGAAATAGAACTGGAACGGCGATTGGGCCGGTGTCTTGCCGTTTGCAGGGGAATTGTGGGCAACCATGGTACGTCCTCCCTTTTTTGTGGACGGCCCGGTTGCGGCGGGGGAGCCAGGCTTTGGGCCGTCTCCGTTGAGGGTTTGAAGCAACCCTACGAAAAATATCTTATCTGTCGAGACTGGGGGAGGATGACAGAAAAGCGCTCCGTGCACAGGCGATATTCGCCCCCGTCGCGGAATCGTTATCGAAGGCGGCCCGCAGTACGTAGTTGTATGCGCTTCGCAGGATGGTTAATGGTTATTTGGATTTTGCCGTAACACCTCGCGTCATTGCGTGTGCGTATGTCGATTTTGAAGGTACTTGGGCACTTTTTGCTCCCGGCAGTCGGAGCTCTCGCGCTGTCTTCGCCGGGCCGCGCCGAACCCGAACCCGAACCAGAATATGGCTGGCGCGAGGTCTGGGCCGGCGCCGACGTCTCTAGCAACGTCTGGCTGCTCTACTCCGGCGCGACCGTGGCCCCCTATGGCCACATCTTCTCCGATGGCCTGCGCCTGCGCCTTTCCGGTGGCTACGGCCAGTATGTTTACACCGGCATCCGCCGCGGCGAGGCGAACAGCTTCACCGCTCAAAACACTTATGGCGAAGCCCTCGTCGGATACCTCAAACGGCTTGGCCCGCTCACCGCCAAAGGCTTCCTCGGCATCGCCGTGATCGACCACCAGATCGCCCCGTTCGACCCAGACAATCCCGTTCAAGGTCAAAAGGTTGGGCCTAAGATCGCCGCTGAGTTCTGGCTCAATGTCGGCGACGCGAGTTGGACATCGCTCGACCTGTCATGGACCAGCGCCCATGGCACCGCCGCCGCCCGCCTCCGCGCCGGCTACCGAGTCTTCGGCGACGTCTCGCTCGGGTTGGAAGGCGGCATAAATTCTAACGACCTTGGCGAGGATGCCCGCGCCGGATTGTTCGCGCGCTACACCCTGAAACATGGCGAAGTCTCTGTGTCGGGCGGTTTCGCCGGCCGCTTCCTCGATGACGCCCAGGCAATACGCGCACCCTATGCAACGGCGAATTGGCTCACTCAGTTCTAGCACTGTGCCCCAGCGCGCTTGCCGGAGTGGTCGCCCAGCGCCGCCCTGCCGATACGTTCCCCAGCCTGCCTGCCTGCCTGCCTGCCTCCCTGCCTCCAGCCTCCCTGCCTCCCAGCCAGCCAGCCTGCCTGCCGCCTCGATGCACCCCTGCAACGCCTTCAGTGTGCCATCTTGGCATGCAAAGAAAACGATTGTTCGTTTTGTTTCGTGCCACCATAACACTTGGATTAGGACATTCTTCAACCGGCGCCCGCATGCCAAAACTCAAACCTGCCACCCAGCGCGCCCGGCGCGAGCACATCCTCGACGCCGCCGAGATCTGCTTCGCGCGCTCCGGTTTCCATCGCACCACCATGCAGGACATCTGCCGGGAAGCCTCGGTCAGCCCCGGCGCGCTCTACGTCTACTTCGCCTCCAAGGAAGACCTCATCGGCGGCCTAGCGGAGCGCGATCGCGCAGATTTCGCCGAGCGGTTTGCGGAGGTGTCTTCCGCACCCGATTTCATGCGCGCACTCTCGGAACTGGGTAATCACTATTTCGCCGAGGAGCCGCCGCATAAGCGCACGATGTGCCTGGAGATCGGCCTGGAATCTATGCGCAATCCTCGCGTCGGCGAAATCTACCGCTCGGTCGATCGCTTCGTGGAAGACAGCTTCGAGAAGCTGTTCGCGCGGCTTGCCGAGGAAGGCCGCATAAAGCCGGACTTCGATATCCCGACGCTCACCAAGCTGTTCTCGATGATCGGCGACGGCCTCTTCATGCGCCGCGCTCTCGATCCGAGCTTCGATCCCGAAACATTCGTGCCAGCCGTGATGGCCCTGATCCGCAAGCTTCTCAACGTCCAGCCGGATCTGGCCGTGGTCACCAAAGACACCGCCATGGAGTACCGGCGATGAAAAGGCTGTTGCTCATCCTGGGCTCGGTCGTCGCCATCGGCGGCACCGCCGTCATGCTCGCCCCGCACATGGCGCCCCAGCTCGTCCCTTATCTCACCGCCTTCAGCGACTGGAAGGTCGGGCACAAGGAAGCCAAGCGCAACGAGCCACCGCCCGCGCCGCCTCCCGCGGTGACCGTCATCAAGGTGGGCCAGGCCGACTTCACCGAGCTGGTTACGGTCTCGGGCTCGCTGGTGCCGCGCGATGAGATCCTCGTCGCCCCCGAGGTCGAGGGATTCCGCGTGCTCGAGCTGAAGGTCGACGAGGGCGATTACGTCAAGAAGGGCGACGTGCTGGCGGTGCTCGTCCAGGAATCTCTCGATGCCCAGCTCGCGCAGAACGAGGCATCCCTTGCGCGTGCAGCCGCTGCGATATCGCAGACCGGCAGCCAGATCGTCGATGCAAAGGCACGACTTGCCGAAGCCGACGCGAACTTCGAGCGCGCCAAACCGCTGAAAAACTCCGGCTTCCTCTCCGGCTCGACCTTCGATCAGCGCGAGGCTGCTGCAAAGTCCGCCGCCGCTCAACTGAAGTCCGCCGAAGATGGCCTGCGTCTGGCGGAGGCTGAAAAGCTCCAGGTCGAGGCCCAGCGCCGAGAGCTGATGTGGAAGCGCGCCAACACCGCCGTCACCGCCCCAGCTGATGGCCTCATCAGCCGCAGGACCGCCCGCATCGGCGGCATGTCGTCAGGCGCGGCCGAGCCCATGTTCCGCATCGTCGCCCGCGGCGAGGTCGAGCTCGACGCCGAGGTCATCGAGACCGAGCTTGCCAAGATTTCCGCCGGCCAGAAGGCCCATGTCGATGTCGCCGGCATTGGCGATGTCGAAGGCAGCGTTAGGCTTGTCTCGCCCGAGGTGGACAAGCTGACCCGCCTCGGACGCGTGCGTATCTTCCTCGGCAATGATCCCCGCTTGCGCATCGGCAGTTATGGCCGCGGCAGCATCGCTTCCGCCAAGAGCCACGGCCTTGGCGTTCCTGCATCTGCGGTCGTCTTCGACAGCGCCGGCACATACGTGCAGGTCGTGCGCGACGGACGCGTCGAACGCCGAGACATCAAGACAGGACTGATCGCCCGCGGCCTCATCGAGGTGCTCTCGGGCATCTCCGAAGGAGACATGGTCGTCGCCCGCGCCGGCACGTTCCTGCGCGATGGCGATCAGGTTCGACCCGTCATCCCCGACCCCAAGGTCAGCGATGCCCGTTAGTCTGATGATCGAGAAATTCGCCGCTTCGTAATCGGTACGCCAGATGCGCCTCAACATATCGGCATGGTCCATCCGCCGCCCCGTCCCCTCGATCGTGCTGTTCGCGGTGCTGACCCTGCTCGGCGTCATCAGCTTCATGACGCTCCCGGTGACGCGGTTCCCCAACATCGACGTGCCACTCGTCGCCATCACCGTCGTGCAGTCGGGTGCGGCGCCCGCCGAGCTTGAGAGCCAGGTCACCAAGTACGTCGAGGACGCAGTCGCCAACATCACCGGCGTCAAGCACATCATGTCGACGGTGACCGACGGCCAGTCGCAGACCGTCATCGAGTTCCGCCTCGAAGTGAACCAGGATCGCGCCGTCAATGACGTCAAGGACGCCATCGACAAGATCCGCCTGCAACTGCCGCGCGACATCAACGAGCCGATCGTCCAGCGCATCGACGTCGAGGGTCAGTCGATCCTCACCTATGCCGCGTCCTCGCCCGGCCTGACCCTGGAGCAGCTCTCCTGGCACGTCGACGACGTCATCAAGCGCCAGCTCCAGGGCCTCAAAGGCGTTGGCCGCGTCGAGCGCTACGGCGGCGTCGATCGCGAGGTTCGCGTCCTGCTGGATCCCGACCGCCTGCTGGCGCTCGGCATCACCGCCGCCGAGGTCAATGCCCAGGTGCGCGCCACCAACGTCGATCTGGGCGGTGGTCGCGGCGAAGTCGGAGGCCAGGAGCAGGCCATTCGCACGCTCGCAGGCGCGCGCAAAGTCGAGGACCTCGCAGAAACGAAAATCCTGCTGTCCGGTGGTCGCAAGGTGCGCCTGTCAGACCTCGGCCGCGTCATCGACGATGCCAGCGAACAGCGCTCGTTCGCACGCCTGGGCGGCGCGCCTGTCGTCACGTTCTCCGTCTTCCGATCGAAGGGCTCCAGCGAGCTATCCGTCTCCAATGTGGTGACCGCGAAACTCGCTGAGCTGCAGCAGATTTACCCAGACATACGCCTCACCAAGGTCGACGACGCGGTCGCCTACACGCGCGGCAACTACGAATCCGCGATGGAGACTCTGATCGAGGGCGCCGTGCTGGCTGTCCTCGTCGTTCTCGTCTTTCTCCGAAACGTGCGCGCGACGCTCATCGCCGCTGTGGCCTTGCCACTCTCCGCCATTCCCACGTTCTGGGCGATGCAGCTGATGGGTTTCTCGCTCAACCTCGTCAGCCTGCTCGGCATCACACTGGTGACCGGCATTCTCGTCGACGACGCCATCGTCGAAATAGAGAACATCGTGCGCCACATGCGTACCGGCAAATCGCCCTATCGCGCCGCGGTCGAGGCCGCCGACGAGATCGGCCTCGCCGTCATCGCCATCTCGCTGACCATCGTCGCCATCTTCTCGCCCGTGTCGTTCATGGGAGGCATCGCCGGTCAGTACTTCCGCCAGTTCGGCCTCACCGTGGCCGTCGCGGTGCTGATCTCACTGCTCGTCGCCCGCTTGATAACGCCGATGATGGCGGCCTACCTCCTGCGCCCCGTAGCCGAAGAGCACGAGGGCAACGGCATCGTCATGCGCAGCTACGTCGCATTCCTCCACGCGACGCTCAGGGTTCGCTACCTGACGCTCGTCGTCGGCCTCGGCCTCTTCGCTGGCTCCATCTACGCGACCACGCTGCTGCCGACAGGCTTCATGCCGGACGAAGACACCTCGCGTCTCGTCGTCTCCGTCGAGCTGCCGCCCGGCTCGACACTCGAAGACACGCGTCGCTCCACCGACCACATGGTGACGCTCCTGAAGACCATCCCGGAGGTCTCAAGCGTATTCGTCCTTGGCGGCACGACGCCGACCGGAGGCCTCGAAGTCCGCAAGTCGTCGCTGTTCGTTCATCTCGTGCCGAAGACCGAGCGCACACTTCCGCAAAAGGATCTGCGCATCATCGTCGCCGACAAGCTGGCCGACGCCCCCGACGCGCGCGTCTGGTACGTCAACGAGCGCGGCGAGCGGGAGCTCTCATTCTCGATGCTCTCGCACAACGGCGAAGAACTCGGCGAAGCGGTGCGCAAGCTCGAAGGCGCGCTGCGCCAGGTGCCGGGCTTCAAGAACGTTGCTGCTGATGCCGCCATCGACCGTCCCGAGCTGCGCGTGTCCCCCAAGTTTGATGCCGCGGCCCGCCTCGGCGTTGCCCCAAGCCAGATCGCCGAGACCATCCGCGTCGCCACCATCGGCGATATCGACGCCAACCTCGCGAAGTTCAATGCCGGCGACCGCCTCGTCCCCATTCGCGTGCAGATCCGCGAGGACGCGCGCACCGACCTGCAGCGCCTGCGCAATCTTCGCGTCACCAATGCCACTGGGACCGCGATACCTCTGGCCGCCGTCGCCGACATCGACTTCAACCGCGGACCCAGCTCCATCAACCGCTACGATCGCGAACGCCGCGCCGTTATCGGCGTCGATCTGGAATCCCGCTACGCCATGAGCGACGCGCGCGAGACCTTCCTCAAGGTCGTGGAGGCGCAGAAGCTGCCCCCCGGTGTCCGCCTGCAGCCTTCGGGTGACGCCGAGATCCAGGACGAGGTCGCGACCGGCTTCATGACCGCAATGGGCACCGGCCTCATGATCGTCTTCGGCGTTCTGGTTCTGCTGTTTGGCAGCGTCGCTCAGCCGATCACCATCCTGCTGTCGCTCCCGCTCTCGTTCGGCGGCGTCGTTCTCGCACTTCTCGCCACCGGCAACTCCGTCAGCATGCCGGTATACATCGGCCTGCTCATGCTGATGGGCATCGTCACCAAGAACGCGATTATGCTCGTCGACTTCGCCGTCGAGGAGATCGCGAGGGGCGTCCCACGCACCGAAGCCGTGATCGACGCCGGCCGCAAGCGTGCGCGCCCCATCGTCATGACGACCCTGGCCATGGTCGCCGGCATGATACCGAGCGCAATGGCCATCGGCGACGGAGGCGAGTTCCGCGCCCCAATGGCAATCGCGGTGATCGGCGGCCTGCTCGTTTCAACCGTCCTGTCGCTCGTCTTCGTGCCGTCGTTCTTCACCGTGATGGACGACGTCGGCAATCTCATCTGGCGCATCTTCGGCCGCTTCATTGGCCCGACCGATGAGTCCCCTGAGCACATCGCCCAGCAAGCACTGCTGAACAAGCCACGCGCAACGCCAGCCGAGTAATCGACGCTCCGTCCCGCATCGGGGGAGGGGACCAGGGCCACCGGGCAGCAGCACGCTCGACGTCATCCTCGGCTTATGCCGAGGACCCCAACGATCCACACTCTCCCAACCTTGCTGGCTGGTTACGTTGGGCAAGCAGCGACCTTCATGCAGGCTCACGCCTTGATTGCTTCACCGGCTGGAAGCGGTGCGGTTTCCGCACATTCCCAAACGTGCAGTCCGCTTTCCCCCGACAACAAAAATAAAGCGGGCGCGCCTCACGACGCACCCGCTCCAATCTCAAAAGCTGTAGCTCGACGCTTACTTCGTTGAGGCCGTCGCATCGTGCTTGAAGAACACGTCGACGCGCATGCCGGTCAGCAGCGGCGGCAGACCATCAAGCTCTACCATCGCCTCGAGCACCTCTACGTCGTTCGGACGGCGCGGCCCGCGCGAGACGATATTCGGTGGCGACAACGACTGCGCGATAGTGCTCACCCGGCCCTCGAAATCCTGATCCGGATAGGCGTCGGCGCGCACGACGACGCGCTGTCCGACATGGATCTTAGCGGCGTCGCGCTCTTCGACTTCGGCGCGCACCTTCATCGTCGAAAGGTCGCCGATGACCACGAGCGTATTCTCCGGCGAGGGCGTAGCGAGCTCACCCTCCTTGCCGATCACGTTGAGCACGGTGGCGTCGAACGGAGCGCGTACGCGCGTGTGCTCGACGCCCAGCTCCGCGCCGGTCAGCTCAGCACGGGCAACGGCCAGCGCCGACTCCAGACGCGTCGGCAGCGGCATCCCTGACTTTGCGTTGGTCGTGACAAGTGCTGCCTTCTTGTCGGCAAACGTCTTGCGTGCCTCTTCCAGCTTCGTCCGTGCCGTATCGACAGCGTCCTGCGCGCCGTTATTCTTCCGCTTTTCCTCGAGCGCGGTATCGAACTCCTGCTGAGCGGCGAACACCGCGCGCTCGGCATCGGCGACGGCATCCTCGGCGTTGCGGCGCTCGAGCGGCAGCCCGCGGGCATCTTCCTCATTGCGCTCACGCACGCGCACCTGCTCCTCGGCTCGCGCCGCGGAAACCTTCGTAGCTGCATCGTCATCGTCGAGGCGAACCAGAAGATCGCCAGCCTTGACGCTTTCGTTGAGCGACGTCGGAATATCGATGATGCGGCCCGGCACATCCGCCGAAACGCGTACCTCACCGCTCTTGGGCTCGACTCGGCCGGTGGCCGAGGCAGCCCAGGTCGGCTGCGGCAGCAGTGCCTGCTTCGAGCCGGCCTTCGATGCATCGCCCGTCGTCGCCTGCGTGTTCTTCTGCTCGGCGACCGGTCCCCAGCTTACGCTGTTGACATAAAAGCCTACGGCGACCGCCAGAAGACCAGCGACGCCAAGAGTAACGGCTGTGGGATTGACCTTATTAAGCATGGGCCTTCCGTCTCTTTGTGAGATCTGCAATTTCCGGGGCATCGAGCCCCTCGGGCCGGCGTTCCTCGCCGACGATGCGTCCGTCCTCGATGCGCACAACACGATCGGCATAGCTGAGCGTGCGTGGATCGTGCGTAACCGCCAGGACGCTGCGGTGCTGCTCTTTGGCGATGCGCGCGAGTAGCGCCATCACCGCGTGCCCGTTCTCGCCGTCGAGCGCGGCAGTCGGCTCGTCGGCAAGCACGATGGACGGCGAGGATGCGATTGCACGCGCGACCGCGACGCGCTGCTGCTCACCGCCCGAAAGATTTCCGGGGTAGCTCTTCAAACGATAGGCGAGGCCGACGTCACGCAGCACTTCTTCTGCGCGGTTGGCCGCCGCAAATCCCTTCTGCCCGCGCACGTCGAGTGCGATGCGGACATTCTCCAGCGCCGTCAGCGTCGGGAACAGATTGTACGACTGGAAAATGAAGCCCATGTGCCGGCGTCGCAGCTCGGCCATCTCTTCGGGATTGAGGTTGGTTGTGTCGGTGCCGGCCACCCTGAGCGTGCCGGACGTCGGCGTCAGGATACAGCCGAGGATCGACAGGAGCGTGGTCTTGCCACTGCCGGAAGGCCCCATCAGCAGAGTCAGCTCGCCTGGTACCAGCGTAAGGTTTGCGCCTTTGACGGCACGCACCATACCGGCGCCGGTACCCAGCTCCTTGACGATCTCGATGGCTTCGAGGACGGGCTCATGACTCATCTGTTGAATACCGTTGCGGGGTCGATCTTTGTGACTTTGACGATCGCCGACAAAGCCGAGATGGCGCACATGCCGACGGTCAGCGCGAACAGCCAGAACGCCAATCCCGGCGTCATGACCATGGGCAAGGCCGTATTCTTGCTGAGCACCAGGATAGTGAGCGCGATCGAGATGCCGAGGACATAGCCTACGACGGCGCTGATACCGGCCTGGGCCAGGATTACCTTGTGAATATATCCTGACGATGACCCCAGTGCACGCAGGGTCGCAAACTCGGAAAGATGGTCCTTAGTGCTCGAATAGAGCGTCTGGGCGACGATTACCGTGCCGACGAGGCTTCCGAGCAGGGCGCCACCGATCAGGGCGACACCGGCACCCGTCTTGAACAGCCACTGCTTGAGGTTGCGGTCGCGGAACTGCGCCTGGGTCAAAACCTCCGCGCCCTCGAGGCGCGATTCCAGCTCGTGGCGCACCTTCTCGACGTTGGCGCCCGGCTGCAACTGGACCAGGTAGAACGAGGTGCCGTCACTGTCGCCAAACAGGGATCTGGCGCGGTTGAGGGTTGTATAGGTGTAGGGAGACTGGGTGAACGAGCGGATGCCATCGGTGATCGCGCGCACGCGCACGCGGCCGCTGGCGATCTGTGCCGTGTCGCCGATACCCTTGATGCCAAGCTCGGTCAGATAAGACTTGTCGACAGCGACAGCCTCGGGAGCCTTGATGTCCTCCCAGGACCCTTCGACGAGATTGAACGGAACGAGACCACCGTCCTCGGCATCGGTGCCGACGATGACGACGCGGGTTGAGCCGCCTTCGGGCTTGCGCCACTCGGCGAACCGGACGACCAGCGGGATCACGGCTTTCACGCCCGGCGTCGCAAGCGCCTGATGCCGTTCGCGCGAGGTGAGCAGCATGCCGCCGTCCTCGAGGCTCTTGGCGCCGAAGGCAGTAATCCAGAGGTCGGCGTTCGCATGATCGATATTGTCGGTGATCATCTTGCTGGCGCCGAGGTAAAGGCCGAGCTGCACCGCAACGAGCACGATGGAGAACAGGATGCCGACGAGCGTCACCGCGAGGCGAATGCGATCGTGAAACAGATTGCGAAAGGCAAGCGTCAGGATCATCGGGTCACTTTCACTTAGCGATGGGCAAACTCGGATCGGCCGTTCGCCGATTGCTGCGCGGCTCGTAGTCCGCCAACTTGGCCTGGAAAAGGCAAACTCATGCTTAAGAGATGCCTCAGTATAACGCTTGTGCGCTCCATTTGGAAACGTGTGAGGCCTGAGGCGCTCACAAGGCGTTAACGCGAAGAGGTCAAGAAAGATGTAAGATAGGGCGACTAAGGATAATTCTTCTTTACCTTTTTTCGCTGAGACTTGCGGCTTCTCTGATCGTCCGACCCGGTTTCGCCGCTTTCCAAGCCAAAATCTGAAGCCGATCTCTGACACAATATTGGTGCTGCCACCATGCGTCATGATCTTCCCACTTCAAAACCCAGCAAAACCTGGACCAAGGTTGCTGTGGCCACCCTTTTTATTGGATTAAGCGGCAACGTTGTTCTGGCGGGCCCACCGCTCGAAGCAGGCGTCTGGATCAACCACAGCGGCAAGGGCGCCGTTGAGATCCGGCCGTGCGGCGACACCGGCGCAGCCGCTAAGCGCTTGTGCGGGTTCATTGTTTGGCTAAAGGAACCGAACGATCGTAAGGGTCGCCCGCTCACCGACGGCTATAATCCCGATGCGTCCAAGCGCGGACGCACGATTTGCGGGCTGCCTGTCCTGGGCTCCCTTCAGCGCGTCAGCAGCGGCTGGGACAATGGCTGGGTCTACGATCCCGAGCAGGGCGCACAGTTCGACGCCGCCATTATCGCCGGCCGCGAGCACCTCGTTCTGACCGGCTATAAAGGCGTGAAGTTCTTCTCCAAGACCTTCACTTGGCGCCGCGCGCCGGCAGACCTTCCCCGCTGCGATCAGCCTCAGCAGGCGAAGCTTACCCTTCCGCAGTTGAAGGTTCCTCGTCCCGTTCCGGCCGTCCGCCCCACGATCCAGTAGGACACGCCGGCCTCGAACAGACGCGGCGTGTCGACTTCGAGCGGCTTCTGAAACGAAAAGAGCCCGGCTTGGCGCCGGGCTCTTTTGCATTGATAGGTTTTTGCCTTGGCCGCTCAGGTCTTCGCGCCGCGTCCTTCGCCGCGACCCTGATCGCGATTCTGTTGCGCGTCGGTCGAAGCGACGAGCGCCTCTTCCGCCCGCACCTTGTCGAGACGCGCCGTGAGACGGCCCGCGAATTCCTTGACGCGCTCCATCACCAGCGGACGCTGACGATCCAGCGTCACCATGTGATAGCAGTCGTCGAGCACGCAAACCTCGACGATGCCAGACAGATGCCGCTGCAGCGTCATGGCGTTGACGAGGTCGCTCTGGTCGTCGTGACGCGGGTGGAACACCAGCGCGTGCTGCTTGATCCTATTGAGCAACGGCCTGACGTTGCGCACCAGACGCCGGAACTCCAGCACCAGACCGCCGCCGCGCGAAAACAGATCCTCGATCGAATCCGCGTCCGACTGCACGCTGTCGAGAATGAAGCTGCGCAGGCGCTCGTCCTTGATGCCGTGCGGCGTGCGCGCGGTGAACTTGAACAGCCGCGCGAACCACTTGTTGTGCACCAGGCGGAACAGACTGAAGTACCACGGGATCGCCCAGCCGTTCGGCCAGAACGTCGGAGAGAACAGCATCAAGCCGTGGATCTTCTCCGGACGCAGCGCTGCAAGGCGCAACGCAAGCATGCTTCCCGCGGAGATGCCCCCAACGAGCACCGCATCGCAGTGCTCCATCAGCTCGTCGTGTGCCTTCTCGAGAGCCGCATACCAATCCTGCCAGGTCGACAGGCCCGACACGTCGGTGCCGCCGGCAAGGCCGGGGAGCAGCGGGCAATAGACCGTGTAGCCGAGCTGGGCCAGCGTATGAGCAACGAACTTCAACTCGATAGGTGAGCCGCCCAGGCTGTGCACCAGCAATACGCCGTTGCGTCCACCCGGAACAAAAATGCTCCCCCAAGCTGCCTTCATTTTCTCGCTGTTCTTCATTTTGGTGACTTAACTCGCTCGCATACTGGACGAAGCCGATTGATCCTCAGCAGACTCTTGTCCGCGCGAGCAGATCCGCGCTGACCATGAGCTTGTCGCTGAAACTCTCTCTTTTTCGTTTCCTCGATTGGGCAACAAGGCCGATCTTTTGCGACCTGCTGCACTCCGGGTATTGTTCTGGACGAGATCTCGCACCCGCAAGGTACGATCTGAGGTGGAGCAGTCTCACTGGCCGGAACCGCCCGGAAGTTCGATTGGTCACCTTGCCGCAGCCCGTGTTGCCGATCGCACTTGGCACCCGTGCCCAGCTTCTCCGTTCCCCCCGCTTCACCGCAGCGGCGAACCGAGCTGCAGCGGAGCAGGTGCCGGCCTTCTCGCGGCGCGTTGAGGCCAAATAATGGCCAGCCCGCGTCCGCCATCCTGCTACCCAGACGGGAACAGGAAACGCTTGCGGATTCGAAGCTTAGACTTCGCATCGCGTGATGAGAGTAGCTGAAATGCATAGAAAATGTGCCGGTTCCGAACACGTGGAAATCTGTCATAAGAATACTGCGACGCAACGATTAGTGAAATTGTTGCGATGCAAACATGGATAACAGAGCAACCATATGTTGTATCGTCGCCACAGTTAAGGCCATCGTGTGGCAGCCGATAAAGCCTCCCTAGCTCGCCTCTCGGGGCCCCTTTCGGCGCCTCCCCGCGACCACTCGGAACTGATCGAACCGTACAATTTTGAAAGAATTTGTGATCGTCATTTACCCTGCCCTGGGCGGCTAGAGCGGGATGCGAAGCTGCCTGTCGTCGACCGCCAGCCAGTGCGGGCGCTTCGCCCGGAGCACCGAAAATGCCTGATGGTCATGCTGCGAGCGTAATCGACACCACATATTGAGGGTGTTTAGATTGGTTAAGGCAGTCGCAAACCCTTTGCCGCTGCACGCCAAAGGACATGTTCGCGTTGCCCGCCTATCTACGCCGCTCGATTTCCTGCCTGCTGACCATCGCCATCGCCGTAGGGCAGGTCGGCCCATCCGCCGCCCAGTCGCTCACCAAGACCGACTACGAGGCCTGCCAGGCGCGCGACGAAGCCACCTTCCGGACCGCAATCCAAGGCATCTCCGTACGGGCGCTCAAGTCCGGCGTCTCCAGCGTCGATTATCGCGCGACGGTCGCCGACGAGTGGCGCCGCATCGGCATGGACGACATCATCGACAAGCGTGTGGACCTGGCCGTCGAGGAGGTCCGCAAGGAGACGAGCTGGGGCAACTTGCTCCAATCCCTCGCCAGCCAGCAGAAATCCCAGGAACTGGCGACAGCCGTCGCCGAGCGCGTCTACCGGTCCGACGCCATCAAAACGGCGCTGGAGGAACTCGCCGTCGGCGTCGGCCGCCAGATCGGCAAGCAGATGGAATTCGCCAGCCAGGATGCGACCGAGCCGGCTTTGGCCTGCCTGAAAGCCTTCGTCGGCGCCCGCTACGGCGAGACCGCAGCCCGTGCTGTGCTCGGAGACGCCGGAAAAAGCGTGGCGGTCGACCCCAGTAAGGGCGCCGCAGAAATGTCGTCGGGCGCAGTGCTGCGCGAATCCAGCAGCGGCATTGCCGGAGCTGCCGTGCTGCTGATGCGCCGCCAGCTCTCCAACATGGCCGCCCGCGTCGGCCAGCGTGTCGTAGGATCCGTGCTCGCCCGCCTCGTTTCCGTCGTTGCTGGCGGGATAGGCCTCGTTCTCATCGCCAAGGACATCTGGGACTTGCGCAACGGCGTCCTGCCGATCATCGCCACCGAGATGAAATCCACGGACAACAAGAACAAAGTCCAGGAGGAGCTCGCCAAGACCTTCTCTGAGCAGATCTGGTCCCATGTCGAAGAGATCGGCACCGCAACAGCTGACCGCATCATCGAGATCTGGCGCGATTTCCGCAGCGCACACGCTCAGGCCCTGAGCCTCGCCGAGCGGACCCCCAGGTTCAAAGCCTTCCTCGACGCCCTCAATCCCGAAACGCTGCCCCGCCTCGACGAGGTCGTCGCCCTGACCCTCGCTGCGGAAGGCGAGGCCGGCCTGTTAAAACGCCTCGATGACGGCACGCTCGACACGGCCGTGAACACGCTTCCTGCGCCGGCCATGGACATCGCCCGCGAAACCCGGTCCATCGACGCCGGCCTGAAGTGGTGGGCTCTGGCCGGCCCGGACTTGCCCAGAATAGTCGAGCTGAGCCTTTACCGCCGCACGACGCCGGACCAGTTGAGCCGGCCGACGCTGCAGCGCCTGCTTGCCCTCAACGATCAGCTAGCCACCGTCCGCCTCGCCTCGATCGACCGCGGCGCGCGCGACACCCTCTTCGAGCTCAACGATTCCGACCTCAAGAACCTCGCCCGCAGCCTCACCGAGCAGGAGCTTTCCAGCTTGGCGCTCTATCTCACCGGCCTGCAGGCGGCCCCGCGCGAGCAGGTGCTGCGCGCCGTAGCGGCCAACCCCGCAGCAATTTATTCACTTTCGTCCGATCGCATCCGCAAGGCGATCGTCGCCAGCGCCGACCAATCCGCCGCCGTCGGAATGATGCTGCGCTCGGGCGGCAACTTCGACCCAAAGGTTATCAGCGCGGACCTGCTTCTTGCGGCCGAGGGACGCGTCAGTCCCATCCTGATCTGGGAGAAGCACCCGGCCGTGGTCATTGGAGTGTTGTTGCTCGGCCTCATTGTGCTTCTGCTGCTGCGCCGCCTGCTCTTCGCCCGCCCCCAGCGCCGCGCCGCTGCTTAGACGACGCGCGAAAAGACACGCGCAACGACGCTCCATCCCCAGTCTTTTCCGCACCGCCGTGTCAGGACGAGTTGCGCCTGCTATAAGCCGTCGGTGGATCCGACTCGGCAGTCGTCGGGACGGAAGTTGTGCGCTGCAATAGCGTGCACGAGGGGCAACTAAGGGGGAACTAAGTATGGGACTGAAAGCGCCTGGCATCCTGACGTTTATGCTTTCCGTTATCCTGACCGTCACCGTACTGATCATTAAGTTTTTCGGGGCCGAGATTCCCCTGGTCACCGGCAACGAGTTCTGGGCCCTCCTTGCAGCTCAGATCATCCTCGTCCTCGGCTGCATCATGCGCGGTCTTTAGACCTGTTCTCGGCTGCGCCGTTTTATGTGCGCTTCTGTCGCGCGGCACTCAGCGCTCTGGTTTGAGCGCCGCGATCGGCGGATCTTCCGCGCCATGAAATGGAAATCCGATCAATTTGATGCCTACGCCGAGCGCATGCGCCGTTCATCGCGCGAGATCGTCATCGCCGCAGTGCTGACGGTCGCTGCGTGCGCGTTCTTGCTCGCTGCATTGGTTGGCAATGCGGTGCGCACCGAAAAAGTCGGTTCGGTTGCCTCCGAGCGGACGATCATCAAGTAAAACAAGCGATGGATCACGCGCCCGGCGCGCGTGGTCGCAAATGTCAGACGATGCGCTTGGCGCGCATCAATCCCCGCACAGAATTTCCCAGATAAACCGCGTCGGCCTTTTCGAGATCGCCGAGCGTCAGCACTGCCTCGCGCACACGTCCATCTGCGATAAGCTCCGCACGCAGCGTTCCCGGCAATAGGCCCGAGTTCAGCATCGGCGTTAGCAGTTCGCCGTCGCGCTCGATGAACACGTTCATGAAGCTGCCCTCGGTCAGCTCCCCGCGCTCGTTGGTGTAAATGACCTCATCGCTGCCGACCCGCTCGGCATATTCCGCCCGCTCCCGATCATAGAGTTCGCGCCGCGTCGTCTTGTGGAACAGGAACAGGTCCGCGCTGTCGACATGCGTCGACGACACTGCAAAGCGCATGACCGCGTCGGGTTCCGCCGGCGGCAGCGGCGTGGTCGTCACCGTCACGGTGCCGTCTTCCGAAAGCAGCAGCCGCACGCGCTGCCGCCCTTGCTTTCCGGCGACGGCCTGGTCCAACGCCGCGCGCACTGCTGCCTCGTCAAACACGAATGCAAAGTAGCGCGCCGAGTCCGACAGACGATCGATGTGACGCTCGAGCAGCGTGAACCCGCCCTCGTCGGGATCATGCAGCAGCGTCTCGATCAGATCGAAGCGCTTCACCGGGTCGGTGAGGAACTTCATCTTCAGCAGGCACTCGGCGTACTCCTTCGGCCCCTGGGAGTCGAACACCACCCCCGAGCCGATACCCATCTCGCCGTCGGCGTTGCGGGCGATCACAGCAGTACGGATCGCTACGTTGAAGAGCGCCCGCCCGTGCGGCGAGATATAGCCGATGGCGCCGCAATAGACGCCGCGCGGCTCGGTCTCGAGCTGCCGGATCAGCTCCTGCGCCCTGATTTTCGGCGCACCAATCACCGAGCCTGGAGGGAAGATCGCGCGCATCAGATCGCCGATGCCGACATCGCTGTTCAAAGTTGCGCGCACGCCCGAAGTCATTTGGTGCAGCGTCTTGTAGGTTTCGACGGTGAAAAGATCCGTCACCTCGACGCTGCCGATCTCCGATATGCGCCCGATGTCATTGCGCATCAGGTCGACGATCATCAGGTTCTCGGCCCGCTGCTTCACGTCCTCTGACAGGCGCCGGCGCGCCAACGCGTCAGCTTCCTCGGTACCCGCGCGCGGCTCCGTGCCCTTCATCGGACGTGTGAAAACGGTGCGTCCCTCCTGCTCGATGAACAGCTCCGGCGAGGCTGACAGAACCGTCACCTCGCCCGTGTCCACGATGCCGCCGTAAGCCACACGCTGCTTTTGCCGCAAATCCAGGAAGAACGTCAGCGGCGAGCCCGAAAGCTTGAAGCGCGCCTTGAAGGTGAGGTTGAGCTGGTAGATGTCGCCGGCGCGGATCTTCTCGATCACCTCATCGAAGCGCTGGACGTACTCCGCCTCGTTCCACGACAGCGACACGTCGGTAAACCTGAATGAGCCCGACCGCGTATGCGTCGCGAGCCAATGCTCGACCTCGGTGCTCGCCATCTCTATGGGCGCCTTGTAGAGCCCGATCCACAGCAGCGGCACGTTGCGCTTCTCGGGCAGCAGCGGCGCCAGCTTCGGCTCCAGCACGTAGCCCAATTCGTACGCAAAGAAGCCTGCCGCATAGAGGCCGTTGGCGACACCCTCCTCGATGCGCTGCAGCGCCAGCGGCACCTCCTCGGGCACATTCGCCGAGATGATGTCGACCGGCTCCGAGAACAGCAGCGACGGCGGGCCCGATCCCGAATTGTTGTCGAGCAGGACGAACGTCTGCGAAAGCGCGGTGGCTTCCTCGGATGGCCGATGCTCGGATGAACTGTCGGGGCCAGCGCGGGAGGACTTTTTCGAGGTCATTGTCCCTTGTAACCCGCCAATGCATAGAAATTCACGCGCCGCTCGGCGTTCTTGCCGGCCGGCAGCCTGCGCTCGGCGACCTTTTCAACAGTTGTGAAGGACGAAGCCGCCGATCCGGCTCCCTCGTCGGCGCGCACGAGCAGCACCGGGGACGGGGTCGAAGCCGTGTACGGGCGCGTCATCTCGAAATGATCGTGCGGCGCCCCGCGGCTCCAGGCGAGCACCGGCGTCGGCTCATCGCGCATGTAGTAGAGAAGCTCGGCCGTGAGCGCGCGATCGTCGCTGAGCACGGCGGCGAAGGGCTTGCCGGCCGCAGCCGCCTTTGCGAGTTCATCCCGCGTCGCCTCGGCAACCTCGCGCCAGCCCAGCGTGCGCGCGAACGGATCGGTCTTTACCGGCAATTCCAGACGCCCGGCGGTAGTCGTGCCGAACGCGAGCAGGGCTATGATCACCGCGTGGATCGCGAACGAGGCCTTGAGCCAGCCCCACGCACCATCGCGAACCATGGTCGCAACGACGAGAATGCTCGCCGCGACATAAGCCGGCGCTGCCCAGTTGGCGTGCGCCCGCGACAGCAGCGCCTGCACAAGAATGATGGTGATGAGGGGCGCAGAGAACGCCACCAGCAGTCGGTCGGGGCCGCTAAGACGCTCCTTCCGGGCACGCCACAGGATCACCAGGAACGCGCCGAACAGGATCGGCCCGAAAACGCCGAACTGCGCCCCGAAGAATTCCAGCGCCTTGTTGGGATTGAGCAGCGAGCCGCCCCAGTTCGCGTTCTCCGCCGTATGCGAAAACGTCGCGAACTTATTCGAGGCATTCCAGATGAGATTCGGGACGATGAGCGCAACGCCGATTGCCAGCGCCAGATAGAGCCGCCAGTCCCTCAGGATCACCCGGCTCGAAGGCGTCACCGCAATATAAACGCCGCCGCACATCAAGAACCACGCCATCGCATACTTCGCGTTGAGCCCCGCACCGAATGCGACGCCCAGCAGCAACGCCGGCCACAGCTCGTCGGTATCCAGCAGCGCCGAGAACCCGATCAGCGCCAGCGCCCAGCACAGCAGCAGCGGCACATCGGTCGAAATTAGGCCCGCCGACAGCGAAACACCCGGCAGCGTGGCGAACGCCAGCGCCGACAGCGCACCGATGCGCGCGTCGTAGAGCCGCCTGCCGAGCCAGAACACCGCGAGAGCCGTCGCCGTATGCAGCAGCGGCGAGGGCATCCGCACGCACGCTTCGCCGATGCCGCACGCGGTCGTAGCGGCACCGATCAGCCAGGCGATCAGTGGCGGCTTGGAGAAATACCCCAGCGCCGGCTCCTCGCTCCAAGCCCAGTACTGAGCCTCGTCGAAGAACAGGTCGGTGCCGTTGAAGTAGAGAGCAGTCACCCTGAACGCGAGCAATGCCAGAAGCCCGGCCAGCAGCAGGCCGAACCAGTTGAATTCGCGACTGCTGTCGGCACGACTGTTGGCGGCTGGCATTTCGCCTCTGCACTTTCACGGAAGAGGAGGGGGTGGCCTGCAACCGCCACCGCGGGGTCATTTACAGGCTTGCGGCGGCAGCGGGAAGCCTTTGTGCCTCGGCAACGCCTCTATGTCGCTGGATACTTGGCCCATGCGCCTCGCCGGGCTCGTCCGCTACCCGATCGCGATCGTTCTCATCATCCTTGGGCTCGGCTCGGCCGCGCTCTGGTACGACAGCTACTGGCGTTGGCGCGGCTGTTTCAATGAGCTTGGACGATGCTTCGATCCGGTGTCCCAGAACGTCTACTTGGAGCAGGCTGGGCTGGTCTGGGGCACTTTGACCGCCGTGTTTATCGGTACGGCGCTGATTTTACTGCTTTTGCGTCGCCTGTAGATAACGCCACAGCGTCATTTACTAGCTTGGTGGTGAAGGAATAAGACCGGTACCCTTCAGGCCGCCGAAGCGGTATGAGAAAGCTTCGCAACGAGTCTGGTGGGATAGGGGCACCCGATGCGTGTGACTGTCGTCATTCCAGCCCTCAATGAGGCCGGCAACATCGGCCGCCTCATCGAGGAAACTTATGCGGCAATACCCGCCCAGCGCCTGGCCGAGGTGATCGTCGTCGACGACGCGAGCGTCGATGCCACACCCGACGAGATCAAGGCGCTGATCGGCTCCGGACGATTCCCCGGGCTTCGCTATCTGCGTCACGAGACTCGGAGCGGCCAGAGCTGCGCGCTGCGTTCCGGCGTCCTTGCGGCGACCAGCCCGATCATCGCCACCATGGACGGCGACGGCCAGAACGACCCCAAGGACATTCCCAAGCTGCTGGATGCGCTCGCCGCGCCCGGCAGCAGCGGTCCCGCGCTGGTCAACGGCTGGCGCAAGGACCGCAAGGACACCGGATCCAAGCGTTGGGCATCCCGCGCCGCCAACCGCATCCGCGACGCCGTGCTGAAGGACAACTGCCCCGATACTGGCTGCGGCATCAAGGCTTACTGGCGCGAGGTGTTCTTGCGACTTCCGTTCTTCACCAGCATGCACCGCTACATGCCGGCGCTGTTCCAGACCTACGGCTACGAAGTCGCGTACGTTCCGGTGAACGACAGGCCTCGCCAGGCCGGCGTCTCGAAATACAACAATCTCAATCGCGCGCTCGTCGGCCTCTACGACCTCGTCGGCGTCACCTGGCTGCGCAATCGCACCAAGGTGCCGCTAATCACCGATCGCTATCCGGAAGCGCAGACGATCGCCGATATCGCCCGCCGCCTGAAGCCGGTGAACGACGACAGCACCCGTGTCAGCGCCGGCGACAAAACCTGATGCGTCCGGCTCCCAGCACCTAGTATTCGGGGACATCCACAATGGGCTACTTCCATCACGCAGCCGAACTGCTAGGCAATTGGTGGCTGCTGACGCCAACGAGCGAGAAGATCTGGCTCGGCATGGGCTTTTTAGCGCAGCTGATGTTCTCGATGCGCTTCATCGTCCAATGGATCGCCAGCGAGAAGGCTCGCCGCTCGATCGTGCCGGAGACCTTTTGGTATTTCAGCCTTGTCGGCGGCGCCATGCTGTTCGCCTACGCGATCTACCGCATGGATCCTGTGTTCATGCTCGGCCAGGGCATGGGTCTCATCATTTACGCCCGCAACATCTACTTCATCCGCGAGCATCACAAGAGCATCGCCAATGGCTCGGCTGGGCCGGCCACCGCCGGCCCCAGCACGTCGTGACTATCGTCGCTCCCGGATACCAAGCGATCGCGGACTAATCCCGGCTACGTGCGGCCTCGTCGTTTTCGGTTGGGCGCACATATCCTTCGAGCCATCGCACCGCGACCAGTATCGCCGCAGCCATCATCGTCGCCATGACCGCAAGTATCCCGTAGCCGACGCCGCACGCGACGCCGATCGATCCGGCGAGCCACATGCCTGCGCCCGTGGTGAGCCCCTTTACGTCGCCCTGCGATCTGAAGATCGCACCCGCCGCGAGGAACGCTACGCCTGCCGTCACCGCCTCGATGATGCGGATGGGATCGGTGCTGGGGGCGCCGGGCTCCCGCAGCACAGCGGCGTGCAATTCCATCGTGATGATCGTGAAGACCGCCGCCGCCAGCGCCGTCAGCATGTGCGTGCGAAGCCCTGCCGGCCGCGCCAGTTGCTCGCGCTCGAAGCCAATAACCGCGCCGAGGGCCACGGCGAGCAGCAGCCGCATGGCGATGACGCCTTCAGACAGGCTTGTGGTGATTGGGTCGAACATAATGAGCCCTCACTTGGAAAGCCGCGGAAAACCCCATTTTCCCGGCGAAACCGCCTCGCTTGTCACCGGAAAACGCACAAGCCGGCTACAAGGTTGCTGAGCCGCAGAACGCCGGGCTTCACAGAGGGATTTTTTGTGCTATAAGCCGCGCCTCGCTCGACGACGAGCGGGTTCTGTTCGCCCCTTCCGATTGGGGCGATATCTGACCTCCTGCAGACGATCGCATCGTGGCTGCCGCGGGAGGGTTCGCTAGGTGACGCGGGATGGAGCAGCCCGGTAGCTCGTCAGGCTCATAACCTGAAGGTCGTAGGTTCAAATCCTACTCCCGCAACCAACCTTTTATCATTTGTTTTCAATGTTTTGCGTGGGGCTGCTAGCCCCATTTTCTAGCCCCATTGTCAGCCCATGAAATTGCCTGATGGCTTCAAGTTGGTCCTAACCAAGGGCCAATGGAAGGTAGAGACAGAGCGGTACGCAGTAAGAGTTGCTGGCTTAGAAATCTACGACGACCAAATGGTCGAGTTCGTCGGGCAGATGCCGCGAGGGCTCACGTTGCAAGCATCTGCGAAGGCGAAGCTGAAGTATCGCGCGGTCATCTATCTGCATCAAAACATCGCCTCGGGCCGCGAAATCCTGCAGTCGCTAAAACTGCTGTGGAGCCACGGTCACTTTCTTGTCGCAGCACACTCGGTACGACTGCTCTATGAGATTTGGGCGGCGTTGCTGTTCATGGAAGGCAAGGTGTTGAGGCCGGTCGAAGAGGGCAAAGACATACCGGAGGCCGACGCACTGCTTCAACGTCTGATGCTTGGAACGAACACCGAATGCCAGCTCCCCGCAGGCTTGACCCAGCGTTATGAGGTCATCCACATCGGGAAGATGAAAAAAGTTGCACGCGACGTCGTCGCCGACTTCAACGAGACCTACGACTTTCTCTGCGATGTCTCCCACCCGACTTTTCTCCACGACAATTTTCACCTTGCCGAGTACGACGTGAGTTGGAGCAACGAGCTGGCGAAGTCGGAGAAGCACCGCATCCTAGAGAAGATCGTCAGCATCTCAGAGCAAGCGACACTAGGTATTCGTGAAGCTGGCAAACGCACCTACGGTACCGCACTTCCGGACCTGACTAACCTCCCAAACGAGGCGTATCCCTCGACTCGTTGATCAACCGCACCTCGTTGCGGGGGGCGATGTGTGCCTCCATGCCGCCCCTGGTCCACCTACGGGTTTCCACTGCCCTTGCGACCTTAGAATGCCCCTGCTGAAGGCGCGACGCCCTACGGGTCGCCAACTCTTCACGAGGCATTACGATGCCTCTGCTGAGCGCAGCGCCCAAGGGTCGCCACCGCTCAGGCGCTCTTACAATGAGCGCGGTCTGAGGCTGCTTTAGGAGGGACACACAGTGTGCGTTGATTGATCTGCTGCGCTCCATCAAGTGGAGAGTCAGGTTCTCGGTCGATATAGGCCAACACTAGTGACCGAGGGCGCCGCGTACTCTGGCGCCCTTCACTTCCAGTTCCCGAGCTGATGTCTCGCGTGCCGCGTGGATAAGGGCCGCTTAGGATGACCATGTACGACCGCGCCGGCTTCCTTAAAGACGTCCAGCGGCGGATCGCTCGCGTCGCGGTCGGAGCCTCCACGGTTCGGAGCGCTCCCGAAGGCACTAAAGACGCGGCCTGCAATTTTCTCGCTAGTGTCAAGCTAGACCGGTTCGGTCGAACAACCGAACGGGAGTTCGGGCGAGTGCTGAATGCACACACTGATCGCCTCAAGTGCAAACTTCCCAATGAGAGTTGGGGCCTTGCGCGCAAGTTGCTGAATATCTTCCTGCGTGACGCGCTCTATTGCCGATACCTTTACGACGCGCACTCGTTGGCGACGATGGAGCCATGGCTCGAAGTCCCGTTAGACCGCATCGTGATGAAGGCCATCAAGGACGAGGCCTTAATGCTCGGTCGTGACGCGCCTGGAGTGACTAAGATTACAGACTTGCGTCCCAGTGACAGTCGAGAATTCCAACGGCTTGCAGGTGAACTTGCCAAGAGCGAGGGGTATTGTCGGGTTCACCTAGACACTAAATGGTGGTCGAACCGATGACGCGGATCACGTTATTCACCGAGCGCAACGCAACGCCGGGATGGATAGCTCACAGATAGCTGTCGTCCTCATTCGGTAGGTGGACAATAACGTCAAAGATTCATTCCCTCGCGAGCATCCATGCAAGACAACCACGCCGTGCCTGACGCGGAAGCCTTCGCGGCAGTGTTCCGAAGGATGGAAGCCGAACGCCGCCTGTCGGACAACGACAAGGCGATGCTTGTTGAGCATTACAACGCGCCCGCGATGACGCTGACGGCGCGTGAGATGTCTGCCCGTATGGGATGGGGTGGTCAAATGGCCAACCGGCACTATGGCGGGCTGGGAAAACGCGTTGCCGAATATCTTGATTGGACGCCACCGGAACGCATAGGGCTGGATGACTATTTCGTAGCCGCCCTCGTCTTAGGGTCCCGTCGCTCCAGCGAATTCGAATGGACACTTCGGCCCCAGATTGCCGACGCTCTACAGCATTTGAATTGGCCCGGTCTGATAGTACCGACCGAGGACGATGCGGGTCCCTCTGGACTGAGTGTCGTCGAGCGAGCGAAGTTTGAGTGGCAGAAGCGGCTGGAACGAAACATCGGCGGTCCCCTACTTGCGAAGTCGAGCCGGGGTTACAAGTGCGAAGCCTGCGACATGACCTTTGCCGATACCTACGGAGAAATAGGCGCCAACTTCATCGAGGCACATCACAAGCAGCCGTTGGCGACCATACAGCCCGGAGAAGAGAGAACCTATACGGCTGACGACTTCGCCGTCCTTTGCAGTAACTGCCATCGCATGATCCACCGCTGGCCATCACCGAACGATCCGACGCCGGAGGACGTCGAAGGTTTTCGCGCGATGGTGCAGGGGCGGCGAAGCATGGACCGCTGAGGCGGCGTCGCCCCTCGGGTGGTTCCCAAAAGAGCAAATCGTTATTGCGGTCGCAGCTTTGGTATCTCCGACTGGCGGATGTAGCGAGCGAAGGCATCACGACAGTATGAGGCGTCGCTTGAGCGGCTCTCGTTTGGCACTTTCCTGCGTCGACTAAACCTCGCAGATCGTCCTGGAAGCTCGACGGTTCGCTGCAGAACGTCCTCAACACAGCCACTCGCACCTCGCGTGGTCAGCCTCATGTACCGCTCAAAAATCTCCGGGATATAGTTAGACCTACTGGTGCGCAGAGGCCAAAGTGCAGCCAATGGAACCACTTCGGCAGCGGGCGCATCCTTGATCAAGACAAGTTCTGATGGCCGCAGAACAATATCATCGACGACAACCGTCCCGGCGTCCGAACCTAAAACGTGAAAGAACTGAGCTTTTTCGGCCTCGCCGCGGACAATGAATACGTTCCATATCCGGGGAGGTTTCGAGTTGATCTCGCCAGTCTTCGGGTCAGGACATATCGGGTCTAGGAAAGCTATGACGTCTGTCCCTGCCCTCGCCACCAGTTCACCACCTGCCGACGTTGGAAAATTCGTAAATAAGATGGGATTGCCCTTGTCCAGCCCCAGCATTCTCCTCGTCGTACATGCGGTACGCACTACGGGTGCGTAGCGAACACCTGCAATCTCCATCGGGTAACGGACGTCCACCACGTGCGCAGTAGTTTGCTGTCTATCTAAGACATTCCGCACATATATCGGCAGTGTTCTGGGAAAAAGAACTACCGCCAGAAGATCATTGGCAAACACTTCGCTGATGTAGTGGATGGGCGATATCAGCGGCAACGCGAATACAGTCGAGAGGTTCGCTGCCAGCAACGTCGCCCCAGCGGCAACACTGAGCCATCTGAACCACCGGCGCCCGAACGGTCGGATAATTGGGAGGAAACACCAAACGAGAAAAGCAGCGTAGGCAGCAACGGCGAGAAGAAACAGCACGAAAGCCATCAACCAATCCAATCCTGCAGGCCGCGACTGCTTCAGCTTAGTTGCGGCGCCTCATGCGAAGGACAAATGACCGCCTCATGGAGCCGCGTGATGTCGGTTAACCTTACCGTCACCGTACGCCCACGTTTGGGCGTGATGTATGACCGCCGATCAACGCAAACGCGACGCCCTCCTCCAGCGCTTCAGCCGCAAGTGTAAGGAACACGGCTGGCGCTTGCAGGTGCCGCGTATGCAGGAGCTGCATCGCGGGCATCTCAATGCCTTGCCCGGCTTGCCCCCGTGGGGGTGAGACACCTGAATCCAACAAATCCACTCAGCCGCACGAAAGCGACGCCGCCTCGATGTCCGAGGCCTCGCTCGCGACAAGCCGCCAGAATGCCACGACCCGCGCGGCATCGTGATATTCGTCCAGCCGGACGATCTTGCGATTGCGGAACGTCACCACCTGCCTGAACGAGCTGAACAGCGTCACGCCGCTTCGCCTGTGCCGGACAATACCGCTGACCTTCGCGTGGCCGACCCCGTCGCGGAACTGAAAGCGATCGACGACGGAAATGCTTTCGGCAACCCACGCGACGGATTCCAGATAGTCGCTGAGCGCGAGCTTGCTGACGACGCGCAAGGGCTTAGCCCGCAAACCGCCGGCGTTGCACCAGTAGATGATGTCGTCGTCGCAATGGCTGAGCATCGAAGCGATATTGCCCGAGCCCAGCGCGACATGGGCGGCCTCTAACGCGGCGCGCGCATTCAGCTCATCCAAAATCATTCGAACCGCATAAGAAAATTTAGAGAAGATCTAAGATTGTGCCAGCGTTAGCATGCACGCAGAGCAACGCAACCGAGCCGCCGCAGTTAAGTTAAGACTGCACGGCAAAAGCTGATCGAGCGGCACCGTTCCTCTGAGGGTAACCATACAGTTGCCACTCACTCCCGCCGCGAACGGCGCTCTACGACGACAGCCGAACTCTGAGTCGCCTGATCGGTCGGCCAACGACGCCTCTAAGAAGCTCTATCGCGACGGCGTTGAAAGCCTGACGACCAAGACTGCCGGATCGCGCCGAAATAGCGCGGCCCGACCGGCCGCATGCATCAGGGGCGGCCGCCGGAATGGAACAGGCCGTCTCGACCCTCGACCCACCAGACCACCGCAAACGCCAGCACGCCCAGCCCGAGGTATCCCAGCGCCAACGGCAGTACCGAGCCGTCGAAGAGATGCCCGACCAGTCCACCAGAGAGAGCGCCCACACCCGTCGACGCGAAACCCACCACCGATGAAGCCATGCCCGCGTTGTCGCCTTGCGGCTCCATGGCGAGCGCGTTGAAGTTCGGCGCAATGAAGCCGAACAGCAGGAACAGCGGCATCATCATCGCGATGAATACCCAGAAATCCGCAAGGCCCGCCAGCGTCAGACCGACCAGCAGCGCCGAGACCACGATGAAAGCCGCCAGCGCAGAGTGCGAGAGCCGCCGCATACCCAGCCGCTCCACCAGCATTGCGTTGGTGAGCGACGCCACGGCGATCATCACTGCCGTTGCTGCGAATGCCAGCGGGAACAGCGCACCGAGCCCGAAGACGTCGACGAACACCTGTTGCGCGCTGCTGACGTAGCTGAGCACCGTGCCGAATACGAAGCCGCCGGCGATGCCGTAGCCGATTGTCTGCGGCGTCTCCAGCACGTACCGCGTTGCTTCGCCGAGCGGCAGCAACTCGCGCTCGCCCGTTGGCACCGTCTCGGGAAGCCGCAAGCCCGACCACACCGCAACGACGATGCCGGCGACGAGCAGCAGGTCGAACACGAGCCGCCACGTCCCCAGCTGCAACAGGCCCTGGCCGATGAACGGCGCCAGCACCGGAATGATGATGAACACCGCCATCGTGAACGACATCACGCGCGCCATCTCCCGGCCCGCATAACGATCGCGCACCAGCGCGACGGCGATCACGCGCGGCGCGGCCGCACCCAGTCCTTGAACGACGCGCGCCACCAGTAAGGTGGTAAAGTCCGATGCCAGCGCAGCGACGATCGAGCCAACGATAAAGATGGCCATTCCCGTAAGCAGCACCGGCTTGCGTCCGTATTGATCCGACAGCCGCCCGTAGGCGAGTTGGCCGACCGAGAACCCGAGCATGTAAACGACGATGATGATCTGCCGGTCGTTCGGATTGGTGAGCCCCAGCGCATCGCCGATCTGCGGCAGTGCCGGCAGCATGATGTCGACAGCAAGCGCCGTCAGAGCCATCATCGTCGCTGCGAGCATGATGAACTCGGCGCGCGACATCTTCCCGCCAGTCGCAGTCAAGGTTGTCGCGAAATGGCGTCCGCGCAAAGGGGCGTGCATCGCTCTTCTCTTCTTGGTTATTGGCGGCAGCCGGAGATTGCCTCGGCAGGCACCCTTAGACGTCCTGAGACCGGCAAAATCATGCCTGTGAACAAACGGCCAGTCGTTATATTGGCTGTCTGGGCAACGAGTTCCAGCCGGTGCGACGCATGGGCCCTTCGCGGCCCCGATGCACGCACAATGCGAGGGACCGGGATGCAACACGTTGAGGGATATGCGCCTTTGAAGCCAATTCATCCGCGCACGCAATGCCCTGCTGCGCTATATGTCGATGATTGCCTTTTCATATAGATTCGGAGCCTTTCGGCCGTGCCAGGACGCCTCCCTTGTGCCACCCTCAGCAACCGTAGCCGGGACCGGATGCCGATGGCGCCGCTGGCTACACTGATCGCCATTCTCGCGGTGCTGACGGCCGACACAATTCTTTCCGCGCAGCCAGCCCAGGCACAGCAGGGCTTCGGCAACTTCTTCACATACCAGACGCAGCGCCCGCGCCGCACGGCCAAGAAGAAGCGCGTCGAGCAGCCGGAAGCAGCGCAGGCTGACGCCGCGAAGGCCGATCCCAAAAAGGGCACCGAGAAGGCAGCCCAAAAGACCGGCCCCACACAGCCGGTCTCGATCATCGTTTCGCTCGGCGACCAGCACGCCTCGATCTATGACGCCAATGGCTTCGTCACCCGCACTCGCGTATCGACGGGCCAGGCCGGCCACCGCACCCCGACCGGCGTCTTCAGCATCATTGGCAAGAGCCGCTATCACCGTTCCAACATCTATAGCGGCGCGCCCATGCCCTTCATGCAGCGCATCACCTGGTCGGGTGTCGCGCTCCACGCAGGCGTCGTTCCGGGCTATCCCGCATCGCACGGTTGCATCCGCCTTCCCGCAGGATTTGCGCCGCAGCTCTACAAGATGACCGAGATGGGCGCGCGCGTCGTCGTCACGCCCAGCGACGTCAAACCCGTCGAGTTCTCGCATCCGCTGCTGCCGCTGCCCAAGATGCATGAGGCACCGGTGATCCCGGCAGCGCTCGAGCATCAGGCCGCCAAGGCACCGTCCGTCGAACTGGCGAGCATGGACACCGCCGCCGTCGACAAAGCCGACACCGCGTCGACGTCCACTCCCGAGCCCGCGAAACTGCTGAACCCGATCGCCTACGCAAAGGCTCTGAAGCAACGCGCTCAGGCGGAAAAGACCGCGGCCGACGCCGCAGCCAAGGCGGCTCTCGCTGCCGCACAGGCCGGCGGCGCCGAAGCACGCCAGGCACTCGATGATGTGCGCAAGGCGCAGGCCGCGCTTTCAACCGCGCAAGCGAAGCTTGCAGCAGCCAACGCGGCGACGCCGACGGGCACGGCGACCGAGGAAACCCTTGCCCAGCAGAGGTCGGATGCCGAAGCCGCAGTGAAGCAGGCGGAGGCGACGCTCTCGCAGGCCCAGGCTGGCGAGGCCGCCAAAGCGTCGGCGGCATTCAAGGCAGTCGAAGCCTACAAGCAGGCGACCGCTGCCGCAGACGCCGCCGAAAAGCTCAGCGAGGAAGCCGACCGCCGTCGCGAGCAGGTCTCGGCATTCGTCAGCCGCAAGGAGGGACGCATTTTCATCCGTCAGGGCTGGAGAGAAGTTTGGGAGGCGCCCGTGACCATCCGCGATCCCGATCGTCCTCTTGGAACGCATGTCTACTCTGCCGTCGATGTCGCTCCCGATGGCTCCTCCATGCGCTGGACCGCTATCTCCATGCCGGCCGAGCAGAAAGCCGCGCCCGCCCGCCGCAGCCGCGACAAAGCCAAGAACGAGACTGCCGAGGCCCCTGCATCTGCCTCCACGCCTGAAACGGCTGCAGGAGCGCTCGACCGCATCGAGCTTCCGGAAGGTGTTCGCGATCGGATCGCCGAACTTCTCTGGACGGGCGGTTCACTGATCGTCTCGGATCAGCCGCGCAGCCCCGAGATGAGCGAGAACGCCACCGACTTCATCGTCCTGACGCGTTGATTGCGCATCAATTTGTAAGGGGCGGGCGATCCTACGGGGCGCCATGCCGCCCCGCTATTGATGGCCATCCAGCCTTAGTTACTGCAACGCAGCGATTTTAACGTATCGAGGCTAACGCGACGTTAGACCTTGCCTGGCTAAGGTCTGCGCATTCGCTAACAGTGTCGAGAGCGCGCAGTGCCGCCATTTCGCAGACAGAGCCGCGCGGGCTTCGGCGCGCAATATCCGCTCCTTCGCGAGCAGGAGTCGCCGAGCCAATACCCCGATTCCAGCATGCCCATGCTGGAAGCGCTCGTGTGCGAAGTCCATTCCGCCGCCCTCCTGACCGCCGCCGTCACCAGTGCCATCAACGTCTTCAACAAGCCGACTGCACCGCGCAGCGAAAGCGCGCTGAAGCCTTATGTGCCCGGTGAGCCGGCTATCATCTCGGTGCTGCGCAATGGCATGCTCGAAACCGATCTCGACGAGGACACCGTCCGCCTCGTCACCCAGTTCTTCGACGATCTGGCGCCCGCCCGCATAGCGACCGACCGGTACTTCTCCGAAGCCAACCACATCGGTGAGGATCGCGCGGCGACGCTGCACGTTCTCGGTCTGTCGACCATCTGGCGGCGCGCCTGCCAGGATGCCTTGCTCGCCGTCCGGCAGTTCCACGCCGACTTGCAGCAGCTCCCCGCCCAGTACACGAGCAACTCCAAGCTGCTCAACAACCTCCTGCAGGACGTCATGATGGGCGGCTCGCCCTGCGTGACGCCCGACGGCGAGATCTCCCTGCCAGACCTGCCCCAGCGCCGGCAATCGGCACGCCGGACGGTCTGCCAGCCGTGCCAGCTCACCTATAACCACGTGACCCACCAGGCCTTCGTCCGCGACGTCTCCCCTGGCGGTTTCGGCCTCGAACGGGTGCCGCACCTCGTCCCCAAGACGGTCGTGCAGGTCGAGCTTCCCAGCGGCCGCCGCTTCACCGGCGTCGTCGCCTGGTGCAGCGGCGCCTCGGCCGGCATTCGCTTCACGCGCGCGCTTCTTCCCAACGATCCCCTGCTCGTCGGTTGATCCCCGGCCCCTGGCCGTCGAGACCGGAAACCGCTGAAATTTGCCGCAGCTTTCGCGCTGTGGCACTTTTCTCCGCGGCGTCCGGCAAGAAGACGCAGCGGAGGACCAAGAAAGTGGTGAGGGTTGACGGGAAGCTGAGCGGCTGCGGCATTCACGTGGCGGCGAGCTCTAATTCTTCTACGCGCGAGGCTGTCGGCGAGGTTAGATCCGTCCTCGGCGATAGTGGCGACTATCAGCACATCGTTGCCTTCTTCGGCATCGACCACGATGCCGAGCTTCTGGCGCGCACACTTCACGAGACATTTCCAGGCACGCCCGTATCCGGCTGCTCGACCGCCGGGGAAATCGGCCCATCGGGGATGATGCAGGGCGGTCTGCTTCTCATAGCGTTTCCGCGCGCGGGTTTTCGCGTCCACAGCGAGCTGATCACCGACATCGACCAGTTCGGCGTCGAGCGCGCCACCCAGGCCGTACGCCGCCTCAAGTCGAACATCTGCGCCGGCACTGGTCGCCTCTCGCGCGACAACGTCTTCGCCCTGCTGCTCGTCGACGGCCTCTCCAACGCCGAGGAGAGTATCGTCGCCGCCATTCACTGGGAGATCGACGACATCGAGCTGATTGGCGGATCGGCCGGCGATGGCATCTGTTTCAATCGCACTGTCATGATCCACAACGGCCGCGTCGCACAGCGCGCCGCCATCCTGATGATGGTCGAGAGCGACTTTCCGTTCCGCGTATTCAAGACGCAGAACTTCGAGCCTACCGGCATCAAGCTCGTCGTGACCGCTGCCGACACCGAGAACCGCATCGTCCATGAGCTCAACGCTGAGCCTGCCGCGCGCGAATATGCTTCGGCGATCGGCTTGCGACCCGACGAGCTTGGGCCCTTCAGCTTCGCATCCTATCCGTTGGTCGTGAAGGTCGGTGGCGACTACTACTGCCGCTCGATCCGAAACATGAATACCGACGGCAGCCTGTCGTTCTTTTGTGCCATAGACGAAGGTCTTGTGTTCACCGTTGCCAGGCCGCGCGATATTCTGAATACGACTGAGGCCACGTTGCAGGAGCTCGATGCAGTCCTCGGCGGCATCGACCTCGTCGTTGGCTTCGATTGCATCCTGAGAAGACTCGATGCCGAGCAGCGTCAGATTCGCCATCAGATGGATGAACTTTACCGCAAGTATTCCGTCGCCGGCTTCCACACCTACGGCGAGCAGTACAATGCCATGCACTTGAACCAGACGTTGACCGGCATCGCGTTCGGCCCCCGCGCGGAGGCATGACCTTGGAACGCTTGATCGATCAGGGCGCATCCACGGCTTCTCCCGAGGAGCTGGAGCGCCGTCTCGTCAAGCTGCAGAAGATCAATGCCGCACTGATGCAGCGCGTCGAGCGCTCCATGGATCAGCAGGCCAACGCCTATTCCCTGTTCCAGACCGCCATCACGCTCGAAAGTCAGGTCCGGCTGCGCACCGAAGAACTGACCAACGCGCTCGCGCGCCTTGAGCGCACCAACGACGAACTGCTCGCTGCCCGCGATGCTTCCGAGCGCGGCAGCCGCTTCAAGACGCGCTTCTTCACTGCGGTGGGGCATGACCTATTGCAGCCGCTGCACGCAGCGCGGCTCTCCGCCAGCACCCTCGCCGAATCCGACGAGGCCGGTTCGCACCGCATCGTCGCGCAGCGCATAGAGCACGCGCTGACCACCATCGAGGAGCTTTTGAAATCGATCCTCGACATCTCCAAGCTCGAGGCCGGCGCGATCACTCCCGCCCTGCGCCCCGTCGGCCTGGATGACCTCTTCGCATCTATTGCCCTCGACATCGAGCCACAGGCGAAGGCGAAAAACCTGTCGCTCAAGTGGCGCCCTAGCGGCCTCGGCGTCGTCTCCGATCCGTTGATGCTCCGCCGCATCCTGCAGAACCTGCTCGCCAACGCCGTGCAGTACACGCAAAAGGGCGGCATTCTCGTCCTGGCGCGCCGCCGCGATGACGCAGTCCGCATCGAGGTCTGGGACACCGGCCCTGGCATCGGCGAAAAAGACCGCCACATGATCTTCGAGGAATTCCAGCGCGGTGCCGCGGCCGATCGCCCGGCCATTGGCGGCTTTGGTCTCGGGCTATCGATCGTGCAGCGCATGGCCGAGGCGCTTGGCCATCCGCTGGAGCTGTGCTCACGCCCGGGACACGGCACGCGCTTTTCCATCTGCGCCCCCCGCTGGGCCAAGCTCACGGTTTCAGATGCGCCCGCGACGTCGGCAACGCTCAAGTCCGGCGCCCTCGGCCTCGCCGGCGCGAAAGTCATCGTCATCGACAACGACCAGAGCGTGCTCGAAGCGATGCAGACCCTTCTCGAACGCTGGGACTGCAAAGTGCTGCCCGCCCGTAGCATCGCCGGAGTAACCTCGGCCGGCACCGCCGCGTTCGAGCCCGACATCATCCTTGCCGACTATCACCTCGACGACGGCGCCAATGGCATCGACGCCGTTCGCGCTATCCGCAGCCGCGCCGGCATCCCCGTGCCCGCTATCATCATCACCGCCGACCGCACGGCATCGATCGCCGACGCGGCACGCGCCGTCGGATGCGAAATTCTGCTTAAGCCGGTGAAACCAGCAGAGCTGCGCGCGCTGATGCTGCACCTTTTCGCCCGCGCCTCGCAGACAGCCTGAACGCTCCGATCGCCCGAGCGCGTACCAGCGAGGGCGTGAACTCGGCAGCGCAAAAAAAGCGCCGCCCATCAGCTCGCGTCAGCCCTAAGAAGAGGCAAACTTCCTATTCCCCGCGCTCGGCGAGGATCGCGTCGAAATCGATCTTCGAAGCCTCGATCACGGCCTGCGTGCGCGACGCGACCTTCAGCTTGCGCAATATCTCCGACACGTGCGCCTTGACGGTGGTCTCGCCGACGCCGAGGTCATAGGCGATCTGCTTGTTGAGCAGCCCCTGGCGCAGCATATGCAGCACGCGCACCTGCTGAGGCGTCAATGTCCCGATGCGCGCGGCAAGATCGCCCGCCTCCGATCCGCCCGACGGCCCCGGCGGCTGGTAGTCCTTCGGCACCACCACCACGCCGTCCATCACGTCCCTCAGCGCACGCCCGAGATCGCCGCCCCGCGAGGATTTCGAGATGTACCCGGCGACCCCGCACAGCATCACCTCCTGGATGATGCGCGCGTCATCGAGCGCCGAGATCACCACGATGGGCAGCTTGGGATAGCGCGTCCTCAACTCGATCACGCCCTCCAGCCCACGCGTGCCCGGCATCGACAGGTCGAGCAGCACGAGGTCGAACACGCCCTTGGCATCCAGCACTGCGCGCGCGGTCTCGATCGAGATTGCTTTTGACACCTCGGCATCCGGAAACGTGCTCTGGATGACGTGCTCCAGCGCCTCCACGAACAGCGGGTGGTCGTCGACGATCAGGATGCCGGTCGCCAAGGAAAGACGCCTCCGATGCGAGCCCAAAAATGCGCCGGATCACCAACGCACCAAATGACGCACATGATAAGCGAACTGCCCTCAGGTCCGGGTAAAAAATCCAGTCCGATAAGGCAGTTCCGCTGTGCGCCGCAACAAGAGTTGCAGATGCCGCGTGGCATGAGCACTCCCTAGCAACCGTTGACGCATATGATCCTTGACCCGATGCCGGTTAACGGCAATCTGCCGCTTGACCACGATCGTTTCGGCCCCGATCAATCCGAAGCGTAAACGTCCGATCGGCGAACCGAAAAAGGACTGCGAACGCGCCGATGGCCGGAGCGATCACCAACTCTCTGCGGCTGGCGAAGGCAGGCCTCGTACTGGCTCAGCATGGCGTGCGCTTCGTTCCCCAGGGAATGCCGGTGCCGCCGCCGCTGCGCCTCGCCAGGACCTTGACCGCGCCGATCCGCTGGCTGTCCGCCCCCTTCCACGCCGGCGAGCCGCGCGACAAGCGCCTCGCCAACGCCATCACCAGCCTTGGCCCCAGCTACATCAAGCTCGGCCAGTTCCTCGCCACCAGGGCCGACGTCATCGGCCCGGAGCTCGCCGGCGAGCTTACCTCGCTTCAGGACAACCTGCCGCCGTTCTCGATGGCCGAGGCGCGCCGCGCCGTGGAGGAAGCTCTCGGCGGCCGGCTCGAAGACCACTACGCTGAATTCGGCCCGCCGGTAGCGGCTGCCTCGATCGCCCAGGTGCACAAAGCCGCCGTCATCGACGCCGACGGCACGCGCCGCGAGGTCGCCGTCAAAATCCTCCGTCCGGGCGTCGAGAAGCAGTTCCGCCGCGACCTCGACAGCTACTATTTCGCCGCCAGCCTCATCGAGCGCTGGCACGCGCCGTCGCGCCGCCTCAAGCCGACCGCCGTCGTCGACACGCTGAAGCGCTCCACCGAGCTGGAGATGGATCTGCGGCTCGAAGCTGCAGCCATGTCCGAGACGGCCGATAACACCGCCGGCGACGAGGACTTCCGCGTCCCGCAGGTGGACTGGCGCCGCACCGCCAAGCGCGTCCTCACCGTCGAATGGATCGACGGCATCAAGCTGGCTGACACGGCCGCAATCTCGCGCGCCGGCATCGATCGCAAGGCGCTCGGCCTCACCGTCATGCGCTCGTTCCTGAAGCAGGCGATGCGCGACGGCTTCTTCCACGCCGACATGCATCAGGGGAACCTGTTCGTCGATAGCGGCGGGCGCCTCGTCGCCGTCGACTTCGGCATCATGGGCCGCCTCGGCCACAAGGAACGCCGCTTCCTCGCTGAGATCCTGCATGGCCTCATAACGCGCGACTACAAGCGCGCCGCCGAAGTTCATTTCTGGGCCGGTTACGTCCCCCCGCATCATCCCGTCGAGGTCTTCGCCCAGGCACTTCGCGCCATAGGCGAACCGATCCACGGGCGCACCGCTGAGGACATATCCATGGCCGATCTGCTCGGCCAGCTCTTCGCCTACACCGAGGTCTTCGACATGCAGACCCGGCCGGAGTTGATCCTGCTGCAGAAGACTATGGTCGTCGTCGAAGGCGTGGCGCGCAGCCTCGACCCCGGCCTCAACATGTGGGTCGCGGCCGAGCCGGTGGCCAAGACTTGGATCGAGCAAAACCTTGGCCCTATAGGCCGCCTCCGCGAGGCTGGAGAGGGCGCCGGCGCCATCGGCAAGATCATTGCCGACTTGCCCGCCCTGCTGGCCCAGGGGCAGCAAACCGCCGTTGCCCTTAACGACATGGCGCGCAACGGCCTGCGCCTGGACGAGGATACCGTGCGCCAGATCGCCGCCGAGAAGGCACACAAGGACCGCTGGAGCCGCCTGGCGCTGTGGATCGGCGCAATCTCCCTCGCCGTGCTTGCGCTGACCCAGCTCGGACGCTAGCAAACTACGTCGTCGCATAGACTTGGCCCTTACTGTCATCCTGGGCTCGTCCCGGGGTCCAGTCATCCGCAACCTCTACGCCAGCCGCGCGCTGGATCCCGGCAGCAAGTGCCGGGATGACAACCGGATAGCTCACCGATGACGTCCAAGTTCAGGGTCGATCCCAACAAGTTCACCACCGTGCTGACGAGCTGCGGCCGTTTCGACCTGCTCGCTGAAACTATCTCTTCCTTTCAGCGCTATTTCGACGTCGACCGCGTCATCGTCTCCGAGGATTCCGAGAACACCGCCGCGGCCGACGATCTTGCGCGCGCGCTGCCCGTCGTCGAGATGCGCGTCAATCTTCCCAAGCTCGGACAGATGCGCGCCATCGACGCGCACTACGCGACACTGCGCACACCCTACGTCCTGCACCTTGAGGACGATTGGGGTTTCACCCGCGGCATCAATCTGGAAAGCGTGACGCGCTTTCTCGAAGCACGCCCCGACATTGCCGTCGTCTGCATCGCCCACCGCATCTACGACCCGCGGTTCCAGAAGAGTGCCCGTAAAGAAACGTACGAAGGCATCGATTACCTCGTCTGGGATCTCGACGCCCACCCCAAATGGTTTTCGTATTCCTTCAACCCTTCGATTGCCCGGCTCTCCCTGTGGCGCGAGGTTGGCCCCTTCGCCAGCTTCGTGACCGAGGAGAACTTGAGCAAGTTCCTGAAGGACCGCGGCCTGCGCATCGCCCTCGTGGTGCCCGGCATTGCCGATCACATCGGCGACGATCGCCACGCGCACGATCCATTCCAGCCCAAGCGCGCCAAGACGCTGTTCGAACGCCTTAAGCGGTCGATAGCCAAGCGCCTCCCGGGCAACGGTTGAGGACAGCGCTATGGGGCTGAGCTGCTGCATCATCGCGCACAACGAAGGCGACCGCATCGAACGCTGCATCCATGCGGTCAAAGACATCGTCGATGAGATCGTCGTCGTCGATTCCGGCTCCACCGACGACACCGTCGCCAAGTGCGAAGCGCTTGGCGCCAAGGTCACTTTCCACGCCTGGGATGGCTACGGCCCGCAGAAGCGTTTCGCCGAGGACTGCGCATCCAACGATTGGATTCTCAACCTCGATGCCGACGAGGTCGTCACGCCCGAGCTTGCGCGCGAGATCGCAACGCTGATGCGGGCGCCCGAACGCCTGCTGCCCGCGTACCGCTTCAAGCAGGTCACCGTCTATCCCGGCAAGGAGCGTCCGCGCCTGTGGGCGGACTATCACAATTACGTCCGCCTCTATGATCGGCGCCGCGTGCGCTTTCGCGAAAGCCGCGTCCACGACACGGTCGACACCAAGGACTTCCCCGTCGGCCAGCTCAAAGGCGTCGCCTGGCACTATTCGTGGCGCAGCATTCAGCACGTCCGCCAGAAGCTCGAGAGCTACACAAATCTGCAGGCCAAGGAGCTGAAGAAGTCCCGTCGCTCAGTGCTCGTGCGCCTGCCGACCGAATATCCGATCCTGTTCTTCCGCTACTATGTGCTGCGGCGGAACATCACGGGCGGGCTTACGGGTCTGCGGATCGCCCACGAAATCGCGCGCGCGCGCACACGCCGACTCCTGAAAATCCTGAAGGCGCAGAGCTAAAACTGGCCGGGGTAGAAACCTCAGTCGCCCGAGCATCCATCAGATTAGACGACGGTCACCCCGCCGTCAGAGGCGCCATGCGCAGGGGCGGCGCAGGCGCCGGCGAGCAACGCGGCCCGCGACCCGATCTCATATAACCGTCATGGCAGTGAAGACGGCCATCCACGCAACTCTCACTGGAGAGGCCCCCACGCTGCAACGTGTCGCGGACGCCGCCTTCGGCCATGATCAGATGAAGCGTCTCTTGGCGGCGAAAGCGTCGAGGGCGCAAAGCCGCTCAGGCGCGAGCACGCACGCACAGCAGGCGCCTTAAAATCTGCACACGCGCGCCGCCGCCACCCCGGTCCGACACCACAAACAAAAAAACGCCCGGGTGCGATGCCCCGGGCGTCTTGTTATTTGATCTGTCGTGAGGCGCGCATCTGCTGGAGGAGTGCTCCCGCGCACTTGCCGCGCGTGAAATCCTCAGATCTCGCCCTTGAGACCCTTCTCGAAGTACTTGTGGATGATCTTGTCCTGGTTCTCGAGCAGCCAGTCGATCGACGGCTGGTTTGTCATCGCCTTGTGAATCGCCTGCGACGTCGCCTTGCGATGAATATCGAACAGGACCTTGTGATCCAGATCCTTCACATCGACGATGCCGGGATTGAGCCACACCGAGATGATGATGCCGAGCTCGTCGCACTTGGCTTTCGGAATATCGCCGGAGCGGACGCTGTCGAGCACGCCCATCGCCGTGGCGTACTGCACCGTGCCCATGAGAATGTTGGTGTAGCGCTCATTCGCCACGGTCACTTTGCTGACGCACAGCGTCGGCGGACGCACCATCACATCGGTGTTGAGCAGCGCCAGCACGCGCGAATGCCCGACCACCTGGTTCCCGAGCAAGTTGGCGAACGCGGTGCCGAAAGGCCCGTCCATCTCGCCGATCGCGACCTCCGGCTCGGCAGCCGTGCCCGGCGGTCCACCGGCCACGAGGCTCTCACCAACCCGCAAGACGATCCGATCGCTCATCACATTCCTCCAGTTAAATTTTTTTCACCCGTAATATACCAGGGAGAGCCGCCGGGCATCAACCTCAGATCGAGCGCCGGCGCGCAATTTTCCCCGTCGCACCGGCAGCCGCGAGGGGGAGGGCCGAACAAAAAAAACCGCCCGAGCTGCTAAGCTCGGGCGGTTTTATTGAATCGATGAAAGAGGGGATATCTGAATGACTTCGTTCTTCGAAGTATCTCACTTCTCTGCAGACCTGGCGACGACCTACTCTCCCACGTCTTAAGACGCAGTACCATTGGCGCTGGAGCGTTTCACGGCCGAGTTCGGGATGGGATCGGGTGCAGCCACTCCGCCATAATCACCAGGTCGGCGGAAAAGTGAGAATGACTTCTGTTCTGGTCTTGTCTGTGTTCCTACGCCCATCGAGGCAGCAAACGCTGCGTCTTCGCACCGTGAGGCACGTGGCAACAATCCTCTCGGAAGGTGCCGACGCAAATTACTGCCAGCTGCGGCCGCGGCGCGTTTGGGCGCGCCATGCGGCCATCAGGTTATCGATGAGCATTGCTTAATGAGAGCAATCAAGTCAATCGAGCTATTAGTACCGGTAAGCTACATGCATTGCTGCACTTCCACACCCGGCCTATCAACGTGGTGGTCTTCCACGACTCTCGAGGGAGAACTTATCTCGAGGTGGGTTTCCCGCTTAGATGCCTTCAGCGGTTATCCCGTCCGTACATAGCTACCCTGCTGTGCCACTGGCGTGACAACAGGTCCACCAGAGGTACGTCCACCCCGGTCCTCTCGTACTAGGGGCAGCTCCTCTCAATTCTCCGACGCCTACGGCAGATAGGGACCGAACTGTCTCGCGACGTTCTGAACCCAGCTCACGTACCTCTTTAAATGGCGAACAGCCATACCCTTGGGACCTGCTCCAGCCCCAGGATGAGATGAGCCGACATCGAGGTGCCAAACGATTCCGTCGATATGGACTCTTGGGAATCATCAGCCTGTTATCCCCGGCGTACCTTTTATCCGTTGAGCGATGGCCCTTCCACGCGGGACCACCGGATCACTATGACCGACTTTCGTCTCTGCTCGACTTGTCAGTCTTGCAGTCAGGCAGGCTTATGCCATTGCACTCGACGAACGATTTCCGACCGTTCTGAGCCCACCATCGCGCGCCTCCGTTACTCTTTAGGAGGCGACCGCCCCAGTCAAACTACCCACCA
>CAZBPM010000018.1:79176-101248 GCA_964493785.1 uncultured Hyphomicrobium sp. | reverse complement strand
GGCGGTGCATCTGACCCCGCCTGCGCGGGTGCCACGTCGGACCGCCGCGGCTGGCCGCCCAGCGCTCGAACCTGCTCAGTCAACTGCTGGACCTGCGCGGCCAACGCTCGAAGCTGCGTCTCGAGCCCGTCGATGCGCACACCCTCGGCACCGCCGCTGAAGCCTGCTCCATCGCCGGCCGGAGCCGAGCCGCCACCGCCGCGAGCCAGCGATTCCAGCGTTCCGATCACCACCTGCATGTCGACGAGCTGCTCCTCGAGCTGGTCGACGCGCTGTTGCAGTGCTGATGTGTCACCGCCCGTGGCAGCGGGCGTTTTGGCCTTTGGCTGCGCCTGCTGAGCAGGAGCAGCCTGGGCCATGAGCTGTTGATCCGTGGCGAAGGCGTGCGCGGTCAGTCCCGCGATTGCCATTCCACTAAAGATCATCGAAGCGAGGGGACGGAGCATTGGCACTGACTATCTCGGGTTCCAGAAATACGATTTCAGGGAAACCGGACGCCTGCCCGGGGGAACAGGCGTGCGGTCAGGATGCGGAGCCCGCTTCATTAAGGGCGAGGAACGGCACCGCAAAAACCCTCGCCCTAGGCATCACTTGCAGCCGAGGTTGTCAACGCGTCACGCCCACCGCTTGGCTCACGGCCGCCGTGGCAGGACTGCCTGCAACCGTTGAACCGGATGCCGCTGGCGCAAACGCCGTCGGCAGCGGCGTTGCCCCGACCAGCCCAAGCCGCTCGCGCGTCCCGGTGGCAAATACCAGTGTCACGGCCCGGCGATTCTGCGCCCGGCAATCGGTATCCGAGCAGGTCGCCACGCGGACCGAGCGCCCGAGCGGCACTACCGCGATCCGATTCGGCTCGACACCCTCCGCAATTAGGCGCTCACGCACAGCCTCGGCGCGCAGCTGCGACAGCTCGACATTCTCCTGCTCGCTGCCCGGCTCATCAGAGTGCCCCTCGATGGCCGCCTCGAGCACGTTCCAGCGCTTCAACCACTGCGCCTGTGCATTGATGGCAGCGCGCGCGCGGCTGCCCAGCTCGGCGCTTCCCGAGGAGAAAAAGACCCGGTCTCCCGCCTCGATGCGAAGTTTTGATTGGATCGAGGCATTCCTGCGCAACTCGCCGTCCCATGACGGCAACGGCGGGCGTCCCGGCTGAGCCGCTGCTTCCGGCTCGCTGCTGAAGGACGGCAGAGCGCCAGTCACGGCCACGGATCCAAACGAATCGCTGGATTCCCCGGCACCCGCGCCACCATCAGCCTTCAGCAATGCGAGGTCCCGCCTCGCGTACTCCGCTGCCTCGGTCGCCGGATAGCGAGAGATCACCGATTCGAACGTCTGACGCGCGAAGTCCGCATGTCCCGCCGCAAGCTTCTCGACGCCGTCGAGGTAGAGCTCTTCGGCTCTCTGATCCGGGCCGTAGAACGGCGACGCGCTAGGCGGGGACGGAGGATCCGCCCAGGCCTTGCCTGCCGATGAATCAACGCAAGTAACCAGGGCAAGTGCTGCTGCGACAAGCGCGCAACACCGGAGAACGCCGCCCGATCCACCCTGAGGCCACCCCATGAGATCCTCGCAAGCAAACCGCTGAAATCGCAGCGATCATTGCTCAGGCTTTGCGGCGAATCTTTGCTTTGTCGCGCTGAAGCGCAGGGAGGTGTGGAGCTGCGGCCCGCAAGCCACAACTGGGGCCAACCATTTGAAACCGCGGGCCAAAACAAAAATCCCGCCGAACGTCGGCGGGATTGGTCTCTAGCAGGGCCGAGGCGTTAGCCGGCTTCAGTTCCCGGCAGTGCGCGAATTGAGCACCGTCTGCGCGCGGCGATTCTGCGACCAGCACGAGATGTCGTTGCAAACCGCGACCGGCCGCTCCTTGCCGTACGAAATCGTTCGAACACGCGAACCGTTGATTCCATTCTGCGCCAGGAAGTTCCTGACCGTCGTGGCACGGCGGGCACCGAGCGCGATGTTGTACTCGCGCGTACCACGCTCGTCGGCGTGACCTTCGATCGTGATCGTGTACTGCGGATACTGCTGCAGCCACTGCGACTGCTTCTGCAGGATCGTCGTCGCTTCGGGTGTCAGGTCGGAGCTGTCGGTCGTGAAGTAGACGATGTCACCGACGTTGACTGCGAAGTCGCGATGCGTGCCAGGCGTAACGGACCCATCGCGTCCCGTGAGCGATGAATTCGGCTGGTTCTCGTTGTTGGCGCAAGCGGCGACCACGGCACCCACGAGCAGAACCGCAAGAAGGCGCGTCGCGCGGGTGAACCAGGATGTCGAGGCCATGAAAATCCCTTTCGTCCCCCTCCACTCAACTTGGCAAGCGGGCGACTGTTCCAGAACGACGATGAGTTACCGGACGGCTCGTACGAAAATGTGGCCGGCCACTCACTTAAGCGGGCACCTTCGTTCGATTCGTCGATCGAAAGCACCGATGGGCAAGCATTAACCCGTGCAAAGACCGTAGGCTCAGCGACCAATGGACCCGGTGTGGCTTCTACGCCTCTGTTCGCGAAGCGCGGCGCCACACTCCCGATTGCCGCCGAAGATCGATCACCCCGAACGAGCCGAGACGACTGCAACTGCCGCTCGTGATTCGAATCCACTTCGCTTGACCGACTCACCAAACCGCAGCGCCTCGCCTGGCGTACCGACTCGCGCGTTCGGCGGCGACACGCGCCGGCAGCAGCGTTCTGCCGGCCGGCTGTGCCCAACTGCCAGAGTGCAAGCGCAATGGCTCACACGACAGAGGCCCGCCCACCAATGGGTCTGCCGGAGGGTGTCTCGCCGCAACCAACTCCGCGCGATTCTCGCAGCGCGAACGGTCAGCAGGCTCTGCCACCACCACTCCGAGCGCGCGGAAGTATGGCCGATCCCATGGCTCAGAGGCCGTCCGCGTCCGAACGCGTGCTCGGATCGCTCATCGCGAAGGTGATTCTAGGAGCTGATTCTCGCCCCAGGCCGGCCGCCTAGGCGCCCTGATCGGCGGCCTTGTTGCTGCCCTTGAGCCAGCCTCGATAGCCAGCCTCAGCCCGAGCCTAAGGCCCGCGGTTGGCTGTCCATACGATCCAGCCGCAGCGGACCACCATCGCGACGTGAGTGGCAGACGACGAAGCCCAGAAAAGCGTCAGGGCCGAGACCACGCCCGAAAGCGTAGATCTCGACCCTGCAAATTCGCACTCCTCAACCGAAGCCGAGGAGACGATAACCCTAGCTGTTTAGCGTGCCGGCTGGGCAGCGACCGGGAGGTCGGCGCCAAGCTTCAGCGGAGCAGGCTCTTCACGACGGCAAGCGCCGAGAGCAACAGCAGCGGCAACAGCCGCAATCAGGATAGCCCCCTTCATAGTGATATCTCCTAAAAGGTTGTCCCCCTCGACTAAGCGAAATGCTTAGCGAGCAACTTCGGTGATCATGTCAGCGCCGAGCTTCAGCGGAGCAGGCTCTTCACGACGGCAAGCGCCCAGAGCAACAGCAGCGACGACGACGGCGAGTACGATTGCACTCTTCATAGCATTTTCTCCTATGTTGTCCTGGCCTTGCCGCCGGCTCTTAGCGAGCGGGCTGCGAAGCGACAGGTAGATCAGCGCCCAGCTTCAGCGGAGCGGGTTCCTCACGACGGCACGCGCCCAGAGCAACGGCCGCAACCACTGCTGACAAAACGATCAGCCCCTTCAAACCCTGCATGGTCTTATCTCCTGATGCTTTATCGGCACTAGCCATGTATTGGGGTACTTGTGCGGCACGTCTTGATCAAGAACAGAGGCGTTTATCCCTCAGTTTTCCAAGCCGGTAGGTGCGAAAATGCAACTCCGTTCGCCGGTACCCTCAACGCACGCCTAAGCCCGATAGTCCTCGCCGGAAAAGCCCGAATTTACGCGGTAAACTCGCCCCTCCGGCATCGAGGCGTCTGACAACGATTCATGCCGGGCATTGGTTAATTTCACGTTAAACGGTGTTTCAATTCAGGAGCGGCGACCACGCCGGGTCGGACGCGAACGACGGCGTGCGCACCTGACGCTCGTTGTAACCGGTCAAATCGATCGAGAAGATTCGCGACCCGCCGGTGGCTCCCTGTGATTCGCGGAAGAACATCAGCACCCGGCCGTTGGGCGCCCAGGTCGGGCCCTCGTTATGATAGCCCTCGGTCAGCACGCGCTCTCCAGTACCGTCCGGCCTCATCACACCGATCAGGAACCGCCCGCCGAGTTGCTTCGTAAACGCGATGTAGTCCCCACGCGGCGACCATACGGGGGTCGAATAGGACCCCTGCCCCTGGCTGATCCGATGTGCCCCTGAGCCGTCGGAGTTCATCACGTAGATCTGCTGCGAGCGGTCCCGGTCCGACTCGAACACGACCTGCCGCCCATCCGGCGCATAGCTGGGACTCGTGTCGATGGACGTTCCAGGCGTCAATTGTCGCCGCTGCCGCGTTCTGAGATCCATCTCGTAGATGGCTGAGTTTCCGCCATCCTGAAGGCTGAGGATCACCCTCTGTCCATCCGGCGAGAACCGTGGCGCGAACGTCATGCCCGGGAAATCGCCGACGATCTGCCGTTGTCCCGTCTCCAGGTTCATCAGGAACACGCGCGGCTGGTCACCCGCATACGACATGAAGGTGATCTCCTGGTTGGTTGGCGAGAACCTGGGCGTCAGCACCAGTTCCTGCCCCTTGCTCAGGAGCCGAACGTTGAATCCGTCCTGGTCCATGATCGCGAGCCGCTTGATGCGCCGCTCCTTCGGGCCAGTCTCATCGATGAATACGACCCGGGTGTCGAAGTAGCCCGACTCGCCGGTGAGTTGCTTATAGACCTGATCAGCGATGATATGGCCGACGCGCCGCCAGTTCTGCGCGCTGGTCGCAAAGCGCTGGCCCGCCAGCTGCCGCCCGGTCGTCACGTCCCAGAGCCGGAACTGCGCGACGATCCGGCCATCGGCACCGCGCTCTACGGTGCCTACGACGAGTGCATCCGCCCGGATGGAGCGCCAGTCCGGGAACCGCGGGGCAGCGTTGACGTCGCGCACCTGTTCCAGGAACGACGCTCGATCCAACGGCTCGAACAGTCCCGAGTTGCCCAGGTCGGCCGTGACCACTTCAGCGATGTCCGCGGCAAGCTTCGGGTCCGGACCGAGGAAAAAGGGAATTGCAATCGGTATCGGCGCAATCGTGCCCTGCGTCTGGCGACCCTGCAGGCCGCCTCCGGTGCCGCCCGACAACCCACCACCGCCGCCGCCACCGCCGGGCGCTGGAGGAGGAGCCTCGAACTGGCGCAGCTGCGAATCGAGGCCGCCGCCCGAGGGGCCCTTGTAACTGTCGTCGGGCCGCTGTGCTGAGGCCGGCGAGATCGGCAACGCCGCAGCGACCAGCAATGTCAGCATCCCGAGCAGTACCGCCCGCCCCGAGGAACTCCCGATCCGCCTTGCTGCCATCCATCTGATCCAGTTCTGCATGTCGCTTCGGTCCTTGGCCCGCTGGCCGTTTAGCATCGATTTGGGCAGGCGCGCATTTTCTAGCGCTGCACCAGCCCCAGAATGACGGGCCAGTCGAAAGCCCAGGTGACGGTGCTCCACGCCTGATACATGTCCGGCGGGAGCTGAAACGGTGCACATTGCTTCACGGCGCGCAATGAAGCGTCCGCTGCAATCGCATAGAGGGGCGTGTTCTGCCGGTTGATGAGCACCGGCTCGCCGTTCAGCGACCCGTCCTGATTGAGTTGGAAGCGCACATTGACGATCGGCGTGTCTGGTCCGCCGCCGCCACCCGGCAACCGCGCGCACGGCTCCAGCTGCCGGTTGATCATCGACAAAAGCAGATCCTGCTGACGCGCTGACAGAACCGTATCGTTGCCCTGCCGCTCGCCCGCGGTCGGCCCCGTGTAGTCCGTCGGCTTCGTCGGCGGCGTTGCGGACTGCGGTGCACCGCGCTTATCCGGCGTCCTGTCGAGCAGCGCCGCGATCTTGTCGGCGTCGAACTTGTTCTTCTGATCGCGCTTGCGCTTCTCCTCGGCGAGCTTCTTCTTGCGCTCGTCGGCTTTTTTCTTCTCTTCGGCCTTCTTCTTTTCGTCAGCCTTCTTCTTGGCTTCCGCTTTCTTCTTTTCTTCCTCGACCTTCTTCCTCTCCTCGGCGACGCGCTCCTGTTCGAGCGTCTCTTCGAGCTTCTTCTTTTCGTCGGGTGTCGGACCGGGCTCGGGAGTCGGTTCGGGCGGAGCAGCCGCGAGCTTCTCCGCAATCGGATCCTTCTTGGGCTCCGGCGGAGGTTCGGCCTTTGCGGGCTCGCTCTTCTCGGGCTCGGGGGGCGGAGGCTCGGCGGCCGGCGGCGGCGCCGTTATCGGCTTCGGTTTCTCCGCTTCCTTCTTAGAGGTCTCCTGCGGCGGCTCTTCCTTCGCCTTAGCCTCGAGCTGCTTGGCGTTCGGATCGCCCTGCTTCAGCCGCGTCAGTTCTGACGGCGTGATGATTGTCGCCTCGATCGGCACAATCATAGGCAGGTCGAGCGGCTCCGCTCGATTGAGGTTAAGCAGCGCGTAGGCCAGCAGCAGTGCATGACCGAGGAAGGATACGAGGAACCCGCGAGACACGGTTAGCCTCCATCCTCCACTTCCGTGACCAGCGACACCTTGCGGAATCCGCCGGCGCTGATGCGACCCATCACGCGCATGACCGTGCCGTATGCGACGCCCTTGTCGCCACGCACGAAGATCTGCTCGTCATAGCCGTTCTTGGCGATTGCCTTGAGCTTCGGCGCGATTTCGTCGAGCGGCACCTGCGCCTCGCCGATGAACACGGTGCCATCGGCCTTCACGCTGATGGCGAGCGGCTCCTTGTTGGCTTCGAGCTGCTTGCCCTTCGCCTGCGGCAGCTCGATCGGCACGCCCACCTGTAGCAGCGGCGCGGCAACCATGAAGATGATCAGCAGCACGAGCATCACGTCGACCATCGGCGTGACGTTTATCTCGCTCATCGGCGCGTTGCGCGCGCGGCGGCGGCGCTTACCCCCGCCTCCAGTGTTCGCTTTGATACTGGCGCCCATGCTGCCTTCTAAGCCTTCCTAGCTGATCGGTCGCGATCAGCTTCTGACGTCGATCTGACGCGACACGATGGCCGCGAACTCGTCGGCGAACGCTTCCAGCCTGTGGCTGATCGCAGCGCTGTCGGCGGAGAACTTATTGTAGAAAATGACCGCAGGAATGGCGGCAACGAGGCCAAGTGCGGTCGCAAACAGTGCCTCGGCGATGCCGGGCGCGACCACCGCGAGGTTGGTATTCTTCGAAACGGCGATGGCCTGGAAGCTCGACATGATGCCCCAGACCGTTCCGAACAGGCCGACGAACGGCGCCGTTGAACCGACCGTCGCTAGGAACAGAAGCCGCCGGTCGAGCCGCTCCATCTCGCGGCTGATCGTGACGTCCATCACCTTCTCGACGCGAAGCTGGATACCGCCGAGGGCCCGAATGTTGCCCTCCACCGAGCGCTTCCACTCGCGCATCGCGGCGACGAACAGGGCGGACATGGTGATCGGCTTGGTCCGCGACAGAGCCGTATACAGCTCGTCGAGCGACTGGCCCGACCAGAACATGTGTTCGAACTTGTCCGACTCGATACGCGCGCGCCGGAACGCGAAGAATTTCTCGATCACGATCGCCCATGACCAGATCGAAGCGATGAGAAGCCCGGCCATGACCAGCTGCACCACGATGTGCGCTTGCAGGAAGAGCTCGAGAAAAGAGACGCCGTGCACCGGTGCTGGACCGATGGCTTCCTGCGCGAGATCGGTGGGATTCATTTGGTTATCCAGAGACGTAGGATGGGTCAGAATGCGGGCGACCGCAGCAGCGGCACCGCCCGGCCAGGTCGTCCGGCCGTGAGCAACCGCAGACCGAGTGTGACGTGCTTCGCCCACATCCCCAAGACGGCATGTTGCCTCGCAATATGACCAAACGGCGGCGTTCGCAACACGACTCAAGCGCCCGTTTGCATTCTATCTCATGCTGCAAGCGGGCCGGCGCCGTAGGTATGGGCAATCGACCGGCGCCCCCTCAGTCGAGGAGGCCCCGCCATCCCCCGGCCTGCGAATCGTAAGCCGAGAGCGCTCCGGTGTGCATGTCGTAGATCCAGCCGTGGACGTTGAGCTTGCCCGAGGCAACCCCGTCCCTCACGATCGGATAGGTCATCAGGTTGTCGAGCTGAAACTGGACGTGTGCCTTGATGGTCGCCGTCAACCTCTCCTCTGCCGGCACCCGCGCCGCCGCGATCAACTGATGCGCCGGCTTGGTGAATTCCATCCAGCGGCCCAGGTGCTGGTCATTCCCAGGGCCTGCAGAATCGATGAGCGCCGCGATGCCTCCGCATCCGGTATGCCCGCATATCACGATGTCATCGATTCCGAGGTGCCCGACCCCATACTCGATTGCAGCGCCGACCGCTTCGTCCGCAGCGTCGGCGGGCGGAACGACGTTGGCGATGTTTCGCACCTCGAACAGCTCGCCCGGATCGGCGTTCGTGATGGTTGCCGGGACCACACGGCTGTCGGCGCACCCGATCCATAGCAATCGTGGCTTCTGCTTCTTGGTGGCCAGCCCCTGATAGAAGGAGCGGTCGCGTTCGAACTGCTGCCGGAAACGCTCGTGCCCCTCCATCGCATCCTTGATGTCGAGGTCCAAGCCGTCCGCGTCTTTCTGCTGGGTCATCCCCGTTCCCTTCCCACGACCACCCTTATTCTCCCATCATGGTTAGCGTCGGCGCGGTTGTCGATGCCACGCGTGAACCCAGTCCTAACGGCACATCCACACTTTGTTGGCACCCCGCTGCGTAGAGTGTTTGACGGCCGACAGGGGGCGCTCAGGTTCGACGTCCTAATTCGGGCTAAATCAGCCACTTAATTCCCAGGCTGCCGAGGGTAGCCGGGGGGCCGAGCGAGCCTGGTGATGGTGATGTTGCGTAAACTGGTGTTGCTGTCGGCAGCCTTTGCCGGCCTCACAGCGTCTTCTGCCGCCTACCTCCCAGCGCAAGCCGGCGAGGAATGGGTCGGCCGCTCCGTCACGCTCGCCGGCCGCAAGATGTCCTGCGGCAAGGCCGACATCCTGATCGACCGCGACCTCCCCAGCGAGGGCGGCGCCGGCGAGACGGTCCTGATCCTCAATCCCAACATGCTCAACAAGCAGCCCCCGACGGTTCGCCTCTTCGTCTTCAAGCACGAGTGCGGCCATATCACCGTCGGCGACAGCGAGCTCGACGCCGACTGCTACGCCGTCAACTACGGCGTGCGCGAGGGCTGGCTCGATCGCAAGGGCCTGACCGACGTGTGCAACAGCTTCGAGGGCGCCCCCGAGACCGATAGCCACCCGTCGGCCAAGCGGCGTTGCGCCAATCTCGATCGTTGCTTTGCCAAGGCGACGGCAGAGCAGATGGTCAAGGCGCCGGCCCCCGTCCCGGCAAGCCCGCCGCGGACGACCGCCTCCATCGTCGCCGCTGCTCCCGAACTCCCTGTGTCCAAGAGCACGGCCCTGGGTCAGCCCAAGGTGCTGTCCGCGTGGCGCTGCACCGACCCGCTGGATGTGACCGGATCGACGCCCGATCCGATCGGCCATGCGATCAACAAGGACGCCGAGCGCAGCGAGCACTGCCGCTAACCGCGTCCCTGACCCAATGCCCTTCGCAGAAGACGCAGCTTGCGATCGCCTGATCGCATCCAATTGCACCAGCAACAGCGCATCGACCCTGTTGTATTACCCGAAATGCTAATCGCAAATTTCCGCCCGATCGAAATTGGCGCGGCCAATTATTGCCGCGCATTTACCCGCGAACGGCCATTGCATTTCTAATAGTTATTGTTGTCTCCAAGCGCTTTATTATTTTTTGATCCGAAATGGGCAGTTGCCGCAACATCCCAGCCATCAACCATCTAACACCCCGTAAAACCGCGCATTTATTGTCGTTTTGGCACATCCGCGATAACGTCAGATTCCCTTCATTAACCATAACCCGAGCCCCATTCGTTTTGTTTTTGGAGCTAACCAATTTTTACGGGGAGCGCTGTTATCCATTTCACGTGCCGTTTGGCGAATTCGGTTTATTACCAATACGCCAAACATTCAGAATTGTGCGTGGGTGAATTTGGGAGTTTCTAATGCGTGGGCTTCTTGGAGTTCTTGTTGCCGCAGGTGTGATGGCCGGTACGAGCATGGCTATGACGACCTCTGCGGAAGCACGTTTGTTCGATCGCGGCGGCTGCTGCACCGTTGCGAAGACGGTTCACTATCGCCAGCCGACTGTGAAGCTGGTTCCTCGCGTGACCTACGAGCGCGTGCGCAGCTATCGCACCGTTTGGGTCAAGAAGGCTTATTCTGACCGCTGCGGCTGCCGTCGCTTCTATCGCAACGTCGCCGTCCAGCAGCCGACCGTGTCGGTTGTGAAGCGCGTGTCCTACGAGCGCGTCCGCGCTTACCGCACGGTTTCGGCCGTGAAGTACTTCCGCAAGCGCTGCTGCTGCCACTAAGCAGACCTGCAGTTCGTTCTGCCAAGTGGAGGACGCGGGCGCACCGCGTCCTCCCTTGCGTTCGAAAACAACGAAGCCCGCCATCGAGCGGGCTTTCGTCATTTAATGCCACCGGCAATTGGCGCTCGATTGGCCTGACGATGGCACCGAGTGCGTGGAGCCTACTTCCCGCGCTCGTGATCACGCTGCCAATAAACGAACAGCACTGTCACAAGAGCCGTGAGCACCATCGTCGCCAGGATATCCGAGCGATTGATGAAGGTGACCCACACGTCCCAGCCTTGCAGCAGGTGTCCGCGCGGCACTAGCAGTCCGTTTCCGATCAGGATGGCGAGCGCAACACCAGCGGTGAGCACAACGGCAGTGCCGATCTGCAGCGTCCGCTTCAGGACGCGCGGCACGGTGAGCTTCTTGCCGGGCACGACGAGGATTGTCTTCTCGGACATGTCACCTCCCTCAAATGCACAAGGTCCAAAGGTAGCCGATTCGCAGGATATGGCGGCCAGATGGCGATACTTTGATCCTTGGCTGGCCGCACGGCCGATGAGCGGCATCAGCCAAAAGAAAACGCGCCGACGGGGTGCGCAGGCGCGTCTTCGATAGCTTTGAAACCGATCTTGAGCTCAGCTCAGATTGATTCTTTCAGTTCCTTGGCGGCGCGGAAGGCAACCTTCTTCGAAGCCTTGATCTTGATCGTCTCGCCCGTTGCCGGGTTGCGACCCATACGCGCCGGGCGCTTGCGAACCTGCAGCACGCCGATACCGTTGATGCGGATCTTGTCGCCCTTCTTCAGGTGCTTCGTGATCAGGGTCACGAAATCCTCGAGCATGGCGGCCGTCGTCTTCTTGGGGAGATCATGCGCTTCCGAGAGTGACGCACCGATCTGACGGAGCGTGATCGTGTTTTGCTTCGGAGCGGGTTTTTCAGCCATCGGTTGGTTCCTTGAGAGAATCGTTCAGCCGGAGAATACTAGGCGCATTGCACGCACAATGTGCCCTCGGCCGAGCGCGAATATGCGGGATAACAGCTAAAATCAAGCGTTTTTGCACGTCCGAGCTCAGAAACCCCGGCAAAACGGCCCTTTTGGCGCCCTTGTCACGCCCCTTCGAAGGATTCGCGCAGCACTCCGGAAATCCGCAGCGGCTTGCCCGACACCGAGATCAGCACCACCGTGACCTCTGCTTCGACCAGCGTCGTCCCGTCGCGAACGACGCTCTGCACCAGCGTCAAACTCGCCGCGCCGACCGTCTTCACGCGAGTCACGACCTCAAGCAGTTCATCGATCCGCGCCGGCTTCAGGAAATCGAACGTCATGCGCCGCACGACAAAAGCAGCTGGCTCGCTGCCCCCGGTGCCGTCGATCAACCGCCGATGGTCCCCGCCGAGCAGACGCAGGAAATCCGATCGCCCGCGCTCACACCATCTGACATAGCTGGCGTGATAGACGAGCCCCGAGAAATCCGTGTCCTCGAAGTAGACGCGAATTGGCAGCGCGTGCGCACGCACTCCATCGACATCTATGAGACGCCCGGCGAGGTCGGGCCAATCGCGCTGTTCTGCGTCGGATGCTGTTGTCATGGCGGGAATTGAGCCGATCACGCTGGCCTTGTCACGCGCCCAGTGGTCGCGTGAGGCTTCATCACACGTTATGTGGTGACGCACCGAGTTCGATCATGACGATCTCCGGTGGCACCCCGAAGCGCACCGGCAGGCCGCTGCACCCAAGCCCACCCGATACGATGAGGTTGCGCCCGCGCTCGACGATGTGCCCGTACGCGTAGCGTGAGCCGAATCGCGAAGGCACCACGGGCGTAAAGCCCAGCAGGCGCACCTGTCCGCCATGCGTATGGCCCGCGACCGTGAGCGCGACGCGCTCGGGAACCTCGTTGAAGATGTCCGGCTCGTGCACCATGAGCACGATGGGCGCGTCGTCGGTAGCGAGCGCGAGTGTACCCGGCAGATCGTCGACGCCGCGATAAGAGCGCTCACCCGCACTGCGGTTTGGCCAGAACGCCCATTGATCGCCCAGCCCGGCCAGCCAGAACGGATTGCCGTCCTTCGTCAGCCGCAGACACGTATTCTCGTGAAGCCTTATCCCCGCAGCCTCCAGCGCCTGGCCTGCTCGCGTCGGCCCGCATCCGCGCTCTTGCACCTCGCGGTCTTCCCACCAGTCGTGGTTGCCGAGGATCGCATGGACGCCCAGTGGCGCCTTCAATCCCGCAAGCGCACTTGCCCACTCGCGATGTGCAACCGGCTCTCCGAACTTCTGTATCTTATGGCCGGCAACGAAGTCGCCCAGCAGCAGCGTGCAATCCGGGCGCAACGCGTTCGCAGCCGCGACGATGCCTTCGATGCGCTCAACGTCCATCCACGGCTTGCACGCGTGAATGTCGGCGAGAATCGCCAAGCGCAGCGTCAGCCCCTGCGGCCAGCGCGGCGGCGTCAATCTGTACGTTGTCACCGATGTCCCGAACGGCTCGGCCAAAGCGTAGCCCCCAAGACCAACACTACCGACGGCCGCGATGCCCACGCCCTGTACGAACTGTCTTCGAGTGATCACTGTGGTTGCCGGGCCCCACGCTCAGGTCAAGAAGCCCTAATGTGACGCAAGACGTGTGCCAAAAATTGGCGCCGCCTGCGGCATACACGCCCGCCTAGCGCAGCCTAGCCTGTCCCAGCCTGACCCTCTGGATCACCCTCGGTGTCCTCATCCAGGACATCGAACAGCGCGCCCTGCGGCGTCGACATGCGCTGAGGGCCCGACAGCCCCATGTGCTTGTAAGCCTTCAGCGTCGTGATGCGTCCGCGCGGCGTACGGCTGATGAAGCCCTGTTGCAGCAGGTACGGCTCGACGATCTCCTCCAGCGCATCGCGCGGCTCCGACAACGCCGCTGCGATGGTCTCGATGCCGACCGGTCCACCATCGTGCCCTTTGGCGATGCAGGTGAGGTAGCGCCGGTCGAGTGCGTCCAGCCCCTCCGAGTCCACCTCGAGTGCGTGCAGCGCCTTATCGGCCAGCGTCGCATCGATGATCGGCGCATTCGCGACAGACGCGAAGTCGCGTACCCGCCGCAACAGTCGGCCGGCGATGCGCGGCGTGCCTCGAGCGCGCCTCGCGATCTCGCGTGCGCCATCCGGACCGATCGCCGCCCCGAGCACCCGCGCGCCGCGCGTCACGACGCGCTCCAGCTCTTCCACCGTGTAGAAGTTCAGTCGCACGGGAATGCCGAAGCGATCGCGCAACGGCGTGGTCAGCAGTCCCAGACGCGTCGTCGCCCCGACCAGCGTGAACTTCGCGAGGTCGATCCGCACCGAGCGTGCGGCGGGTCCTTCGCCGATGATGAGATCGAGTTGGTAGTCTTCCAGCGCCGGATAGAGGATTTCCTCGACTGCCGGGCTTAAGCGATGGATCTCGTCTATGAACAGGACGTCCCGCTCTTCGAGGTTGGTCAGCAGCGCCGCAAGGTCGCCGGCCTTCGCAATCACCGGTCCCGAGGTGGCGCGAAACCCCACACCCAATTCCTTCGCCATGATCTGCGCCAACGTCGTCTTGCCCAGACCCGGCGGGCCTGCAAACAGCACGTGGTCCAGAGCTTCCCCGCGCTCGCGCGCCGCCTGGATGAAGATGCTGAGGTTGGCGCGAGCCTGCTCCTGGCCGATGAACTCGGCGAGCGATTGCGGCCGCAGCGACGCCTCCGTGGCATCACTGTCGCGCCTTGAGCCGGTGACGAGCCGATCGGTCATGCTTTGTTCCTGGCCTGCTTCGCGTTGCACGTCAAGCCGAGCCGGCGTTCAGATGCGGGATATGCGGTCGGCGACCGGTCCAGCAACCGCTGCCGCCAGCCAGCTCCATTGGGCTGCAGACGGCCCCCACACGAACGATATCGCGATGGACACGGCGAAGACAGCCGCCACCAGTAGCGGTGTGAGGACGCCGGTACGTCGCAGCTCTGCCGGCACCCCTTCGGCCATCAGTCCCGGAGTGCGCCCCGCGTACCACCACGCCGTCGCCAGCATCAGGCAGCTCGCCATCAGCACCAGCGCATAGAGCACTGTCGGCAGCGGTCCACCGTAGTCGCTCATCAGGCTGGTGACGAACGGTATCAGCGCCACCGTCATCAGAAACAGCAGATTGAGCCACAGCAGTAACGGGTTGGCACGCCGGATGTGCGCGAACTGGCTGTGATGAGCCACCCACAGCGCGCCGATCACCACGAAGCTCAGCGCATAGCAGAGGAAACGGTGCCACAGCGAGCCCAACGCCGCGTTGAAGCCCTCGGGCGTTAGCCCATCGGGAATCTTGAGGTCGAGCACGAGCACGGTTATCGCCACGGCCATCACGCCGTCGGTGAAAATCACGAGCCTATCCGAGTTGAAAGTGCGGTCTATAGGGCTTGTTGTGCTCATGAGTGCTGGGTGAGCTGCTTCGCCTCCCCGGTCAAGCCGCTATCGCGCACCGCATCACGCAATTGTTGCATCGCCGCAATGCGACAGGTCAAATACCTGCCACTTCACAGGCTTATCCGATGGGTCTACTCTGCCCGCGTAACCACGCGCGTGTCGGCGTGGCGCATTGAGCCGTAGTGTCATGATGAGAGTTCTGCTTCTGGCGCTTGCAGGCGCCTGTACCCTGGGTCTTCTGCCGGTCGCCGCCGAGCAGCTTTGCGTTTCGTGCGAGGCGCCCACGGCATCGTACAGCTGTGCTGTCGAGCAGCCACCCGGGAAGCGAACACTCGGCAGCACGATCGAGGGCGAGATCTGCACCAAGGTGATGGCCAGCAAAGGCCCCCATTCCAAATGCCAGGTTGTTTCTGTCGCTGAGGGCGCCAAGTGCGACGGCCCCGAGCGCACCGTAAGCGTGACCGACTATCAGCGCGCAATAGGCGATAGCGAAGAGTCCACCTACGAGGTCGGCGCCCTCGAGATCGCACGCCGCAACGTCCACAACACATGGTTGTGCGTGGCGTCGATGTTCAAAGATTGCTGATTGTTAAGGGCCACTTGCCCTCGTCCGGCGCTATCCTTCTCGCATCGTCGATTTCGATCCCTACATTGCAGGCATCCCCTGCCAGCGTGAGGTTGATATGCGCGCCTTTGTTCGTTCTGGAGCACTCGCAGTCGCTGTAGCGGGCGCGCAGGCCCTACCCTCGCTCGTTTCCGAGGCTCGCGCTTACGAGCCCAAGCGCGGCGAGAACACCGCCGCCTACGAGGAAGTCTGGCGCCTCGTCCGTGACAAGTTCTACGATCCCAAGATCAAGGGACTCGACTGGGACGCCATGGGCGACAAACACCGCCCGGCATACGCAGCAGCCAAATCGGACACCGAGCGGTCCACCGCGATCAACGCGCTCCTCGGCGAACTCGGCGTCTCCCACACCCATCACTACACCAAAGACGAGACCGCCTACTACGATCTGGTCGACATCTTCAGCTATCCGCTTCGCCGCGATATTCCCAAGCACTTCACCGACGGCAAGGTACGCTATGCCGGCATCGGCATGTTCACGCGCGACATCGGCGGAAAAACCTTCGTCACCGCGACCTTCCCCGACATGCCCGCGGCGCGCGCCGGGCTCCTCGCCGGCGATGAGATCGTCTCCGCCGACGGCAAGCCCTTCGAACAGATCGGCTCATTCCGCAACAAGATCGGCGGCAAGGTCGCCTTGAAAGTGCGTCGCGACAACGGCGGCCCGACGACTGACATCACGGTAGAGCCACGCTGGATCGACCCGGGCGAAACGTTCGAGGCTTCCCTCCGCGACAGCGCGCGCATCATCGAGGTGAATGGCAAGCGCATCGGCTACGTGCGCGTCTGGTCCTACGCCGGCAACGAGTATCAGCGACAGCTCGAGGATGCGCTGAGCGAGGGCGCATTGAAGGACGCCGATGCAGTCGTGTGGGACCTGCGTGATGGCTGGGGTGGCGCCCACCCGCGTTACCTCAGCGTCTTCAACACCTATGGCCCGACACTGGCGCTCACTGGCCGCGATGGCTCGACCAACCTCGTCGGCTATCGATGGGGGAAGCCGGTCGCCATGCTGGTCAACCGCGGCACCCGCTCCGGCAAGGAGGTGTTGGCTTACGGCTTCAAGAAGAATGGCTTCGGCCAGGTCGTCGGCGAGCGTACCGCCGGCGCACTTCTAGCCGGCACGGCATTCCTGCTGTCCGACGGCAGCCTTCTCATCCTCGCTGTCGAGGACGCAGCCGTCGATGGCGAGCGCCTTGAAGGAGTCGGCGTCGCGCCGACCATCGAAGTCCCATTCGACATTCGTTATGCCGCCGGCAAGGACCCACAGCTGGACCGCGCCATCGCCGTTCTCGCCGACGGCGCGTGATCCATCACTAGGTTTAGGTAGGTGTCGACTTGATGCGCAACTGGATGACCGTGACGGTGCGGCTCGTCATGGCCTCGTGCTCCTGATCGTTGAACGGCTGTAGCCCGTAGGCTTTATCGCTCTCACCGACGAGCACCTTGGCCGTGGTCGGCTGCGCTTCTGACGCAGGCTTCTCCTCGCCGACATAAGTCTGCTCCAGCACAGCCGGCTTTAGCTTGCGATCCGCCGGACCGATGACCGCCCAGATCAGCACGCGCTTGCCCGTCAGATCGTTTTGCGCCCCGACCTTCTTGATCTCGCCTACGTAAATCTCTTCCGGGCCGGCGCCTTTCGGCTTGAATGCGCAATGCATCGGCTTCGACTGGCTGTCGGGATTGCTGTCCTTCTCACCCTGCTCCGCGAGTGTACAGGTGAGCGTACCGACATCCGTCTGCGGCGCGGCCATTACCGGGCTCGCCATGAGCATCAAAAGTCCTGCAAATTTCCAATTCACCGCAAATACCTCCATGCCTCGGACAAACGAACGCCAGGGCGGAGGCTTTAGTTTCGTTGCAGGAGCATGATCGCTCGGGGGCTTAACGGTGGGCGCCAATCACGGTCCCACCAGAAAACCGCTTAATCGGGGACAATGTCGGTCTGGATCAGCACCTGCCGTACGGCGATCGACACCAGGCCGGCAAGGAACGCCAGATACGGGCGCGCATCATGCAGCTCCAGGGGCAGCAGCATCGCGGCCGCCGCGAAGGCAATAATCGCAACGCCTACGGTAGCGATCCACGACAGCGAGCCGGTCCGCCACACGACCGCCGCGAGCACAAGCCCCGTGATCGTCGCCGGAATGGCCGACCAAACAAACACGACAATCGCGGCCTCACCCACGCCCGGCACCGATTCCGGCACAAGGCTGCCGACGCTCAGGCCGCGCGCCAGCGCCACGAACAGGACGACGGCCAAAGCCGCGAAAAAAGGCGCAGCGAGCGCGTAAATGAGAAACGTCCAGAGTGCGCGTTGTGCGTTGGTGCCCATCGATCCCTATCTCCGCCTACCGCGCCAGCTCCTTGAGCCCGCGCCGGATCAGCTTGGCCGTGTCGGCGCCCTCGCCCAGTTCCTTGACTGCCACCGCGATGGCAGACGATGCCTGTGCCGGTTGATAGCCGAGATTGGACAGCGCCGACATGGCCTCTGCTGCGGCATTTCCCTGCGGCACGCCTCCCGAAGCCCCGCCTGCCCCCGGAATATCGAGGCCCGCCGCCGTCAGTGCGGGCGCTTTATCCTTGAGTTCCGCGACGATCCGCAGTGCGAGCTTTTTGCCGATACCCGGTGCCTGCTCGACGCTCGCCCAATCCCCCAGCGCGATCGCATTTGCGAGGTCCTGCGGCGAAAGCGTTCCAAGCAGTGCAAGGGCCACCTTCGAGCCGACGCCTTGCACATTCTGCAATGTCCGGAACCACGACCTCTCGACCTCGCTCGAGAAACCGAACAGACGGATCGCGTCTTCTCGAACATGCGTATCGATCGTCAGAGAGATTTCGTCACCGAGCTTGAGGTTGCGCAGCGTGCGCGACGACGCCTGCACCTCGTAGCCGACGCCCCCGACATCGACGATGAGGAAGCTCTCGCCGACGGTGTCGACCTTCCCCCTGAGTTTGCCGATCATGATCCCTCCCGAAGCTGGGCGCGTCCGTACTGCAGTAGCTGAAAAATTTACCGCCGGCTCGCGGCCGCCAGCTTCACCCGCGTCTGGCGATGGTTGGCATGACAGATGGCGATTGCAAGTGCGTCCGCCTCGTCGGCACTCTCGACCCGCGCCTTCGGCAACAGGAAGCCGATCATCGCCTCGATCTGCCGCTTCTCCGCGTGCCCCGCCCCGGTCACCGATTTCTTGACGAGGTTCGGCGTGTATTCCGCCACCAGCAGCCCGCCCATCGCTGGCGCGAGCAGCGCCATGCCGCGCGCCTGCCCGAGCTTTAGCGTGGCCCGCGCATTCTCGTTGACGAACGTCTCCTCCACCGCGGCTTCCTGCGGCTTGAACGATGCGATGACGCTCGCGATGCCCTCGAAAATCTCCCGCAGCCGGTATGCGAGGTCACCGTCCGCCGTCGACGTCACCAGCCCGCTCGCGACATAGCTGAGCCGCACGCCATCGCTGTCGATGACGCCCCACCCGGTGCGGCGAAGCCCCGGATCGATGCCGATGATGCGCGTGAATGCTGCCCCCATGACGGGCACGCATAACACGAAGGCGATTCGCCCCAGTGCCTGGCGCGCACCGTGCGTCAGAATTCGCAGCTTGCCCGCCTCCCAAAATTCAGCCTCCAGCGCCCGAAAAATTTGCCCTGACAACGACTTGCTGCTGTCCGGGGCGATGCGACGCGGGCACCCAAGCCCTGCGGCCGCGTTGATGCATCGGATCCTCACGTACAGCTTCACGGGACATTTATGGTTTCGAACTATTTATCGCTGGTTGTGGCCAACGGGGCCGAGACGGGCGAGCCTCCCGAAATTTCAACCCGCGCGCCGCACAGTGCCTATGCAGTCTTTAGGGACCGGCAGGAGAAGCGTACCTTGGCGTTGCGTTGTCCCCATCCTCGCGCAATCGAGATGCTCGACAAGCTGCCCCCGGCGCTCGCGGGCGATGTCGCATTCAGAATTTTCTGCACGCCGGAGCTTTCGCAGCACCGGACGGCCGATCACGACATCCTCACCGCGAGAGCGCGCTTCCATCTGCGGAACGCCCGCTGGGAGGTGATCGACACGCCCGCCGGCGAAGTCCAGAGCTACGTGTACGAGCCGGACGGCGAGGCGCGCGGCACCGTCCTTCTCGTCCACGGCTGGACCAGCGAGGCGGCGTTCATGACCGCCTTCACCGAACCGTTGCGTCGATCTGGAATGCGGGTCGTCGCCTTCGACTTTCCCGCCCACGGACTGAGCCCTGGACGGCGCACGAACCTCGCCGACTGCGCCAGAGCCATGCTCGCCGTATGCGATCACTTCGGTCCGATCGAGGGAGTGGTCGCCCACTCCTTCGGCGGCTTCGTTGCCCTGCTCGTATCCGAGGGCGGCCCGCCGATCGATCACGCTCATCCCATCGGCCGCTTCGTGCTGATCTCGTGTCCCAACAAGCTGTCCGAGGTGACCCGCAACTTCGGCAAGACGCTCAACCTCGATCCCGCTGCCCAGCGCATTTACGAGCGACACCTCGAGCGCGTCGGCCATCGTCCCGTCGCCACGTTCTCCGCCGCCGATCTTCTGCGCAACGTCGCGAGCCCCGTGCTGATCATCCACGGCCGCGATGACGACGAGGTCACCTTCCGCAACGCCGAGGACATCGCCGCGGCGCATCCCGATGCGCGCCTCATGCCGTTCGCAGGCCTCGGTCATCGCAACGTGCTGTTCGCTCCGCCGGTGTTCCGTGCCGTGATGAACGAGTTTGCGCCCACGCGCGACGCTGCGCGCCGACACGGCCGCGAGGCCATTCGCGCCTGACTCTAGCTTCGTGCGCGACGAAGCTGTGGACCACGGTGATGCACTGATCCCGATTTGACGCCCGTCAAATCCGAGCGGACTGCAAACGATAACAATTGCGCGACTGCATCAAGCGGAGTCCCTCCATGCCGGTGCTCGCGAAATCTTCCGTGGCCACGCAATTCCTCGATTGCCTCGCTCATTCAAGGCACGTGACAAGCCCTTTCGATCACTGGCTGCTTAACGAAGCGCTGCCCGAGGACGACATCGACGCCATCCTCGATCTGCCCTTTCCGCCACCGCGCATCGATAGCTTCAGCGGCCGGCGCGAGACGAACAACTCCACGCGCGTGTTCTTTGACCCGGAGAACCAGCACCGTCACCCAGTGATGCGTCACATCGCCAACGCTTTCAAGGACGAGCACGTCATCGACACAATCGAGCGCACCACGGGCGCCGATCTGTCGGCCACGCGTTTGCGCATCGAATACTGTCAGGATGCACCGGGTTTCTGGCTCGAGCCTCACACCGACATATCGGTGAAGCGCTTCACCATGCTCGTCTATCTGTCGAGCGATCCGACCCTGCACCTTGCCGGCACCGACATTCACGCCGGCCCGCCAGCCTTCGAGTACGTGACGACCGCGCCCTACGGGCGCAACCTCGGCCTGATCTTCGTTCCGGGAAGAAACACTTGGCACGGCGTGGGCCATCACCCGCTGACGACGCTGCGCAAATCGCTCATCGTCAACTACGTGACGGCCGATTGGCGGGACGACTTCGAACTGGCCTGAGAAAATCAGCGGGCAGCCTCAGCCGGCTTCGCCCTGCTCGCAGGTGATCTTGCCGCTGACGGCCTCGCCCATCTGCGTGTAGCGATAGGTGCCCGAGCAGACCTTATCCCGGCATGCCGTATCGATGAGCAACTGCACCGGTTCGGGCTGGCCGCCGTTGTAGCGCGACAGCGATATGCGGAATACGTCGTCACCCACCCAGAACTGCTCGATGTCGTCCGACGCGAAGTTGATGGGCTCTTCCTGTCGCCCGTCCTTGCCCGCGTGACGGACAGCAGCATCGATCTGGCCGACGGCGATCCTGCCGGCCGTGCCCTGGTTGAACAGAACGTTCAGATCGATGCTCGCGTCGACGGCCTTGCAAGTATAGTCCCAATTCGCCGTCGCCGAGGACGGTCCGGTGCCCGCCCCGAGCAGCGCCAACACCAACGCGCCGATCGCCGCTATGCGCATTGGAAACTCCCTACGCTGCCGTGAGCTTCTTCAGGAATTCGTCCGACATCTCGAAGTTGGCGTAAACGCTCTGCACGTCGTCGTCGTCCTCGAGCGCAGCGATCATCTTCATGATGCTCTCCGCCTTCTCGTCGTCGACCAGCGTCGAAAGGTTCGGCTTCCAGACAGCCTTCACGCTCGACGGCGCACCCAGCTTCTCTTCCAGCGCGCCTGCGACGGTGCCGAGGTTCTCGAACGACGTAGCGATGACGTGGCCGTCAGCGTCCGAGACGACATCGTCGGCGCCGGCTTCGATTGCAGCTTCCAGCACCGCATCAGCCGACCCGGCCTTGGCCGGAAACGTGATCTCGCCGATATGGTTGAACATGTGCGACACCGATCCTGTCGCGCCGAGGTTGCCGCCGTACTTGGTGAACACGGCGCGCACTGCGCCGCCCGTACGATTGCGGTTGTCGGTCAACGCTTCGGCGATGACGGCTACGCCGCCCGGGCCATAGCCCTCATAGCGGATCGCCTCGTACGTTTCCGCGTCGCCCCCG
>CAZBPM010000018.1:0-79166 GCA_964493785.1 uncultured Hyphomicrobium sp. | reverse complement strand
GTCCTTCGGCATGTTCTCGGCGCGTCCCGCCTGTATGGCGAGCCGCAGTCGCGGATTCATGCCCGGATCGGGCGAGCCCATCTTTGCTGCGACAGTTATCTCTCGCCCGATTTTGGCGAACAGCTTTGCACGGGCCGCGTCGGCGCGGCCCTTTTTGTGCATGATGTTTTTGTACGCTGAATGGCCGGCCATATCGCTCTCGTGTCTGGCAATCGTGCCGATTTATTGCGCGCAAGCCCCCCTTCCGGTCAAGCCCGCCCGAGCATCAGCGCCCGCTAGGCTTCCCAAAAAGCAGGCACGGCTGGCTCCAGATTGGGACCGATGCGCAGCGCCGCGCACGCCGTCGCGAGCCCGGTCTTGTCGCTGATGTCTACCGCGAGCCCCGACAGCGCAGCCGGTCCCATCGCCGGCTCGAATCGTTGGCGCGGAATCTTCGTGATGAAGCGGTTGATCGGCTCCTCGACATCCATGCCGAGTACCGAGTTGTAGTCTCCGCACATGCCCGCATCCGAGATGTATGCCGTTCCGCTCGGCAACACCCGATAGTCGGCTGTCGGAACGTGCGTGTGCGTGCCGACGACGACGCTCGCGCGGCCATCGACGAAATAGCCGAGCGCCTGCTTCTCGCTTGTCGCCTCGGCGTGCATGTCGATCAGGATCGCATCAGCGCCCTGTTTCAGCCGGCACGCCGTGAGCTCGGCATCGACGGCCCGGAATGGATCGTCGAGCTCTGGCATGAAGATTCGGCCCATCACATTGACGATGAGCACATCCGCGCCGCCCGCTGTCCTGATGAGCGAAGCCCCTCGCCCTGGCGTACCTTTGGGATAGTTGACCGGTCGAACGAGCTGCGGATAGCGCTCAATGAATACCAGCGCGTCCTTCTGGTCGAACGCATGGTTGCCCAGCGTCACCGCGTCGGCACCTGCCTCGATCAGCTCTTCTAGAATCGCCTCGGTGATGCCGAACCCGCCGGCCGAGTTCTCGCCATTGATGACGACGCAGTCGAGCTTATAGCGACGGCGCAAGCCGGGCAGAGCATCCACCACGGCCTTGCGGCCCGTACGGCCCACGATGTCGCCAAGAAACAGAAGACGCATTCAAAGCCCAAGTAACTAGGTGCCGCAACGGAAGGGGCCGGACGGGGTCAGAACCCAATCGAGCGGCTGGTCATAGCTGTGATGCGGCACCGCGTCGACCTTCAGCTCGTCATAGGCGATGCCGACGGCCACAACAGGCTTAATGCCACGCAACCGCTCCAGCGTCCGGTCATAGAAGCCGCCGCCGTAGCCCAGCCGATAGCCGGCGGTGTCGAAAGCCAGCAGCGGAACCAGCACGATATCCGGCTCCAGGACCGGCTTGTCCGGCAACGGCTCGGCGATCCCCCACTGGACCTTGCCCATCTCATCGCCGGGCGCCCAGGCGCGGAACACCAGCGGCTTGCCCTTGCCGTCCATCACAGGAAGGCAAAGCTGATGGCCTTCGCCGTTGAGACGCGCCATCAGAAGCCCGGGGTTTATCTCATCGCGAATCGCCGAGAAGCCCGACACGATCGCGCCGGGCCTGATCGGAAGAAAATTCAACCCATGCTCGGCGAGGCGCTCCCCGGCCCCACTTCCGTGAGCCGAGAAGGCCGACGCCCGACGGGCGAGTGCCCGGGCTCTCTCCTCCCGTTTTTCCTCGCCAGTCTGCATCAATTCAAATGCCGCGGTGGCCGTCGAAGCGGATGATCCCGCGATGGTCCCTACTTGAGTAGGTGGGCGCCGTGTGTCCGAGACCACGGTCTCGGCCAGGGACAGCTCCCTTGCGGATCTTATAGGCCCCGGGGAACATATGTGCTTCTAACGCACCCCGCAGCGAATGGAATGTAGACGACGGGCGCCGGATTTTCCAGCGGCTCGGGGCGCTATCTGTGAATTGCCCGAACGGCTTTACGCCGCATCCGTTTTAGCCGGGGCTGGCCCGGAGGTCGCGGCCTCACCGCTGGTAGCGTCCCAGAGGTCGTCGGTGATGAGCAGGGCCGTCATAAGCAGCAGGCGATCGTCGCCAATGCTCGGGTTCTCTTGCTTTATCCCGTCCATCCGACTGACGACATAGGCGGCCAGCTCCTTGAGGCGCGCTTCCTCGCCGTCCTCGCACACGAAACGATAGGACCGACCGTTTACCGTGATTGCGACCTCGGCCATCGCTCCACCGCCACTGACGCGCACCCGCCCGAGTTGCTCAGGCTCCGTTTTCTAGGAGGTTATGGAGCGAGTCTAATGCCCAATCAATCCGCCCGACCGCCTCGTCGCGCGCCTGCTCCAGCTTGATGAGTTGTGCCTTGGCCGCCGCGAGCTGCGCCTTCAGCTGATCGCGCTCTTTCTCGAGTGCGTCGATCTCCGCCGCAGCTGTCCGCTTACTGGCGGCCGGCGCCGCGCGTGCCGACGATGACCGCGCTGCCGGACGAACCGGTGCTGCCTGCCGCTTGCTTTTTTGCGATACCCGCTCAGCCATTTAGCCCTCCGAGATCCGCCAATGCCCCCTGGCGATCCACGGCTGCCTTCCCGTGTCATGACCTTATGTGTCGCGGCTCGAAGGCGTCAACAAGGCAGCCCAGGAAGCTGCCCACAGCCAACAGAAATCTCGCGTCATACTTTGTTGCGATGCGGCCTTCTGCGCCCTGTTCAGCGTCCCCGGGGATGCCGCATTGACACACATGGTCCGCGTCCAGTTAATGGCCGCGACTTTCGCCACTCTCTGACAAAAGAACACGCCAAGGAGGCGACGCGCGATGACATTGAAGGTTGCGATCTCGGGATTTGGCCGCATCGGCAGGAACGTCCTGCGTGCAGCAGCCGAGGCCAAGCGCACGGACCTTCAGTTCGTCGCCATCAACGACCTCGTGCCGACCAAGGACAACGCTCACCTCTTCAAGTACGACAGCGTCCACGGCACGTTCCCGGGCGATGTGACCGTTTCCGGCGACACCATAGATGTCGGCCTCGGCCACCCCATCAAGGTGCTGGCGGAGAAGGACCCCTCGAAGCTGCCGTGGAAGGACCTCGGCATCGACATCGTCATGGAATGCACCGGCATCTTCACCGACAAGGAGAAGGCCAAGGTGCACCTCGACGCCGGTGCCAAGCGCGTTCTCGTCTCTGCCCCCTCCAAGGGCGCCGACATCACCGTGGTCTATGGCGTCAACCACGACCAGCTCAAGGCTGAGCACACGGTCGTCTCGAACGCCTCCTGCACGACGAACTGCCTGGCCCCTGTCGCCAAGGTGCTGAACGATCTCGTCGGCATCCAGTCCGGCTACATGACCACGATCCACTCCTACACCAACGACCAGCGCATCCTCGACCAGGCTCACAAGGACATGCGCCGTGCCCGCGCGGCCGCGCTTTCAATGATCCCCACGACGACTGGCGCGGCTGCAGCTGTTGGCCTCGTCTTGCCCGAGCTGAAGGGCAAGCTCGACGGCACGTCGATCCGCGTGCCGACCCCGAATGTCTCGGTCATCGACCTGAAGTTCATCCCCGGCCGCGAGACGACCGCCGAGGAGATCAATCAGGCGATGAAGCACGCCGCCGAGCAGCAGCTGAAGGGCGTGCTCGGCTACGTCACCGACGAGCTTGTCTCGATCGACTTCAACCACTCGCCCTTCTCGTCCAGCTTCGATTCCACCCAGACGCAGGTGGTCGACGGCAAGCTCGTGCGCGTGATGTCCTGGTACGACAACGAGTGGGGCTTCTCGAACCGCATGCTCGACACCGCCGTCGCCATGGGCAAGCTGCTCTAAGGCTGACGGGCACGGCCCTGCCAAGCAAAAGACCATCCCGGAACGAAAACCGGGATGGCGAAGGCCTTCAGGAGGACGAGGGTCGCTGCAGGAGCGAGCATGAAGCCTCGCCCGGCTTCCCATAAGCTCGCGTAAAGTATCCGGCGCCAATTAGAGCGAAGTCACGCCTATCGGCGGAATACCGCCACCGCCTCGATGTGCGGCGAGAACAGGAACTGATCAATCGGCGTCACGCGCTCGAGCTTGTATCCCGCATCGATGAGAATGCGGGCGTCGCGCGCCAGCGTCGCCGGATTGCAGGACACCGCCACCACCGTCTTGATGCTCGTCTCGGCCAGCGAGGCTGCCTGCGTTGCCGCACCTGCGCGCGGCGGATCGAACACCACGGCATCGAAGCCGACGAGTTCGCGCGCCGACAATGGCTCTCGGAAGAGGTCACGCACCTTGGTCTCGATCGGCTTCAGTCCCGGCGTCCGCTTGGCCGCACTCTCCAGCGCCGCGATAGCCTGCTTGTCGCCGTCGACGGCCAGCACCGGTGCGCGCTGCGCCAGCGAGAATGTGAATGTCCCCATCCCGCAGAACAGGTCCGCCACGCGCTTGGCGTCGCCGACGGCGGCGATTACGAGGCGCACCATCTCCGCTTCCGCCACCGGCGCCGCCTGAAGGAATGACCGCGCCGGAAGCACCACGTTCGCCGCTCCGAAGCGAACTGCCGGCACCGTCGACTGATAGATCGTCTCGCCTGCGAGCGTCAGCCGCGCGAGCTTCAGCGCCGCCGCCTCCCCCGCCACGAACTGGAGCACGTCGGGCGCAAGATTTCCCGGTACGTCCTCGATGGCGACGTCGAGCCCGTTTGCCGCCAGCGTCACCACCACACGTCCCGGCGCCCGGCGCGACATCAGCGGCTCGACCATCCGGCGAAGCCCTGGCAGCGCCCTGACGATCGCAGACGCCGTCACCGGGCATTCCTGCAGGTCGACGATCTCGACGCCCTTCGCCTCGTGAAAGCCGAGCGCAACACCGCGCCCCGTCCTGCGAGCTGAGAATGCAGCCCGCCGCCGCGCCCCTTGCCCGACGCTGACGACATGCGTCACCGGCGCGCCGATACCCCGCGAAGCGAAGGCGTTCGCAACCATCTCCCGCTTCCATGCGAGATACGCCGGCCCGCGCAAGTGCTGCACGGCACAGCCGCCGCAGTGCGTGAAGTGCCGACAAACCGGCGCTATGCGATCCGGGCTTGGAGCCGTCACCGCGATGAGGCGCCCGCGCTCGCCGCGCACATCCGCTTGCACCCGCTCCCCGCCGAGCGCGTACGGCACGAACACCTGCCCCGCAGGCGTGTCCGCGACGCCATCGCCTTGTGCGCCCAGACGGGCGATATCGAGCGCCTGCGTGTCACCCATCGTGCAGTGCGCCAATGAGGTATTCGACATTGCCCGAGCCGCCTTTGATAGGCGAGGGGATCGCCCCGACGACACGCCATCCGGGCCGCGAGGCCAGCCACGCCGTCACCCGGCCCAAGGCGTCCTCGCGCGCCGTCTCATCGCGCACGATGCCGCCCTTGCCGACACGCTCCGGACCGACCTCGAACTGCGGCTTGACCAGCGCGACCAGAAACGCGCGCGGCGCGGCAAGCTCCAACGCGGGGCCAAGCGCCTTGATGAGCGATATGAAGCTGACGTCGGCAGTGATCACGTCGACCGGCTCGTGAATGGTTTCGCGCGTCAGGTGTCGCGCATCGAGCCCTTCGAGGGAGACAACGCGCGGATCAGCCTTGAGGCTATGATGCAGCTGGCCATGGCCAACGTCGGCTGCATAGACTTTTTTGGCGCCGCGCTCCAGCAGCACCTGCGTAAACCCGCCCGTCGACGCTCCCACATCCAGCGCGACGCGGCCGTCCGGATCGAATTCAAAACCCACGAGCGCCGCCAGCAGCTTCTGTCCGCCGCGCGACACCGCGCGAGCAGCACCCGCATCCTCCACCGTCAGCTCGATCGTCTCGCCAACCTCCGCCGCCGCCTTGGTGCAAACATCAGGCCCCACGCGGACCTTGCCTGAGCGGATAAGATCGCGGGCGCGCGACCGCGAGGCCACCAGGCCGCGTTCCACCAGAGCAATGTCCAATCGCATTCGCATGAGCCCGACTTTACGGTATTCTCCCGGCTGTACTGCGTCGTCCTGTATGACCAATCCACGGAGTTTTCCGATGCGCCGCGCTTTCGTCGCCACGCTTTTCGCACTCTCGCTCGCCGCCTGCGGGGACAGCAGCACTCCGAAGACGGAGGCGCCCCACGAGGCACACAAGGAAGGTTCTCCGTCGGCCGAGGCCATCCCCCGGACACCCTCGCCGGCCGGCGCAAAGGCGTGGCTCATCGAGCCCATCGACGGAGCAACCGTCAAGAGCCCGTTCACCGTGAAGTTTGGCGTCGAGGGCATGAAGGTCGCCCCGGCCGGCTCCGACGAGCCCGACAGCGGCCATCACCACCTGCTGATTGATACCAAGCTTGAGGATTACGACTCCCCTATCCCGGCCGACGACACGCACAGGCATTTCGGCAAGGGCCAGACCGAGGCGACGATCGAGCTGCCGCCGGGCAAGCACACACTTCAGGACGTGTTCGCCGACAAGAACCACATACCGTTCGAGCCGTCGGTGCAGTCGGAGCCGATCACCATCACGGTGGAGTAGGCCGGCCCCCGGGCATCAACTTCCCGTGAAATGAACTTTTTGAGCCGCCCAAACGCATCGTTTGTGCGGCTCATTCGTTGTCTTGCAGCATACCCGCTCCGTGGAGGTCCCATGCTCGCTCTCGAACGCCGCAATTTCCTGCGTGGCACTGCCGCCGTAACCCTGGCCGCCATGGCCTATCCACGGGTGTCGCTGGCCGCCGAGGAGACCGGCCCATTCAAGTTGCCGCCGCTCCCCTATTCGTTCAGCGCGCTGGAGCCGGTCATCGACGCCCAGACGATGGAACTGCACCACGACAAGCACCACGCCGCGTACGTGAAAAATCTCAATGCCGCGGTGAAGGATCACCCGAAGGTCGCCGCGATGAAGCTCGAGGAAATTCTCGCCAAGCTGTCGGAGCTGCCGGACGACATCCGCGCCACGGTGCGCAACAATGCTGGCGGACACGCCAACCATTCGATGTTCTGGCAGATCATGGCACCGGGTGGCAGCAGCGGAGCGCCACAGGGCGACCTGACGGCCGCGATCGATGCTGACTTGGGCGGCCTCGACAAATTGAAAGACGAGTTCAACACCAAGGGCGGCAAGGTCTTCGGATCGGGCTGGGTCTTCGTGACCGTGACGCCTGAGGGCAAGCTCGCGCTCGTTACCAAGCCGAACCAGGACACCCCGATCATGGAGGGCCAGCATGTCCTTTTCGGCAACGACGTCTGGGAGCACGCGTACTACCTGAAGTACCAGAACCGCCGGCCTGAATATCTGAAGGCATGGTGGGACGTTGTGAATTGGAAAGCAGTCGGCGAGCGCTATGCCGCCGCCAAGTCTGGCTCCCTCCCGATCTGATCGCGCTCATATCGCTCGGATATTCCCTCTCCCCGTCCTTCACGGGGAGAGGGTTAGGGTGAGGGGCAGCGGCCCATGCAGGCCTTCGCAACACCGCCCCAAATGTCATCCTCGGGCTTGTCCCGAGGACCCAACCATCAGCTCGCTCTGAGTGTCGGATCGACGTCGTGCTTAAAATGTCGCGTGCGCGGAAGCTTGCGTAGACGGCCGCCTCCGCGGCCGTGACGGTATTTAGCGAGACGGCATCCTCATCACGTCATGGCCGCGCAGGCGGCCATCCACGCCAGGTGGCTATAGCTCAACGTCCGGATTCTTGTCGGCGCGCGAGAAAAAACTAAGCCCTACTCGCACCAGCAAGGCTCTCGCGTCCAAGCGCACCCAGCACCGTCGTCACGATGCCGCCGGCGTTGAGCCCGGCCTGCTCGTACATCTGGTCGGGCTTGCCATGCTCGATAAACTCATCGGGCAGCACCAGCGTGCGTACCTTGAGTCCCCGATCGAGCAGTCCGCTCCCGGCGAGGAATTGCAGGACATGGCTGCCGAACCCGCCAACCGCCCCTTCCTCGACCGTGACCAGAACCTCGTGGTTCTGTGCCAGCCGGCGGATCAGGTCGTGATCGAGCGGCTTCACGAAGCGCGCGTCCGCAACTGTCGTCGACAACCCGAACCCGGCAAGCTGATCCGCCGCCTTGAGGCACTCGTGAAGTCGCGGCCCCAACGATAGCAGCGCCACCGCCGTTCCTTCGCGAACGACGCGCCCCTTGCCGATTTCCAGCGGAACACCTTCCGCCGGCAGCGGCACGCCGAAGCCCTCGCCGCGCGGATATCGGACCGCCGAAGGCCCATCGTCGATCGCCGCGGCTGTCGCCACCATGTGCATCAGCTCAGCCTCGTCGGCCGCAGCCATCACCACGAACCCTGGCAGGCAGGACAGATACGTGACGTCGAACGAGCCCGCATGCGTCGCCCCATCGGCGCCGACCAGCCCGGCTCGATCGATCGCGAACCGCACCGGCAGCTTCTGTATCGCCACATCGTGCACGACCTGATCGTAGGCGCGCTGCAGGAATGTCGAGTAGATGGCGGCGAACGGCTTCAACCCTTCGCTCGCGAGCCCCGCCGCAAACGTGACTGCGTGCTGCTCGGCGATGCCGACATCGAACATGCGCTCGGGAAAAGCTTTCTCGAATACATCGAGCCCTGTGCCGTCCGGCATGGCCGCGGTGATGGCAACGATCTTCTTGTCCTTCTGCGCCTCGGCAACGAGGCTATCGGCAAAAACGCGCGTGAATGTCGGCGCCTTCGGCTTGGCGACAACCTGCGCGCCCGTGACGACATTGAACCGGGACACACCGTGATACTTGTCGTCCGAAGCCTCGGCTGGGGCGTAGCCCTTGCCCTTCTTGGTGACGACGTGAACCAGGATCGGACCTTGCCGCGCATCACGGACGTTCTTCAGCACCGGCAGCAACTGGTCGAAGTCGTGACCGTCGACTGGCCCGATGTAATAGAAGCCCAGCTCCTCGAACCACGCCCCACCCTGCCACAGATGGCGCGTATATTCTTCGACGCGGGCCGCGCGCCGCTCCCAGCTCTTCGGTAGCTGCTTGGCGAGCTGCTTGGCAATGTCGCGCAGGTACAGATACGTGCCGCTCGAGGTCATGCGCGCGAGATAGGCGCTCAGCGCCCCGGTCGGCGGCGCGATCGACATGTCGTTGTCGTTGAGGATGACGATAAGGCGCTCATCGCGCGCGCCCGCGTTGTTCAGCGCCTCATAGGCCATACCGGCGCTCATCGCGCCGTCGCCGATCACGCAGATGACGTTGTTGTCGCGCTCTTCGAGATCACGCGCCACCGCCATGCCGAGGCCGGCGGAGATCGATGTCGAGGAGTGCCCCGCGCCGAACGCGTCGTACCCGCTCTCGGCCCGCCGCGTGAATCCCGACAGGCCTCCCGGAGTGCGCAAGGTGCGGATATCGCCGCGCCGTCCGGTGATGATCTTGTGAGGATAGGTCTGGTGCCCAACGTCCCAGATCAGCCGGTCAGTCGGCGTGTTGAACACCCAGTGCAGCGCCACCGTCAGCTCGACCACGCCGAGCCCGGCGCCAAGATGCCCGCCTGTCACCGAGACCGCGCTGATCGTCTCCGCACGCAGTTCATCCGCGAGCTGTCGAAGATCGGACTCAGCGAGCTGGCGCAGATCCTCGGGCGTCTTTACGCGGTCGAGGAGCGGCGTCTTGGGAGCGCTATCCACGGGGCCATCCCATACAATGGTAATCCATTGTTATGTCACACTGTCGCGACCTCGCAAGGGAGCAATCGCCGCGGAGTTCCGGAAGGAACAACGAGACATAAAAAAGCGCGGCTCCGGGGGGAGCCGCGCCGTTGTTCGATCAGTCAACCGAAGCTTAGTGATGCCTGTAGTGCATCTTGCAAGCCTTGTACTTGCGGAAGCTGACGTGCTTGTACTTATGGCACTTCTTCGCCTTGTAGAACTTGGCGTGATGGTGCTTCTTCTTGAAATGGGCCTCGGCGGGCGAGGTGGCGGCGACGCCGGCGACGGCGAGGGTGCTGAGGGCAACGGCGAGAGCCATCAAGGTCTTCATTTTTCTTCTCCCAAATTATAAACACGCAGCCCAAAGCGACGGACCAAAAGGACAATTCACGCCCCCACGGCTCTAGGCCGGCGGCAACCTAACGGCGTTAACAGGCATAAGCCAGCCTTGATGGCCCTCAACAGGCTGCAAGCGGCTACTGGGTCAAACCAGCAATTTTCGCTAAGCTGTTTCCAACCAAGAGAATTTCAGAAACCCCTCAAACTGCGATGACGATCCGCCGCAGCACCCGACCCCGCCTTCTGTGTAGTTCAGCACACACTGTTCCCACAAGGACACGGCCAATGCGACGAAGCTGGGTCACCGTCAATGACAGGATGCAGCAGGGCTACCGCTACGAGCTGGTCGAGCCTCGAGGCCGCAACTTCCATCCAGAATTTGCCCCTGAGCTGACACCCGCCGAGATGCTGCACCTCGGCGTCTTCAGCGGCCGCTACATGACCGACACGCGCGAGGAGTTTCCCGAGAGCTGGTTCACGCGAGCCAAGCTGGCGCCGGGCAGGCACGGCCGCGACCCTTCGCTCAACTACTTCGGCGTCGACGCGAGCCAGCCGTTATCGGAGTGGAAGCGCAAAGGCTGGATCTACGACGACGATCCGCGCGGATGGTTTCAATGGTACTGCCGGTACTACATGGGCCGGCGCATTGAGGGCGAGGACGAACGCCAGATCAAGCGCTGGAAGGCGGTCCGCCGCCATATCGCGCAGCTCAAGAAAAACTGCGAACCGTGCGACCTCCGCTGCCGCCGTCGTCAGCGGCAAGCCTTGCTGCATTGGGCCTACGACAGCCGCAAGATTTGATCGAGCCTGCCCTATTGATCCAGCGACTCGATGCCCTTCGGCGATCCATCCGCGGCGAAGGTCAGTTTCTCCACCTTAGCCTCGGCCTGGCGCAGGAGACGGTCGCAGTGCTCTTTCAAGGCTTCGCCGCGCTCGTAGATCGCAATCGATTCCTCGAGTTCCACATCGCCGCGTTCCAGCCGCGTCACGATGCTCTCGAGTTCCTTCAGCGCACGCTCGAAGCTCAGATCCCTGACGTCGGCGTACTTTGGCGGCGTCTTTGTGCTGGCCGTTTCCATGCTGCGTCCCGATACGTTTCGATGCTGTGCTAGACCGTGGTCACTTCGATCCCTATCAGCCCGAAGCGTGAATCGTCTAGGCGCCAGCGTCCATCAGAGCCTTCACATGAACGGCCGTCGAGCGCGCCAACGCGGTGAGGTCGTAGCCGCCTTCGAGCATCGACACAATACGCCCGCCGCTGTGTCGCTTCGCCATGTCGGCGAGTTTTTCAGTCGCCCAGAGATAATCGGCCTCCACGAGGCGCAGATTGGCCAGCGGATCGGCCTGATGTGCGTCGAACCCCGCCGATATGATGATGATGTCAGGGCCGAAATTGTGCAGCTCAGGCAGAATGCGCGATTCGAACGCCTCGCGGAACTGCTCGCCCCCGTCCCTCGCCCGCAGCGGCGCATTTGCGATGTTGCCCACGCCCGTTTCCGACTTGGCGCCCGTGCCCGGAAAAAGCGGCATCTCGTGAGTCGAGCCGTAGAACAGGTTTTTGTCCGACCAGAAGATATCCTGGGTGCCGTTGCCGTGATGCACGTCGAAGTCGACGACGGCGACTCGCTCCGCCCCGTGCTTCCGGCGTGCATAAAGCCCGGCGATGGCCGCGTTGGAGAAGAGGCAAAACCCCATCGCCCTGTTGGCCTCGGCATGATGACCCGGCGGACGCACCTGGCAGAACGCGTTCGCGGCCTTGCCTGTGACCACCGCATCGACCGCCGCGAGCCCGGCGCCGACGGCGCGCAGCGCCGCGTCCCAAGTCCCCGCCGAGATGATCGTGTCGCCGTCGATGTGCCTCGGGCTCTTGAGCGCGCCCTCCGCGATCCCACGCATGCCGTCGTAATGGCCTTGCGGATGCGCGAGCAGAATCTGCTCCTCGACATCCTCGCGCAGCGGAGCCTCCGCGCGCTCCAGGCCATTGAAGATCTCGTGCGACAGCACCTTGTCGATTGCTCGCATTCGATCGGGCCGCTCAGGGTGGCCCATGCCCGTGTCGTGTTCGAGGAACGAAGGATGCGTAAGGAGAAGCGTCGACATTTATGCGTGTGCCGCGTTGCTTATGGCTGCCCGGCTGATGCGACGGGTAGCCTATGTTAGCGCGCGGCAACGGCAAAGTGCCAGTGCTGCTGACACCGGCGAAAGGCTGCCTTCCCTCAACTCGCTCTCGCCTCGGTGCGGGCGAATAGGCGGCGAACGGCACGCACGAACAAGGTCGCAAGCGACCAGAATTGCAGGAAGAACGAGGCAACCAGCGCCGGTAGCCCGACAATCGGAAGGAATAGCCATAGGAACGCCGCCAAGCGCGCCAATTGTGCGCTGCGATACCCAACCCACCCTCCATATTCCGCGCGCTGCTCCGACGGCCAGATACGCTGGAACCACGCGCTGGAAACCGGCCACGCGAGCACACCGGCACCCAGGCAGATCAGGTAGAGGATCTGCATCCACGCCGGCACACCCGGTATGATCCGCGTATCGATCTCTCGCTGACGATCCTCATCACGCGCATGCACCTCGACCGCACTCGTCACGACGTTGCCGGTCACGTTTGAAATCGAATTGGTCCACAGATCGCTGACCACGCCGATCGCACCGTCATCGGCGCTGGTCGGGACGGCGCGAATGGCGACCCGGCCTGAGCCCTCACGCATGATCGACACGCCGAACTCGCCCCGCTGCTGCCCCAGCGCATCGAGAAAATCGCCGAGCGTTGCCCGCTTCAGCGCATCGTCGAGACCACCCACCGAAATGCGCTGCCACAGCCAGTTGCGCCCACCCGGTTGGCGCGGAGACGCCGCGTGCAGAATGACGAGATTGACGTCGTACGCGGCAGCCGACCCCATCAGGTCGGAAAGCTTCACGCTCTGCTCGGGTCCGCTCGACGGCCGGAAATAGAGGAGGTTGCCCTCCACGCGCCCGGTGACCAGCACCGTCTGCCCGCGCACCGATGCAATCGCACTCGGCAGCGAAGCCGGATCGACAGCATCGACAAGCGCGGTCTTGGTGTCGGGATCGAGCCGCGGATAAGACGATAGCGTCGCTGGACTGCCGGGCTCCAGCGCCAGCGTCCGGATGCTCGAGCGGCTCAGCGGCCGTTCCAGCTGCACCAGCGCCTCGTTGAACAACGCGCGGTCGCGCAGTTCGACGATGAGCTTCGGCCGCACGGCTGCGTACAGCGCTTCGCCGTTTGTCATCGTCCGCGTGATGAGCGGATAGCTCTCCTTGCCAGCGACGAGATACAGCGTCGCCGCCGGCGGAAGATCTTTCAACAGCGCGCGCTCGCCGAATAGCGTGTCCTCGGACAGATAGATGCCCAGCTTCGAGCCCGGTGGCGTCTCTGGCAGCAGCGTCGGCAGAACGCGCTGCAGTTCTTCCGGCGTCGCCGCCGTGAACACGTCCCCGTTCTTGTTGACGAACTTCCAGTGCCCCTCAGGTGTCGCATGCGCAGCAAGCGCCGCCCCGCTGCTCGGCGGCAGTGCGCGGATGTGCGTCGCCGCCCGCTCCAGATCGACGATGCCGATCCGCCCAGCCTTGGGCGCCACCTCGCCGACCTCCGAACCGATCCGCGCCAGCCGGGAGATCCAATCGGCCTGAGCAGCCGGAACCGCTGCTGCCAGCAGCAGAACCGCGCACAAGGCACGCATCAGGTAACGGGTGTTGTCGAGGCCGCGCCGCATTCGTCCGCTGTCCGTGTTTCCGCTTCCGGCCCGCAACCTTACACGCCCTTTGGACCGAATTCAGGTGCCGCCGACTTTTGCCCTCGCCGATGCGAAGCGCTATGACGGCGCCGCACAGCATGGAGCCAAAGCCAGATGGCCATCGAGAAGGCAAATGACAAAGCGATCGCTGCAGCCGCAGAGCACCTGCGCGCGGGCCGCCTCGTCGCCTTCCCGACCGAGACCGTCTACGGGCTCGGCGCCGACGCCACCAACGCTCGTGCCGTGGCTCAGATCTTCGAAGCCAAGGGCCGCCCGAGCTTCAACCCTCTGATCGTGCACGTCCTGGACGCGGACACCGGCGACATGCACGTCGAGTTCACGCCGCTCGCTCGCCGCCTCGCCGACGCCTTCTGGCCTGGCCCGCTGACCCTAGTACTGGAGAAGCGCGCCTCATCCCCGCTGGCGGATCTCGTCACCGGCGGCCTCGCCAGCGTTGCCGTTCGCTCCCCCGACCACCCCATTGCCCGCGCATTGCTCGCGGCAACCGGCCGTCCGCTGGCAGCTCCGTCCGCCAACCGCTCCGGCCACGTCAGCCCGACACAGGCGGCGCACGTCGAAGCCGACCTCGGAGACAAAGTCGCCGTGGTGCTCGACGGTGGCGCCACCGCGCACGGACTTGAATCGACGATCGTCGATGCGCGCGGCGAGGCACCCATCCTGCTGCGCCCGGGGGCCGTGACCGTCGAGACTATTGAAGCCGTACTGGGCACGCGGGTCGTACGCGGCGACATCGACGCGGCGCGCCCAAGCGCTCCCGGGCAGCTCCTCAGCCATTACGCCCCGGCGGCGAAAGTCCGCCTCGACGCCACCGACCTGCGCCCCGGTGAAGCCCTGCTGGCATTCGGCCCCAATGCTCCCTCGACGACCGGCCCGGTCATCAACCTGAGCCCCGCCGGCGACCTCGCCGAAGCAGCCGCCAACCTCTTCGCCGCTCTTCGCGTACTCGACGCCAGCGGCGCCTCGTCGATCGCCGTCATGCCGATCCCCGCATCGGGCCTCGGCGAAGCCATCAACGACCGCCTCCAGCGCGCCGCCGCCCCCCGCTGACCGCCGCAATCCCCATCTGTATGCCGCGCGCCATTTGCCGGCCGCCCCTTTTTCCGGCAACAGTCGCCGGACCGGTCAACCTCGGGATACCCGATTGCCAGCGCCGAGCACCCAGATCGAGCCGACGAACGGCCCCGCCCTGTCCAGCCGTGAGCGCGCGCTCACGCTCATGGCAGAGATCGTCGGCCCTTCGCATGCCATCACCGATGCCGACCAGCAGATGCCCTACCTGCGCGAGCTGCGCGGGCTCTATCACGGCGCCGCGGCACTCGTCCTTCGGCCCGCTTCGACGCAGCAAGTGGCGGACATCGTCTCCATCGCCAACGACGCCGGTATCGCCATAGTCCCGCAGGGCGGCAACACCGGCCTCGTCGGCGGCCAGATCCCCTCACCCGACCAAAGCCAGGTCGTGCTCTCGCTGGGCCGCCTCAATAGCGTCCGCAGCGTCGATGCAGCCGGCGGCACCATGACCGTCGAGGCCGGCGTCACGCTCGCCGATGCGCAAGCCGCCGCCGAACGCGCCGGACGCCTCTTCCCGCTCAGTCTCCCGTCGGAAGGAAGCTGCCAAATCGGTGGCGTGCTCGCCACCAACGCCGGCGGCACCGGCGTGTTGGCGTATGGTAACGCCCGCGCTCTGACCCTCGGGCTCGAAGTCGTGACCGCGAACGGCGAGATCTGGGACGGTCTGCGCACGCTCAAAAAGGACAACACCGGCTACGACTTGCGCGATCTCTTCGTCGGCTCCGAGGGCACGCTCGGCATCATCACCGCGGCAACGTTGCGACTGTTCCCACGTCCCGCCGAAACCGCCGTCGCACTCGCCGCGTTGCCGACACTTGAAGATATCGCAACGCTCTTTCGCCTTGCGGAATCGCGCGGCGCCGGCGCTCTCACCGCCTTCGAGTTCATGAGCGGCTTTACGCTGGAGCTGGTCACGCGCCACATTCCCGCAACGCGCATTCCTCTGCGCGAAGCCTCGCCTTGGTATGTCCTGGTCGAGCTGTCGAGCAGCGAGGAGGGTGCTGCCGAAGCTGCGATGCAGCGTCTTTTCTCCGAGGCGAGCGAAAAGCACATTGTCTCCGACGTCGTCATCGCCGGATCGCTGGCCCAGGCGCAGGCGTTGTGGAAGCTCCGCGAAAGCGCGTCCGAAGCCCAGCGCCACGAAGGCGGCAGCATCAAGCACGACGTTTCGGTGCCGGTGGCGCGCATTCCAGAGTTCGTCGCCGAGGCCGGCAACGCGGTGGAGCGGGTGTGCCATGGCGCGCGGCCGGTCGTGTTCGGACACTTCGGCGACGGCAACGTGCATTACAACGTGTCCCAGCCCCCCGGCATGGACAAGGCTGCCTACCTGTCAATGTGGAACGAAATGACCAGCGCCGTGCACGACGTCATCGCGTCCTTCGCAGGATCGATCTCCGCCGAACACGGTATCGGGCAGCTGAAGCGCAGCGAGCTGGCACGCTTCAAGAGCCCGGTCGAAATCGCAATGATGCGCAAGATCAAGACAGCCCTCGATCCCAACGGCATCCTCAATCCCGGCAAAGTCCTCTAGCCTTCGGAACTGCGTCGGTTGAACGGCCAGAAGCCGCCGCTGCGTCCCGGCTTCAGCTCGATAGGCTCGGCGAAACGTGACCGCGGCCGCTTCCAGCTGGCACGAATCCAATCCTCGGTGCCATACAGCCACCGCTTGAAGGTGCCGCGCTTTTCCTGGCTGCGGTCCTCCAGCACGAGCTGAGACAGCGTATCGACGTCCGCGCACAGTTTCTCGATTGCCGCGAGCCGCTTGGCGCCATCCTCATGCACCGCGCCGATGCGCGTGTTTATCAGATGGATCTCGCCTGAATCGTTGTTGCGCCAATTGTCGATCACGCCGGACAGCGTGTGCTGGTTGGCGTTTATCTTCATCAGCGCTTCGTGCACCTCGGCCATTTCCGAGCTGTAGACGGCCTGGGCCTCGGCCACCTTGTGATCGACGGCAGCAAGCGCCGCCTCGACGCTGACGAGGCGTTCGCCGATCGCAGATGTCGTGCCCTCGACATCGCCCTCCGAACCCTCGATCGCCCCACGCAGCTGCTGCGCTAGGAGCTGCAGCTCCGATACGACCTGCTGCACCTGCTCGGCGAGCTGCTGCTGTCCCTGCTCGCCATTTTGGGCGGCTAGCCGGACTGCGCTGCGCACGCCAGATATCTCGTCCGAAAGCTGAGTCACCGCACTGTTTCGCTCGGTGCGCTCTGTGCCGAGCGCGTGCTCGATCGCCCAAAGCCGATCGCCAAGTGCCGGGTCGATGGCGACGACGCCGCCATCTGCCGGACGACTGAGCAGTGTAGATTCGATCGCGCCGAGCCGGCTTTCGATTGGTCCGATATCCATCGCCACTGGCAGCGGCTGGCGCGCGAGCGCCTGCTCGACCGCCGAGATGCGTTCGGAGAAAACCCGTTCGATGTCGGCCAGCCGATCGAACAACGTCTGCACGAACGCCGGATCGATCACCGGCTGTTGCTGCTGCGGCGGCGCGACCGCAAGCGGTCCCTCCGCTTCGCTCACCTCCAGCAGATGCGCACCGATGTGCTGCCCCCGCGGAGCCGAAGTCCAATACTCCCTGGGCGGACGCGGAAAATAGCGCGCGATGAGATCACCGCCTGGCAGGTCGCCACCCACCTCGCACAACACATGAAAAAGATCGTCGATGCTGGCGGGGCGACCCTGATGCGTTGCGCGCGAAGCGGCCAGCCGCAGCACGTCCTCCATCTCGTGCGAACGGCGAGGCAGCACTGGCTCGCCTGCCGCTGCGGGCGGCTCCCCGGCAATGGCGACCGCAGTATCCCGTCGCAGCGAGGCGACGCGCACCCCGTGCGCCTCGAGCCCCGCAGCAGCCGCCTCGACCCGCGTCATCGCGAGCAGCAGGTGCTCGATCCGCACCTCGTGGGACCGATACCCCAGCGCGACGTCATAAGCGTGGTTGGCGCAGGTCAGCAGCGTCTCGTCGACCCAGATCGGCCCCGACCGCGACCCGCCTGCTGGTCGAGAAGGCACGTGTGCGGTCGATGAAGGCACCTCGCGCCACCCTGTCGGATCGGTTGACGACGCCGTCCACCGCGAAGTCCGCAGATCCAGGTCCTGCCCCCGATAGTCCATACGCAATGCTCCTCACCATGCCCACGGCAAGCTTAGCCCCGAACACGGTCCGCCGCGAGAGGGTGGCGCAGCTAACTGCAGAATGCGGCACGCCAATATGACGGCGCCCCTGCACGCCTGCCCGCATCGTTAATGGCTAGATCAGTGAGTCCTGGACCGCGACCGGCTCCTGCACGTCCGGGCCCTCGTTGCCCGGGTGGTTGAGCTTGCGGCTCACCTGCCTCACCTCGAGGAGATCGTCCGGTGCGGGTGCCAGCAGTTCGACGATATGCGTCGCCGTACCCGGTCGGCAGTCGAGCCAAACGTCGAAGTGCTCCGGCGCGATGATCACCGGCATGCGATCGTGCAGCCGTGCCATGGTCGAATTCGCGGCCGTCGTCAGGATGGCCATGGTCTCGATCTCGCTGCCGTCGGCGCCCAGCCAGTTTCCATAAAGCCCGGCGAGTGCCATCGGCCCATGCCCTCGCGGCCGGACGAGGTGCGGACGCTTCGCCCCCGCCGCCCCGGTCCATTCGTAAAAGCCGTCCGCCGGCACGAGGCACCGCTTATGGCGCAGCGCAGCACGAAACGACGGCTTGTCGGCCGCACTTTCGGAGCGGGCGTTGATGAGCATTCTGAAAGCCCGCGGATCCTTTACCCATCCCGGGATGAGGCCCCACCGCACCAGCGCCATCTCCCGCACGCCCCGCTCCGTATCGCGCACGATGGCGACCGGCTGCGAGGGCGCGATATTGTAACGCGGCGGAAACACCGCCTCGTTTAAATACCGGAAATAGGCGCGCACCGCCTCGGGCGGCGACGTCAGGGAATAGCGCGAGCACATGCCACCAAAGGTAGTGCTTCGCATTGCTCGGGAGAAGACTGATGTCGCAATCGGAAAAGCCGGACACCCGGCGCCCAGAAGCCGCCGCCAGCGCCGTGCTGTTCCGCGGCGAGGCCGTGCTCCTGATCGAGCGGGACGGCGGCCCCAATGAAGGGCACTGGAGCCTGCCTGGCGGTTCCATCGGCATGGGCGAGACGGCCGAGGACGCCGCCCGCCGGGAAGTCGAGGAGGAAACCGGCCTCACCTCCAAAATCGAGGGCCTCGCCGGGGTTTACGACGTCATCGACCACGACGACGCGGGCAATGTCGTTTTGCACTATGTGATCGCCACGTATTTCGGACGCGCCAATGATGGCGAGCCCCGCGCCCGAGGTGATGCCCGCGAAGCTCGTTTCGTGGCGCTCGACGCCGTCAAGGACTTGAAGCTCACCCACGGCACCCAGTTCGTGATCGAGCACGCTTGGCGGCTCCTTGCCGCGGGGTGTAGTGAAGCCACGGGAACGTCCAGAATCGAGTACAATATCTCCGGATGACTGGCAGCACGCTAACTCGAAGCTCCGCCCGACGCCGGCTGCCGCTCGCAGCCTGCATGCTCGTGGCTGTCGTCCTGCCCGCGTTCGCCGCGCCCGATACCAAGCCCTACGACGACCGCCTGTTCCGCCTGTCCGAAATCCTGGGCGCCGTGCATTATCTGCGCGAGCTTTGCGGCGCCGACGAAGGCCAACTGTGGCGCGATCGCATGTCCGAACTGCTGCAGAGCGAGGGCACGTCAGCGCTGCGCAAGGCCAAGCTCACCCGTAGCTTCAATAAAGGCTATCAGAGCTACAGCCGCACCTATAACACCTGCAGCCCTTCTGCTCAGAACGCGATCAACCGCTTCGTCGCCGAGGGCGCCACCATCGCCGATACCCTAGTCCGCTCGGTTCCCTGAAGCGCGGCCGCCGGCCATCCCCTCCGCAGTTTACTGTGAACGTGGCCCGCGCTTTTCACCCCCCGCACGCATGATATGCACGTGCACGTCGACGCTGTGCACGATCGCGCAGCCAATCACGAGCGGGCCACGGCTTTATGGGGTGCCGAAAGCTTGCAAGGGGGAATACGAATGCAACTGTTCCAGGGTCTAGACTCTGACGACTCCACCTACCGCGCGCTGACCTTGATCCTCGAAGCGTGGGACGAGGGCACCGAAGCCGGTGTTCCCAACGAGCAGATGGCTTACGCAGCGCTCTTCACGGCCCTGACCGACCTCGTAGGGCAATACGGCGAAGAAGCCGTCGTGAAGCTGGCTCAGGGACTCGAGCGGCGCATCCGCGTCGGCGAGTTCACCCTCCACCACACGCGCCAATAGGCGTCGGTGCAGCTGCGTTCGGCCTCACAGCAGGCCGAAGCGCTTGCCAACGACTTCCCCAATCAGCAGAACGCCGAAGACGACGAGCAGCACACCCGCGATCCGGTTGACCAGCATCAGCCGCTCGAGGCTGAGCCTGTGCCGGAATCGCGCGATGAGATGCGATAGCGATACCCACCACGCGAGACTGCCGACCATCACCGCCGCGACGATCGTCAGCGCGTCGATGTAGCTGTCCACCTCGACGAACGTCGACACGCCGCCAAAAATCGCGAACAGGCCCAGCACTGCGCCTGGATTTGTGATGGTCAGCAGGAACGTCTGCGGAATATCCCATGCGAAGTCGCGCAGCGTCTCTGCCCGCCCCTCCACCGTCTCGACCGCGGTGACCTGCGGCGGCGCAAGGTAGAGCTTGGCACCGAACGTCATCAGCACCAGGCCGCCGGCCACTTGGATGGCTGTGCGATGATCCTGCACCGCACCCGATATGGCTCCAACGCCCAGCGCCGCGCATAGCGCAATGAGGCCGTCGCCGAGCATCGCCCCGATGCCTGCCGCAATGCCTCCCCAAAATCCGCGCGCGATCGCCCGCTGGATGCACAGAACGTTGACGGGACCGACTGGGGCGGCGACAAGAATTCCAATGATGATGCCGACGGGTATGATGAGCGGATTGGGCAGAAAATCCATGCACCTTCCTTTGCCGGTCCGCTGCGCGCCGCAAGCAGCCGGTGTTTTTCCCACGCAGAGCCGCAGCTTTCTGATCTCGTCAGTCGCTACGGCGCATCGAATGGGTTTGGCAGTATTGGTACTGGTGGTGCTCGGCATTGTCCATGCGCCGAGCCCGGCAGCCGCGCTGCAGCGTCAAGCAGCCAACGAGGAAACAGCTTCCCGCCCCACGCCTGCGAAAAAGCAACGCAAGCCGCAGGACGACCCCGGCCCCCTGCCTGCGCAGGTCGAGGAGATGCGTCAGGCGATCCTCTCGGCAACGCATTCAGGCGAGATTGAGGATCTTCGCGAGCCCTTCGACTGGAACGAGATCAAGCCCGAAGTGTCGGCGCCTGCCGGCGAGGACGCCATCGCCTTCTGGAAGCGCACCTCCGGCGATGGCAACGGCCGCGAGATTCTTGCCGCGCTTGCCAAGATCCTGGCTCTGCACCCCGCCGAGCTGCCGATGGGCCAGGACCTTGAAAACAACATCATCTACGTTTGGCCTTACCTCGCAGAGATGCGGCTCGATCAGCTCACTCCGGCCCAGGAGGTGGAGTTGCTGACCCTTGTCGGCCCCGCCGAAGCAAAGGCGATGCGCGAAAAGAAAAAGTGGACATCATGGCGGCTCACCATCGGCGCCGACGGAACTTGGCACTCTTTCAAGAAGTCAGAATGATTGCCGCTGAAGCCGCCGCTGCCATTAATAAATTACCCGTCCGCCGCTTGTCATGCGCCAGCTAGGCCCCAGATGTAGGGCGTGGCAGCCGGAGGGAATTTCATGTCTTGGCGCGTAGCCGTCATCGCCGCAGCGGCAATTACCGCGAGCGAAGCAGCACCGGCGTTCGCTCAGTTTTATGGTCAGGAGAATTATGGCCGTCGTCCTTTCTGGGAACAGCGCCAGCGCGAACGCCAGCCGCAATGGGGCTACGGCGACTGGGGCTATGACAACAACGCCCAGCGCCAGCCCATCACCCGTAGCGGCGGCGCGCGCCCGGCAATCGCCCCTGCCGCACCACCGAAGGTCGTGTTCGCGAGCAGCTACGCGCCCGGCTCGATCGTCATCGATAGCGAAGGCCGCACGCTCTATTACGTGCTGTCGTCGTCCGAGGCCTATCAGTATCCGATCTCCGTCGGCCGTGAGGGCTTCTCGTGGACGGGCACCGAGGTCGTGAGCCGCAAGCAGGCCTGGCCCGACTGGCATCCGCCGAAGGAAATGCTGGCACGCGACCGGCGCCTCCCTAACAAGATGACCGGCGGCTTGAAAAATCCTCTCGGGGCGATGGCGCTTTATCTCGGCAACACGCTCTATCGCATTCATGGCACCAACGATCCGAAGAGCATCGGGCGTGCTGCATCGTCCGGCTGCTTCCGCATGATGAACGAGCACGTGCTGCATCTGGCTTCGCTCGCCGATGTCGGAACGTCCGTCACGGTCGTCAAGCGCCTGCCGGGAAGCGCAGTCGCCGCGCGGACTGCGCCGCAGCCACGTACAGTCGCGCAGCCTGAAGATGATGGCGATCCCTACGCCCGCGCCGAGCCAGAAGACGATCCGTACGACAGCGAGCCGCAATACGCTCCGCGTTACGATCGCTACGCGCCGTACAGCCCGTATGGCCGCTACGGACGCTACGAGAGGTATGAACGCTACGATCGCTGGCGCGACCCGCTGTAGGCGATCGACCCGTTGTCAGCTGTTATCCCGGGGCTAGTCCCGGGATCCATCTCACCGCGAGCTCAGGTCCAAGCCGCACCATCGATCCCGGCATCTGTTGCCGGGATCGCAACGATGAGTCAGCTGCCACCTTCGAGGAAGCCAACCGGCGCGCCGTGCGCTGCGCCTAGGATCTCGCCTTCCCACATGACGCGGCGCCCGCGCACGAACGTGCCAACGGGCCAGCCCTTCACCGGCTTGCCGTGATACGGCGTCCAGCCCGCGCGGCTCGCCACCTGGTCGTGGGTGATCACTTCCTCGCGCTTCATATCGACGATCGTGAAATCGGCGTCGTATCCAACCGCGATGCGCCCCTTGCTGCGAATGCCGAACAGCCGCTGCGGGCCATGGCTCGTCAGATCGACGAAACGCTCTAACGAAAGTCTCCCCGCATTGACGTGATCGAGCATCACCGGCACCAGCGTCTGCACGCCGGTCATGCCCGAATGCGACGCGGGATAAGCATGGTCCTTTTCCTCGCGCGTATGCGGCGCATGATCAGAACCCAGCACGTCGACGACGCCCTCGGCCAGCCCCTGCCAGACTCTCTGCCGGTGTCTTTCCTCGCGCACCGGCGGATTCATCTGGGCGTAGGTGCCAAGCGTCTCGTAGCACTCCGGAGCAACAAGCGTCAGGTGATGCGGCGTCACCTCGACGCTCGCCCAGTCCTTGTGCTCGGCAAGAAACTCCATCTCCGCCGCCGTCGAAACGTGCAGCACGTGCACGCGCCGCTTATGCTTCTCGGCCAAGCGCACGAGACGGCGCGTCGATATCATCGCCGCTTCCTCATCGCGCCATTCCGGGTGCGATGACGGATCGCCCGCGCGCCGGACATGCATGCGCTCGATCAGCCGCGCCTCGTCCTCGGAATGGAATGCCGCACGCCGGCTGATCGCACCGATGATGCGATCGAGCGAGGCCTCGTCATCCACCAGCAGATCACCGGTCGACGATCCCATGAACACCTTGATGCCGGCCGAACCCTCGAGCTTCTCCAGCGTTGGGATCTCATCGATGTTCTCGCGCGTACCGCCGACGTAGAAAGCAAAGTCACAGAACATCCGATTGCGCGCCCGCGCGACCTTGTCGGCGAGCCGCTCCGCCGTCGTCGTCAGCGGTTTTGTGTTGGGCATCTCGAACACCGCCGTCACACCGCCGAGCACCGCGCCGCGCGATCCCGTCTCCAGGTCTTCCTTGTGCTCCAGGCCCGGCTCGCGGAAATGCACCTGCGTGTCGATCACGCCCGGCAGGATGTGCAGCCCCTTGGCGTCGACGACCTCGCCTGCGCTGCCCGCATCAAGGCTGCCGATCGCTGCTATTCGCCCTGCGCGGATGCCTACATCGCGCTGACCGACTCCGTCGTGATTGACGACGGTGCCGCCTTTGAGGATCAGGTCGAACGTCTGGCTCATGGGGCTCCTGGATCTGCTCCGGACCGTACCGCGGCTTGCCTCCGGCCCGCGCCCCGCATACGTAAAACGGTCACCGGTTGCAACCGGAGCGGGGAACCATGGCCGACACCAAGATAGCGCTTCTTCCGGATCGAGGCGTCGTCACCGTCAATGGCGAGGACGCGCGCCACTTTCTGCAGGGTATCATCACCAACGACATGGACTTAAGCGATAGCCAACCCGCACTCCATGCGGGTTTGCTTAGTCCTCAGGGTAAAATCCTGTTCGATTTCTTCGTAGTGGCCACGCCGGAAGGCTTCTGCCTCGAGACGTCGCGCGCCAAATCGGCGGAACTCGCCGCTCGGCTAAAGATGTATAAGCTCCGCTCCAAGGTCGAGATCACCGACGCCTCGCCCGACTACACCATCGCCGCGATCTGGGGAGGGGAATACGCCCCACGCGGTGAGGGCACCCCGCCCGTCTGGTTCGCCGATCCTCGCTTGCCGGGCCTTGGCTACCGCGAGCTGACAACGCTGCGCTCCGATTGGGCTCTCGGCGGCGATCCGTCCAGCGACAGCGCCACCCAGGAAGAATACCACGCACACCGCATCGGCCTCGGCGTACCCGAGGGAGGGCGCGACTATGCCTTTGGTGATGCCTTCCCCCACGAAGCCTTGTTCGACCAGCTCCACGGCGTCTCGTTCGAGAAAGGCTGCTACGTCGGCCAGGAGGTCGTCTCTCGCATGCAGAACCGCGGCACCGCGCGTCGCAGGATTGTCCCCGTGCTTGCACACGCCGCGCTTCCCGCAACGGGCGCACCAATCAGTGCTGCCGGTGTAGAAATAGGAAAGCTCGGATCGACGGCAGGCAATCGCGGACTGGCCGAGATCCGCATCGACCGCGTCGCCGAATTCAAAGCCAAAGGCGAAGTTTTGCGCGCTGGCGATGTCGAGATAGAAATCGAGCTGCCCTCATGGGCGACCTTCTCACTCGATGCAAAATCTGCAGGAACGACCGCATGACGAGGTCGACGCCGAAAATGCACGATCTCGCGCGCTGCCCCTGGGCCGGCAATGACGCGGACTATCAGCGCTACCACGACACCGAGTGGGGCGTGCCGCTGAAGACCGACCGCGCCATCTTCGAAAAGCTCGTGCTCGAAGGCTTCCAGGCCGGCCTGTCCTGGATCACCATCCTGCGCAAGCGAGAGAACTTTCGCCGCGCCTTCCATCAATTCGATACCGAAGCCATTGCCGCCTATGGCGCCAAAGACATCGCGCGCCTGATGGCCGACGAAGGCATCGTCCGCAACCGCGCGAAGATCGAGGCGACCATCGACAACGCCAAGGCGTATCTGGAACTGCGCAAGAGAACGACGCTCAAGAAGCTTCTATGGCGTGAGCTCGGCGACGGCGGCCCGCTGCAGCGCGCGGCACGCGCAATGTCCGACATTCCGCCGCAGAGCGAGACATCAAAACGCATTTCCAAGCTTCTGAAGGGCGAAGGCTTCCGCTTCGTCGGTCCGACGACCGTCTACGCATTCATGCAGTCAGCCGGTCTCGTGAACGATCATCTCGTCGGCTGCTTCCGCTACGACGAGTGCAAGAAGCTGCAGAACGCGGCACACACCAAGTGACAAGCGCCAACGACAATCCCGTTCCGCCGCGCGCCTGGCAACGCATGCTGTCGGGCCGCAGGCTGGATCTTCTCGATCCTTCGCCCGACGACATCGAGATCGAGGACATCGCGCATGGTCTTGCCCGCGTCGCCCGCTGGAATGGCCAGACGCTCGGCGAGCACGCATTTTCAGTCGCGCAACATTCGTTGATCGTCGACGACATCGCCCACGCTCGAAACGAAAGTTGGCAGCCCCGATGGCGGCTGGCAGCACTGCTGCACGACGCCCCCGAATACGTCGTCGGAGACCTCATCAGCCCCTTCAAGACGGCAATCGGGCTGGACTACAAAGCCCTCGAGTTGCGTTTGCTGAGCGCCATTCACCGTCGCTTCGACGTGCCGACGGAGTTGCCGAGCGATGTTCAGTCGGAGATCAAGGCTGCAGATCGGATCGCTGCTTACTTTGAGGCGACGCGCCTCGCCGGCTTCTCTGAGGCCGAGGCCGACGTTTACTTTGGTCAGCCACGCGACCTTCCCCCACCTGTGGTTGCGGCCCTATCGACGCTGACGCCCGTGCCCGCCCGAGCGGCACAGACGAACTATCTCTTACGTTTTCGAAATTTGATTGAACGTATTTGAGTATTGCGCGTTGTCCGAGTTGGCCCTGCTGCGAACAATAAGTGTGCGCAATAGGGGTTGGTCGATCATCAACGCCTCCCCCCGGGGGTCTCCATAGTCATTGGAGGAAAAAAGCTATGACGTACGGAGTTAGGGAATCGGCGGCCCGACGAGCCACCAGCGACCCCGCCGACCCTGCGGGCGAATCTGCCACCGCCTCGGGCGTCGAGATCGGCCTCAACGCGGCAATTGTTGCCGTATCAGACAACGAGCCGGTCGTCCTCACCATTCGCCACGAAGCCGACTCCGCCGGCTCGACCGATGGGCTGCCCTTCGGTCCCTTTTCACCGCTTCAGCACCGCACTCTGGAAAGCGGTCTGCGCGCGTGGGTTCATCGGCAGACGGGCTTGGAACTCGGATACGCCGAGCAGCTCTACACGTTCGGCGATCGCGGTCGTAATGCGCAGCTCGGCGATATGTCCCCGCACGTCGTCTCGATCGGCTATCTGGCATTGACCCAGGCAAAGCCGTCTCTCGAGATTCAGAACGGAGCATGGCGGAGCTGGTATCATTTCTTCCCATGGGAGGATTGGCGCCGTGGTCGCCCTGAAATCCTGGAGGAGATGATTGATCCGCGCCTCAAGGAGTGGGCCGGTCAGCGCGGCGACAAGGCCCAGCCTGTCAGCCGGCAGGAGCGCGTGCGGATCTGCTTCGGTACAGACGGCGCTACGTGGGACGAGGAAAAGGTTCTCGAACGCTACGAGCTGCTTTACGAAGCTGGACTCGTCGAGGAGGCAGCGCGCGACGGACGCGAGGCAGCCCGCCAGTGGCCACAGCGACCGCGCCTCGGCGTGCCGATGCGTTTCGATCATCGCCGTATCCTCGCGACCGCCATCGGCCGCGTGCGTGCGAAGATCAAATATCGCCCGGTCATCTTCGAACTGATGCCCGACGACTTCACCCTCTTCGAGCTGCAGCGCACCGTGGAAGCCATCCTTGGACCGCACCTTCACAAACAGAATTTCCGCCGTCTGGTGGAGAGCGCTGGATTGGTGGAGCCCACTGGAGAAGTGAAGATGCGGACGGGCGGCCGGCCGGCAAAGCTCTACCGCTTCCGCCGCGAAGTTCTGCTCGAGCGCCCGGCGCCCGGCGTACGCGTCAAACCCGGCAAGGTTTGACGCCACATTGTCACCGTGCCCGACCGCGCTCGCTCGGTCGCACCAAGGCCCCGCGTGCGGGCGTGCAGGTCGGGTCGGCGCCGAATTGAAACGCGCGCCGACGACCAATCTTCTGTGGTCAGGGGTGACTGGATGAAGTAATCTTCTCTCGTCCCTTGGAGTGCTCAAAAAGAGCATTATATGGAAGCATGCCGGCCAATTGGTGCCGGTCAAATTGACGGTCTCTTTATGCTCAAAGTGAGCATAGGCCTGTTGAGGAGAAGCGATGGACACGCTCGACGTCCGCCCAGCCGTTGCCCGCAGGCCGCGCCCCGTGCCAGCCCCCGATGCTCGGCCGTTGCCGAAGTTCACGCCGGAGCTCGCTGCCGAGATGGCGCCGCTCTACGCGCGCGTGCAGCACGTCATCACCCCGATGGAATGGCCGGCCTACGCGCCGCTCATCAAGGCCATCAACGAGCTCAAGAAAGAGCGCAACGCCGTCATCCTGGCGCACAACTACATGACCCCGGAGATCTTCAACTGCGTCGGCGATTTCCGCGGCGATAGCCTTCAGCTCGCCAAGGAGGCCGCACGCACTGAGGCCGACGTCATCGTCCAGGCCGGCGTGCACTTCATGGCCGAGACCTCCAAGCTGCTGAGCCCCGACAAGCGCGTGCTCATCCCAGACCTCGAGGCCGGCTGCTCGCTCGCCGATTCCATCACCGCAGCGGACGTGCGCATGCTGCGCGAGGCCTATCCGGGCGTGCCGATTGTCACCTACGTCAACACGTCGGCCGCAGTGAAGGCCGAGTGCGACATCACCTGCACCTCCTCGAACGCCGTGAAGGTGGTCGAGAGCCTGGGCGCGCCGCGCGTCCTGCTCATCCCCGACGAATACCTTGCACGCTACGTGCAGACGAAGACGAAAGTCGAGATCATCGCCTGGAAGGGCCATTGCGAGGTCCACGAACGCTTCACCGTCGCGGACATCGAGGCCATGCGTGCCGCCGATCCCGGCATGAAGGTGATCGCACACCCCGAGTGCCCGCCCGATGTCATCGCCGCATCCGACTTCACCGGCTCGACCGCCGCGATGATCAACTACGTGACGAGCAATCGCCCGCGCAAGGTTGCGCTCATCACCGAGTGCTCGATGGCCTCCAACGTCGCCGTCGAAGCACCGGACGTCGAGTTCATACGTCCGTGCAACCTTTGCCCGCACATGAAGCGGATCAGCCTCAAGAATATCTACGAGGCACTGCGCGACATGAAACACGAGGTCACCGTCGACCCCGACGTCGCCGTGAAGGCACGCCGCGCCGTCGAGCGGATGATCAACCTCACCAATTGATGGAGCGCCGGCGGAGCGATCCGCCGGCCCGGCAGGGTGAACCCCAATCGCAATGCCATTCTCTCTCAAGCCCATCCCCGGAACGCGCCGCTTCCACGCCGCAGCCGATGAGCCGCTCGGCGCTTCCGGCGACGTGGTCATCGTCGGCGCCGGTCTCGCTGGCCTCTTCACCGCACTGCAGCTTTCGCCGATGCCGGTGACGGTTCTGGCCGCCGCCCCGCTCGGCGAGGGAGCATCGACCGGCTGGGCACAGGGCGGTGTTGCCGCTGCCGTTGGTTCCAACGACGCAGCAGGGCTCCATGCAGCCGACACGCTCAGCGCCGGCGCAGGCATCGTCGATCCGGACGTCGCCGGCTTCGTTGCCGTCGAAGGCCCCGAGCGCATCGCCGACCTCGTGCGCTACGGCGTGCCGTTTGACCGCGACGCCAGCGGCGCTTTCGCACTCAGCCAGGAAGCTGCGCACTCGCGCCGGCGTGTCGTGCACGCCTCGGGCGACCGCACCGGCGGCGCAATTCTCGCCGCGCTCATCGCTAAAGTCCGCGCCACGCCATCTATCCGCGTGCTGGAGGGCTACGAAGCCGACGAGCTGATCACCATCGATGGCCGCGTTGAAGGCGTGCGCCTCGTCAGCACCGGCACCGGCGGCAAGGAAGTCTACGAATACTTCCCCGCGCGCGCCGTCGTGCTCGCGACTGGTGGCATCGGCGCGCTCTACGCCGTCACCACCAACCCGGCCTACGCACGTGGCGAATCCATCGCCATGGCCGCCCGCGTCGGCGCCATCATTGCCGATCCCGAGTTCGTGCAGTTCCACCCGACCGCGATTGACGTCGGCCTCGACCCTGCCCCGTTGGCAACCGAAGCGCTGCGCGGCGAGGGCGCAACGCTTGTCAACGCGCTCGGCAAGCGCTTCCTGGTGGACATCGACCCCGCCGCAGAGCTGGCTCCGCGCGATGTCGTGGCTCGGGCGGTGTTCAGCGAAATAGCCGCCGGCCGCGGCGCTTTTCTCGACTGCCGCGCCGCAATCGGCGAGCGCTTCGCCAAGGCATTCCCCAACGTCTACGGGCTGTGTCAGCAGGCCGGCATCGATCCCGCGCGCGAACTGATCCCCGTCGCCCCCGCCGCCCACTATCACATGGGCGGCATCGCCACGGACTCGCGCGGACGCTCCAGCGTTTCCGGCCTGTGGGCCGTAGGCGAAGTCGCCTCGACCGGCCTGCACGGCGCCAACCGGCTCGCCTCCAACTCGCTGCTCGAAGCCTGCGTTTTCGCCGACCGCGCCGCTGCGGACATCAGGCAAATGGGCACCGCCGGGCGGATCTCCGAGCGCATCGCCCTGCAACGCGTCGGCAGCATCGCAGCCGATCAGTCCACCATGCGCGCCCCGCTGGTCCAGCGCCTGCGTGGCACCATGAGCGACCATGTCGGCGTCGTACGCACCTCAGCCGGACTGAAGAAGGCCATCGTCACCTTCCGCGATATCGAGCACCAGGCAGGCAGCGATCTCGTGCTCGCCAACATGGCGCTCGCCGCACGGTTCGTGGCCTCCGGCGCCCTCCTTCGCGAGGAGAGCCGCGGCGCCCACGCGCGGAGTGATTTCCCCGACGCGCTCCCGGCTCTCGCCACGCGCACGTTTCTTACCCTCGACGACATCGACGAGCTTGGTGCCCGCCGCGACATCGAGACTCCAAGTGCCTGGCAATGGCAGGCCGGAGCCGCGCGATGACGTCCCTCGCGAACGACCTGCACCTGTCGACGTCGGTCGTCGACAGGGCCGTCGCCGAATCCCTCGCCGAGGATCTTGGCCTCGGCGGCGATATCACCACGACGTCGACCGTCCCCGCCGGCACGCGCTCGTCGGGCGTCATTGCCGCGCGCAAGAAGGGAACCGTGGCAGGCATTCAGCTCGCCAAGGCCGCGTTCAAGACACTCGATCCCTTCGTCGAGTTCGAGACCGTGGTCCCCGACGGCGGCACCGTAGAAGCGGGCGGTGCCATCGCCCGCGTTTCGGGTGACGCGCGCGCGCTGCTGACCGCCGAGCGCACCGCCCTCAATTTTCTCGGCCACATGAGCGGCATCGCAACGCTCACCGCGCGCTATGTTGCAGCGGTCGCCGGCACGAAGGCGCGCATCATCGACACCCGCAAGACGACACCGGGGCTGCGCGCATTGGAAAAGTTCGCTGTCCGTTGCGGCGGCGGCGTGAACCACCGCTTTGGGCTGTTCGATGCGGTGCTCATAAAGGACAATCACATCATCGCTGCCGGCGGCATCGGCCCGGCGCTCGAGCGCGCCCGCGCTCACGTCGGCCACATGGTGAAGGTCGAGATCGAGGTGACGAGCCTCGACGAGATCGACGAGGCGTTGAAGCTCGCCCCCGACGCATTTCTGCTCGACAATATGTCCCCGGAACTTCTGAAAGCTTCCGTCGCCGAAATCGCCGGCCGCGCTATTACGGAGGCGTCCGGCGGTGTCACCCTTGAGACGGTCCGTGCCATCGCCGAAACCGGCGTGGATCTGATTTCGGTTGGAGCCCTGACACATTCCGCTCAGGTGCTCGATATCGGCCTCGACTTTAACGCACAGGCTTGAAGTAAACTTACGGCGCTTGATTTCGCCACAGTTGCTGCGCAAATCAGAGTTTGGGCAGCTACTGTCCTCAAGGGGAGGACGAGATGAGTTTTCTCGAAGGCATCGTTGTCTGGGGCGGTATCGCACTCGCGTCCGGAATTGCCGGCGGCATATTTGCTGGCGTCAAGAATCGCGACTTGTCGGCCTGGATCGCCTGGTGCTTCCTGCTGCCCCCACTGGTACTCGTGCTGCTCATTCTTCCGCGCCGCCAGGGGCCGCGCCCGCGTCAGCCCCGTCTCGATGCAGGCGAGGAGCACGGATTCTGACGGCAGACGCCGCCGCCTCTATTGATCGCCGTCCTGCCCGCTGCTTGGTGAGCGCACTTTGATCGCGGCCTGCGCCGCCGACAGCCGTGCGATCGGCACGCGATACGGCGAGCACGACACGTAGTCGAGATCGATCCCGTTGAAGAAGGCGACTGACTTCGGGTCGCCCCCATGCTCGCCGCAGATCCCGATCTTGAGATCCGGCTTCACCGCCCGTCCGCGCTCGACACCGATGCGTATCAGTTCCCCGACGCCATCCACGTCGATTGTGACAAACGGATCGACAGGAAAGATCTGCTTCGACGTGTACTGCTCCAGGATCGAGCCGGCATCGTCACGGCTGAGGCCCAGCGTCGTCTGAGTGAGGTCGTTCGTGCCGAACGAGAAGAAAGCGGCGCCGGTTTCGCCTTCCGCGACCTCGCCTGCCCGCAGCGCCGCGCGCGGCAGCTCGATCATTGTCCCGAGCAGATACTCGACCTTTATACCGCTCTCCTTTGCCACATCGGCAGCGACGCGTTCTACCACCTCGCGCACGATCTCGAACTCGCCCCTGAAGGCGACGAGCGGCACCATGATCTCCAAGTTAACGCGTTTGCCGGTGCGCTTCTCCACCGCAACGGCCGCCTCGAAGATGGCACGCGCCTGCATCTCCGGGATTTCCGGAAACACGATCGCGAGCCGGCAGCCACGGAAGCCCAGCATCGGATTGAACTCCGACAGCTGCGCGATGCGGTGCGTGAGCTTCTCGGCCGTCACCCCGAGATCGGCCGCGATTTCGGGTATCTCGTCCGCGTGATGCGGCAGGAACTCGTGCAGCGGTGGATCGAGCAGCCGGATCGTTACCGGCAAACCTTCCATGATCTCGAAAAGCTGTTCGAAATCGCCGCGCTGCATCGGTAGAATCTTCGCGAGAGCCGCGCTCCGCCCAGCCGCATCTTCGGCAATGATCATCTGCCTGACGGCGAGAATCCGCTCGGCATCGAAGAACATATGCTCGGTGCGGCAAAGCCCGATCCCCTCCGCCCCGAACTCCCTCGCCTGACGCGCATCACGCGGCGTATCGGCGTTGGCGCGCACGCCGAGACGGCGCTCCTGGTCGGCCCACTCCATCAGCGTCGCGAATGCACCGGAAAGCTCTGGCTCGCGCATCTTGGCGCGCCCCGCCAGCACCTGGCCCGTGCCGCCGTCGATGGTAATGATATCGCCCTTGCGGAACGTGCGACCGCCGACCTGCAACGTTCCCGCTTTCACATCGATGCGCAGCGCACCTGCACCCGAAACGCATGGTCGCCCCATGCCGCGCGCCACCACGGCCGCATGGCTGGTCATGCCGCCGCGCGCCGTGAGAATCCCCACCGCCGCATGCATCCCATGAATATCTTCGGGGCTGGTCTCGAGGCGCACGAGGATCACCTCGCGCCGCTGCGCCCGCTCTATCTCCGCATCGTCCGCCGTGAACACGATCTCTCCGGACGCAGCCCCCGGCGACGCCGGCAGCCCGGTCGTCAGCAGGTCGCGCTTGGCGTCGGGATCGAGCGTTGGATGCAGAAGCTGGTCCAATGCCGAAGCATTGATCCGCAGCACCGCCTCCGGCTTGGAGATCACGCCCTCCTCGGCCAGATCGACCGCAATGCGCAGCGACGCCTCCGCGGTGCGCTTGCCCGACCGCGTCTGCAGTATCCAGAGCTTCCCATCCTCGATGGTGAACTCCACGTCCTGCATGTCGCGATAGTGCTTCTCCAGCCTGCTGAAAACCGCAGCGAGGTTGTCGTAAACGTTCGGCATCAACTCCTGCAGCGACGGGCTTTCCTCGCGCGCCTCGCGCCGCGCCCGCTCCGACAGCGGCTGCGGCGTGCGGATGCCGGCGACGACATCCTCGCCCTGCGCATTGAGAAGGAACTCGCCGTAGATCTCTTTCGTGCCGGTCGAGGGATTGCGCGTGAACGCGACGCCCGTCGCGCTGCTCTCGCCGAGATTGCCGAACACCATCGCCTGAACGGTGACCGCCGTCCCCCAGCTATCGGGGATATCATGCAGCCGCCGGTACGTGATGGCCCGCGCGTTCTGCCACGAGCCGAACACCGCCGCGATCGCGCCGTAGAGCTGCTCGGAAATATCCTGCGGGAACGGCCGGCCGAGGTTATCCACCACCGCCCGCTTGTATTCCTCGATCATCTCCGCCCAGTCGTCGGCGGAAAGCTCCGTGTCGGAGCCGAGCGCGTTGAGGTTCTTGAAGCTCTCCAGAATGTCCTCGAACACGCCGTGATCGACACCGAGCACGACATCGGCATACATCTGGATGAAGCGGCGGTAGCTGTCGTAGGCAAACCGCCGGTCCCCCGAGCGCTTCGCCAGGCCCTCCACCGTCTCGTCGTTGAGGCCAAGGTTCAGGATGGTGTCCATCATGCCAGGCATCGAGGCGCGCGCACCTGACCGCACCGACACCAGCAGCGGCCGCTCGACACTGCCGAAGGTCGCGCCGACTGCATCCCCGACGAGCCCGATCGCCCGCTCCACCTGCGGCTTCAGTTCGTCGGGCAGCTTCCGCCCGAGAGCGTAATAGGCGTCGCATACCTTGGTCGTGATGGTGAAGCCGGGCGGCACCGGAAGGCCGAGGCTCGCCATCTCAGCGAGGTTCGCGCCCTTTCCCCCCAGGAGCTCGGACATGTTCGCCCGCCCATCGACGTAACCGGCGGCGAAGGCATAGACGAGCTTCTGCTCACCCTGCGCAGGCTTGTCTGCCATCTTGTCCGCTCCCCGCGACGGTGCTTCTCGCCCTCTGGCGAGTGGGCCGGCGTCGTGTGCTGGCATATCAGCCTCCGGCTCTGCCATAAAGTGCGCGGCAACTGCCGCATTTGGAACCGGCTGTCCAGCTCGCGTCTGCCACCAGCCTCGCCTCCCATCAGCTTTGCACCAGAAGGTGAAAGCTTCCTACGGCAGCGTTGGTTCCGCCTCGCCGCGATGCGGCGCCTGGGTGCCGCAGACCCTCAACCGGGCTCCGCCTTTGACGCAGCGGCCGCGCTGATCCACTGTGCCGGCAACTGAACCGGAGAGACTATATGAGCGAGCAGCTGAACCAAGTCCTGACCACCCTGGACGAGACGAGCGATGCAGCGCTCGCACGGCTGTTCCAACTATTGCGCATAGAAAGCATCTCGACCGACCCGACCTACAAAGCGAGCTGCCAGGAGGCGGCCGACTGGTGCGCCGGCGAACTCCGCGACCTGGGCTTCGACGCTCGTGTTGTGCCGACCACGGGACACCCCATGGTTGTCGCCCACGACAAGGCCGAGCGCATCCCCGGCGTCCCGCACGTTCTGTTCTACGGCCACTACGACGTTCAGCCGGCCGATCCGGTGAACCTCTGGCAATCCCCGCCGTTCGAGCCGATCATCGCCGCCGATGCGGCCAACGGCCAGGTCATTGTCGCCCGAGGCGCCGAGGACAACAAAGGCCAGCTGATGACCTTCCTCGAAGCCGTGCGCGGCTGGAAGGCCGTCGCCGGCAAGCTGCCGATCTCGGTCTCGGTGCTGCTCGAAGGCGAGGAGGAATGCGGCTCGGCCTCCCTGCCTGCCTTCCTTGCGCAATACGGCGACGAACTGAAAGCCGACTACGTGCTCGTCTGCGACACCGGCCAGTGGGACAAGGACACGCCCGCCATCACCACCATGCTGCGCGGCCTGGCGTCCATCGAGGTGACGTTGACCGGACCTGCGCGCGACCTGCACTCGGGCATCTATGGCGGCCCCGCCCTCAATCCGATCAGAGCCCTGACCCGCATCGTCGCCGACATGCACGATGACAACGGCCGCGTGATGATCCCCGGATTCTATGACGGCGTTTCCGAGCCCGCGCCCATCCAGAAAGAGCAGTGGGCCAAGCTCGGTTTCCGCGGCGAGGATTTTCTCGGAGCCGTCGGCCTCAGTCAGCCGGCCGGCGAGAGCGACCGCTCAGTGCTCGAGCAGCTGTGGTCGCGCCCGACGCTGGAGTTCAACGGCATCACGGGCGGCTATCAGGGCGTCGGCACCAAGACGGTCATTCCGTCGAAGGCCTCGGTCAAGATCACCTGCCGTCTCGTCGCCGGCCAGGATCCTCAGAAGATCCTACCTGCGATCGAAGAGTTTGTACGCGCGCGCCTTCCCGCCGACGGCACCGCCGAATTTTCCCACAAGCAGGCCGGAACGGCGATCGCGTTCGCAACAGACACGCCGGCGATGCAGGCCTCCGCCGCCGCGCTGGCCGACGAGTGGGGCCGCCCCGCGGTCCTCATGGGCTCGGGCGCGTCCATCCCTATCGTGACGTCTTTCAAGGACGTCCTGGGCTGCGAAAGCCTCATGATCGGCTTCGGCCTTGACGACGACCGCATCCACAGTCCGAACGAAAAATACAATCTGACGAGCTTCAAGAAAGGCGCGCGGAGCTGGGCGAGGATACTCGATCGCCTGGCCGAGGCAGGGTCAGCCTGACCTTTCCCTAGAGCCCCAACCCGCCGACGTCACATTCACGGCCGATAAGGCTGGCACGTTTCCCCTGCGCATCACCGCACCATGGTCGCCGCAAAAAAATAACACGAGCAGCCGGACACAGACGCCGATGCAGTCAAAGAAACGAACCCTGCCGTTGAAGGCCGTCCTCGCGACTGCCGCCCTCGCCGTGCTCGGCGTCGCAACCTGCGCGCAGGACCTGCATCGTGCACCATGGCCGAGCGAGGTCTTCAACGCCAAGCCTCGCGAGCGCGTCGCCGGAAAATTCGACTACTACACCATGGTCATGTCATGGAGCCCGACGCACTGCGTCGCCGCCGAGGAGGGCCGCGACGACGAACAGTGCGCGCGCACCGACGGCCAGCGCTACGGGTTCGTGCTGCACGGCCTTTGGCCGCAATACGAGAAGGGCTACCCCGAGGCCTGCCCGATCGGAAAGAAGCCGTTCGTACCTAATGACGTCATTGGCTCCATGATGGACATTATGCCCTCGCGCGGCCTCGTCATCCACGAGTACAAACTGCACGGCACCTGTTCCGGACTCGACCCGGCCGGCTATTATAATCTGTCGCGCCGGCTCTTTAAGTCCGTGCGCATCCCTGAGCGCTTCAACAATCCATTCGAGACGCAGTTCATGTCGCCGCGCGATGTCGAGGTCGAATTCATGCGCGCCAACCCCTGGCTTCGTCCCGACATGATCGCCGTCGGCTGCAGCGGACCCGGCAACCGTCTGCGCGATGTGCGGATCTGCCTCTCGCGCGACGGGCGCGGGCGCGCGTGCGGCGGCAACGAGGACCAGCGCAAGATGTGCCGCGCCGACCAGCTCCACGTCCCCCCGGTCCGCTCGACCCGCCGCGACGACATCATGTCGAACAAGCCGATCCAGCCGCAGCGCGATCGTGGCCTGCCGCGCCCTCGCGTTCTGGAAACGCCTGCGCGCTACTGAGGCTTGCACAGCCCACTCTCGTGCGGCCACGCCTGTGGACAGCGGCATCGCAGCAACGCCGAAGCCGTCCCGTTCATCTTGATCGTCTACCCCGATGCTCCGCAAACTTGCGGAGTGATTCCCGGCGAGGGGAACGGACAGGGCGATGCAATCTGAAGCGACGAGCGCGAGCGTGCGAGCACCGGCCGATGCGCCGGCAGCAGCACTGCGACGCCACGTTCGTGGCGCTGCGCTCTGGACAACGATCGGCTTCGTCGCCGGCGCGGTCTTCTGGCATGCCATAGGCTTCTGGACGTTCGTGTCCGATATCGTGTTCGACAGCACTCAGCCTGCTGCCACCGAAGAGATGGCATCGGCTCCGCTACCGGCTGACACCAGCGACATCGTAACCGGCAGCCTGCCGACGATCCTGCGCGTCGATCCTTCCCGCTGCACCAGTCTCGAGCTCGACCGCTCCTCGAACCGCACGTCCCAACGCCCGTGCCCGGCGGACGGAATTGCGCTGCGCCTTGAGCAGGGCAGCGAGCGTGGCGATTTGGCGCTTTTAGCGGACGCCGAAGCCTTCCCGTCTGATTGATCGTCGTCGAGCTGCTGCCGTTTAGGCCATCGCTCAGGCGGCTCGGCGCGCCCGCTCCGCTCGCCATCCCTGTGGCGCGACCGCAATGATGCCGAGGCCCGCAGCCCCGTGCTCCTCGCTGAGAGTGGTCGGATCGATGCTCCAGCGGTTTGCAAGGCGGAGCACGTGCTCCTCCGTCGGATGCAGGATCAGCTCACCACCCGCATCCCCCTTCCGGCCGCGCACACCGCGCAGCTCGAACAGTTTCAATCCCAACGAGCGCTCCTCGCGCGTGACCCGCCCCTTGTTCCAGACGATGCCCTCGTCACTGACCGCGAATGCGCGGACGAGCCTGCCGTCCTTAACCTTGGCCCACGCGTAGTAGTCGATCGGCGGGTAGCTGAAGAAATACTGCGTCTCGGAAAACCGCCCACCCAAGTCCACGAGCAGCGGCGTGCATTTGTCAGTGAAGCCTGTTCCAACCGGATGCGGCAGCGCCAGCCCCACTGCGAAGACCCAGCCATCGACGGGCGACGACACGAACACTCGCGTTGCACCAAGCCAGTCGTCGTACACGGCACCGATGCCGGAATTCCAGTTGCAGTAGCTGGGTTGCTCCAGGCGGAGCGCCTCCACCACCTCGAGCGGATCTTCACTGCGCACGGCAAGCCATGCCATGCCGCACCCGAACGCCGTCGGCCCATCGGGAACCTGCCCGAAGTAGATCTGCTTCTCGCCACCGGCGCGGGCGAGGTGATAGGCCCCCACCACCGTCAGTGCGATCATGCCGAGAATGATGAAGATCACGGTCATGCCCGCGATTGCTGAGACGTTCAGCTTTTATGCTGCCTATCGAAGCAGGCAGGCAAGTCAGGCGGCTTCCACGGTTGGGGAAAAAGGCAGGCCCAAAAGCTCCAGCGCACTTGGAGGAACGAGGCCAGCTTGCGCCGCCGCCGGCAGCGGGTTTCTTCCGGCGGACGCCGCAAAGCTGGCCTCTGGCCTCGCGGAGCACACCATTTGAGGGCCTCTGGCGTGCGCCGCGTTTTGGCTGCCGGGGCCACCGCTGATAAGCCAGCGGAACGGCCAAGCGGCCAACTCTTGAAGGCACGTGCACGGATAACCGAGGTCTATGACAGGGCTGTGTAGGTTGGGTGACACGCACGCTAAGCGTGAACGATTCCGCGCCGCGGGCAGCCGACGCTCTGCACCAAGCCACCCTTGCCGACAGCCCAGCAAAAAGGGCGGCGTGCCGAGCACACCGCCCTTGATCATGTGACGTGGAGCATAAACTCCGCCGATCAGGGAACCGCAACCTTGGCAGAGAAGACGAAGCGCGAGTCGCACAGGTTGGCCCCTGCGCAAATGTTCCCCGCGTCCTTGCCGATGTTGGTGTCCCAGTAGCGGAAGTCGAACGTCATGTTGTCGACGCCGAGGGCAAGGCCGGCGTTCCAGTAATAGTACTCGTTATCGGTCCCGATCTGGTTGACCCAGAAGCCATCGCTGAGGCTACCCTTTTCCCAGCCGACCACACCGTTGATGACGGGCGTGAAAACACCGACCTTGGGTGCCGTCCAAGCTGCCATCGTCTCGATCGTCCACACGGAGCCCGTGTGAGCGAAGTATTCCGGTGACCAATAGACCGTGGTGCCCGTCACGAGACTCGGGTGCAGAGCAGACCAGCTGTAGCCGGCCTTCAGCTCCCAGTAGTTCGGATCAGCAATTCCAACCCTGCTTGGGTCAGCCCCGGGATAAGAATAATAGATCGCGCCGAAGTCGAGGTTCATCGTTCCGAACGGTGATTGCCAAGTCGGCCTGATGCCACCGTACCAGTCGACCTCGGCATTGGCCGGCGGAGCGTCGGCGAAATCGACCATCGACGACCAGACACCGGCGTAGAGGATGCCATAGGTGACATCGAGACCGCCTTGCAGCGCCGGGTCATTATCGGATTGCGAGATACCGCGGAACACGTAGTCCGAGGTGACGCCGATGTTGAAGGTGTAGGTGAATTTGCGGCCTTCCTCGACGGCGGCCGGTGCAGCGACTTCGTAGCCATCTGCCTTGGCACCCGTGGACATGGCGAGCGCCATTCCGGCAAGTCCGCAGATAGATAGAATCTTCCTGGATACGGTCATGTGGTCCATCCCCTCGTGGCATAGACGCGCCATTACCGACTGCCGCACTGCGGCTTTGATCCAGAAGGCCTGATGCGCGTCGACCGGACAAGACCGATTTTGCGTCTGTAAAAAGCTTCTTGTGGTTGTGTGGTAACCCCGCAACAACTATTGAATAATGTGTTAATTTCGCAAGCCGTTCAGTCCAACGAAAAACGGGGCCGAGCAAGCTCGACCCCGTTTCCGGATGATGATGGTGAGAGAGTTAGATCACGGAACTGCGACCTTCACACCGAACTGGAACGCGCCACCGCACTGGAACACGGGTCCATTGCAGAAGTTGTTGTCGTTGTTGACGTTCGTATCCCAATAACGGAAGTCGAAGCTCATGTTGTCGACGGCCAGGATGAGGCCGGCGTTCCAGTAGACGTAGCTTCCAGCGCCGTTGGCATAGAGATTCTGCCAAGCCTGATCGCCGCTCCACTCGACACCGAGTGCACCGGTAAGCGATGGCACGAACGGTCCCACCTTGTGGAAGGTGTAGCCAGCTGTGCCTTCCGCAGTCCACGTGCTGCCGGTCTCACCCGAGTAGTTTGGCGACCAGTACATCGCGACGCCAGTCGAGAGATTCTTGACGAGCTGGCCGCTGACGCCGGCCTTGAGCTCGAGATAGCTCAAGGTGCCGAGCTGGTCGTCTGCGCCCGGATAGCTGTAGTACAGCACTCCGAAGTCGAAGGTGGCTGCACCCCAAGTCGGACGGATACCGCCGTAATAGTCGATCTCAACTTCGGCGTTGGAGCCCGCTCCGGGAGTAGCGCCGTCGAAGTCGAAGTCGATGCCCGAGGCCCAGATGCCCGCGTAGGCGATGCCGTAGCCAACGTCGAGACCGCCCTGCATGACGGGATCGCGCGAGGACTGCGAGTAGCCGCGGAAGATGTAGTCCGAGACCACGCCAATGTTGAAGGAGTAAGTGAACTTGCGGCCTTCGTCGGCAGCTGCCGTCGGAGCAGCAACCTCGTACCCATCGGCGGCGGCGGTTCCGGAGATCGCGACAAGCGCAACTCCCGCTGCCCCGCACAGGGCAGCAAGTTTTCTAGTGTCCGTCATGAGAAACCAATTCCCTCTTGCTTTCAGGGCAAGAACGCACCCAACCGCCAAAAATCGCGTCCGCGGTGCGCTTTACGGGAATCCACGGCCTGGATCGAAGAAACGACCCAAATCACCGTTGTTCACAAGCTGTAATGAAGTTATCCGCACGTTCTGAACACAAAGCGTTGCAACAATACAACTTGCTCTGCGATTCCAGTCCTCTAGATGACTACTAATTGAGCATCCTGACGCAAAACGGGGCCGATTACTCGGCCCCGCCTGCAGTGACTGATTTGACGCTAGCCGATTAAGGCAGGGCAACCGTCGTCGAGAAGACGAAGCGGTCGCCGGCGCCGAAGACTGCGCCCTTCGGGAAGGCCGTCTCGGACAGGTCCGAACCCCAGTAGCGGAAGTCGAAGGTGATCTTCTCGACCGCGAGCGACACGCCAGCGTTCCAGTAGTTCCACTCCGAAATCGCGAGTTCCTCGACATCCGAGTGACCGAAGGTGCCGCTGACGGTCGGGGCGAAAACCCAGACCTGCGGGAGGGCATAAGCAAGCGTACCCTCGACAGTCCACTCCGCGCCGGTTTCGCCAGTGTACTCGGGCGAGTAGTAAACAACACCGGTACCGGTCAGACCCTTGAACAACTCACCGCTGACTGCAGCCTTGAATTCGACGTAGTCGAGCTCGGTGATGTCATCGCTGGCACCCGGATAGGCGTAGTAGATGACTCCGAGGTCGAACGTTGCAGGACCCAGCGTCGGCTTGATGCCGACATAGTAGTCGATCTCGATCTCAGCATCGCTGCCGATGCCGTCGGCACCACCGCCGAAGTCGATGCTGGAAGCCCAGGCGCCGGCGTAGAAGATGCCGTAACCCATGTTGATCGCGCCCTGGAGGGCGGGTTCGCCGTAAGACTGCGTCTGACCGCGGAACACGTAGTCCGAGGTACCGGTGACGCTGAAGGAATAGGTGAACTCGCGCGCCGGAGCGGGTTCATCTTTGAGGCTTCCGCCTGCAAACGCTGCGCTCGTCATCGCGAGGATCGCGACTGCGGACGCTGCACACAACTTAACTACACTACGAGACTCGGCCATGATGGAACTTACCCCCGTACACTACTAACCACTCAAAGCGCCGAACTCGTCTTGGCCGAATGCACGGCACTTCCTCGAACGCTTCTGGAGTGTAGAAAAAGCGTAAACGGGGCTTGCTACAAGCCGAATCACACTAATCAGGCGTCTCGTCTGCAACCCTGTAGCCCGAATGCAACGAACGGTGTTCTTTGACTATAAATTGCCCAAAAACCGCTTTGTGACAGAGCAACACCCGTTGCCGGTCGGAACCACCGGAAGCGCAACTGCTCAAATTGGGAGCATCCCGGACCGCCACGTGTACGTCCCCGCCGACCACAACCCAACCGAGCAAGCCCTGGTACCCCCTCACGAATGGCGAATTCCCCCGTGCAGACTGCCCTGATAACCGGAGCCGCACGCCGTATCGGCCGCGCTATCGCCCTCGACCTCGCAGCCCACGGCTGGAGCGTCGCGATCCACTATCGCCGCTCTCAAGCAGAGGCGGAGTCGCTCGCGGCCGAGATTGAGCGCAATGGCGGCAAGGCTTTGGCCTTGCATGCAAATCTCGCGGACATCGACGACGTCCAGAGCCTTATCACGCGGTGTGCTGCAGCCCTCGGCACCCCGACATGCGTCGTCAACAACGCCTCGGAGTTCTTCCTCGACACCATCGGCTCGGTGACACCAACGGGCTGGGACACGCACCTCGACATCAACCTGAAGGCGCCGGTGTTCCTTGCTCAGGAGCTGTACGCTCGTCTGCCTGAAGGCCTCGAGGGCAACGTCATCAACATCATCGACCAGCGAGTGTGGCGACCGACACCCGACTTTTTCTCCTACACGATCTCAAAAGCCGGACTGTGGACGGCGACGCAAACGCTGGCCCAAGCCATGGCCCCCCGCGTCCGCGTCAACGCCATCGGGCCCGGCCCCGTGCTGCAAAGCGTACATCAGACCCCGGGCGACTTCGCTGCCGAGACCCGATCCACTCCTCTAGGGCGTGGCCCGTCCCTCGCTGAGATCGCCGCGGCCGTGCGCTTCATACTCGCGACGCCCTCGATGACAGGTCAGATGATCGCGCTCGACGGCGGCCAGCATCTTTCATGACGTTTACCGCGATTGCCGTCTGCTGACCGCGCCACAATTCCGCTCAACCCCGCTCTAACTGCCGCCCAATTGGTGCTGCTTCCTCGCAGCATCGGGGGAGCCAACGATTCGTAAACCACCTGTTAACGTTAAGCCTTTAAGAACGTTTGGTGGTTTCGTCGGGTGCTCGCAACACAGCGCCGCGTATAGACGGGTATTTCACATGAAGAGCCTTTTCCGAGCCTCGCTCAGCTTAGCTCTTGTTGCGTTATTCGCCGCGTCGGCTCCTGCAGCAGACCTGCCTGAAGTCAGAGCCTCGGCGAGCAACAAGGTGCCTCAGTGCGCAACGCCTGAGCGCCTCACCGCCTACCTCAAATCTCGCAACCCCCGCGTCGATCCAAGATACGAAGACATCGCCGCCCTTTATCGGCAGCACGGCGAAGCGCTCGGCATCCGCTGGGACATCGCCTACTTCCAGATGATCCTCGAGACGGGAGCGCTGCGCTATACCGGCGACGTGCGGCCTGGCCAGAATAACTTCGCTGGCCTCGGCGCCTCCGGCGGTGGTGCTCGCGGCGAAAGCTTCCCCGACATCTCGACAGGCGTCAAAGCCCACTTGCAGCATCTGATGATGTACGCGGGCGTCCACGTGGACGACCCCGTCGCCGAGCGCACGCGCAAGGTTCAGGAGTGGGGCGTCCTCACCGATTGGCAGAAGTCCATCGAGGGGCCGATGACCTACGCGCTCGTCGCCAAGCAATGGGCGCCGACCTCTCGCAACTACGTTCGCGACGTGTCCGCCATCACCGATGGTTTTTACGCCGCGTACTGCGATGGCGCCTCGCCGACACAGGAAGCCAGCAACGAAACGCCGACCGCAGAGCCGAGCGCGACCGTGGCCACGCTAGCGCCGCCAGCGTCGAACGATGATGCCACCACCAAGGGCGCCGAAATCGCCAAGCGCAATATCGACGAGCAGCGCAAGCAGGGTGGCTCGCTCCAAGGCCTCGGCGCCGGAATGCTGGCAAGCACCGTCGCCCCCGAAAAAACCTCCGACAACAAGCCCGTCGAAGACACCCCGCCCGTAACGCTTCTGAACGCCAAGGCCGACGCCGAGCCGGCTGCTGCAGCAAAGGCGCCCCCGGCAAAAACGGCCGACGCCAGCAAGTCCAAGATCAAAGCCGATACCAAGGCGACCGCGAAGGCGGCACCATCAGCGGACAAAGCAAAAGGCGCCAACGTCCAGACCGCCTCGATCGGCAGCGCGGCGACCCAGCTCAAGGTGCCGCCTGCGAAAGGCGGCAAGTGCAAGGTCTTCACCGCCAGCTACGGCGGCCAGAAAGCCGTGATCATCAAGGCGAACGGTGACGGCCAGACGAACTACACCGTGCTCGACGTGACCGACGGCAACGAGAAGCGCGAGGTCGATGCCTACATCGCCGCCTATGCCAAGGGCGGCGAGAAGATGGACTCGTTCGCAACTCAGACCAAGGCTCTGACCCGCGCCTTCGAACTCTGCCCCGAAGGCTGAGACAAAGCAGGCGCGGATCAAGCCGCGCCCCGCCTACCATCAAGACACCGACGCGCCCCCAGCAGCCGTCCCTGAACCGAAGTTGAGAGCGCCATGGGAATCCCATTGCCGGCGAACGGAGATTTTGTGCGCGTCCGAACTGCGATCGCTCGCATCGGCATCATTGCCTGCGCCCTTGTCGTCGCCGGGGCTGCGCAGGCAGCGCCACCGAAGATCCGCACGGATGCTGCGAATGCCGTCCCGCGCTGCGTCACGCCCAAGCGCCTGATGGCCTTCCTGAAGACACGCAATCCAAACCTCGACCCGCGCTTTGCTGACATCGCCAGCTTCTACAAGAAGCACGGTGACGCCTGGCGCGTGCGTTGGGACTATGCCTTCTTCCAGATGGCCCTCGAAACGAACTTCCTCACCTACAGGCGCGGCGACGGCAGATGGGGCGACGTCGATCCCAGACAGAATAACTTTGCAGGTCTTGGCACGACCGGCGGCGGCGTCCCCGGCGACAGCTATCCCAACGTCTCAACCGGCGTCCTCGCGCAGATCCAGCATCTCGTCGTCTATTCCGGTCAGCGCATCGAGGATCCCGTCGGTGCGCGCACACGCCTGAAGCAAGACGACATCATTCTCGTCACCATGGCGAATAAGAAGGGGCAGACCACGTTCGCCGATCTCGCGCGCCGCTGGGCCGCCGATCGAAACTACGGCAAATCCATTGAGTGGGTGGCAACCAGCTTTCGCGATGGATTCTGCAAAGGCCCCGACCCTGTCGAAGAAGCAGAAACGGCCCCGCGCATGAAACCGGCCAAGCCCGTCAGAAAGGCTCAGGAGCTGGCGCGCGCGTCGAACCTTGGAGGTCCTGAACCCGCGCTCGCGCAACCCGATACGCCCGCGCCGCTCGTTCGGACCATATGGTCGGCCGCTGACGCGTCACCCCCGCCCGCACCCACGGGCAATGCAAGCTCGCCTTCGGCAGCCGCTCAGCAGGCACACAAACCCCGCGACGCTGGCGCTGCGGCGCCCGAGCGCAAGCCTCAGCTCGAAGTCGCAGCCGCAGAGTCTCACGTCTTTGCCGAGCAGGTAATCCAGACGGGCCAATCCACTCCCGCGGACCCTGAACCCGCAGATGTTGTGACGCTGCCGTCGTCATTGACCGAGCAGGCAAAGTCGCCGGCAGCATCCGATCCGCAGCCCAAGCCTCCGACGGCCTTCGCCTACGCCGCCGGCCTCGGAAGCGCATTGGCGAAGCCGGCCGCTGCAAGCGCGTCCGTCAGCGCGTGCAAGATCGGCTCTGCCAGCTTCGGCGGCAAGAAAGTCCTTCTCGTGCGCTCCGGCGACACTGCAGCCGTTCGCTTCACCGTTCTGACTGTTCTGGAAGGTTTCGAGAAGTCGATGCTGGATAGCTACCTGAAGGCCCACGCGCCTGGGGGCTCCAGCGTCGGTGAATTCGCGAGCCGAGATGCCGCGTTTGCGAAGGCTAAGGAGCTGTGCCCGAGTGCGGCGGCCGCTCCGAAGGCCGAGGGAGCAAGCGCAGGCTAGGCGCGAGGATCGGTTCTGGATCTACGCGCTTTGACGGGGGGCGTGCCGCCTCTCTCCGGCAGTGTCCCTCGGACGCCGGCGAGAGGCGGCACTCAATGACCGGACGATCACATCCGCTCAATTGCTCGGCACGGCGTTGGCAAGGTGCATGTCGTTGCCCCGCCAGCTGAACGAATTGCCCAGCCACGCCTGCACCCACAGCGCCGGCAGCATGATGTCCCGCGCAATCCACGCCACGGGCGACAATGCGCTCAAGTGCCAGCCGGCAGCGCGTGCGAGAACCGCCTCGGCGCCGTACCACACCACCGCTAGAGCGCCAGCTGCGCCGATGCTCGACACATCGAAGGCTTGCGCCGCAATGACGGTCGCCACCAACGGCGCGGCGCTGCCCGAAAGAAGCTCGGGCACGAAATAGAGCGGGAACGTCGCGCGGCGCAGCTTTGCCCAACGCACCTGCCGCGACCAGATCTGGTTGGCGGTGCGAACCCCGAGCGGCTGCCCGAAAGCCCGGTCGACGAGCCTCACGCGTTTGCCTGCACGACGAACGACCTTGGTCGCTGCCGCGTCCTCCGCGATCTCGTTACCTAGTTCGCGAATGCCGCCCGCGCGCTCCAGATCAGCCCGGCGCCACAGCATTGTCTTGCCCTGCGCGAAGCCAAGCCCGATCGTATCGGCAGCATACTGCCAGCGCGCCTGATACGTGTTGAGGAACGCGCACTCGACCTCGCCCCAGAAACCTGTCGGCATGCAGCCGATAGGCGGCGCACACAGCAGGCCCGTGTCGGCCCGCCAGCCTGCCAGCAGCCTCTGCAGGTAGTCCGCCGGCATCAGAACGTTGCTGTCGGCCATCACTACCCAGGCGTAGCGCGCATCGCGCCATCCCTTGATGAGATTGTTGAGCTTGGGATTGGAGCAAAGCGTATCGCGCCCAATCAGCAGCTTGGCGTCGACATGAGCATACTCCGCCATGAGACGGCGGATCACGGGGACGACAGGGTCGTCAGCATCTTCGCAGCAGAAAATCAGCTCGTAGCGCTCGTAGTTCAGCAGAAAGCCGGAGCGCAGTGTCATCTCGTCGTAGGGATCAAGGCCACGCACGGGGCGAAGCACGCTGACCGGCGGCAGGCTGGCGGCGGGGGCTTCCGCCACGGCCGGCTCATCGCCGGAGCGCCGCGCGCGGTACGTCGCAAGCAGTGAGCTGGCAAAGTGCAACGACGTGGCAAGGACCACGAAGGCAACACAGCCCCAAGCGATCTCGTCCATGAGCTACCTTGCACAATCTCTTATTGCGCAAGGTTTTCAGCGGATTCCATGACACGCTGATGACAGCGGCGAAGCCAATGCGACGCACGCTGACGCAATCGATTACGGAGCCGGCGCCAGATATTTCAGAGCCACGTTGGAGAGCGCTCCGCCGACCACGCACGGCACGCCCATATAGACCTGCCCCATCACGCCGGCCGCGACGCAGCCCAGTGCGAATGCGGTCTGTCCCGCCTGACCCCACCACGCGAAATTGCGCGAATTCTCCGGCCCCTTCGTCTTCAACTCCTCTATCGAGGTCAGCGCATCCTTGCGGATCTGCGCCAGCTCGAACGTCTCCGCCCCCTCGATCACCTCCGCCAGCGGCTTCTCCACCGGCTCCGGCTGATGCGGCAGTGATGTCTTGAGGTAGCTGAGCAGGTCGTGATCTTTCGACGCGTTCTGTGCCAGCGTCCATTTCACCATCGAGCCGATCGTGAGCTTCTCGACATCGTTCTTCTCGCGCGCCCAGGCCAGCGTGCGAACGAGACGCTGGATCGGCTCGGACGAGCCCGTCGCGAAATAGTAGCCCCAGTTCGCATCGACACCCATCGGGCTGTCGAGCGGCAGATCGCGCAGCACCGGCAGCTTGCCGTAGAGGTAGCGCTCGATGATGACCTTGCGCGCCGGCATCCGCTCGACGAACTTGCCAAGCAGGTCTTTCCACTCCGCCAGCCCCGAATAGGCAATCGCCTTCACCACGACGACCTGGTCGGGCGGCGGCATCGGGAACATCTCGGTGACGAGTTTTTCGGCCGTGTCCGGGTTGGCGCCAAGCACGCCGGCGATAAAGCCGACATAGATGCCCGCCTGCTCCACCTCCTTGAACGATCCCTGCTCGCGCATAGCCCTGAACGCATCGGGCAGCCGCTCAGGCGTCGGATTGAGCCGGTAGTCGTTGATCCAAGCGAGCACGATCTCCGGCCGCGTAAACGGCGGGGGCGGCGGCTTCTTCTTGGCCGCCTCGACCGGCTCACCGCCGATTGCGATAAGCAGCATCGCGGCAACGGCGCCGAAGATGGCCAAAAGCCAACGCATGTGGGCACTCCGCACGGTCGTGCGCTTCCTTCCCGGTAACTGCAGTCTTTCCCGGCTCTCCCCGAGCGGCGGGCGAGCCAACAGAAAACCGCGCATTGTCAATTTGATGGCAGCCCCCAGAAGCCCCACCGGCACAGTCCGAAAAGAAAAAATAGGGCTAAACCGTCAAGACGATCTTGCCGATGTGCGCGTCATCGATCCGGGCGTGCGCCTTTACCGCCTCCGCCAGCGGGAAGGTTGCATCGATCACCACCTTTACCCTCTTTTCCGCGATCAGCGGCAGCACATCCTTCTCCACAGCCCGGGCAATGGCGGCCTTCACCTCGGCCGACCGGATGCGCAGCGTCGAGCCGGTAACAGTGAGCCGCTTCAGCATGATGCGCATCATGTCGATCGTCACCTTCGAGCCAAGCTGGTAGGCGATGTTGACGAGCCGCCCGTCGTCGGCGAGCGAGCGAATATTGCGCTCAACATAATCGCCGCCAACCATGTCCAGGATGACATCCACCCCGCGCCCCTGGGTCTCAGCCTTCACCGCCTCGGCAAAATCCTCGGCTTTGTAGTCGACAGCCCGCGTTGCCCCCAGGTCGAGACACGCCTTGCACTTCTCCGGCGAGCCGGCCGTCGCGATCACGTGTGCGCCCAGCGCCGCCGCGAGCTGGATTGCAGCCACACCGATCCCGCTCGTGCCCCCGTGGATGAGGAACCACTGCCCAGGCTTCAACCCGCCGCGCTCGAACACGTTGTGCCAGACGGTGAAGAATCCTTCCGGGATCGCCGCGGCCTCGACCATCGACACGCCCTCAGGCACCGGCAGGCACGAGCCCTCGTCGGCAACGCAATATTCCGCGTAGCCGCCGCCATTCACCAGCGCCATGACCTTCTCGCCGATGGCGAAGCGGCCGGCATCGGGCCCCAGCGCTGCCACGCTTCCCGACACCTCGAGCCCTGGAACCTCTGAATGGCCCTTGGGCGCGGGATACAGTCCCAGGCGCTGCATCACATCGGGACGATTGACGCCTGCGGCCTCCACCTTGATCAGCACCTGGCCGCGTGCCGGCTGGGGTACCGGAACCCTCTGCGGTTGTAGAACCTCCGGCCCGCCTTTGCCGACAATCGCGATGGCAGTCATGGTCTCGGGTACGGCGCTCATCTCTTTATTCCTCGTCAGCCTCGATCGCCCTGATGCCCGAGCACTCTGGCCGACACAAGACCTGCCGACACAAGACTCGTGCGTCACAGGTTGCCGCCGGGAAGCAGCGGGCGCAGACTCCCCGCCGACGCTTGCGAACGGAGCTGCACCATGGACTGGGATGACATCACCCCCAAGAAGCCTAAGGCCGGAGCTTTGGGAGAAAATCTGGCGACGCTATCCGTCGCCGAACTCGAGGCGCGTATCGCCGCCTTCGAAGATGAGATCGCGCGCATCACGCAGGAGCTCGAAGCCAAGCGCAAACATGAGGAAGCCGCCAACGCGCTGTTTAAGAAATGATGCACACCGGGCAGGCAACCGCATTCTCAGTGCGCAACCACTCGGGGCGGCGCCGGCTTATGCCTACATGCTGCAAAAGTGACTTCGGCGTCTGGAGCCGATCAAGACGCATTAAGCTGTCGTTAGGGTTACGTCGCTAACTTCGCATTATCCAGTCACCTGGATCCTGAGCGGCAGGGCCGCTCTGTTTGACGCCTCCCTGTTGACTTCAGAGCCGCTGCAAAGCGGCTCTTTTTTTGCATATCCCCAATTGAGTTCGAGTGAGAGCTTAGACCGTCCCGCTTTTGGTCATGTTGTTAACTATGGCTAGGCAGGATGCTTGCGTGATAATGATGAGCTGCAGGTGAGTGAGCGTGTCAAATCTAGTCATGAGCAACGTACCGCGTGCTGAAGCGGCCCAGTCCGCAAGGAACGTCACTGTGTCGTTCGGAGAGCGCTTTCAGGCCTCCGCACAGTTCGACGTCGTCTTCAAGCAGGGCATGGCTCTGGTCGAGCGGACCGCGGCATATCTCGAAGGCCCCGGTCGCGTCGAAGCCAAGCGGCTCCCCGCTGCCGTCAATGTCCTCTATGCCAGCGAGAGCATGCGCCTGACGACGCGCCTCCTCGACATGGCATCCTGGCTTCTCGTCCGCCGCGCTCTCAAGGAGGGCGACATCAGCGAAGCCGAGGCTCAGAGGAAGCGCAAGGGATCCACTCCCCAGTCGCCCGCCCGCTCCTCGCATGTCGGCGGCTTCGGTGAGCTTCCCGAGTCGCTGCGCATCCTCGTCGAGGAAAGCTACGCGCTGCAGGATCGCATCGTGCAGCTCGACCGCGCGATGAGCATCAAATCCGATAACGTCCAGGCCAGCGAGGCTGCCTTCGCCAATCCCGTCGGCACCCAGCTCGATCGCCTGCGCGTCGCCTTCGGCGCATAAGAAAGAGCCTTCGGCGCTATTCGGCTGGTTAACAACCTGTGAAACAAAAAAAGCCCGGCAACAGCCGGGCTTCTTTTTTGCGCGCCACTTGGCGGCGCTTAGAACAGGCCTTCGAACTTCTTCTTGAAGCGCGACAGGCGACCGCCACGGTCCATCAGGCGCTGGTCGCCTCCCGTCCATGCCGGGTGCGACGTGGGATCGATGTCGAGGGCCAGCTCGTCGCCTTCCTTCCCGTAGGTGGAATAGGTGATGAACTCGGTGCCGTCGGTCATCTTGACCTTGATCTGATGGTAGTCGGGGTGCAGATCGGGATCGTTCTTCATCGTATGCGCTCGCAATGGCTCGCCCATCGGCGAATAGCCGCTTACATCGGGCAATTTCGGGTAATTAGAGCGGCCTCTATAATCGAGAAGCGTCGCCCGCACAAGCGCCGGCCGGGAAGCCCTTGCACATACGCTCTCCCGCGTCCCCATGCCACTTGAGCCATATGTCCCTGTCGGGCATGGTCTTCCCGCCTCGCCGGCACCATCCGACCTACAAAAGAGCACTGAAGTGACCCGCGCTAGCGCCACCCAAGCAGACGGGGAAAACCCCGCGTCCAGGGAGAACGACCAGGAAAAGCGGCAGCGCCCGGAGCTGCGGCCGCTGCTGGCGTTGTGGCCCTATATTGCCCGTCATCCGCTACGGCTGACGCTCGCCGGCATTTCGCTCGTGATCTCGGCCGTCGCCATGCTGGTGATCCCCATGGCCGTTCGCCGGGTGATCGACCTCGGTTTCACCTCCCACGACGGCGTCTTCATCGACCGCTACTTCGGGATGCTCGTCGTCATCGGTCTCGTGCTGTCGGTCTCCAGCGCCGCACGCTTCTATTACGTGAACTGGCTGGGCGAGCGCGTCGTCGCCGACCTGCGCTCCGACGTATTCCGCCACGTCGCAGATCTTGGCCCGGCCTTCTTCGAGAAGACGCACTCCGGCGAGCTGATGAGCCGCCTCACTGCCGATACCACCCAGATCAAGGCGATGGCCGGCTCTTCGCTTTCGCAGGCCCTACGCAGCGTCATCATGCTGCTGGGCGCCTTGGTGATGATGCTCGTCACCAGCGTCAGTCTTTCGCTGCTCGTGCTGCTCGCCATTCCGCTGACGATCGTGCCCCTGATTGCCTTCGGCCGTCTCGTCCGCCGCCTGTCCCGCCGCGCGCAGGACACGCTCGCGGAGGCGTCGGCCTACGCCGCCGATAACCTTGCCGCCTCACGCACCATGCAGGCTTTCGGCTACGAGCAGGCCGCGGCGCAGAAGTATCGCGGCGCAGTCGAGGTCGCGTTCGATGCCGCCAAGGAGCGCATGCAGGCCCGCGCCGCCCTAACCGGCCTCGCGATGTTTCTCGTCATTGTCTCCATCACCGGCGTCCTGTGGTTCGGTGCTGCAGCCGTGGTCGACGGCAGCTTGAGCGTTGGCCGCCTGAGCCAGTTCGTTCTGTATGCCGTGTTCGCTGGCGCCTCGTTCGCGCAGGTTTCCGAGATCTGGGGCGAGATCAGCCAGTCAGCCGGCGCTGCCGAGCGCCTGACCGAATTGCTGGCGATCCAGCCGGAAATTCAATCGCCCGCCCACCCCATCGCCATGCCGGTGCCGGCGCGCGGCGCGGTCGAATTCAAGGATGTGCGCTTCGCCTACCCAGGCCGCCCCACTCTGCCGACACTCCAGAACGTCTCGTTCCAGGCAAAGCCGGGTGAGACCATCGCGCTTGTCGGACCCTCCGGTGCCGGCAAAAGCACCATTTTCAATCTGCTGCTGCGCTTCTTCGATCCCCAGTCGGGCGAGGTCCGCGTCGACGGCCTCGACGTGCGCAAGGTTGCACTCCCTGAGCTGCGCGCCCGCATGGCGCTGGTCCCGCAGGACGTGGCGCTGTTCGCCGGAACCATCGCCGAAAACATCCGTTACGGCAGCCCCGAAGCGAGCATCGAGGACGTGCGGCAGGCAGCGGTTGCCGCCCAGGCCGACGATTTCATCAAGGCCCTGCCCGGGGGCTATGACACGCTCGTCGGCGAGCGCGGAGTCACCCTGTCGGGCGGGCAGCGCCAGCGCATTGCTATCGCCCGCGCCATCCTGAAGGATGCCCCCATTCTGCTCCTCGACGAGGCCACCAGCGCCCTCGATGCCGAAAGCGAAGCCCTCGTCCAGCACGCGCTCGAAGGATTGATGGTCGGCCGCACCACGCTGGTCATCGCTCACCGCCTCGCGACGGTCCAAAAGGCCAAGCGCATTCTGGTGATGGACAAGGGGCAGATCGTCGAGCAGGGCACCCACGCGGAGCTCGTTGCCAAGGGCGGCCTCTACGCTCGTCTCGCCGACATGCAGTTCACCGCCGAGGCCGCTGAATAGCCCAAATTCACGCCATTCTAGCGCCGCGCTAAAATGCGCGTGGGGACAATCGGCGCGGAATTTGAAGCAGCGCCGACGAAAACAAAGGGGAAGACGAAATGGAACCCGATATCGAGCCTATGCTGCCGCCCGAGCCGCGGACCAGCGGACCGGCTCCGTTGTGGGTGTGGGCGCTTGTCGTTGGGCTGGGCGCGGTCAGCGTATATTCCGGCTACAACGCGCTATCCTCCCGGCAGCTCTATCTTGAAGGCGAGCACATCCGTACCGATCTCGCGCAACAGCGCGACCGTCTCAAAGCCAACGTCACCGACCTCACCCGCCAGATGGAGCAGGCGAACCGCTCACGCGACGAGGTCGAGAACGCGCTGAAGCAGTCGCGCGCGAATACCGAATCCGCATCGACCCAGATCACCGATCTCCAGAAACAGGTTGGCGATCTCCAGCAGCGCGCGACCGACCTGGAGCGTGGACGCACCGACCTTGAGAAAGCTCGCGACGCCGCTGCAGGCGAGGTGAAGGCCGCAAAAGACGCGAAGGAAGCCGCTGACAAAGAAATCACTGCGCTCAAGGCACAACTCGCCGCCGCGCAAAAGAAGCTCAATCAGGCATTGGCCGACTTGAAGCGCGAGCGCGAGCAGGTCAGCCCAGTGCCCGTGGGACCGCCCGCAGCAGCAGGACCGGCCGGCGCGCCGCCGCCTCGGTAGGTCTAGACACGGCGAGACAGAGACACCGATCCACGATCTCCACTGTCATCCCGGAAGCGTCGAGCGAAGCAAGACGCTATCCGGGACCCAGCGGAAGAAAAGTGCGCAGCACCCTACTTTGGGGCTTCGCCGAACTTTATGCTGGCTCCCGGATTGCCGCTCACGTCGTTCGCGGCTTCCGGGATGACAGAACAGGACGCTGCGTCCTGGCCGCTTCGACGGCGGCAAGCGCCAAGGGCGCCCACGCTCCGATCGCCCGAGCGCCTATCAGCGAGGGCGTGAATCGGCAGCGCAAAAGTGTGCCGGCTATCAACTCGTGCAACGCCCGCCGCACACAAAGCTTCCCTTAGCTCGTGTCAGCCAAGAAAAAGCGCCGCCGAAGGCGGCAAGCGCCCAAGGGGCGCCGCGCCAAGTGGCGCGGCCATCGACTCGTGCAACAGCCGCCGCACACAAAGCTTCCCTCAGCTCGTGTCCGACTATCGATTTGTCAGCTTCAGCTCGATGCGCCGGTTGCGTCGCAGGCTCGCCTCGTCGACACCCGCTTCCAGCGGCCGGAACTCGCCGAAGCCCGCCGCCACCAGCCGTTGCGGCGGCACGCCCCGGCTGATGAGATACCGCACCACTGAAATGGCGCGCGCGGTCGACAGCTCCCAGTTCGACGGGAACGTCGGGCTGGCGATGGGACGGATGTCGGTATGGCCATCCACCTGCAACGCCCAGTCGATCTCCTTCGGGATTTCCTTCTCCAGCTCGATGATGGCCGAGGCAAGCTGGTCCATCGCAGCGAGGCCCTCGGGCGTCAGCTGGTTCGAGCCGGATGGGAACAGCACCTCGGATTCAAACACGAAGCGGTCGCCGACGACCCTGATGTCCTTGCGGTTCTTCAGAAGCTCGCGCAAACGCCCGAAGAAGTCAGAGCGATAGCGCTGCAGTTCCTGCACCTGGCGGGCGAGCGCTGCATTGAGCCGCGCACCCAGATCCTTGATGCGCGTCTGGCTTTCCGCGTCCTTCGCCTCGGAAGCCTGCAGTGCCTCGTTGAGTGCAGCAATCTGCCGGCGCAGCGACAGAAGCTGCTGATTGAGTATATCGACCTTGGCCAGTGCCTCGTCTGAGATCTTCCTCTGGCTTTCCAGATCAGCCGTGAGCCCGGAGATGCGCGCCTCCGCTGACTTCGCCGCCTCGTCGCCCGAAAGCGCGAAGCCGGAAAGCTTCGAGTTCTCCTGTCGCAGCGTCGCCAAAGTCGCCTGCAGCGCGGCCATCTCGTCCTCGGCGGACTTCCCCTTGCCCTTCTCAAGCGCCAGCAGGCTCGTCAGCTCCGAGATCTGCAGCGTGAGCTTCTTCAGCGCCGTGTCCTTGCCGCTGGCTTCCTGGCTCGCGAAGTATTGGGCGAGCATGAAGATCGACATCAGGAACGTGACGACGAGCAAGAGCGTGGACAGAACGTCAACGTAGCCGGGCCAGAACTCCGCATATTCGTTGCGCCGACGTGTGCGACCACCCGCCATTCGCCGCTAGCCCCGGCGCTGCATGTTGGCAGCAAGCTGCTTCAGCGCTTTTGCGACTTCAGAATGCTGCGACGCCTGCTCGTCAACCCATTCGCGCACGACCTTCTGCTCCGCGCGCATCTGCGTCACGAGTTGATTGACGCCGCGCGCCAGCTCCCCGAGTTGTTCTTCTCCGCCGCCTTTACCGCCGATCGCGCTCGCAATCGATTGGTCTGCAAGCCGCGTCGACAGATCCTCCACCGCGCGCTGCATGTGCAGGATCGCGCTCGAAAGCTGGCGATTGACCTGATCGGCCGATCCGCTCGTGCCGGGCGTCAGCTCAGTGATGCCCGACAGCCATTCCTCCAGCTCGTTGTAGAAGCGGTTGTGCGCATGGCTCGCCTGCAGCTCTAGAAAACCGAGCACGAGCGAGCCGGCAAGGCCGAGCAGCGACGACGAGAACGCCGTGCCCATGCCCTTCAATGGCGCCGAAAGTCCCGCCTTGAGGTCCGAGAACAGCGTGACGTTATCGGCAGCGTTCGTGTTCAGCGAGTCGATCGCACCGCCAACCGACTGGATGGTTTCGAGCAAACCCCAGAACGTTCCGAGCAGGCCGAGGAAGACCAGCAGCCCCACGAGATAGCGCCCGGTATCGCGCGCTTCATCGAGCCTCGATCCGATGGAATCCATGATCGAGCGCAGTGACGCCGTCGACAGCGACAGCGTTCCAGTGCGGTCGCGCAGCATCGCCGACATCGGCGCCAGCAGCACCGGCTGGTGCGAGATGGCGAGGCCAGGGTCTGCGATACGGAACGCGTTGACCCAGCGAATTTCCGGATAAAGCCGGATCACCTGCCTGAACGCGTAGATGATGCCCAGCACCAGCACGCCGAGGATGAGGCCGTTGAGGCCAGGGTTGTTGAAGAATGACGAAACGAGCTGGTCGTGGAGGATCGCCGCTAGGAATGTGACGAGCGTCAGGAAGATCAGCATCCGGATCAAGAACACGCCCGGCGGCGTGAGCGTCCGGTACGGCAACCCGGCCCCACCCAGATCGTTCTGTCGTTTTCTGGCCATCCGGAACCCCGCCCCGACCTTCTCTCGAGCGCTGACATTAGCCGAAGCCAATGACAGCACAAACCGGGCAATATAGTGCCCTTGGGCTTATTGGGGTCGTTAGAACGTCTTTGCTTCGGGCCCTATTACCCCAAAGCGTGAATCGGACGATCTACGCACGGGCAGGCGTGGAAGCGACAAGGGGAAGAAACTCCTTGTGCAGAGTGCTGTTCGCGGCAAGCACCTGCCCCTTTTCCAGCATGTCGACACCGCCGGACAGGTCGCTGATCATGCCGCCGGCTTCGCGCACGAGCACGATCCCGGCTGCCAGGTCCCAGGCCTTGATGTCCCGCTCCCAGTAGATGTCGAAGCGGCCCGCCGCGATCCAGGCCAGGTCGAGCGCGGCAGACCCGGTGCGCCGCACGCCGGCGACGTACTTCGTCACCTCTTTAATCTCGCGCGCAAACACCGGGTGCCCCGAACGCCCCAGATGCGGGATCCCCGTTGTCACCAGCGCATCCGACAGGTTCTTCCGCGCGGCCACGCGCAGCCGGCGCCGGTCGTTGAGATATGCCCCCTTGCCCTTCTCTGCAGCGAAGATCTCGTCCGATATCGGGTTGTAGACGAGACCTGCAACGAGCTGGCCCTCGCGCTCTAATCCGATGGAGATCGCGAACAGCGGCACGCCGTGCAGGAAGTTCGTTGTCCCGTCCAGCGGATCGACCACCCAGCGATGGCTCTTGTCGTCGCCGGCGACCTCGCCGCGTTCCTCCATCAGAAAGCTGTAGCCCGGTCGCGCCTTCGACAACTCCTTGTAGAGGATCTCCTCCGCCTTGAGGTCGGCTGCCGTCACGAAGTTGCCGGGCCCCTTGACCGAGACCTGCAACTGCTCGACCTCGCCGAAGTCGCGGGCGAGGCTGCGGCCGGCCTTGCGGGCGGCGCCGATCATCACGTTCATTAATGCTGAGGCGGGCATCGGGGCAGGTTCCTTCGAACGCCGTCGGATCGGACGGCTCGTGCGGCCGACCACGCAATCCAGCGCCCGTGGAGGCGGACGCATGGAGAATTCGAGATCGTTACATAGCCGCCCGACTACCGCCTGCGAGCCGCGCTGGCAAGTGCGCCGACGCCGCCTCTAGAACAGGCCTGCCTCTTCGCGCCACTCCAAAGCCGCCTGCTCTGCCGCCTTCTGCTGCGCTTTAGGCAGTTTGGCGATCAGTTGGTCGAGGGTGTCGTCCTTCAGCCCGCCCGCCTGCGCAATCAGCCGCCACTTCGCCGCTTCCTGCGGATTCTTCTTAACCCCGACGCCCTCCGAATAGACGTAGGCCAGCCGGTTTTGCGCAGCCGTCAGTCCCTTCTGCGCCGCCGAGCGCAGGTACGGGATCGCCTTCGGCTCGTCCTTCGTTAGCCCCAGGCCACGCAGCAGCATTACGGCATATTCGAATTGCGCTTCCGCCATGCCCTGTTCTGCCGCCTTGCGCAGCCACAGCGAGGCATCGACGGCATTTGGCTGCACGCCCTCGCCGTTCTGGTAGAGACCGGCCAGATCGTACTGCGCCACCGCGATGCCCTTCTCGGCCGCGTATCTGATGTGCATTGCCGCGCGATAGGAGTTCTGCGGCTTGCCATCGCCCTTCAGGAACAGCAGGCCGAGATTGTAGTTGGCGAGCAGATGTCCCGTGCGTGCGGCCTTCTCGAACAGCTCGCCGGCACGCGCGCGATCCTTCTTGACCCCGCGCCCCTCCGCGTAAAGAACGCCCAGCGAGAACGACGACTGCACGTCGCCCAGTTCATCGCCCTTCGCATACCACTTGATGGCGGTCGGCATGTCCTTGGGTACGCCGAGCCCTTCCGAATAAAGCCGCCCGAGCAGCGTATGCGCCTGTGCATCGCCGCGCTGCGCGGCTTCCTGGGCAAGCTTCGCCGCCGTCAGGTATTGCCCCTGATCGAACGCGATGTAGGCCGCCTCCTCACCGCTCGGCTCAACCAGCGATTTGGAAAGGCTGCCCTTGTTGGCGCCGCTGTTTTCCTTTGCCGGCGGCGCTTTGGTGAGCTTCTCGTTCGGCGTGATCTTCACCGGCCGGCCGGGCCGCGGCTTCGGCACCTCGGTGGTTTCCATGACCCAAGAGCTTGTCTCCGCTGCGACGGGCTCCACCGCTCCGAGGAGGCAGGGCACCGCCAGCATCAGGTGGAGCAACCTCATGCCAGCGCCTCGCGCTCGCTAGCCGCCTCGGCAATTCCTTGCGCCAGCTTGGAAGCATCATCGGGCGACAGATCGAAGTCGGCGCGCATCGCGACGAAATCAGCGCCGGCCGCGGCAAGCACCTGCGCCTCATCGGCGCTCTCGACGTCGAACGCGACGCACGGCACCTGGAAAATCTCGCCCCACCACGCAATCAACTCGCGCCGGCGCGCAGCAGCGGCCTCCCTGTCGTCGACATGCGGAGGTATCCCGAACCCGATGTAATCGGCGCCCTCTTCCGCCAGGTTCATCGCGTCGTGACGCGTTCGGCCGACATCGACGCCGACGATATAGCGCGTGCCGAGCACCTCGCGCGCCTCGCTGTAGCGGGCGACGATGTCCTTGCTCCAGCTCAGATGCGCGCCATCCGCCCGCAGCGTCCTGGCGAGTTGCGCATCATCCGCGATCAGCGCGGCCACGTCCTTGCGTTGAGCCAACTCGACGAGCGGCCGAGCCGTCTGCGCCGTCAGCGCACCATCGCCGCCAGGCACGATCAGCAAGCTCGCGGCATGCGATGCGTCAAGGATGGCCTCGACCCGGTGCAGGTCCGCCCCCGCCGGCGCCACGATGTATAGCCTCGAGTGAGCCTCTGGCCCCATCCGACCGCGTCCTCTAAATGCCTGATGTGCAGAGCCTATCAGGACCCAATGGGGCGGAAAAGCGACCACTTTGTGCGCTTTGGCACTAAGGCCACGACCTGACCATTATTTCTCGTACGGGTAGCGCAGACACGTCACAAGCGGGCTACCTCATGCGCTCCTATCTACTTCTATCCGCTGTTCTTGCCTCCCTCGCCCTCCTGCCAGCAGTTTCCCACGGCGAGCCGTCGTCGGCAGGTGCCCCTTTGCGGGTCGCCGCAGGACCAGATGACGACAACAAGGACAAGGAAAAAAAGGACGAGAAGGACGAGAAGCGGGACAGGAAGCCCGACCGGCCTGACAAGGCTGACCGTAAGGATTCCTCCGATAGGAAGGATCGCGGCGGGAACGACGAGCGCGGCGACAGGGGGCGTGACCGCAAGCCTGAGGGCTTCAACCCCCGCATGGGTGGCCGCGACCAGAAGCGCGATAACGACAAGCCGCGTAACGACGCCGACAAGCCGGACACGCGTAAGAACGACGCGCCACCGAAATCCAAGGATTTTGGCAAACGCGACGACAAGCCCCGGGATGTACCCAAGAATAACGACAAACCGAAAGACAAAGGCATCCCCGGCGGCGGCTATCAACGGCCGAACGGGGATCGCACCGATCCACGTTTGAAGGGTCTCCCCCTACAGCCCGATACCGGCAAGCGTGATGACAGACCCGGCGACGCCGGCAAGCCGAGGGACAATGGCCCGCCCGGCACCTACAGGCCTCCAGGTGATCGCAAAGATCGTCCGAAGGATCCGCCGCCGCAGTCCGATCAGGGCAAGCGCGACGACAGGCCGAAGGACTCCGACCGTCCCAAGGACTCCGGCCGCCCCAAGGACTTCGACCGTCCGAAGGACTCCGGTCGCCCGAAGGACTTCGACCGTCCCAAGGACGCCGGCCGCCCGAAGGACAATGGCCCGCCTGACAACGCCGGCCGCGACTTCCCGCGTGACAAGCGCGAGGCCGGTGGTCCGCGCCGTGGTGGCCGCAACGCCATCGAGGACATCCGGCGTGGACGTCGCGAGCGCGTAGAGCAAGGCGGCAAGCGCACCGTCATCGAGGAGCCCGATAACCGCGTCATCGTGAAGGATCGGGACGGCCCCGCCCGCATCCGTCACAATGAGGACGAGCGCATGCGCCGCACCTCGCGCGACGTGCGCCGCGAGCGCCGGCCCGACGGCGGCAATCTCACAATCGCCATCCGCCCGGGCGGCATCGAGATTTTCTCCGAGTTCGATTCATCCGGCCGCCTCATGCGCCGCTACCGCCGCGACCGCGACGGCCGCGACTGGGATCTCATCGACAACCGCCGCTTCAACCGTGACACCCCGGTGATCTTCGACCTGCGTCCGCCGCGGTTGCGCATACCCCGCGAGCGCTACATCGTCGACTACAACTTCGCATCCGACGATGACCTCTACGATGCCTTGATGGATAGGCCCGTGGACGACATCGATCGCGCCTACTCGCTCGATGAAATCCGCTACAACGCCTACCTGCGCGATCGCATGCGCCGCGTTGATCTGGATACGGTCACGTTCGACTTCGGCGCCTGGGAAGTTCCCTACGACCAGTACAATAGCCTGGAGCGCATCGCGCGGACCATCAACCGCATCCTCGACCGCCGCCCCAACGAGGTGTTCCTCATTGAGGGCCACACCGACGCGGTCGGTTCCGAGTACGACAACCTCACGCTCTCGGACCGCCGTGCTGAGGAAGTGGCGATCATCCTGACTGAGACATTCCGCGTGCCGCCCGAGAACCTCGTCACTCAGGGCTACGGCGAGGAATTCCTCAAGATACCGACGCAGGCGCCCGAACGTGCAAACCGCCGCGTTGCCGTGCGGAACATCACGCCTCTGCTCGCACGCGATCGCTGATCCCGTTGCAGATGCCGGCTCGCTTCATCGCGAGCCGGCAGCCCCCACTCCGATACGATTTGTTTAAGGTTGCACGCGACAACGCGAAGACGTGTTGCAGTGCCTTACGTGCTAATCGCACGCGCAAAATTTATTGATCATTCGAACTCATTCCAGGCCATCGATCGCTGAATGCGCGGCCAAACCTGTGCCTGCGCGGCGGCCGATCAATCTTGGAACGCACATTCGCAGTCACGCCACCATACAAGCATGAAGCGCCCCAGAACGAGGGCGGATTCTGCTATGATTCCTTCTGAATCTGCAGCCGAGGGAGGACCACCATGGCTCATCCAATGACCATCTCAGACTTTGACGCTCGTATCGCCGAAACCAAGCAGCTCGTCACCGACAAGTGGGGCTGGTTCCTTGCTCTCGGTATCGTTTTTATCGTCGCCGGCCTTGCCGCAATCGCATTCCCCTTCGTCTCGGGCATCGCCGCCAAGGTCGTGCTCGGCTGGCTCTTCCTCATCGGCGGCGTGATGATGATCGTTCACGCCTTCCAGGCCCCCGCCTGGAGCGGTTTCCTTTGGGAAGTGCTGATCGGCCTGCTCTATGTCGTCGTAGGTGGCTATCTCGCATTCTTCCCGATCGCAGGCCTTCTTACGCTCACAGTCGTCATCGCGGCTCTGTTCATCGCTGAAGGCATCTTCGAGTCGATCATGGCCTTCCGCGTCCGTCCGCATGACGGTTGGATCTGGCTGCTCCTCAGCGGCATCGCCGCCCTCGCAGTCGGCGTAATCATCGCCATGGGCCTGCCCGAATCCGCCGTCTGGGCACTCGGCCTTCTGGTCGGCATCAACCTTCTATTCTCAGGTTGGAGTTATGTTTTCCTCGCGCTAGCGGGACGGCGTGCGCACGAGGAGGCCTTGGCTCGCTAACGGGCTCGCCGAACCTCGATATGTGAGGCTTGGCGGGGGTTACGATGGAAAAGCTGGCGATGTTTCCGGTGTTGGCGCTCGGCGCCGGTCTGGCCCTGAACGCGGTGACCCTCGGTGGTCCCGATGCGCAGGCCCAGGCCCAACAGTTGGCCGAGGTGCAGTCCGTGCAGCCGGCCGACGACGAGGTCCCGCCGGACATCATCGCCGTGCAGATCCGCAAGCAGGGTTACGCTTGCAGCAACCCCTCCAAGGCGAAGCGCGATGCTGATGCCTCGCGCCCGGACCTCCCGGTGTGGATCCTCACCTGCGAGAACGCCACCTATCGCGTCCGCCTCGTGGGCAACATGGCCGACCGCATCGAGCGGATGTAAGCCAGCGACAATTCCAAATTGAAAAGGCGGGGCCGAAACCCCGCCTTTTTTGTTGCAGTGTCCGCACTGTCATCCCGGAAGCGTCGAGCGAAGCAAGACGCTCTCCGGGACCCAGCGGAGAAATGTGCGCAGCACTTCAACCAGAAGGCTTCGCCACGCTTTGTGCTGGATCCCTTGGCCGCCGAAGGCGGCAAGGGCGCAAGGCGCCCCGGCTCGAGCGCCGGCTTTCAACTTGCGCGACGCCCGCAACAAACAACGCTTCTCGCCGATCGTGTCACCCTTGAAATCAAGTTCTCCAAGGATGCGCGGGGAGGTCGCTGACACCGACGACCTTGAGGCCAGCCATTGCAACCTTGTGATCGTTCTCGACCGAGCTTCCCGAAACGCCGATGGCGCCAACCAGCACGCCTTCGTCATCGACGATCGGCAGGCCGCCGGGGAAGGTGATCAGACCCTGATTGGAATGCTCGATCGCAAACAGCGGCCCGCCTGGCTGCGAAAGCTTGCCGATCTCGCCGGTCGGCATGCCGAAGAAGACCGCCGTCTTCGCCTTCTTGATGGCGATGTCGATGGAGCCGGTCCACGCGTCGTCCATGCGCACGAAGGCCTTTAGGTTCGCGCCACTGTCGACGACCGCGATACACATCTGGGTCTTGAGCTTGACCGCTTCTTTCTGCGCGGCCTTGATGGCTGCAAGGGCGCTTTCGATCGTAACGTGCATGGATCATCTCCGCTTCGAAGCTATGGTTGGCGACAGGTAACATGTATGTCGGCCGCCAAGCTCGCAGAAGCGGGTAAACGACTGCCCTATTGCCGCGCCTCAATGGGGTTCAAAGTCAGCGCGACGGGCACGAAACAAAAATCCCGGGGACGGGCCCCGGGATCAGATGCAACCAACGCTGATGTCGCGCGGCTTAAGCGGCCTTCTCGACTTGCTGGTTCCACTTGCCCAGCGCGGCCAGCGAATTCATCCGGGCCCTGTGCGTGAACGCCCGCTGTCCCGCGGCGACGTTTTCGGTCTTGCCGGCCCATGCCTTCAGCGCCGCCGCCTGCAATGCCCGCCCATACGAGAACGTCACGTTCCAAGGCAGGTTGCCGATCTGATTGATGAGCGACAGGTTCTCGGTCGCCTGCTCGTCCGACTGGCCGCCTGAAAGGAACGCGATCCCCGGCACCGAAGCCGGCGTCGTCGCCTTGAGGCACTTCACCGTCAGCTCGGCCACCTGCTGTGCGCTCGCCTGCTGCGGGCACTTCTGCCCGGCGATGATCATGTTCGGCTTCAGCACGATGCCCTCGAGGGCGACGCGCGCATCGTAGAGTTCGCGGAACACGGTGCGCTGCGTCCACTCCGTCACCTCATAGCAGCGCTCGATGGTGTGGCTGGAATGAGCCCCGTCCATCAGCACCTCAGGCTCGACGATCGGAACGATGCCGGCCTCCTGGCAAAGCGCAGCGTAGCGGGCGAGCGCGTGCGCATTGGCCTTGACGCAGTTCCACGATGGCAGGTCGTCGGTGATGGTGATGACAGCGCGCCACTTCGCGAACCGCGCGCCGAGCTTGTAGTACTCGGCTAGACGCTCACGCAGGCCGTCGAGACCTTCCGTCACCGTCTCGATCTTGGCGTTGGCACCTGCGAGCGGCTTGGCGCCCGTGTCGACCTTGATACCCGGGATCGAACCCGCAGCCTTCATCACGTCGACGAGCGATGTCCCGTCCTTGGCGTTCTGGCGGATCGTTTCGTCATAAAGAATGACGCCCGACACATAGTTCTTCATCGCGTCGTTGGCGCGGAACAGCATCTCGCGATAGTCGCGGCGCGTATCCTCGGTGGAACCGACGCCGATCGAATCGAAGCGCTTTTTGATCGTGCCCGAGCTTTCGTCTGCAGCCAGGATGCCTTTGCCCGGAGCAACGAGCGCTTCGGCAATTTTCGCAAGCTCTTCAGTCATGGACATCCTCGCATAGGGAAGGGCAGATGTTTTTCTGCAGTGCCCATACCGCCAAATTCGCCTCTGGACCAGCCCTGCAAATCGATCCGGGCCTTCCTGCCGCCCCGTCGGCGTGCATAAATGAGCTATGTCACGGTCCGGGCATAAAGGCTGTGAATGCTGGGGTGGGAGCCACCCAGGGAGGGACCGATGCCCTTGACTGCCAATCGTTCGAGGATTGTCGCCGCCGCTGTGGCACTCGCCGCCCTGGCCGCTCCGGCGTATGCCGAAGTAATCAGCCTCAAAGCCCAGTTGCGGCCAGTCCCGGGAGCGACCAGCACCGCCTCAGGCAGCGTTGCCGTCCTATACGATACCGCCAGCAATAAGCTGACTTGGAACGGCACTTACGAGGGGGTCGCCTCCTACGCGACCTCGGCGGCTTTCTATGGCGCCCCACAGGGCGCGGGCGGCGGCACGGTCAAGATCCGCGATGTCGACAGCCCATTCGAGGGCTCGGCCATTCTTGCAGCCGCACAGGGTGCCAGCCTCTCCGCCGGAGAGTGGGGAATCGTTATTCGCACTGCGAAATTCCCCAAGGGCGAGCTGCTCGGGAAGTTGACGCGCGGCAACTAAACCTACAGCGCGAGAGCGGAACCCAAACCCGCAGATCGCATTGACCCTCGAGGTGCCCCGCTTCGAGGAGGTATATTTTCATGTCTGGAAACAAGTCTGCACCAAGCTACCCGGCCGACAAAGCGCGCCAGGGCGATATCATCCTGAGAACGCCAACCCAGCGCTTCATTTTCATAGGCGGCCTCGCAGGCATGCTGCTTCTCGGAATCGTCTCCATCTTTGTGCGCTAAGAGGATCAGCCCATGCCCATATGTGACACCTGCGGTAACGACTACGACAAGACGTTCGACATCACAAAGGCCGGCAAGACCATGACGTTCGACAGCTTCGAGTGCGCCATAACTGCGCTGGCTCCCACCTGTGCCCATTGTGGGTGCCGGGTCATCGGCCACGGCGTCGAGACCGGAGATGGCGACATCTACTGCTGTGCCCACTGCGCCGATCACGTGAAAGGTATCAAGGATCGCGCCTAGTTCCGCGGTCTAGAACAGGCGTCGTTGCAGAAACGAGGGATAGCTTTCGTTCTGCGCATCGGCGAGGCCGACGTCCTGTAACAGGGCTAAGGCGGCTTGCGCGTCGACGGCTTCAATTGCGATCGATTGAACTCGTTCGTTGCCGATCTGCAGCTCGCAGAATTCGGCCACGCAATCTCGGACCTCGAACAGCGTCCGCTGTTTTTCAACTTGCGTTATGGCCAACGCATGCTGATCGACCATGAGCGCCAGTAACGCACCTTCGCCGAGCGCGCCGCGCTCCCCGATTTCTAGATTCAGCCCCAGGGCCGGTAGCACGGTGTTTTCGATGTCGTCAATCGACACCGGGAATTCTGCATTGAGAGGGCGCGCCCACTGTTCCAAAGGGCCATTTCGCGCCAGCAGCGTCTTCACCTGCAGCCGCTCGCCGCGAATCTTGACGTTGGACTCGATATTGAGCCGCGTCACGATGTAGGTCTCGCGGCTGGCAGCTTGCGGCTCGCCCTTGACCAGCGCGGCGAACGCGCCTCGCGCCTTGCCGAGGTCATCACCAAACAGCCGGAACTCATATCGTGTCTCCTCGGGGCCGGGCTTCATACCGCTTCTCCGGAATTGCGGAAGCTGGCCAGCGCGCTGAGCGCTTCGTCGATGTCGGCCGTCGTATGGTCGGCGCTGATCTGGAAGCGGATCTCTTCCTCGCCGCGCGGAACCACCGGAAATGCAAGCCCGGTCGCCAGGATGCCTTTGTCGCGCAGATGCCTTACCAGCGCCGCCGTCCGCGCGGTGTCGCGCACCAGAAGCGGCACCACGGGATGTTCTCCTGCCACCGTCTCCAGGCCGAGCTTGCGCAGCCCATCCCTGAAGCGCTCCGTCATGGCTCGCAGGTGCGCCAGCAGCCCCCGCCCCTCCTGGCTGTCGACGCGCTCCACCGAGGTGCGCGCAGCCTCGGCCTCGGCCGGAGTGATCGGGTTCGAATAGATGTAGAACGGCGACGTCTCGCGCAGATAGCTGACGACAGACTGCGAGCTCACGACATAACCGCCGTTGACTCCGAAAGCCTTCCCCAGCGTGCCGATCAGTACGTCGACCTTTCCGCCGACCACTTCCTCGGTGCCGCGCCCGGTCTCGCCAAACGCTCCCACACCGTGGGAATCGTCGGCGATGACGATCACGCCTTCCGCGTAGAGCGGATGGAACTGCTTGGCGATGCGCATGATTTCATCGAGACGCGCATGATCGCCACGCATGCTGAATACGCCGTCCGTCACCACCACCGCACGCCGGCACTTGCTCGTGAACGCGCCGAGCTGCCGCGTAAGCTCATTGAAGTCGAGGTGGCCGTAAATCCGCTTCTCCGCCGGACGGGCCAGCGAGATCGCATTGATGATCGAGTTGTGATTGAGCTCGTCGCTGATCACCACGGTCTTGTCCGAGACCAGCGGCGGGATCACACCCATGACGGTGGCGTACGCCGAACTGAACAGCATGCCTGCCTCACGGCCGTGGAATTCGGCCAGCCGCTTCTCCAGCTTTACGTGCGGCGCCCACGTCCCCGAAATGAAGCGCACGGCGCCAGGGCCCACGCCGTAGCGGCGCACGGCTTCTTCCTCGGCCGCCATCACCCGCGTTGCGAACGACAGCCCCATGTAGCTGTTGGAGTTCATTCGCAGGAACGGACGCTCTCCGTGCCCCTCGATGAGAAAGCGCGGCCCCTTCCCGGCCGCTGGCTCCACCATTCCGGTGGTCACGGCCTCGGAACCCTTCAGTCGACCGCTCTGGGCAAACTCCTCCAGTTTGGCGTCGAGCACCGGCGTCAGTTTCTCGATCGGCATAATGGCCTCCGTCAGGAACGCTCTTGCTTTAACGCTTCTTGCTTTGAGAGGATCTGAGCTTCAGCTTGTCGGTGAGGCGAGCCAGCATGTCGGCGGTCATCGCCTTAAGATCGAACCGCGGCGCCCAATCCCAATCTGCATGCGCGGCGCTGTCGTCGAGCGACCGCGGCCAGCTATCGGCGATGGCTTGCCGGACCGGATCGACCTCGTAGTCGATCTCGAAGCCGGGGATGTGAACGCGGATCGCCGCCGCGATGTCCTCGGGCGTCACGCTCATCGCCGTGATGTTGTAGGCGTTGCGGTATCGCAGCCGCGTCTCGTCCGCCGCCATCAGATTGACCATGCCAGCGATGGCATCGGGCATGTACATCATGTCGAGGCGCGTATCGGCCGAAAGAAAGCACGTATACCGGCCGTAGCGTAGCGCGTGATGAAAGATCTCGACCGCGTAATCGGTCGTCCCCCCGCCCGGCGCCGCCACGTACGAAACGAGACCCGGCAGCCGCAGCCCGCGCGTATCGACGTTGAAGCGCGAGGCGTAGTAGTCGCACAGCAGCTCACCGGCAACCTTCGTCACGCCATAGATCGTGGTCGGGCGCTGCACCGCGACCTGCGGAGTGAGGTCGCGCGGCGTCTCAGGCCCGAACGCTCCGATTGAGCTTGGAAAGAACACCTGGCAATCGTAGCCCCGCGCCACTTCCAGCACGTTATAGAGCCCGCTCATGTTCACCGACCACGCGATCTGCGGCACCGCCTCGGCCGATGCGGAAAGCAGCGCGGCGAGGTGATAGATCGTGCCGATGTCGTAGCGGCGCACCGCCTCGTGCAGCTGGTGCGGATCCGTGCAGTCGAGATGATCATAGGGCGCGATCGCAGCGGCGCCCGCCGGCGGCAGCACCTTGAGGTCGGTCGCGATCACCCTGTCGACGCCATAACGCTGGCGCAGCGCCGGAACCAGCTCCGAGCCGATCTGCCCCAGGGCGCCGGTCACCAGGATGTTTCTCATGCGAGCCTCCGAGGCGCGCCGCCTGTTCGATCCCTACACGCGGTAGTAGTCGCGATACCAATTAACAAAGCGTCCGAGGCCCACCTCGAGCGGCGTCGACGGTGCAAAGCCGACATCCGCAGATAAGTCGCTGACGTCGGCGAAGGTTGCCGGGACATCGCCCGGCTGCATCGGCAGGAAGTTCTTCTTCGCCTCGCGGCCGATCGTCTTCTCCAGCATCGCGATGAAGTCGGTGAGCTGCACCGGGCTGTTGTTGCCGATGTTGTAGATTCGGTACGGTGCCGACGACGTCGCCGGATCGGGTTCGTCGCTGTTCCAATGCGGATCGGCCTGCGGGATCCGATCGACCGCACGCACCACGCCCTCCACCACATCGTCGATGTAGGTGAAGTCCCGCGCATGATGGCCCTTGTTGAATACGTCGATCGGCTCGCCCGCGAGAATCCTGCGAGTGAAAATCATCGGCGCCATGTCGGGCCGCCCCCACGGCCCGTAGACGGTGAAAAAGCGCAACCCCGTCACCGGCAGCCTGTAGAGATGCGCGTAGGAATGCGCCATCAGCTCGTTCGCCTTCTTGGAGGCGGCATAGATGCTGAGCGGATGATCGACGTTCTGATGCACGCTGAACGGCATCGCGGTGTTGGCGCCGTAGACCGAGCTCGACGAGGCGAACACCAGATGCTCGACCTCATTCCGGCGACATCCCTCGAGCACGTGCAGCGTGCCGACGATATTGGAATCGATATACGCGTGAGGGTTCTCGATCCCGTATCGAACACCCGCTTGCGCGCCGAGGTGAACGACCCGTTGGAAACCGCCATCCGCAAACAGCCGTTCCATGCCGGCTCGGTCGGCGAGATCCAGCTTCTGGAATGAGAACCCCGGCCCGGCGAGCGCGGCGAGCCGGTCCTCCTTTAGGCGAACATCGTAGTACGAATTGAGATTGTCGATGCCGACGACCTCGTGCCCCTGCGCCACGAGCGCCTTTGCAGTGTGGTAACCAATGAACCCGGCGGCACCGGTTACTAGAATGCGCATGCGGCAGTCTTCTCGCGTTCGACCCTGGCCCGCGTCTTCATGCCGCCGGCATATGTTAAGGGCGCGGCTAAGTGATAGAGTGCCTTGTGTCAAGCTGGCGTTATCTGATGTCAGGCATGAGTGGTCGGCAAAACAGGTCTGTCTGCGAAGGCATTAGGGATAGCGACATTCTGCGCGCTTCCATCCCTGGTCCAACCGGCCGGCACCCAAATCTTGGCCGTAATTTTCCCCGAGAGTTGCGGCTACCCGTGGATGTGTCACACAGCGAATCCTGCCACCCTTTGATCTACTTCATCCTTGAATGCCTGCCCAAGGCGTATCAGGTGCCCACAGATCTCACGGCAGTGACTGCGCGCAGACCGCGCCACACATTTGGTCCTGGAGGGCTACAAGCGTGCTGAAGGGTGTTGTCGAAACGAAGCCAGCCGATCCCATCTCGTCCTATTTCGACGAACTCAGCCGGGCGCTTAGCGCCGTCCGCGTGAGCGACGGCGAGGGCCGCCCGCTCGACATGAAGGCCGGCTTCGAATGGCTTGCCGACACGGCGAGGGCAACCCACAAGGCCGGAAACAAGGTCGTCCTGATTGGCAACGGCGGCAGCGCCGCCATCGCCAGCCATCACGCCATCGAGTTCCTCAAGAACGGCGGAATTCGCGCCCTGTCGCTCAATGATCCGGCCGCGCTCACCTGCCTCAGCAACGATTTGGGCTACACCAACGTTTTCTCCGAGCAACTGAAGCTTCAGGGACTGCCGGGCGACCTGCTCATCGCAATCTCCAGCTCCGGCCAGTCGGTCAATATCCTCAAGGCGGCGGAGGTTGCCCGCGCCAACGGCATGAAGATCGCGACGTTCAGCGGATTCCAGCCCGACAACCTGTTGCGCGGACGCGGCGATCTGAATTTTTATGTGAATTCCAACGAATATGGATTTGTTGAGGTTGCACATCACGCACTGATCCAGGCCATACTGGACATCTACGTTTTCCCGCGGCGCGCGACGTAAAGTAGGCGGCCCCCGGGACAGGCCGACGTCGTCGCAGGGGAAGCCCTACCGGATGCAAAATGCCAAGCCCGACGCAGCCGATCGTACAGCCGGCCTGAGGATCTGCCTCTTAGACACCGTCGGTCGGCCTGCCGCGCTTTCACAGCTTCGGGCGCTATGCAGCCACATCGATCTCACCGAAGGCGGCATAGAAACCCATCCTGACGTCGCCATCGTTGTCGTTGACGCTTCTGACGCTCTCTCCGTCAATGCCCGACGCTTGGCTGCAATGGCTGCAATCGGCGGTGCACGTCACATCGCGCTGGCCGTTGTCGGTGGCGCGCCTGACGCGGCCGCACTGACACGCCTGTCAGCGGCACTCGCCGATTTCGCCGGCAAGCTCGATTTCGAATCCGCCGTCGCAACTGCGATCGACGAGGCGAGCGCCGCGGCCGGGCTGCGCACGCACCTGCTTGAGTTGGCAGCGAACAGGAAACAGCACGCCGACGCAGGCGAATCAGCGGCACCCAGCGCCCAGTTCGCCGCCCACATTGCCTGCCTGTCTCCGAACGCCCTGCTGCCCGGCCGCGAATACAGCCTGCGGCTCGCCGGCCAGAAGACGACCGCAAGCCTTATGACCGTGAAATACCGGCTCGACTTCGACACCCTTCGCCGCATTCCCGCACGCACGATTTCATCAGGCGAGATCGGCGCCTGCACGATCGCTACCGAGGAGCCGCTGGTGCTCGCGGCCAATGGCGAGGCGACGCGGTTCACCCTGTGCGATCTATTCACCGACGAAGTCATCGCCGTCGGCACCGTCGATTTCGCGCTCCGTCGCGGATTGAACGTGCACTGGCAGCCGTTCGCCGTCTCCAAGGAGCAGCGCGCCGCCGCCAACCACCAGCGCCCCTGCATCATCTGGTTCACGGGTCTATCCGGCGCTGGCAAGTCGACCATCGCCAACCTCGTCGAGGGCTGGCTCGCCCTGAGCGGCAAGCACACCTACCTCCTCGACGGCGACAACGTTCGCCACGGCCTCAACAAGGACCTTGGCTTCACTGCCGCCGACCGCGTCGAGAACATTCGTCGCGTTGGCGAGGTCGCCCGCCTGTTCGTGGACTCGGGCCTGATTGTCCTGTGCTCGTTCATCTCGCCGTTCCGGGCCGAACGCGAGTTCGTACGCAGCCTGGTCCAGCCGAACGAATTCATCGAGGTCCACGTCACCGCCCCGCTCGCGGTGTGCGAGGAGCGCGACCCCAAGGGCCTCTACGCCAAGTGCCGCGCCGGCCACCTGCCCAACTTCACCGGCATCGACTCGCCCTACGAAGAGCCGCAGGACCCCGACATCGTCCTCGATACGTCAACGGCCTCCGCCGCCGAGCTGGCGCACCGCGTCGTCGATCTCCTGCACCAGCGCGGCATCGTGTCCGCGTCGGAGGACCTCCACGCCCGCGCCACGGTCGGCCTCTAATCTCGGCAATCGCCAGGGAAAAGGGCACGCTGCACTGCAACGTGGCCCCGGAAGCACACGATTCCCCCAATGTATTCTGACGGGTAGTCCCGTGGACAAACTGTGCATAGATTCCACCGCGAGTTAGGGATTCGCCGGACGATGCGGGTGGACGGGCAAAGATTAGCGCCTCTGGGCAGAGCAGCATTCCTGTTGCTGCTCGCGACGTGCGTTGCCGGCTGCTCGACCGTGGCGGGCTTCGGTGGCGTGCCCCGCGCGGGATATCAGGGCGATGGCACCTATGTCCTGAACGATGAGCAGCAGAACCTTGGCTGCCGTGAGCTCCTGGAACGGCAATCGGGACTGCAGACGCAGCTCCAGCAGCTCCCGCAGACGGCGGTTCAGCAGATGAAACAGCTCCCGACGACAGTCGCGAACGCATGGGGCCGCCTTGTCGGCTCCGAGGATCAGGGCGTACCCGCTCTCGCCCAATACAACGAGGCGAAAGCCGAATCCGTGGCCCTCGATCAGAGCATCAAGGACAAGGGCTGCAACGGCGTTCCGGTCGAGACGGCCTCGATCCCTCGCTGATCCGGCCGGCCGCCACGGCCGGGCCTTTGACCGCGCAATGCACACGCGCCACCCCAAACGAAAACCGCGGCACGCTATGAGCGCACCGCGGCACGGCAAAACGAGCTGAATGCCTCGATCAGCGCTTCAGCCAGCCGAACAGCTCCTTGTCGAGCCGCTTCAGATCGGCGTCGATCTGCTTGACGAGATCGTCATGCTTCTTGCCGCCAGCGATCGCCTGAGTAGTACCCATCGCAAGACCGGCAGCGACCAACCCGACGATGATCTTTCCTTGGATCTTCATTGAAGAAACTCCCCCAACAACGATTGTTACGCCTCCCCTCTGCAGCCACGAAGCGCAGCCGCCGCGAGGTGCCTCAGCGTATATGGGTTGCATGTGACACGCTAGCGCCTTGCCCTGTGCGCGCTCGCGCTCGGTGCATCAGCGCTTACCAATGCAGGCGTCGCACCGCAGGTGATTCCGGCACCGCAGTGCGTGGGTCTACGGCCTCTGATCAGTGACAGGCTCCGCCGTCGCCTGCCACGTTGGCCGCGAGATCTTGGACGACAGCCGCAAGAGCTTCAACGAAACTCTGAGCCGGAAACATCAAGGCATTGAGAGGATTGGCTGGGGCGCCAGGATTCGAACCTGGGAATGGCGGAATCAAAATCCACTGCCTTACCACTTGGCTACGCCCCATCGCTGGCTCTGATTGGCGGCGCCCCTGACGGAGCATCGCGGCCTCAAGCTCGGCAGCGCCCCCATATAGAGGCTGTTACGGGGCCGGGCAATCCCGCGCGATCGCACCTTTGGGATGCTTCGACGCAATTTCAAACGCTTGGCTTGCGGCCCAGTCGGGTCGCCGCTATAAAGCCGCCCTCGCCGCAAGCCCTTCGAGGGCTACGGCGTTGTCCCTCAAAAGGACTGATGTGTCGGGCGGAGCGTAGCGCAGCCTGGTAGCGCACTTGCTTCGGGAGCAAGGGGTCGGGAGTTCGAATCTCCCCGCTCCGACCATCACTTTTGGGGACTTTACGGCGGCGGCGTTCTCGCTCGCCCACAACGGCCAGAAAATGGCCTGAGGCGCATATGATGCGTCCCTAAGCACGGCCCTGCCCGAACAACCCGCCGAGCCCCTGATGAGCCTCCGATTCAATACGGCGATGCAGTTCACCTACGGCCTGCCCGACGAGGTTGCTCCCGGCATCGCAAGGCTCGTCGCCCCCAACTCGGGCCCGCTGACCTTCAAGGGCACCAATACTTATCTCGTCGGCGAGCGCAGTCTCGCGGTCATCGACCCCGGTCCCGAGAGCGTAGCGCACCTGGATGCCATCCTCACCGCCGCTGCAGGCCGACCGATAACCCACATCGTGTCGACGCACGCCCATCGCGATCATGTCGACGGCATCGCCGCGCTCAAGGCCGCAACCGGCGCCCGCACCTACGCCTTCCGCCGCAGCAGCATTCCTGAAGGCGGTGGCGGCGACGTTGACGCCGAGTTCGTCGGACACAGCTTCCTTGCCGACGTCCACATCGGACACGGTGATGCTATCGAGGGAGAGGACTGGAAGCTCGACGCGATCCACACGCCCGGTCACGCACCCGATCATCTGTGCCTTGCACTGACCGACCGCGGCGCGCTCTTTTCAGGTGATCACGTCATGGCCTGGAACACGTCGGTCATCGCGCCGCCCGAGGGCCGCATGGCCGACTACATGAGTTCGCTCCAATTGCTCCTGGAGCGCCCGGAAGGCCTGTTCCTGCCGGGCCACGGCGGGACGATCGATGAGCCGCGCCGCACGGTCAAAGCCTACCTGCTGCACCGCAAGTGGCGTGAGCAGGCGATCCTCGAGGCGATCCGCAACGGCACGCGCACCATCCGCGCGCTGCTGCCTGTGATCTATCGCGACCTGGATCCCGCCGTGGTCGGAGCCGCCATGCTGTCGCTGCGTGCCCACATCGACCACATCGCCGAGCGAGGGCTTATCGCTTGCGCCGATTCTTCTGACGCCGATTGCGAGGCCGTTCCTCTTTGAGGTTCTTGTCGGGCTCGATCTTCTCAGCCCGCGCGCCCGGCACGGTAGACTCCATCACCGTCACGATTTCCTTGAGCAGCACACGCACGCGGTCGGCATTCCGCCCGAGGTCATGGCCGCCGTAGCGTGACGCCGACCTGATATCCAGCCGCGACCGCTGCTCATCACCCGCCACGCGCACGACGACATCGTCCTGCAGCCCGAGAATGAGCGTGCGATCTGCGATCTCGATCGTGCCCGGCCGTCCCGCCGCCGGATCCGGCACTTCCTGTTGGACGATGTCCATCTTCAACCGCTTCACGGCTTCGCCGGCGAGCCCGAATACCTCATCGACCGGCCGGTCGATCTCTATCGCCTTGATGTCTGGATAGGCCGCCAGCTGCTTGCGCGCGAACACCGCGCCCGGATACTCGACCGAGTTCGCGCCCGCGCCCCTGAGCTTCGCAATCTGATCGAACTGCGGCGGATCGCTCATGTCCGTCGTCACGTCGTTGATGTTGGGCAGGCTGTCGTATTTCGGCAGGAAGGCCAGCGGCCAGAGGATGAGTCCCAAACTGATGAGTGTGGCGAACACCACCCGCGCGGTGCCGGGCCGTCCGGTGCGCCATATGCCAACCGTCGCGGCCATCGCCATCGCCAGCGAGACACCTGCCCCGAGGAAAGCCACGGCCGCCAGGTTCTCGGCAATCGGCGTTGGCAGTCCGAACAGGCGATGCAGGAATGCAGCGGTCACGAGCAGCACGGCCGAGAACACGGCTACCCGGCTCGTCCAGCGAGCGAAGAACGACTGTCCAAGAGGTGGCGGAGGCCTCATGCGCGGCGCGACCTTGCTGCAGTGGGCTCAGAATCGTTTCTAGCCATCGAAAGGAGCGGTAGCCGCACGAGACGCCAAAGTAAAACGGCAGGCGAGCGACGGGCCCGGATCGGCCGGGAGAATAGCGCAGAATCAGGCGAAAAACAGCGACGCCGCTCTGCCTCCCCAACCGCTGCCCTAGACGTGCTGCCCGCCGTTGATGTGCAGCTCCGCCCCGTGGATGTAGCTCGACTGCTCGCTGCACAGGAAATAGATCGAACGGGCCACCTCCTCGGGGGCTCCGAGCCGGTGCATCGGGATCTGCTCCTCGACGATCTTGCCCGTGCCCGGTGACAGGATCGACGTATCGATCTCGCCCGGCGATATGGCATTGACCCTTATCCCGCGCGGCCCGAGATCGGCTGCCATCTCGCGCGTCAGCGCGGCCAGCGCGGCTTTCGACGTCGCATACGCGGAACCCGCAAACGGATGCACGCGGCTGCCGGCAATCGAGGTCACGTTGACGATCGCGCCCTGCGCCCGCTCCAGTTCATCGACGAGGCCTTGCGCCAGCATGATCGGCGCGAAGAAATTCACCTGGAATACCTGCTGCCACGTCTCCATCGGCGTGTCCGCCGCATTGAGCCGCTTGCCGCCTTCGGCCTTGGGACTGATGCCGGCGTTGTTGACCAGCGCATGCAGCATCGAGTCTTCGCGTTCCAGACGACGCTTCAGCTCCGCAACAGCGCGCACGATGTCGGCACGATTGGCGAGGTCCACCTGCAGGTGGTCGTCACGGCCCATCTCCCAAGGGCACTCCGCCGGAAAGGGGTGCCGCGAGCAACTGATCACGCGCCAGCCCGATGCCGCGAAGCGCTTCACCGTCGCATGCCCGATGCCACGCGAGGCGCCTGTGAGCACCAGTGTCTTTCGCTTTTGCTTGCCGCTCGTCGGCATGGCTTGCACCATTCGTTGTGGCAGCGTGCCGGATTTGTCCGACACCTAATTTCGGGGACAGGCGGCGGCGCCCCGGCTGCACAAGTCCTCAGGGATATAGTCGCGTTTTGATCCAGTCGCCATCGACGGACGAGCGCTTGAAAACAATGCGCTCGTGCAGGCGCGATAGGCGGCTGTGCCAGAACTCGATCTCCAGCGGCGTTACCCGAAACCCCGACCAATAAGGAGGCCGCGGCACCGTTCCGACGAGGAATTTCGCTGCATAACTGGCAACAGCCTTTTCCAAGGCGAACCGGCTTTCAAGCGGCCGCGACTGCTGCGATGCCCACGCGCCGATCTGCGAAGCGCGCGCCCGCGTTGCAAAGTAGGCGTCCGCCTCTTCCGCAGTCGCCTGCGTCACAGGTCCGCGCACACGCACCTGCCGGCGCAGGCTCTTCCAGTGGAAATCCAGCGCTGCATATGGCTGGCCGAGCAACTCGCGACCCTTGGCACTTTCGTAGTTCGTGAAGAACACAAAACCGCGCTGCGGATGCTCCGCTGGATCCACGCCCTTCAGCAGCACCATGCGCACGTCGGGATGTCCCGCTGCATCGACCGTCGCCAACGCCATCGCATTCGGATCGTTCGGCTCATGCCGCGTGGCATCGCCCAGCCAGTCCGCGAACAGATCGAACGGCTGCGTTGCCTCCGCAAAGTCTCCTGGCTCGACCTCTTGCTCATTCGACGCCGATGGCTGGCTCACGTCAGACCTCTTCTTTTTATCAACGAGCACTGGGACATGAGTTAGGTCGGCCTTAACCAAACCAGTTCACACTCAGCGAAGGTTCAGACCGCAGTCTGCGGAACGTAGCGTCTTCAGCATCGAGTGAAGCGTCCATGAGTATTCATCCCTCTGTAGTTACGCTTGCCACGCTTGTCACCACCGGCATCGTGCTCACCGCCAGCGTCATCTTCGGCGCTTCCGTTGCATTCGCAGAAGAGCAGCAGTGGGACACCTCGGTGTCCACCGCGCCTGAGACCATCCAGGCTCCCGCGCTGCCAGCCCTGCCGGACATTCCCGGCACCTCGATCGTACCCGGCACCACGATCAACATCCCGGTTGGGCCCTACAAGCTCGACGAGAAGGACGAGATCGCCGCTCTCGAGCGCATCCAGTTCGCTCTCTCCGAGGTCGGCGATGGCAAGACTTACGTCTGGCGCCGCTGGCACGGAAAGCTCTCGGGCGTCATTCAGCCGACCGCTTCCTTCAAGGACCCGAACGGCAAGATCTGCCGCCACCTTCTGGTGCTGATGACCACGGGCAAGAACACCAAGCGTCAGGAGGGCGTCGCCTGCCGCCTTCCCACCGGACGCTGGCAACTCGAAGGCTAATCGCGGTAACCCCCTTCCCGCTTGGCCTCGGGAAAGGCCGGCCCTCAACGGCCGGCCTTTTCCTTTGCAACACCCTGCCAAAAACCACGCATCTGGACCCATCAGGCCTTTTGTGTAGGATGCGCGCGAACATCCAGGTCCAATTCGAGAACGAGAGAGATATCCATGACGGAGCCGATGCCGGGCGCAGGGGTTGCCAAGGGCAACCTGTTGGCTGGCAAACGCGGCCTTATCATGGGCTTAGCGAACAATCGGTCGATCGCCTGGGGCATCGCCAAGGCGGCCGCAGCCCAAGGTGCCGAACTGGCGTTCACCTACCAGGGTGACGCGCTGAAAAAGCGGGTCGAGCCTCTGGCCGCCGAACTGGGGTCCAAGGTCGTCCTTCCCTGCGACGTCGTCGATCCCAGCTCCATGGACGCCGTTTTCGCCGAACTGGAGCGCGTCTGGGGCCAGTTGGACTTCCTCGTCCACTGCATCGCCTTCTCCGATAAGGCCGAGCTGGATGGCCGCTACGTCGACACCAGCGAGAAGAACTTCACCCAGACGATGCTGGTCTCCTGCTACTCGTTCACCGCTCTGGCCGCCCGCGCTGAGAAGATCATGCCGTCCGGCGGGGCGATGCTGACCCTCACGTACTACGGCGCCGAGAAGGTCATGCCGCACTACAACGTCATGGGCGTGGCGAAGGCCGCACTCGAAGCGTCGGTGCGCTACCTCGCGTCCGACCTCGGCCGGAAGGGCATCCGCGTCAACGCCATTTCCGCCGGTCCCATCAAGACCCTTGCGGCCTCCGGCATTGCCGATTTCCGCTATATCCTGCGCTGGAACGAGTACAACTCGCCGCTCCGCCGCACGGTCACCATCGAGGAAGTCGGTGGCGCCGGCCTCTACCTGCTGTCCGATCTTTCGCGCGGCGTCACCGGCGAGGTGCACCACGTCGACTCGGGCTACCACGTGCAGGGCATGAAGAACGAGGACGCTCCCGACATCACCGTCGCCAGGAGTGAGGATTAGGGCGTCCTGCCGGTTCGGGCAGGCGTATCGGGCGATGCGCACTGACGTCACGGTCTATTTCATCCGCCACGGCGAGACCGACTGGAACGCCCAGTCGCGCTACCAGGGCCAGGCCGATATCCCGATGAACGACATCGGGCGCGCTCAGGCCCGGCGCAACGGCGAGGCGCTGCAAGCCTTGATGCCCCGCATCGGCGCGGCCCGGTTCGTCGCCAGCCCTCTCCTTCGCGCCCGCGAGACGATGGAAATCGTGCGCCGCGCTCTGGGGCTGGACCCCGCCGCCTATGAGCTCGACGACCGGCTGAAGGAACTTCACTACGGCCACTGGCAGGGAATTTTCGCTGCCGACCTTCCCGGCATCGACCCGCCGGGCGTCGAGGAGCGCGCGCGAGATACGTTCCGCTGGCGCCCGCTCGGCGGCGAGAGCTATGCCGATCTGATGGCGCGCTCAGCCTCCTGGCTCGATGACGTCGCCACTGACACTGTCGTCGCCGCCCATGGAGGCGTCAGCCGCGTGCTGCGCGGGCAGGTGTACGGCATCGATCCGGCCCTCGTTCCCGAGCTGAGCGTGCCCCAGGACCGCGTATTGGTCCTCCGCCGAAGCGGCATGGAGTGGTTGTAGCCGCTACCACCTTAAGAGCCCGCCCCCAGCCTGCCCCGTGGAATTGCACCTGCCCCCTAGTTCGCTACTCGCTACTCGCCGTTCGCACAAACTAATCCCCACCCCTCA
>CAZBPM010000017.1:0-104198 GCA_964493785.1 uncultured Hyphomicrobium sp. | reverse complement strand
CGCAGCGTTTCGGCGCCCGCGCTCCCGGTTTTGATTGCGCCGGCGACTCCCCCGCGGGGAGCCGGCCGCCGGCGCATGCCTAGCGCACGCCGGCCGGTTGGCGCATGCGCTCCGATCGCCCGAGCACCTATCAGCGAGGGCGTGAATCGGCAGCGCAAATCAAGGCACGTGCTCTTTGAAATGATCGAGATCACTTCGCCGCGAAGCGGCAAGCGCCCAAGGGGCGCCGCGCGAGCGCTCCGATCGCCCGAGCGCCTATCAGCGAGGGCGTGAATCGGCAGCGCAGAAAAAACCGCACACAAAGCTTGGTGCAGCTCGTGTCACGCAAACAAAACGAGTCACGCCGCCGAAGCAGCTTTGCCCTTGTTCTTCTTGTTGCGGCGGGTTTGTTCGGCCAACTCGCGCAGCTTGGCCTGGCTCTCCGGCGTCACCATGCCCGCGGAGATGATCACCTTGGCGGCGTCCTCGATCGTCATGTCGAGAAACAGCACGTCCTTGCGCGGCAGGAAGCACACGAAGCCCGTCGGCGGCACGATACCCGTCGGCATGAAGACAGTAAGGAGATCTTCCTCGCCGGCCGGCATCACGCGCCCGATCTCGCCGGTCGTTTCGCCCGTAACGAAAACGATCGACCAAAGCCCCTTCGACGGGAACTCGATCAGACCGACCTTCTGGAAGCTCTGGCCCGGTCCCGTCGCGGTGACGACCGATTCAAATATCTGCTTCAGCGCGCTGTAGACGTTGCGCACGATCGGCATGCCGCCGAGCATCTGCTCGCCGAACGAGATCAGAGTGCGGCCGAGCAGGTTGGCGGCGAGCGCCCCGATCAGCGTCAGCGACACGATGCCGACGACGAGGCCGAAGCCGGGCACCGGAAACGGCAGATAGGTATCGGGCAGGTACGCCGTCGGAACGAACGGTTTGATCCAGGCGTCCGTGACGTTGATGAACCACCAGACGAAGTAGAGCGTGATTGTCACCGGGCCGACGATCACGAGGCCGGTCAGGAAGTAGTTCCGCAGGCGCGCGCCGAAGTGCCAGCCGCCGGCCGAAGGTTCTTGCACCAGCTTGCGGAGCCCCGCGCGCAGTTGCGAGGCGTCCTGCTGTCCCTTGGATGGATCGGCGGAGGTCATCGATAATCCCACAGGGCCTTGAGCGGGCGCGGCCCCTCGCTGTCGAGGGAGGGGATGCGATACCCGTCCTAGGCTGGCGGACTTTCCCACGGTTTTGCGTCCGGGGTAAGTCCGCACCTTAGCCGATGAGCGACTAACGCTTCGGCAATCGGGTCGCACGGGCGAGTTGCAGGGACGGGTGCGAGGATCGAAGGGCCGGGTCGAACGCGCTGACCGGGTCGGCTATTCCGTCACGACGAGGCAGTCGAAACCGTCGGGTTTCAATGCGTTGCACAGCTTCTGGGGCTCGCGCTCATTGGCGAACGGCCCAATCCGCACCCGGTAGAAGGTACCCATGCTGCCGATGACGGTCTCATCGACCTGTGGGCGTCGCCCGCCCAGTTCCCCGGCATGGCGGCCGACGAGCAGCCCAGCCAGAGCCTCGGCTTCCGAGCGCGAGCGGACGGACGCAACCTGCAGCCTGATGCCGCCAGAGCCGGCCACCGAACCGCGCGGGGCTTTCTCGCCCTCTCCCACAGCGGCAACCTGAGTAACGAATGCGCTGCCGACCTCTGCCGGGCGGGCCGGTGCGGAAGGCGCCACCTCGGTGGCGGCGCCCCATCCGGATGTGTCGGGCTCGGAAGCCGTTGAGGCGACCGAGGCGGTCGATGCTGGTGCTGCCGGGGCTGGCTCGCTGCTCGAAGAGCCACCGCCGAACAGGTTCGAGAAGAAGCCGGTGACACCACCACCCGAGCCCGAGCTGGACGGGGCTGCGGGAGCCGCCGCAGCCGCCAAGCCGGGGGTGGAGGCAGAACTGGTCTGGCCGGGCAGCGCGGGCGCTTGGGCATAGGCCGACTGCGGTACGGGCGGCACCTCGCTTACGCCGGATTCGTGGTAAGCGAGCGCGCGGTTCTTGATGGCGTCGGCCCGTTCGGCCTCGGACAAGCCGCCCTTGAGCCACAGGGCGCTGGTCAGGTCGGAGACGGCGAAACCGGGTTTGCCCATCTTGCGGAAGGTCAGGCCACGATAATACAGCACCCGCGGCATCTGCTGGCTCGGCATTCCGGTGCGGATGGCCGCTTCGAAGGCGCGCATGGCCTCGTCGTATTTGCCGACGCCGTAGGCCTTGATCCCGCCTTCAAAGATCTGCTGCACCAGCTGAGCGGATTTGGTGCTGTCCGGCGGCGAATCGTCGTTGGACTGCGCGGTGGCAGGCAGCGCGAGGGCCAGTAGCCCCATGATAAGCGCCAGAATGCGCACCATCTCCCCCATATCCGTGACCGCCTGCTTGTTCCCACCCCGCATCGAGGGGCGAACCTAAGTCAACCGCAATATAGAGGCAAATCCGCGGCCGCCGGGCCCGATCCTTTTCCCCTACTCTACGGTCACCGACTTGGCCAGGTTGCGTGGCTGATCGACATCGGTGCCCATGATCACCGCCGTATGATAGGCCAGAAGCTGCACCGGCACGGCATACAATAGCGGGTTGGTGAACTCGGACGCCTTGGGCATGGCAATGTGCGCTGCGATCTTGCAGCCGACGGACTCCGGCGGGGCGTCGGAGATCAGGATGATCTGGCCGCCGCGCGTGGCAACCTCCTGCATGTTCGAGACGGTCTTTTCGAACAGGTCGTCCCGCGGCGCCACGACGATGACCGGCACGTTCTCGTCGATCAGCGCGATCGGGCCGTGCTTCAGTTCACCCGCGGCATAGCCCTCGGCGTGGATGTAGGAAATTTCCTTGAGCTTCAGCGCACCTTCGAGCGCCAGCGGATAGCTGGTGCCGCGGCCGAGATAGAGCACGTCGCGAGCCTTCGACAGCATATGGGCGATGCCCTCGTACTGCGCCTCGTTGTTGAGGATGTTCGAGATGTGGCGCGGCACTTCGATCAATGCCTGCACCAGCGCGCGCTCCTGCTCCCGGTCGATAGTGCCGCGCGCGCGGGCCAGACCCAGCGCGAGACACGCGAGCACCGACAGCTGGCACGTGAACGCCTTGGTCGAGGCGACGCCGATCTCTGGACCGGCAAGTGTCGGCAGTACGATGTCGGATTCACGTGCGATGGACGAAGTCCGCACGTTGACGACGGCGGCAATGCGCTGCGCCTCCTGTTTGGCGTGGCGCAGCACGGCAAGCGTATCGGCCGTCTCTCCCGACTGGGAAACGAACAGCGCCAGGCCGTTCTTGGTGAGCGGCGGCTCGCGATAGCGCATTTCGGAAGCGACATCGATCTCGACCGGCAGGCGCGCGAGGCGCTCGATCCAGTATTTGCCAACGAGGCCGGCATAATAGGCGGTGCCGCAAGCAGAGATGGTCGCACGCGGCAGCGAAACCGGATCGACGCCGAGATCGGGGATGCGCACTGCGCCCTCGGCCATGTCGATATAGTTGGCCAGCGTGTGGCTGATGACCTCCGGCTGCTCGTGGATCTCCTTAGCCATGAAGTGGCGATGGTTACCCTTGTCGACCAGCAGCGATGAGGCGACCGACTTGATCTGCGGGCGATCGACGCGCTTGTTGGTGCGATCGTAGATCTCCACGCCCGACCGGTGCAGCACCGCCCAATCGCCCTCGTCGAGATAGGTGATTGCATCGGTGAATGGCGCGAGCGCGATAGCGTCGGAGCCCAGGTACATCTCTCCGGTGCCGTGGCCGATCGCGAGCGGCGAACCCTGACGCGCCGCGATCATCAGATCGTCGTGGCCCGCGAAGATGATGGCCAGAGCGAAGGCGCCGTGCAAACGGGCCAGTGCTTTGCGCACCGCTTCCTGCGGCGTCGCGCCCTTATCCAGCTCATCGGTGACGACGTGAACGATCGCCTCGGTGTCGGTATCGCTTTCAAAAGCGTAGCCCTTGGCGATCAGCTCTTCCTTGAGCTCCCGATAGTTCTCGATGATGCCGTTGTGGACCACCGAAACCTTGCCGTTCATGTGCGGGTGGGCGTTGCGCTCGGTCGGGCGACCATGCGTGGCCCAGCGCGTGTGGCCGATCCCGGTGTGCCCGCGCAGTGGCTCCTGCAGCAAACGGCCCTCGAGGTTGCGCAGCTTGCCCTCGGCGCGACGGCGCTCAAGGTGGCCGTTCTCAACAGTGGCGATGCCGGCCGAATCGTAGCCGCGGTACTCCAGACGCCGCAGAGCGTCGACCAGATCAGTTGCGACGGCCTTGTTTCCGATAATTCCGACGATGCCGCACATCGATCGCTGTTCCTAAAAGCTGAGGGCGCAAAGATACTGCTAGCGTTTGATTAATATGCTGCTCAAATCAAAGAGTGTTTCCGTAAACATCCCCAGTTGAGCTTACCCCTTCTCGCCCGATGCTTAATCTTTCTTTGCCTTGCGTTTCGACATCATGGCGCGGAATTTCGCAGCCCACCCTGGCCGCTCCTCCTGGGAGGAGCGCTCCAGCGCCAGCGCGCCGGCAGCTACGTTTTTCGTGATGACGCTGCCCGAGCCGATATAGGCACCCGCGCCGATTGTAACAGGTGCGACGAGGGACGAGTTCGAGCCGACGAAGGCCCCTTCCCCAATTTCGGTCCGGTTCTTGTTGAAGCCGTCATAGTTGCAGAAAATGGTACCGGCACCGATGTTGGCGCCCGCCCCCACCGAACCGTCGCCGAGGTAGGAGAGATGGTTGGCCTTGGCCCCCGCGCCGATGGTCACGTTCTTTACCTCGACGAAATTGCCGACGTGGACGTCCGGCCCCAACTCGGCGCCGGGCCGCAGGCGGGCGAAGGGTCCGATACGCGCATCCTTGCCGATGTGGGCGCGCTCGAAGTGGCAGTTCGCCTTGATCTCGGCGCCGTCCTCGACGACGACCCCGGGCCCGAAGAACACGTTGGGCTCGATCACGACGTCGCGGCCAATCTTGGTATCGAATGAAAGCCAGACGGTCTCGGGTGCGATCAGCGTAGCGCCCTCCTGCATCACGGCCAGGCGCGCACGGCGCTGGAAGATCGCCTCGGCAATGGCGAGTTGGTCGCGCGAGTTGACGCCGAGCACATCGTCCTCGGCGCAAGTCACGACGGCCGCGCGCGCCCCGCGCGCGCGCGCAATCTCGACCGCATCGGTGAGGTAGAATTCCTTCTTGGCATTCGCGTTGGTAATGGCCGACAGGACGCCGAGAACATCGGGTAGCCGGAAAGCCATCACGCCGGAATTGCAAAGGCGCACCGCCCGCTGGGACTCGCTCGCGTCTTTGTGCTCGCGGATCGCCGTAAGCCAGCCATCGCTGTCGACCAGCAGACGTCCATAGCCAGTCGGATCGGCGGCGTTGAATCCAAGCACGGCGATTCCCGCACCTGCATCGAGACTGGCGCGAAGCGATTCCAGCGTCGACGCCGGCAGCAACGGAGTATCCGCGTAGAGTACGAGTACGTCATCCTGATGGGTCGCTAGCGCATCTCGTGCGGCGAGCACCGCATCGGCAGTCCCCTGCTGCACCTGTTGCACGAAGACCTGCGCATCGGGCGCCTCACGCACCGCCTCGGCGCGGACGATATCCATCCCCGGCCCGACCACCACGGCCGTGGCGCTGGCTCCCAGATGCCGGGCCGCTGCCAGCACATGCCCAAGCATCGTCCGCCCGGCGATCTTGTGCAGGACCTTCGGCAGGGACGATTTCATCCGCGTGCCCTGGCCGGCAGCAAGGACGACAACGAGCAGTGGGCGAGGGCTCATCGTGCTCTCATGATGTGGTTGTGACTGGGTGGAATAGACAAGCGTGCGTTTGGCGGCAATGAAGCGACTCAACGTCCTTTTGCCGCCGGTTCTTCTATACCGACGGTGCCTCCGGCCCAACAAGGCGGCGCAAATGTGTCGACCGGTGTTGCTTTCCCCGGTGCATTAGCTGTGGCGAGGCAGGCACATCACGTTTGATTATGCGAGCGATATCAGATGGTTGCGTCTGGCGAGAGTTCCGTCCACAGGCAGTGCACTGCACGCCGCGCGGCCTGCGTTGCCGGCAAGGGCCGACTCACTAAACCTAGGGTCAACTCGTCAGCAGGCCGTGTGCGGATCCCCGGATCTCAATCGGCCCAGCAAATTAAGCCCTGTGCCGCGTCAGAACCGTGGAACCAGAAGAATGTCCGTCGACTATTCCATCGCCCCGGCACGGCGCCGCACGTTCGCACCCTATGTGCTGCTTTACATCGTGGCAGCACTGCTGGCTGGCGCCTACCTCGTCTTCCTTGGGGTGCGGCCCGACCTGATCGCGATGTGGCGCGCCAAGCCGGACGAGACCAAAACAGCCTTGATCGAAACGCAGCAGCAGGTTGCACGCGCGATCGCGGAAATCGACCCGCTCAAGCAGGGCGTCGGCCAGATGCAGGCCGAGGTCGCAGGCGTCAAGGCCGAGTTGAGCGCCGCTGCCCAGCGCGACCAGATGCTGATGGACAAGATGGAGACGCTGGAGCGCGCAGCCTCCGAGAAGGCGCCGATGGCTGCGGCTGCGCAACCCAAGAAGCAGACGGCTGCCGCTAAGACTCCGCCGCCTGCCAAGCCCGCTGCAGCGGCAGCTGCCGCGCCTGCACAGACACAGAGCGCGCCTGGATCGATCGAAACCGGCAGCATCGAGGACAAGAAAAAGCCGGCCGCAGCACCGGCACAGGTCGGCGTGCTGCTGGCGACCGGACCATCGGTCGACTCGCTTCGACTGAGTTGGACCATCCTCAATGACCGGGCTGCCGATACCGTACGCTCGCTTCATCCACGCTATGTAGTGAGCGGCAAGGACGGCCAGCGCACCTTCGGCCTCGTTGCTGGTCCCCTGGAAACGATCGCCGACGCCAAGTCGGTGTGCAAGACGATGACCGAGCGCGGCATGGCCTGCGAGGTCAGCCAGTTCCGCGGCAACGCATTCTGATCAACCACGACACTGACGTCCCAAATGCGCTTCGGGCCCACACGGGCCCGAAGTTTTTTGGTGTATTCGGTTTGCCAGGTATCAGGGCTCAGCGACAGAGAACGTATCGCATGCCTCGACATCACCACCCTGCACACCGCGAAGGAACCACCGCGTGCGCTGCTCGGTCGTACCGTGCAGACCGATACGACGCAGCGTAGCCGGCGATTGCCCTGCCAGCAGCTTGTCGTCTCCGATGTCCGACAGGATAGAAAGAAGATCGGCGCGGAACTGGTAGGACGCCGCCCACGCCGGACTGTCGTGCATCCACACACCGGCAAGGCAATCGGCCTGCAATTCGAACCGCCGAACGTACTCCGGAGCATTCTCGGGCGAGGCATAAATAGCGTGGCTCAACGCGTGGAAACGCCCGTTGAGATTTTGGATGTGATGGCCGATCTCGTGACCGATCAGGAAGGTGATGCCCGCCTCGGCCTGGGGCCCGAACTGCGTCATCAGGCGGTTGGCGAACGAGGTTCCGACAAACACGGTCTGATTGCCGCTGCAATAGGCAGGGCCGTCGCCCGTATAGAGCCCATAGCAGTTGTTAGGCGCCAACCGCGAGACGAATTGCACGCTCACTGCGGCAATCTCCACAGCCCGCGGCTGCATCAGCCGGCTCCAGGTAGCGACGGAATCATCGAGTGCGCGCTGCACGATGGCACGCAGTCTCAACTCGGGCGGCGGTAGTCCGGTTTCCGATGGCTCATGGGCATGGTGCGCGCCCATGGATCCGGGCTGATCAGCCCGCACAGGCCGATCGGAAGCCGCAAAGAACCCTACCAGCCCCGCGAGGGCGGTCACAGGCGCAACGATCCGTCCTCGGCTTGTCATGAGCTAGCCTTTCGCCGGAGCATAACTCCTATATAGGTGCCGCGGTTTCAAAAGCCTCCCTTCAGCAAGGCAACTTTGTCACAGCCCTCGATCAAAGGCTGTTCGTATTGAACGTATCGCACTGAGTGATGTCGCCGCCTTCGAGCCCACGCTTGAACCAGCGCACACGCTGCTCAGAGCTGCCGTGCGTGAAGGCGTCCGGCACCACCTGCCCCTGCGTCCGACGCTGGATCATGTCGTCGCCGATCTGGCTGGCGGCGTTGAGCCCCTCCTCCACGTCGCCCGGCTGAAGCCGGTTCTTCACCTGATCGTTGAGGTTGGCCCATACACCTGCGAGGCAATCGGCCTGCAATTCCATGCGAACCTGAATGGCGTTTGAATCGGTCTCGGAGGACTGCGACTTCAACTCCTGCACCTTGTCCGCAATTCCGAGCAGCTTCTGCACGTGATGCCCAACCTCATGCGCGATCACATAGGCCTGGGCGAAATCGCCGGGCGCGTCGAACTTGCGCTTCATCATCTCGTAGAACGAGAGGTCAATGTAGATCTTGCGATCGAGCGGGCAATAGAACGGCCCCATCTGCGAGACACCGGTGCCGCAGGCGGTGCGCGTTGCACCCGAGAACAGAACCATCTGCGGCTCGGTGTAACGGCGACCGAATCCCTGGAACACCTTGCCCCATACGTCCTCGGTGTCGGCCAGCACCTGCGAGACGAAGCGCTTCATGTCGTCTTCGCTGGTGACCTTGGTGCCACCGGGCAACCCTGGGATGTCCGGCCCCCGGTTGGCCTGCGGGCCGGGCGACTTGCGCACCTCGGTCTGAGGCATCTGCGGCATGTTGGGGAACTGCCCACCCTGGGTGAGGAGGTCGAGCGGGTTGATGCCGAGAAGCAGCATGACGACGCCGATGATCAGCAGCGTGCTCAGACTTATGCCGCCGCCGCCGATTGGGATCTGGATGCGCGTGCCCTGACCGCCACCGCCGGGAAACCGAAAGGATGGCCCTCGCTGGCCACGCCGATCCTCGACGTTGTTGCTCTCACGATCCTCGTCGCCGTAGCGCATTGCGCATCTCCAAAGCTTTCTGGCCGAGGCGCCCGCGGGCGTCGCGACAGCACGCATTGTGCCCGGGTAACATGACGGGTGACAAGTGCGGCCCCCTGGTTACGCCCCCATACTATCGGAGCCGATCTAGCCGGCCTTTTCGGCCTCGGGCGCGGGCAGTGCTTGTTGCGGGGAATCCGCCGGCAGCACACGCACCTTTGATTTCAGCTTCAAGAGCGCACGCACAGCGCGTGAAGCCGCCACTGTTCCCTCGTTGGCGTAAGCCTCGTGATTCCGCTCTATGTCCTTGGGATCATAGTAGTAGTTGACCATCAGGCCCGCCGCCTCGCGCAAACTCTTGACCGAGGTGTCGGCAAGAAAATTTATCCGCTCCAGCCGCGCGCCGTTTCCCAGATGAAAGCGGGCCACCGGGTCCACCGGGCGGCCATCGAAACCCTTGGCCAGCAGAAAATAATGTGCCGCCAGCGCCATCATCGCCGTCTCGATCGCGGCGTGCTCGACCTCGTCGGCGTCATGCGGCCACCCCGAACGGCGGAGCGCCTCCGTCAGCGCGCGCGCCTCATCGGCAACCGGGTGGTTCTCCTTGTTCGCGGCCTTGTCGAGCCACGCCGCAAACTGAGGCACCGGCGACAGGGTGACGAAATTCTTCAGTGTCGGCGTCTCACGCGCCAGTTCTTCGACCACCTGCTTCAGCAGAAAGTTTCCGAACGTGATGCCTTTGAGGCCTTCCTGGCAGTTGGAGATCGAATAAAACACCGCCGTCGTCGGCGGCTTGTCCATCACCTCGGCGTGCGGCTCTTCGAGCACCTGCCCGATGGCATCGGGCATGTCGCGCATCAGCGCCACCTCGACGAACACTAGCGGCTCGTCGACCAGCGATGGGTGGAAGAACGCAAAGCAGCGCCGGTCCACCGGGTCGAGCCTGCGGCGCAGGTCGTCCCAGCCCTGGATCTCGTGCACAGCCTCGTAGCGGATGATTTTGTCGAGGATCGAAGCAGGGGTGTTCCAGTCGATGCGTCTCAGAACCAGGAAGCCGCGATTGAACCACACCGAGAACAGTCGGCGAAGGTCGGCATCGACCGGGGCGAGGCTGGACTCGCCCGGCAGGACGCGGAGCAGATCTCGGCGCATGGCAACGATCTCGGGCGTTGCACCCGGCGCCAGATGCAGCCGCCGGAAGAACTCGACGCGTGGGCTCTCCAGAACCTTCTGCAGTTTTGCGATGGTCGCGTCCGAAGGCTCTTGCAGTTGAGCGCGCGCGGCATCGGCGACAGCTTCAGGGTCCGGCTTCATGTCCGTGGCTAGAAAGCGGAAGAACCGCAGCCGGCCCGACTCATCGAGGCGGAGATAGCAGTCGAGCAACTCCCGGGCCATGGCGACGCCCGATGCCTCGCCCCGGCCGGATAGTAGCGCGACGGCCAATTCCTGGATGTCTTCGCTGCCATCGGCACGGAACAGGGATTTCGGCAGAAGCGAGCGGCCCTGCTCGGCGACCGAGCTCAGCAGCTCCTGAAGAAACGAAACGTTCAAGGCGTCGTCCTTTTGCGGCGTGCCGGAAGAATAGCCGTGCCCGATTTGCATGAAAACTGCAGCACAGCGGCACACACGGACAAGTGGTAGCAGTTCCGCGGCGGCTCAAGCGGCATCGGACAAGGCAACCGCCTTATAAGTTAGCACGCGGCGCGACTTCACCCATGGGTCCGTGAGCAGGCGGAAATCCGCGTAGTGCGGCATCTCGCGGTGCGCGAGGTAGGCCGCTTCGTCGACGTAGACCTGATAGAGCAGGAACGAGGCACCCTCGAGGGGGTCGCTGGAGATGTCATATCTCTGACATCCTGGCTCCCGCTCAAGACAGGCCCGCGCGTGCACCATTAGCGCAGTCCTCAACTCATCCTGCTCTCCCTGCAGGGCCTCCAGGAACACGACCACCACGTGCATGCGTCAGGCTCCCTCCGTCACGGTGCGTTAACCTTTCGTAAACCTATTGGGATGACATTTCATTAACCATCATCCCGGGGCATGCGAATGGACAGCTTTGCCGGCTGCGAGCGGCTGACACCGAGCCTCTCTGAAGCCAATAACGACACAGGCCGCACCGCGTTCTGCGGCCCCTACGTGCTTTCGGCCATCACCGGCTACCCGATCTCGAAAATCGAGGAGATCATCAGGTTCGAGCGCGGCACCACGCGCAAGAGCGTCGTGAAGGGCACCGGCGCCGATGAGGTCGCCGCGGCGCTGGCGCAGTTCGGCTACGAAATGACGTTGAAAGAGACCCACATGGCCAAGGCGCGCAAAGAGCGGCCGACGCTATGGACCTGGATGCAGAAGCCGCGCAACGTCTGGACCCACTACATCCTGGCCGTGCACAAGGGCAAGGAAGGCCACTGGATCCTCGTGAAGGGCGTCAAGATGTGTGACACCTACACCGAGGGCCGCTGGACCTTCGTTTGCGATGGCCCACACCGGGGCGCACGCATCATGGAAATATTCGAGGTACGCAAGTCGCTGGCCTGAAACCGCGCAACTTGGCATCAATCGAATTTATAGAGCACCTGACCGAGCACACCTGCCCGCTCTGTTTCAAGCTTCACGTACTGCGGGCTGCCAGGTCCAGTGCTTCCGGCATTATAGACGCGCAACTCGGTGGCATCCGTGGTCCACATCGTCCAGTAGCGTGCGCCGACGCCGATGCTCCAATGATCCGTGACGTCATAAGAGAGCATCGCCTCGATCTGCGCGCCTACGCCAGTGCCGTTCATTTCATTGACGCTGGATACTTTGGGACCATTGCCCTGGAAGTGCATGTCCGTTGCATCGACCCAGACGTACGGCAGATATGCGGCCTCGGCGCTAAGCCGCAGGCGCGGGGCGAGATTGAACTCTCCGCCAGCGCCCAGCCGCAATGACTGCCACGTTGCCTCTTGGGTAATGATGGCGTGGCCGGTTGGCGGAAGCGGCGCATCGCCCGTTCCGGGACCGAAAGGACCGTTGGGGTTGGCAGTCTGAGCCACACCGTAAGCGCCCATCGTCTCGCTGTAGTTGTTGTAGCCGATGAAAATCCCCGCCCGGCAGCCGGGCGCGCGCCACGCGTCGTAACCCACGTCGATCGTGCCATAGCTCGGGATATCGCCCTCGACCTTGGGGCTGATGGTGTTGGTGTAGGGGACTCGATCGAACACACCTGGCGAAGTCTCTTGGTCGCCGTTGATGTTGAAGTCCTCATCGTTCATGTGGCCACCCGAAATGGTGCCACCACCGATAAAGCCCTTGGCGAAGAGATTGTACGGCGCGTTCAGACGCGCGGTAACCTCGCCGGTGCTTGCGTCGATGTCGTCGTACGTAAGGCGCGAGATGAGCGCGTAGTTGACGCCGGGCTCGGCCGTTCCCAAGCCGAGATCGTATTTGTGACGCCCCCAGCTGTACCAATAGCGGCCACCAACCTCGAGGCCGAAACGACGAAGGCCCGCGCCGGGATCATCCTTCAACGAAACCGCAGCTGGCTCGGCGCGCGGATCAGGGCGATCACCGAACCGGTAGTTAAGCCCGACCTTGAACGAATGCAGTTCGTTTGACAGCTGGCCCTGCCGTGCCGGCACCGAGGCCTCGATATCTGCGTTGCTCGCCATGTAGACGCTAGGCAGGAGCGTGATGTCCTGCTTGCCGAAATTGGCATAGCCATACTCGGCCTTCATCGACCAGTTGCCGTCGAGCGCGTACTCAGCGCCTGCGCCGAGCGTCCAACCCCAGCGCGCGAGGTTGTCGCCTCGCACACCATAGGGATTGCCGTACTGACCTTTGGTCCAGTCGCTGGTCGCCAGATCGACGTCGCCCGTGTACCACGCTGCGCCGGCCTTGCCGTAAATGAGGCTGCGCCCATCTGGCCCGAGCGCCAGCCCAAGGCGTCCCGCAAGAGTGCCGAAGGTATCGAGCCCAGTGCGGCAATTGGAGTTGATGAACCAGCCCGAGACGGACGAGCACGTGCTCGTTCCTTCAGTGCGTGCGAAGGCGATTTCTGCCTCGAGGCCGTACACCACCACGCCGGACTGATAGTTATAGCCGGCTTGAAGCCCCGCGAACGGACCACCAGCAAGGTTGGGATTGCCGAAAATCGAAGGCCCGAGCGGGTCCGAAATCTCGCTCAGGTTGGCAAGCCCGCCGAGTTGGGCGCCCACATAATATCCTGTCCAGGAGAAAGCCTGTGATGGTGCGGCGAACGATTTCGGATCGCCGTCTGCGGTCGCTTCCGAGGCATATGCGGATGCACAAATGCCAATAGCAACGACGGCGCCAAGGCGCGTGCGTTTCGTCATCGACGACCTCCGAATGGACCGACAGACGCAACGCGCGATGCCCCAAATCTAAGTGATTCGCGAAACGTCGTTCAATATTCGGACGCTTCTGATCTGTGCACTGGCGACTGAAACTCCAAGCCTTTGCTTGGGCGCCCACGCGATCGTTGCCAATCTGCAAACCGTCGATCATCGGCTTTCGGAATGCTGTTCAGTGGATGGAAGGTTGCGCCGGGTTAGAGCTGTCTGATCGTCTAGGGCTGGGAGTTCTCTACCATGAAGCTGATCGCTGCCGCGGCTGCCATCGCCGCGCTTTCGATGTTGGGAATGACAACGAGCGCTGCCGCCGACGACGCCAGCGTTATCGCCGACTGCCTCAAATCAGAAGGTGCAGAAAACCGCGACCTGCACTCGTGCGTGGGCCGCATCTCCGGTCCCTGCAGCGAGACGCCCGAAGGCCAATCGACCGTAGGCACCGCGTCGTGCATGCAGAGAGAAGAGAAAGTCTGGGATGGCGTTCTCAACGCCCAGTATCAGCAGCTTTTGAAGCTGCTGAAACCCGAGGCGGCCGAAGATCTGCGCAAGGCCCAGCGAATCTGGCTCACCGCCCGCGATGCCGATTGCCGGATGCCTTACTATTTCTTCGAGGGCGGTTCGATCGTGCAGATACTCGGCGCGAACTGCACGCTCGACGCGACCGCCGGGCGTGCACTGCTGATCCAGTCGTGGCGTGAGATGGCTGAAGGCAAGGAATAAGCAGCAGCTCTCCGTCAGTCCTTGGCGCGCTCCACATACGAGCCGTCGGCGGTCATAATGACGACGCGGGTGCCGCTACCGATGTGCGGCGGCACCATGATACGCGCACCGTTCGACAGCTTTGCCGGCTTGTACGACGACGACGCCGTCTGTCCCTTGACGACCGGATCGGCCTCGACGATCTCGAATGTCACGCGCTGCGGCAGCTCGATCGCAATCGGCACGCCCTCGTGCAGCGACAGCGAGCACGTCATGCCTTCCTGCAGCCACTGGGCCTGATCGCCAACGACATCCTTGGATACCGTGATCTGGTCGAACGTCTCGGGATGCATGAAGGTGTAACCGTGGTCATCCTCGTAGAGGTAGTTGTAGTCCTTCTCGTCGAGGTAGGCGCGCTCCACCTGGTCGGTCGTGCGGTAGCGCTCGGTCACCTTCACGCCGTCCGCGATGCGCCGCATTTCGAGATGCGTGACAGGCGTGCCCTTACCGGGGTGGATGTTCTCCGCGTGGATGACGACAGCAAGCTTGCCGTCCAGATCGAGCACATTGCCCTTGCGCACCGATGAGGCGATGACCTTGGCCACGAAGTTCTCCATTGAAGAGTGCCGGCGCCGGCGCTAGGGCGCTTCGCGTGCGGCCGATAGGGGAAAGTTGGCCGATCTCATACCCTTTCCGGCGGCAAAGGCCAAGGTGGGGCTGCGGAGCCGGCAGCATAATTTGACGGCTGCTGCCCTGTGACCTCGGGCGCGACATCGTTTATTGAGGCGCCATGAGCTCCAGCCGCCCCTGGTGGACCCCCGAGGCCCACGCCGACCGCCGCCCTTTCCTGGTCCAACGTGCCCGGATCAAGTCCGCCATCCGCGCGCACTTTGCCGCCGAAGAATTCATGGAGGTGGAGCCAGGCTGCCTGCAGGTATCCCCTGGCAACGAGATCCACCTTCAGGCCTTCGGGACAGAACTGATCAATCCGGACCAGTCTACGCGTCCGCTCTACCTGCACACCTCGCCAGAGTTTGCCTGCAAGAAGCTGCTCGCGGCAGGCGAGCGGCGCATCTTCTCCTTCGCGCCGGTATTCCGAAACGGCGAGCGCGGCCCACTGCACGCGCCCGAGTTCACCATGCTCGAGTGGTACCGGGCCGACGTGCCCTATGCCGCGGTGATGGACGATTGCGCCGCGCTGCTTCGTCTCGCCGCCGAAGTGACCGGCGCCCAAACAGTGAGCTGGCGCGGCACCTCGTGCAATCCACGTTTAGCACCCGAGCGGCTGTCTGTAGCGGATGCGTTCGCGCGCTATGCGGGCATAGACCTCATCTCGACGATCACCGAAGGCGGCAACGACCGCGACGCTCTGGCGACCGCGGCCGAAAGTGCAGGCATCGCACCCCATGCCGACGACACCTGGGCCGACATCTTCGCCAAGGTTCTGACAGCCCTCATCGAGCCGAAGCTGGGCGTGGGACGGCCGACGCTACTCATCGAATATCCTGCGAGCGAAGCGGCGCTGGCGCGTACGAACCCGTCAGATCCACGCGTTGCGGAAAGGTTCGAGCTGTATTGCTCCGGTGTTGAGCTCGCCAACGGGTTTGGCGAGCTGACCGAAGCGAAGTTGCAGCGGCAGCGCCTCGTAGAGGAGATGGACAGAAGGGAGGAGCGCTATGGCGAGCGCTACCCCATCGACGAGGACTTCATCGAAGCCCTCGCGCACATGCCGCCAGCCTCGGGCTGCGCGCTCGGGTTCGACCGGCTGGTCATGCTGGCTGCAGGAGCCACGCATATCGACCAGGTGCTGTGGACGCCCATCTCCTGACGCATAGCTTCTACGTACCGGGGGCGATGGACTTTGCCGAACGGCACGCCATATTGCCCAACATGGCGAATACTCAAGACACACTGTCGGACAGGCAGTTCGCGCTGATCGCTCGGGCCCTGGCGGAGCCGCGGCGCTTCCAAATTCTCGAACAGATCGGCCAGGCGGATCCATCGCTGCCTTGCTCGGCCCTGCACGAAACCCATGAGGTCAGCGCAGCGACCCTGTCGCATCACCTCAAGGAACTCGAGACGGCGGGCCTCATCGATGTGACCCGCTCGGGCAAATGCATGAGCATGACCGTCAATCGCGACGCGCTGCACGCATATCTGTCGCGTCTCTCGAAGATCTGACGCGTCGCCGTCCGCGGACGCCCTCATTCGCTGGCGGTGCTAGGCGACTTCATCACAAGCCACCTGCCCAAAATCGACAACAATCCAGCTGCGACCCAGGCGGTCACGGCCACGGGGCGCTGCTGCGCGAAACCAACCGGACCGCCGCGTCAGCCAAATGGGCGGACCCCCTCCCCTTGACTTCGCCCTGACGACACTTAGATGAACATCGAATTAGACGTTTATCTAACTATCAAACGAACGGGAGATTGGCCATGGGTCGGTTGCAGGACAAAGTTGCTGTCGTGACGGGTGCTTCCAAAGGCATAGGGGCGGCCATCGCCCGCGAATTCGCCGCTGAAGGCGCGCGGGTCGTGGTGAACTATGCCTCCAGCAGGGAGGGTGCCGACAAGGTTGTGAGCGAGATCACCGCAAAAGGCGGCAAGGCCATCGCGGTTGGAGCGGACGTTTCAAAGGTATCGGACGTCAAGGTGCTGTTCGAAGCGACCAAGCAGGCCTATGGCCGCGTCGATATTCTCGTCAACAATGCAGGCGTCTATGCATTCGCAGCCCTCGAGGACGTCACCGAGGCGGACTTTCACCGGCACTTCAACATCAACGTTCTCGGCCCGCTCCTGACGACGAAGGAAGCCCTGGCGTATTTTCCGAGCGAAGGCGGCTCCGTGATCAACGTCAGTTCGGTCGCTGCCTACAACCCAGTGCCGACGGCGTCGGTTTATTCCGGCACTAAAGGCGCGCTCGACATCATCAGCCAGGTCCTCGCGCTCGAGCTTGGCCCCCGCAACGTGCGGGTCAACATCCTGAGCCCCGGTCTCGTCGAAACGGAGGGCACACACGTTCTCGGGACCATCGGCGGCGACTTCGAGCAGCAGATCGTCGCGCGCACGCCATTGAAGCGAGTCGGACAGCCTTCGGACATCGCAAAGGCAGCGGTGTTTCTCGCCTCTCCCGATTCCGGCTGGGTCACCGGCGAGCGCATAACGGCGTCGGGCGGCTACCGCTGATCGCCGAATAGAATGACGGTGGCCAGCGCCCGCTGGCCACCGCTCCCCCGCCCAGACGGATTGCGTGCAGGTCGCAACCGACGGACGGCCTACGTTCTATTGTCCGAACTTGAAGCCGCCGAAGCGGTAATTGATGCCGGCGCGGACGAGGCTGCCGTCGGTTTCGACGTTCCAGGTATTGGCGCCAATGCCGCTTCCGGACGGCGTCGTGAGTGTGGTCGACCCAAGATCGAAGTAGAGATACTCGACCTTCACGGTCCATGCGCCTTCGAGCGCCGCCTCGAAGCCACCGCCGAGCGTCCAGCCGTTACGGAAGTTGGAACTCTGAGCGCTGACCGTAGGTGTGGTGCAAAAGATGTCGCAAGTTTCCAGCACCTCGACGGTCGTGTCCGCGCCGATATACCCGCCCGTGGCGTAAAGCATCCAGCCGTTCATCAGGACACCGAGGCGCGCCCTCAAGGTCATGTAGAACCCGGTATCGGTGCTGGTAGAGGCGTCGTAGCCGAAAGGCACGTAATAGCCACCGCTACCGGCGAGGCCCAAGTTGCCCAGATCGCCCTCGACACCGTAAATCATGGGGCCGAGCTGCCAGTTGTAGCCGAGGGTACCGCCGGCAACGACGCCGCTGGGAGAAGCGCTCCAGGAGTCGTCTAGCGTAATGCCAGTTTCGCCGTTTGCGGTGGAACTGCCCCAGGTGCCACCGAGGTGGGCGCCGATGTAAAAGCCCGTCCAGCCTAAATTCGTGGCGACAGGATAGCTCGCGGGGCCGTAGTCGTATGGGCCATCGGCGAGGACGTGCCCTGCTGTTCCAGTAAGAGAAACGCACGCAACAGATACTGCAAGCCAATGACGACGCATAAACGCCTCCTCAAAAACAACCGACGTAAGGGACGCATGCACCAGACGGCTCCATCGGTACGCGAAAATGCAGGGGCGGTCGCCGCGTTATCCCCGTGTGTCCCCGCTATCAACAGCCGCAAAAGCGAACTTCCAACGCTGTGGCGCGTTCGGCACGCTATGCTCGACGGCGGACTTCATCGCCCCGATGGGAGGAAGCCATGACCGCACTGCGTCGCACATTGACGAGTGTCGACGACTTGGCCGATGCAGGGCTTCTGACGCGCGAGGCAGCGGTAGGAATGAGCGACGTCGGCACGCAATACGCGGTCGCCGTCACACCGGCCATGGCGGCGCTGATCGATCCCTCCGATGCCTCAGATCCTATCGCGCGCCAGTTCATCCCCGACGCACGGGAACTCGACCGGCAGCAGGACGAGCGCACCGATCCGATCGGCGACAATTTGAAAAGCCCCGTTGCAGGTATCGTGCATCGCTATCCCGATCGCGTTCTACTGAAAATCGTCAGCGTCTGCCCAGTGTATTGCCGCTTCTGCTTCCGTCGCGAGATGGTCGGCCCCGGCAAGAGCGCAGCGCTTTCAGAGCCGGAGCTGGCCGCGGCAATCGACTACATCCGAACCAACCCGCAGGTGTGGGAAGTCATCCTCACAGGCGGCGACCCGCTGATCCTTTCTGCCCGCCGCATCGCAGAGGTCACTGCCGCCCTCGGCGATATCGCCCACGTCAAAGTCCTGCGTTGGCACACGCGCGTACCAGCCGTCGCACCTGAGCGGATCACACCTGAGGTCGTGGCAGCGCTGCGCTCCTCGTCCAAGACGGTCTACGTCGCGCTGCACGCCAACCACCCGCGCGAGCTGACCAGCGCGGCGCGCGAGGCATGCGCGCGCCTGATCGATGCCGGCGTGGCCATGGTGAGTCAGAGCGTGCTGCTCAAGGGCATAAACGACGATGCCGACACGCTCGAAGCACTGATGCGAAGCTTCGTCGAGACGCGCATCAAGCCCTACTACCTCCACCACGGCGACCTGGCCCCCGGCACCGCGCACTTGCGAACCGCCATCGAGACCGGCCAGACTCTGATGCGGGAGTTGCGTCGGCGGCTTTCAGGGTTGGCGCTCCCGACCTATGTCCTCGACATTCCAGGGGCACACGGCAAGATACCGATCGGGCCGGGCTACATTGCCGGCGGCGAAGACGGATATGTCGTCACCGACAGAGACGGCGCGCCACGAGCCTATTCGGATTGCCTGCCCCCGATCTGACCCTAGCCACGCCACTCGCGCGTCAGGAACTTCGGCGGCAGGCTCTCATCGTCAACGGCGAGGGCTTCCGTCTCCTCGAACCAGCGATCCCTCTGGCTTTCCGGCAAACGTACGCCGCACCAGGGACAGTGCTCGATCAGCACGTATGACGCTCCGCCGTCATGGACCGGAATTCCGTACTCGTCGAAAACCTCGTTGTAGACCACGAGTGCGTCTGCGCACTCGAACGGATCAGCGTGCTGCTCGCATGAAAATGCAAGCGCAGCCCGCATCGCCGCGCAGCACAACGCTGTTTCCTCCCCGGGTGGGCGCCACGACGCCCCGAACGGCATCCAAAGCACCCGGCGATTGCGAAACAGCTCGCTACTCATTCGGCCTCCCCCATTGCCACGGCAGGCAAGGTGCCCTTGCACCGCAACAGTATTCGGTGCCAAAGTGTCGCAATAAACATGACCAGCGTCACCGCAGCTACTGCGACAGGCGCGGCGAAGAATAAGTCCCGGCGGGAGGATAAGCCAATGAACGAGCAGGCCAAACGCAGCACCTTTTTCGGCGCATGCCCACACGACTGCCCCGATACCTGCGCCATGATCTACGAGGTGGACGACGGTCGGCTCACCAACGTCAAAGGCAACAAGGAACACCCCATCACGCGCGGCACGCTGTGCGTGAAGCTTAAGGACTTCCACGACCACCACCGCAACCCGGACCGCCTCATGTATCCGCTACGCCGGGTCGGGCCGAAAGGCTCAGGGCCCAACGGCGGCAACAACTTCGAGCGCATCACCTGGGAAGAGGCGATCTCAGAGATCGGACGTCGCTGGCGCGAGACCATCGCCGAGTATGGCGCCGAGGCCATCATGCCCTACAGCTATCTGGGCAACATGGGCCTCGTTCAGGGCATCAACTCGGGCGATCCGTTCTTCAACCGGCTCGGCTCCACCGTGAACGAGAAGACGTTCTGCACGTCCGGCTCGTCGACCGCGTGGCTGCTGACCAACGGCCCGACCGGCGGCGTCGATCCGGAGAGCTTCGTCCACTCGAAGTACATCGTAATCTGGGCCTGCAACACGATCTCGACCAACCTGCATCACTGGCCGTTCGTGCTCGAGGCGCAGAAGCGCGGCGCTAAAATCGTCGTCATCGATGCCTTCCGCTCGCGCACCGCCAAGGGTGCCGACTGGCACATCTGCCCCAAACCGGGCACCGACGGCGCGCTGGCCATGGGATTCATCAATTCCATGATCGAGCAGGGCCTCGTCGACCAGGAATACGTCGACAATTACACCGTCGGCTTCCCCGAGCTGAAGGAGCGCGCCAAGGAATTCACGCCCGAGTACGTCGAGAAGGTGACAGGCGTCCCGGCCGCGGACATTGCCAAGTTCGCGCGCGAGTTCGCAACGGCACAGCCTTCAGCCATTCGCATCGGCGTTGCGATCGAACGCTCCGCGGGCGGCGCGCAAGCCTCACGCGCGATTTACTGCCTCCCGGCGCTGGCCGGCTCGTGGCGCCATGTTGGCGGCGGCGTGCTGCAGCTCCCGTTGTGGGAATTCCCCGTCGACTGGGCTGGCGCAGCCCGGCCCGATTGGATCAAGCCAGGAACGCGGGTCGTCAACAACCTGCGGCTCGGCCAGGCGCTCAACGGCGAGATGAAGCTAGACCCGCCGATCAAGAGCCTGTTCGTGTTCTGCACCAATCCGATGAGCCAGTCTCCGGAAACGAACAAGATCGCCGAGGGTCTGCTGCGCGAGGATCTGTTCACGGTCGTCGCCGAGCACTTCATCACCGACACTGCCAAGTACGCCGATATCATCCTGCCGTCCGCGATGGCGGCAGAAGCCGAGGACATGATGTGGTCGTGGGGGCACTTCTACCTCACGTACAACGAGAAGGCTGTCGAACCGCCGGCCGAGTGCAAGTCGACGAGCGACATGTGGCGCCTCCTCGCGACGGAGATGGGCTTCGATGAGCCGGTCTTCAAAATGACCGACAGCGAGCTGTGCGCGGCTTACATCCAGTGGAACGATGCGAAGATGTCCGGCATCGACATGGATTACTTCAAGCAGCACGGCTACTTCCGCATCAACGTCGGCACCGCCGATGACCGCGCGCCGCACGCCAACGGAAACTTCCCGACGCCGTCGGGCAAGGTCGAGATGCTTCTCAACGACGCGAAGAACTTCGTCGCCGGCCCGTTCCGCGCAATGTATGACGGCCAGCAGGACGGATCGCCGATTGATCCACTGCCAGGCTATCAGCCGGTGCGCGAATCTCCTGAGACCAACCCCGAACTGGCGAAGCTCTATCCGCTCAACATCATCTCGCCCAAGAGCCACGCGTTCCTCAACTCGTGCTACGCGAACGAGCCGCACAAGGTTCGCATCCAGGGCGAGCAGTACGTGCTGATCTCGCCCGCCGATGCCGAGACACGCAACATCCGCGAAGGCGATCCCGTGCGCGTGGCCAACTCGCGCGGAAACTTCGAAGGCGTTGCGCGGGTGACGGACGACGTCAATCCGGGCATCGTCGTAGCCACGCTCGGCTACTGGCGCTCGCTCAACCGCTCGGACGGATCGGTCAACTCGATCTCGTCGGATGCCTGGTCGAGCATCGGACGCGCCCCGACCTTCTCGGACAATCTCGTCGAGGTCACGCGCGTCAACTGACACCGCCTGAACACGCAATCAAAGAAGGCGTCGCGGCAACACCGCGGCGGCTTTTTTGCTGGCGCCCCGGTGGGGTGCGCAGCACCTTGGTTCGCCGGCTTTTGTCTCTTATTAAATCGCCGACGGAAACCAGATGCGGAGCCTGAGAGTTATGACCGCGGTGTTCGAGCTGCGTTATGCTTGACCCGTATCTCCGTGGGATTAGCGTCCCTCGTCTACCCTCGTTGACAGATCTCGGTTCATGGCAGTTCATCTGGTCGGCGACATCGGCGCCACCAACGCGCGTTTTGCTTTGGTCAACGGCCGCGGCGTGCTCTCGCACGGCGCCGATCTCCTGTGCGCATCGCATGACACCATAGCAGAGGCCATCGAGACCTATCTCGCCGGCATCGAGTCCGCCGCCATCGCAAGCGCAATTCTGGCCGTTGCGACAACGCCCGGCTTTGATCGCGTTGCATTCACCAACAACGCGTGGGCGTTTTCCATCCGCGAGTTGAGACAGCGGCTCGCCGTCGAGGATCTGCAGGTCATCAACGACTTTCACGCCAACGCCCTGGCACTGCCGCACCTCGGTGCCTCTGACGTGCAAAAGATCGGCGGCGGCGAGGTCGTGCCGGGCGCACCTATGGGCGTTGTGGGACCGGGATCTGGCCTTGGCGTCGGCTCAGCGATCAGCGCCGGTAGCACCTATCACGCGGTGCCGGGCGAAGGCGGTCACGTAACGATGGCGCCGGCCGACGCGCACGAGAGCGCAGTGCTCGATGTACTCCGTCAGCGTTTCGGCCATGTTTCGGCCGAGCGCGTGCTGTCGGGACCGGGCCTCGTCAACCTCTATCGAGCCCTGTGTGAGGTCGATGGCAAGGCGCCGGCTGACCTTTCGGCCGAGCAAATCACGGAGGCGGGTGCTGCCGGCACCTGCGGCTACGCGAGCGAGGCCGTGGCGATGTTCAGTGCCATGCTAGGCACCGTCGCAGCAGACCTCGCGCTGACGATCGGCGCGCGCGGGGGCATATATATCGCAGGAGGGATCGTGCCGAAGCTCGGCGAGGCGTTCGCGCGCTCGCGCTTTCGTTCGCGCTTCGAGGACAAGGGCCGCTTCAGCGGCTGGCTCGCAGAGGTTCCGACCTTCGTCATCACCCGCAGGCACGCGGCATTGTTAGGTGCGGCAAGCCTCCTTCGCGCGTAGCTCAGACGCCGCAGAACTTCAGGCGCTCAAAGCGGCCCGTCCATCATCCGTCTCGATCAGCAGCGGCGCTTCATGAAGGTAGCGCGTCGCCTTGCGCTTGGCTTCGATGTCCCGCCATACGACTTCGACCTGCTCCCGCGTCAGGCGCGTCGCGACGGCCACGTCGGCTGCGGCAATGCCGTGATCCAGTCCGTAAAGGCATAGATCCATCTGCTGATAGGGTAGCGCGAAATAAAACTCCTCCTGCGTCTGCGCGAGCGACCACGTGTCGGTGGTCGGAGGGCGCTTGCAGATCTCTGACGGAACGCCGAGGTGCTCGGCAAGCTCATAGACCTGCGTCTTGAACAGGTGAGCTATGGGCTTGAAGTCGGCAGCACCGTCGCCGTTCTTGACGAAGAAGCCCTGGTCGTACTCGAGGCGGTTTGGCGTACCCGCGACCGCATAGTTGAGGCGGTCGGCATGATAGTATTCGAGCTGCTTACGGGTGCGCTGCTTCATGTTGGTCGCCGCCACAACGCCCTGATAGACGGCGAGAGGCATCCGCGTCTCACTGCGCGTGCCGGCTGGGTCCTCGACGACGAGCTTCGTCAGGCTGTAGCTGTTGCCGTGCAGCGCGTTGGACAGGACGACCTTGCAACTCCAGGCCGGGCCGTAGTCGGGAAAAAGCCGGCGGATTGCGGCATCGCGGCGCTCATAGCAGCCTGCAGCAGCGAGCGTCGGCGCGATGTCCTCGACGACGTAGCTCATGCCATACGTCTCGGCGACGAGCCGTCCGAGTCTCGTGCTCTCGGGATCGGAATCCTTTTCAGGCATCAGAACGGCGAGCACGTTCTCAGCACCCAGAGCCTCGACGCACAGCGCCGCTGTAACGCTCGAGTCTATGCCGCCCGACAATCCGATGATCGCGCCGCGGCGACGCAGTCGACGCAGCACCTGTTCGCGGATCCCGTCCGTTATGGCCTGGGTGGCCTTGACCAGATCGAGGCGCAGGCTGTCTGCTGAAAACGCAGCCGACCCAGCTTTCTTTGATTCAGCGATTTGCATGGTGCGATTGTCCGGCTTGAGCTTCGGCAACGAGGCGACGGCTGATCTTTCCGGATTCCGTCTTCGGCAGCGACGGCCGGAACTCGACGAACTTCGGAACCATATAGTCTTCGAGGAAGCGCGCGCAGTGCCGCACGACGTCGGTTTCGCCGATGTCGGCCCCCTGCTCTCTGGCCACGACAGCCTTGATCGCATGGCCGAGTATGGGATCGGGCACACCAATCACTGCCACCTCGGCCACGCCCGGCAACGCATAGATGATGTTCTCGACTTCCTTCGGCGCAACCTTCTCGCCGCGCGACTTGATGATGTCGTCCTTGCGCCCGACGAAATAGAGGAAGCCCTCGTCGTCGGTGCGGAAAAGGTCTCCGGTGTAAAGCACCCGCTCCCACTCGTGCGGGCCGGGGCGTAGCGCGCGTGCCGTAGCCTCCGCATTCTCCCAGTAGCCCTTCATCACGTGCGGCCCGCGGATGACAAGTTCGCCAACAACGCCCGGAGCAACACGGTTGCCCTGATCGTCGACAACGTAGGCCTCGGTGCCCGGGATGGCGACGCCGACCGATGAGATCCGGTTCTTGAGCTCGTTCGGCGGCAGCCAGGTGCAGCGCTTGCATTCGGTGAGGCCGTACATCGAATAGAGCGCGACATGCGGAAACAGCGCTTGCAGCCGCTCGATATGCGTAGGCGGCAGCGCAGCCGCAGTGTTTGTGATGTAGCGCAGGTGCGGCAGCGCACCCGGTTCCAGGTTGCGCTGCGCGATGAGGATCGCCGCCATCGTCGGCACCAAGGGAAGTCCGGTGACCTTCTCCTCGGCAACGCGCGCGAGGATCACCTGCGGGAACGCAAAGGACTTCTCCAGCACGAGAGTGGCGCCGACCTTCACCGCCATCAGCACCTGGTAGAGCCCGTAGTCGAACGCGATCGGCAGCACGTTCAGAATGATGTCGTCGCTGGTGTTCTCGAGGTAGGTCGTTATGGAGGTGGCGGCAGCGACGACGTTCTGATGCGTCATCATCACGCCCTTCGGAAACCCGGTCGAGCCCGATGTGTAGACCAGCATCGCGAGGTCGATCTCGATGCCGGGGGCGCCCTTCAGCAACCCGAACTCCGGCACCGCCAGCACGTCACCCATGTGCGCAAAGTTATCGCCCTGGGGCGCCGAATCTCCATCGACGACAACCGTCAAAGAGACCGACGGAGCAGCCGCCACAGCCTCGTCGGCAACGCGAACGGTCTTTTGCTGCGTGATCAGCGCGCTCGCGCGGCAGTTGTTGAGAATGTATGCGAGCTTGTCCGCCTTGGTCGAAGGGTTGACCGGGCAGAAGACAGCCCCTGCCTTCAGAACAGCAAATATCGAGACAACCGCCTCGGCACTGTTGTCCAGGAACAGGACAACACGATCACCACGTCCAATGCCGCGATTGACCAACCCTTGTGCCAGCTCGTCGGAGAGGTCATCGAGTTGGCTATAAGTCAGGCGTCGCGGCGTGGCGACCAGAGCAGTCTTGTCGGGAAAACGTTTGGCGCTCTCACGCAGAAACTGTTCGAAGCGCATGGCTGGGTTCCCTCCGGTATTCATACAGCGCGCGCGGGACAAGCCTCAGACGGCGATAGCAGTGATCGTCTGAGCTGACGTCTTGGCCGCAACGTAGGCGGCAATTTTGCTGATGGAATCGAGGTTTTCCGGCACGATCTCGTGATCCTCGACGACAACGCCGAGCCCGGTTTCGAGATAGGACACCAGTTCGAGAATGCCGGTGGAGTCGATCAGGCCCTCGCCCAGAAGCGACTGATCGTCCGCCAGCGTCTCGCGTCCCTCGCGGAACAGAAAACTCGTCTCGATGAACTCGCGGATCTGCTTTTTGATCTGGTTGGTCATGGCCGTCTCACCTGTCTATTGACTGTCATGTGCCGGCGTGGCGGAAGCTCCGCTGCGCAAGGCACTCAACATCTGATTAGCAACGGCCATGCCACGTCGCCCCTTGAGGCCGTTAACGAAGGTCTCGTGCCATACCTGCGTGGAAAGGATGCCGACGAATGCCAGGTTGTCCCTGAAACCGGTCGACGAAAGCTTTTCGCACTTCGCGACGAGGCGCTGCACCAGGCCGCTGTCGAAGTAGCCGGCAGCATTCACGTTGGGCGCCGACATATGATCCAGCACGGCGGCACCGACGCGCGAACGCAGGAACGCCCGGCTCTCCGGCGCGCGGTACGGCTGTTTGGTCCGCTTGGCAATGCCCGGCGGCAGCATGTCCTCGACGCTGCGTCGCAGGATGTGCTTTTCCGTGAGGCCCTTCAGTTTCAAGCGCGGCGGAATGCGCGCGGCGAGTTCCATCAGCCGGTGATCGAGGAAGGGGAAGCGGCCCTCGACGGCGTTGGCCATACCGACGCGATCGCCCTGCGAGGAGAGAATGTAGCCGGGCAGAAGGTAGGCGCTTTCGAGGTACTGCGATTGAGACAATGGGTGCCAACGCATGAAGTCCCGCGGGAGTTGATCGCGCAGGTCGGCGACCGCGTCATAGCTGCCGATCTCGCGGCGAAGTTCAGGCGAAAAGAATGCCTTCGCCCCCGCACTCGTACGGAAGCGCGGCAGATGCGAGTAGAGCGGATCGTCGAGCGATGCCTGCCCGCCCCCGAAGAACGCTTCCAGGTAGCGTTGCGACTGACCCTGAATGCGCGGCATATAAGGATAGAGCTTCCGCAGGAGCAGCGGACGCAGGCGCGAGCCCGGTTGTGCTGCGCAGAAGCGGCGAACCTTCGCCTCCTTGAAGATGTCGTATCCGGCAAACACCTCGTCGGCACCCTCGCCGGTCATGACGACCTTGGTGCCATCTTCACGCACCAGGCGCGACAGCAGCATCATCGGCGCAGGCGCCGTACGCATGATCGGCCGCTCCGTGTGCCGGATCAGTTCGGGCAGGACGTTGGCGATATCCTCGTCGCGACAGACGGTGACCGAGTGACGAAGCCCAAGCGCCGCGACCATCTCCTCCTGGTACATGCTTTCGTCGTACTCGGCGGTCTCGAACGCCACGGAGTAAGAGCGAAGCTGGTCGGGCACGAAGCTGCGGATGGCCGCGGTGGTAATGGATGAGTCAAGGCCGCCGCTGAGGTACGCGCCGATAGGCACGTCCGCCCGCAGTCTGATCCGCACGGCGTCCAGCAGAAGAGCGCGGACCTCCTCCGTCAGCCGCGATTCCTCCGCGGCCGAAGCCGGACGGTCATCGGCAGCGTCGGGGTAGGAAAATTGCCAGTAGCGCCGTGTCGTCACGCCTTGTGGGGAAGCAAGCAGCACATGCGCCGGCGGCAGCTCGAAGATGTCCTTGAAGGGCGTGCGTGGCGCCAGCGGAAACCAGAACGTGAACATTTGGTCGAGCGCAATCGGATCGATCTCGACGTCGATGCCAGGCACCTCCAGCAGCGCCTTGACCTCCGACCCGAAGACGATCCCTCCGTCGCGTTCGGTGTAATAGATCGGCCTCACTCCGGCCCGATCGCGCGCAAGCATCAGGCGCTGCCGCTTCTGGTCCCAGATTGCGAACGCAAAATCGCCGTTGAGCAGCTCGACGCAGTCGGGCCCGCGCTCCTCATAGAGATGAACGATCACCTCCGTATCGGACTTCGTCTTGAACACGTGGCCACGGGAGATCAGCTCATCGCGCAGCTCGACATAATTGAAGATCTCGCCGTTGAACGTGATCCAGACGCTGCCGTCCTCATTGCACATCGGCTGGCGGCCGCCACTGACATCGATGATGCTGAGCCGTGCGTGCGCGAGGCCGACATCGCCGTCGATATAGGTGCCGCTACCGTCCGGGCCACGATGTGCAAGCGTACCGATCATGCGCTCCAGCAGCGGCCGCTGCTCGCGGGGCGAGATCGGCAATCTGTAGTATCCTGCTATTCCGCACATGCTGTTGCTCCGGCGCTCAGCGCCCAGTTACGCAAATCTTCCACCGATCAGTCGATTCCACGATTCACCGGCCAACCCGGTGAGCAGTGAGCGCGACTGACGAACATCCTCGAGTAGAGCCTTGTCCCGCGCATGCAGAACCATCGCCGAACCGTGGTAGAAGACGCAGCGGTTTGCGACGAGCGCGTCGAACATGGCGGGATCCGTCCTACCGCGCACGGCGACGCAGCCCAGTTCCGCAGCACGATGAAAGAGACTGTTGAGCGCGATGGAAGCGCTTCCAGGCAGCGCTAGTACCTGCAGCACGCGCGCTATGTCTCCGCGCCTCGCGTAGAACAGATAGCACGCGACTGGATCGCCATTGCGCGCGTAGACGATACGACGGCTTAGCTCGCCGTAGCGCTCCTTCAATTGCGCATGCTGTAACAGGAGCGGGAGATCCGGCGACTGCCAATCCGGGCGCAAACCGTAACTTTCGCTCAGCTTCGGGATGATTTTGGCGATTTCAACGGGCGATGCGTCCTTGCTCGTAAAGCCGGCGTGAAGCTCGGACAGCTTCGGATTGAGACCGGCCACCTCGATCACCCGATCCATCCCACTCGCAACTGGTCGGAAGCCCCAAGCCGGCCGGAACGACCGCGCAGCCGAGGCCACGAAAAGGCCGGCCGGACGCAGCACGCGCAGCCAGTCGAGGCTGGCGAGTGGCAGCCGTTCACCTCCGACACGCTCCCACATCCGTTGCGAGATACCGTTGGCCGTTTCGCTGAATGAAAGATCCTGGGGCCCCGCGAGGAATGCACGCAGCAATCGTGCACCCGCAGTAGGATGCTTCTCCGGATGATCCACCATCATCGAGCCGGCGGCGGCCGTCTCGATCGGGCGCCCGTTGAGCACCATCCGCCGCGGCCATATGCCGATGAAGCCGCTGACCTTGCCCGCGGCATCGACGAAGACGCGCGAACGGTGCTCGCCGCTTCCGTCCGGTGATGAGAGAAGTATCTCGCCCAGGTAGCTCGCCAGCGCCGGACGCGGCGGAGCGCTGCTCTTCAGGAAGATGCGCGAGAACAGCCCCGCCACGGCAGGAACGTCCTCGCGTCTCAGTGCGCGAATGCTCTCAACCATGGCCGACTACTCTACTCGCAAACTCGTACACCTGTGCGGCCCTCCGGGCCAACCCGTCGCGCCCCGTTCCAAACTGGGCCGCTCCCTGTCCCAAGTCTCCATGCGGAAGACCGGATCGAGGCATTGCAGCGAAATCTGCATAAGTCGGACCACAACGACAGCCTCAGCGCCCCATCGTCCCCCGAAGCGGACAAGGCAGCGGGCCACGACCCAGGTTCGGCTGCCATGTGTTGATAATTTGAATACGCGCATTAACGCTCGCGCGAGCGGTACCCGACAGACAGCGCGCCGAATTTGCGCGCTTTTATTGGGCTAATTGCACCGGTCCCGCGTGCAACGCAGGCCGCCGGATAAATTGCTTAGAAAGAATTTCAAAGTGCGTGGTTATGGAAGTGTGAAGCCATTGCCCCACGCTCTAGCGCTTGGAGAAGGTTGCCTGTCCGGCATCCTCGGCGAGGTAGTAGCGGTTCACCCAGCCCTTGAGATTGCCATGGCGGATTGGGCACCAGAGATCGCGGCACTCGCCGATGATCTGAACGCCGCGGCCCCGCGCCGGAATTGATCCCACAGCGTCGTGGTACTCCGACGGTCCACTGCGGACGTTAAGGATGTCCCCATCGACGACGCGCGACACGCGGAACGAGGTAAGCGCGACCGTGGATGTTGCAGCCGTCGCCTTGGCGACGGGCTTGCGCACTGCCGCAGCGACCTTTGCTGACTTCGCAGCCGGGAAAGGCTTCTTGATCGTGGGCTGAATGGCTGCGGCCTGTCGGCGCGGCTCCTCGGGCTCGCGGATCTTTGCAGGCGGCGCGCGGAGTGCCTCGGCGGCACCGGCATTGATCGGCATCCGCTCCCGCTCAGGCATTGCCGTCGGCGATGAAGTGATGCCTTCGTCGGCAATGTCGGTCCGGCGATTGATCACTTCAGGCGCGATGCTGGGCTCACGCGTTTCAACCACTGCGGGCCGGCGCTCTGCCGACACCAGCTCGACGACCTTCTTTGGCTGCCGCGGCTCCAATGCGCGAGGCTCGGCGGCTACCGCGGTCGGTGCTTCGGTAATTGTTGCCGTGCCGGACTCGCCGCTGTTCTCATACCAACGGACGCGAGTACCCTCGCGGTGCAAGGTGATGCAGCGCGGCTTGGCGTCGAACCAGCGAAACCATTTCATGCAGAGCTGGTCGTTATCGACCCACCACCGGCCGCGGTCCTTGAGGGCTCCGAGCGTCAACCCGAGTGCGCCGGCCTCGGCCGATACCATGCTGCTGGAGTCGACCTTGACGGGGATCACAGTACGAAGAGGCGTATCGATGGCGAGGACAGCGCCCGGTTGCATGACCTGCTTGATATCGGCAGCGGACATGCGGATCGGTTCGGCCCCCGCGGCTCCGATGCCTCCAAGAAATCCTGCAACTGCAAACCAACGCAGCATCATCACTCCCAGCGCTCGTCGAAGGCCCTTAATGAATGCAGAAAGTGGCGAGAAGCCGGTTGGCCGTCGCCGTCCTTTCTCCTCATTCAGAGCACGAGCGATCCTCGTCTTTCAGCAGGTTACCGCCGACTTTTCATGCCCGAATCCGACGACCCGGCAGGGGTGCCTGTGGCTCGGGAAATCGCTGCGGCAGCGACATGCAATTCACACAACTTTCCTTAAACGTCAGCATGGCCGGTAAGCATTAAAGAGTGGTGGAATCGGACTGTCCGGACCGGCTCGGCCGAAGGCAGCGCGCCCAGTTCCCAAAAAGCTGACAATTGGCGTATGGTATTGGGACGATCTAGAGGGAATTCTAAATCCATGACCGACGATACCATCCCCGCAGAACCCTCCGGCCGCTGGCGCCGCCTCAAGGAGGCCACTGCCGAGACGCATGAAAAGCTCGATCGCCGGATCATGGCGGCTGAGCCGTTCGCGTCGCGCGAAAGGTACGCCTCGTTCCTCCTGGTGCAGCACGCATTCCACCGCGATATCCGGGCGCTCTACGACCGAGCCGAGTTGCAGCAGCTCTTTCCAGACCTCGCGACACGTGCACGGCTCGATGCCGCTGCCCAAGATCTCGCTGATGTGGGCGCCGCCCCTTCAGCCGTCGAGGCAAGCAACTCCCACCTTGCCGATGCCGACATTCCTACCGCCATCGGTTGGCTATACGTCGCGGAAGGCTCCAACCTCGGAGCAGCGCTTCTGCTCAAGGCGGCTGCGCGGCTCGGCTTCGATGACAAATTTGGTGCGCGCCACCTGGCTGCTGCACCCGAGGGGCGCGGTCTCAGCTGGCGCAAATTCACGACGGCGCTCGATGCGGTTTCTCTCTCCGACGCTGAAGAGGAGCAGTTGTTTGCCGCAGCGCGGACGGCATTCAATCGGGTGCACGCGCTTGTCGAAGCAATGTTGCCCGCGTCGGCGGAACGCATCCCAGCTCCGGAGGAAGTTTCCTAGAGTTGAGACTAGTAGATGAGGCCTGCCAGCGATAGACGCCGGTTAGCTGAACCGGCCAACGCTGATCTGCCAAGCCCGCCAGGACAGAAGACATGAGTCGCTATCTCTACTTCAGCCTGGGCTGCCTCATGGTTGCGTTGGGTGCAATCGGTGCGGTGCTGCCGCTGATGCCGACGACGATCTTCCTGATCTTAGCGGCAGGCTTCTTCGCCCGGTCTTCGCCCGCCTGGGAAAGGTGGCTGCTCGACCATCCCCGTTTCGGTCATCCGCTTCGCAGCTGGCGCGAGCAGGGTGCAATCTCGCCGCAGTCCAAGTTGATGGCGTGCATCGGCATGAGTATCGGCTTTGCTGTGTTCTACGCCGGAGCCCACCCCGACCTCTGGTTGGGCGTTAGCGTCGCTGCAGTCATGCTGGCCTCAGCCGTCTATGTCGTGTCACGGCCGCATCCCGATTTCGGCCGCAGTGAGCAAGACCCGCGCGATAATGACTGACAGCCGGCCGCAGCCATCCGCTTAACTAACAGCGGCGTCTGTTGGAGGCGCTCCGTCGGTCTGTGCTAGTGCAATAACCCACACAGGTGCTGTCACTATCGAAGGCGTACCACGTTGCGAGCCATTGCCAATATGACGCAGTCATATCTACCCAAGGGCCCACCGCCGCTAACGCTATCCTGCGCCCGTTACTCCTGAGAGCCGTGCCGCATGGCCGGGTACACCGATAGCCTACGGGACTACGCCGCCGCCCGCCTCAAACAAACCCGGCCTCAGAGAAACAATGTGCTGAAGCAAATCCAACGTCTCTCCGAGATGTCGGCTCTACGCCAGACGCTGGGCGGCACCTCCGTGACTATGGGAATCACGGCGGTCGGTGCGGTGATCTCGTTCGCCATGTTCTCAGTGGCCGCGCGCTGGCTCGGGCCGGAAGAATTCGGACGCTTCTCGGCGTGGTTCAGTGCGGCTTCATTCCTGGCAGTCCTGTCCGGCATCGGCCAGGAGACGCTGATCGTCAGGACATGGGCCGAATACACTACCAAGGGCCAGCACGGCCTCGCGCGGGGCGCGGTGATCTTCGGCCTCGCAGTCACCCTCGCCGCCAGCCTGCTCGTCGCATCATTGTTCCTGCTCGGCAATGAGTTGCTCGACCATGACTTCGTCATCGCCGCGGCGGCTAGCCTGTTCATCGTGAGCCAAGCCCTCAGCCATTTCGGGACGAACTCGAGCCACAACATCGTTGGCTACATGATCGGCCAGGGAAGCGCCGACGTGACGTGGCGGCTGCTCGTGCTGATGGCCATCGCGGCGCCGATCCTGCCGGACGGCTGGCACACGGCCACTGGCCTGCTGATCGTCGCGGCCTGCGTGCAATTCACGGTGTTCGCCGCGCAGATGACGTCCGTCTATCTCTATGCGCCGGCCGCCGTCCGACAGTCGCCGATCGAGCTTCGCCCCAAAGAGTGGCGCGCGAGAGGCCTCAGGATGTGGGCTGCCGCCATCGTCGAGGCATCGAGCCAGTATCTAGACGTCGTCATCGTCAGTGTCCTCATCAGCCCGGTCGCCGCCGGCGCCTATTTTGCGGCAACACGCGTCGCCAATATTTTCGCGCGCGTGTCGAGCGGCATGGCCAGCTATGCTCGCCGCCGGATCGCACCCCTATATTTCGCCGGCAAGCGCGAAGAACTGGTCGCGCTTTCGCGCTCGATCGCCCTGCTCACGCTGGTGCTGGTCGTCGGCGGACTCATCGTCATCGCCCTGTTCGGGCATCTCCTCCTTTCCATATTCGGCGCCGTCTACGCCGAACAGCTTCCAGCCCTGCTGATCCTAAGCGTCGGAACGGCCGCCACGACTTTGAGCGGCCCTGCGCCGATCTTCCTGCAGCAGACTGGCCACGAAGGCGTCTATGCACGCATCATCTGGTGGGGCTTTCTCGGCCGGATCGCGCTCATGCTGGTCCTTGCTCCGCTGTTCGGTACCGAAGGTGCAGCCGCCGCATGGACAATCGCATCGATCATCACCGCGGTCGCCGTCACGTATGCCTGCCGCCGAACTGTGGGCATCGATCCCTCACCGTTTATACTCCTCCAGAAGCCCGGCGCCGAGCCGCTCTCGGAGCCCGGCGATCGCGACCGGCCGAAGCGCATCGTCATGGTGCAGACCCAGTCGGAGGCCGCCGGTGCACAGGAGATCTCGCGTCTCATCGGCGAGGGACTGACGGCACGCGGCTTCGAGGTGCATCATGCGTTTCTCTACCGCCGAACGGAGACGCTCGATGCCCTGCCAAACACGTTTTTCTGCGCATCCGAACGCCCCCGCGGGCCGATCGGCGGGCTGAAGCTGTTATGGCGCCTGTGGCGCTACTACCGCGATCTGCGGCCTCACGCCGTGTGCACCTTCCAGCATTACAGCAATATCCTGGCCGGGCCTGTCGCCAAGGCAGCAGGCATCTCCAATGTGATCGCGACGCGGACCACCTCCTCCACGCAGCTTTCTCGCCCTCTCGAGTTGGCGGATGTGCTCGTCGGCACCCTGCCCGTCTATTCGAAGATCGTCATCAACTCAGCCGAATCCGAGGTCGAGATCCGCCGCTATCCGCGCTGGTACGGCAAGAAGGTCGTCAGGATCGACCACGGCTTCGGCTGCAAGCCGAGCAATCTCGACAAAGTCTCCGCCCGCGAGAAATTCGCTCTGCCTGCCGATGCGACCGTGCTCGGTTGCGTCGCGCGCCTGCATCCGCAAAAGAACCAGGCCGCCGCTATTCGACTGCTCGCGCGAGAGAACGGCTGGCATCTCGCGTTGGCCGGACAAGGCCAGGACCGCACGGCGCTGGAAGCGTTGGCAGCGCAGCTCAAGTGCGCCGACCGCCTCCACTTCGCCGGCGAAATGTCACCGCAGCAGGTGGGCGACTTCCTCGCCGCCCTCGATGCGTTCGTGTTCCCATCGAAGGCGGAGAGCTTCGGGCTTGCTCCCGTGGAGGCTGCACAAGCCGGCGTGCCTGTCGTCACTAACGGCCTGACCGTGCTCCGCGAAGTGCTGTCCATCGATGGCGCCCCATGCGCGATCTTCGTTGACGTCGAGGACACAGGAGCGTTTCACCGCGCAGTCACTGACGCCCTCGCCGGCGGACATGCGATTGCAGAGATGACCACGCGCGGGCGGGCGCTTTCCAAGAAGTACTCGGTAGACACGATGGTCGACGCATACGTCGTCCTGCTCAATCACGATGGCGGGCTGGTGGAGCATGCCAGCGACTTATCTCCGGCATTCGTGCACGAGCAGCCAGCCGGCCGATAAAGAGGCAAACGACAACGCGCCAATCAGTGAACTCCCGCTTCGGGTCAGGCCTCGCCGACCGTCCGCTCTTCCGGCCCGGGCGCGCGATGAAAGACCTCGTTGATCCGCCGCCGCAACGCTGTAGGCAGCGCTTCGTAGCCAGACTTTATCCCGGGCCTGATACGCCGGCGCCAGACTTCGATCAGCGCGTAGCCGCGCCACGTCAGAGGCATCTCGAAATCGGTAATCGGCACGATCTCGCCGCCGAGCTGAAGCTTGTACTGATTGGCAGGGGACATTAGCTCGACGATCTCGACACCGCGGCCGATGCAGTCCGCCACGATGGCTTCCAGATGGAGACGGCCCGGACTGAGTTCGTCGTGCTCAAGGCTGCGGGACGCTATATACGCGTAATAGCGGTTGGCGTGGAGGAAGCCCCACTGGAGCGCTAGCGGCTCGCCTGAAAGCGCGAATTCGAATCCGATGAGCCGTACGTCCGAAGGCGCATGCTCAGCCAGCGCATTCAGTGTCGCCACGTAGGCCGGATCGCGGAACGCTGGCGCAGTCTTGCCCAGCGCCTTCATCCAATCATAACGCTGCTCGATCGAGCGATGGATGATGTCGGCCAGTTCCGTCCGATCCTCGATGACGCGTGTCTCAGGAGTGCCGGCCAGGTTCAAGCGGTTCCAACTGTTCCGCTGGGCGCGGCGGGCCCGCTTCGACAATGACGCGCGATAGGACTGCGCGTCATCGAACTCACGAATGTCGATCACTGCCGTGCCGTGCTCGACCAGCTGCCGCATATTGAAGGTGCCAAGCGCGGCATAGAGCGGCGACGTCGGGATCACCTTGCTGATCTTGAGCACATCCACCAGACGGTCCTGTCTCAGCCTTGCGATCAGAAGGGCGACCAGCGCCTCGACGTTCTCCTCGGCGTCGACGAGGATGCAGGAAAACTGCCCGTAGGGATCATCGAGCGTCATAGCCACGCGGCAGCCGCCGGCCTTGACGATGGCGAGCGGCAGAATGCCGATGGGGCGACCACCGCGCGACCACACGGCTATCAGCGGCGACAGGAAATTGTCGCCATCGTGCTCGCGCCGCCTTTCCGCAACGAAGCGGTTCCACGCGAAGGACTGAAAGAAGACCGGGCGCGTATTCCCCGCCGCGCTTTCCAACAGCCGCCAATGCGGCTCGAGCGCGCTCAAGCCTTCGAGCGACGTCACGAGCGTCAATTCGACGTTCGCCCTGTCCGGCGCAGCCATGGTGCGGTTACTTGCTGAATTCGTACGCGGGAATGGAGCGCACACAATCGGGGGCGGATGGATCCACCGTGAAGTCCACTTTAAAGGTCTGGCGGCGCTTCTTCTGCATGCCTGAAAACTTCCAGGCGGCCGCGACCGCAGCCTTGCTCCAGTAGTTGACGCCCCCGATCTGCTGGCTCAGCGGCTTGTCCTTGAGCCCCAGCTGGTGTCGCAGGACTCCGTTCCCGCAATGCACGATGAACGAGCGGCGAATGTCCCGCGTGTAGTGCTCGGTCGTGAAGGAGATGTTGAGGCAATCATTGTTGACGATGCGGTGCGGCGCGTTCAGCGGCCAGTGCAGCATCTCGCCGGGTTGCAGGTCATAGACGTTGGCGGCCTGATCGAATTTCTGCTCGTACGGCATCGAGATCTCGTGCTTCTCCCCGAGCATGATCCGTTCCAACGATGGCTGGTGAATCCAGGGCGCCTGGTTGGGATATACGTAGACCTGCTTGCTGCCCCGCACCTGCCAGAGCGTCTGTCCGGGGACATCGCAATGGTAGTAAACCTGGATGCGCGGCGAGGAGATGAGGATCGAGATCTTTTCGCCGAAGGGCTCGAAGCCCGGCACGTTGGCGGCCATTTCCTCGTAGATCTCGCGGACCAGTTTGGCGTACCCGGGCACGAACTTTTCCGGCTGTAGCAGCAGTATCCAAAGACGTCCCTTGGCCACCGCGTCGATCGCGTCGACGCCCGACAGGCCGCGGATCTCACCCTCCCGGCGCGAGCGCGCGTTGTGGGAGGTGATATCCATCGTGTTAACGTAATAGTTGTTGCGGTCGGTCAGCTCGATTAGCCGCCCCAGCGCCTCCGTCGAGAACAGCGGATGCTGGTGGAGACTGTGCTTGATGCACTGAGGCTGCTGCCCAAACCGATGAATATCGACCTCGGCCCACTTCATTGCAGTTTCAGTCATCGCATCACCACCCGTTGCACGCCTCGGCGGGCGCCAAGCCCGCGGGTCGCTTGAGTGCTACTCGGGCCTGCCCCTAAATCCAGCGAACGTGCCGGAGATGGTTAAACGGGGCGGTGGCATTCGATGCACCCTTGCGCCGCCGGCACGTATATCGCGGATCCCAACGAATTGGCATCACGAGGCATCGGCCTATTTCTCCGCTTCCCGGACCGGCGAGGCCTCGACCCGGCTTCCGTCCGCGAGATTGACGGCCGGCGTCCGTATGACCATGTCGCCCGACTTGATGCCCTCGTCCACCTCGACCGTGGTCCCGAAGTCGTGCACGATCTGGACGTTGCGGAAGCGCGCCACGCCGTCCTCCAGCACGGCCACATGCAGCCCGTTACCGTCAAAGACGATGGCATCGGATGGAATGACGAAGCGCTTCTGCTTGCGCGGGATTTGAAGCTCGACGCTGCAGTAGACGCCGGGAAGCAGCTCCCCGTCCGGATTGGGGACGTCGATCTCTGTCAGCAGCGTGCGCGTGTCAGGCTGCAGAGCATCGGCTATGCGTGTCACCGTGCCTGGGAAAGAGCGCCCCGGAAGCTCTGGGACGTGAACAGCCGCCTCTACGCCAGGGCCCACGCCCACCGCCTGATCCTGCGGCACGTAGACGAACGTACGGATCACACCGGTCTGCATCAACGTAAACATGAAGGTGCCTGCCGTCGCGTCCGCCTGCACCAATGACCCAACGTCGATGTTGCGCTGTGTGACAACACCGTCAAAGGGCGCGACGACGGTCTGGTATGCCTTTTGTTGACCGAGTGTGCGCAACAGCGCCTCCTGCGCCGACACTGAATCCTTTGCCGCGCTTACGGAAGCATCGAGCGCCGAGAGATTCTGCTGATCGATAGAACCCTGCTGGCGCGTGGTCCAGCCCTCGGCGACGAGCGGCCGGTCGCGATTCCAGGTTATCTGCGCCAGATCGCGGTTGGCCTGCGCCTGCCTCAAGGTTGCCCGGTTCTGCTCCAGCGTGGCCTTCGCCTGCTCGATCTGGTGATCAAGCTCGGGAGCGGTGACTTGGGCCAGAACCTGACCCGCTCGGACCACATCGCCGATGTCGACATTGCGCTTGTCGATGTAGCCACTCGCCCGGGCGAAGATGTTGGCCGTCGTGAAAGCTTGCGTGGTCCCCGGCAGCGATATGGCTATCGTCGCACCGGCATCCTGCACGCGCGCCACCTGGACCTTCGGAACGAAGTCGCGTTGCTGCTTTGCCGCGCTCTGCGCCCGGCTCCACTCATCCCGGGCATTCCACGCGCCAACCCCCAAGCCGCCGGCCAGCAGCGCCACGGCACATGCTGCAAGCACCTTGCCTGCGATGCGGCGCTTATCGCCGGGGCGGGGGATAGATGTGCCGCCGCCGTCGGATCCCTGCGGGTCACGAGCTTCCGCCATCACACACCTCCCTCAAACACGCCGTGCTGGGTCTCTCCATCGGCACGCCCGCGAAGCCGGGCGAACAGATAGGGCACGATGATCAACGTCGTCGGCGTCGCGAACAGCAGGCCGCCGATAACAGCGCGTGCAAGCGCAGCATTCTGCTCCTCGCCCGGCGCACCGATTGCCATCGGGATCATGCCGACGATCATCGCGCCGGCCGTCATCAGGACCGGACGGATACGCGTGCGGCCCGCATTGATCGCTGCCTGTTGCGCCGGAACGCCGGTGAGCTGCTGGTCACGCGCGAAGGTGACGAGCAATATCGAGTTCGCCGAGGCCACACCGATAGCCATTATCGCACCCATCAGCGAGGGCACGTTGAGCGTGGTGCCCGTCACATAGAGCATCACGAGGATGCCGCAGAACGTCGCCGGCAGCGCGAGAATGACCACGAGAGGATCAACGAAGCTCTGATAGTTGAGCACCATCAGCAGATAGACAATCACGGCTGCAAACACGATGCCGAGCCCGAGGCTGGCGAACGAACTGTTCATGCTCTCGATCTGGCCGAGCACCTGGATAAAGTTGCCCGGGTGAAGCTGCTTCTGCGCATCGCTGACGACCTTCTGGATCTCCTTGGCAACGCTACCGAGGTCGCGGTCCTGCACGCTGGCGTAAACGTCGAACACAGGCTGGATGTTCGACTGGTTCGAGTTGGTCGGCAGGCTATCGCGCTTCAGCGCTGCGACGTTGCTCAGCATTCCGGGAACAGGATCGCCGGTCGTTGATATCCCGGTCGAGACCGGCGTATTGCGGAGATCGTTCGTCGAGGCGATCTCGTGTTCGGGAGTCTGTACGGCAATATAATATGGCCGCCCCGACGACGGATCCGTCCAGAAATTCGGCGAAACCTGCTGCGATGAACTGAGACTGACGTTGAGATTGCTGACGACCTGATTGGCCGTCAGCCCCAGCTGAGCAGCACGCGTGCGATCAATATCGACGAGGAAGGACGGCGCGTCGGTTTCCTGCTGCAAGTGGGCATCGGCAATACCGGGTATGGCGGATATCCGCCGGCGCAGCTCATTTGCGACGCGCAAATTGTTCTGCTTGTCATAGCCAATAGTACGCACCGCAATCTGCGACGGCAGGCCGAAGTTAAGGATCTGGGTGACGATGTCGGCCGCCTGAAAGTAGAACGTGACATTCGGGAACGCGGCTGGGAGAACCTCCCGCAGCTTCCTGACGTAGCCCGCCGTTGGCGCGTGTCCGTCCTTGAGCGACACCATGATGACGCCGTCGTTGCTGCCGATGGTCGATCCATCCGTGAAGGCGAGGTTGTATGCGCGCGCGGGCAGCCCGATGTTGTCGACGATGCGGTCGCGATCGGCGTCCGGGATGACTTCGCGAATCTTGTCCTCGATCGCCTGGAAAATTCTCTCCGTCGTCTCGATGCGCGTACCGGCCGGGGCACGCACGTGCAGCTGGATGCGCCCTCCATCGATGGCGGGATAGAAGTCGCGCCCCACCAGCGTGAACATCACGGCGCCCAGCGAAAGAACCAGCAAGATGACGGCCGGGATGGTGAACCGATGCGATAGCACCACATCGAGCAATCCAGCGTAGCCCGAACGCATCCGCTCGAAGCCGCGCTCGAACGCTGCATTGAAGCGCGCAAACACGCCCGGCTTGCGTGGGCTGTCCCTTTCGGCGGCGCCAGTACCCCACTCCCCTTTCAGCAGGAGACCGATGGTGATGGGTGTCAGCGTGCGCGAAAGGGCATATGAAGCAAACATCGCGAAGACGACGGCAAGTGCCAGCGGCGTGAACAGATAGCGCGCGGGGCCCTGCAGAAACACCACCGACGTAAACACACACGCAATAGCCAGAGTCGACACGAGCGTCGGCACGGCAATCTCCGCAGACCCATGCAACGTCGCCTCTGGCAACGGCATGTGTTCATCACTAAGCAGGCGGTGGGTGTTCTCGATCGTGACGGTGGAATCATCGACCAGGATGCCGATCGCCAGCGCCAGGCCGCCGAGGGTCATCGTGTTCAGCGTCTCGCCGAGGAAGTAGAGGCCCGCTATCGACGACAGGATTGCCAACGGGATGGAGATCATCACCACGAGAGTCGATCGCCACGATCCCAGGAACAGCAAAATCATCAAGGCCGTCAGCGCAGCGGCAATCAGGCCTTCGCGCGCGACACCGATGACCGAACTCTTCACGAACACCGATTGATCGAACAGCTCGTTGATGCTGAGCCCCGCCGGCGCGCCTAGCCGGGCGACAGCGAGAGCCGTTCGCACGCCATTGACGACGTCCAATGTCGAGGCGTTGCCATTCTTGATCACGCTGAGCAGCACGGCGCGCCGCCCGTCTTCGCGGACGATGTTCTGCTGCACAGCCGAGCCGTCACGGACGTGACCGATGTCGCGCATGAATACGGTTGCGCCGTGCGCCACCTTGACCGGAATGTCGTTGAGGTCGTCGATGGTCAGCGGCGTAGCGTTCGAGTGCACCGTAAATTGCGTATTGCCCATTTTTGCCGTGCCCGACGGCAGTGTAAGATTCTGCGCGTTGACGGCATTGACGATGTCGTTTGGCGTCAGGCCACGGGCGAGAAGCTTGTCGGGATCGATGTCGACCATGATCTGGCGGTACTTGCCACCGGCCGGCGTCGGGAACGTCACGCCGTGGACCGGCGCAAGCTGCTGGCGCAGGTTATAGATGCCGAAGTCGTAGAGTTGCTGCTCGTTGAGCGTATCGGACTTTAGGCTGAGCTGGAGCACCGGCACGCTCGATGCGTTGAATTGCACGATGATCGGCGGCTGAATGCCCGGCGGCAGCAAGGAGCGTATCGCGTTGGTCGCTGACACGATCTGCGCAATGGCCAGGTCGAGGTTGACGTCCGGCTGGAAGTAGATCTTCTGCACCGAAAGACCCATCAGGGTCTGCGATTCCATATCCTTGATGCCGTTGACGTTGGAGCTGATCGAGTACTGGGCGTAGGTGGAGACGCGGTTCTCCATCTCCGGCGTCGATAGGCCCGTGTACTGCCAGATCACCGTCACAACCGGGATGTCGATCTCGGGGAAGATGTCTGTCGGCATGGTGCGAATGGCGATCGCGCCGATGAATACGATGAATGCTGCAAGCACATAGAACGTGTGCGGGAAACGGAGGGCGAACCGGACGAGACCCATGCCTCATCTCCCCCCGGAAATGTCTGGCCATGGCCAGCGGCCAGACCCATGCGCCACCGCGCTAAAGCGCGCCAGCTCGCCGGGCGGGGCGGGATCGATGCAAATATCTTTATCGATAAGGGGCATCGGACAATCACGCGTTCAGATGACTACACCCCGCGACTATCTCAGTAAGTGCCTCCGTAATTAATCGGACGTGTGTATCTCCGCTTCGATACGCAGGGCCGCGCCGAGCAATCTTTGGCTTGCCCCACTTATACAAACGTCTATCCGGGGCCCCACGCCGCGGCTCAAACACAAGCACTTAACGTGGGTTAACGATGAGCCCCGAGCCTGCTCAAACAATTGCCACGGTTATCCCGCAAGCCAGACATGATCTTGGGGGAATCGGCCAGCGCACATGCCAAGCAAAAAAAGCCTGCTCAGTGCTCATGCGTTAGCGATTGTTTTCGGGCCGCTTGTGCTGCCCGGCTTGGTCGGCGCCGCAGCGGCACTCATTGTCAGCGTCGGTCTCGTGCCGACGGCGAATGCCAAGTCCCCCGGCAGCCGGTACTGCTTCCACGGCTATTGTCATCGCGTCGGCACCCTCGCACAGACTGACACGCTCGTCGGCTGGCGCGGCTTCGTCGTCGCCTCGTATTACGACAGCTGTGATCGTGACCCCTTGAACCCCTGCGGCCTGACGAGTTCAGGCGCCGTCTTCCGGGCCGACCTCCCCGACAACGCCGCCAGCCCGCTACTGCCGGACGGCACCGTCATCCTCGCCTACAATCCTAAGACAGGTGACGCCTCCATATTGCGTGTCACCAACGCAGGACCCTACAGCGGAGAGCGCAAGCTCGACGTATCGCGCGCCGCGGCGGAGAGGCTCGGCTTCCGCAAGCAGGGCGTGGCGCCGCTTGTTATCAGCGTCCTGCAGTCTCCGACCAAGTCCGAGGCGAGCTACGCGAAGAAGCGTGTCTATCCGAAGGTGCCGGGCCACCTGGGCAAGTTCGCGACAGTCGACATCGCACTCGAAGCGGCCCAGTCGCGCTTCGACCCGCGCGAGGAAGGCGACCAACTGGCAAACGCCACCGGCGCGACACTCGAGACGGTCGCGCTAGAGAATGGAGCGGTTCCGCGGCCACAGCTCGCGGTATCTCCATCGCTCGCACGAGAGCTGGTCATGCTGCGCACGCCGCCGCGGCCGGTCAGCCGGGAGCCGCAGCTCGTCGAGGGCCCGCGGCAAGTGAGCCGTGCAGAGTTCGAGGCCCAGCAGTCCCCGCCCCGATCGGCACAACGATAAACTTGGCGGTCTGGGTCAGCCGACGGGTGCAAAGCCCAGTCGCGCCAGCGCTCGCTCACCCAGCTTTCTGTCGGCCTCTCCGCTGAGGATCAGCTTGTCCAGACGCCGCACGGTGCGCGACAGGCTGCGACGCATGGTCTCCCGGTAGAAAAGCTCGGCGACATCCTTGTCCGCTAGAGTGAGGATATATTCGGCGTCGGATCTTGCCTTCTCGAGGTCTTCCTTAGACATAGAACGCACCCACCATATCAGCCGGCCGCCCAGCCGAACGTCCGGCACGATGCGGCCTTCTCCCTTCCCAACAGTATAATCTCACCCCCAGCCCGCGCCATCGCTTTAGAAGCGGTGAAGGGTGCGTTATCTCCCTGTGGCGACAATCATCAAAATTTTCTGTGACAGAAACTCGAACGAGACGCGGCCTGGCCCGCGCCATCAGAAAAGAAATCGATGACCAACGACGGGTTCGAGATCTTCCTCATAGCAACGCCGGGGCTAGAAGGCCCCCTGTGCGCCGAGGCGCGCGCGCGAGGCTTCAAGGCCAAAACCATCCCCGGCGGAGTGACACTGAAAGGCGACTGGCCCGATGTCTGGCGCGCCAACCTGGAGATCCGCGGCGCCACTCGCGTCATCGCCCGAATAGATTCCTTTCATGTGCTCCACCTCTCGCAGCTCGATAAGCGCGCCCGCCGCGTGCCGTGGGCGAAGGTGCTGCGCCCCGATGTGCCCTTCCGTGTGGAAGCCTCGTGCAAAGGCTCGAAGATCTACCACTCGGGCGCCGCCGCCCAGCGCGTCGAACGCGCTATCACAGAAGAGCTTGGCGCCAAGCAATCCCCCGAGGCCGAGGTCTGCGTCAGGGTTCGCATCGAAAATGACATCTGCACCATCGGAGTCGATACATCCGGCGAACTGCTGCATAAGCGCGGCCACAAGCAGGCGGTAGCCAAGGCGCCGATGCGCGAAACCATGGCCTCTTTGTTCTTGCGGCAATGCGGATTTGACGGCACGCAGCCCGTGCTCGATCCCATGTGCGGCTCTGGCACCTTCGTCATCGAGGCCGCTGAAACGGCGGCCGGCATGCATCCAGGCCGCTCACGCCACTTCGCGTTCGAGCAACTCGCAACCTTTGACGCCGCAGCATGGAGCGCGATGCGCTCGGCACCAAATACGTTGAAACCCGCGGTGCGCTTCTACGGCAGCGATCGCGATCCCGGTGCGATCCGCATGAGCAAAGCGAACGCCGCGCGCGCCGGCGTCGCCGACCTTACTGAGTTCCGCGAATGCCCGATCGAAAGCCTCACCGCGCCCGACTGCCCGCCCGGCATCGTCATCATTAACCCGCCCTACGGCGACCGCATTGGCGAGAAAGGCCCCCTACACGCACTCTATCGCAGCATCGGACAAACACTTCTGACGCGGTTTTCCGGATGGCGCATAGGACTGAGTACAACTGACCCCGCGCTTGCCTCCGCCACCGGCCTGCCTTTCACCCTCACGGCTGAACCGGTCAACCACGGCGGACTGCACGTCACCCTGTATCGCACGGCTGCACTACCCTGAGCGCGCACACCGCGCCGGCGACCGATTGTGACATCCCTGCATCGGCAACGGAGGCGATGTCCAATCCGGCAGCGCTGCGTCGTTGCCGCGCTATATCCGTCGCGATATAACCTCATCAAGTAGTGCGTATCGGGGGGTGTTCCGTGTCCAAGTTTGCGTACGTGGCGCTATGCGGCGCCGCGATGAGCCTTGTCGTGTCCGCGTCCGCCAATGCACAGGACGCGACGACCACCACACCTGGCGGTGATGTGACCGCCGACCAGGCCACACCGCTGCCGCCTGTGGTCGTCGAGGCGCCCTCACAACCTATTCGCAGAAAGACTAAGACGACCAAGCCCGTCACCAGCGCCGTGACAGTCGATGCGGCTGCCGCCGACGCAGGTGCGGGTGAAGGCATTCCCGGCACCACCGTCGACGCATACACCCTCGGCCAGCTCGACATGATCGGCGGCTCCACCATCACCAACGAAGCGATGTATTCGTTCAACAAGAACTCGCTGGGGCAGGCGGTGAACCTGCTGCCCGGCGTCACTTGGTTGAGTACCGGTGCACCATCCATCAATTCGAGCGGCTCGCGCAACGAGGGCGACATCTTCGTCCGCGGCTTCAATCGCTTCCAGGTGCCGCTGTATATGGACGGCGTCCGCGTCTACCTGCCGGCCGACAACCGCATCGACATGAATCGTTTCATGACGCCGGACCTCGCCGAGGTCCAAGTCGCTAAGGGCTACGTGTCTGTTCTCAACGGCCCCGGCGGCGAGGGCGGCGCCATCAACCTCGTCTCTCGAAAACCCACCAAAGAATATGAGATGGAGGCACGCGTCGGCAGCGTATTCGACGGCGATCTCGGCTCGATGGGACAGTGGAGCATGTATGGCTACACTGGCACGCGCCAGAAGGGCTACTACGCGCAAGTCAGCGGCACCCTGATCGATCAGGACCACTTCGACATGTCGAACGGCTTCACGCCGTCATCCTACACTTCACCGCCTGCCATGAGTGCCAACCCCTTCCCCTACGAGGACGGCGGCAATCGCGACAACTCCGATTTCAAGGACTGGCGCGTGAACACCAAGGTCGGCATCACGCCGAACGTCACCGATGAGTACAGCATCAACTACACCAAGCAGGCCGGCCAAAAGAACGCTCCCCTGCACATAGATCGCCAAATCGTACAGGGCTATTTCAGTGGCGCCGTCCGCTACTGGCAGTGGCCGGCGTGGGATACCTCCACGTTGTCGTGGATGTCGAAAACAAAGCTTGGCAGCGCGTCCTATGTGAAGACCAACGCTTACTACAACACCTTCGACAACACTGTCTCATTCTATACCCAGCCGAGCTACACCAATCAGCCGACCGATAGCCCGTACTCCGATACCTCGGTTGGCGGGTTCGTCGAGATGGGTACAGATCTCATCCCCATGAATACGCTGAAAGGCACGATCCATTACCGCAAGGACACCCACAACGAGCACAATATAAATTACACCTACGGCGCGATACCGAACGTACCGATCTCCGTTACCGAGAACAGGTACAAGCGTCAGGCTGAAGAGGGCTGGTCGTTCGCGGCGGAGAACACATTCCACGCCACCCGCAACCTCGACTTCGTCGGAGGGGTCAGCTACGAAACCAACAAGGTTCTGGAGAACAAGTCCGACGGAGTTGAGTCGACGATACCGCGACCCGAAGTCGACTCGTGGAATTGGCAGGCGGCAGCAATCTATCGTTATAGCGGGACCGGCTCCGTCCACGCCGACGTATCGAGCCGCACCCGCTTCCCAACCCTATTCGAACGCTACAGCACGCGTTTCGACGCCAAGCCCTCACCCGATGCCAATGTCGCGCCCGAGCGCGCGACCAACTACGAGATCGGCGCCAGCGATATGCTCTTGCCCGGCCTGCACGCGTCCACGGCGGTGTTCTACTCGGACATCGAGGACAGCATTCAGAACGTGTTCTTTGGCAACGGCAACAACTCCATCGTCGGCGTCAGCCCCGATGGCTACTACTACGGCGCCGAGCTTTCGGTCGATTGGGATGCGACCCGCACACTCCGCATCGGTGGCAACTATACCTATATCGAGCGCGACCTCGATTTCGCCGCTGTCGCCAGCGGCACAAGCAGCGCAACACAACAAGCGGCGGCGTCGGTGACACAGTTGGAAGGCCTTCCGAAGCATAAGGCATTCTTCTACGTCGCCTGGAAAACCACGGACAAGCTCACCCTGACGCCAAGTCTCGAGGTCGCGACCGACCGCGTCGCGATGGTCACAAGCTGCGCTTCGACGCTGATCACGAGCGGAGGCGGAAATGTTGGCGCCCCGATCAGCCCGGCAAACGGAAACTGCGGCACCAAGCCCGTACCCGCGACGCCACGCCCCAACTACGTCGATATCGGATCATACGCGCTGCTCAACTTCCGCGCCGACTACGCCTGGACCGAAAACTTCTCGACCGCTGTTGGCGTCACCAACCTGCTCGACCAGAACTACGAGCTGGCAGATGGCTTCCCTGAGCCGGGCCGCCAGTTCTACGCCACCGCGCGCGCCAAGTTCTGAGGCCACCGCACCGCAGAGGCAAACCGGCCCGACCGCGCAATGCCGCCGTCGGGCCGTTTTCATTTTCGCGGACCCGGCTCGCTATTCTTTCGCGCGATACCCTAGACCTCGCACCGTCTCGATCCGCTCTTTGCCGATCTTGCCACGCAGGTTGTGGATGTGGACCTCGACCGCGTTGCTGTCGACCTCCTCCTGCCAGCCGTAGAGCACCTCTTCGAGCTCCGGCTTGGAATGAATGACGCCGGGCCGCTCCACCAGCTTCAGCAGCAGTGCGAACTCGCGCCGTGACAGTCCGATCGGCTTTTTTCCATCGATGATCGTGCGCCGCTCCGGATCGAGCACGAGCCCCTGCCACGCGATCGTCGCCGTCGCCCGTCCCACCGCGCGTCGCCGCAATGCTCGCAACCGCGCCGCGAGCTCGTCGAGATCGAACGGCTTGCCCATGTAGTCGTCGGCGCCATCGTCCAGCCCGCGCACCCTGTCGCTCACCGCGTCGCGCGCGGTCAGCAGCAGTACCGGCACGGGATCGCCGCGTCCGCGCAACTCGCGCAGCACATCGAATCCCGATCCGTCCGGCAGCATGATATCGAGCACGACCGCATCGAACGTGGTCGTCGCCAGTGCAGCCAGAGCCTCCGCGCACGTCTCGACTGACTCGGCCGTAAAGCCATGCAGCCCGAGCCCCACCGTAATCCCGCTGCGCAGCACAGCGTCATCCTCGACCACCAGTAGACGCATATCGCTCCCGTGATTTCAGTACGCCGCCGCGGGTCCAGGACGGCTGTCTCCCATCAAGCCAAACTGTCGCGGCCGCCGCAAGGCCGGAGGCCCGCTCGCTTAAGCTTGCCTTAATCTCGTAGGTTAGGGTGCAGCCATCTTTGATTTCGGGGGACGGGTTGATGTCCAGGGTGCACGTACTCGTTATGTCGTTGTTCATGTCGCTGCTCTTGTCGGGATGTGCCTCGACCGACCTCGCGTGGCTCGGCCTCCCTCACGAGGCCAACGAAATGGATCGGCGCAACTATGCCGCACTGAAGTCCGAGCGCTTCCCACTGGCGAGCGTGGACCTGGCCCGCTTCGATCCGCGCTATCGGCGTCAGGAGGTTAGCTACCAGACAACGGAGCCAACGGGTACGATCATCGTCGATACGCCCGCGCGCTATCTCTATCTTGTCACCGGCAATGGCCGCGCCCTCCGGTACGGCATCGAGGTTGGCCGCGAGGGATTCGGCTGGGCAGGCTCGGCGACCATCGCCCGCAAGGCAGAATGGCCGACGTGGACGCCACCCGCGGAGATGGTCGCACGCGATCCGCGAACCGCGCCGTTCGCCAACGGAATGCCCGGTGGCCCTGAGAACCCGCTCGGTGCGCGCGCACTCTACCTCTACCAGAACGGGCGCGACACTCTCTATCGCATCCACGGCGGCGGCCGGCCGGCATCGCTCGGCAAGGCAACCTCGAGTGGCTGCATCCGCTTGCTCGATCACGACGCGATTGACCTGTTTCAGCGCACGCCAATCGGCACGAAAACGATCGTCCTGCCCGATCCGCTACTGAGCCACGCGCCCGAAAACACCTCACCGAGCCGTGCCTGATGCTATTGAACAGCCCAGGATTTTCGCCCTTAAGGCTGGCTTAAGCTAGGTCCGCTGTTGCATCCTTCGTCAAGGTCGGTCCCGTGAGACGCGCATGAAGTCGATGACCGCACGCCTGTTCGGACTGTTGCTGCTAGCCACCGGCATCGTCTGGATCTGCGGCATGGCCTGGATATACTCCGGCAGCCGCAAGGAGCTGGAGCGCGTCCTCGACGTCCGCCTGGAAGAGGCAACGCGCATGGTCTCCTCGCTGATGGGCGACGCGAGCATGCACGTGACGAGCGGCGTATCTGGCGTGCGCCTCCCCAATCAGACAGTTCCCATCACCAACACCGACACCAACTTCCGTCTTGCCTGCCAGATCTGGTCGATCGACGGCCGACTCATGGGCAGATCGAGCGACGCGCCTTCGACGCAGCTCACCGATGTTAGCAGCGGCTACTCGAACCAGGACATCAATGGCTCTCGCTGGCGCGTCTTCGCCCACGAGGATCGCGAGCGCGGTTTCCGTGTATTGGTCGGCGACAGCATCTCCCACCGCGAGCGTCTCGTGCGCGAACTGATGTGGGGACTGGCGCTTCCGGGCGTCATCGTATTCGGCGTGTTGAGCGCGCTTATCTGGCTTGCCCTGCGCGAAGGCCTTCAGCCGCTCAGCCGATTGACGGCCGCGCTGGCCAGCCGCTCCCCAGATGCACTCGCGCCCCTGGATATCGGACACACCCCCAACGAGATCCGCCCCGTCGTCGACTCCCTCAACAGCCTGTTCGAGAGGGTCGTAGCCGCGCGCGAGCACGAGCGCAGCGTCACTGCCTTCGCAGCACACGAGCTGCGCACGCCGCTCGCCGGTTTGCGCACGCAGGTTCAGGTCGCTCTCGCCGCAACCGATCCTGGCACCAGATACAACGCCCTGCGCAACGCCGTCACCGCCGCCGATCGGACCAACCGCATGGCCACGCAGCTGCTGGCGTTGGCACACGTCGACGCCGCCGAGCGCAATGCGCCGCAGGAGTGGATCAATGCCGGCGCCAAACTGCACGACCTGTGTCACGAGCTGCAGGCGTTCGAGCGCCAGCGCGCACCCGACATCGACGAGACGCTTTTCCGTTGCCGCATCAGGGTCAACCCAGATGCCTTCCACATGGCCTTGCGCAATCTCACTGAAAACGCGCTTCAGCACACGCCGGGAGATGCTCCCCTCCGCTGGTCGCTCCTCCCCGGATCTCCCGGCGTGCTGCTGACCCTGGACGACTCCGGCCCCGGTATTCCCGACGACGAGATGCAGATGGTGACCCAGCGCTTCTTCCGAGGACGCCACAAAACCGCGATCGGCAGCGGTCTTGGACTGGCGATCGCAAGAACGGCGTTGGAAAACGACGGCTTCAAACTCGTGCTGGAGAACCGCGCACCCGAACCGGGTCTACGCGCCCAGATCGTCATCATGGCCGACCGTGTGGCCCTCGATCGTGAGGAAACCCGCTCGGCTGCTCATCAAACGGCCGGCGTCGTCGCTGGCTCGCGCACACCTCGGCCCGCCTTCTAGCTCTGGAGCGCTCGGGGGCGCAGCAACGAAATGTGGATCGTCCGCTACGCGATCAGCCACCGCCACAGCATCGGTGTGCTCGCAATCCTTCTGCTGCTTCTTGGCGGCCTCAGCGCGCGCCGCATGTCGACCGACATCCTTCCCTCGGTCAATATCCCCGCGATCAATGTCATCTGGACGTACCAGGGCCTCAATCCCCAGGAGATGGCCAGCAAGCTGACCTCGTTCAGCGAACTCGCCATCATGAACAACGTCGACAATCTCCGGGAGGTCCGCTCCGAAACGATCAACGGCGTCGGCATCGTCCGCATCACCTTCCAGCCCGGCACCAACGTCACTGACGCATTCGCGCAGGTCACCTCCGTCAGCCAGACCATCCTTCGGCGCATGCCCACGGGCACCAACCCACCTCTGATCGTGCCCTACGTTCCCTCGAGCGTTCCCATCATCCAGCTCGTTCTGGCCTCCGACACCCTCACCGACGGCGCCCTTTACGACTACGCACGCCTGCAGCTTCGAGCGCAGATCCAGTCGATCCCGGGCATCCGCCTGACGCTCCCCTATGGCGGCGCCCCTCGTCAGGTCATGATCGACCTGAAGCCCGAAGCCCTGCAGGCCTATGGTATCTCGGCAAGCGATATCGCCAGAGCCACCGCGACCCAGAACCTCACGCTGCCCTCGGGCGCGTTGCGCGTGGACCAGCGCGAGATCACCATCACGACCAACGCCAGCCCGGAAACGGTCCAGGACTTTTCCACCCTGCCGCTGCGCTCGGTCGATGGCCGCGTCGTGCGCGTGTCAGACGTAGCAAGCGTCCGCGACGGCCAAGCCGTGCAGACAAACATTGCGCGCCTCGACGGCCAGAACGCCGTGATCGTTCAGATACTCAAGCTCGGAAATGCATCCACCCTCGATATTGTCCGCGCCATCAAGGATCGCCTTCCGGAGCTGCGCGCCGCCGCTCCCGAAGGCATTACCATCGCGCCGGTGTTCGATCAGTCGGTCTTCGTCGATCAGGCCATAGACAACGTCATAACCGAAGCCATCATTGTCGCGCTGCTCGTCGCCCTGGTCGTCATCGTCTTTCTCGGCAGCTGGCGATCCTCACTGATCGTACTCACATCGATACCGCTTGCGCTCCTGGCCTCAATCACCGGTCTTGCCCTCACCGGCCACACGTTCAACCTGATGACCCTCGGCGGCCTCATGCTTGCCATTGGCATCCTCGTCGACAACGCACTCGTCGAAATCGAGAACATCAACCGCAACCTCGAGAACGGTCTAGGCCTGCACGAAGCCATATTGAAGAGCGCCAGCGAGGTCGCCTTCCCCGAGTTCGTCTCCACCGTTTCGATTTGCATCGTCTTCTCTCCACTGTTCCTGCTCACCGGCACCGCCGCTTTCGTATTCGTGCCCCTCGCGCTGGCAGTGGTGTTCGCCATGGCGGCGTCTTACGTACTCTCCCGCACCCTGGTACCGACGCTCGCCTCGCTGATGCTGTCCGCCGGCGCTCACCATACACCGACCGGTTTCGCCGGCATGGTCGACCGCTTCCTCGGCCTTCTCGAACAGATCGTCGAAGGAGTTGCCTCCCTGCTCCTGCGCTGGAAGGTGTTGCCGGTTCTGGGCCTTCTCCTCGCCCTCACGATCGGTGGCTGGTCAGCAGTTCACCTCGGGCGCCAATTCTTCCCCGAGACGGACGCAGGCATGATGCGCATCTACGTGCGAGCACCCAGCGGGACGCGCGTCGAGGGAACGGCCGAGATCTTCGCCGACGTCCAGCGCACGATCCGCCAGATCATCCCTGAGGACGAGATCGGTTTCATCGCCGAGAACATTGGCAGCCCCGAGCCCGTCAACATGGCCTGGGTCGACAGCGGCGTCGTCGGCTCGTTCGACGGCGACATCCTCATCCAGCTCGCCGCCAATCACGCGCCAACGCCCATGCACGTCGAGGAAATTCGCCGCACGTTGAAAGAGAAGCACCCACAGCTCGTCACCTATTTCCGCCCCGCAGACGCGACCTCGCAGACGCTGGCTGGCAGCGCCCAGACCGCCATCGAGGTCCGTCTCATAGGCCGCGACATGCAAGGCAATGCGGAGATTGCGAACGACCTGATCGCGCGAATGCGCGAGGTGCCTGGAGCGGTCGACATCGCCCAGAAGCAGGTGCGCGATCTGACCTCATACTATCTCGAGATCGACCGCGTGCGCGCGCTGCAGGTTGGAGTGACACCACAGGACGCGGCGACGGCGCTTCTTGCCGCTCTCGGCGCCTCCGGCACCGTATCTCCAAGCTACTGGGCCGACCCGGCTCAAGGCGCTTCCTACACGGTGCAGGTGGTGGCGCCGCCGGTAAATCTCACGACCCTGGAGCAGCTTCTCAATACGCCGGTTCGCCCGTCTGCGGGCGGCGCCACCATTCCGCTGCGCGCCTTCGCCTCCCTGCAGATCCGCAAGATCCCCGCCAACATCGACCGCACGACATTGCAGCCCACCACGACGCTGCTAGCCAACGTCGAGGACCGCGACCTCGGCAGCGTCTATCGGGAAATACTCGCTCTCGTCGATGCCGCACGCCCGCGCCTGAAACCCGGAAACCGCATCGAAATTGCCGGTCAGGCTCAATCGATGGACCAAGCGTACACGGAAATGCTGGGCGGTCTCGCCCTGGCCGCGGTGTTTGTCTATCTCGTTATGGTGGTGAACTTCCAATCCTGGATCATGCCGGGCATCGCCATGGGCGGACTGCCGATTGCGATCTCGGGGGCACTGTTCGCGCTCTACATGACCGGAACACCGCTATCGGTGCCAGCGTTGACCGGCCTGATCATGGTGATCGGCGTCTCCACCGCCAACAGCGTTCTGGTGACGAGCTTTGCCCGGGACAGGCTGCATGAAGGTGAAGCGCCACGACAAGCGGCCATCGATGCCGCGCGTACGCGCCTGCGTCCGGTCCTGATGACGGCGACGGCGATGATCATCGGCATCCTGCCCATGGCGCTCGGCCATGGCGAGGGCGGCGAGCAGAACGCGCCGCTCGGCCGCGCGGTTGTCGGGGGCCTCGTCTTCGGCACCTGCGCAACACTCACCTTCGTCCCTTTCCTGTTCTCAATTTTCGCAGGCTTAGGGCGCCGCGAGCACGCAACCGAGCCGTCATCAGTGGCTCACACCGCGACGCCGGTGCCAGCCGAATGATCAAGGAGCATCATCCATGAAGCTCAAGCTCGTGGCCCTCGCCGTGACGGCGGCCGCATGCGCAGGCGTCGCTGTCTGGACCTCGCGGCCCGATGGGGCTGCCGCACTGGGCAATATCTTCAAACTCGCAGGCCTCGGTGAGCCATCCGTCCCACTGCCTGCGAAGAAGGACGCCAAGCCTGCTCCGCGAACCGTGCGCGTCGTCATGCCCGAAGCGGCCCCCGGCACCACAACGCTGACCCTCTCCGGTCGTACCGCGCCGGCCGAGGAGGCCGTGCTCTCCTCTCGCGCCTCCGGCATCGTCTCCGAGCGCCGTGTCGACATCGGCGATCAGGTGCAGGCGGGCGATGTACTCGTCATCATCGAGGCGCCTGAAATCGAGCAAGAGCTCCGCCGTGCCCGTGCGGCAGCCGATCAGGTCCGCGCCCGCCTTCTGCTTGCGGACGCTACGCTCCAGCGCGGCGAAAGCCTTGTCGGCAAGGGCCACGTCTCGGTCCAGACCGTGGACGAACGTCGCGCGGTGAAAAGCACGACCGAAGCCGACCTCGCTGCCGCACTCGCAGAGGTCAAGCGGCTGGAGGAGGTCCAAAGCTTCCAGACGGTCAGGGCGCCCTTCGCCGGAACAATCATCACACGCCACATCGAGCGCGGCGACAAAGTGTCGGGCGACGCCAGCCAGCCAGGCGGCTACCTGCTTCGCATTGCACGCCTGGATGAGCTGCGCGTCTTGATCGACGTTCCGCAGTCGTCCGTGATGTCGGTGAAGCCGGGCACCATCGCCAAGGTCGCATTCGCCGAGCTGCCGGACACGCTGAAGGCGCGCATCGTCCGCGTCTCGGGCCTCATCGATCAGGCATCCAGCACCATGCGCGCCGAGTTGCTCATGCCCAATCCGGGGGGGCACATCCCTGCGGGCATGAACGGACAAGTGATGATAGAGGTCGAGCAAAGCGGCGGTCTGGTCAGCGTGCCGACCAACACGTTGATAACGCGCCAGGGTCGTCAGATGGTCGCCATCGTCGACAACGAGAGCAAATTCCAGCTCCGCCCGATCACTCTCGCGCGCGATCTCGGCGAGCGCGTCGCTATCTCGTCCGGTCTCACCGTGCGTGATCGCGTCATCGTCAGCCCGAACGCCCTGCTCCGTCCGGGCGACGAGGTCCAGGTCGCCGTCAGCCCCGTGAAAGCCGCCGCCGCCAAGCCCTGAAGAGGACTGCAAGCAAGACCTCAACGAAACAGCGTTGATCTAGATCAAGGGCTGGCGCCGCGCTCCCCTCAAAGTGGCCGCCTGTACTTCAAGCGCTGAACATCCAAGGCGAGCATGAGAGGCAAACACTACTGCGATCGCTGCGCCGTTCGCGAGACGTCGCTATGCAGTCAGGTCTCCCACGAGGCGGCCAGCGCGCTCGTCCCGATTGCCCACCATCGCCGCATCCCTGCCGGACAGGTGATCCAGAGCGAGCACCAGGGGCTCGGCTGGTTGGCAATCATCGTTTCGGGCGTCGTCAAGCTGGTGAAAGCTCAGAAAGACGGGCGCCTCCAGATCGTGGGACTGCAGTATCCCGCCGATTTTGTTGGCGACCCATATCTCGTCCGGAGTGCGCTTATAGCGGAGGCGACAACGCCGCTCGAGCTGTGCTGCTTCTCGCGTAGCGCATTCGAAAATGTGATGCGCAATCATCCCTCGCTCGAGCAGGCCCTCTACCGCCGCGCCCTCAATGACCTCGAGGCTGCGCGCGAATGGATGTTTCTCCTGGGCCGCAAGAGCGCGCGTGAGAAGGTTGCCAGCCTTCTTATGTCCATGGCGACGCGCAGCCGGCGCGGCCCCACCGCGCACTCGGCGACGTTTGATCTCCCCCTGTCGCGCAACGAGATTGCCGACGCCCTCGGCCTCACCATCGAGACCGTGAGCCGTGAGTTTCGCAGTCTCAAGGACGCGGGCATCATCTCGACACTCGGCCGCCGCACGGTGAATGTGCTGAGGCCGGACATGCTGAGCGCCGCTGCGGCAATCGACGGCGACGCCTAGCCCCCTCACATGCGTTTGACCGGCGTTTGATCGCCCACTTGATGTGGATCAAGCACCGGGCCCTGCGCCTGCGCACAGTGCCTCCAGAAAACATCAAAAACATCCCTGGAGGCCCGCCCAATGAATGAATTCGTCCGAACGTTTGAAACGCTCGATCAGCCCTGGAGCCCGGAGGAATTCGAGGCGAACATTCGTGCCGTTGGCGCCGAGCGCTACCACGACAAGCACCCGTTCCATAAGCTGCTGCACGGCGGCAAGCTATCCAAGCAGCAGGTCGCGGCTTGGGCTCTCAACCGCTACTGCTATCAGGAGGCCGTCCCGCGCAAGGACGCCGCCTTGATGAGCCGCGTCTACGACCGCGAGTTCCGCCGCGAATGGGTCCACCGCATCCACGACCACGATGGCCAGCTGCCCGACGAGCACGGCGGCATCGAACGGTGGCTGATACTCACCGATTGCCTCGGCCTCGACCGCGACTATGTCACCAGCATGCGCGGTGCCCTCCCCGCAACACGCTTCGCCGTCGAAGCCTACGTCCGCTTCGTCGTCGAACAGCCGCTCGTCGTTGCTGTCGCGTCTTCTCTCACTGAGCTGTTCGCGCCCTCAATCCATCGCGAGCGCATCGCCGGCATGCTTGCCAATTACGACTTCGTCGACGAAGAGGTCATGGCCTATTTCAAGCGACGGCTGTCACAGGCCCCGCGCGATGCGACGTTCGCACTCGACTTCATCAAGACCAACGCCCGCACTCGCGACACGCAGCAGGCGTGCGTCGACGCGGTGCGCTTCAAGTGTAACGTGCTCTGGGCGCAGCTTGACGCGCTCTACCTCGCCTATGTCGACGGCATGATCCCGCCGGGCGCCTACCGACCCGAATGATCGTCCGTGCGGGTCAGCCGGCGTTGAGCCGAGCTGGCCCGCTGACGAACGGGCTGCCCCTGACGAAAAAGCGCCACGGCTTGTCGGCATTGCGCGTGATCCCGATGCGCACCGATCTCGCGATCTTCGGCGGCTTGCTGCCGTCATCGGCCAACCAGAGCCCTTCGCTGACGCCGTAAATGCGCCCATCGAGCGCGAAATCGATGTCGAACGCCTGCGCCAAACGCCCCGGCCCCTTCGCAAGCATACGGATGTCCTCGACACGGCGCCGCTGGCGCATGAGGTCGATCCCTGTCAACGGCTCGGCCGCCCGGATCAGCACGCCGCCACCCACACCATCGGATTCGCTCGATATGTTGAGCATCATCGCCGTGCCGTAAGCCCGGTAAACATAGATGTACCCGTGCTCGCGGAACAGCGAAGCGTTGCGCTTGGTAGGTCCACTGCGGTGGTGACCGGCGGCGTCGCCCGGCGGGTAAGCCTCGGTCTCGACGATACGGCCGGTCAGCACGCCGTGGTCGTCCTGCCGCGCGAGCACTTTGCCGATCAGGAACCGCGCCAGCGCGATTGCCCCCACGGGCAGATCATCCCGGCCAAGGGGCCGCAATGGAACGGCGGTGCTTGAATGTAGAGCGCGCGCGGGCATGCACATCCGAAAGACTGTATCGCTCGCAGCTTAGTGCATTATCCGCTTCGTCGCACGCGACGCGCTTCGCTTGGCAGCCCGCGGAGCAGGTGCCGCCGCCCCCTTGCCGGAGGTGTCCCACACGGCATCGGGCTTGAACGCGTTTTTAGCCGCCATCATGAATGGCTTCGGCGCCTTCCCCTTGCCGGCAGCGATCTGAGCCATCGTGCGCCCGGACGCAACCGACTTGTCCTTCTTGAGCACGGCTTCACCGTCGTCCGATGCCCACTCGTCGTTGTGCTTGATCAGCAGCCAATTGTTGCGCTTGCCGCCAAACTTGTCGCCCTTCATCCGCACGAGGACGAAGCTTCCCTTCACCTTGTCGCCCGCGAGGGTAAACTTGAGTTCGCCCTTCTTCAGCGCTGCGTCGATATCCTGGTCGCCCTCCGGCACCCAGAACCCGCGATCCCACAACATCACCGTCCCGCCGCCATACTCACCCTTGGGGATGGTGCCTTCGAAGTCGCCGTAGTCAAGCGGATGATCTTCCACTTCGACTGCAAGCCGCTTGTCCTTCGGATTGAGCGAGGGGCCCTTGGTGACCGCCCACGACTTGAACACGCCGTCATGCTCCAGCCGAAGATCGTAGTGCAGCCGGGTGGCGTCGTGCTTCTGGATCACAAAGCGAGGGTACTCGGCCCTACGCACCTTGGCGCTGCCGCTGGGCTCCTGCGTCTTTTCAAAATCGCGCTTGGCGCGGTACGTCGTAAGCTTGCTGGGCATGGCCGCCAGATGAAAAGACGCCGAAACTTCCCAAGTCTATGTCGCGCCCCTTAAGCAAATCCTCGCCTACTCGGGCCGCGCCTTCGGCGATTTTTCTGCAACTTTCTCCCTGAGGTCTTCGCCCGCCTTATGGCGCGGATCGTCCGTCGGGGCCGGCCCGACTTGCTCTTTCGTTTGCTCGCGGCGGCGTTCCGGATTGAATCCACCGACCTCGGTATTCTCGTCGAACTCAACTGTCTTTCCAGCCATGGGGTCCTCCTGACTTTCATCCACAACGGCTGCCGCGCTTGCTGTGTTCCACCACAACTAAGATGCGGAAATCGAGTTTGGCGCGTTTGTGAACAAAACAAGAATCAGCCATCAAGCGATGATGGCCCTTGCCCACCTCGAAAAGCTGAACTGTGAGCAGCGCCGCGCCGTGGAGCATGGCGTAAGCACCGGCGATACGCGCCCCGGCCCGCCGCTGTTGGTCATCGCCGGGGCCGGCTCCGGCAAAACCAACACCCTCGCCCATCGCGTCGCCCACCTCATCCTCAACGGTGCCGACCCGCGCCGCATATTGCTGATGACCTTCTCCCGCCGCGCCTCCGTCGAGATGACACGCCGTGTCGAGCGCATCACCCGCGACGTGCTGGGCGGCAAAGGCGCCGGCTCCAGCGATGCGCTTGCCTGGGCAGGCACGTTCCACGGCATAGGGGCACGCGTGCTGCGCGACTATGCCGAGGCAATCGGTCTAGACCCGGCCTTCACGATCCATGATCGCGAGGACAGCGCCGATCTGATGAACCTCGCACGTCACAATCTCGGGCTGTCGAAAACAGAAACGCGGTTCCCCACCAAGGGCACCTGCATTGCCATCTACTCGCGCTGCGTCAACGCCGAGCAGCCCATCGACGATGTGCTCAATGGATCGTTCAAATGGTGTGCGGCTTGGTCGAAGGAATTAAAGGACCTCTTCGCGAGCTACGTCGAAGCCAAGCAGCGCCAGAACGTGCTCGACTATGACGACCTCCTTCTCTACTGGGCCCAGATGATGACCGACGCGGCCATCGCTGACGACATATCCAGCCGCTTTGACCATGTCCTCGTCGACGAATACCAGGATACCAATCGCCTTCAGGCTTCAATCCTGTTTGGCTTGAAGCGCGACGGCCGCGGTCTCACCGTCGTCGGCGACGATGCTCAGTCGATCTATTCGTTCCGCGCCGCCAACGTGCGCAACATTCTCGACTTCCCCAAGCACTTCGATCCGCCTGCCGAGATCGTCACGCTCGACCGCAACTATCGCTCCACGCAGCCAGTGCTCGCAGCCGCCAACGCCGTAATCGGCCTCGCCAGCGAGCGCTTCACCAAGAACCTTTGGAGTGACCGCGAGGCTGCCGAGCGCCCTCGCCTCGTCGCCGTTCGCGATGAGGCCGACCAGGCGCGCTATATCGTAGATCGCGTGCTCGAAAACCGCGAGGCAGGTGCGCTGCTGAAGCATCAGGCCGTTCTGTTTCGCACCGCGCATCATTCCGGACCCCTCGAGGTCGAACTGGCCCAGCGCAACATTCCGTTCGTGAAGTTCGGCGGCCTGAAGTTCCTCGACGCCGCCCACGTCAAGGATCTGCTGGCGGTCCTGCGCTTCGCCGAGAACCCCCGCGATCGCGTCGCCGGGTTCCGTCTGCTGCAACTTCTCCCCGGCGTTGGCCCGACTACGGCACAGCGCGTGCTCGATGCGATGGTCGAGACCGCCACGCCCGTTGATGTGCTCGCGCGGATGCCGGCGCCCGCCCGCGTCGTCCCAGCCGATTGGACCTCCTTCGTCGACGCCATCGTCGCGCTGCACCTTGGCGGCGCTGGCTGGCCCGCCGACATCGCCACGGCCCGCCACTGGTACGAGCCGCACCTGGAGCGCACGCACGAGGACGCTTCCCCGCGCAAAGCAGACCTCCTGCAGCTCGAGCAGATCGCGTCGGGCTATCCTTCGCGCGAGCGCTTCCTCACCGACCTGACACTCGACCCGCCCGATGCCACGAGCGACGAGGCTGGGCCTCCGCTTCAAGACGAAGATTACCTCATCCTCTCGACCATCCATTCCTCCAAGGGTCAGGAGTGGCAGTCCGTATTCGTGCTCAACGTCGTCGATGGATGCATCCCCTCGGATCTCGGAACCGGCACCACAGCCGAAATCGAGGAGGAGCGGCGCCTCCTTTACGTCGCGATGACACGCGCCAAGGACGACCTCCACCTGATGCTGCCGCAAAGGTTCTTCACCCACGGCCAGGCCAGCGGCGGCGACCGGCACGTTTACGCCGCCCGCACGCGTTTCATTCCCAACGCCCTGGTGAAGCACTTTGAGATCTCGGCCTGGCCAACTGCGGCGCAGTCGCCGAGCGTGCGCGGGCCTGCAGCGCCCGTAAGAGTCAACGTCGGCGCCAAGATGCGAGAGATGTGGCGCTGACCTTCGTCAGCCTTGCCGCGTCCACCCGCCACTATTCGCACGACCAACATCTCTTGCCACTTCATTAGACGCCACTACATTAGCGTTTATGAATATAAAGGGCATGCAGGCCAATAGCGCGCGAGCGTCAGCCTTTCTCAAGACAGTGGCCAATGCCAATCGATTGATGATCCTGTGCGAGCTGAAGGCCGGCGAGAGATCCGTCTCGGCGCTGGAACGCGTCGTGCCGCTCACGCAGTCCGCGCTGTCTCAGCACCTGGCCAAACTGCGTTCCGAGAAGCTGGTCAAGACTCGGCGCCAAGCGCAGACGATCTTCTATTCACTGGCCGATGACCGCATCGAGCGCCTGATCGAAACACTAGACGAATTGTTCTGCTCGCCGCGCGGCAAGCGCCGCCGCTGAGCACGCACCACAGGGAGTTACGCATGAACAAGGACTGGATCGAGATGACCCGCAACCTCAGTGCCGGGTTGCGAGATATGCGCGGCGGCGCGCCAGAAGTCATGAAGGCGTTTTCCGGGATCGCCCAGGCAGCGACAAAAGCCGGTGCACTCGACACCAAGACCAAGGAACTCATCGCACTGGCGATCGGTGTCGCCACCCGTTGCGACGACTGCATTGCGTTCCACGCCAAAGCCGCACTCGACCGCGGCGCCACGTCCGACGAGATCCTCGAAACGCTTGGCATGGCGATCTACATGGGCGCCGGGCCCTCGGTGATGTACGCCGCCCATGCGCTTGAGGCCTACAACCAGTTCGCCGGGGCGAAGGCGGAGCAATCCGCTGCCGCCGGCTAGGCGAGCCCCCAGCCAGTCACATCGACGATCTGTCCGGTCACTCCGATTGACGCCGGCGAAGCAAGAAACACCACGACGTCTGCGATCTCGTCGCGCTTTGCCCAGTTGCTCGTATCCTTTGGCTTCATCATGTTGACGTTCGACGCCGTGTCGACCAGGCCCGGCGCAACCGCATTGACCCGGATGTGGGCTTCCTTGCCTTCGAGTGCAAACGTCCGCGTCAGTGCCGCAACACCCGCTTTCGCCACGTTGTAAGGCAGCATGTTTGCCTGCGCCGCGCCGGCGCGTGCGAAGTTCACGACCGAGCCGCCACCGGATTTCGCCAGCACCGGGAACGCCTCCCGCGTCACCAGGAAAGCGCTCAGCACGTTGTTGTTCACCTCGCGCGTCCACTCATCCAGCGTGACCTCGGCCGAAGGTTTGTAGACCGTCAGCCCGCCCGCCAGATTGACGACGATATCGATCCGGCCGAGCGCCGAAACCGTTTCCGCCACCAGCCGCTTCACGTCCGCTTCGTCGGTCAGGGAGGCGACAACGGGAATGACGTTGGCTCCTTCGGCCTTCAATTCGGCCGCACGCGCCACGACATTATCTTTCGTTCGCGCCGTAACGACGAGCGATGCCCCCTGCGCGGCGAGCGCCTTGGCAACCGCCTGCCCCACCTGCCCGTCGTGACTTACGCCGGTGACAATGGCAACCTTACCGTGGAGACTGGTCGTCATATCGCTCTCCTCATCGCATAGCGCTGGCCGCCCGAGCTATACAGCAACACGAAGGATCGCAAAACATGAGCTGGACCCCGACCGACGATCCCCAGCCCGGTGACATCCACGCCTGTGACGCGATCCAGCAGGTGATTGTGCCCCGTGCACGCGATCTCGGTGGATTTTCTGTGAGGCGCGCACTTCCCGCCGAGGGCCGGCAGATGGTCGGCCCTTTCATCTTTTTCGATCAGATGGGACCAGCGGAGTTCCTCATCGGCACCGGCATAGACGTCCGCCCCCACCCGCACATCGGCCTCGCCACAGTGACGTACCTGTTCGACGGCGAGATCATGCATCGCGATAGCCTCGGCAGCGCACACGCGATCAAACCCGGTGAGCTGAACTTGATGTCGGCCGGCTCCGGCATCGTGCATTCGGAACGGACATCCGCAGAGCAAAAGGCGCTAGGACCGCGACTGTTCGGAATCCAGGCCTGGGCCGCGCTGCCCAAATCGCACGAGGAACATGCCCCCGCATTCGAACACTATGAAGCCTCACAGCTTCCGCGCATCGTCGGCGAAGGAAAAACTGTACGGCTGATCATGGGGCAAATGTTCGGACAGACCTCGCCAGCAACATTCCCCCACCCTAGCTTTTATGCTGAAGCTGTCATGGCGCCCGGAGCGGTGCTACCGCTCGACCCGGACTATGACGAACGCGCCATCTATATTGCCTCGGGCGAAATAGACATTGCCGGCGACACATTCGGTGCGGGCCGCCTGCTCGTCTTCAGGCCGGGCGACCGCATCTCTATCCTCGCGCTGTCGCAAGCTCGGCTGATGCTGCTCGGCGGCGAGCCGATGGACGGCCCCCGCCACATCTGGTGGAATTTCGTGTCGTCCTCGAAGGATCGCATCGACGCCGCCAAGGCCGATTGGAAAGCAAAGCGCTTCCCGTTCGTCCCCGGCGACGCGGAAGAATTCATTCCCCTGCCGGAGAACCGCTAGACAAAGGGCGAGGTGCGTCAGCGCATCTTCTCTTTGGCCTTTTCCTGAGCCTTCTGGAACCAGCCGCCGAGCTTCTCGACCACCGTGCTCATGGAAGATGCGTCGGTGCGCGAGATGGCGTCCACCATCCGCTCAAACGCGGGTGCCACAGGCGCAGCCGCCGCGCTGGCGGCACGCGATACCGAGCGCTGAATGTTGTCGGCGAGATCGTAGAAATCGGCGCGGGTTACATTGGGCGTCCAACGATCCCAGGCATTCGTCGCGCGTGGTTGCCTGAACCGCGGCACGACAGTAAGGGCGAGCACGGCGCCGGCCGCAATCGCGATACCCATGGCAAGTGCAGGTTGCCGGCGAATGCCGCGCCGCAATTCAACCACTCCTGCACCGGCGGCATCCGAGACTGCCTCTCCGGCCGCTTTGGCGCGGCGCTCCGCCACTGCGGCGAGCTCCTTCGCGAGGGTGCTGACTTTTTCGCGAAGCTCCTCCAGCGTCGCCTGGTCGACTGCCGGCGTGGCGTGCGAGATATCTTTTACGGGGCTGGCCATGTCCCTCTACTCCTCTGATCGGGCTACCGGAAGGGGCAACCGGCATTCCCAGCGTGATCCGGATCATTTCGTCCAACTGTGAACATTTGAACGATTTGATTGAATGATCGGTTCCTCAACCAAATAGTATACTCGTGGGGCAAAATGCGCGGAACTCGTTCGGGTTCGAGCACGTTTTGCCCAGGTCATTGATTTCGCCCTCGCGAAGCCGGCATAGATCCGGCCCCTAAGGAGGAACCCCGATGCAATTCTCGTCCACAAATCGCACATCCGACACTTCCGGCCCCCGCTCCGCCAGCTCCGACGTAGGTGACAACGTTCAGGCCCTGCGGGACGACATCTCCAGCCTTGCCGAATCCGTAAAGCGTCTTGCCGCTGAGCAACTTGGCTCAAGCGTCGAGGACATCCAGGACAAGGCCAAGGAAAAAGTAGGCGATCTTGAAACCGCCATTCGTCGCAACCCGAGCCAGGCTGCACTCATTGCTGCCGGTGTCGGCTTCGTTTTTGGTCTCATACTTTCGCGCTGATCAGGGAGTAACATCATGAGCTCAAACTACACATCCGGCCGTACCACCGCAGCATCGCTTGAGCGCGACGCCCGCGATCTGGCCGCCAACGCGCAGGATCGCTTTAACGACACTGTCGAGCAGGCTCAGACGCTGGCTCAGGAGCAGTACGACAAGCTTGCCGCGAGCATCCGGCGCAATCCGCTGCAGGCTGCAGGCATCGCCGCCGGCGTCGGCTTCGTGCTCGCACTGCTCGCTAGACGCTAAGTTCCGCATAGAGGAGGGGAGCAATGATCGGGGACGCTGTACTTTACGCCGCCAGCCGCGCGACACATACCGCGCTAGAGAATGTTTCGCGCCGGCTGGCGTGGATAGCGATTGCCGCGCTTTTCCTCCTCGCGGCATTCGTTCTCGCGGTCATTGCCCTCTACCTCGTGCTGGAGCCTCAGTTCGGGCCGCTGAGGACCATCGCCGCAATCGCCGGCGGTGCCACACTTATCGGCATCATTTGCTTGTCGATGCCCTGGTTCATCAGCCGCATGGAAGTGCGCAGCCGCGACCACGGATCACCGACCGCCAACGCCGTGGCGGCCGTGGACCAGGAAGCGAAGGAAGCGGTTGATTACTTCGGCGCGATTCAAGTCGTCGGAACGGCATTTCTTTTTGGACTAGGCGCTGCGCGTCGCTTGCGACGCTGACGCGCATCCCGACTTTTCAACACTGATCCAACGAGACTGGCCGCATCCGCGGCCGGCGGAGGAAGCGCATGGCCAATCGCCCGGCCCCGATATTCGCAAAGCCGCGAGCCGCAGCCGTGCCTGGCACTGAGATGCCCGCATCGGTATTTGAAATGACGGTGATCGCGTTCCTGATCATCGTCGCGCTCTACGTCGGTCAGGCGGTCCTCGTTCCCCTCGCCCTCGCGGTGATCCTGTCGTTCGTGCTCGCCCCACCCGTCCGCGTTTTGCGTAGATTGGGTCTCTCAAACTCCCCATCAGTACTGATCGTCGTAGCCGTGGCATTTGCCATCATCTTCGGCGTGGGAACCCTGATCACTCAGCAGGTCGGAAGCCTCGTACAGGAGCTGCCGAGCTACCAGTCGACGCTCCGTGAAAAAGTGAAGTCCCTAAAGGAGGCAGCCTCCGACAGCAGCGGTGCGCTGAAGCAGGCATCCGATGCACTGCGCAATCTCCAGGACGAGCTGGACTCCCCCAACACGCCTAAAGCGGCGGGCGCGCCCGGTGTCACGATCTCGCCGATGCAGGGAGAACTCCGCAGTGCCGAGCGCGGGCCCGTGCCGGTCATCGTGCGAAATCCATCATCACCCCTCGACCAGCTCCAGACCATCATCGGGGTGGTCATCCACCCGTTGGCGACCGCCGCCCTGGTAATCCTTTTCGTTATGTTTCTTTTACTCCAGCGCGAGGATGTCCGTGATCGGGCAATCCGTCTGCTCGGCTCGCACGACCTGGAAAAATCGACCAACGCCATGGACGACGCCGGCGAACGGCTCGGCAGCTATTTCCTCGCCCTAACCGCGATCAATACCGGCTACGGCATATTCATCGCCTTCGGACTCTGGATGATTGGCGTGCCCAGTCCGCTCCTCTGGGGCGTCCTGGCGACGCTCATGCGCTTCGTGCCGTTCATCGGCTCATTTATTGCCGCGGTATTCCCGCTCATCCTTGCGGCTGCAGTCGAGCCCGGTTGGAGCATGTTCCTCTGGACGCTGGGGCTATATGCCGTCAGCGAGCCTATAATGGGCAACGTCGTCGAGCCCGTAATCCAAGGTCAACGCACCGGGCTTTCGCCCCTCGCCATCATTCTTTCCGCCGCCTTCTGGACCCTGCTTTGGGGCCCGATCGGTCTTCTGATGGCCATACCGCTCACCGTTGTGCTCGTCGTGCTCGGGCGCCATGTCGAGCGCCTGGAGTTCCTCAGCGTCTTGTTGGGCGATCAACCTCCGCTCTCACCACAGCAGCGATTCTATCAACGCATGCTCGCCGGAGATCCGGCTGAAGCCGTCGAGCAAGCCGAAAAGTACATGAGTGAAAAGTCGATCGTCACCTATTACGACGACGTGGTCATCGAAGGCCTGCGTCTGGCGCAAAACGACTACGATCGCGGAACATTGGACGCAGAACGCCTTGCCGATATCCGCGACACTGGTGACATCGTCATCGAAACTCTTGCGGACTTCGATACACCGGCGAAGAAGGCTCCTCCGAAAAAAGTCGGCGACGAACCCGTGGAAAACACCAAAGAAGAAGATGCCGACGACGAGTTCCTCGCACTGTGTGCCGCCGACGGAGCTGCGATCTCACCAGAGTGGCGCGCTGAAGGCGCCGTCCTGTGCATCGCCGCACGCACGCCACTCGACGAGACGGCCGGATTGGCCTTGGTCCAGCTGCTCAAGAAGTGCGGACTTGGCGCCACGCTGCTCGATCTCGACGAACTTCGCAACGGATCCATGTCGCATGACGTCGTAAGTAAAGCGCGCCTCATCTGCATCTCGTCACTCGACGTTCGCGAGCGCAGCGCCCACGCCCGCTTCCTTGTTCGCCGCTTGAAAAGGCCCGCCCCCGACGCGCTGCTTCTGGGATGCTTCTGGAAACTCGATCCCCAGCAACAGGAGAACAAGCAGATCCTCGAACGTATTGCTGTGGATGCGACTGCAAGCACGATGCGCGACGCTGTTGCGTTCGTCATCAAGTCGGCAACCCTACCGAACGACGCGCTGCCCGAAGAGACAACGCAACCTGTCCTACCTGCCGCGGTGGGCGCGCCCGCGTAGGGCGCAAGGGTGACGTCGAGAACTCAACCCTTGAACGCGGACGGCACCACCGACTTCGCGGCCGACTTTGCGGCATTGCCCGCCTGACCGAGCAAGCGCCGCACGCTCCAGCGCGGCGCTGCGTCTTCCATGAGCCGCAAAAGCTGCGCTTGCCGCGCTTCGGGAACGCGCGCAGCTATCCGGCTCGACAGTCGCTCGATATTGAAAGGCACTCGGTGTGCCGCAAGGCTGATTGGAACGACGTCGTTCTTCGGAACACCGAGCCCCTCAGCCACCTCTCGGACGACCTCGACAATCGCCGGGTCCTCGAGATCGACAATGCCGTCAGGGCCGGGTGGCCTTGCTGTCAGATTATCCACGTGCGTCAGCGCAACGACGACCGGTGGCATGCGGCGATGCGGCCGCTCGGTAAAGTAGCTACGGATCGCCGTGATCGCCGCAAGATCGACCCGCGCATCGTCGCGGTTGGCCGCCAGCGCCCACACGATGAGATCGCTGTCGTGCGCCTTAGCCGCGAAAGCCTTCTGCTCCTTTGCCCCTGCTCCGACCCGCGGGCTGTCGATGACCATCGAACCGGCAAGTCCTTCGAGCTCAACCTCGAAAGATTGAAAATCTCGCGTCCCGCCAGGCGCGTCTACGACTGCGCGCACTTCCCTAGACAACGCATTGACGAGGCTGGACTTGCCCGCGCCCGCTTGACCGGCAACGAGAATGCGCAGCGGCTCGGCCCTTCCCGTCGCCTGCCCTCTGTCCCGCAGTGTCGACGCGCTGACATGGGTCGCTAGTGCAGTCTCTGAGACGCGCAAGCGGCCACCGTAAAGATCGATGGCAGCGCGGCCCACCTCGCGCACGTAAGCACGCGCGAGTTGTCGCGCGAGTTGATCGCGCACGTTGGCGTAGAGATGCTTTGTTATCTGCTCGCGCGCTTCCTGAGCCGCCGCGGTGACCGGATTGACCAGTCGGATCAGCCGCCAGATGTCGTATGCCTTCTCCGCCATACCAATGGCCGATCGCCAGCCGTAGATCTTGAGCACCTGCCCGACTGTAAGCTGATCGCCGAGCGGAATGTTCTCGATCACGAATGGCTTGAGGTCGCCGCTCACCCGTTCCACCAGCGCTAGCGCTTCGGGGATGGTGAACCTCCACAGCGGATTGCTGTCCTGCGGATGGATTTGCCGCGCCACTGCCTCGATTGTTCTCAGGCCCAGATTGAGGAACCGGTCCCGATCGCTCAGCTCCAGCGGCTTCACATTGGCTGCAATCGCCTCCACGGCCGTCCAGGCGGCTTGCTCGCGCATCGTCCATGAGGGGTCGGGTGCTACGGAATCGACCACCTCGATCTGCTCGGGCACCTCGCGCAGCGTGCGCCTCAGCGCTATCCACTGAACGGAGAACGCGATGGTACTCAGCGAGAAGGCTGCCGCGACCCAGTAGAGCGCCCACCCACGCTCCCACAGCCACAGCCAACCCAGCGGCAGCAGCGAAAGCATCGGCAGCAGCAGCGCCAGAAAAATCATGGCGCCTCGAAGATAGAGAGATGCTCGTCCCTTTGCGGCCACGGTCGCCCTCGGAGTGAATCGGCGCAGCGCCGCACCGGCGCTGCAGCACATAGGTAAGCGGAATTGCCCCGGACGGAAATGCCTTCCGACCGCTATCGGTTCCTCGGTGGCGGTTGGCCGAGCAGCCCTGAGGCTCGGAAATATCGGAACAAACCGTCAAGGGCGCTCGTTGCTCAAACAGTCGATGAAAACGGAGGCCTGGAGTAATGACCTCGTTGGAAAAGTCCGCCCAGTTGAGCGACTACCGCGTGCTCGTCGTAGAAGATGAGCCGCTGGAAGCACTCGACTACTGCGACCGCCTGACTGAGGCCGGTGCCAGCATCGTCGGCCCCTATATGTCGGTTACTGACGCCCTGGAGGCTGTCCTCACAGAAAGCCTAGACGTCGCGCTGATCGATTATGCCCTGGCTGACCGCAACAGCCAGGAGTTGCAGATCGCCCTCGAAGAGCGCCACATTCCATTCGTCGTTCTCACAGGATATCCCCGAGTGCTCGTTCGCCGTACCGAGCAGCAGCTGGTTCTATCAAAGCCGGTATCCGCCAACTTATTGCGCATGACGGTGCGTGCAGCCGCCGCGAGCGCCACGCGCTGAGCGCCCAAATCACTGGCAAACATTAACAATCCGCAAGACCCGCCAGCAAAAATTGCTGCCGGTCATGACGTGCTAAGCTCGGCCACCTATAGTCGTCACCTGATTTCTCCCGCGGCCCATGCCGGCCGCGCGCAACGGTGACAAGATGAAGCTTGAGACTGCCCGCCCGGTCCACCTCAAAGACTACCGCCCGCCGGCATACCTGATCGATCGCGTCAGCCTCGACATCTCGCTCGAGCCCACCCGCACCCGCGTGCGCTCCAAGTTGTGGGTGCGACCCAATCCAAACTCCAGCGGCCGCCGCGAGCAATTGCGCCTCGATGGCGAGCACCTCGAACTGGCGGAGATCGCCCTCGATGGTACCGCCCTCGGCAAGAAGGATTACAAGCTCACCGACTCCTCGTTGACGCTCGCCAAGACGCCGACGGCCGCGTTCACGCTCGACATCACGACCTTCGTCAACCCCGGGGCCAACAAGGCGCTGCAGGGCATCTATCGCTCGAACAACGTCTATTGCAGCCAGTGTGAGGCACAGGGCTTCCGTCGCATCACGTACTTCCTCGATCGCCCCGACGTCCTCGCCACCTACACGGTCCGCATCGATGCTGACCCCAAATCCGCGCCGATCCTGCTGTCCAACGGCAACCTCAAGGAGCGCGGCACGCTCGACGGCGGCAAGCGCCACTATGCCGTCTGGCACGATCCGCACCCCAAGCCGTCCTACCTCTTCGCGCTCGTCGGCGGCGACCTGGCACCCATCAGTTCCACTTTCCGCACCAAGTCGGGGCGCAAGGTCGACCTCGCGATCTACGTCGAGCACGGCAAGGAAGCACGCGCCGCCTGGGCGATGGATTCCTTGAAACGCTCCATGCGTTGGGACGAGAAGCGCTTCGGCCGCGAGTACGACCTCGACGTCTTCAACATCGTCGCCGTGTCCGATTTCAACATGGGCGCGATGGAGAACAAAGGCCTCAACATATTCAATGACCGCCTGATCCTTGCTTCCCCGGAGACCGCAACCGACGCCATCTTCGAAGCGATCGAGAGCGTCGTCGCCCACGAGTATTTTCACAACTGGACCGGCAACCGCATCACCTGCCGTGACTGGTTCCAGCTCTGCCTGAAGGAAGGGCTGACCGTATACCGCGACCAGGAGTTCTCCGCCGACGAGCGCTCCGCCACGGTCCAGCGCGTCGTCGACGTGCGACAGCTCAAGACGCACCAGTTCGCCGAGGACGCAGGCCCGTTGGCCCATCCAGTCCGTCCGGAAAGCTACATCGAGATCAACAACTTCTATACTTCGACGGTCTACGAAAAAGGCGCCGAGGTCGTGCGCATGATCGCCACTGTTCTCGGCCCAACGCGCTTCCGCGAGGGCATGGACCTCTACTTCGAGCGCCACGACGGCGAGGCTGCAACCGTCGACGAGTTCATCACTTGCTTTGCCGATGTTAGCGGCATCGACCTGTCGCAATTCAAGCTGTGGTACTCGCAGGCTGGCACCCCTGAGATCATTGCCAACCTACGCTACGACAAGGACAAGAAGATCGCCGACCTCGAGCTCGAGCAGATCGTCCCGCCGACGCCGGGCCAGCCCAACAAGAAGCCGATGCACATCCCCATACGGCTTGGCCTTCTGGGCGCCAACGGCCACGACCTGGACCTTAAACTCGCCAGCGGCGAGGACGTCGAGGATGGCGTCGTGTCGCTCACTAAGCGGCGCCAGAGTTTCCGCTTCATTGATGTCCCCTCACGCCCGGTACCCTCGCTGCTGCGCGGCTTCTCCGCACCTGTAAACCTCACGCTCGAACTCCCCGACGACGACGCCGAGTTGCTCATGTCGAGCGACAGCGACCTGTTCAATCGCTGGCAGGCCGCCAACGACTATGCCGCGCGCACCCTGGTCGAGCTCACGAGGTCCCTGTCCACCGGCAAGCGCTCCAACCGGGCACTGCGATATGCGCGTGCGCTCGGCGCCGCCGTTTCCGGCGACGATCTGGAGCCCGCCTACCGTGCCGAGTTGCTGAAGCTCCCGACGCAGGCAGACGTCGCTCGCATCATCGGCAAGAACGTCGACCCTGCGCTTGTCCATCGCGCACATCGTCAACTCGCCAAGCTGATCGGCAAGACGCTCGGCCCTCAGCTCGAGCAACTCTACCGCCAGATGGATGACAAGGGGCCGTTCTCACCCGATGCGGCGAGCACGGGACGGCGCGCTTTGCGAAATGCCTCCCTTACCTTGCTCACCGCGCGCGGCACCCCCGCCGATATCCAGCGTCTCGCCAAGCACTATGCCAAGGCGAGCAACATGACCGACCGCGCCCACGCGCTGTTCCTGCTTGCAGCCCGAGGTGGCCCCGAAGCCAAAGACGCGCTCGCCGACTTCTACGACGCCTGGCACAAGGACCATGTCGTGATCGACACCTGGTTCGCCGCCCAGGCTCAGTCGCCGCAAGCCGGCACGCTCACCCGCCTCAAGGCTCTAACCAAGCACCCGCTGTTCTCGCTGTCGGCACCGAACAAAGTGCGCGCAGTCGTCGGCACCTTTGCCTCGACCAACCCCCTCCAGTTCAACCGCCCCGATGGCGCGGGCTATGAGTTTCTCACCGATCAAGTATTGCAACTCGATCGGCTCAACCCGCAGATCGCCGCCCGCATGCTTGGCGCAATGCGCTCCTGGCGCTCTCTGGAAAGCGGGCGACGGGCCAAAGCGCGCAAGGCTTTGCAGCGGATCATGAAGGTCAAAACTCTGTCCCCCGACGTCCAGGAAATCGCCTCTCGCGTGCTCGACGCTTAAGTCGGGAAAAATATTGGTCCCGAACGGCTTAATCGCCCTCGACACTCGATTCGCAATGGTGTGAACTGATGTCAGGTGATTCGGGGTAGCGGATTCGCTCGGGTCCGCAAGGCATTCAATCAAAATTCGGGGGAAAAGCATGGCGTGGACTACGTCCGCCAGCCTGTGCGCGCGGCCGTCCTTGGCTGACCTTGCGAAAACGGCTCTGAAACACGGCCGATACCTGACCGCGCCGATGCGCCGTTCCTCCATTCCTGCCCGGCACCTCGTAGTCGTCTCGCTCTCGGCACTCAGCCTCGGCCTCGCAGCCCCGCTGCTCCCCACGAGCCTGTTGACCGGCATACTCATCGTCGCGGGTGTCGCACTCGCCGTGGTCGGCGCCGGTGCCAACCTTGCACGCACAATCGTTTCAGACCGCACGTCCGTCGCAGCTCAACCCGAGCAACCAGCCAATCCGCTCACGGAGACGCCCGCCGCTCCGCCGGTGCGCCAGGCGGCTTCGCTCCCGCACGTCGTCCGTCCCCAGCCTCCGAGGTACGTTCCGAAAAATCACGACTGGGCGGAGCTTATGGCTCGCATAAATCACGAGTTGCGCACCCCGCTCAACGCCGTGATCGGCTTCTCCGAGGTGATGTCCCTGGAGCTGTACGGCCCACTCGGCAACGAGCGCTACCAGGACTATGTCCGGCACATCCGCGAAAGCGCCGCCGACCTGCTGAAGTCGGCAGAGGACACGCTGGCCCTCACCGCCTTGATGACCAACCCGCAACCGACCGAGCCGCCCAGCGCCGGGGCGCTCGAGCACGCTGTGGCCGATGCCTGGGCATTCGTGGAGCACAAGGCCTCGGCCCGCAACGTTTCTCTCGATCTCGCTCTCCCGCCCGATGTCGAGGTACTCATCGAGCCACGCGCGCTCCGGCAGGTCCTCGTCAACATCATGTCCGAAGGCATTGCCCGCACTTCCCCCGGCGGACGCATGTCCCTGCTGGCCGTCACCGATGGTGAATTGATCGAGATCGTCCTCTCGGTACCCAGCGCGCAGCCCACCCCGGTTCCCCGCGCCGGCTCGCTCGCGATCGGCTTGGCGCGCACCCTCCTGGAGATGCAAGGAACCTCGCTTCTGGAGATCGAGACGGTCGCCGACGGGTGGAGCGCGGTGACGGTGCTCGACCGCGCCGCTCAACCCGACTTCTTCTTCAATCATCGCCAATCGCGCGCAACCCCGCGCTACCAGCCAGCCATGGCCAGTTAGTACAGAGGTTGATGCCGCGAGCTGCCGCTAGCGCAAAGGCCGCCGCTCTTCGAGCCACTCGTGAAGTTGTGCGCGCTCAGCTGGAGTCAACTTGCTGACAGTGCCAGCGAACAGGGCAGTCCTGGCTCGCGCCTGGTTCGTTTCGGCCTGGACGATGCCGTCCACCGCTGCATCCAGCTTGGCTTGATCGAACGGCTCGGCAGTCAAAGCTGCCCGCACAGCAGCACGCGCGTCCCGCATCGCCCGGCGCAAACTCTCCATATTGGGCTGCGCATCGGCCACGGTCTGGCGAACGACATCAGCCCGCTCCCGCGGCAATGTTCGCGCAAATCCTAGCAGCGGTGATTGCTTGAACCCCCTGCCATGCGGCGGCGGCCCACCAAAATGGGCCATGCACATGGCACTCGCGACTGCGCCTATGATCAGCACGTTGAGCGCCAGGGAGCCGATCAGCACCCACCGGAGCGTGCGAAGCGAAAACCGAGATGGCGTACCGGCAGCACTCATAGCAGGTCCTCGTCTCCATCGCCGAGGACATCCTCGCCCAGCGCCAGGCTCGTGTTGTCGCTCGCCGAGCTGATGCCAGCCACGCTCGCCACCTGCTGCATCGTCGTATCGAACGTGCCGGCCGAGCCCAGCATCACGCCGAGCACCAGCGAAGCGGCAAGCACAGCCGCTGCTGGCCACTCCCTGAAACTCGCACTCAAACCCGGCCTGCGCATCTGACCGAGCCACGCCTTCGCTGGCTCTGGCTTGCTTCCGGCAATCGCCCGTAGCTGCGGTCGATCCGAACGCAGCGCTGCAGCGACGACCCGCTCTTTGAGCGCATCGATCCTGGCTTCGCTCACGCGCGGCGCCCGATCGAGAAGTCGATCCAGCGCCTCTGCCTCGCCGAGCAGGCGCGCAGCCGCCTTGTCCTCGATGACGACACCGGCAAACCGCAGTCGCTCTCGGGCCGGCCACCGCGTACGGTCCGCCCCATAGACATCGAGCAGACGCGCCAGCGCCTCCCGATCCTCAGTCTGTCTGTCCTTGCTCGTCATCGTCGTTCGTCTCGTCTCTCGAAAAATGGCTTTGCCGTCTATTGGTCTATTCGAGCTGGCTGTCCGCCAGTAGCTCCTGAAGTTCGTCCCGCAACGCACTTTTGAGCGTTCTTCGTGCCCGCGCGAGTAGCGACTCGACCGCTTCGTCCGAGATCCCCATGATCTCGCCAATCTCGATCTGGCTCAGCCCTTCGTAGTGGAACAGCGTCAGTGCCGTCCGCTGCCGATCGGGAAGCGCCTTCAACGCGGCATCGACGCGCTGGCTCGTATCCTGAGCCTCCAACTCTGACTGTTGCGTTGCTGCCTCCGCCTGCTCCGGGACCTCGTCCGTAACGACGAGACGTTTCCCCGAGCGCATACGATCAACGCATAAGTTCGAAACAACCCGTCGCAGCCACGGCCTCAGACCCGGCGCGCCGATTTCCAACCCCTCGGCCGAGCGCCACAGCCGGAGCATTGCCTCCTGCGCTACATCCTCTGCTTCCGCCTCGTCGCGGAGCATGCGGCGCGCAACCGCGACGACACCTGACAGGTGCCGATCGACGATGCTGCGGAACGCGCCTGCATCGCCGCTCGCCGCGGCGGCAACCAGAGCCGCGTCTTCCCTCGCCTCAACCCCCATCACACGCCCTTCGCGCGGGTCGAGCCCGATCCGCTTTGCCGCCATTGCCTGCCTCGACATGGCCACCTGAGGTTCCTTCTCCCAGCTTAGCGGCGGATAGGCCCACACTGTGACCCGCCCAGCACCCCCAGCCAGCCGGCCGCGATGCCCTATCTGTGAGGTGGAACGGACAAGGCGCAGCATTTCCGTCGCTCGCGGCATAAGCCAGAGTTCGGGCAAGCCGCCTAGGCGATGATGTCGGCAAAGGCATTGGTAACATTGGATAAAGTCACCCTGAGACGCTCCTCCAGCTCGCCAAAGTCGGCCGCATCGCCCGCCCGGGCCAGCAGTTCCTTCAATCCAGACGGTGCGGTTGCGGGATCGAAGCGGCCTTCGATGCACAAGCGGAGGATCTGCGTCAGGTCGAGCAGCAGCTGGGTCGCCGGAATGAGCACCTCGGCGTGTTGCGGCGCCAGCAGCCCCGCCTCGCGCAGCTTGCGGTAGGCCTCGATGGTATTGGTGTCGAGAACCTCAGGATGATCGGCGGCGTGCACCAGTTGCAGGTACTGCGCGATGAATTCGACGTCGACCAGCCCACCTCTCACCTGCTTCAGCTCCCAGATGTCGGTGGCGCCTTTCTCCTTGAAGATGCGTTCGCGCATCTCGCGGACGTCGGCGGCGATCTTTGCGCGATCTCTCCGGAACACGAGCGAGGCGTGCACCGCCTCTTCCACACGCGCACGTAGCTCCGGCGAACCCGCGATGACCCGCGCCCGCGTCAGCGCCATATGCTCCCAGGTCCACGCTTCGCTGGTCTGGTACTCGACGAACGTCTTGATCTGGGTCGCGACCGGCCCCTGCTGACCCGATGGCCTGAGCCGCATGTCGACTTCGTACAGCGTCCCCTCCGCTGTCGCCGCCGACAGTGCATTGATGAGACGTTGCGTCATGCGCGCGTAGTATTGCATCGGCGACATCGGGCGTTCGCCATCCGACTGCACCGCGCCATCGTCCAGGTCGTAGATCAGTATGAGGTCGAGGTCCGAGGACGCCGTCATTTCGCGCCCGCCCAGCTTGCCCATCGCCAGGATTGCAGCACCGCCGCCAGGAACGTGCCCGTGCGCGCGAACGAGCTCGCGCTCCACCGCGCCGGCCAGCGCATCGATCAGCCGCTCGGCCAGCAGCGCGTACGCCGCACCGGCCTGATGCGCCTTGATCGCTCCAGAGAGAAGCCGCGCGCCGATCAGAAATTGCTGCTCGCTTCCGACGACACGTGCACGATCGAGCACGTGCTGCATGTCATGCTCGCCATTGCCGATCTCTGCGGCAATGAGCCGGTCCAGCTCTTCCTCCGTGGGCAATGTGCCGAGCGTGCCGGGATCGAGCACCGCGTCGAGCAATCGGCGGCGGCGCGAAAGGATGCGCGACAGCCGTGGCGCCGTGCCCATGATGTCGGCCATAAGTCGCAAGAGCCCGGGATTGGCACGCAGCAGCGAGAAGAGCTGAATGCCGCTTGGCAACTCCGCGATGAAGCGGTCGAAGCTGGCCAGGGCACGGTCGGGATCCTCTGTCTCGGCGAAAGCCTGAACCAGCAGCGGCTGCACTTCCGTCAGCCGTTCCCGCGCTCGCGGCGTCCGCACGGACGGATAGCGCCCGTGATGCCAGCCGCGGATCATCGCCAGCACTTCCGAAGGTCGCGCGTATCCCATGTCCTTCAAGGCCGCGACAGTGGCCGGATCATCTTCCTCTCCAGCGAACACCATGTTGACGCCGCCGCTGGTCAGCACTGGCGCATCTTCGAACAGGACCGAGTAGTGCTTTTGCACCGTCTCCAGCCGGGCGATCAGCTCGCGCGAGAAAGCCGCCGTATCAGGATACCCGCAGAACAGCGCAAAATCGTGCAGGCGGACTGGATCGTCCGGGATCTCATGCGTCTGCTCATCAGCCACCATCTGCAGCCGATGCTCGATGAGCCGCAGGAACACGTATGCCTCGGTCAGCTCCTTCGCCACGCGCTTCTTGATCCAGCCGCGATCGACCAACTCCTGCATGGCATCGAGCGTTCGCCGCCCCCGCAGATCCGGTTGGCGGCCGCCCGCGATCAACTGCTGCGTCTGCACGAAGAACTCGATCTCGCGAATTCCCCCACGACCAAGCTTGATGTTGTGCCCAGCAACCGCAATCGTCCCGAATCCGCGATGCGCAAAGATCTGCCGCTTCATCGCATGCACATCCGCGATCGCGGCGTAATCGAGGTACTTCCGCCACACGAACGGAGACAGCTCAGCCATCAGTTCGGCACCTGCAGCGATGTCGCCCGCGCATGGACGTGCCTTGATGAGCGCCGCACGCTCCCAGTTCTGGCCGAAGCTCTCGTAATAGATCATCGCCGCCGTCGTCGAGAGCGCAAGCTGCGTGGCGCCGGCATCGGGCCGCAGCCGCAGATCCGTGCGGAAAACATAGCCATCCCCCGTGCGCTCCTCCATGAGTTGCACGAGATCCCGAGTCAGCCGCACGAAGAAGCTCTGCGGCTCGACATTGGGCGCTGTACGAACACGATCGCGGTCGTAGAACACGATGAGATCGATGTCGCTCGAGTAGTTCAGCTCGCAGGCGCCGTGCTTGCCCATGGCCAACACGATGTAGCCATGGGGCGTGACGCTCCCGTCATCATCTGCAAGCCAATGCCCGCGCGCGACAGCTTGCCGGAAGAGATATCCGACCGCCTCCGCGAGCGCAGCATCCGCACAGTCGCTGAGTGCTTGCGTCACTGTCATGACCGGCCAGATGCCGCCCAGGTCGCACAGCGCCGTCAGAAGCGCGACCTCCGACTTGTAAACGCGCAGGGCCCGCATGACGTCGGCGCGCGAAGCCGCCGCGGAGATTTGCACCGCAAGAGCATCGCGTAGGTGTACGGCGTGCACCTCGGGTGCCGTCCCTAGAATGCGTTGCAGCCGGGCGGGGTCACGCTCGATGAGGCTTGTGAGATAGGGCGAACCGCTCAATACGCCCGATAGCAGCGCCTTCACGGGTGGCTTACCGAGCGATGCCCGCAGCAACGAGAGACTGGAATCGCTCTCGGCGCGTTGCTGCACCACGTCCATCGCACCCACCGATCGCGCATCGTCGCGCGCGACCGGCGCCTCGCCGATCCGATCGACGAACGGCCTCATGTTGTTGTTCTCGTTGGTCACTGGGCGCCCCGCGATGCAGTGCTGCTTCCGACGACCTCGTCTTAGCCGCCGCCGGCCCGCTTCGGAAGCGCGAGCACGACCCTCAGCCCTGGAGAATTATCCTCCAGCCGCACCGATCCGCCATGTAGCCGCGCCACCGCCTGTACCAGGCTGAGCCCAAGTCCAGTGCCCGGCTCCGTCCGGCTCTTCTCTAGCCGCACGAAGCGCTTGAGCACCCGTTCACGGTCCTCCGCAGCGATGCCCGGCCCGTTATCGCCGACGACAATCTCGATTGCGTCGGCCCCATCCCTGAGCCCTATGTCGATGCTCGACACCGTCCCGCCGTCCTCCCGCTTCGCCGAATACTTGATCGCATTCTCGATCAGGTTGACCACGGCCTGCACGATGAGCTGGCGATTGCCGTTGAACTGGGGACCATCCGCAACGCTCACCTCGAACGCCATGCCCCGCTCCTCGGCCACCGGCTCATAAAGCTCGGCGACATCACGCACCGCACGTCCCACGTCGAAGCGTTCGGCATTGCCCTCCAAAGCTCCCGCTTCGAGGCGGGCGACCAGCAGCAGGCTGTTGAAGGTCTTGATCAGTTCGTCAGCCTTCTCGATCGTATGCTCCAGGCCCTCTCGATAGGCGTCCTCGCCCGTCTCCCGCAGCGCGGCTTCAGCCGAATTGCGCAGTCGCGTGAGCGGAGTTTTCAGATCGTGCGCGATGTTGTCGGAAACCTCGCGCAGCCCGTTCATCAACGCCTCGATCCGATCCAGCATGGCGTTGAGATTGACGGCCAGCGCATCGTACTCATCGCCCGCACCGCTCACCGCAATGCGCCGCGACATGTCCCCATCCATGATCGAGCGCGCAGCAACGTTGATCGTTTCGATCCTCCGCAACGCGACACGTCCGATGGCGATGCCGGCGACGAGCCCGCCGAGCGTCAGAAAACCGAGCGCGAGGAAATAGAGCGTGCCCATCTCGCTCGCGAAACGACGCTGGTCCTCGACGTCGCGCCCGACGAAAAGTTGTAGGCCATGGCCGACAGCCACCGGTATGGCCACCGCCAGTTGCTCATCGGCACTTGCTATGTCTGGGGAGTATCGAAAGACGCCGCCCGTCGCACTGCCCGCGATCTCGGGCGGCAGGCGGCTCAGATTGCCGGCCAGCTTTGCCCCGTCGGCATCGGCAAGAAAATAAAGGCCAGGACTGCCGGACCGGCTGCGCGTCTCCACCGCGCGAACCAATGCGGGCACCCCACCCGACTGCATTTCCGCCTTGAGCTGCTGTGCCTCGCCGTCGAGCGTCGCCAGCACCTGCCCCGTGAGCACGCGGTTTGTCTGCCATAGCAGCACGCCGACGACGAGCCCGGCAAAGGCCAGGTACGCCGCAACCGTTATCGCCGCGACCCGAAACGACGTCGTCGATAGGGCGCGGGCAAGGCGTTCAGGCAGAGCCATCGCGGATCGTATATCCAGCCCCGCGCACAGTATGCAGAAGAGGCTTGTCGAAGTTCTTGTCGATCTTGGCGCGCAACCGTGACACGTGCACGTCGATGACGTTCGTCTGCGGATCGAAGTGATAATCCCACACGTGCTCCAGCAGCATGGTGCGCGTCACCACCTGCCCGGCGTGCTTCATGAGGTACTCGAGCAGGCGATACTCGCGTGGCTGCAGCAGGATCGCTTCACCGTCACGCGTCACGCGATGCGACAGCCTGTCGAGAACCAAGCCGTCGACGACATACCGCGTCTCCTGCTCTTCAGGGACCGCGCGCCGCGTCAGCGCTTCCACGCGCGCCAGCAATTCCGAATAGGCATAAGGCTTCGTCAGGTAATCATCGCCGCCGGCTCGCAATCCCTTGACGCGGTCATCGACCTCGCCGAGCGCGGAAAGAATGAGCACCGGGGTGCGGATGCCTTTCGAGCGGAGCGCCCTGATCATGCTCAAGCCGTCGAGCCGCGGCAGCATGCGATCGACGATCAGAACGTCGTAGGTCCCCTGCTCGGCAAGCGACTGCCCCGTCTCACCATCCTCGGCGAGATCGGCGCCATGGCCGCTCTCCTTCAGGGCTTTCTGCAGGAATTGCGCGGTTTCCCGGTCATCCTCGACCACCAGCACATGCATCGTATCACCGATCCGCTTCGCCGATTCGGCAGTTTGCCTTGCCGAGGCCCGAACGTCGAGGCGGCCCGCACTCTCTATCGAGGGTACGGGCCGCCATTCGTTCGCTATTGACGCTCCAGCTCAGCTCTTGTTGAGCGGGATAGCCACCAGAACCGTCTGGTCGCCGCTCCTCTTGATGTGGAACATCACGGCAGGCAGCCCGTCGTCCTGAGCCTTCTTCACTGCCTTGGCCACGTCCTGGGGAGAGTTGACCGTCTCGTTGCCGGCCTTGAGGACGATGTCGCCCTCCTTGATGCCCTTCAGCGCAGCGTCGGAGTTGGGATCGACGTCAGAGATGATCACCCCGCCGTCCTTGCCCGGTCCCGACTTAACACTGAGGCCGAGCTGCTTCAGGTCGACGTTGCCGCCAAGGTCCTTCTCTTCAGGCTTGGGATCCTCGTTGTCGTCCGTCGCCTCGGCATTGGCAGGGTAGGTGCCGAGCTTGACCTTGAGGGTCTGCTCGCCCTTGTCGCGCCATACCTTCACATCGACGGTCTCCTTGGCAGGCAGATCGGCAATGGTGCGGGCGAGATCGCGGCTGTCGTCGATCCTCTTGTCGTCGACCTGCAGGATTGCGTCCTCGACCTTCAGACCAGCTTCAGCAGCCGGACCGTCCTTCATCACTTCGCTGATGATCGCGCCCTTCGGCTCCTTCAGCCCAAGGCTGCCCGCGAGATCCTTGTCGATGTTCTGGATCTTCACGCCGAGCCAGCCGCGGCTGACCTTGCCGCCCTTTTCGAGCTGCTCGACGACGCGCTTCACGGTTTCGGCAGGCACGGCGAACGCGATACCGACGTTGCCACCGGTGGGGCTGTAGATCGCCGTGTTGACGCCGACGACATCACCCGTGAGGTTGAACGTCGGGCCACCCGAGTTGCCGTGGTTCACGGCAGCGTCGATCTGCATGTAGTCGTAGGGACCGCCGATGTTGCGAGCGAGTGCCGAGACGATGCCGGCAGTCACCGTACCGCCCAGACCGAACGGATTGCCGACTGCCAGCACCCAGTCACCGACGCGAGGCGTCTTGTCGGCGAGCTTGACGACCGTAAGCGGCTTCTTCGGCTCGATCTTAAGCAGTGCAAGATCGGTGCGCGGATCGGTGCCGACGATCTTGGCATCGATCTCTTCCTGGTCATCGAAGCTCACCTTCACCTTGGTGGCGCCGTCGACGACGTGGTTGTTGGTGACGATGTAGCCGTCAGCAGAAACGACGAAGCCAGAACCCGCAGCCTGGCGCGGACGCTGCTGCATCGGATTGCCCTGGCCCTGCGGCATGTTCTTGAAGAACTCGTTCAGCGGGTGATCCTCGGGAAGCCCCGGGATGCCTTCGAACGGCTTGCCGCCGCCACCGCGCTTGTCGGCAACTTTGACTTCGTTGGTCGTCGATATCGACACCACCGCAGGTTTGACGCGCTCGACGATATCGGCGAACGACATCGTCTCAGCGGGCGTGCCGGGCTTGAACTGTGCCACGGCCGGAGCCGAGTACTCGGACATTCCAAGACCAACCAAACCGGCACCGACCACCGCCGCAGCGGCCAGTCGACGCAAATCGCGACCTGTTGTTCTTGTTGGCCCGCTCTTTGCTACGTCGTTGGGCGAGCTGGGTTTGGTTGCCATGCGCACGAACCTCCTTGGCGAAAGCATGAACCTTCGCATTGAGGCCTAGCGAAACGGGGATTACGGCAGCCTTTCGATTGCCTTAACAGTTGGTAATAAAGGGCGTGTTCATCATGGCCGATCGTTCAGGGCGGGTTCTATGACGTGCGTAAAGGGGCGTATTTCAAAGGCATTTCGCGCATTCGCAGCAGTGTTGGGCGGGGGGAGCGTGGGTCTCCTCATCGCCGCCGCAATTCCGGTCGAGGCGTCCGTCTTCGGCCCCGATCAGCGCGTCCCTCTGCCGGAAACGCTGCACCAGACCGGGACGAAAATCGGCGTGTTCTTCGATTCCAAGTCCCAATCTGTCTGTACGGCGTTTTGCGTCGCTCCTGACGTCGTCATGACCGCCGCGCATTGCCTTTACCGCACCGGCGGCGAGACGCCGCTGAAGTTGACCGATTTGTCGTTCAAGCTCCACGGCACGACGCAGAGCATCAGCATCGCCGGCACGAGTGAAGGCGTCCCCGAGGCGAACGTCACCTCCGGCTCGTCCAGGCTCAGCGTGCGCCCGCCGATCGACGCCACGCGGGATTGGGCACTCGTCCGTCTCTCCCAGCCCGCATGCAGGGCCGGCATCCTCCAGGTCAATGCCAGGCCGGTCAGTGAAATCATGAAGCTCGCGGAAAAGGGCCGCGTATTCAACATCGCCTATCATCGCGACCTGCCGAAATGGCAGCCGATGCTCACCACCGGCTGCAACGTGCAGCGCAACTTCATCGATGCCGACTGGCCAACGATCAAGCGCGACTTCTTCGACCCCGACCAGCTCCTGCTGCACACGTGCGATACGGGCGCCGCCTCATCAGGCTCGCCGCTGCTGGTCGACGGCCCCAACGGCCCCGAGGTCGTGGGCATCAACGTCGGCACATACGTGCAGTCGAAAGTCATCATGCTGAACGGTGAGGTTCTCCACCGCTTCAAATCCGACGACGTCGCAAACACCGGCGTCAACGCACAGGCATTCGCGCCCCGGCTGGCAGCGTTCCTCCAGGCCGAGACGATGACGAGCCGTCACCAGATCCAAAAACTGCAAGAGGCTCTTTTTGCGCGCGCGATCTATTCGGGCCCTCGCGACGGCCGCTATGGCACCGCCCTGCAATCGGCCATCGAGCGCTATCAGCGTGCCGCGCACATGCCGGTTACCGGCTTCGCCACGCTCTCGGTGCTGCAATCCCTGAGCGGCGAGAGTCAGCTCGTCACGGGCAAGATCAGCGGCGCGCGCACCACCGCTGCCACCGGAGCGCCTTAACTGCGCTCCGCGCCCGACTTCCCAGGCTCGCCAAGGAGCTCTCGCAGTTTCGCTTCTTCATCGGACGTGAGCGGAGCGCCGGCACTGGCACCCTCTGCCACGGCTTGCGCTTGACGCCGACGCCACGCCCGCACGCTCACCCAAACGGCGATCAGCAGAGCCAGCAGCGGCGCTGCCCACAGTAGAGCCGTGCGCCACGAGAACGGCGGCCTTAGAAGCACAAACTCGCCGTAGCGATCCTCGACGAACTGTAGCACCTGGGCGTTGCTGTCACCGGCCTTCAGCCGTTCCCGCACCAGCAGGCGCAGATCGCGCGCCAGCGGTGCATGGCTGTCGTCGATCGACTGGTTCTGGCAAACGAGGCACCGCAACTCCGCAGAGATTGTACGCGCCCGAGACTCGAGCGCGGGATCAGGCAGGATCTCGTCCGGATCCACGGCCAACGCGGAGCCCGCCGCCAGCAGCAGAGCTGAGAACCCGACAACGATCGCAGCAGCGCGTCTCATTCTGCAGGCGCCACCGCGACACGGCGCGCACGCCCCGGTGCGCCGACACGAAGCCGCCGATCCGACAGCGAGATTCCACCGGCGATGAACATCACCACGGCGCCGAGCCAGATAAAGCGCACGAACGGATTGAAGTAGACCCGCACTGCATACCCGCCAGCCGTCTGCGCATCGCCCAGAACGACGTAAAGATCGCCGCGCCAGCCGGGGTGAATGCCGGCCTCCGTGGTTGGCTCCGGCGGCATGTCGTACATGCGCCGCCCCGACTCCAGGCGCGTCACCGAGGCTCCACCGCGTGTCACGTCAAAGATGCCGGTTTCTTCGCGATAGTTCGGCCCGCTGCTGGGGGCGACGCCGCGAAACGCGATGTCGTAGCCCGCAACCGAAACCTGCTCGCCGGGCTTCATGACGAGGATATTCTCCACGCGATACGCGCTGGTCGCGACCACGCCGACAACCATCATCCCCACGCCAAAATGCGCCAGCGCCGAGCCGACGGACGAACGGGGCAATCCGCGCAGCCGCCGGAATGCCTCGCCCAGGGGGACGCTGCCGAACCGCGCGCGCCACAAAATGTCCGAGACCGCACCGGCCATAACGAACACGCCGAGCGCCACTCCGAATGGAGCGAAAATCGGCCCGCGATGAACGAACGCCCACCCCAATGCCATCACCACCAGCGCGATCATCGCCGCAAACGCGAGGCGCTGAGCGGCTGCATAGGCGTCACCACGCTTCCACGCGAGAAACGGCCCGAACGGCAGCGCGAGCAGCAATGGCACCATCAGCGGCCCGAACGTCCAGTCGAAGTAAGGCGGCCCGACAGATATCTTGGCGCCAGTCAGCGACTCCAGAGCCAGGGGATACAGCGTACCGACGAACACCGTGGCACAGGCTGTGGTCAGCAGGATATTGTTGAGCACGAGGCTGCCCTCGCGGCTGATCGGGGCAAAGATGCCGCCCTGCCGAAGGTCGCGCGCCCTATACGCAAACAGCGCCAGCGCCCCTCCGGTGAACAGGGCCATGATGCCAAGCACAAACACGCCGCGCTGCGGGTCGACGGCAAACGCGTGCACAGATGTCAGAATGCCGGAGCGCACCAGGAATGTGCCCATCAGCGACAGCGAGAACGTGAGGATCGCCAGCAGCACCGTCCACACCTTCAGCGCATCACGCTTCTCCATGACCAGCGCGGAATGCAGCAACGCCGTTCCCGCGAGCCAAGGCATGAACGAGGCGTTCTCGACGGGATCCCAGAACCACCAGCCGCCCCAGCCGAGCTCGTAGTAGGCCCACCACGAGCCCATCGCGATGCCGATCGTCAGGCACATCCACGCCGCCAGCGTCCACGGACGCACCCAGCGCGCCCATGCCGCATCGATGCGCCCGTCGATCAGCGCCGCCACCGCAAAGGAGTAGGCGATCGAAAAGCCGACGTAACCCGCATAGAGGAAGGGCGGATGGAACGCGAGCGCGGGATCCTGCAGGATCGGGTTGAGACCGTTGCCGTCGGGCGGCGGCGGATCAACGCGCAGGAAAGGGTTCGACGTCAGCAAGATGAAGAGGATGAACGCGACGGCGATCGATGCCTGAACCGCCAGCACGTTCGCCTTGAGGCTCTCCGGCAGGTTTCGTCCGAACACCGCCACCGCACCACCGAAAAGCGCGAGAATCAGCACCCACAGCACCATCGAGCCTTCGTGGTTTCCCCACACGCCCGAGATCCGATAGATCAGCGGCTTCGTCGAATGCGAATTATTGGCGACGTTGGCGACCGAGAAGTCCGACGTCACATAGGCCTGCGTCAGCGCCAGGAACGCGATGAGCAGAAGCGCGAATTGGCAGACTGCGGCCGGATCGGCAATGGCCATGAGGCGCCGATCGCGTATCTGCGCGCCGTAAGCCGGCACGATCATCTGGAACACTGCAACCAGCAGCGCCAGCACCATCGCGAAATGCCCAAGCTCAATCGTCATTGAGTCGCCTCCGCCGGATGCGGCGCGCCCTTGCCGAGCTTCACGCCCTTCGCTTCCAGTGCCTTCGCCACCTCAGGTGGCATGTAGTTCTCGTCATGCTTGGCGAGCACACTGTCCGCCACGAATGTGCCGTCGTCGGAAAGCTTACCCTCGGCGATCACGCCCTGCCCCTCTTTGAAGAGGTCGGGCAGCACGCCCTCGTAGACGACCGGAACAGTCTTGAGGGTGTCGGTCACCACGAACTCGACCTTCGTCCCCTGCCCGCGTTTTACGGATTGATCCGCCACCAGCCCGCCTAAACGGAAGCGTTGGCCCACGACAACGGGCTTCTCTGCGAGATCGCTCGGCGTATGGAAGAAGACGATGGAATCGCGCAGCGCGAACAGGACCAGCACGACCGCCACCATGAGCACGCCGACCCCAACCCCGATCAGTACGCCGCGCCGCTGCTTCCGCGTCATGCCGTCTCCTTCAGTGGGCTCACGAGCCCAGGCCCAGGCTTTGCGCCAGATCGTTCAGTTGCGCCAGCGACTTTTCATCGCCCGCAAATTGGCCCCGCGCGTTGGTAAGCGCGCTGGATGCCTCATCGCGGCGGCCCAATACTACATATGAGCGAACCAGCCGCATCCAACCGTCGAGATCCTTGCCGTTCTCCTTAAGACGCGCCGCGAGACCATCGACCATCTGATTGATCAGCTTTTGCTGGTCTGCCTGGCCCATGCCTGATGTTGGCCCCGCTTCCGGCTCCTTGCCGGCCATCCGGTCGGACACAGCCTGAAGCCGGGCCGTGAGCAACCCCTTCCACGGCTCCTCCGAGGCCGGAAGCAGGCGCCGGTATTCCGCGTCGGCACCCTTGAGATCGCCGTCCTGCTCCCGCGCGATAGCCAGCCATACCTGCGGCTCGATCGACTGCGGCTCGAGCTTCAGCAGCTTCTCGTATGCGACCCGCGCCGGCTCTCCGACGATCCCGTTCTGCAGCAGAATGTTTGCACGGGCAAAGCCGGCAAGCCGCGACGGGGATTCCCCCAGAAGCCGCATGGCACGCGCGAACGCGTCAGCCGATTGGGGAAGATTACCGAGCCGCATGTAGACCGGCGCCAGCACGTCCCAGCCACGCCCGTCTTCGGGATGCTGGCGCAGGTGCGCTTCTACGCGCGCCACGAGATCGGCCGCGGTCGCCTGGTCGATCGGCATGTCTAGTCGCGTCGCGTAGGGCCGGCTCGGTAGCTGCGGTGATCCGACCAGCAGGTATAGGCCAATACCGATTACCGGCAGCGATGCGGCTGCGTAAACCACGGCGCGTCCTATCCCGCTCGGGCCAGCACCGGCAGGGCGCTCCTGAGCTTCGGCCCGCCGGATGAGGCGCCGCGCAAGCTCGATCCGCGCTCCCTCCGCCTCCGCACCGCCGAGCAGTCCGTCCGCTCGCTCAGCCTCGATCGCAGCGAGCTGATCGCGATAGACCGCGATTTCCTTGTCGTCAGCGATGTTCTCTAAAGGTGCTTGAGCGAGCAACGGCCGTGTCACCGCCCAAACGACGGCGGCCGCCATAACCGCAAATAGAATCCAAAGCACCATGCGCTATCCAAACCTCGGTGAGGGGCTGGAATAGGGCTCGCACGCGGTGCTGACAAGACTGCAAGGCCGCGGCAAGGTTTCTGCCGCAGCGCAATAAGAACGCGCGTATCGATGATTGACGACGCCAATGGCTGGCGGGCTGACCTTAATCTTTCCCGCCCGGCCGTCTACGACGGCGCGTTTCACAGCCTTAGCCGACGTTGCTCCACGTGCCGTCGGGGTTGCGGCAGGCCGTGCCCCGCATCGTCCGCGGGCGCCCTTCGATGTACACGGTATGGGTGTAATCGCGGCAATCGAGGCTCGCCCGCTTGTATGGGCGACCTGGCGTAATGTCGCCGTAGCGGCCGTTATCCGGGTTGCGCCAGCGCCGCGGGCGATCCGAAGGACCCTCCTCCAGCGCTGCATATTCCGCCTGCTCTGCCAGCCGGCGGTCCTGCTCGTCCATTGAGCGGCCGATCTCGCTGCCGACGATGCCGCCAACCATGGCGCCCGCGACAGTGGCGAGCACATTGCCGGTGCCCTTGCCCACCTGGTTTCCAATGATGCCGCCAGCAACGGCGCCGGTGAGAAGCCCGGCATCCTGCTTGCTCGGCCCATCGCCACTGCACGCTGGCAGCAGCGCGGGAATGCAAAGGATGGCGGCGATCTGCGCGAAGCGCATGACGAAGGTCTCCCGAGGGCCTCAGTGCTTTCTCATCACAGTGTAGCCGACTAGCCAATGATTGTGCACCGGCCGTGACAGAATCCCGGCCCGATTGCGGCGATTAGCCGGCGAAACTCACACCCGTTTGCCGCGACAAGCAGCCTCTTTTGGCTGAAAGCGGCAAGTCACCCGGCAGGGAGATTCAAATGCACGGCCAGACCGCCCTGCTTGGCGCGCGCCAGATCGCACGTTCCGCCATACGAGTGCGCCAGTTCCATGACGATCGACAGGCCGAGGCCTGATCCCGGCTTCGTCTCGTCCAGCCGCAACCCGCGCTTGCCGATGCGCGAGCGCTGCTCGTCCGTGAGCCCTGGCCCGTCATCCGCGATCGTGATGGCGATCCGCCGATTGCGCGCGCGCGACGTCGAGGGCGGAACCTCGACCGTCAGGTCCACCTCATGGCGCGCCCACTTGCAGGCATTGTCGAGCAGATTGCCGAGCATCTCCTCGAGGTCCTGCTTCTCGCCCGAGAATTTGGCCTCTGCCGGACACTCGACGTTGATGACGACGCCTTTCTCCTGGTGAATACGCTGCAGCGCCCGCACCAGCGGTTCGATGACCGGCCCCACCGGCGTCACGCGCCCGATCACACCCACCCGCGCTGCCATGCGCGCGCGATCGAGATAGCGCGTCACCGACTGCTTCATCACCTCGGCCTGCTCGATGACCTTCTCGCCGAGCCCCGTCTTGTCCGTACGTGCCTCGTTGGCGATCACCGCGAGCGGCGTTTTCAGCGCGTGCGCCAGGTTGCCCACCTGCGTTCGCGCCCTGTCCACGATGGCCTGATTGGACCGGATCAATGCATTGAGTTCAGACTGCAGCGGCTCGATCTCCACCGGCAGATCACCCTCGAGCACCGTCGCCGTTCCACTGCGGATGTTAGATAGCCCGCGCTCGATCTGCCGCAACGGCAACAGTCCGAACCGCACCTGGAACAGCGTTACGGCGACGAGGCCAATGCCTGCCAGCGCCAGCGCCGTGGTCAGTCGGTATCGGAAGTTCGAGACGAGGTGATCGAGCCAGTCCTGCGGACCGGCAACGACAATGGAGTAGGTGGGCTTGCCCGGCTCGTGCCCCAGCGAGTCGATCACTTCGACCGTGCGCAGCGGCTCGCCCTTGGGACCTTTGACATTCAGCCACCTCGCGCCAGTCTCGTCAGGCGCGACCGATTTCGCCGCTGGAGACGGAAGCGACCATGTCGCAAGCGATGGGGAAACCAGCTTACGGCCATTGGCTGGCGAAAGCGGCGTAATTTGCCAGTACCAGCCCGAGTGCGTCACCTCGAACAGCGGCTCGTAGAGATTGCTGGGCGGCAGCGGCTGCGCCTCACCCGAGGATCCCATCGAATCGACGGTGATCGCATTGACGAGCTTCAGGAGCTGCCCGTCGAAGCTGGTCTGCACGTCGTCGCGGTAGAGGCGGTAGATGATGAAGCCGGCAATCGGCAGCACCAGCAGCGTCCAGACCGCGGCGGTAGCGAACAATCGGAAGGCGAGCGAGTTGAACCGCATGCGCTCACTGCTGGAGACTAAGGTGATGATCGAGTAGCGGCGCCGTCAACCGCACAGAGCGTATCTCCCGACCTGATTCACACTAGCAAGCCACGATTCTAGTGTCCCTTTCGATTCCGAAGTTCTCGTGCAGCTCACAAGCAAAAGCGAGCCCCTTCAGAACAAGGACGCTACACCTGTGCCGGCGTCTCGCTGAGCCGGTATCCGAGGCCGCGCACGGTCTCGATCACATCCACCGGGATTTTCTTCCGCAGACGGCCGATAAACACCTCGATGGTGTTGGAATCGCGATCGAAGTCCTGTTCGTAAAGGTGCTCGACCAGCTCCGTGCGCGACACGACGCGCCCATTGTGGTGCATCAGGTAGGCCAGAAGACGGTATTCGTGCGAGGTGAGCTTGATCTGCTGCCCGTTGCACGTGACCCGCGCCGTCTTGGTGTCGAGGCGTAATGGACCGCACTCGATCTCGCTCTTGGCATGACCGGACGCACGGCGAACCTGCGCGCGCACCCGCGCCAGCAGCTCCTCCATGTGGAACGGCTTGGCGACGTAGTCATCGGCGCCGGCATCCATGCCAGCCACCTTGTCGCTCCACCGATCGCGGGCCGTAAGGATGATGACCGGCATCTTCCGGTCGGAGCGACGCCATTGTTCAAGGATGGAGATACCATCCATCTTCGGCAGGCCTATATCGAGAATGACGATATCGTAGGGCTCGGTATCGCCGAGGAAATAGCCGTCCTCGCCGTCGAACGCCGAATCGACCGCGTATCCGGCATCGCCCAGCGCCGACACGAGCTGGCGATTGAGATCCTTGTCATCCTCGACCACTAGAACGCGCACGGATCCCCCGCTCCCATTGCCATAATCGGCCGGGACTATAGCGGGGGCGCGCGATTCATCCTAGCCCGCGGGATTATCAGGCTACTTGAGGTCGACCAGCGTCTCAAAGCCGCCGTAGATCATGCGCTTGCCATCGAAGGGCATGTCTTTGCCCGCCATCATTTCATTCAGGCGCGGATCTTCCATGATCTTTTTGTTGATTTTGTCGCGTGCCGCGCGGTTCCGATAAACGATGTACGAGAAGACCACCACCTCGTCCGGCTTCAGCTTGACACTCTGGGGGAAGGAGGTCCACTTGCCAGGCTTCACGTCGTCGGCCACGCACTCCCTGAATTCGAGCGCGCCGAGCTCCATCCAGATCTTGCCGGCCTTTCGCGCCAACTTGCGATAAGCGTCGAGGTTCTTCTTCGGCACCGGAACGACAAATCCGTCGACATATGGCATCGAGCTGCTCCTTTTTCGTATCGGGGTGGCCTCGCAGCCTAGGCGAAAAAGGGCCGCCTGCGAACCCGGTTGCAGCGCTAACGCGCGAACGGCACGCGCGCATCGACTGAGTGCGTCGATAGCCTCCCGTGCGCATCGCGCATCACGATCCTGTAGAAGAAGGCCCCATTATCTTCGCACAGCGCCGTCCTGACGATGACGCTGCCCGAGATCTTGTCCGCAGCAATGCGAGAAAGCGCCTCGACCGTCACAAGCTTTTCCTTGTGCACGATCGGGGCAGCAACCGACCAGTCCGCGATGCATGCGCCACCACCGGTCGACGCCGCGCCGCCAAAGCTGACGAGCATAAAAAACGAGATCGTGATTCTAAGCATTTTGGGGGAATACGAATGGAGCGACATCTGCTCCATGGTTAATCGTCAGCCGCTGAACCCACCATGAATGCCGCTCGGCCGTCTCAGAGCTTCACTTGCAGGTCGCGCTGCTTCAGCGGCTCGCTCGCGCGCACGCGTCCATAGATCGTCATCAGCGTGCCGATCAGACCGCCGACCGCCTGCACCGTCAGCACGATGCTGTCGCCAAGCTCGCGCACGAGGTCGCCCGTGATGTCGATCCCCAGCGCCGGCCCGAGCGCGGGAACCACAGTGGACAGCCCCGTAATGATCGCGCCCCAGATGGTGATCGATTGGCCCCACCACTTCCCCGTCGCCTGCGTCGTGCCGGATGTGTCGCTCATGGCATCTCCTTGTCTGCTGTCTTCGTGTGAATCTGCCGCCACCTCGCCCCGCTCGCCTCCGATCGCGAGCGCGCGCGTCAACGTCTTGTCGACGCGCGCCAGCCACCCGCGTCCGAAGCGCCAGAAGTGCGGTAGCGCGCGATATCTCTCTCGACGCGCGTTGGCGTAGCGGCGCACGATCTCATCCGTTTGCAGTGTTGCAATTGCCGCGCGCGTATTCGGGCCGATCTCGCCATCCGCATCAGTGTCGACCGCCCGCTGCAATAGGCGCATCGCCCCTGTCACACCGTGGTTGACCGCCGCGTCGAAGTGAAAAAACGCGAGCGCCGACGCAAATTCATCGCAGCTTGCAGGCCGCCAATAGCGCTGCAGATAAATGTCGCGCACCGCCTCGTCCGGAATGCGCTTCAGCTCGGCCGTGAGGCTCGCAGTCGGCTCCACGCCCTTCCACTCGGCATAGACACGTAACGTGATACCTTTGTTGGTCGGCCCACCAGGGTCGTATGCGTCATCACTGAAACCTCCCTCCATCTCCAGGACGTGGACCAGTGCCCGAACGAAATCCTGGCTGTACTTTTGCGGCTCCTCATGGGCTGGCGCATCCATCGCCGGCTGCTGCGGCCAGCGCAGGCCCAGCAGGCGCGTCGTGGGATACGCGGCGACGCTCACCGCATCGCCCTGGTTGCCTCCCAGCAGCACGACGTGGTGCGCAGTCTCGCCGACCAAAAATCCGACGTGCCCGGCGGAGGGATCGCTGCCGCGCGAAAGAACCGCTACCGCGCCCAAGCGCGCCTCGTCGAGTGTCTCGCCCCACCGCAGATATGACCGCGCCATCAGCGACCGCGTTGACGCATGACCTCCCCGCTCCATGCACGCGCCGACGAACGCGGCACACCATGCCACCTCGTCATGCAGGCTGGCGGGCTGACCCACCTCGCGAAAGAAATCCCTGATGCGGGCGTTGTCTGCCGCACCCGCTACCTCGCGCTGCCCGAGCTCCGCCCACGCAGCCAGCATCCATTTCGGCTGCTCCATGGTGTCCTCGATCGAATGTGAAAAATGCAGCGCGACTTAAACCGTCGCGGAGCGCGCGGCACCGCGGCCATAGCTCGCCGATATCTGATAGACGCGCACGTCGATGCTCGCCTGCGGCGCACCGAAGTCTGCTGTCTGCTCGAGCGCGGAATAGGTCGCGCTTTCCGATGAGGTCATCAGCGTGCGCTTGACGCTGCCCCCGTCGAGGACATCGACCTCGTAGCGCTCGCCATCCTCGCCGAGCGGCACCTCAGGCGTCTCCCACGCGTCACCGCCGACGCGCGCCCTCCGCAGCCACGTGATGCTGACATCGCCGTCGCTGCGGGTCGCTCTGACGTGCGCCGGCGCGTAAGGCCGCAGCCCCAGTCCTAGGAACGTATGCGTTGCCCCGGCAAACGAAGCATCACCGATGTCCCGCGCTGCAGGCCCGATCCGCCACGAATACGGCAGGCGGATTTCCGACGACGCCAGATCGAGCCGCGACAACGCCGAGTTGACCAGCACGAACCGCGCACCCGCCGACAGCGGCTCCCGCATCGCTCCTTCCGTACCGCACTGCCCGCGCAAAAGTCCGGACAGCTCGTATGTCCCACCCCCGACCAGAACAGCGCTGGCGAACTGCAGCACCTCCCACGCGCCGTCGTCGTTGCGCACTGCAGCCGTATTACGGCCGGAATAGAGTTGCAGCAGCGTGCACGATGTCAGCGCCTCGCCTTCTATCCTCACGCGCAGCCTGCTCGCGTGATCGATACGCCCCTCCGGTCCTGCCGGCAGGTCATCGAGCGTCACACCGACAGTCGCCGCCGCGCTCGAAAATCCCTTCAGCGTGAAGCCTGTCGACTCCGGCGACCCATAGATCGCAACGCTCCCCGGCCATGGCGTCTGCGAAACGGCCACATAGCCCGCTGTCACCGGCTCATCGCCCCGCAGCAGCGGCAGGTCCATGAACTCGGCCAGCGGCTGCCCGACGATGACGCCGCCACCGCCGCGCCCCGGCCTATCCTGCCCAGCCCCAATTCCATAGATTTCCGGATCGACACTGCGCGCCTCGATCTCACGGGCGCCGTGCTCGCCGATCTCGGTCACGCGCAGCAGACGATCGCCCTCGCTACGCAACATCCGCACGCAGTCGCCCGGCTCGATTGCGAGTAGGCTCGGCGCCAGCGAGAAGCTTGCTCGTTCGCGTGCGGCCCACGCTTCGAACAGCCATGTCTCGACGATCGTCTCTGCCTGCGCGCCTTCCAGCACCATCGGCAGATCTGCCTGGCTCACCCGCCCGCTCGCGCCCGCGATCCGCCGCGCCTCCGCAACGGCCTGGCTGTAGTCGTTCGCCGACGAAATGAAACGCACCTTCGCCGACGCGGGCAGCTCCGTCTCCTGTCCCCGCGTGAACGTCGCGAGCGCGCTGTCGCTGCGCACCTCGACGAGATCATCCTCGGCGATGTCCACCACCGGCGGCTCGGAACCCCGATGTCGGAACACGATTCCGCCGCTGCTCTCCACCGCATCGAAGAAAAAGGCCATCTCCAGCGGCTCCAGCGCATCGCGCGCCGACATCACCCGATCGATGACATACCCGGGCACCGTTCCAGCCAGCGCTGCCGTACTGTAGTCGTGAAAGCCGAAGTCCTGCAGAAGCTGCGCCACGGTCTCCCCGAGCGGCGCGCTCGAGAAGCGCCCCGTCAACCAGTGACCGAGCCGCCAGTTGTCGCCGTCGCCCCAGAATTCGGTATCGAACGGAAATGCAGGGTAAGGCCGCGCATCCCAGGTGTAGATGTGCACGTGGTCGAGATCGATCATCCGCTCGCCGTAGATCGACGACATCGGGTTGGAATCCTCGACATAATTCGCCGCCGCCGGATCGAGCCCTTCGACCATCGCGCGCAGGAACCGCCGCTGCATCAGGTCATCGCGCGTACCCCTCGAAAAATAGGGCACTGCGGTCTCCGAGCTTTTGGGGTCGACGAAAACGTTCGGCTGATTGGCGCCCTTGTCGACCGCCGGGCACCCGATCTCCATCAGCCAGAACGGCTTCGACTGCGGCACCCATCCGGTCGCCACCGCAGCTTCGACGCCACCCGGCCGATCATGGTGCGCGTTGAGCCACCACGACTTGATATCCTTGTAGCGGAAAACCCACGGCTTGCCCGCTCCATCATTAATTGGAGTGCGCACTTGCGCGGCGCGGTCCTCGGCCGACGCATAGTACCAGTCGAAGCCTTCGCCGCCGCGCAGGTTGCCGGTGAGATAATCAAGATCGTAGATCGAGCGAGCGCCGGCCTGATAATCCAGGTGCTCGCGTCCGTCCCGCCAATCCGCGAGCGGCCAGTAGACGTCGATGCCGATCGCATCGATCGCATCCGAAGCCCACAGCGGATCGAGATGGAAGTAGACGTCGCCCGTGCCGTCGCCCGGTTGGTGCCCGAAATACTCGGACCAATCAGCGGAATAAGAAATTTTCGCTTCCGGCAGAACTTCCTTCACGTCCGCCGCCAGCGCGATCAGCGCATCGACGAACGGATAGTGCGAAGCGCTGTCGCGTACCCACGTGAGGCCACGCAGTTCGCTGCAGATGAGGAACGCATCGACACCGCCCGCCGCCTTCGCCAGATACGCGTGATGCAGGATCATGCGCCGAAACGACCACTCGTCCGGCCCCGAATAGACGACCTCCTCGCCGACCAGCGCGAAGTCGTCCGGCCCCGCCGTGCCGACGAATGCCGCGACCTGGCTCGCAGCAACCGACGTCTTGTCCGGACTCTCCGGCTGCCCCGCCGCCGGATGAACCGTAATGCGGCCACGCCATGGATAGGCCGGCTGGTTCGCACCCCCATATGGATTGGCGAGCGTGTTTTCGTCCCCGACATCCATCAGGATGAACGGATTGAGCGTGACGCCGATGCCGCGTTCTTTAAGATCGCGAATGGCCGCGATGACGCTTTGATCGCTCGGCGTCCCGCCATAGGCCGCGCGTCCCTCGCGCTGCGTGACGAGATACGCCGACGCCCGTTCCATCCCCGCCACCTTCCACGACACCGGGTTGGTGATCTTGTCGCGGTTCTCCACCCCCGGCTTCAACAGGCACTCGCCCGCGCGCAGGTCGGTCCCAAACCAGCTGACCACGAGCGAGACATTCTTGGCATTCGGCAGCGTCTCCTCCAGCTGGTCGATGGAAACGCTCCAGTCGGTGCCGCCCTGTCGCGTGTGCACATTCTCTGCAACCGAGCCGGACAGCCCGACCAGCTGCGTCACCGGCGTCGGCGAATATGCAAACTCGCCCGACCCCGGAATGAGCACGACCGCGCGAATGTCGCTCGCGAACGCCTCTACCGAGCGATAGACCTCGAACGAAAGCTGCGGCAGGCGATTGCCGAACTCCGCCAACGCAAGGTGCTCGAACACCACATACGCGACGCCGCGATAAGCCAGCGCGTCGGCGCCGAGGCGGGCCGCGATAAGGCTATCCGCCTCCTGCGTTTCCGATCCGACATAGACCCGATGCGCAATGCGCGCCCGATCAATCTCGACCCCATCCGCCCAAATGCGCCCAAGACCGCTGATCTCTCCCTCGCACAGCGCCACGGCGAAGTTGGCGTAGTAGCGATACTCGCTCGTCGTCGACGCAGCCGACGTGCCGCCGCCTTTGCCACTGCCGCCGCTCGATGAGGTGACGACCTCCTCCTCGAAATCGCTCGCCCAGATGATTTGTCCGCCCAGACGCACACGACCATAGATCCGCGGCACCGGCGCGCCCTCGGTCGACGCCGTAATGTGCAGCTCCGACAGCCGCGGGCCTTCGATCTGCCGCGTCTTACCGCCCAGCAGCGCCTGGTCGATCATCGATCCGGCAACGGCGCCGATCTGCGTGCCGATCGTAGCGCCGGTGAGCGTCGCGCCGAACAGCGTCAGCCCCGTCGGCAGCACCGCGCCGCCGACCGCGGCTCCGGCAGCAGCAAGAGCAAGCGTCGCCATCAGCCCACAACTCCTGGAAAAGAGAACGCTGCTGCGACGCGACGCAGCCACCAGCGCGACAACGGCACCTCGCACGCCGGCGCACCCTCCATCGCGTGAATGATCATCCTGTCAGCCGCCACGATCGCCGCGTGCTTGGCCACGCTCCCCGCCCGCATGCGGAAAATGAGAACGGCGCCAGCCCGTGCAGCTGCCGGTTCAATTGCAAAGAGATGCCGCCCTGCCGCCGACAGCATCGTCTCCTCGGCGCCGGCCTCGGCCCAATCCCGGCTATAGGGCGGCGCTGCCTCGGCATCACTGCCGTAGATCTCGCGCCACACGCCGCGCACCAGCCCGAGACAATCGGCACCGACACCGCGCACGCTTGCCTGATGGTGATACGGCGTGCCGATCCATCCGCGCGCCACGGTCACGATCAGCGCGCGCGTAAGCCCATCCCGCTGCATCAGCGTGAGTTCCGCTTGAGAAAGTTGGATTAGAGTTTCAGCTCTTCCCGGCGAACGACGTCACGAAATCATTGCCTGGCATGTGCGGAAATCCGCGGAAGTTGGCGACGTTGGCAAACTTGGCCTTGCACGTCGCGAGATGCTTGTCGCAGCCGGCCGTGACCACGAAGCTCTGTTCCGGCACGAGTGGCCCCCGCGCCGGCGCCCAAAGTTCCACCCACACGGCATCCCCGACCCTGCTGTGCCCGCGCACCTCGATCGATTGTCCGCTCGCCGCGCCCGATGTGAACGTCAGCAAGCCGCGCGAGAACCAGTCGCTCGCGAAGCCATCGAGACCGCTGGCCGCAAAGCGCCGCTCGCTCGCCACCCCAACGATCGCCCCCTCGCCGCGGTAGAGCGGGCTCGACGTCAGCACCTTGCAACGGCCATCGCCGAGATCGGCATCGCAGGTGAATTGATACAGCCGCCCCTTCTGCTGCTGCAGGTAATGCGAAAGCCCCCGCACCTCGGCGGTGAAGTTGAGCCCCGCCCGTCGCACCTCGCCGAGACTGCCGCTGCGCATCAGTACGCGCTGCGCTGGCTCCGACCAGTTCACCCGGAAGATCTCCACCCGCGCATCGTCATATAGTCCCGCCGCCAAATCGGCCTCGCCGAGCCGTTCAGACGACAGCGCACTCTGCACTTCCAGATTGTCGACGTTGAGCCCGACGCTGTCCCGCATCTCGCTGGCGGTGAACCCGGCCGCCGCCTCGAACGTCGTCCCGTCGAACGTCACATCGCGATCGTGATCCGTGAAACCCAGCCGCACCGCGTCCCGCCGCGTCACACGCCAGCACCAGCACAATGTTGTCGCCCCACTGTCGAGATGATCTTGCAGCCCAACCGGCAATTGCTTCATAGGCGCACCTCGATGATCGGAATTTGCGGAATGGCTCCGTGGCGGAAGCCCTGCAGGTTGATCTCCAAGCGGTCGGTATCGAACCGTGCCGGAACGTCGAACGCAAAACCGGCGGTGATCGGTGCGTCCGCAGCGGGCACATGACCTGGCTGGAACGTGACGACGCCGCTGGCCGCGTTGACGACGAACGCCGTGCCCTCCTCCACCTCGGCGCCATCCACGGCAACCCGCACGCTTCCCGCAACCGGCTTGCTGATCGTCCGCTGCCACGGCGCATAAGCGCCGCCATATGTCTTCGAGAGCTGGAACGCGACGCGCTCGCCGTCGCCCGTGCCGATGACCTGGTCGAGCGGCGCGACATCTCCACCGGGCAGACACGATTTCCAGTCGACATGATCGCGCCACCGGAAACCATAGAGACGCCCACGTCGCTCCTCGAAGAACGCGATCACTGCGTTGAGATCATCGAGCGATTTGATGCCGTATCCCGCGTTGTAGGATCGCCGCGAATCCGCCCAGCGCGCATTGCGCTCTTCGAATCCCGATCCCAGCACGACCACATCCGTGCGCCGCTCCGGCCCGCCCTGCGCACCCCGCGAGATGTCCGTCGGAAATCGGATCTCATGAAAATTCATGTCGCGATCTCCATCAAAGGTTGCGCTGACCCAGCGCCACCGCCCGCGCCACCATTGCAGCGACTTGCCCCTCCGAGCGGCGGAAGCTCTCAGCATCCGGCGTCGTAACATTGAACGTGATGGCGACGCCGTCGCCGCCACCCTGCGCCGCAACGCCCAGCCGCCCGTCCGGCCCGCGCGTCAGCGGCATGATCGCCTCAGCGCCGCGCTCGCCGGCGAGCCCCATGCGCCCGCCGGCCAATGGAAACGTCATCGGGCTCGCAATCACGCCGCCCGACGCGAACGGAACCGGAAGCTGCTGCTGGATCACGCCGCCCTTTGCAAAAGCCAGTCCGCCACCCAGCAATCCCGCAACGGCGCCGCCGATGGAATCGGTCAGCGGCCGCAGCGCCGCCTTGAGCGCGATCTGCGACAGGTTGAGCGCCAGCGAGCGCAGCACATAGCTGACGCCCTTGCCCTTGATCGCAATGCCATCGAACGCAGTACTGAGCTGGCTGCCAAACTGGCGCCCCAGCCGCGACGCGTCGGCAAGCTGCTGTTGAAACTGCGTCGTGTCCGCCTCGACCGCGACTGTCATCCGGTCGACGGGATCGTTCCACTCTGCCATCACGTCCTCACTTGTCGGGGAAGCGGCGCATCATCGCGGCAATGTCGCCTCGGCTCGGCGGCGACGCGGTTGATGGCCCAAGCCGTCCGCGCAATGCCGCCGACAGCTCGCGCGGCGTCATGGCCCAGAACGCAGCGGGCGTGAGTCCGAGTAGGCCGAAGCCCGCCGCCATCACGTCGTCCCAGGGAAAGGGCCGGTGGAAGGCTCCTCCGCAGAGGCACGCCGTCCATCCGCGTCATCGCCGAAAGTTGCCCTCAGCAGCCGCGCCACGATATCGACGTAACCCGCAGCACCGTTCTCCGCGCGCATAACCCGCACCGCGTCGTCGCCGATCTCGTATCCAGCGCCGCGCAGCCCCGCTCCAATGATCCGCACGCAATCGCGCGCCGACAGCCGGCCGCCGCCAAACCGCTGTGCCAGCGCCAGCATATCCTCATCGCCAAATGCCGCCTCGAGTTCCGCCAGCGCACCGAGCGTCAGGCAGAGCCGGAACGACTTGCCGTCGAGCACGGCGTCGATCTCGCCGCGATGTTGATTGGCCATTCAATACTCCAGCAACTGTCACCCCGGGGGCTTGCCCGAGGATCCATCTTTCAGCGCAGCTCTCATGTTTTGGAGGGCGGTATCCCGGCAACGAGTGCCGGGATGACCCCGCGGCGCTACGCCCCGCGAGGTGCGTAGAGGATCACCATTGCGCCCGCGATGCAGATCGCCGCACCCAGCACGTCCCACCTGTCGGGCATCCGCCCTTCGACCGACCAGAGCCAAACAAGCGACGCCGCGATGTAGATGCCGCCATACACGGCATATGCCCGCCCCGCGAACTCGACATCGACCCGCGTCAGCAGCCACGCGAACAGCACGAGACTCGCCACACCCGGCACCAGCCACAGCATCGACGCATTCAGCCGTGCGACCGCCCAGAGCGCAAAGCACCCCGCGATCTCGGCAATCGCCGCAGCGGCGTAAATGGCGAGCGTTGTCATTTGCATTCCCCTGTAATGCCCTCTCCCCATTCCTCTCAATGGGGAGAGGGTTAGGGTGAGGGGCAGCTGCCAGCGCTGCAACCAGTATCTGCCACTCAAGCCCCGCCCCGGCGTCTGGGGAAGGGATTAAATCGCCGCGAACGTCAGCTCGCCAGCCGACTCGAGCGCGATCTCGAACGCTACCTCGCCGTCGTGCCGCCCGGTCAACTCGAACGACCCGATATGAAATGCGCCTTCAACAGTGCCGAAGTCCGGGATGACCACCTGCCAGTCGCGGATCGTGCCGTTGAAAACATAGCCGCGCACGATCTCGTCCGAGGATGCATCCTTGAAAATGCCGGCGCCCGTCAGCCGCGCCGACTTCACGCCCGCACCGGCCAGCAGTTCGCGCCACTGCCCCGCGCTCTCGGCATGGGTCACGTCCACAGACTCCGCGTTGAATGCGAGCGTGCGGGTCCGCAGTCCCGCAATGGTCGTGAACGAGCCGCTGCCGTTGCTGTCCACCTTCAACAGAAGGTCCTTGCCCTTTTGTGCCGCCATCTACAGCTCCTAAAATGAGCGAAAATCGAAGGGTGAGTAGAGGCCACAGATTGCGCCTACTCGCCGCTCCCTACGCGCTCTCCACTTCCGTCACCGCACGAAATCGCACGATGCCCTGAAACGTCTCGCCGTCCACATCGCGCCGGACGTCCGACGTCTCGTGTCTGAGGTTCACCAGCCGATATCCCGAAAGCTCGAGCGCTGCATCGTGCAGGCACACGCGCAACGCCTGAATGATCGCCAGCGCTTCCTGCCGCCCGGCCCCGCGCGACCAGACGTGCAGCGCAACTGAATGCTCCGCGCCCGTGTCGCTCGCCGTGCTCCAATCCCGCTCGCCCGCACGCGCGAACGTCACATACGGAAACGCTTTGCGGTCCGGCACATCGTCATAGACGCGTGCTCCGCCGAGCAGCGCCACCAGCGCGCTGTCGCTCGTCAGGCTCGCGTAGATCGCCTGCTGCAACGCCCAACTCGCGTTCGCCATCGCTCACCTCGGCTCCATCAAATCGCGCGCCTTCCTTGGCCCGCACGCGTGCAATCAGCATGTCATTGACGCGCGCAACGATCCTCGCCGTTGCAAGCGGCGTCGTCCTGACCGAAATCTTCACAGATCCTTCTCCTCGACCAGGCACCGCAGCCACTGTCGCCGGCCGTCGACGTCGCACGCCGACTTGATGTCGAGGACACGCGCCCCGAGCACGAAACGCATTGCTGGCACAATGTCGTCCCGGTAGCGGATCACGACCTCATGGCCCACTCTGCCCGCCGTGCGATCGAGCGAAACGCTCTCTCCGCCCCCGCGCGGCGTGACCCTGGCCCAAATGCTGGCGACATCCACCCACGTCACGGTCGAGCCGCCGCCGCCGTCGCCCGACCGCGACGCCGCTTGGAGCGTCAGCCGTTCTCGCAGCTGGCCGATATGGATGTCATCGCTCACAGCCGCACCACCTTGAACGGCAGCAGCAGGCTGGACACGGCAGCCGGGATCGTCATCTCCGCGCTGCCGATCTCGATCGGATCGCGATGCTCATGCCAATGCGCGACGAGCAACAGCAACGCCTGATGGATCGGAGCTGGCACGTCGGCGGCGGCATCACCGAACCCGGCAGTAAAATCGATCTCGATGCCCGCAGCCGGTCGGCCCGGCAGCGGCAACGGCCCACGTAGCACCAGTCGCGGCGGCTTGCTCGCGACGTCGACGAGATACTGGTTCGCCGCAACCACGCTCGCTTGGCCGGATGAGGAGATGACACGCACCTCGTCCACCGATTGCAGCGGACCGATCGGCAGTTCCACCACCGGCTTTTGCGGCCACCTATCAAGCTGCAGCCGCCAGCTCTGCGTCATCAGCGCCAGGCCCAGCGCTGCCTCTATATGCAGGCGCGACGTCAGGATGAGACTCGCGATCAGCGCGTCCTCCGCCTCGTCGGCCACACGCAAATGCGCCTTCGCCTCGGCAACCGTCACCGGCTCCAAGGCAGGCGCACCGGTCAGCACCAGTGCCATGTCAATCCTATCTGTTGATTGCGATCTCGGCGCCGCCCAGCGCGAGACGAACTCTTCGGCTGCAGCGCAGCCGGGGAGCGTCGTGTCGAAGACGCGCAAGCAGCAAAGCGACCCGCGTGAATGCGCGCCCCCGCGGAGCTGGCCCGCGCGTCAGCGCGGATCAGCCAGCGTGAGCGAAACAACGGGGCCGCCGCCAGGGGGACAACGGCGGCCCCGCTTCGACCTCGCGGCAGGGGAACCGCGACGCCAAACTATTCCCTCTCCCCATTCTTCATGGGGAAAGGCAGAGCGTGATCCAGCACGAGCGAACGCCCCTACCGCTGCAAAGCAGCGGTGGGAGCAAAGCGACCCGCGCGAATGCGCGCCCCCGCGGAGCTGCCGTCGCGGCACAGCCGCGAGGATCAGCAGCGTGAGCGAACCAAACTCAATCCCCGAACTTCAGCAGCTTGATCGCCTCGAAGTCCGCCACGCCGCCACCGACACGCTTGGTCGTGTAGAACAGCACGTACGGCTTCGCCGAATAGGGATCGCGCAGTACGCGAATGCCGACGCGATCGACGATGAGGTAGCCGCGGCGGAAATCGCCGAACGCAACCGACAGGCTGTCCGCCGCCATGTTCGGCATGTCTTCCGATTCCGCTACCGGATAGCCCAGCAGCGTCGACGCTTCCCCCGGCGAGCCCGACGGCTGCCAGAGATAGTTGTCGTCGCCGTCCTTCATCTTGCGGATCACCGACAGCGTCGCGCGGTTGAGCACGAAGTGCGCGTTGGCGCGGTAGCCGGCCTTCAGCGAGTAGATGAGGTCGATGAGCTTGTCCGCCGGATCCGACGCGGGGAACGCACCATCCGTTCCCGTCAGGAGATGACCCAGCTTGCCCCACTCCCACGACGCATTCGCGATCGTGTTGTAGGCGAGGAAGCCCTTCGGCTTGTTCGTGCCGTTGCCGGTAACGAACGCCGTGCCCTCCTGCTGGGCGAACGCGACGCGCACCTCGTCCGCCAGCCACTCGTCGATGTTGACGGCGCTGTCGTCGAGCAGCGACGAGGTCGCCGCCGGCATCGCGTAGAGCTCGGTCGTCGGGAACGACAGCTCATCCAGCGTTGGTGCGTTGGTCTGCGTGCGTGACGCCGTCTCCGCCACCCAGCCTGTCACCGGCCCCGAGATCGAGAACGGCCGCTTGTAGACCGAGCCCGACACCTGCCGGATCCCGGCGATGGCGCGAATGGGAGAGATATCGCGCAGCGCCCTATTGACCGTGCGCTCCGTCTCGTCCGGCACCAGGTAGCCGCCGTCCGGATCCGAGCCAGCGGACAACGCCTTGCGCTCGATATCGCGCAGCGCGCCGACGTCACCCCGGCGCACGTAGGTGTCGAATGCCGACTTGTGTGCGAGCGATGCGCCGGTCCGCGGCGCCGCCCCGCCGATGGCAGGACGCGCTGACTTGAGCGCCAGGTCATCGACCACGCGCCGATGTTCGTCGAGCGCTCGGTCGATACGGCTGAGCTTCTCCTCGATCAGCGGATCGGCAGCCGAGCGCCGCTCGAGACTATAGAGGCGCTCGTCGTTCGTCTCCTTGAACGCCTCGAAGGCGCGCATGAAATCATCGAAGGCCGCGCCGACGTTTCCGCCGCCCGCCTTCGTCTCCAGTTCCGACATGGGTACCTTGCCTTTACTCTACGCGTTGGAATTGAGAGAGGCCGCAGCCGCGCGCATCCGCTCAGCCAGGTGAGCCTCCTCGGTGTGGTGCCTGCCCGCATCCCGCAGGGCCTTGAGACCTTTGAAGCCCGAGCCCATCAGGGCACGCGCTTCGCTCCGCTTCAGCCCAGCATCCCGCGTGAGCCAGCGTTCGAATTCCCGCTCGGTCGGCAGCGCGCCCGAGAACGGCGAAGCCTTCACCGCCGCGATCCGCGCCTCCGGCAGCAGCGGAAACGTGACGACCGAAATCTCCCACAGATCGATTTTCTCCAGCCGCCTGAGGCCCGACGCGCGATCGCGCCGCCCCCGTACGGTGCGAAAACCGATCGACAAACCATCGAGCGCACCCGCCCGCATCAACGCGTGCACCTCGCGCGCCTTTGCCACCTCCGGCATCAGCCTCCCTTGCGCGTAGAGCCCGCGCGCGTCCTCACGCAGCGTCGTCCAAAAGCCGATCGGCTGGTTCGCGTCGTGCTGGAACAGCAGCTTGATCCCGGCGGTGCCGCGCGCCTTGAGACTGTCGGCGAACGCACCCGGCATCACCACGTCGCCCGCCAGGTCCTCGCGGTCGAACACGCTGGCATAGCCTTCGAAGCTGCCGTCCACCTCCACGCTCTTGAGGTCGAGCGCCATGAACTTCACCTCATGGGCGCGTGCACCGACGCGCGCGCTACCCTGCCGGGCGCCTGCAGTTGCCAGCATCAAAGTCTCCGAGTTTTTTCGAATTCCGTGTCGGCACCGGCTAGCGCCGTCACCGCGTGTTCGGCGCCCAACAGCCGCCCGCTTCTCGTACAACGTCAGGAAGCTCGCCCGCGCGATCCGCCCTATTCGCTGCGATCAGTCTCCAATACTTCGCGCGTCACGAACCAGAGGTATTCCCAAGGCGGGTCGCCGCCACCCGTCTATTGCCCGCCATCT
>CAZBPM010000016.1:0-106361 GCA_964493785.1 uncultured Hyphomicrobium sp. | reverse complement strand
CGACAAGCTTCAACTCCCCGGACCGACCCGCCGTGGCCAGCCGCCGAAATCATCTCGGTTCAGAAAAAGCGGTGCGGGGCGCGGCGCAAGCCGCACCCCGATTGCTCGGGTGGTAGCAGGTCCGATGATCCGATCTTGTGAATCGCCAGCGGGCCTGCTCCGAAGACCGACCCGTGCTTACTCGATCTCTTCGACGTCGTAGACCCACTTGCCGGTCTTGATGAAGTTCGCAGTGCGCTTGGCGTTGCGCTCTTCCATGGCGCGCTCAGAAGCGCCCTGCTTGGCGAGCTCGGCCGGATCGTGCTTCGGATCATACTTGGAGCCGGCGATCTTCTCAGGGAAGCCGGGCTTCGGCTCCCAACAATTGCCGGGCGCCTTGCACTTGGTGCCGTCGTAAGCAAAGGCAGACGTTGCAGCGACGAGCACTGCTGCGGCCGTGCCGATGAAGAGCAACTTCGTCATCACTTGTTTCCTCCTGGCTTCTTTCACTGTTAGTGCGGCGGTGTGCCCGCCTTCTTTGCTCGCGCCCCTCCGGAAGCGAACATTTCGTTACTTCGCCATCGGTCCACAGATGGCGTCAGGCGCAGCTTTCGCCTGATCGATAGTCCCGTGATCGCTTCCCTCGGGCAGCTTGTACGGCGTGTAGTTCGCCTTCTGCTCCTTGGTCAGCCACTTCGCGCCCGCAACCGGACCAGTGTAGAGATGACGAATCCACGCCATGGCCAGAAGCAGCTCATTGAGCTGCAGGTCATTGTGCGGGCCCATCATTCCCTGCGCGCCGCCGAAGATCGTTTCGAAGAGACCTTTGTCGGTCTTGTTCTTCGGGTAAGTCCAATAGTCGTCGTTGAGGCCCGGCCCCACCTTGCCTTCGGCTACGTGGCCGTGACAGCCCGAGCACGAGGACAGATAGATGTACTCACCGCGCGGCAGGCACTCCTTCAGTTCGTTGAACGGGTTCACTCCCGTCTCGAGGAACTTCTTGACCGCCTCGACGTCCCTGCCCTCCTTCGGAGAGTCCTTGTCCACGTCCATCACATCTCCGGTGATGGTGTTACGGAACGGCTCGAGCGCGACGGCTGCCAGCGGGAGAACGGCAACGGCTACACCCGCCAGCAGAATTTTCGTGAACTTCATCATCCTTGGCGTCCCTCTGGGGTCTTGGCTATGTCGTCGAGAGGAATGCCTTCGTCCTTCAGGATGCTCTCGATTTCCGGTTGTGATTTCTGAAGTGCCGCATTCACCTGATCGAGCAGCTCCTTATCGTCCTTGCGCACCCCGATCGACTGATCGAAGTGGAACGGAAGATGCTGGCCATCGCTGCGCGTTGCATTGTCGGGAATGACGACCAGCTTCACGGCACCGCCGCGTTGCTTGGCATAGCGCGCAACTTCCGGCGCGAACACGGCGGCGACATCCGCCTTGCCGTCAGCGACTTCATCGACGAAGCGTTTTGGCTCGACGCGAACGTATTGGTTCCGCTTGCTCTTGAAGCCGGTGAGCGACTTCATGTAGTTGAAGTTCGAGTTGAACAGTCCAAGCTTCTCGAGCATCACCTGCGCGGGGCTATCAGCGGCCATGCCGATCTTCTGCGCTTTGAGGAGATCAGGGCTGTCCCAGCTCGTAATGTCCAACGGACTGTCGTTGCGCAGCACGAAGACGTACGGCGCCCGGTAATATGGTTTCGAAGTCAGCACGCGCTCATCACCGGTGTCGAGGCCGATGACCACGTCGCAGTTCTTCTTGTCGAGCTGGTCGCGGACGAGATAGATCGCCGGCTTCTCGGTCCATACGAACTTGACCTTGCGGCCCATCGCGTTGGCCAGGACCTTGGCGACCTTGTTCTCAAATCCCTCGCCGTCCTTCGACGAATAGGGCGCCTCGACTTCGGAGGCACATACGCGCAGCTCCGATGGATCTGCGGCCTGCGGTGCAGGAGTCTCAGCCCAACCCTGGACCGTGAAACCTGTCAGCATCACTGCAGAGGCGAGCGCAAGACCCGCTGCGTGATGGATACGATTTGTGTTGCTCATGTTGACGCTTTGCATTCCTGAAGCAGATCTGCTCCGGCGTGCCGTCCCTGCGGCTTCGTATTGTTGGGCCGGCTAGCTCGGAAGACAGCATCCTTACCGTTGGAGGAGTGGACGGATCGGGTCGCTGCAAGGCAACCGCCCCGCTGGGATGCACGCGGCATCCCAGCGGAACGATCATCTTGTCATCAGAGCTTCGGCAGCTGCGGCGGATACTCGTCGAGGTTCACGTCGTCATACGGACCCTTACCATCGAGCGAGAACACCATCAGACCACCACCCATCTGCGTCCAGTTGGCGAGGTTCTTGAACGCGCCGACCGCGCCGAGACCGGCCGTCGGATCGTTCAGGTCGAACACCAGACCAACTGCAGGCCAGCCGCCGACGCCGTAGTAGATGGCGACGTACTGCGTGCCCTTGTGGGTGTAGGTGATCGGGTAGCCAATGGCGCCGGACGGGATCTTGAACTTCCAGAGAAGCTCGCCGGTGTCGCTGTTGCGAGCCTTGAGGTAGCCGTCCAGCGTTCCGTAGAACACCAGATCGCCACCGGTGGCGAGCGTGCCGCCCCAGGCTGCGAACCGCTCCATCACTTCCCACTTATACTTGCCGGTGATGGCGTTGTAGGCCTTCACCTGACCGAGGCCGAGGTAGTTCTGACGGTCACCCTTCGGGCCCGGATACATCCACAGAGTCGCACCGACGAAGAACTGGCCGGCACGATACGGCAACATGAACGGTTCCCAGTCCATGCAGATGTGGTTGATCGCGAGATAGAAGAGCTGACGCTTCGGATCGTAGCTGTCGTGAGCCTGGTCATGGTAGCCCATGGCCGAGGGGCACACGTTGGTAGCCTTGTGATCCATCCGCGTGCCGTATTCCGGGTTGCGAACCGGGATACCCGTCTTCAGATCGACGTGCGTCCAAACGTTGACCGTATCGTCGATCTTGTCGGCCGAGATCAGGTCGCCGTTGGTGCGGTCGAGCGTATAGACGATGCCGTTGCGGTCAGGATGGGTGAGCAGCTTGCGCTCCTTGCCCGTCTTGTCCTTCTGCTTCGACAGCATCATGACGTTGACGCCAGCGTAGTCCCACTCGTCGTGGGGCGTCTTCTGGTAGCCAAAGCGCAGCTCGCCCGTGTCGGCGTCGCGGCCCATGATGGTCATGGTCCACTTGTTGTCGCCAGGACGCATCGTCTCGTTCCAGGGAGAGGGGTTGCCCGATCCGTAATAGATCAGGTTCTCTTCCGGATCGTAAGCATACCAGCCCCAGTTGGTGCCGCCGCCGATCTTCCAGGCGTCGCCTTCCCAAGTCGCGGTTCCAAGACCCTTCTGGCCGTAGTGCGGATTGGCCTCGTTGAACTTGTCGCCGATGCCGATTTCCTCGTCGGGACCAGTTGCGTACTTGCGCCACTTCATGGCACCGGTCTTCACGTCATAGGCCGTCGCATATCCGCGAACACCGAGCTCAGCGCCCGACGAACCGATGATGACGAGGTCCTTGACGACGTAAGGAGCAATGGTGAGCGTCGAGCCGACCTTGATGTCGGAGTTCTCGACCTTCCAGTACTCCTCGCCCGTCTCAGCATTCAGCGCGACGACGTGGCCGTCCAGCTGATTGTTGATGATGAGCGGGGGGGCCTTACCGTCGCCCGGCCAGTAGGCCAGACCGCGGTTGACGAGGTCGCAGCAGGCAACCGAGCGAGCTGCCGGATCCTGCTTGGGCTTGTACTGCCACTTGATCTTGCCCGGATTGTCGAGGTCCAGAGCGAAGACGTTGTTGGGGAACGACGTGTTGATATACATGACGCCGTTCACGATGCGCGGCGCACCTTCGTGGCCGTGCAGCAATCCGGTCGAGAACGACCAGGCAGCCTTCAGGTTCTTTACGTTGTCTTTATTAACCTGCTTCAGCGGGCTGTAGTTGTTCGAGTCATAGTTCTTGCCCGTCATGACCCAGTTGTCGTCGCTCTTCGACAACTCGATCAGCTTGTCGTTAGCGCTCGCGCTAGCGACAAAGCCTGCCAACGCCGCCAACGAGGCGGACGCTAGTAGGCCTGACTTGAGGTGTGCTTTCATCAACAAACCCTCGCGGTTTCGCTCCCAGATGAAAACGGGTTGTCTGCCGCGCCTTTGTCCGCAAACGCGGCTGGCTTGGCATTTCCGTTTTCGTTAGTTGCAGCCATTGGGCAGAGGCCCGGCTGCGCGGGATAAGAGCCCTTGCTCGGTCTACGGACCGAACAGAAAGCTGGCTCATCCTGGGTGGAAGCTAGAACGTCGCAGGTGGCGGGGTCTTTAGCCTCAGTTCCAAGATCGTGACGGAACAGGTGGCAACCATTTGGCATCGAGTTGCCCTCGATGCATTCAAACAACAGAGGTTAAATCTCATTGCGTCTCGAAACACAGTCGCAACGATAGCAACGAGTGCATCTCGTGCGTCGATCACGTCGGGAGGAAGTGGCACCCATGCAGAGCCGCCGCAATTTCATCGTGCACTGCACGCGTTTGGTATTGCTCGGCGCGCTCACGCTGACAGGCTGCAGCGACGAGGCACCGACCGAGCGTGAACCGGCTGCCGCGGCGGATTCGCAGCCGCTGAAATTGTATCAGGCGAAATGGCTCAAGGTTACCGACGCCAATCCGCCGGAGCAGTGGCTGGCAAGTCGCGAGGCTAAGCGCGATCTTCCGCTGGATGAGCCGGCCGTGCTCGACATGGCCCGCGTGCTTAGTGTCGCGACAATGCGATTCCGCGACCATCCCCGGATGATTGCCAACCGCGCGGTGCAGCTCGAGGAAATGCTGGGCGAGAAAAACATCAGGGAAAGCGCGCCGAAACTGATCGTCACCATCTCACAGGTGCCGGGCCCCAGTCGCTCGGTGGAGAGCTTTGCGGCTCTGACGCAGCAGTATTTCAACCTGAGGGCTGAGGGCCTCGGCCAGGGACCAGCCATCGACACGTTGAAGCAGCGGATTGGAAGGGTAGCCCCGGAGGCTGCAGGCCGCTGATTCGCAGCCCCGTGACCGAATTTGGCCGGTGGCATCGGGAGGTTACGCTCACGCTTGCCACTCCTTCCCTTGCCCGCAGGTACGGACAAGCCGTATCCCTAATGTTATTTCGTTGCGTCAGGAATGCGCTGACCGTCGCCTTGCGGCGGGGTCGTGCCTTTCTGCATCGTTAGCTGCCGTCCAGAAGTATCCGATCTCCCGCCCCTGCCTGCCCCGCGCGCAAGACCTCGAAGGTGCCACCGAATGAAAGTTCTCGTTATCGACGATCATCCGATCGTCATTCAGGGGTGCCGCCGCCTCCTCGAGGATATGGGTGTCGATGAGATTCTCGTCGCTTCCAGCCTTTCGGAAGGATTTCGCCTCTATCGGCAGAAGCGTCCGGACATGATCATCGTCGATCTGTCGATGCAGTCGGGCGCACTCGGCGGCCTGTCATTCATCCGCCGCTTGCGCATCCATGACGAAAGCACACCCGTGCTTGTCCTCAGCATGCACTCCGATCGCATGATCGTCAGTCGCGCGCTGGAGGTCGGCGCCAATGGCTATCTCCTGAAAGACACCTCATCGGAAGAGTTTGCCAAGGCGTTCAAGCGGGTTCGCGACGGGCAGCCGTACCTCAATCACGAGTTGGCTTCGGAAATTGCGTTCCGTGAGGCCCGCGGCGATAGCAATCCGCTCAGTCGCATGTCATTGCGCGAACTGCAGACACTATCATTGATCGCGGAAGGCAAACCCTACATCGCGATCGCCGAGGAGTTGCACGTCAGCTATAAAACGGTCGTAAATACGAGCGCCCAGCTCAAGGTGAAGCTCGGTGTGCGCACGCTTCCAGAGCTGATGCGCATCGCGATCCAGCATCTGCCGAGCAATGCCGGCAAGCCCGGCTTCTAACGTCAACTGATGCAAAGAGATGCGCCCCGGGGCGTTGCCCCGAGGCGCTCTAGACTCAGCCGGCCTTGCCAGCGGGTTTCGTCTCAGGCAGGCAGTCCGGGCCGACGTACTGGCCGTCGATGGTGACGCCCATGTTCTTCCAGCCTTCCGGCGGATCGAAGCTCATCTTCATCACACCGCGGTAGCGCCAATTGAAATCGCCACCGAACGCGGTGCTCATGATCTGCTTACCGTGCGGCTTCGTGCAGACCACGTCGACGATGAACTCGCTGCCGGCCGTGGTCACCTTGGGCGCAGAACAGTCGCCGCTGTCCGCCGGTGTCGCGAGATCGTCGTCCTTGCCGACGCAGGTATCGATCGTCGTCATCCCTATGCCAGGGGAGACGGTCGTGATCCGCCAGTGACCCGGCTTGCGCTTTGGCAGTTCCGTTGCGCCGAGCGCGATCGGCGATGCGAGAGCGATCGCCAAAACTCCAGCAACTAAAGCTCGCATCGTCGCCTCCTCGATAGATCTCTGTTTCAGGAGCTTATCGGCGGCCGATCGCGAAGCGCGCAATCCGAATGCGCCTTCCGCTAGTTCCTGTGCTTTGTCGGGAATTATTCCCGTTTTGCCATGTTTGCAGGGCTTTTCTTGGTGGCCGGCATCTTGAGGGCAACATTTCCAAGCCAAATTGCCATCTGTGGCAGATTGCACATGCAGAAGTGGCAAACTTGAGCGTAGGCTGAGCCCGGTCACTCTTGACTTCCTGTGGAGGTGACAGTGCATCGTTTCCCAACGCTACGAGCCCGCTACGGGCAGCGCCTTCTGAAGCTCTCGCTTGCCGTCTTCGTATTTGGGCTAGCCGGCGTCTCCGGGAGAACCAGCGCCGAGCCGGGCGCTACTCCCGAGCGCGTCCGCGGCTTCTTCTGCAACGCCAAAAGCCATTCGATCGACTTTTTGCGCGAGCAGGCCTCGGGAGAGAACGAGGAGATCGCTGCCAATGCCGTCAACAAACGGCTGAAAGCTTTCTCCTGCGCCTACTACTTGCCGGCCAATGCCATCTACACCGGCGAGCACACGGTGATCCAGGACGGCCTGGTCTATAAGCTGCACAGCTACCTGTTCCTGCCGGAGCGGGTCGAACGCTGGAGTGGCTCGGCCATCGGCTCGTTGCAGCCCTCGCCCAGCGCCAAACACGACGTCTGAGCGCCGCTCGCAGGGTCTTCGCTTGGTATGCGCCGACGTCCGGCGAGCCGCTCTCGCGCGCACGCAAACTTCACATTTGCGCGAGGCCGCCGTATCGGGAACAAGTCCCTTGTGACACTGCCGCAGCGTCCCTAAGCCAGTTGCCATCCGTTGGCGTCATGGGACTTTTGCGAATGCTGCGCGCTCCACTCCTTGTTGCTTCCATCATTGCCATTGCGTCCACCACAGCTCTCCACGCGAACGAAGTTGCGTTGCCGCTCCGCAAGGCCGGAAAGTGGGAGCAGAAAACGGTTATGGAGGAAGGCGGCAAGAAGCACGAGCAGACGCTGACCATCTGTATTGACGCCGACATGGAGCGCAGTACGGCCATCGCCAGCGCAGCAGAGCACAAGACGCGGTGCTCCAAGTATGACGTCAAGCAGAACGGCGACAGCTTCGTCGTCGAGGCAACTTGCAACATGAACCACCGCGACGTGGAAAGCCGCACCGAGATGAGCGGCGACTTCCAGAAGGCGTTCAACGTGAAGATCACGTCGACCACGTCGGGTGTGCAGGATTCCCAATCCATCGCCATCCCGCGCGTGATCGAGCAACACGGGACGTACGTCGGCGAATCCTGCGGTGAGTTGAAGGCTGGCGAGGCGATGGGCAGCGACGGCACCCGCGTCATGGTGCAGTGAACCAGGGGCGGCGCCACGCGAAGCCGCGGCGCCTTACTGCTTCTTACTGCGGTCGGCGCCTCAGTCCGGCTTGACTGCAATGCCCCAAGGCAGCCGCCCCACGGGCACTGATTTCTCCGCCTTCAGCGACGCGATGTCGATCACCGTCAGGTCGTTCGTCAGGCCGTTCGCGGTGTAAAGCTTCGAGCCGTCCCCTGACAGCGCCATATGCCATGGCCGCTGCCCCGTGAGGATGTAGTTCGTCGTCTCGTAGGTCGCCGTATCGATCACGGCGATGCGGTTGGCGCGGCCGATGGCGACGAATGCCTGCTTGCCGTCCTTCGAGAACACGATGCCCATCGGCTGGATCAACTCCGGGCGAACGCCGGCGATCTCGAAGTGCAGCTTCTTGACGATCTTGTAGGTCGACGCGTCGATAATGGCGACGGTGCCACCAATCTCAGCCGACACCCAGACGTGCTTGCCGTCGTGCGTGAAGGTCGCGACTCGCGGCCGTGTGTCGACCAGGATGTTCGCTTTGACCTCGTATGTCGTCGTGTCGATGATGTGCGCCATGCTTGTGGCTTCAGAGGTTGCAGCGACGATCTTGTCGTCGGGCGCAACCGACATGCCTTCCGGCTCCACGCCGACCTCGATCTCGGCCAGCACCTTACCCGTGGCGCGCTCGAGGACCGTGACGTAGCCGTCATCCTCATTCGCGACATAGACGCGCTCGCCCTTGTGATCGATGTCGAGCAGTTCCGGGTCTGGTCCGGTATCCATGCGCCTGACGACTTCGAGCGTGGTCGTGTCGATCACATCGAGCTGATCATCGTCGCCGACGCAGACCAGAACTTCCTTGAAGTCCGGGGAAATGGCGATGCCGCGCGGCCGCTTGCCCACCGGGATCGTCTTGATGACATCAAGCGACTTGGAATCCAGCACCGTAACGGTGTTGTCTTTCTCGTTGGTCACGAAGATCGTGTCGGCGGCGGCCGGGGTTGCCGCGATCAATGCGAAGCCCAGCCCGACGAAAATATTGCGCATCAATCTTTTCCTTTGGGAGCGGTTGCAGCGATCCGGCACTTGGTCTCCGGCTGATCGAAGCCCAGCGTGTCCGTCAGATATTTCGGATGCAGGAAGCCTTCCTGCGGCGAAATCGAGACAAGCGCGCGCGGTCCGGCGATGAGGATCGGCTGCCGCAACTGCTGATCCCATAGCCGGAAGTTCATCCCCTGCCCTTTGAAGCCGGCGACCTCGAACTTCGGCGAGAGAATATACTCGCGCAGTGTCTTGGGATCGTCGCTGCTGGTGCGCGTGACCGCCTCGCCGATGATGCGAACCGCGAGCCACGCGGTGTAATCGCGCTCCAGCATGATGCGCCCGGCCTTGCGCTCGAAGCGGTTCTGCATCTGCGTACCGGCATATTCTTCGAACGCGCGATGCCATGCCGTGGCGATGAGCCCGTGTGTTCCGGCGACGGGGCGTGGCTCGGCGGTGCGGAACAGGAGGTAGTCGCCGAAGACGTCAGATTCATCGGCTACGATGATGACGTCATGATCGGGCGCGCCCTGCGTCAGCATCGGCATCTGCGATTGGATCTGCTGATGTCCTGTGTCGGTGCGGCGTGATCCCGCCTCGAAAGCGTATGGGCGTTCGTCCACGATCTTGGCGCCAAAGCGTTTTGCTGCGCGCCGAATGGCTTCCGCATAGCCTTGGTCAGCCGGCGACTTGCCGACGATGAGCACCCAGTGCCGCCACTTCTTCCACATCAGGTATTGGCCGAGAGCATCCGCGCGCATAGCCCAGTTGGGCGGCACGTGGAAAACATTGGCGCGGCACTGCTCCTGGCGCAGCGTGTCGTCACTGGTGCGGACGTCGAAGATCAGCGCATCGTGCGCCTCGGGAAGGTCGGAGACGGCGAGCAGGTCGTCGGCCTCGAGGTCCGCAACGATCAGCTTGTGGCCTTCGGCGAAGAGTTGCTTGGCCTTCTCGACCGGGCTTGCGTCCGGTGGCAGCAATACCTCGAGGAGGTCATAGTGCTGACCGAGCAGCCGCCCCGTGCGGTTGTTCTCCTCGACCGCAATTCGAGCTCCCTGGATGCCCTTGTCTTTCACTTCCTTGTCGACCAGCGAAAGCGGGGGCGGCTCCTGATAGTCCTTGGTGAGGTAGACGATGGTTGCCGTCAGCGACGGCTTGGCGTCCGGCTCGACGCGTTTTGGCTCAGCACGGGCGCTAGCTGCTACGACAAGCATCACCAGCAACGCAGCAGCCGCGAAGCGTACAGCGGCTACGGTACCCGCAGGTATGCGCTCAAGCGAAATGTTATAACTTTTCATTCTTCTTGTAAGCCAGCCCCAGCGCGTCACGTCAATTCACAGGTTCGCGCGCGGCCCACTGAGAGAGCCGCGCGCGAAGTCGATTACCAATGGCGCCGCTCTGGGCCACCGGCAAACTTCGTACGGATCCAGGCAATGATCTTCCAAATGTCCTGGTCGCTATCGATCAGCTCGCCAAACGGCGGCATCGGGCCGACGACGCCTTCGGTGCCCTTACGCGAATAGCCGGACTTCTTCAGTTCGTCGCTTCCGAGCGCTATGAGCCGGAACAGCGTGTCGTCGGTATCGCCGTAGACCCACACGGTATTGGTCAACGGTGGGCACATGCCGCCGCCGCCGCCGCCGCCGTGACAGCCGTTGCAGCTTTTGCCGAAGTAGAGCTTCTTGCCCTGCTCGATCGCTTCGGGATTGTCGGTGTAGGGGTTCTTCAGCGTGCCCTTCGGCGATGCGGCTACGCGTTCGAGCGGCTTCATCACCTTCTTCAACTCTTCAAGCTCAGCGGCCGTCGGAGGCTCGGGCTTTACACCACCGACTATTGTAACTGGCGCAGCGGCGCCGGCTGCCGGCGGGGCGGAAGTGTCGGCGGCGGAAATCGGATCGACGTATGCAACGAGCGCGCCGAACGCGAGTGCCAGCGCTGCCTTGCCGAGTAGTCTGTTCATAGAGCTTCCCTGTTCTATTTCCCCAAGTGTTCAGTTGACGATATCGAGGGCCACTCCATCGACATCACGGTGCGGTTCTGCTGCCGCTTTTTCCCGCCAACAGGCGGTGTTGCTTACCACTTCACGCTTCCTTTGGTAGCTAGGCCCGTCTTGCCATCGACCCAATACGTAATCGAATGAAAGACAGGTCCTCTTCCAAACATTCGAAGTAGGGCACAGGCAAAGTGCCTGCCGTCCGCCATGGACCTTCCCACCAGCTGCTCGACATCGAGCGGCGCAGCACCTCACCACCCGGCGGCGAGCTTTTCGCGCTCATCCATCCAGACACTACTGACTGCCCTCGCCTGAAACCTTGTTGATGAGCCGTAGCGCCTTGGCAGCCGCCTCGGCACCGTTCTGCTCCGCAATATCCGCGGCGGTCTTGCCCTGGGCGGACTTCAGCTCGGGCTTCGCGCCTGCCTGCATGAGGAGCCCGATCATCGGAGCTACGTTGCGTGCAGCGGCTATCATCAGTGCGGTGACACCGGACTTAGACTGCGCGTTGACGTCAGCGCCGCGGCTTATGAGGTCGCGGGCAAGATCGATTGGCCGCGTGCTGCCGGGTAGAAAGATCGTTCCCTCGCCCGGCTTCACCTGGCTCGAAATGATCATCAGGGGCGTCAGATCGTCGGGCCCAGCGCGGGTATCCAGATGCGCACCCTTGTCGATCAGAAGCTTGGCAACTTCGTATTTCGCCTCGGCCAAGGCGAGCGCCAGGGGAGAATAACCGTCGAAGTTCTTGCCTTCGATGTCTGCGCCGCGGTCGATCAGGGCCGTTACCGTCGGCACATGATTGCGAAGCACGGCGTGCTGCAGCGGCGTCATGCCGTCGCTGTCTGGGTGATTGAGGTTCGCACCAAGCTCGGCAAACAACGCAATCAGCTCGGGATGGCGTTTGCGTGCCGCCGTATGAACCGGCGCATAGCCCTGCGGATCGAAGGCATTGATGTCGGCGCCCTTCTCCACGAGGAGCTTGATCCGGTGCTTGTCGCTCGCCAGGACCGCATTCGACAGCTCCTGCGTGAGGTCGGCGCCCTCGGCGAGCCAAGTCTCGAGCCGCTGATCCGTCACGACCTGATCGGGCGAGGCTGCTTCCGGTTTTGGCTTGTATTCGACATTCGCAGATTGCAGGTAGGCGCCGTGTGACGGCAGGGTTCCTTGCACGAGGCAGGTGCTGCATTCCACCAATGGCACGCCGTAGTCGGTCAGGATCTTCTCGATCTCAGGCTTTGAATCCTCGAGTGCGATATCGAGCAAATATTTTAGCCGCGCATCGGTCTTGCGCACGCCGGCGGCGAGTTCGTACTCCATGGGTACGACGTCTTCCCACATGTTGACCGGCTGAATGACGAGCGGTGCCCCCTTCATCGTCTTGAGCCAGCCGGCGAACGGCCCCCAGATCGCGGCAACGTCAAGCGAGCCGTCGAGGACCTGCTGCACCTGCCGCCACGGCTGGTTCTCGGGATGCAGGTCGGCGTTGTGGCTGAGCGTCTTCAGCTTGAGGTATGGAGCCAATCCCTTGCGCGTCATCACCTGGCGGATGCTCGATGTCTGAAAGACGCCGATACGCAGGCCTTTCAGGGCGGGATCTTCGAAATCCTTGAAGTTGAAGCCGCGGTCGTTGCGATAGACGAGCACGTAGGTCGACTTGTAGATCGGGATCGTCGTCAGCGCCGGCTCGTAGACGGCTGGCAGGTCGAGCAGCACGTCGCACATGTTGGTGTCGAACGTTTCGCGCGTGAGGCCGCGCTCGAGGTAAGGACGCCAAAAGTATTCCAGGCGCGCACCGAGCTTCTTGGCGAGGACGTCCGCGATCTTGTTCTGGAAGCCGGCCTGGTTGATGTCCGATAGCGGCATGTTGCCTGGGTCGGCGCATACGGTCAGCCGTTGGAAGCTCTTCTCCTCGTACATCTTCTTGGCGGCGCGCTTCGCCGCGGTCTTCTCCGCCGACGTAAGCTCGTCGAACGTCTTCTGCATATCCCGGGCCGCGTACGCTGTGGTTGCCGCGCCCAGCAGCAGGGCAACACCGACTACGAATTGAAGCAGGCCGCGCATGACATTGGGTACTCTGGCATGAACGACCCGAACGCGCGGGGCGCCGGGCCGAATTCTGTTTCCAGGACGAGAAGTGCGCCCAGCGATTTCTCGCTGGACGCACCATGACATTTGAAGCCTGGGCTCAATCGTAGACCCGGAAGGTGAACAGCGTGCCAGCCTGCGGGATCTTGTCGAGGTTCGCAGCCTTGGTCATCGCCGTGGCACCGATCGCACCGAACTTGTCGTTGAGATCGAGACCAGCCGTCACAGGCACGCCGATCCAACCGCCGATACCGGCCAGGATCGAAACGTACTGCTTGCCCTTCACCTTGTAGGAGATCGGGTTGCCGATGATTCCCGAGGCAAGCTTGCGATGCCAGAGCACCTTGCCCGAGTTGCGGTCGACAGCGCGGAAGTCACCACCCAGCGAGCCGTAGAACACCAGGCCGCCATCGGTGACCATCGTGCCACCCCAGTTCGGATACGGATCGGGGATTTCCCAATCTGCCTTGCCGGTGAGCACGTCGAACTTCTTCACCTTACCGGTCGTGCCGGGCTTCTCAGGGAACATGTACACGTTGGCGAACACGTAGACCGTGCCCTGCTGAGTGTGCGTGCGCTCCTGAGGCTCAAGCTCCATGCACCAGTTGTTGGTGGGGCAATAGAACTTGTTCGGTTCGGCCGGATCGACTGCGCAAGGCTGCTGGTCCTTGCCGCCCATGGCGGACGGGCAAGTTGCAACGTTGCGACCGACCTCAAGCGGAGAGTGCTCGCGCACCTTCACAGGGCGGCCCGTCTTCAGGTCGACCTTCTCGGCCCAATCCGTCGTGACGTACTTGTTGGCGCGCAGCAGCGTGCCGTCGGTACGATCGAGGACGTAGGCAAAGCCGTTGCGATCGAAGTGTACGAGGGCCTTGCGGTCCTTGCCGTCCACCTTCATGTCGACGAGAATGTTCTCGTTGACGCCGTCATAGTCCCACTGATCGAACGGGGTCATCTGGTATGCCCAGACGGCCTCGCCGGTGTCGACCTTGCGAGCGAAGATCGTCATCGACCACTTGTTGTCGAACGCACCCGTGTTGCACTCCTCGTGCGTCTTGTCCGGGCAGCGATACTGCGGGCTCCACAGACCGGGGTTGCCGGTCGAGTAGTAGACGAGCTTCAGCGCGGGATCGTAGCTGTACCAGCCCCAAGCGGCGCCACCACCGATTTTCCAATCCTCGCCGGGGAACGTCTTGATGCCGAGGTCTGAGCCAGCAACGCCGTAGTGCGGATTGGCCTTGTTGGTTTCCTTGGACAGGCAAACGTCCTTGTCGGAGCCGGTAGAGTGGCAGCTCCAGACCATCTTGCCGTCGGCGAGATTGTAGGCCGTCACGCGGCCGCGTGCTGCGAACTCGTCGCCGCCGAAACCGATGATGACGAGGTTCTCAGCGATGAGCGGTGCAGAGGTGATGGTCTCGCCGTGCTCGGGATAAGCGTGCTTGACGACCCAAGCCTCCTTACCCGTCTGCGCGTCGAGGGCAATCACGTAGCCGTCGAGCGTGCCGTAAACGAGCTTTCCGTCGGCGTAGGACGCACCACGGTTAACCGTGTCGCAGCAAGCGCGCGGCACAGCCGACTCGTCACGATCGTCCTTCTTGACGTAATTCCAGATCTGCTTGGGATTGTCGGGATCGGACAGATCGAGACCCTGCGCGATGTTGCACTGAGCCATATTCGGGCAGCCCGAGATGAAGAACATCATCGGCTTTCCACCAACGTCCTCGATGAAGAGAGGCTGGCCTTCGTGACCGCGGAGTGCGCCGGTCGACTGCGACCAGGACATCTGCAGCTTGCCCACGTTGTCGGTGTTGATGTCCTTCAACGGGCTGTGACGCGTAAGCTTGTTGTCGCGGCCGGGAGCCGGCCACGTGTCGGCGTTTTGCGCCCTCTTCTCGATTTCCTCGTTGGCCATGCCGGGTCCGGCAAAACCTAGAAGGGCAGCGGCCAAAAGCCCGCCTGCAAGGCGGATGGCCCCTTTCCTTTTCGTGTGCATTGCGCTTCCTCCGTATCCACGCTTTCGCGCCCCCGATGAACCGCCGCAAGCAACAGCTTCCCGTCCGCAGGCTGTGAAGGCCCACGCTCTTAGGTCTGGTCTCTTCGGCAGCTCCACCCCCAGCCACATGCCCGTAGACTGCGACTTGAAAAAATGCGGTCGGCCTCGCGCGGCACTAATTTGCCTACTTGGTCCTATCCGCTCAGGTAGCGCGGCATGACGACATTAGGTGCCAGTTTTGCCCGGAGATAGGGCATGAGTTCCCGCCGCATTCGGCAAATATTTCCCCATCACAATGTCTTGATTGCGAGGCGAGAAAAGACGCGACTTTTGTTTGGCCAACGCTACGCGCCTGGAAGCAGCGCAAAAAAAAGAGCGGCTGGGCGCCGAGAAAACCCAAATGAAGGAATGGTTATCTCGGCGTCCAACCGCAAAGCGTGGCATCTGTGACGGTAAGGAGATGCAGTGCGCGCCGCCAGTGGCGTCATTCCCGATCACCCGGGAAGCAATTGCCAACGCGCGATGCCGAAACTTCCCGACCCTCAAGTTACGGCTTATTTTACTGCATAACTTGATCGCCGCTGAGGCGATCACGATCCCGTCAATTACGGTGACGTGATCGCCTGACGTCATCCCGCATCACGCGGAATATCTCGTCGGCCAGAACGTCCAGACCTTCCACGCCGTCGCTGTTGGTTAGGATCGTTACCGACTGCCATGCCCCGTCGCGGCGTCGCTCGATGGCATTGTAGGATGTGTAGCCCGGCACCGAGCCGGAGTGATGATAGCTGTCCCACTCCTCTTCGTGCGCCACATACCAACCCATCCCGTAATACGTCATCGGGTCGACGCGCGCGGCATCGGAGAACATCGCGGCGGTGCTTTCCGGCAAAAGCACCTGTTGTTGCATCAACGCCTTGTTCCAGCCGAACAGATCGACGGCACTGCTTTCCATGTCCGCGCAGCCGTCGAGCCAATGCGGCTGGGCAAACGCCGGTCGGCGCCGGTAATGGGGCGTCGCAATGTGCCCATCGCCCGAACGTTCGCCGGCGAATCCCGTGTCGCGCAGACCGGCGCGGTTCAGCAGCTCGTTGCGAATGTAGCCCCGCATCGTCGCGGCACCGGCACCCGCCCCACGCAGGCTCGCCTCGATGATTTGCCCGAGCAGGAAATAGTTCGTGTTGCTGTACTCAAAGGTATCAGGCCACCCGTGCGGCACCTCGCGTTTCAGCGCTGCGATGAGTTGCGGAACCTCTACCGCACCCCAGGGATCGGCACCTCTTGGCGGCTTGCGTGTAAAATTGGGCAGGTTCGAGGTCATCGAGAGCAGGCGGCGCACCGTGATCGGCGGCTGATCCTCAGCAGACCATCGTTCCGTGTCCTCGAAGATTTCGCGGAGTGGCGTGTCGAGGGTCAGCGGTTGCCCCGACAATGGTGCGCGCACGCCATCCTCAATCAGCTTCAGCATCGCCGCAGCCGTAAACTGCTTCGTGAGCGATCCAATTCGGTAGATGGTCGACGTTGTCGCTGGCACGCCGCTGCGCGCCTCGCCGAAGCCACGCGCAGTCACCACGCTGCCATCGGCTCCCACGACGATCGACAGCGCAGGAGGCCCGGTGCGATCTTTCCGCGGCAGGAGATAGTTACGAACGAGTTGATCGATCTTGGCATCGAGCTGCACGTCGGCCTTCGCCGCCGCCGCCAGAGGCGCGATGAGTAAGACCAGGCCGAGGATGATGCTGCCGATGCGGACCATTTCAGGAGTGAGACTATTACACCTGCATCCGGCGGCAATGCCCCTTGGCGATAAGCGGGCGACTCTCCCGCAAGGCGCTAGTTGCCGCTCGACAGGGGCGCCATTAACCCAAGGACAACCAACAGCGGAACTGCCGCGGGAGCTGGCTCGATCCGCTCCTCACCATCCTGTCGCGGCCAATCCGGCTCCTGCTTCCCAATATCAAGGCTTCGTAACTTGACCGAAGCGCGGGTGCCTCTAGGTTTGTCACTCGATGAATGCTGCGATCGTTGGTCGTTCTGCTGCGCTCATCCTCCAGACCATTGCTGAACGCTTCGACCCGTGTTGGAGGCAACATGCCGAAGAGCCGTCGCGAATTTCTCGTCAAGCTTGGGAGCGCGGGCGCCGCTTCTGCGCTTGGCGCGTTGTCATCCGCAGCGTCTGCCGCGGGACCGGGGCACGAGACTTCCGCAAAGCCGGCCGCCGACCGCATGGACGACATGCCAATACCGCTGAGCAGCACGCTGCCCGATGCTGCTCTCGCCCGGCGGATCAAGGCGATCTCGAATGTTTTCGAAGTCGGCGATCCACAGCCAGATTACGCCTACGTCGAGGACCTTGGCGATGGGCGAGGGTTCACCGTCACGCAATACGGCTTTTGCACCTATAACAGCGAGGTTACGCAGGTCATCAATCGCTTCGCGGCCCGCGTGCCCCACACGCCGCTGAAGCGCTTCCTCGCGGAGTTGCCGCCACAGAAGTGGACGGACCAGGACCTTGGCGACTTTCCACACACCTGGCGCCACGAGATACGGGCGTCGAAGCTGCTCGGCGAAGCGTGCGACGAGGAGGCCGACGTGCTGTTCCTCGCGCCCGCAATCGAGTCAGCAGCAGCTGTCGGGGTCACGTCGCCGGTCGGCAAAGCGATCTTCTACGACACGCTCCTGCAGCATGGCGCGAGCACCGACGCCGACTCGCTGCCCAGCATCCTAAAGCGCACGCTGGAGGAGAACGGCTCGGTCGAGGATACGTCCGAGCCGCAGTTCCTCAAGTCATTCCTTGCTGTACGCAAATCGGTGCTCGAGAATTCGGCCAACCACGAGACGCGCCATGTCTGGCGCGCGTCGGCGAAGCGCGTCGATGCGCTGCTGAAAATCTTGAACGACAACCCCGATCTCGTGCCACCGATCGAGGTGGCGAATGCCGACATCGAGGCGACCATCCTCTGACAGTGCCCGGCCTCTCCGTCAGGGGGACTTTGTTGCGCTTTCGAGGTTCACGGTGGCTTTGCGATCCAGCTTGCCCCATCCGACGAAATGTCCGAGCGCGGCCGAGCTGACCGATTTCACCAGCACATAATAGAGCAGCTGCCGGTAGCCAAAACGTTGTAGCACCAGCCACCACAGCAGGCGCCAGTCCTCGCGCCTTTCGAACATGAAGGCGACGACGGCGGTCGCGAGATCCACAACGACGAACACAGCATAGTAAAAGAGTGTCAGCTTCAGATTGCTCGGATCGAACTGGTCGCCGTGCTGGAAGTAGTCCGAGGTGACCGCTACGAGCTGGACAAGCAGCATCAGGTCGACGAACGGTGATACCAGGCCGAGAAGTATCTGGAACAGCCACGCCTGTGGCAGCGCGACGAGACCCAGCGCGCCATAGCGTGGGCGGAGCGTCACGTCCGCGTGCTTCCACAGGCACTGCAGCGTCCCGAACGACCAGCGGAACCGCTGCTTGGCGAGCCCGGAAACCGTATCGGGTGCTTCCGTCCAAGCGACAGCATCGGGATCGAATACGGCGCGGTAGCCAGCTTTCTGGATGGCGATCGTCAGATCCTGGTCCTCGGCAAGCGTATCGGTCGGGAACCCACCGAGCTCAATCAGCGCGGAGCGACGCCACGCGCCGACGGCGCCGGGAACTACGGTGATGCAGTCGAGTGCAGACAGAGCCCGGCGCTCGAGGTTCTGCGCCGTAATGTATTCGAGTGCCTGCCAGCGCGTGATGAGGTTGATGCGGTTGCCGACCTTGGCGTTGCCGGCGACTGCACCGATCTTGCCGTCGCCGAACCAGCGTGCGAGGCGAGCAATCGTGTCGGGCTCGAAGTGCGTGTCGGCGTCGAGGGCGACGACGACATCGCCATGCGCCATCGCAAGGCCGGCATTGATGGCGCGGGCCTTGCCGCCGTTGGGAAGCGTCAGCAACGTCACCCGCGGATCGCCTGCAAAGCTCTCGCGCACGACATCGCTGGTGCCGTCGGTCGAGCCGTCATCGATGACGATTACCTCCAGCTTGACGTGACGGCTTTCAAGGATGCGCGCTACCGACGCTGCTATGACCTTGGCCTCGTTGAAAGCCGGAATAAGCACGGATACGGGGGCTCCATTGCTCGCGTCGATGGGCGGCGGAGGCGCCGGCTTGCGACGGCTCCAGAGCGCAAGGCCGCACAGTACAAAGAGACGCGCAAGACCGAGGCCGATCGCGAGCACGAACAGCACGTGCATGGTCGCCTGAACCCAACTCGCGGTCAGGAAGACATACCAATTCACCAGAACCGAGTGGTCCTCGGGGGCGACCGGCGGCATCACCTGGTCATAGGTCCAGCCGGCGAGCTGCGAGATGGGGACGATCTCGAGCCCTTTTGCGCGCAGTCCATCGATAATGCGCGGAAGGGCCGCGACGGTCTGCGAGCGATCGCCGCCGGCGTCGTGCAGCAGGATGACCTGCCCGCGCGTCTCAGGGTTGGTGTCGCTCATCCGCTCCATGATGCGATTGACGATCGTGTCGGCGGAGGGGCCGGCCCAATCGTCAGGGTCGACGCGAAGACCAACCGTAGCGTAGCCGAGCGACTGTGCGAGCTGGACGGCGCGGATCTCTTCCGGTGTCGATGGTTCCGCATCGCCGAAGAACGGCGGCCGGAAAAGGCGGACCGAGCGTCCCGTCAAAGCCTGGACAAGACGTTGCGTCGCGTTGAGCTCAACCCGCGCGCCTTCTGCCGAAGCTTGCGCGATGTTGGGGTGAGTGAAGGTGTGGTTGCCGATCTCGTGCCCGTCGGCAAGGATACGTTGCACAAGCCTGGGGTTGGCCTCTCCATTCTCGCCGATGACGAAGAACGTCGCCTTGACGCCCTTCTGCTTCAGGACATCGAGAACCTTTGGCGTCCAGTCGGCGCTCGGACCGTCGTCGAAAGTGAGGGCCACCTTGCCTGGCTGCCAGCCCGAGCGGCGGATGACGTACGACGACGGCGTCTTCGTGAAAGTCTCGGACGTGATGATGCGGTGAGCCTTGTCGGTCTCTATCTTGCGGGCACCGTTGGTCGGCTCGGCGGCGATGTTCAGAATCTCGCCGTCGCCTTCGAAGTCGACATCGCTGCCGGGTACGATCGTCTCCAACGCCTGCGGGATGGGCGCATCGTAGGTGCGGCCGAACACAGACCAGATCGAGGGATCCTCGGAACCGAGCCGCCAGAGTGCGTATCCCTTGGGTCGGAATACGTCGGCGGCGCGTATCTGGTTCTGCGCGGTGACGGCGTCGAGGAACCAGACCTGGTGCACGCTGCCATCGTCCTCGCGGTAGTCGAAGTGAGGATTGAGGCTCTGCGGATCGAAGATGATCGGCGCCTCCGACTCCCTCGATGACAGCATGCTGGCCTGGAATGTCATGTCCGCCGCAGGTCCGGCGTTTGCCCAGTCGTAGGCGTAGTTGCCAAGCGCGATGATCGTCTTTGCGGGATCGAGTTCGCGCATGCGCTGGCTCAGCTTGTCGACGAACCAGGGCTGAGACGCGATAGGCCCTGGCGTGCCCTCCTCAAAGTGCTCGTCGTAAGCCATCAGGATCTGATAGTCGGAAGCGGCCGCGTAGCTGCGGTATGGCCAGCTCGGGTCATCGAACGGCGCAGCGACGGCTACGATCCAGTCGTGCGGCGCGAAGGCAGCTCTCATCTCGCGCAGGAAGGCGAGATAGTTGCGCTGCGCTTCCTTCGGGACCTCCTCGAAATCGACCACGAGACCCTGCGCATTGCTCGACTTGAGGAATGCCGCGATGCTACCGATACGCGCCTTGCGCACTGCCGGGTCGGCGAGCATCCGCGCCAGGCCGGGGCCGTCCCAGTTTCCATCGGTGGCGTTCTGCAACATAGGCAGCACGCTCGGCCGGACCTTCTGCTTGGCGATGAGCTCGACGGAGCGGTTATCGACGCCCGTCTTCAGGTTCAAATCCGGACCAGTGAGCTCCAGCCAGCTCGGCACGACCCAGTCCAGCTTCGAGATGGCCTGCTCGAGCGATGCAAAGCTGCTGTCGTCCCAGGTGACGTAGAAGCCGATGGCCAAGGGGCGGCTGTCTGCGCGGCCGCTCGCGGCGAGCAGCTGCTTGGAGGTGACCTTAGGCATCGTCGCCTGCTGCCAGTGGGCCTTGGTCACATGCGCGCGTGCGGCATCAGCCAGCCGTCTAGCGGCAGGCAGCAGCTCGCGGCGCTGTGCGATGTCGTTCGCGGCGGCGACGGCCGCGTGCTTGTGCGGTGGGGCGAGAGGAAGGACCGTGTCGCTCTGCAGGAACAGAATGCTGGCGACGAACAAGCCGAGCACGACGGTGCTGACGACGGAGAACGTCCAACCGAGAATGCTGAGGACCCGCGAGCGACGCTTCGTGGGGTCGAAGAAGATGTGGTGGTGTCTCACGTGGCGGAACTCGCTGGCAGAATCGACGAAGGATTCGCGCGGCTCAGGGCCGGTGAGGCAGAGGCTTATCAAGCCGACAACTGCCGCGGAACATACGGTTGCGTAAGCTTCGCGCCGGGCAGCGGAGCGTCTAATTCATTGATTATCTGTAACTAATAATTGCCGTGGTAGCGGCGAATGGCGAGTTGACGGCGCTCAGGCACAGCGCACGTCTGGCAGGCAGCGCCGCCCCCGGACGGCTAAGACTTGCCGCCCGGATGACTGGTCGCGCGTCCGTCGGAACCCGGACCCGCTCGGTGCTGATCACTCACCAGCCCTGGGTGAGACGCGCGTAGTAGATCGACGGCGAAGGTTCGAAGCTCTCGGTCTTGCTCGTGATGACGCCGGCCGCATTGCGGGTGGTGAGCGTGCGCTCATCCCTGGCTTGCAACAGGTTGCCGGCCGTCAGCGTCAGCACGACCTGATCTTCCAACGCCACCCGCACCGAGGCATCAAGTCGATCGAGTGCAGAGAAGTCGGTTTCCTGGCTCGTTCCATTTGCCAGACGTATGTTCTGATCGTAGTCGTACGTACGATTGTAGGCGATGCCGAACGTGGTCGCCCAGGCCGACACATAGTAGTCCGCGCCGATGTTGGTGATGAGATCTGGCTGCTCGGCAAAGCGCCTCGTCTGCCCCGTCTGCTGGTCGGTGAGCTGGGACTTCATCGCGGTGGCATTGCCCCACAGCGTCAGATCGGGGAGGAAGAGTGCGGTCATTGGAAGCCGCCCCTCCAGCTCGGCGCCATAAAGCTCGCCATCACCTGCATTGCGCGGCGTGGAGTACCAGCGGCCTCCCTCCAGCGTCAGTGCGCGCTCGATCTTGTCCTCGAAGGAACGCGCGAAGAAGTTGGCTGCGACAAGACCGAGGCGATTGAAGATGAACCAGTCCGATCCGACGTCGAGGCCCCAGATCGTCTCCGGGGAGACGTCAGGATTGCCGCGCATGTCGGGGTTGGCGATGGTACCGCCGTTCGTCACGACAGTCGGTGTCAGGTCGCGCAAATCGGACCTGCGTAGCGTGCGGGCAATGCCGAGCCGGAAATCGAGATCCTGCGCTGCCGACAGCTTGTACTGAATGGATGGGTTGAGATCGGTGGCGTCGCTATCTGAGCTGTCGCCAGCGAAATCGACCGTCTCGGTGATGCTGTGCTCGAGCCTCAGGCCCAAAGTCAACTGATCGGGGCCCAATACCGAGAACGCGTCGCTGACGTAGGCATGATAGATGCTCTCGGAAACTTCGTAGTTGCGCTCGGCCAGAGGTACATTCGTGAGGCCGCGCACCTCGTTTTCGGCTCGCTGCGTTTGGGCCCAACCGATACCGGCTTCGACGACGTGAGCGCCGAGTCGCGTGGTGGCCGTTCCGCCAGATGCAATTCGCTCCAGATCAATCGGAACAAAGCGCGGTGCCTGCACCACCGGCGATCCGCCGGGCAATGTCGCTTGTGTCGATTCCCGCGTCGTGTCCTCGCGACCCTTCTGGTAGTCGAAGAATACGCTCGAGCTCGAGCGTGCATCGAATTCATGCTCCCATTCGAGGTAGCTGCCGTACGTTTCACGAACGCGCTCGCGCATCTCGTGCGTGTCGCGATTGACCGTCGATTGGTTCGACACGAGACGGTACGTATGCTGGTCGCGCGCTTCCGTCGTGCGCAGGTAGGTCGGCGCGAAGATGATGGTGTTGGAAGTGTCGACTGCGAGTTCGAAGCGGGACAACAGCGTGTACTCGTCGAACTTTCGGTGCTGGTCGACGAGGTTGCCGCCGTTCGGCGTCGTTCCGCTTGCGCCGCTGAAAACGAACTCGTTGGCGCTTTCCTGCACAAACCGGCGCTGATATCCGCCACCAATGAAATAGCGCAAGGGGCCTGCCTGGCCGCCCTTCCAGGCCGAGATCTCCCTCGGAACGCCATTGCCCTCGATGTTGCCGACGCCGGTCGTCAGCTGACCACCGGTCGGACCAAAGTCGCGGCGCGTGATGATGTTGACCGTGCCGGCTGCTCCACCCGAGACCATGCTGGCAAGCGGGCTACGAACGATCTCGATACGTTCGATGAAGGAGGCCGGGATGCGGTCGACCTCGAGACTGCGACTGGAATCACCGTCGACAACGGGGCGGCCATCCAGCAGCACCTGCGTGTATTCCTTGCCGATGCCGCGCAGCTTGATGTCGCGAGACCGGTTGACGCCAGGGAACGTCACGCCTGGAAGGCGGCGAACCACGTCACCGATGTTGAGATGGTTGTACTGCTGGAGCTGGGCGCCTTCGATGACAACGGTGGCGTTGGGTGCTTGGGCGCGGGCTTCGAGGGCGCCAACAGCGGCCTTTGTGACGGCATTGCCGGCGGCGATTCCGGAAGTCGCCGACTGTTGCGGCGGGGTGGATGGCGCCGGAGACGGCGCCGGTTTGGGCTTTGCCTTGGCGGTGGCGGCTTTTTTTGCGGGCTTGGCCTTTGCCTCGTCGGTGGTCACGACCACTGGCGGGAGGGGGGTGGTCGCGTCCTGAGCGGCCGCCCTAGTTCCAGATCCCACAAGCACGAAAGCTGCACAAACGGTGTGCACGCATACTTTGAACGCCATACAAACCCCACTGAACGCATACTGGGGGCGAACCTACTAAACAGCGATAACCTCGCAAGATTGTATACTCGCAGTGGATAGTTTTTGCGGCTATTCATGACAATTCTGCAACAAGCGCCGCTGAGGCGCCCGCGCGCCGAGACTGATTAGAATGCCGATGCGCGCTCCGCCAGACTCCGCCGGCGCCGGACTTTGCGGCGGCCCCACATGAATAGCCCGGTACAGAGCAGGGTCACCAGAGCTGCCGCTATCACTGCGTTCGCCGCGGCGGACCAAACGCCTGCCCAGTTGCCTTCGTGCAGGAGCTTCGGCCAGTTGCGGAGACGTACGGCGAGCCCATCCCTGGTTACATTGTAGAAGCGCTGCTCGCCACCCTCCAGCAGTCGGGCCTCTGCAATGCCCTTCCTCAACCGCAACTGCAGCAAGGTGGAGATGTCGCGCTCGCGAGCGACTATGCCCAGCGCGTCTGCGATTGAGCTTGGAGGGGTCGACGCGCCGGTGTTCGGCTCAGCCGCAGAGAACGTCACCTTGTAGTACGTCATCAGCCCGGTAGCCGGAGCGGCGATGATCAGTGGCAATGCGATCCATGCGGTGCCGGTATGCCAGCCGCTCAACGTGTTGCGAAACGGCCGCGCGCCTAGAAACAATCCGAGCAATATCAGCACGAGCAGCGCGAACGTCGAGATCACAACCGCGAGCTGGCCATTGTCGATGAGGAAGGTCTCGTGGAGCTTCCTGACTGTCGAGAAGAACGCGGGTGTGGCACTCGGCGAGACAGCAGGCTCCCCTGTTGCGAGATCGATCTCCACACCGTCGCGATTTCCCAGCACAAGCGCATTCGAATGCGCATGCAGTACGATCCGCTCGAGCTTTCCGTCTGGGTCATGCTTGGCGAGAATTGCGCCCAGCTTCGCTGCGTCGACGGAGTTGGGCGCCACCGATAAGGTCACAACGGCCGGCTCAAACGCCAGGATCAGTCCGGTGACGAACACGATCAGCAAGGGCAACGCGAACACGAGCGCGCTCCACCGATGGAGACGATAAATCCAAGCTTTGAGCAGCAATGTCTCTCGCCAATCTTCGCGTTGCCGACACGCCCAATGCGGTCGTGTCTTACAGGGTGGCGGCAATATAGGGGCGGATCTATCGCCGTAAAGTCCCGATTGCGGTGAAACGCGGCTTCACCGGGGGCATCGCGAAAGCGCTTTCAGCGCAGAATACTCTCTCCAGGTTGTGCCATTGTCCGCCGGAATCTCCCGGAAGGCGCCGATGGCCCATGCGGACATCGAGACGGCAGTTTGCCAGGCCACTTGGACTTCCCGAACCCCACCCTATCCGGCATCGTCGTCAGGGACGTCGAGATCGACTTTCAACTCGCGCGTCCAGAACCGCAGTTCCCCGAGCGCCTCGACGAAATCGCCGAGCCCCTCCTTCGTCAGCACGAAGCAGCCCTCATCGAGATCGTCGGCGACACCGGCCTTCGCAAGCAGCACCTGTGCCGCGGCAGTGTAGCCGATGAACTTGCAATGGGCGAAGGCGTCGGCGACGAAGCTCTTGGATGGCGCATCTTTCGCAAGCAGCGAAGCCCCGTCCGTAGACGCGATGATCGCCACCGCGTCGTATAGAACGGACGGGCCGCCGTCGATCTTCTGCTGTGCCGGTACGGCCGTGCTGTCCGACAGCGTCACGCCGGCGATCTTAGGCGCGATCACCTCGACGACACCGCCGAGTTTTTCAACCTTGCTCACCAACGACGTGAAGAGCTTTGCGTCCGCTCCGTCCGTCAGCAGCATGCCCAGCTTGCGGCCTTCGAAGCTCTTCGGCCCCCGCAGAACAATGCTCAGGGCATCGGACGGCTTGAGATCGTCGCGGGTCGGTTGTGCGGCCGCGGCCGGCTCGGGGAGGTCGGCGCCAAGCCCTTCGGCCACCGCACCCGCCAGGTCTTCGTGGATATTGCGAAGGTGCGAGAGCATGCGAAGCCGGATGTCCGTTCGTTCACACTTGCTGAGCTCGAACACCAAAGCGTTGCCCATATGCTTCCGCTCGATGGGCGTCTGACTGATGAAGAACTGCCGTGCCTGACTGTAGTGATCGGCGAAGCTTTCTGGCCGCAGGCGTACCTTCGACCCGGTCGCTTCCTCCTGGAAGGTGCGGAAGCCACGCTTAGGGTTCTCGCGCGGGCCACCATCGGTCCAAGTGTTCGGCTCGTAGTTGACGCGCCCCGTCGGGTTGCGCATCGCCATATGGCCGTCCTGCTGGAAGTGGGCGAACGGGCAGCGCGGCGCGTTGACCGGGATGTGCGTGAAATTCGGGCCGCCCAGGCGTTTGATCTGCGTGTCGAGGTACGAGAAGTTGCGCCCCTGCAGCAACGGGTCATTGCTGAAGTCGATACCAGGCGGCACATTCTGCGTCATGAACGCGACCTGCTCGGTCTCGGCAAAGAAGTTGTCGACCAGACGATCGAGCACGAGCCGGCCGACGATTCGCACGGGCAGGACTTCTTCGGGAATGAGCTTGGTGGGATCGAGCACATCGAAGTCGAACTCGTCGGCGAACTTCTGATCGAACAGCTGCACGCCGAGCTCCCATTCCGGGAATGCGCCGGATTCTATCGCGGCCCAAAGATCGCGCCGGTGGAAGTCGGGGTCAGCGCCGTTGATCTTCACCGCCTCGTCCCAGGCTACTGACTGCAGCCCGAGCTTAGGCTTCCAGTGGAATTTGACGAACGTGGATCGGTCGTCCTCGTCAAGGAAGCGGAAGGTGTGAACGCCGAAACCTTCCATGAAGCGGAACGAACGCGGGATGGCGCGATCCGACATGACCCACATGATCATGTGCATGCTTTCCGGAGTCAGCGTGATGAAGTCCCAGAAGTTGTCGTGGGCTGACTGCGCCTGCGGGAAGCCGCGATCGGGCGCGGGTTTAACGGAGTGGATGATGTCGGGGAACTTGATCGCATCCTGGATAAAGAACACCGGGATGTTGTTGCCGACGAGGTCCCAGTTGCCTTCCTTGGTATAAAGCTTGACGGCAAATCCGCGAACGTCGCGTGCGAGGTCGAACGAGCCCTTGCTGCCGGCGACGGTCGAGAAGCGCACGAATGCCTCCGTCTTCTCGCCCAAGCGCTGGAAGATGTCGGCACGCGTGACGTCGGCGAGAGAGTCGGTCAACTGGAAGAAGCCATGGGCGCCGTAGCCGCGCGCGTGCACGACGCGCTCGGGGATGCGCTCGTGGTCGAAGTGGAAGATCTTCTCGCGGAAATGGAAATCTTCGATCAGCGCCGGGCCGCGCGGCCCTTGGCGAAGCGAGTTCTGGTCGTCTGCGACAGGGATGCCCTGTTGCGTCGTTAACGTCGCGACGCCAGGGCCCGCGATTTGATGGGTTTCGCCGCCCGCGCCGCGGTTTTCGCTGCCGGGATCGCCTTTTGGCTTGGATTTCGGATTGGGTTTCTTGTTCGCGCGCGCTGGTGGAGCGGTTTTCTTGGCCATGGACGCCTGCTTGGTGAGAGGGTGTCGCACAGCATCGCCGAACGCTTGCAACCGTTGCCTGCCAACGCCAGCCGAGCACTTCCGTTCCGCCGCGCGAGCCCCACACCGACATCTGACAGGAGTTTACCTTCCAAGAGCGGACCGGCCGGCAGTCGTCCAGGCGGCGATGACGTACACCGGTCTCTCGTGAACTGCAGCTCAGGGCCGGGAGCAGACCCGCTTAAGACCACTCTTATTGCGCCAGATCCGAACGAGCGCACGAACGAGAACGAGCCCGGTGTCCGTCAGGGTTCGGCATCCGGTGGGGCCCGACCTCCGCGCTGCACACTCAGCGCACGGAGGCTCGAGGGGTGAAATCCCGCCGTCGCTGAAAAGATGCGGGTGAACCCGACGGAGGCAGCTGCTATCTGCGCATTATGTGCAATTCTATTCCATGAGCCGAGTTCCGGAAGCGGTGCGGCGCGTGTTTGGCGTCTCGCACGACCGCGCCGCCAACTTCGACCCGGTGCCGGCGATTTTTCCGGCTACGCGGCGCGGGTCATCCGCAAGGCCGCCGATGGCGAGCGCGAGCTTGTGACGATGAATTGGGGCTTCATCCTGCAGCAGCAGCAGGACCGTGCGTCGCGCCGTGTCACCTACGTGCGCGACGACAAGATCATCACCAGCCCGTTCTGGAAGCCATCGTTCGCGCAGCGCCGCTGTCTTGTGCCGGCGTCGTCGTACCGTGAGGCGAAGGGCGAGAAGCCAGCTACCTGGCTGGTTCGCAGTGCATGGCGATGAGCCGCGCCCTCCGTTCCCCGTTCCCGGCATCTGGATGCGCCTCGAGTGGCGCGCGGCGATCTTAGCTTTAGGCAGTCGTGGAGCATCTTGAAGTTCCAAGGACAAATCGGCACTGCAGCTGCACGACTTGACTTGCGAGGGAACGAGCGTGGAAATGCTCAACTAGCTGGCGGCGACGATGCGCAAACTCTCGGCATTTCGCTCGGGCGAATACGCGCTCCGGCAATACTGCTCCAGTTGATCAAAAGCCCATCGGCGGAGTAATTTTCCCATCCGGAGATTGATGGCACGTGACCATCCATGGGTGGTTGGCGGCGCCAGCAGCACGCCGTCTTTTTCGGTCATATGACGATAGACGGACTCGTCCGCGAGAATGGGGGTGGCTCCGAGGTAGTACGATACCAAGGCTGCGTTGCTAGTCTTAAAGTCGATGTTTGCGCTCGCGCCGTGGCTGTGCAGAACGATGTTGATCCGAAACCGCTGCCACTGCCGCACGAAGTCGTAGAAGTTGTTCGTTACCTTGATCACGTTGACGTCAATGCCAGGGATGTCCGTCATTTCGAATCGCTCGCGAACGAACAGCGTCACTTTGTTTTCGCGGGCGATGAACCTGAGCGCGGGGACGACGGTTCGATAGAAGCTGTCAAAGCGAAAGCCCCCCCCGAAGAATCCTATGTTTACGCACTTGTCAGCCTCGTTTTCCGAGAATTCCGCCGTCAAAGCCGGGTCGATAACCGGACCGAAGAACATCAACCGCGAGTGGAGCTTTTCGTCCTCGTAGAACCGCAATAGAAGTTCCGAGGACAGCAGGACGCCAGAAAATGATTCAAGCGCCTCTCGGACGGCCTCGACGGTGTACGGCTCGAGTTCCCTATATTCGTTTCTCAGGAGAATGAAGTTGTCGTCTGTGAAATAAAAGTGCGGCTTATTCAGCTGCCGGCAGACTGCCAAGCAGGCAGCATATGATGCCTGGAAGAGATCGCGCACCAAGATGATAACATCGCATTTTCTGATCTGGTGCTCTATAGCGGCAAGATCTTGAAACGGATCGATAAACTTGATGGTCCCCAATGGGCAGGGTGTGCCCGGAAAAGTGATCATCACTGTCGAGGCTGTTCGAGAGATCACACCGATTAATGGCTTCTTCATGCCCACCTCCAACGCCCGACATTCGTAGCAGGCAATCGGTCCGTTGGCACCTCGTCTTGGGCTTAGTTTCTACGGGTGGCCATGCTTTCCCTGCGCCTATTCTGCCGCCTTCTGAAGGGGTGAGCGATAAGCGCTGCACCATCAGGACTTCCTGCTGTTTTGATGGTCGAAGCGTTGGAGGACCGCCCTGGCACTCGCCCCCTGCTGGGCGCTGCGCATGGCCTGGAACGGGGGCTTTATCCTCGTTGTGGACGATGAAGTCCTTGTTCGAATGGCCGTTCGGGCGACGCTCGAAGACGAAGGCTATGACGTCAAGGAGGCCGGCAACGTGGAAGAAGCATTGCTCGTCCTTGAACGCGGCGGGATTGCAGCGGTACTGACGGACATCGAGATGCCGGGGCCGCTGAACGGCCTCGATCTCGCGAGAATGATCCGCGCTGTGTGGCCGAGCATCCCGTTGATCGTCACATCAGGCCGAACATTACCCCGCCCCGACGACCTGCCAGCACACGCGCTGATGATGACCAAACCGTTTTCGACGGAGCGCCTGCTGCTCACATTGCGCGCGGGGACCTGACGAAGGCTGACCGGCAGACGCTGAAGTGCATCGCGTCTCTGGCGGCGAGGTCGGGGACCTTACCGGTTGAAGCAGGAGATATTTATTTTGCGCCGTAGCGACGGAGTGGGGCTGCCGCAGCGTTAGTCTTCTGATGGCTCAAAAGTGCACAGAAGGAATTCGAACATGATGCGAGTGTCGCTGGTTGGACTAGCTTTGCTCGTAACGATGTTGCCGGCGGTTGCAGCGGATTCGACCAAAGTGGCTTCTCCGGCGTCGCGCGTGATGGCCGTAGACACTACGCCCGTGGTCAGCCGCACGATGTCGATGAGGACCTCCACGTCCCAGGAGTATTCGGACGTTGGCCTTGCCGGAGATATTGCCGGGACCGCACCACGTGGAAAACCCGCGGCTCCATAAAGTTCGCAGCTGAGAAAGCCGCGCGCTCATCAGGACGTCCTAGTCGTTTGGGGTTTAGTCGGGCGGCTCGCTGTTGCGCGGATAGCTATGACCCAGGCTACGCACAGCGGGACCAGTCACAGTACGTCCGCAGTCGAGCCGCACAGTTCACTATTCATGTGAGCCGCCGGCAGATGATCCTGCCGGCGGCCTTCGTCGTTAGATGACGTAGAAGTCCTTGTAGGTGAGTGCGAGGTTGGCATCGAGTTCGGCGAACTGGATCTGCTCGCCCGCTCCGCTGCCGTCGGCGTCGAAGTACAACGCGCCCGTATCCTTGTCGTAGATGATGCGGTCGGATGCATCGTGCGCTGCCGTGCCCGCGAAGAACGCGCCGCTCGACAGGTTGCCATCCTTGCCGACGCCCACGAAGAAGGCGTTGTCGAGCCAGATGGTGTCGTCCTTCACGTTGAAGTCGGCGATGGTATCGACATTGCCGTTGCCGAGGGCGGTGTTGAAGACGAACGCGTCCTTTCCGGCACCGCCGGTCAGCAGGTTGGCCGCCTCGTTGCCGCCGATGCGGTTGTCCTTGGTGTTGCCGGTGGCGCTCACCTCGTCGGTGCCCGTCAGGTAGAGACGCTCCTGCGAGGATCCCAGTGTGTAGTTGACGGAAGCGTAGATGGTGTCGGTGCCCTGGCTCGAGCTCTCCGTCACCACGTCGCCCTCATCGTCGACGTAGTAGACGTCGTTGCCGCTGCTGCCCCACATCTGGTCGGCATTGGCACCGCCATCGAGGATGTCGTCGCCGCTGCCGCCGTAGAGCTTGTCGGCGCCGGACCCGCCGTAGAGCTTGTCGTTGCCGGCATCGCCGTAGATGGTGTCGGTGCCGCCACCGCCGTAGATCGTGTCGTTACCGTCACCGCCCTTGAGGACGTTGCTGCCGTCGTTGCCGGTGATGACGTTGTTCTTGCTGTTGCCGGTGCCGTCGATGTCGCCGCCACCGGTCAAGGTGAGGTTCTCGACGTGATTGCCGAGCTTGTAGCTCACCGAGGACATCACGGTGTCGAGGCCGCCGCCGGAAGCTTCCGTCACCTTGTCGCCGATGCTGTCGACGATGTAGGTGTCGTTGCCCTTGCCGCCGCGCATGTCGTCATCGCCGCCGTTGCCGATGATGACGTCGTCGCCTGAGGTGCCGTTGATGCGCTCGCCTGCCGCCGTGCCGCGGATGACGCCGTAGCCGGCGACGTCCTCGATGTTGAGAGCGTAGGTGTTGCTGACCGCGTCGGGTGAGCCGGCGAGATCGTCGTCGTCGACCGCGACGGCGAACTCGAGTTCTGCCGCCGTTGCTGCGTCGAGCAGCACGCCGGCCTTGAGGAACAGCGCCATGCCGATGATCTGGAACATGGCGGCGTCGCGACCCGTCACCGACAGGCGGTTGGTGCCGATGCCGTCGTCGGTGACGACGATGTCGGCGATCTTGATCGGCTGGGCGGTGGACGCGTTCTCCTTCAGATTGGGGAGAAGGTTCTCGAGGACGACGGTGGGAGCGCTGTTCTCGTTCGGGTCGTCCTCGACGCCAATGGTGAGTGTCTTCTCGAACGTGTGCCCTTGGCTGTCGGTGACCTTCACCTTGATGTTGTGCGACGTGGCCGTCTCATAGTCGAGCGCACCGGCAACGACGATCCTGTCGCCATTCAGAGCGAACCTCCCGCCGGCGTCGTCGATCAGCTCGTAGGTGAAGGTGTCGCCGGTGCTGCCGTCCTGCGTGGTCAGCGTCGCGACTTCGGTTCCTGCCACCGAATTCTCTTCGACCGAAGAGGCCGACAACAGGATGTCGCGCGGGGCGAACAAGTCGGAGATGTTGACGATGGTGCCGTCGCCCAGGAACTTCATAAACTCCGAGTTCGCCCCATCGGCAGCGCCCGACTTGGAGTTTGGGTCGTACCAGATGAAGTCGATGCCATCGGCGCCGCTGGCATCCGGACCCGAGCGCTTGTCGGTCACGCGGATCTGGAGATAGGGGCCGTATTCCAACGACAAATCGAAGGTGTAGTCTGCGAAGCTGCCGGTGAACTCCACGGTATCTATACCGGTGCCTCCATAGAAAAGATCGGTACCGTTTCCACCCCTGAGCGTGTCGTTACCGGCGCCGCCATACAGCCTGTCCTGGCCGATGCCGCCCCAGATGACGTCGTCGTCCGATCCACCTTCGGCGATCTCGGACACCCAATCCTCGATGTTGATCGTAAACACCTTGTCAAAGGTGAGACCATCGAGATCCGTAACGCGGACGGTAACGTCCATCGTGCGGTGTTGCTCGTAGTCGAACAACCACTGCTTGTTGCTCCATAGCTCGTTGCCGATGATCTGGAACGCACCGGCGGCGTCGCCAACGATCGAGAAGCTGGCAAAGTCCTCGCCAGCGGCGTCATCGGCTGTCAACACGCCGATACGTGCCTGGTGGTAATCCTCGCGGATCGAATTGTTGGAAAGATGGAGGTCGGTCGGCGCCGTCGGATCGATGGACCGGCGACCGTCGTCGAACTGATAGAACTCGATGTTGGTCAGCGTGTCGGTGCCATCAGCGCCCGAGACGGTGATGGAGCCGTCGCCATTGTCGACGATGCTGTAGTCGGCGAAGTTGCCGCTGAACACCACGGTATCGGCGCCGAGCCCGCCATCGATCGAGTTATTTCCAGAGTTGCCTCTGAGGAAGTTGTTGCCGGCATTGCCGGTGAGATCGAGGTTTGCGCTTCCGATCAGGGTCGCGTTTTCGACGTTGGTGTAGTTGTTCAGGTCAAGGCTCACCGTACCCGAACGCACGGTGTCGGCGGTGCCTTCGCCGCCATCGATGATGTCGCCGACGCTCCATGAACCGATCTCGAACGTATCGTTGCCCTTGCCGCCGCTCAGCGTATCGGTGCCGGCGCCGCCCGTGAAGACGTCGTCGCCGGCGCCGCCGACGAAGGTCACGCCCGCCGCACTCTGCGCCGTTGCGATCACTGCTCCGATCGAGCCCGACCGCGTGACACCGGACGCGTCTATGCTGGTCACGTTGGCGATCTCGGTGCCGGCAACCGTGAAGTCCCAGCCGGTGTCGCCTGACACCGTAACGCTCGTCGCAGCGTCGAGCTTGAGCACCTGCTTGAACGAGTCCACCGGGGGATCGTTCACGAGACCGACACTGCCGTATGGGGTGGTTTCGTAGTGGAAGTCGTCGCGCGAGTCGGTGGTGATGTTAACGGTCATCGCATCGGCAACGTGCACTATGCCGTCGGCCTGTCCAGCGGGCACGGAGTAGGGCTGCTGAGACAGCATGCCGGGAACGGCGTCCATCTGTAGCCATGGCGCGGTAAATCTCAGCTCGAGCGCGCTTGCCGAGCCAAGCAGGTTGACGGTGCCGAAATGGATGCCGTGGTTCTGTGCCTTGAAGGTGACGAGCGAATTGTCGAGCAGAGCGACGCTGTTCTCTCCCGCGGCGCCCGCAGTTCCACGAACGGTGACTTCGGTCACGGAATCGAAGTTACGAACATCGATCGTGCCGTGGCTGCGGCTGTTCACATCGAGTTCGAGCACCTCGAAGTTCGCGATGTACTCGCTGATATCGCCGATCGCCTCGGCGACGCCGAAAGTCATGCGGATGGCGTCGTGATCGATGTAGCCGCCTTCCATTTCACCGGCGTCGATGAAGCCCCATACGGTTTCGCCCGCTTGGTTCACATAGCTCTGGAAAGCTTCTGATCCGAGGATGCGCACCTCATCGTTCGAGAGGCCGAGTTCGATGCGGCCCCGGAAGCCGAGGCCCTCGTTCATGAGGGCGTCTTCGCCCTCCGTCCCATCGTTGGACGCATTCACAGCGCCGAGGTTGCCCAGCCGGATGATGGTTGTCGTCGTGTCGGCGTAAAGCCGGAAGTCGCCTGTGCTGCCTGCCGTCGCCAAAAGCGAGTCGTCGATTGCCGTGTCGATGGCAATTACACCGCCGTTGGCCGCGATGGGGAACGGATTGTCGGGATACTGCGGGCTAGTTACGTACGCCTGCCGTATGTCAATGGTCGTCAGTTCCGGGACGTACCACTGGATGTGTGTGTTGGTGACCTGGTAGAAGCGGAAACTCTCAGCGGAAGCGAACGACAGATTGTAATCGTTGACGCCCGCGCCGTTGAGCCAAGTGTCGACGTATTGCCCGGCATTCTGCAGCCAGATACTCGTCGCGGTGTTGTCAGTGAGGCGCTCACCGTCGTCGAGTTGGAAGCCGTTGAAGAATACGCGCAACTCCCGCTCACCGGCGGCCGCGTTGACCGTGACTGAGCCGTCAGGCGGCAGATGACCGCCCACCCACGACGCGGCGTCCTGGTCCGAGACCCACCCTGTCATCACCAGAGTGTTGAGGCGGTCCGAATTAATGACGACGTCGCCGGAGACATACCGCAACGACACGTATCCCATCATGTCGGTAGCGCCGTTTTCGCCGCCGTTATCCGTAATGTTCACGTCCGACGCGAACTCCACACGCGTCGCCACTTCGAAGCCGTTGGTCGTGATGTTGATTGGGGCGAAATCCTCGGGCGTGACGCCGTCGAAGCCATTGCCGCCCACCTTGAGATAGATCGGCGTCTGCGTCAGATCGATGTAGCGATCCTCGAACTGCAGTGCCTCGATCGTCTGTGTGTCGATGACTGTGATTTCATAGTCCTGCCCGGGGATCGGATCGCGTGTGAACGTGAGGGCATCTTCGGTATAAAGCAGATAGTACGCCTGCGTCGGGAAGCCCGAGACGGTGTACTCGGAGAATTTGCCCTCGAAGTGCACGGTGTCGAAGCCGGTTCCCGCTCCAATGTCACCAACGATCTCGTTGAAGCCGGTTCCGCCCCAGATGTGATCGTCACCGGCGCCTGCGAAGATGACGTCGCTGCCAGCGCCGCCGTAAATGATGTCGTTGCCGCCGTCGGTGTCGGATCCACCTCCGTCAGCATCGATCATGTCATCGCCGTTGCCGCCGTAGATGGTATCGTTGCCGTTGCCGCCGGAAATGCTGTCTCCGTTGTAGCCCAGAAATGCATAGAGACTGACGTTATTGGCCTGGTCGTCACTGCCGTAGATGATGTCGTCGCCATCGCCGCCGTAGAGGATATCTCCCATAAATTGGTTGCCGGAGCCGCCGCCGCGCAGGACGTCGTTGCCTTCGCCGCCGAAAATCTGGTCGATGCCCGAGCCGCCGTCGATGGTGTCGTTGCCGGCGCCACCGTCGATGACGTCGTTCCCTTCAAGGCCGTAGATGGTCTCGTCACCGGACTTGCCGAAAATCTCATCGTCGTAGCGAGTGCCGTAGATGGGCGCGTCGGGACCAAGCAGGTTTTCGGTGGCGGTCGATGTCGACGTTGTCGGGGCATCGTCTTGCACTCGGTCTATTCCGGTGCCGACGATGACGCTGTTCGACGTGTCGACGATCACGAAATCGCTGTAGCTCAGGACGGCGTGAGCGCTATCCAACGCAAAGAAGTTATCGAATTGAGCGAACTTAATGGCGTCCACGCCGCCTAAACCGTCGGCGTCATAGTACAGCGCGCCTGTCGTGCTATTGTAGATGATGCGATCGAGCGCATCAGTTGCCGCGGTGCCGAGCGAGAACGCATCGGCCGACAGAGCGCCGAGCGACAGCGCCGAGAAGATCGAGATATCGAGCCAGATCTTGTCGGTTCCAACCGTCTCCCGGCTGTTGAAGTCCTGAACGATGTCGACGTTAGTTGCCGCGTTGAGCGCCCTGTCGAACAGGAAGATATCGGAACCGTTACCCCCCATGAGCGTGTCGTTGCCGGCTCCGCCCGACATCAGATCGTCGCCGTCATTGCCGAACAGGATATCGTTGCCGCGCATGCCGTAGATCTTGTTGGCGCCGAGGTTGCCATCAATGCGGTCGTTGCCGTCTCCGGCAACAGCATTCTCGATTTGTGTGCCGGCCGCTATTCTCAGGAAGCGCACACCATCCGCCAGCCCATAGCTGCCTCCGGTGAGGCTAAGTTGGACGTCGCTCTTCATCGCTGACATATCGAGCCAGTCGGTACCGCCGTCCGTATCGTTCAAAACGAGCCGGTCGGGTTCTTTCGCGAGGGCAGCGAAGACTTCGTTGGTGTAATGATAGACGTCGTCGATGGTGTTGTGCGTGCCGTCTGCAGTGTCGGTGCCGTGCAGCTCGATCGATGCCGAGTTGAGAACACCGGAATCAGCCGCCCAGCGATCGACGATGCGGATCGTCCATTCTCCGGCGCCGTTCTCGCCGCGGAAACCGTTGGCACCGAAGTCGAGAACCGCGTCCTGCAAGCCGGCATAGTAGGAAAGCTCGTACCTGAAATCGATCAGCGTGGACGTCGTGCCGTCCGGCGAGATCAGGTAGATCTCCAGGTCATCCAGATTGGTGTGATGTAGGTCAATCGTGATGTTCACGTAGTCGACCGTAAAGTCGGCACCACCGAACACGAACTTGATGTCCGTCGTCATGCCGTCGGCGAGTTCGACGCTTTGCGTAGTTGATTGCTTGAATGAACTCTCGTTGGCTGTGGCTTTTGGCCCGCCAAAGAGGTTCCACACCTCGGCCATGCGCACCGCGTTGTACGCATCGATGCCGCCGTAGCCGTAGTCCTCCGAATAATGCAGGCCGCCACCGTTCCAGTTGTCGGCGCCGTTATATTTCCAGGTGTTATTCTCGTCGAAGGTGCGCGTGCCACCAACCCCGCTGCCCACCTGGTGCGCGGAATACGCAATGATGTTCTGCACATCGCGCCAGCCAAGATCGGGGTTGGCTTCCAACATCAAAGCAATGACGCCAGTGACGATCGGCGTAGCGCCGGAGGTGCCGCCAAAGCCGTTCGTGTAGTCGTCGTCCGGGAGTCCGCCGTAGCCGAACGGTATCGGACCGGTGCCGTTGTCATAGATTCCGGTGAGGTCAGTCGTAACCTGTCCCTTATTGACGGTGCCGTAGAGAAAGCTGCTGAACCCACTGGATGGTGCAGAAACAAGCAGGTTCGAGCCATAGCTTGAATAATACGAGGCATCGCCGTCATCGTCGTACGCACCCACGACGATCGTTACTCTGGTCGTTCCCGACAGGTCGCCGTTGCTGTTCTGGTCGGCATTGCCGGCGGCCTTGACCTGGATGGTGCCGAGCCCCCCGCGGCCGTGCTCGAGCGCATCGAACCAGAGGTCGATCAAGTTGTGATCCTGCGCCTGGGAGATGCCGTCCTGCCAGAAGCCGGGGAACTTGCCCCAGCTGTGGTTGACAACATCAAAGTTGGCGGACTGCGATACCGCTTCCAGGAAGCCAGCGTAGTTGGCGTTGATGTCCGCCAATCCCGTGAAGATCGGAACGCCGGTGAGCGAGGCGCCCCACGCGACGCCGACAACGCCCTGGTCGTTGTTCGCCGCAGCGATAAGGCCAGCAACCGCAGTGCCATGGGGGTGGCCAAGTCCATAGATGACTTCGTATGCCGGCCCCAGTGCGTCAAGAACTACCGGGCCGTCAGGGCCCGTTATCGTGACCTGCCGCGAGGGATCGTAATTTGCTTGGAGATCTGGATGTGTGCGCTCGAGGCCGTCGTCGTATACGCCGACGTGCACGCCGGCGCCGTTGTACTCCTCCCAGATCTTCTGGATGTCGCCGAGATAGTCGAAGTGCCACTGGAGCGAATAGTAATTGTCGTTCGTGGGGTCGGTGTCCTCCGGCGGCACAGGAGCCGGATAGGATGGGGTGACAGCGTGGTCCAGGAACGCCAATGTCGCCCGCCACGCCAAGATGCTCTCCGGCGAGCCTGGTGTGTATGTCGCGTTGGGGTCGAAGCCCGGAGCTGGCATGGTCGTGTAGCGCGGCGTGAGGATGAAGTGCGTGTCGGTTTCGTCGATGATGACGTTATCGAGCTCATTGGCTTCGAGTGACATTCGTATTTCCTCCCGGCAGGCCTATGCGGCCGAATTTCTTGTGTTCCAAGGCAAGCGACCGCGACCGCGTTACGCCTTTGGCGTCCGCGCTGCGTGTGCGAAACTGTTGCGAAATCGGTGACTAGATCGGGCGAGTGCCGCCGCTAATTGCGATCCGTCTCTGAAGCACGAGGCTCATCGAGGCTCCCTCCCGGTATTTTTGCGCAGCCTGTTGAGTGGAGCGCTTATTGCTTTTTTGAACGTCTCTTTGTCCGACCTATTACCTTTGCCGGTTGGATCGAATGCAAGGCCAACTTCACGCCATGCAAACAACTTTGCCACGCATTCCCGTTTGCCGCCGGGCATTACCGGACGCGCCGTGCGGGAGTTGCCGGGACGGCCTTGCCGCCACGAGTACCTCGCGCGTTGGCCTAAAAGCGCGCCCTTGTAGGTGTCATCGCACGCCGTTCGCCGTAAGGCGATCGAGGGCAGCCTGAGCCGGGGCCCGTATGGAGTCAGCCGGCGCCGACCCTAGCGCGGCTTCGTAATCCTGCTTCGCAGCCGCAGTCTCGCCGAGCCTTTCGCGCACCGCGCCACGATGGAATAGCAGCTCGGCGTCCCTGGGACTTCCCGCGAGTGCAGCCTCCAACTCCTTCAGGGCCGGCTTCAGGTCGCCTTTTGCCTCCAGCACGATCGCGAGATACCGGTGAGCATCTTTATAGGTCCCGAGTTCAACCGAGCGCGTCAGATCAGCGATGGCCGGGTCTAGCGCCCCCTGGGCATAGCGGATGTAGCCGCGCAGGCCATATGCCTGCGCATCCGCAGGGTTGAGCGCGATGATGGAATCGAAGTCCGCGCCCGCATGTGGAAGGTCGTTGCCGCGCATGTAGATGAGACCGCGCTTCAGTAGAGCCGCACTTCGCATCTGGGCCGTGAGCATCTTCGCTTCGATGATCTTGGTGCAGCCTCGCATGACCCGATCGACGTCCGAGCTGTCGCAATCAGCGGCCTCCGCATCGCCCACGCGCATCGCGTTGTCGATCAGCCTCTGGCGGCCTTCGGTGGCGATAGACAAAGCCACGGGGCCCGGCTTTAGCGACAAGGCTCTTTCATAGTCCGCATTCGCAGCGTCACGCTCCCCACGTCGCTCGAAAACCTCGCCGCGGCTGGCGTAGGCGTACGCATACTTGCTGTCGAGCTCGATGGCCTTCTGAAATTCGGCCAGCGCCCGCTCATCGTCTTTTTGGCCAACGTACATCGCACCACGGTTCGCATACGCGATAGCAAGCGCGGGGTTCAGCTCGATGGCGTGCGTGTAGTCGTCGATAGCCTTGGCGAGATCGCCCTTAGTGCTCCAGGCGGTTCCCCGATTTACGTGCGCCGCGGCGCGGTCTTTCGCGGGATAGGCTGTGTTGCCGATGACCAGCGTGCAGTTGGAGATCACCAGGTCCGGATCCGAGCCCGAGCAAAGCTCTGCTTCGTTGAAAAAGCTTGGACCGGCTTTGGAAGGAGCAGACGCGCCGAGCCGCTTGACGCCTTGCGAGGCCGTGGTCGAAAGACTAGGTGTCGGCGACAGCTCGAGCGCGCGCTGGAAGGCGCGGCGCGCTTCCTGAGTGCGGCCCACGTTCTCAAGCGCCAGAGCGCGGTTGACCTGATTGCCGGCATCGTTCGGCGAAAGGCGGATAGCCTCGTCAAAATCCTTGATTGCCGGACCGAACTGCTTGGTCTGCGCGTAGGCGGACCCTCGATTAGAATAAGCTGCTGCGAGGTTGACGCCCCCCGCCTTGATCGCGTCTGTGAAATCGTCAATGGCGCGCGCAAACTCATCGAGGCTTGCGTACAGCAGGCCACGGGTGATGAGCGCCCGCGCGCGCGTGTCCGCGGGCGCATCTTCGTCCTCGGCAATGTTGGAACAGCCATGGAAGACCAGGTCGACATTGCCGCTGTCGCAATCGCCCATTGCCTTTTCGTTAGCCTTTGGCCGCGCACGCTTGATGCGCTGTAGACCTTCGTTAGCTCGCTGTTCCGTCAGCTTTGAAGGATTGAGCGCCAGCGTCTGCTTATAGTCGATGGCGGCTTTCACCCTGTCGCCGCGCATCTCCTGGGCGAAGCCACGATAGCGAAGCGTCACCGCATCCTTAGGGTCTAGAGCGAGCGACTTATCGAAATCTTCGACGGCGAGATTGTATTTTCGCTCCTCGGTGCGGATCTGGCCGCGGCCGAAGTAGGGGAGTGAATAGTTAGGGGCCAGAAATATCGCCGCTTCGAAATCGTCGATTGCCTGCTTCGCTCGCCCGAGCTCATGCAACGTCAGACCGCGCCCCGCGTAGCCCTTCGCATCTTTCGGGGCCAGGGCGACGTACTTGTCGTAGTCCCGCAAGGCCTTCTCGTTCTGATCGAGCTGGTAGTATGCGTTGCCGCGGGCGTAGTGGGGCAGCGCGAAGTCCGGACTGAGGGTTATGGCCTTGGTGAAATCGTCGATAGCCGTCGGTGTCCTACCGAGGTCCAAATAGGCCATCCCGCGATTGTGGTACGCCTTTGCGATTTCCTCCGGGGAGGCCTCTGCGGCATCGATCGTGCGCGTGCAAGCTGCGATCGCTACGGCAGGAACTTCGCTGATACAATCGTCGGCGGCGGCCGCCAGCGGCAATAATAAGCATGCAACGAGAAGCGTAAGATAGCGCGCCATGCGAGCCCCCCCCAAATGCCCCGTCAGACTACCGAGCCGGCACCATAACCTCAATGTTCACTTCGCTCCCTGGTCTCCCTATCGCCCAGGCTGCGGACCATCGAGCCGCCTTCGATGCCACTCGGCCAGCCATGGCTGAGGCCGGGATACAGCTTATCTTTAGGCGCAGCGCCGGTTGCTCTATAAGCCCGGAGGACGATCGGCTGCGCAGTGGGCGGCGACAGGACGATGACGATCCGGAAGATCATTCACATCGACATGGATGCGTTCTACGCGTCGGTCGAGCAACGCGACGATCCTTCTCTGCGCGGCCATCCAGTGGCGGTAGGGCATGCTGCTAAGCGCGGTGTCGTGGCCGCAGCGAGCTATGAGGCGCGCAAGTTCGGCGTGCGCTCAGCGATGCCGTCGACGACGGCGCTGCGGCAATGTCCCGAACTCGTATTCGTGCGGCCGCGGTTCGAGGTCTACCGTGCGGTGTCGGAACAGATACGCGGCATCTTCGTAGATTATACGCCGCTCATCGAACCGCTGTCCCTGGACGAGGCCTATCTCGACGTCACTGAGAACCTCCGCGGTATCCGCACCGCTTCAGCGACAGCCAAGGAAATCCGGAGCAGGATCTTCGCCGATACCGGACTGACGGCGTCTGCTGGGATCTCGTACAACAAGCTCCTGGCAAAACTCGCATCCGACCACCGCAAGCCCAACGGACAGTTTGTGATCACGCCGGAGATGGGGCCCGGCTTCGTCGAAGGACTGCCGGTTGGCAAGTTCCATGGCATCGGGCCGGTCACCGCGGACAAGATGAACACGCTTGGCATTCACACCGGGGCCGATCTGCGGGACCGATCCGTTGCGTTCTTGCAGGAGCATTTCGGCAAAGCCGGTGAATGGTACTACAGCATCGCTCGCGGCAAGGACGATCGGCTCGTCAGGCCGGATCGGATCCGAAAGTCTTCGGGATCTGAGACCACGTTCACCGATGATCTCACGAGCGCGAACGAGATTGAGGCCGGCGTTCGCGCCGTGGCAGATGATGTGTGGTCGTGGTGCGAGAAACATCAGACGTTCGGGCAGACCGTGACCGTCAAGGTTAAGTACGCTAACTTTCGGATGGTGACGCGTAGCAGGACGATGGACGCGCCCGTCGTTTCGCGAGAGAAGCTCGATGAGATCAGCATCGCGCTGGTGCGGTCGGTCTACCCGGTGACGATAGGTATTCGCCTGCTCGGCGTGAGCCTGTCAAAGTTGGGCACTGCGCCGGGCTCCAGTCAGCTTGAGCTTAGCTTATGCGGCCCCGAGCGTTGACTCAGTTGAAGAAACCGAACGTCGTCTATTGGGAATGGGAGGCGCTAGTGCCTGAGGTGCCGGATAGCAGCGCGCAGGGACGTCTCAACTGGCGCTTCTGACAGGCGCATGAGCAGCGTAGTTCCGCGCACAAGAGTTGCTTCCTGTGTCAGTTGTGTTTGTCCCCTGACCGCGAAGCCGAGCCGTTGGCGTCCGTTTCCCAGTGAGCTTTGCGACGAGGCGCGATTGCTCGTCGGGCAATCTCGCGGCCCACACCGCAATCGCAAATCCTCCCACGACGAGTAGGATGGAAGGCACGAGCGCCAGGATGAGTGTAAGATAGTCGATCATGCTGCTACTTGGACCTCAGGTTCAGCCACCTCGATTTTTGCAAGTTGACCAAAGGTGTTGATGGGCTCGGTAGTAAGAGTGAGGTTCGGCATGGCCACACTCGAGCTAATGTCCTCCCGGACGGAGCTGAACCGCGAGCGCGGAATGACGAAAACGCCTCTCCACGTTGTGAAGCCAGACAGCGGCGCGTCTGCATTCAGCAATTTGATTGGAGACATGGACCGTAACCTACGGTCGGGTTCGCTATCGCACGCCTACCTGAAACCAACCTGAAGAGCCCGGCGCAGCGCTGGCCGGACGCAGTTCGTCAGCGCTTCGAGCTTTCAGCTGGAATTCAAGGCCAGCGCTTAAGCATGTCGATCTGAAAATAGGGAGCCTCAGCAGGGCGGCTCTGGATTTGGCTTGGCCAACGGCCGAGACCTCGGCCAACGACAGTTCGGCGGCCTCAGAGCACAGCTCGCGCTGCCCGAGTTTGAGCCTATGAGCCGATACTGATGCAGATCAAGGTGGCCGCCCCGCACGCATGCAACATTTCCGTTACGGTTAGGATCAGTCCATGTCCGAATTCAAAGAATACGTCGCTTGGGATGTTCCCACCCGCTGGTTCCATTGGATCAACGTGCTTGCAGTAGTGGGTCTTATCGGTACGGGCCTCGTGGTTCTCTTTGACGACGGCCTTGGATTATCGGGAACCGGAAAGCTCACCCTCAAGAGTGTGCACGCAGCCTTCGGCTACGTCATGGTCCTCAATCTGTTGTGGCGATTTGCCTGGGCATTCCTGGGGAACCGTTACGCGCGGTGGCGCGCCATTGTGCCCGGCGGTCGGGGTTATTTGCTAGCCTTTCGCGCATACACTGACTCGTACTTGACGGGAGAGCCACAGCAGTATGTGGGTCACAACCCGCTGGCTCGCATCGCCGTTGCATTGCTCTTCCTGCTATTGCTCGTCCAGGCGGTGACCGGCCTCGTCCTCGTCGGAACCGACCTCTACTGGCCACCGTTCGGGCATTGGTTCGCGGCGTGGGTTGCCGCTCCAGGCGTCGCCCCAACCTTAGTAGTGCCGGGGGCGGCTGACCTGATCGACAAGACTTCCTACGACGCGATGCGCGCGTTCCGCAGTCCGTTCGTCGAAGTGCATGAGCTCGGCTTCTATGCACTGGCCACCCTCATCGTGGTCCATGTGGCCGCCGTCGTTTTCACTGAGGTTCACGAGGGCGGGAACATCACTTCCGCAATGTTCACCGGCCGGAAAATACTTTCGCGACCTCCGCCCGACGCTCCTTAGGATGCGAGTTCTCGCCCACCTTTGAGGAGCGTCATGATCAACGAACGCTTCGTTAGGCGCACGCTTGCTGTCGCCGCTCTGCTCGGCCTCATCTTGGGCGGCACCGCATTTCTTGCAGGCTTTCCCGCTACGGCTGGTTGGATATGGGCGGCGGCAACGATCCCAGTCATTATCGCGCTAGCGTTCTCCATCGTCCGTGATTTTACGGCCGGACGTATGGGAGTCGACGCCATCGCCCTAGTGGCGATGGCCGGCGCCCTGCTTCTCCAGCAGCCGCTGGCGGCGATCGTCGTCGCCATTATGTACACGGGCGGAACGGTACTCGAGGACTACGCGGTCAGCCGCGCCGAGCGCAGCTTGAGGGCCCTCGTTGATCGGGCGCCGCGGTTGGCGCATCGACGCGTGGATGAGACCATCACGGACGTCGACATCCGTGATGTGAAAGTCGGCGATGCGATCCTCATTCGCGCTGGCGAGATCATCCCCGTTGATGGGTTGATCACTTCTCCGCGGGCGGTCGTCGATGAAGCGGCGCTCACCGGTGAGCCGATCCCGGTCACGCGGCAAGCCGGCGAGAGCGCCCGCAGCGGCACGCTCAACGCCGGCGACACTTTTGAGATCACGGCGACGGCGACGGCTGATGAGAGCACCTACGCTGGCATCGTTCGGCTTGTCACCGCCGCCCAGACGGCCAAGGCGCCCTTTATTCGGCTGGCCGATCGCTACGCACTTCTGCTGTTACCGGTGACGATCGCGGTTGCCGGACTGGCGTGGGCGCTGTCGGGTGATCCGGTTCGCGGCCTGGCCGTCCTGGTGGTCGCCACACCATGCCCTCTCATACTTGCTGCCCCGGTCGCGTTCATAGCCGGCGTATCCCAGGCGGCGCGTCGGGGCATCATCATCAAGGGCGGCGCGCCTCTCGACGCTTTGGCGAAGACGCATACCGTTCTATTCGACAAGACGGGCACCCTCACCGTAGGCGGAGCGCGCCTTATTGCTGTCGAAACCGCGCCCGGGCAAGACGCTGGCGAGGTCCTGCACCTCGCCGGTTCGTTGGAGCAGGCGTCGCAGCATGTCGTGGCTGCCGCCATCGTGGCTGCCGCCGTCGCCCAAGGTCATTCTCTGCAGATGCCCCAGCAGGTGCATGAGGTCATGGGTTCTGGCCTCGAAGGCGTGATTGCCGGACGGAAGGTCCGCGTCGGCTCACACCAGCTCATCTTCGGGCCGCGCAAACTGGACGACTGGGCCGCGCGTGCGCTGCGCCGCGCCTCCTGGCGATCGGCGCTTAGCGTGTTCGTGTCGGTCGATGGCCGCGTCGTCGGCGCTTTGCTCCTTGCCGACGAGTTGCGTAAGGAAACGCCGCGCGCGCTGCACTCTCTTCGCGCCGCCGGGATTTCCCGCATCGTGATGGTCACGGGTGATCATGCGGACGCAGCTGAGACGATTGCTGCTGCGCTAAATATCGATGCGGTGCTGTCCGATCGCGTCCCTTCCGATAAGGTCGATGCAGTCGTCGTGGAGAGCCGCCTTCATCCGACGCTGATGGTGGGAGATGGCATCAACGACGCTCCGGCGCTCGCAGCGGCCGACGTGGGCGTCGCGTTGGGCGCCCGTGGCGCCAGCGCCTCGTCTGAAGCGGCCGACGTGGTGATCGTCGTGGACCGGCTCGATCGGGTGTCGGAGGCAGTGATCATCGCCCGGCGTGCGCGGCGCATCGCCATCCAAAGCATCGTCGCCGGCATGGGGCTTTCCGGTGTCGCCATGGCCTTTGCCGCCTTCGGTTGGCTGACGCCCGTGGCGGGTGCCCTTACTCAGGAGGCCATCGATGTCGCAGTGATCCTCAATGCGCTGCGGGCGCTCACGCCGGGATGGCACCGACGCCGTGAAGGTCTGCCGGGCAAGATGGCGCGCGCCCTGAGCGAGGAGCACCGGTTGCTCGAGCAGGAACTGGATAAGCTCCGATCCATCTCGGACGGGCTCGACGATGCAAGTGGCCAGCGCGCCGTCGACCTTATTGTCAGCGCGCACGCCATTATCGAGGACAGTGTCGCAGCGCACGAGCGCGAGGATGAAACCGCGCTCTACCCGCGGTTATCGAAGCTGCTGGTCGATAGGCATGGGTTGTCGGCCATGAGCCGCGCACATCGCGAGATTTTGCATCAGGCGCGGCTCTTGACGCGGCTCGCGCAGGGCTTGCGGGCGGAAGATGCCGATAAGTATCTCGTGCGGGACGCGCAGCGGGTAATCGGGTCTATCGAGGCCCTTGTGCGCATCCACAACGCGCAGGAGGAAGACATATACGAGGCAGCTACTAACACGTGAGCACGTGAACAACGGGTTCGTTGGCGGCCCTTAAGGCCAGCCCAGTACGGGGGCGACCTAGACCATGAGAAGTGCCGCTTTCTCGGCCCAGCAGAGTTGCAATGTGCGGCGCCGCAGCGAACACGTCTGCGGGCGTCAGGTCAGATTTCTTGTAGGATCGACTAGAAGCAACGGCTTTGGCGCACATTTATTTGAGCGGACCAGTGCGCGACCGATAGCGTTGAATTGGGGCGAAGCCATTTGTTCGATTCTTTGAATACCGCGAACGGCGTTGCATCAAACGCGCACAGGACCGAAGCGGCTGTGGGCTTCAAGTGCGAGCCCCGTGGCTACCGAGCCGAACGCATCGCCTTCGACGATGCGGGCATTGGGGAACGCCTCGCGCAAAGTCGCAAGCAGCAGCGGTATCCGCGACGAGCCGCCGGTGAGAAACACTGAGCCGATGGCATCGGCGGCCACGTTGCTCAGGCTTAGCGTGCTTCTGATCGTCACAAGAATTTTGCCGATCTGGTCGGCAATTGCGCGCTCGAACTGCTTCCTCGTGATGTCGAGCGGCTCGATGCCAGCGAGCTTCTGCAAATCCATCGCCACGACCTTTGCGGAGGAGAGCTGGATCTTGACGTCCTCGACGGCGGTCAACAGCGCGTGACCCCTCCTGTTCTCCAGAACCTCGAGTAGCCGGTCGAGCTTTTCGGGCTCGACCATATCGCGGCGCACCTGGCGAATGTCGGTGAATACCTTAGGGTCATAGAGGAAGTTGATGCGCTGCCAGGTTGCAAGGTCCTGGTACCACCACGAGGGTGTTTCCATGTTCTTGTGACGAAGCTTGGCACCAAGCCCAAGACCGGGAAGCACGGCGTCGAGTTCGAGGCGACGGTCGAAATCGGTGCCGCCAACGTGCACGCCCGAATAGGCGAGAATGTCGGACTTGCGGTCCGGCTTGCCGCGCCGATGCGGAGAGACGCGCACGATGGAGAAGTCCGAAGTGCCGCCGCCGATGTCGACGACCAGCGCGAGCTCTTCGGCGTCCACTTGGCGTTCGTAGTCGAGCGCAGCGGCGATGGGCTCGAACTGGAATTCGACGTGCTTGAAGCCTGCGAGTCGTGCCGCCTGCCGGAGTTGATCCTCTGCGCTCTTGTCGGCCTCCGGGTTCTCGTCCACGAAAAACACCGGCCGGCCCATGACGACGGACGACGGCTCGTCGGCGGCATTGCGCACGTAACTGAGGAAAAGCGAGATGATCTCATCGAACCGGAGGCGCTTTGCTCCAACCTGCGTTTGCTCGTGGACGAGCGGGGATCCGAGTACCGATTTCAGCGAGCGCATCAGGCGCCCGTTCTCGCGCTCCAAGTAGCGGGAGATGGCATCGCGGCCGAAGGTGACGCTTGCGTCCTCGAAGCTAAAGAATACTGCGGTGGGAATTGAAACGCGGCCCTCCTGCAGGGGGATCAGAGAGGGATGAGCCTCCGCAGCATGGCCGATGGCGCTGTTGGATGTACCGAAGTCAAGGCCGCACGCACCGGAGGCAATTGTCAAAAATAGTTTCCTATCAGGATTTGGAGATGCCGCATGCGGTCCGCGAGGAGTCCTCGAGGGCGAAAACACACGATCTGAGTCGCAGGTGTGCATGAGTTAGCAAGTTAGGAAGATGCCTACAAGGATGACGGACCCGGCGCGCCTTGCTCCACGACGATACCCATCACCATGACGAAGAGCGCGTCGGTAAGGTCGACACCGGACAGGCGCGGCAAGGTGCGCGGGTCGAGCGGATCGAACTCGATATTTCGAAGGCCAACGCCGGCAGAAGCGGCCGCAGGCGCTGACCTGGTCGGCGATCGCTGGCGTCGCCTCGGGCTCGCAGCCGTAGCAACGGTCGGTTGATGGCTGACCGGCTCGGCACCGGCTGTGCAGGTTCTCCATCGCCCGCTAACGAGGCTAGACGATCCCGACATCGGCCGGGTGAAGTCGCTCGAGCAACGTGTCGACAAGCTCGACTGCTGCCAGACAAGCGTGGTGCGGAGCGGCAGATAATCCGTGCGCATAGTTGGACGTGCGACTTTTGAGACTGCGCCGCGTTCCCCTCGCGTTCTAGCGGGGGAAACCAGAAGCGACTGATTGGATTGAAGAATTTTGGTGGGTGATGAAGGATTCGAACCTTCGACCCGCTGATTAAGAGTCAGCTGCTCTACCAACTGAGCTAATCACCCATGCCGCCGAAACGGCGAGTCCCGACTTATGTCGCAGTTGCCTGCGCGGCCAAGACGTCAAAAGGGCCCGACACGCGAGCCCTCGATGGAGGTGCGTGTAGCACCACGGGGGCGGCATGTCCAGCAGCCTTGCGTCCCTAATTTCGAGGACCGCGCGCAGGTGCCGCGATGAGCCCCAATTGCCGCTGCGGGCTGCAAAAAAGCTGCCCGACGTGTAGCGCCACCTCCCGGCCCTGCTGCATACTCCGTGGGCGTGCACCGAGTCGGCCGCAAGCCTTGCCATGCGACGTTAGTGCCCGCAGGGCCGTTGCGACCCATATCCGCGCTGCCGCTTCTCCAGGTGGTGCCCATGGACGAAAAGCGAAAGGTGCCCCGTCGCCGTGTCCTCAAAGAGGGCAAGATCGTCTATGCGGACGGTCTGCGCGTCTTTGACTGCACCATCCGAGACATTTCCTCGGCCGGGGCGCGGATACTGATCGCCAGCACGGTCGGCCTGCCGGACACGTTCCAGCTTTATGAGAAATCGTCCGGTCTCCTCTATCCGGCGACCGTCGCCTGGCGGCAATCGAATTCCCTCGGCTTGCAGTTCGTGGGGCCACCGTCGAGCATCAACGATGCCGCCAACAAGCGCTATGCGCGCCTCAAGTTCTGAAGCTACGGCCGCATCAGCAGGTGCTGGTGGTCGCGGAGGTCGGCGAGAACATCGGCCGAACCCTTGATGACGCAGTGCATCGGGTTCTGCTGGACATGGAATTTCACGCCGATGCGCCGGCTCAGCGCGACGTCGAGCTTGTCGAGCAACGCGCCGCCGCCGGTCATGTGAATGCCGCGCCGGGCGATGTCGCTCAAGATATCCGGCGGAAGATCCTCGAGCGCACGCTGAGCGAATTCAGCCATCGCTTCGATGGGCTCTGCAAGCGCTTCAGCGACATCAGATGCGCGCAGCACGGTGGACTTGGCAGTACCCTGGCGCAGATCGCGTCCGCGGATGTGGACTTCCGAGCTCCGGCCATTCGGGAGAGGCAGCGCTGTGCCGACCTCGATCTTGATCCGCTCGGCGTTCGCCTCGCCAACGAGGAGCTGATGCCGGCGGCGGATGAAGCGGGTGATCGCCTCGTCCATGGCATTGCCGGCAACGCGCAGGGTGCGTGCTGAAACGATGGTTCCGCCTGACAGAGCGGCGATGTCGGACGTGCCGCCGCCGATATCGAGGACCATCGCCCCGCCGGGCTCGTCGACCGGCAGGCCGGCGCCAAGCGAGGCCGCTACCGGCTCGGCGATCAGGTAGACCGCGCGGGCACCGAGCGAGACCGCGGTGTCGTGAACCGCGCGGCGCTCGACGGGCGTCGCCTGCGCGGGGACGCAGATCAGGATGCGCGGACGCCTGAAGCCGAGCATGGTCTTGGTGCGCTTGATGAACTGGCGCAGCATCTCCTCGGTGGCGAGGAAGTCAGCGATGACGCCATCGCGCAGCGGTCGCACCAGCTCGACGTTCTCAGGGGCGCGGCCGATCAGTGCCTTGGCCTTGCGTCCGACCGCCAGTATCTCGCGCGTGCCGCGATGGCTGCGGACGGCAACTGCGGACGGCTCGTCGATGATGATGCCGCGCCCGGCGACGTGCACAAGCGTGTTGGCCGTGCCGAGGTCGATCGCAATGTCATCCGAGAACGCGCTTCCTACGCCGCGCAGCATTGTCGACTAACGCCCCATCTGCGGACCAGCATCACGCCGGATCCGGCTTGAGCGATTCTACGCGTTTTTCGGCTCCTGCGCCAAGGCGCCAGACGCGTGGTGCGTCGCTGCCCTCAGGTTGCAGCGACGCCTCCCGCGGCTTGCGCTCAGAGCGCCTGCTGCTGCACGCGCGCGGTCTTCTGGCGCTTGACCATCAGCTTGTTGAGGGCCGAAACGTAGGCGCGCGCGGAGGCCACCATGGTATCGGTGTCGGCGCCGCGGCCGGTGACCATACGACCGCCCTCCTCCAGCCTGACCGAGACTTCGGCCTGCGCGTCGGTGCCTTCGGTGACGGCGTGCACCTGATAGAGGTCGAGCTTGGCCTCGTGCGGCACGAGCATCTTGATGGCGTTGAACGTCGCGTCGACGGGGCCGTTGCCGGTCGCCTGTACGGTGTGCTGCGTGCCTTCGACGTCCAGCGTCAGCGTCGCCGTCTGCGGGCCCATGTTGCCGGCAATGACCGTCAACGAGATCACCTTCATGCGATCGTGCATGTGGGCGATGCCCTCGTCCACGAGCGCCTCGATGTCCTCGTCGTAGACGTGCTTCTTGCGGTCAGCGAGAGCCTTGAAGCGATTGAAGGCGTCCTCGAAGGCGTTCTCGCCGAGCTCGTAGCCGAGTTCCTTCAGCTTGCTCCGGAAGGCGGCGCGGCCGGAATGCTTGCCCATGACGAGCGAGGTCTTGCCGACGCCGACGGATTCCGGCGTCATGATCTCGTAGGTCTGCTGGTACTTCAGGATGCCGTCCTGATGGATGCCGCTCTCGTGCGCGAACGCGTTTCGGCCGACGATGGCCTTGTTGTACTGCACGGGGAAATTGGTCACCGCGGAGACGAGACGGGATGCACGCGACAGCATGATGCTGTCGATCCCGCTGGCATATGGCAGACGGTCAGCACGCGTCTTGATGGCCATGACGATCTCTTCGAGCGCGGCATTGCCTGCTCGCTCACCGATGCCGTTGATGGTGCATTCGATCTGGCGTGCACCGGCGCCCAGCGCCGCCAGCGAGTTGGCGACGGCGAGGCCGAGGTCGTTATGGCAATGGGTGGAGAAAATGACCTTGTCGGAGTTCGGTACGCGCTCGCGCACCTGACGGAACATGTCGGCGTATTCGTCGGGCGTCGCGTAGCCGACTGTGTCGGGGAGGTTGATGGTGGTGGCGCCGGCCTTGATGGCGGCATCAACGCACTGGCACAGATAGTCGATGCCGGTGCGCGTGGCGTCCATCGCACTCCACTCGACGTCCTCTACCAGGTTGCGGGCGCGGGCGACCGTCGCGGTGATGATCTCCAGCACCTCCGCCTCGGTCTTGCGCATCTGATGCGCGAGGTGGATGGGCGAGGTGGAAACGAAGGTGTGGATGCGGCCGCGCTGTGCGTGCTTCACAGCTTCGCCGGCCCGGTCGATGTCGGCGTTGATGGCGCGGGCGAGGCCGGCAACGGTGGCGTTTTTGACCTGCTTGGCAATGGCGGAGACGGCCTCGAAGTCACCGTCAGAGGCAATGGGGAAGCCAGCCTCGATGATGTCGACACCCATCTGGTCCAGGCATTCGGCGACCTCGAGCTTTTCCTCATAGGTCATGGTGGCGCCCGGGCACTGCTCTCCATCGCGCAGCGTCGTGTCGAAAATGACGACGCGCTCTGAGGCTTCGGGTGTTTTCGGATCGGTAGTCATCGGATTCTTCTTTCGCTCAGGGCCTGCTCATCAGGAGCGGCGTTGAACCTTCAGCTCTGTATTCGTCGACCCCCTAAGCATCCGTCCCGGTTGACCAGAACTGCCAAAGCTCAGGGGCTGGTAAGGAGCAGGTTCAAGAGCAGAAAAGAGCGCGCACGGGCCAAGCCGCGCGGAAATCCAGCGCGGGGACCAAAGCTGCCGTCGATGGTGATCGGCCGATGCATAACGCAAGCTTCTAATACAGGAGCGGCTCCAGCGCTAGTCCCGGCGCCGTAGCCGCCGCCCGGCCGCTCAGGAGACATGCTTAAGGCGAGACTGATTGCCGGGTCGGGAACGCGGAATCCGGCGCTCCAGCGGCTGACCGGCGTCAGGGCGCACTGTTGAGGCCGATTACGACGCGGCCGCGGTATCCGCTCGCCGGGTCTCCGGAAATCTTGGGCATCTGAGCGGCAAGCTGACGGGGCGTATCATTGGCGAAGATGCCGTCGCTGCTCAGCGGAGAATGGGCGTAATTCTCGATACTCTCCCTATAGACGGGTAGCGCTTGGTAGAGCGGGCCGCACAGTGCCTCGGGCATGGCCAACTGCGAGGTGAGTATGCGGTGCCGATAGTCAGTCAACCTGTCGAGGCTCGGATAGATCTCGAAGTGCATGTGGGGGAAGCGGCCGCCGTAGCAGCCGGGGAAGATCGTCGAAAATGTGGTCCGGCCAGCTGCATCGGCTACGCCTACCGCGCGCAGGTAGCTCGCCGTCGGCAGATCGTAGATGGAATAGCGACCGGCGGCATCGCAGTGCCAGAGGTAGATCGCGTAACCTGGCAGCGGGCTGCATCCCCTGCCTACGTCGACCAGTTCGACGGTTAGCTCAAGGGGTGCACCCTCGGCGACCGCGGCCTTGGGATCGAGACTCGGGCGCATGTCGGCACGGACGATGCCGCTCTTATCGAGAACGTTGGCGAGGGTGCCGTGGGCGCTATTCGATCCGTCAGCGGGATAAGGGCCTGCGGTCTCGCGTGGGTGGGCGACGCACTGGCCGCCGTCGGGGGCGCTGCCAATGACTTCGGCTTCGGCGCGGTCGAAGGGCATGTCCCCGCAAGCGCCGAGGCCCGCTGCCAGTCCGACCGAGCCTAATAGAGCCAGTGCGCGGCGGCGGCCGATAAGCTCAAGATCGTGGCGGAGGCCTAGGTCATGGTTGTCGTTGTCGTTGGTCACGTGTTGCATTTCCCCGCGATCACACCGCTTCTGGACGCCATAACGGGCACGACACCCGGATTCCGGCGCTCCAGCGGCTGACCGGCGTCAGGGCGCACCCCAGCGCGCCTCAGACGGAAATCGTGCCCTCGATGACGCGGACTGCGGAGCCGCCGATGCGCACGGTTTCCAGGCGGCCATTCTCGACAACGAGCGTGAGATTGATTGCGCTCGGCCGGCCCATCTCGGTGCCCTGCTCGATCACCCGCCGATGCGCGCCGTCGGGAAGCCCGTCGAAGTCGTGCACGACGCCGGCAAAGCAAACGGCCGCCGAGCCCGTCGCCGGGTCCTCAGGGACGCCCAGCTGCGGCGCGAACATGCGGGCATGGAAGGACGCCCCGGCGTGGATGCATTCGCGGGTGTAGAGATAAACGCCGGCGAACGTGCTGGCGGGAAACACACCGTCCCAGTGTGCCTGCTCGACGCGTGCCTTGGCGATTGCCTCCAATCCCGCAACCGGAACGAACGCGAAGGTGTTCCCGGCTGAGAGGCACTGCGGCGTGTGGTTCTCGAAGCCGATCTCGCGCGGTAGCAGGCCGATGGCGTCGGCGATGCGATCGCGCGCCGGCGGGATCGCCACTTTTTCAGGCAGCTTGGGAGCGTCGAACTCCGCGAAAGCCCCCTGGCCGTCACGCAAGCGCACGCCCACGCGCACGGTGCCGATCGCTTGCTCGACGGCGATGATCGCGTCGCGCTCGCCGTTGACGAGCGGCGTGCGCAGTTGCGCCAGCAGGATCGCGGTGCCGATGGTCGGATGTCCAGCGAAGGGAAGCTCGCGGGCCGGTGTGAAGATGCGTACGCGGGCCGAATGGGCCGGGTTTTGCGACTTCAGAACGAATACCGTCTCCGACAGGTTCAGCTCTCTGGCGACTGCCTGCATCTGTTTGTCAGTCAGTCCGTCGGCCTCGGTGACGATTGCGAGCGGGTTACCGCTGAAGCGCTTATCAGTGAAGACGTCAAGCGTGTACAGCGGCAGCGCCATGCGAAGATCCCGGTTCTGAGAGCCGGCGCACTCTGCCTAATTCGCGTCGCGGGTCAAGCGCGGCAGTGTTTATGCGGTCGATCAACGCCCGCCCGCACCGATCAGATGCTGCGCGAACGCGCGCGCGTGGGGCGGCATGCGTGCGTGGTCGATGTCCCCAGGGCCGCGGACGATGACGATATCATCGAGCTCGGAATGCGCCTCGCTGCCCAGGAATGACATGATCTTCTCGCGCAGCTCATTGGCAGGAAGGGGGCTGCGCCACTCGACGCCAATGGCAATCTGCGTTGCTGTCGTCACCACGAGGTAGCCTGGCTCGCGGAAGAGCTCGCCGAGGGGAATACCCGTTTCCTCATGAAGCTCTCGCGTGATGTTTGCGTCGATATCGATGGTCGAGCCAGAGGCGTCATGATCGTCGATGACGCCGCTCGGCGGATAGATGAAGCCGGAATTCAGTTGTCCGGGACCTTGACGGCCGAAAAGCAGGTGCCCGTCGGCGGACCGGATGAGGCTCACGCCGAACACCTCGCGTGCGTCGTCGCTGGCGCCGAATGGGAGCGATCGCCAATAGAGCATGGTCTGGAAGTCAGTTCTGAACAGCGTGCCGGTGAGCCGCGTGCCGTCGATGACGTAGTCGCGGAAAAGATAAACCGCGCCATTGAAGAAACGCGGATTGGCCGTGCTGACGCGCTGCCAGTTGCGGGCGATCTCATTGGCGTGACGAGCCGCCAACGGCCAGTTCCAGTCAACGATTTCGAGGGTGCATTCACTGATGCGGCGCGGTGCATCGTGGAGCTGCGAGAGTTGCACCGGCCCATTCTCCGACGTCGGAATTAAGTCGAGATCAAACTTGTTGTCAGGTTTGAAATCTTAGTTTTGCCCCGAACAAACCACGCTCGTTCCACGATATGGGAGTGGATTTAAGTGGTGAAGGCAAGGGGTGCCGAGGGGGACTTTGCACCGACTGCCCAGCCGAAAAATTTGATGGCCCGGCGCCTCGTTCGCTTTGCGAGTGACCCCGCACCGGACCCAGGCCCAGAGACGGCGCGTGTTCGCCGTGCTGGCGGCCAAGCAATCTGGCGGCGTCGCCTAACGGTGACGCCGCTGGAGCGGACGGTGGAGGTCCCCGCTTCTCCGCCGTCCGTTTCTTTTGCGCGCTCTGCAGCACGGGTCCGCCGCGCGGCAGGTGATCGCCTGGAAAGCTCGCGCGGCAGTAGCTCGTCGCTAACTCCCCAAAGCCACTGCGCGGGCTTTCTGGCCAAAGCCGCTCCGCGCCGCTGACCGCTTCCCGACCTTAAAGGCAGCCGAGCGTCTTAGATCCGCAGGTGTAGTAGTTGATCGCCTCGGCGGAGCAGCACGGTTGCTCGGCGCCGCAGCGCCACGTCTTGAGCTTGCCGCTCGAGGTTTTGTGCTTGCAGGTCTTGTAGGCTTTCTTCGGCGCTGCATTCGCGCCGGACGTCAGCATGACAGGCGCCGCAGCGATGGCGGCCGCGATCGCAAGCGAAGACAGAATACGCAACATGGAAAGCTCCTGATGGCCCTAGGAATGGGCCATCAGTATGCTGCAAAACGGTGCGGTCCGCAGTTGCCTATGCGCCTCAGTTGCGCGCCTTGTCGACAAGAGCGCCGGCCTTGATCCAAGGCATCATGTCACGCAGCTTGGTGCCGATCTCCTCGATCGGATGCTCGTCGTTGAGGCGACGGGTGGCCTTGAAGCGGGCGGCACCGGCCTTGTACTCCTGCATCCACTCAGAGGTGAACCTGCCCGACTGAATGTCGTGCAGCACCTTCTTCATCTCGGCCTTGGTCTCGGCCGTGATGATGCGGGGGCCGGTGACGTACTCGCCCCACTCGGCGGTGTTGGAGATCGAGTAGTTCATGTTGGCGATGCCGCCCTGGTAGATCAGGTCGACGATCAGCTTCACCTCGTGCAGGCACTCGAAGTAGGCCATCTCGGGGGCGTATCCGGCTTCGACCAGCGTCTCGAAGCCTGCCCTGATGAGTTCGACCAACCCGCCGCAAAGCACGGCCTGCTCGCCGAAGAGATCCGTCTCGCACTCCTCGCGGAAATTCGTCTCGATAATGCCGGAGCGGCCGCCGCCGACGCCGGACGCATAGGACAGAGCGAGGTCATGAGCGTTGCCCGAAGCATCCTGGTGGACTGCGATGAGGCACGGCACGCCGCCGCCCTTCTGATACTCGCCGCGCACGGTGTGGCCAGGTCCTTTGGGCGCGATCATGATGACGTCGACGGTCTTCTTCGGCTCGATGAGGCCGAAGTGCACGTTGAGGCCGTGGGCGAAGGCGATGGCGGCGCCGTCGCGGATGTTGTCGGCGATCTCTGACTTGTAGATGTCGGCCTGCAGTTCGTCGGGCGTAGCCATCATGATGAGGTCGGCCCACTTGGCGGCGTCGGCCACCGAGAGCACTTGGAGGCCGTCGGCCTCGACCTTCTTGGCCGTCGTCGAGCCCGGCTTGAGGCCGATGCGGATTTCCTTGGCGCCGGAGTCCTTGAGGTTCAGCGCGTGTGCACGGCCCTGAGAGCCGTAGCCGACGATCGCGACCTTCTTGCCCTTGATGAGATTGATGTCGGCATCACGATCGTAATAAACGCGCATGGCTTCCTCTGTGGTTCTGGCTTGATGTCGATACGACTGGGCGGGCCGCTGTTTCGGCCGGTTTGGCGGGTGCTGGCCGGTTTCGAGCCGGCCGGCGGGACGTGTCGGAACGCTCCTTTAGCTGCTCGCCGGGCCGCGGCCAATGGCGGCGATACCGGTGCGCGACACTTCGACGAGGCCGAGTTCGGTCATGATCGCGATGAACTCCTCGATTTTCGAGGGTTTGCCGGTCACCTCGAAGACGAAGTGCTCGGTGGAGGTATCAACGACCTTGGCGCGAAAAATCTCGGCGATGCGCAGGGCCTCGATGCGCTTATCGCCCTTGCCGGAGACCTTGATCAGCGCCAGCTCGCGCTCCAAGGCGACACCCTCGTTGGTGAGGTCGCGGACACGATGGATCGGCACGAGGCGCTCGAGCTGATGCTTGATCTGCTCGATGACGTCGGGCGTGCCGCGGGTGACGATGGTAATGCGCGAGAGGTGCTTCTCGTGCTCGGTCTCGGTCACGGTCAAGCTGTCGATGTTATAGCCGCGACCTGAGAACAGACCGATCACGCGGGCGAGCACGCCGGGCTCGTTGTCGACCAGGATCGAGAGCGTGCGCGAGACGACGGCCTGCACGATGCCGGGGCCTACGTAGTGGCTCTTGGATATGGGTTTAGCCATGTTCATTGCTTTTTCTCTTGAGCCGGTTTTTCTGGCGCCGATGGCTCGGGTGCCGACTTCTCAAGCGGTTTCGTTTCTGGAGCGGGCGCGGCGTCCTTGCCTGATGGCCCACGTTCAATTGGCGGCGGCTTGGTGCCGGGGAACACTGTCTGGAAGAACAGCGGGAAGCCATGCTCGTCGATGACGCGCTGCAGCTGCGCGATACGCTCCTTCGGAATCTTGTATTGGGCAAAGGCCGAGCCGACGCGACGCTGCATCGTTGCAACGATCATCTGCGGCGACGGCGCACCCTGGCGCTTCAGCGCATCAGGCGGCGTACGTGAGTAAATGAGCGAAAGGATCTGGGATTCCATGTAGTCCTGCGCGATGCAGGCCTCGAACGCCTTGGTGTATTCGGACGAAAGTGAGTGAGTTCGATAGCAGGCGTCGATGAAGGCAAAGACCTTCGTTGCGCCTTGCGTACGCTGGAGTACAGCCAGGCGACGGGCAGCGTCCTTGATGTTCTCGACCTGATCCCAATCGGGGTCGCGCGCACTGGCGATGCCGGCCGAGCCGATGCCGATCACGCTCGCGAGGGCCAGCGCAAACATCACGCGAGTGCGCACGGCCCGTCGCGGGGCGAAGCTGCGACCGATATCGGCGGGGCGCTGATGCATCAGACCAGGACCTTGCCCTCTGCGCTAACCGCGTTGCCGACTTCCTCGTCGGACACGTCCTCGCCCAGCAGCATCTCGTTGTGCGCCTTGCCCGACGGGATCATCGGGAAGCAGTTGGCTAGAGTTGCCACGCGGCAGTCGAAGATGACCGGACCTTTGGTGTCGATCATGGCGCGGATGGCATCATCCAGATCGGCGGGATTGTCGCAGCGCATGCCGGTCCAGCCGTAGGCCTCACCGAGCTTGACGAAGTCGGGCAGACTTTCGGTGTAGCTGTGCGACAAGCGGTTGCCATGCAGCAGCTGCTGCCACTGGCGCACCATTCCCATGTACTGGTTGTTCAGGATGAACACCTTCACCGGCAGCTCGTACTGCACGGCGGTGGACGCCTCCTGGATGTTCATCAGGATCGAGGCGTCGCCGGCAATATCGATCACCAGCGATTTAGGGTGCGCAATCTGGGCACCGATGGCGGCCGGGAGACCATAACCCATCGTGCCAAGCCCGCCGGATGTCATCCAACGGTTCGGTTCATCGAAGTGATAGAACTGCGCGGCCCACATCTGATGCTGGCCGACCTCGGTGGTGATGTAGGCGTCGCGATCCTTGGTCAGCGCGTAGAGGCGCTCGATCGCGTACTGCGGCATGATCACGTCGCGCGAGCCCTTGTAGCTGAGCGACTTTTTCGCGCGCCAGCCTTCGATCTGCTTCCACCAGGTCTTGTGCGCGGCCTTGTCGAGTTGCGGCGCCTTCGACTTCCAGATGCGCAGCATGTCTTCGAGCGCGTAGGCGACGTCGCCGACGACGGGGATGTCGACCTTGACGTTCTTGTTGATCGAGGAAGGATCGATGTCGATCTGGATCTTTTGCGATCCTGGCGAGAAGGCATCGAGGCGGCCGGTGATGCGATCGTCAAAGCGCGCGCCGACGGCGATCATCACGTCGCAGTCGTGCATCGCGAGGTTGGCCTCGTAGGTGCCGTGCATGCCAAGCATACCGAGCCACTGCTTGTCGGATGCCGGGTAGGCGCCGAGCCCCATCAGCGTCGAGGTAATCGGATAGCCCGTGAGGCGCACCAGTTCGCGCAGGAGCTGGCTCGCCTTGGGACCGGAGTTGATTACGCCGCCGCCGGTGTAGAACACCGGCTTCTTGGCATGCGCCATCAGGTCAACGGCTTCGCGCACGGCGTTCTGATCCGGCTTCACGCGCGGCTTGTAGGTCTTATGGGCGATGTTCGAGGGACCGACGTAGTTGCCGGTGGCGAACTGCACATCCTTCGGGATGTCGACCACGACCGGGCCGGGCCGTCCCGCTTTGGCGATGTAGAACGCCTCATGGAGGATGCGCGCCAGGTCGTTGACGTTCTTCACCAGCCAATTGTGCTTGGTGCAGGGACGCGTGATGCCGACGGTATCGCATTCCTGGAAGGCATCATTGCCAATGAGGTGCGTGGGCACCTGCCCGGTGATGCAGACGAGCGGAATAGAGTCCATCAGCGCATCGGTGAGGCCGGTCACCGCATTGGTGGCGCCGGGGCCTGACGTGACAAGCGCGACGCCGACCTTGCCGGTCGAGCGCGCATAGCCTTCGGCAGCGTGCAGCGCGCCGCCCTCCTGGCGAACGAGGACGTGCGTGACCTTATCCTGCTGGTGCAGCTCGTCGTAGATCGGCAGCACGGCGCCGCCTGGATAACCGAAGATGTATTCGACGCCCTGGTCGTCGAGCGCTGCGAGCACCATTTCGGCGCCCGTCATTGTGCGTGCCATTAGCCTGCTCCAGTGCCTGCTCGGGCTCGACGCCCGTTTGCGGTGGCGCCGGTTTGACTGTTGGCGCGGAACCTATGGCTCTGAAAGCGATAGGTCAACCAGGGTTTTGAACTAAAAGTGCCTGGGCGACTGTATATGTTTTCACTTGTTGCGTATTGACTGCTTTCCACGCAATCATATTGCTTCTTCCCCACGTGAGCTGCCGTTTGGCGTACTGCCGCGTTTCGGTCTGCCCTGCTTCGATGGCGGCCTGCCGGGATAGCTCTCCGGCGAGATGGCGCAAGAGCGGGCGCACGCCCAGGGCCGTCAGGATTGGCGCTGCCGGGTTGAGGTCCAGGGCGGCGAGTTGCATCACCTCGTCGAGGCCGCCCTCATCGGTCATGCGGGCGAAGCGCGCATCTATGCGGCGGTAAAGCTCCTCGCGGTCAGGGGTCACAAGCAGGGGGATCGTGTCCTTGAACGCCAGCACCGGCTGGCGGGGCATGCGTTGCCACTCGGCCAGCGACACACCCGTGGCGTCGATCACCTCCAGAGCACGGACGATGCGCTGCGTGTCCGTCGGGGCAAGGCGCTCCGCCATCGCTGGATCGCGCGCAGAAAGCTCAGTATGCAGGGGGCCAGCGCCTTCCTCTACACCGCGCGCGCGCCAATGGGCGCGGACGTCGCCGGGTACCGGCGGGATTGGGGAAAGCCCCTCGATGAGAGTTTTGAAGTAGAGGCCAGTGCCGCCGACGATGATCGGACGACGACCGGCGCGGGCGGCGTCGGCGAGAGCGAGGGCAACGTCCCGGGCATAGCGCCCTGCAGAGTAGCTCTCGTTCCCCGGCACGAAGCCATAGAGCGCGTGAGGCGCGCGGGCCTCCTCCTCCAGGCTTGGACGCGCGGTAATGATGCGCAGCTCGCGGTAGACCTGCATCGAGTCGGCGTTGATGACGACGCCTCCCAGCTCCCCGGCGAGGCGCATAGCTAGGCCGGACTTGCCGCTGCCGGTCGGCCCCGCAATGAGGATGGGTCGCGTGTCGCTCATGCGAGAGCCCTACAGCACCCGGCCACCGTGTTCCATGGCTGGCGACGCTAATAGTTGACTGTCGTCCGCAGACCAAAAACGGCAGCGTTCGGGATCGTAACATACGGATCGACCGGATCGCTCGTGTGTCCGCCGGGGTTCCAGAAGTATTGGAAGTCCGGCTGAAGGTAGAGGCCTTTCATGATCTCGGCGGTGTAGCTCACCTCGAGCACGCCTTCGAAGCTCGGAATGACTGGGTAGCCGATCTCCTTGTAGAACTCGATGAGCTGCGAGGAGACGCCGGTGTAGACGAAGCCGATGCCGAAGGTATCGTTCGGGCGCTCGTCGAAAAGTCCGTGCAGGGTGATACCCGCCTCGAAGTAATGTTGGATCAGGTTGCCCTCAGGTGGCGCGTAGATGTAGCTGCCGAACACCGTGATGCCGCGCTGATCCTGGGCTCCCGGAACGCGATAAATCATCTGATCCAGGATGGCGTAGTAGCCGTAATCCTTTTCGGCGCTCTGGCCGGGGATGCCCACCAGCCCTATCGGCAATCCGTTGTTGCCTACCGCGGTCGGAACAAAGTCGCCGAAATATCGATAGGCTCCGAACTTCAATTTGCCTGCAAGCTCGTCCTCGCCCTGACCGTACTTGATCGTCGTTTCGGCGATGAACAGCGGCAAGGTCATGGGAAACAGCAAGCCGTTGGGATTGCACTCCTGCGGCAGCTCGTTATCCGGGCAGTCGCCGGCCGGATCACCGCTGAAGACACCGACGAGAAATCCAATCGTATCGTTGGGATCGAATGCGATCCGCGTTCCGGGTGACGCCATCGGATACGAGGGGCCACCATCGGGCAGGTTGATGCCGGCGATGGACGGCCATCCGAACGACGCGTTGAGGAAGGCGGCACCGCTTTCGCTGATGATGAACTCGGAGTCGGCGGAGAGCTGGCCGATGCGGAACGAAAGCCGGTCCTCGAGAAGCTTCTGCTCGAAGTAAATTTCGAAAAGGCGCGTTGAGGGAAGCGCCTCGATGAAGCTCACGGGCATGAGCGCGCCGAGGTTCATGGCGGTGATGCTTTGCCCGTGGATCTGATAGCCGTTGGCGAAGAAGCGAAGCCCCTTCCAGCCCATGGCCTTCTCCAGGTCTACGCCGATCTCCAGGTCGAGGCGGCCGATGTAGCGGCCATCGCGGGAGTAGCCACCGATCGGGTTCTGGAAAGTATCGCCAATGTAATTCAGCGCGAAGGTAACCCCCCGGCCGGCGAGCATGGCCCGGACGCCGCCGGGGTCGGCAAATTCACGGGGAAAGTTCGTGGCGATCGAGGTTTCGGGCAAGCCCGGAATGCGATCGCCTTCCTCCTCGACGGTCTGCGCCGAGGACGGCGATGCGCACGCGATGAGGGTCGCGCAGGCCAGCGCGGCAGCCGAGCTGCAACGGTTGCGCATCATCCTCACGCGTCGGCGCCTCGGGCCAGCTGATCCAGACTGCTCGATCCGCCAGCCTCGCGAGCGGGGCGGAGCCGCCGCGGGGCTGACGGCGACAGGATTGGCACGATTCGGCGACAATCATCTTTGGGCGGAGTCCATCGGTGGACCTGCACGAATCACCGAGCGGGACCTCCCCGTTTCCGGCGCTGATCTGCACTGGTTTTGGGCGCCGAATGCGCGTGTGACCGTCAAACCACGTCGACACGCCAATTCGCGCAGCATCTCGACACGGGTCAGGCGCTGCCGGACTTGTCGCGCTGCACCGAAGCCGCTAGCCATCTACAAATGGGCGCGGCGGAAGATGCCGCCGACCATCAAGAAGCAGGAGAACCCGCATGGCGGACGACGCAATCGTGGCCCAAGCCGGCCCGTATCAGGTAGAGCTGACGGAAGGGAAGCCATACTTCTATTGCCGCTGCGGGCGCTCCAAGAGCCAGCCGTTCTGCGACGGGACCCACAACGGCACCGGTATCGAGCCGCTCCGATTCGTCGTCGACCACACCGGCACGTTCAATATCTGCGGATGCAAGCAGACCGATGACGAGCCATTCTGCGACGGGGCGCATCTTTTGCTCTAGAGTGCGCGTCGGGATTGGATCGGGGGAAGCATGGATTATTTCGTTCAGCAGCTTATCAACGGCCTTTCTCTCGGCTCGATCTACGGTCTCATCGCCATCGGCTACACGATGGTATTCGGCATCATCGGGATGGTGAACTTCGCGCACGGCGACGTGTTCATGGTCTCCGCGTTCATCGCCCTCATTCTCTTCCTTCTTCTCACTCAGATCCTCGGTGTCGGCGCGCTCGGCCTCGCCCTGCTCATCGTGCTGGTGCTTGCCATGGTGCTGACGGCGCTTTGGAGCTGGGTGATCGAGCGCATCGCCTATAGGCCGCTGGCGGGCTCGTTTCGGCTGGCGCCGCTGATCTCGGCCATCGGCATGGCGATCTTCCTCGCCAACTTCGTCCAGGTCGTTCAGGGGCCGCGCAACAAGTCGGTCCCACCGATGCTGAACGATACGATCTCGATCCCGATCGGCAATGGTACGGCGACGATCTCGGAGAAACAGCTCCTGATCTTCCTCGTCACCGTCGTGCTGCTGGCAGCGTTCTGGGCGGTGGTGCAGAAGACCAAGCTCGGGCGTGCACAGCGTGCGTGCGAGCAGGACCGACGCATGGCAGCGCTGCTCGGCATCGACGTCAACCGAACGATATCGCTCACGTTCGTGATGGGCGGGGCGCTCGCGGCCGTCGCCGGCGTGATGTTCATGGCTTACTATGGCGTCGTGAACTTCTCAGACGGCTTTACGCCGGGCGTGAAAGCTTTCACCGCCGCCGTTCTTGGCGGCATCGGCTCTCTGCCGGGCGCGGTGATTGGCGGGCTGCTCATCGGACTGATCGAGACGATGTGGTCGGCGTATTTCTCCATCGACTACAAGGATGTCGCCGCCTTCTCGATTCTCGCCATTGTCCTCATCTTCATGCCGTCCGGCCTGTTCGGCCGGCCCGATGTCGAGAAGGTCTGAACGATGAGCCAAGGCAGCCAGGGCGGGCTGCCGCCCGCATCGCACTCCATTCGCGCTATCATCAAGGACGCCGGTCTGTGGGCGCTCGTGGCTCTCGGACTTTGCTTCCCGATCGTCGCGTTTCGCACGGAACAGAGCCTGTCGCTGCAGACCGAGCTAGATGCGCGGCCACTGCTGGTGCTGGCAACCGTTGTGGCCGTATTCGTCGGCAGGTTCCTGTGGCGGCTCTATGCGCATCCCGGCAGGGCGCGGCCGGTTCTGTTTCCACCGCTCGATCTCAGCCAGCGCCATAAAGAACTGGCGCCCAGGTTCGGGCTGGGCCTGCTGTTGCTGTTCCCATTTCTGGCGCTTCTACTCGCCGGGCAGGGTGGCGCAATAAAGTGGATCGATAACTTCGGCGTTCAGATCCTCATCTACATCATGCTCGCGTGGGGCCTCAACATTGTGGTGGGGCTCGCGGGCCTGCTCGACCTCGGCTATGTCGCGTTCTATGCGGTTGGCGCTTACACGTACGCGATCATTGCAGCGTATGTGATCCCGGCGACGCTGCCGGTGCTTGGCCCGTGGGCGTTCTGGATCTGCCTGCCGCTGGCGGGCATCCTTGCGGCCTTCTGGGGAATGCTGCTCGGGTTCCCAGTGCTCAGGCTGCGCGGCGATTATCTCGCGATCGTCACGCTGGCTTTCGGCGAGATCATCCGCCTGGTGCTGATCAACTGGGTCGATCTCACCAACGGCAATGCCGGCATCCAGACCCCGCGCATCACGTTCTTCGGATTGCCATTCACGTCGCGCACGGGTGAGACGACGTTCGGCGACATCATCCCATTGCCCGGCTCATCGGCCGTGCATCGTTCGATATTCCTCTATTACGTCATCCTGGCGCTGGCGCTGCTCGTGGCGGTCGTAACGCAACGCATGCGAAGGCTGCCCGTCGGGCGGGCGTGGGAAGCGCTGCGCGAGGACGAGATCGCCTGCAGGTCGCTCGGCATCAACACGGTCAACACCAAGCTCACGGCATTTGCCATGGGCGCGATGTTCGGAGGGCTTGCCGGGGCATTCTTCGGAGCGCGACAGGGTTTCGTCAATCCGCGCTCGTTCGAGTTCATGGAGTCGGCAACCATTCTCGCCATCGTCGTGCTGGGCGGCATGGGCTCGCTGTTCGGGGTCGCGGTAGCGGCAGTGGTAGTCATCGGCGGCATCGAGCTATTGCGCGAGCTGACGTGGCTCAAGTCTATCTTCGGCAGCCAGTTCGATCCGGCGCAGTACCGGATGCTCATCTTCGGCCTCGTCATGGTGGTGATGATGGTGTGGCGGCCGCGCGGGTTTATCGCCTCGCGCGAGCCTTCCATCTCGCTCGGGGAGACCAAATCGATTTCCGGCGCGCACGTGAAGGAGGGCCACGGCTGATGCGGTGGCTGCACGATCCGCTTCTCGTCGTCGAAGGCCTCACGATGCGTTTCGGCGGGCTCGTGGCGGTGCGCAATCTTTCATTCTCGGTGGGCCGGGGGGACATCACCTCGCTGATCGGCCCGAACGGCGCCGGCAAGACCACCGTCTTCAACTGCATCACCGGTTTTTATAAGCCGACGAGCGGACTGATGGTGCTGTCGACGGACGGCGGACCGATCCGATCCGAAGCCGTCGCCGCGCTGACGGGCTCGAGCCGACGCTATGCCTGCCAGGGCGACAAGATCGGCGGCAGGGGGCTGTTCCTGCTCGAGCGCATGCCTGATTTCGAGATCGCACGCCGGGCCCGGGTTGCACGCACGTTCCAGAACATCCGCTTGTTCGCCGGCATGACCGTGTTGGAGAACCTGATCGTTGCGCAGCACACGGCGCTGATGCAGGCGTCGGGGTGGTCGCTGCTGGGGCTGATCGGAGCCGTCAGTTATAAAGCGGCCGAGGCTGCGGCGGTCGATCGCGCCCGCTATTGGCTCGACCGCATCGGGCTCACGCAGCGAGCCGACGATGCGGCTGGCGCGCTTCCGTATGGCGATCAACGGCGGCTCGAAATAGCGCGCGCGATGTGCACCGACCCGGTCCTGCTTTGCCTCGACGAACCGGCGGCCGGCCTCAATCCGCGCGAGAGCCTTGCGCTCAACGAGCTACTGCGCGCCATACGCGATGAGCACGCGACATCGATCCTTCTCATCGAGCACGACATGTCGGTGGTGATGGAGATTTCAGACCACGTGGTCGTGCTCGAATACGGCATAAAAATTTCGGACGGAACGCCCCAGAGCGTGAAGAACGATCCCAAAGTGGTCGCCGCTTATCTCGGGGTGGAAGACGAGGAAGTGGCCGTGGTCGAAGCGGAGGTCGGGCTATGACGGGCGCCGCGCCGCTGCTCTCGCTGCAGGGCATCACGGCCAGCTACGGCAGCATCACCGCGCTTCATGGCGTCAGTCTCGATGTGCCAGCCGGCGAGATCGTCACGATCATCGGCGCAAACGGGGCCGGCAAGTCGACGCTGATGATGACCATCTTCGGCAACCCGCGCGCCCGAGAGGGACGCATACTATTCGACGGCCGCGACATCACCGAAATGCCGACGCACCACATTGCGCGTCTTGGGCTCGCGCAGTCGCCGGAGGGACGGCGGATCTTTCCCCGCATGACGGTGGAAGAGAACCTGCGCATGGGAGCCGAGTTCGCGGGAAACACCGAATACGATCGCGACCTCGAGCGCGTGACGACAATCTTCCCGCGCCTCAAGGAGCGACTGCAGCAACGTGGCGGCACGCTGTCGGGCGGCGAGCAGCAGATGCTGGCGATCGCCCGCGCGCTGATGAGCCGGCCGAAGCTACTGCTGCTCGACGAGCCTTCACTCGGCCTTGCACCCATCATCGTCAAGCAGATCTTCAAGGTGATCGCCGAACTCAACGCGAGCGAAGGGCTCACGGTATTCCTCGTCGAGCAGAATGCCTTTCACGCGCTGAGGCTGGCCCACCGAGCTTACGTGCTGGTCAACGGCCGGATCACGCTCAGTGGCAGCGGCCAGGAGCTGCTGGCGAGCCCTGAGGTGCGCGCCGCCTATCTCGAAGGAGGCAGGCATTGATGATGGCTGACGCGAATTGCGGGAAGTGTTGCCGGGGCGAGGCTTGCGCATGAGCTTCTATGAAACAGGCGACAACGGACTCTGGATCTTTCTGCTCGTGACCGTGCTGATGGGTGGCTCTGCGGCCCACGCAGCAGGCTCGGCCATCGCCTCGACTTGGCGTCCGACCTGGCAAGTTTTCGGCGCCGCGCTGCTCCTTACCTTAGCTGTTCGCTTCTTTCACTATGCGCTGTTCCAAGAGCCGCTCCTGTCGTTATCGAATTTCGTCATTGATTACATAGTCGTGGCGACGGCGTGCGCGTGGGGATTTCGGATGACGCGCGTGCGCCAGATGGTCGAGCAGTACCCCTGGGCCTATGAGCGCGCCGGGATTTTCTGGTGGCGCCGCAAGATGTCGGCTCCGGATTAGCAGGGGTGACATTTCATCCAATTCGGACGAACATGCGCCGCGTCTTTCCGGCGGTGCACCTTTGCACGCCCTTCCTTTTATCTCTTTCGCGGAGTGTCCATGAAACCAGCAGCAATTCTTGCAGCCCTGGCGCTTGCCATCGTCGCCGTCATTGCAGGCTGCGATAGCGGACCGGCGAAGTTCAAACTGGGCGTGGCGGGCCCCATGACCGGCACCGATGCCGCGTTCGGCACGCAGCTCAAGAATGGCGTCGAGCAGGCCGTTGCGGACCTCAATGCGACGGGCGGCATCAACGGCGAGCAGATCGAGCTCTTCGTCGGCGATGACGCCGCGGATCCCCGCCAGGGCGTTTCGGTGGCCAACAACTTCCTCGGCGAGGGTGTCCACTTCGTCGTCGGCCACTTCAATTCAGGCGTCACTATCCCGGCTTCGGAGGTTTACGTCGAGAACGGGATGCTGATGATCACGCCCGGTTCGACCAACCCCGTCATTACCGAGCGCCAGATGTGGAACGTGTTTCGCACGTGCGGACGCGACGACCAGCAGGGCGCTGTCGCCGGAGCCCACATCGCGGCAAACTTCAAGGACAAGAAGGTCGCCATCCTCGACGATAAAACGCCGTATGGCCAAGGCCTCGCCAATGAGACGCGCAAAGCCATGCGGGCAGGCGGCGTGACCGAGGTGCTGAGCGAAAGCGTAAGCGCCAGCGAAAAGGATTTCAGCGCGCTGGTGTCGAAGCTGAAGAACGCGGGCGTCGAACTTGTCTATTGGGGCGGCGTGCATACGGCGGGCGGGCTCATCCTGCGGCAGATGCGCGAAGGCGGCGTCAACGCCGTATTCATGTCGGGTGACGGCATCGCCAGCGACGAGTTCGCGGCCATTGCTGGACCTGCGGCAGAGGGCGTGTTGATGACGTTCGGCCCGGATCCGCAGAAGCGTCCGGAAGCCAAGGAAATCATCGAGCGATTCGAGGCGCGCGAGTACAAGCCCGAGGCCTATACGCTCTACAGCTACGCGGCGGTGCAGGTGATCAAGCAGGCTGTCGAAGCGACGAAGTCGGTCGATCCCAAGACGGTTGCGGCCTACATGCGGACCGGCGTTACCTTCAACACCGTCATCGGCGACCTTGCCTTCGACGAAAAGGGCGACATCAAGCAGGTCGGCTACGTGCTTTACACCTGGGTCAAGCAGCCCGATGGGCGCGTCACCTACGTACAGAACTGATAGATCGGACTAAGGCTGCCGGCATCTCAGGTGCCGGCAGCCGGTTTGACCTCGCTACCGCTTTCAGCCGTCCGCACAAAACAAAAGCGCCGCGGTTTTGACCACGGCGCCGACGCGCGTCCCTTAAGTGCTGATGCCATCCATGCAGCGACATGCTTAGCGCCGCTGTTCTTCTCTCGGTTTATTCAACCTGGATGGCTGAAGCGTTAGTCCCGGCCCTGTGATGCGGCCAGGCACTCGGCGACAACCCGCTTCTCAATGAGCACGAGGTCATCCGGCACCTTGATGCCGGCCTGACGGTAGTCGCGGATCTTGGCCTGCACCTTAACGAAGCACTCGCGGGGATCGTCAGTTTCGTCCAGCTCCAAATTGAGTTGAGCGATTTCGCCTTGCATTTGGATCGACATTACGTGGCCTTTGCCCTCGTTTGATTTCCTGCCGTTTTGCGCCCGGTCAATTCCGGGTCGTGGGACCATGGTTATAAGTGTCCAAACGGCTCGCTGAAGTAACGTTTCGTTTCGCATCTATACATTCAAGAGTAGAGAGATGAATTGATTGGCGAACGTGACAATCTGTCCACAGTGTTCGGTGGTGCGGCGCAGCGAACCATACCGGCAATTGTGTCATCTCCTAGGCATTCACAATGATTTACTTTGCAACATGCGGTTATTCTTGGTTGCGTTGCAATAACAGCGCATTGGTGTGGGCTTTGCGTTGGATTGGACTTCGCTAAACTGCAACAAACAAGTATTGCCGGTGCGGTTCTTCCCATGACTTCGGATTGAAGCCCGGGGGCGCGATCTGCTAGGGGTCCGGCCTCCACTCCCGCGAGGCCGCAAAATGATTCCGCGCTATAGCCGCCCAGAGATGACGTCAATCTGGGATGCCGAGACCCGTTTTCGCATCTGGTTCGAGATTGAAGCGCACGCCGCCACGGCAATGGCCGAGCTGGGTGTCATCCCGCACCACGCAGCGAAAAGGATCTGGGACAAGGGCCGCACGGCGAAGTTCGATGTGGCGCGCATCGACGAGATCGAGCGGGAGACGAAGCACGACGTCATCGCCTTCCTGACGCATCTTGCGGAAATCGTCGGGCCGGAAGCGCGCTTCGTGCATCAGGGCATGACTTCCTCGGACGTGCTCGATACCTGCCTCAACGTCCAGCTCAAGCGTGCCGCCGACCTGCTCATCGCTGACGTCGATGCGTTGCTTGCGGCGCTGAAGCGGCGCGCGCTCGAGCACAAGACAACGCCGACCATCGGGCGCAGTCACGGCATTCACGCCGAGCCCGTGACATTCGGGCTGAAGCTCGCCTACGCGCATGCGGAATTCCAGCGGGCACGGGAGCGGCTTGTTGCTGCTAGGGATGAGATTTCGACCTGCGCGCTGTCGGGTGCCGTCGGCACGTTTGCGAACATCGATCCGCGCATCGAAGTCTACGTTGCCGACCAGATGGGGCTGAAGCCCGAACCGGTCTCCACGCAGGTGATCCCGCGCGACCGTCACGCAATGTACTTCGCGACGCTCGGTGTCGTGGCCTCGTCGATGGAGCGGCTGGCGATCGAGATCCGCCACCTGCAACGCACGGAAGTGCTGGAGGCGGAGGAGTTCTTCTCGGCCGGACAGAAGGGCTCGTCGGCGATGCCGCACAAGCGCAATCCGGTGCTGACTGAGAATCTTACTGGCCTTGCGCGGATGGTGCGCGCCTATGCCATTCCCGCGATGGAAAACGTCGCTCTATGGCACGAGCGCGACATCTCGCATTCGTCAGTCGAACGCATGATCGGGCCGGACGCGACGGTGACGCTCGATTTCGCGCTGGCGCGGCTCACGGGGGTCATAGACAAGCTCGTCGTCTACCCTGAGAACATGCAGAAGAACCTCGACAAGCTCGGCGGCCTGCATAACTCGCAGCGCGTGCTGCTGGCGCTCACTCAGGCCGGCGCATCACGTGAGGACGCCTACCGCCTCGTGCAACGCAACGCGATGAAGACGTGGCTCGAGGGCAAGGACTTCCTGGCCGAGTTGGAAGCCGACAAGGACGTGACCGACAAGGTGCCGCCGACGGAGCTCGAAGCGATGTTCGACCTCGGCTATCACTTCAAGCACGTCGATACGATCTTCGAGCGCGTGTTCGGCAAGGCCTGATCGACCCGAATGAACTTCAACGCCAGCCGCGCGGCCGGCTATGCATGCGCCGCCATCGGCGCCGCCTTCTTCTCGACCAAGGCGATCTTCGTGAAGCTCGCGTTCACGGAGCAGTTGGATGCGTCGCTGATGCTCGCCTACCGGATGCTTTTTGCAACGCCGGTGTTCGTCGCCATAGGCGTCTGGGCCTATATGCAGCGCCGGGCGAAGGGGCTACCCCCGCCTGACGCATCGAGTATCGCCTGGACGGTGTTCGTCGGTTTCCTCGGCTACTACGTCGCCTCCGCGTTCGACTTCGCCGGCCTGCAATACATCAACGCCGGACTAGAACGGCTGGTGCTCTTCACCTACCCGCTGTTCGTCATGTTCATCGCCGCAGCACTTTATCGCCAGCCGGTCACCGCATTCGGAATCGCCGCGGCGCTCGTGACCTACGCCGGGCTCGCCATCGTCTTCATCACCGACCTGCCGACAGGTGGACAAAACACCGTCGTCGGGATGACGCTGGTCCTCGGTGCCGCAATCTCCTTTGCCTGGCACCAGATCCTCGCCAAGCGATGCATCGTCTCGCTCGGCCCCGCGCTATTCACCAGCATCGCTCTCTCCTCGGCGGGCGTGCTTTGCGTGGCCCACCACCTGATCTTCGGCGACGGCGACTTCGCCGCGAGCCCGCGCTTCCTCTGGCTCGCGTTCGGCTGCGCCATGGTGGCGACGGTGTTGCCGACCTTCCTCATCAACGCCGGCCTCTCGCGCACATCCCCGCAAGCCGTCTCGATGATCGCCACACTGTCGCCCATCGTTACCATCGGACTCGCCATTGAGCTCCTCGGCGAGCCGTTCACCGTGGCCGACGCCATCGGGTCGGTTCTCGTGCTGGCAGGTGTCGGCGTCTTTACGTGGGGCGATGCGCGCAACAAGACGGTGCCGGCGACGCCCCAGGTGGCGCCACCCGTCGCCGAAGGGCGGCCGACATAACACCACGAGGGCTGTTCCCAAGGTAGCTGAACAGCTCGCGACAATGCAGCCTCCATGGGGCTATTGGTTTCCTGACCTCGGGGAGGACGCGATGACTTTTGCTAGAGATGCAACGCTGCCGAGACGTCTGGCTGTCACGGTGGCGGCGCTGGCAGCCTATTACGTCGGCAGCTACATCGCCTTGCCGGGCCTCGACACCAATGCTCTGGCAAGGCTCTCCGAAGCGTCGCAGCTCGGCCGGGTGTCGATCCTGTCGCTGGGCATCACGCCGCTGCTCAGCACGCTCATCTTAGCGGAGATCATAAAGCTGCTGGCTCCGCGCGTGCGTGCGTGGGAGGCAAAGTCCGTGCGCAATCGGGAGCGACTCGACGCTATCGTCATCGGCGTGAGCTTTTTGCTTGCGCTCATCCAGGCCGGCGGCTTCGCGAGCGCACTCGAGGACGTTCCCGGGCTCGTCAGCGAGCCGGGCTCCTCCTTCCGCATGGTGGCCATCGCAACGCTCGTTGCCGGGACCGCGATCGCCATCGGCTTCATAAGGCTGATCGATAGCGCGGGATTGGGCTACGGATTTTGGCTTTTGTTTCTTGCGCCTGTGTTCATCGAGCTTCCGCGGGCTATTGCGGTGCTGGTAGACCTCCACGGTCAAGGCGGCCTTGGGGCCGAGCAGATCACGATAGGGCTCGCCTACACTGCTGTCTCGGTGGCGGCGATCGCCAGCATCGTGCTCGCGGCGCGCGGCTCCCCGGCCACCGTCTCGACGTCCGTCTGGACGCCATTCGTGGTGACCACGGCGATCACGCCAGCGCTGTTCATCCCCGCGTTTATCGCCACCCTCGACGCTGGCGCCGCCATCGACTTCGCGACGCCCGGAAACCCTGTCTGGTATCTGGCACTGGTGGCTGGCGTGGTGCTCACGGTGTGGCTCTACGCGCGCTCCTTCAGAATCGCGGGCGAAGCCACACCTGTCCCGGTGCTGCCGGTGGCATTGGCTGTCGCAGCGATCCTCGTCGCGGATCCGCTGCTGGAGGTGATGTTCGGGGTTCTATTGCCGATCGGGAGCACGCAACTCATCGTCGCCGCCGCTGTGGTTACAGCGCTGCTGATCCGCTGGGGCTTCATCGGAAAAGGAAGCGCGGATCCGGATCCAGCAGAGAGCTGAACAGTCGCCGCGCCTCCGGTAGTCCAGTGGTCAGTCCTCAGGGCGGAAGAGGTAGCTCGCCCGGAGCATGACCTGAGAGATCTCAGCGCCGCCGCTGAGGGCAGCTGGCTGGCCAATCGGAACGCCGATGAGGCAAAGGTCGCACGAGGCAGCGGTGCTGAGGTTGAGGTCGATGTACTGGTAATCGACACCGATGATGAAGCTCGGATGCCATGCGTATTCGATGCCGCCGCCGATGGTCCAGCCGTCGACGAAGTCGGTCGTCGAAGCGCTCACCGTGCCGCCGCCTGTCGTGGTACCGGTGGCGGAGAACTCGGCATTGCCGCCGACCCAGCCGCCCTTCACAAACACCATGGTGCGATCGAAGGTGAGACCAAGGCGCGGCTCGACGAAGAGCAGCCAGCCGATGTCGGTTTTGAACACATCGGTCTCGACGACCGGGCTCGCCGACTGGCTGAGACCAGTGCCGAGGAACGTTGCCTCAAGGCCAAAGACCCAGTTGCCCATCTGGATGTTGCCGCCGCCAAACACGCCGCCGGCGAGGCTGCTCGGGGTAAACTTGGCGCCGCCGCCGGAATTGAACTCGCTAAAGTTCTCCGTCCAGCCGATGTCGCTCCACATTCCACCGAGCTTGCCGCCGATGTAGAAGCCGCTCCAGTCTGTGACGTGCTGGGAGTCCGTCATCGGCGTACCGGGCACCCAGCGTCCGGGCTCTCCCGGCCGCCAGCCATCGGCGTCAGCCGGCTGCGTACCCAACGCCAGCGCACCAACTGCGACTGCAGCCAGTGCGTAAAGTGCCTGCGGCTTAAGCTTGCCCATGCATCACCGTGTAAGCGATCTTTTTCCCCACCTTCTTCTACGGTGAGTCGCTCTTTGCGCATAACCTGTCCGCAGGACATCCACGCACCATCCACAAAGGCAGCATGAAAACAGCAGACGTCGAAATCCTTATCGTGCCGGGGTGGCTGGGATCGGGCCCCGATCACTGGCAGTCCCGCTGGGAGCGCAATCTTCCGAGCGCGCGCCGGATCGACCAGGCCGACTGGAGCACGCCCGACAAGGCGGCCTGGGTCGACAATATCGTGGCGGATGTCGCCGCGGTGACGCGGCCGGCGGTGCTCGTCGCGCACAGCCTCGGCGTCATAGCCGTCGCCTATGCCGCGCCCAAACTGGCGCCGGGCAAGGTGGTCGGCGCTTTCCTCGTGGCGCCTGCGGATGTCGACAACTCGGAAGGCTGGCCGTCGAACCAGGGGCACTCTTGGCCGGTCGGCGGATTCGGCTTTGCACCGGTGCCGCTCGATCCCCTCGGTTTTCCAGCGCTGGTGCTGAATTCCAGCGACGACCCGTTCTGCTCCCAGGACAGGGCAAAGGCATTCGCCGCTGCGTGGGGCGCGGAATTCGTAGATGCCGGACAGGCCGGCCACATCGCCGACCAATCCGGACACGGGCCGTGGCCCGACGGCCTGTTACGTTTCGGGAAGTTCCTGGCGGGGCTCAAATAGCCCCAGCCAGGGTCCTGGTTCAGCGCGAGCCCTCGATGTCGACGACGGCCTTTGCGAGCAGTTCGCTCATCTGCGTGCGGATCTCGGTGTCCGAGACGTTAACGCCAGCAGCCGCGAAGTCATTCTTAAGCTTGCGGAAAACGTCCTCGTCACCCTTCTCCTCGAGGTCCGCCTTGACCACCGATCGGGTGTAGTCGGGCAGCGCCTCTCCGGTGATTCCAAGCTTGGCGGCTGCCCACTCCGCCAGCAGCCTGTTGCGCCGGGACTCAGCGCGAAACTTAAGGTCTTGATCCAGCGCGAATTTCTTCTCGAAACCCTTTTCGCGATCGTTGAAAGTGGTCATTCGTGTCTCCAGCAAGAGCATGTCGCCGCAGGGCCGCACCCCGCACGGGGAAGGTTGTATCTCCCGCCGGCAAATCAACGGCTGGGGGGAGCCATAACCCTTCCCTTTCCGGGGTTCAATCACCAGTTCCAGACCGTTAGCGACACTTGCGACCTTTCCCATCCTTAAGATTGTTTCCGGGGATGGGTTCGGCTAGTGTCGGGACGGGTGTCCGATTGTGCCAGCCGACCCCCCAATGCGGCGCCTGCAGACAAGAAAAAATTTGTGGGTTCAAAGACTTGGCTCTTGTTGGCAGGTCATCACCAGCGTCGCATAACACCTAATTTTCTCGTCAAAGGACACAGGCTCAATGAACAGGCGTCGTCGCATCTACGAGGGCAAGGCGAAGGTGCTCTACGAGGGCCCGGAGCCGGGCACGCTCATCCAGCATTTCAAGGATGACGCCACCGCGTTCAACGCCAAGAAGCACGCGCTCATCGAAGGCAAGGGCGTGCTCAACAACCGTATCTCCGAATACATCTTCCTTCGCCTAGGCGAGATCGGCGTGCCGACGCACTTCATGCGCCGCCTCAACATGCGCGAGCAGCTGATCCGCGAAGTCGAGATCGTTCCGCTCGAGGTCGTGGTGCGCAACGTCGCCGCCGGCTCGCTGGCCACGCGTCTCGGCCTCGAAGAAGGCATGCAGCTGCCGCGCTCGATCATCGAGTTCTACTACAAGGACGACGCGCTCGGCGACCCGATGGTATCGGAAGAGCACATCACGGCGTTCGGCTGGGCGACGCCCCAGGAGATCGACGAGATCATGCAGATGGCGCTGCGCATCAACGACTTCCTCGTCGGCCTATTCCTCGGCATCGGCATCCGTCTCGTCGACTTCAAGGTCGAGTTCGGCCGGCTGTGGGAGAACGAGCAGATGCGTATCGTGCTCGCCGACGAGATCAGCCCCGACTGCTGCCGCCTGTGGGACATCGCGACCTCGGACAAGCTCGACAAGGACCGCTTCCGTCGCGACCTTGGCGGCCTGCTGGAAGCCTACCAGGAAGTGGCGCGCCGTCTCGGCGTGTTCACCGGTAACCGTCCGGCGAAGGGCCTAGGCCCGGTTCTCGTCGCGTCAAACCCTTCGGCCAACGGCAAGCCGAATTAACTTGAGCGAATAGGGCGCAGCGAATAGCGATTGGTCATCGCCGCTGCCTCTATTGGCTGCTCGCTCCCCACTAGTTGCTGGAAGCAAATGAAAGCCCGCATCCGCATTACGCTCAAGAACGGCGTTCTCGATCCGCAAGGCAAGGCGATCCAGAACGCCTTGTCGGCTCTCGGCATCAGCGGCGTCGAGGACGTGCGCCAGGGCAAATATATCGAGGTCCAGCTCGCGCCGACGAGCGAGGCCGATGCCAAGGCGACGGTCGAGCGGATGTGCAAGGACCTGCTCGCCAACAGCGTCATCGAAAACTACAGCTACGAGCTGGCGAGCTGAGATGGCACTGAGCCGAGCCGCGGCTTTGCTGGTTGGCGTTCTCGCCCCGGCTGCTGCGGCCGCCCAGAGCAATCCCCCGGACCTCGACTGCTCGATCGCATTCGAAGCCCAGCGTTCCGCGATGCTTGCGCTGCCGGGCGCGCAAACTGGCGAAGGCAGCGGCTTCGATGTCGTGATGGTTTCGGCCCCGGATGTTTGGCGGAGCGAAATCTCCATTACGACGCGCTGGCATCCCGCTTATCCCGCCATCACGATGCGGACCTTCCGCAAACAGGTCACCGGCGTCTGGACGGCGCAGAGCAAGTCCTGCGGCTACGGGGACCAGGGCCAGTTCTCCGGGCTTGTCGAGCAGATGAAGGCCGGCGATAAGGCGTTGACAGATGCTTCGCGCGCCGAGGCCGAGCGCGCCAAGGCGAGCCAGTCGCCGCTCGCACCGCCCAACTGACGTGTCCACCAGGTAGAGCCAAATGCTACGAGCTTCCGTCGTCGTATTCCCAGGATCGAACTGCGACCGCGACGTGCAGGTCGCGATCGAGAAGATTACCGGCTTCCCGGTGAAGATGGTGTGGCACGGGGATGCCTCGGTGCCGACGTCGGACCTCATCGTGCTGCCCGGCGGCTTCTCCTATGGCGACTACCTGCGCTGCGGCGCGATGGCCGCGCACTCTCCGATCATGCGCGACGTCATCGCCAAGGCGAAGGCCGGCACGCCTGTGCTCGGCATCTGCAACGGCTTCCAGGTGTTGTGCGAGTCCGGGCTGCTGCCCGGCGTGCTGATGCGCAATGCGTCTCTGAAATTCATCTGCCGCGATGTGACGCTACGCGTCGACAACGACCAGACGTTCTTCACCAAGTGCTACCGCAAAGATCAGGTGGTGAAGCTGCCGATCGCGCACGCCGAGGGCAACTACTTCGCCGACGCGGAGACGCTCGACCGGCTCGAGGGTGAGGGCCGCGTCGTATTCCGCTATTGCGACGACGCCGGCGAGGCGACGGCACAGGCCAACCCGAACGGCGCCCAGCGCAACATTGCGGGCATCTGCAGCGAGGACGGACGCGTCGTCGGCCTGATGCCGCATCCGGAGCGCCTGTTCGAGCTTCAGCTCGGTGGCGCCGATGGCCGCCGCATGTTCGAGAGCGCCCTCGTGAGTGTCCTGGAGCCGATGAGTTGATCTTGCGCTGATTGGTTTTCGCGGCCTGTGACACGAGCTTAGAAAGCTTTGTGTGAGGCGGGCGTAGCGCGCTCGGGCGATCCGAGCGCATGTGCCGCATAGTGCGATGCGAAACCCGCAGCGTCCACGCGGGTTGTCCTCTCAAGGAGACTCGCATGAAACCGATGGATCATCCCAAATCCCCGCGCGGCGAGCGCCGCTGGATCGTGGTTCGACCAGACGACAAGGCGCGGATGGGCAGCTACGCCGACAAGCGCTCTGCCCTCGCTGCGGCTAATCGTTTTGGCCAGGATCATTGCCACTACGCCGTGATCGAGGTGTCGGCCGCCTCCCCGTCATAAATCAAGGATCGGGGACAGCCTCGTTCTCGTCGTCACGCTCATCATCGGAATCGCCGCTGGCGTCGGCTTCCGGCAGATCGTTATCGTCGTTGTCAATGGGACGGGCCGGAAGGATAATGACTTCATCCTCATCGGGTACGCCCGGCTCTCTCGGATCGTTCATCGGCGTCTCCTGCGTGTACATCCGAATGCGGGTCAACTTCCGCCAGCGAGCCGGGTTCCCTTCGATGGTTTTTGCGCCCGGTCCCCACCAAGCGGGCAAAAGAAAAACGCGCCGGACCGGGGTCCGACGCGCCTTGACTACCTCGCCGAAAAGGCAGCCCGTCTGTAATCCCGCTGCGAGATTGCTTTTATGCGCTGCCGATTCACGCCCTCGCTGATAGGCGCTCGGGCGATCGGAGCGTTAGCGAGCAAGCGGCGTGTAGGCGGTCTGCTGCATCGTCTGCACCGTCATGGCGGTGGCAGACTGGGCGCAGTGGAACGCAAGCTCCCTGCCCTCGCCAGTGTCGAAGCGTGCGCGCTGCCCGGCCTTAACGGAGGCGCGGAAGCGGGTCGGGGTGACAGACACGATATCCTCGCCGGTCGGCTCCTCGCCGACGACAAGCGTCAGCTCACACACGCCCTTCGTGGGTACGAAATATCCAACTGCGTGCTTGGATCCGACATGCAGGCTGATGCCGTGCAGCGGCTTGAACGTCTTAGCGGTGTCTTGTGCGGTGGCATTCTGAACAGTGAATGCGGTGAACCCGGCAAGCATGGCGGCTACGATGGTGGCCCGAGTGATCGCGGACATGCTCCAGCTCCTTTTGCTGCGAGAAATGCCGACGGTCGAAAGAAGGGGGAGTGCCCGTCGGCGGCTGGCACATAGTTAAGCCTCGGACTCTTCGAGATAAATGCTGATTGTTGCAACGCAGCACTGCTCCATGCGCAGCGCGCAACTGTCGCGGGTGGGCGTCTCTTCCTACCCCACTGGGTAGCCTTTGCCCTCTGCGCCGTCCCGATCGAAGAGCTGTTTTGACTGGAACTTCCGGCACTTCCCGTTCGCCCGAATCGGTCAATGATCGCCAGGGTGCCAGATAGGCGCACCCCTTGCAGTCCCCGGCAGCTTGCGTGAGATCATTGCGCAGTCGCATAGGTCGCAGGTGGAGTGCGACGTCCAATCGGGATTGCTGTGCGTCGCGCGACGCCGAGCGGGGCGACAACGGCTTGCCTCGCAGCTATAAGCGCTGGCATCTCACAGGCTCAGAATCGCACCAGAGAGCAGAAGCACCCGCGCATGGATGCAAAGACCGAAAGCTCGTCCGCTCCCAAGTCGCCCGCCGGCATCGAGATCACGCCGGAGATGGTTGCCGAACATGGGCTGAAGCCGGACGAGTACAAGCGCCTTCTCAAGATCCTCGGCCGCAGCCCGAGCTTCACCGAGCTGGGGATCTTCTCGGTCATGTGGTCCGAGCACTGCTCTTACAAATCCTCGCGCGTGTGGCTGCGGACGCTGCCGACGACCGGCAAGCAGGTGATCCAGGGACCGGGCGAGAACGCCGGCGTGGTGGACCTGGGAGACGGGGACGCAGTGGTCTTCAAGATGGAGAGCCACAACCACCCGAGCTACATCGAGCCCTATCAGGGCGCTGCCACGGGCGTCGGCGGCATCATGCGCGACGTGTTCACGATGGGCGCGCGTCCGGTCGCCAACCTCAACGCCCTGCGCTTCGGCGCGCCCGAGCATCCCAAGACGCGCCATCTCGTCGACGGCGTCGTGTCGGGGATCGGCGGTTACGGCAACTGCGTCGGCGTGCCGACGGTCGGCGGCGAGACCAACTTCGACAAGGGCTACAACAACAACATCCTCGTCAACGCCATGTGCGTCGGCCTCGCCAAGGCGGACAAGATTTTCTACTCAGCCGCCAAGGGCGTCGGCTTGCCGGTGGTCTACGTCGGCTCGAAGACGGGGCGGGACGGCATACACGGGGCGACGATGGCGTCGGCGGAGTTCGACGACAAGTCGGACGAAAAGCGCCCTACGGTGCAGGTGGGCGATCCGTTCACCGAGAAGCTGCTGATCGAGGCGTGCCTGGAGCTGATGGCGAAGGACGTCATCATCGCGATTCAGGACATGGGCGCCGCCGGACTCACCTCGTCGTCGTGCGAGATGGCCGACAAGGGCGATGTCGGCATCACGCTGAACCTCGACCACGTACCCCAGCGCGAAACCGGCATGACGGCATACGAGATGATGCTGTCGGAAAGCCAAGAGCGCATGCTCATCGTGCTGAAGCCCGGCTCGGAGCCCGAGGCCGAGGCGATCTTCAGGAAGTGGGGGCTCGACTTCGCCATCGTCGGCGAGACGACCGACACCGGCCGCATGATCGTCACGCATCACGGCGTCGTCGAAGCCGACATCCCGGTGACCACGCTCGCCAACTCCGCGCCGGTCTACGAACGTCCGTGGTTTCCGATCATGCCGCCGAAGATCATCCTGCCCGAGTGGGTGCCCGCTCCCAATGCCGTGCTGTCGACACTGGTCACGCTGATGGGCGGTCCGGCGCTCGCGTCGCGGCGGTGGATCTGGGAGCAATACGATCACATGGTGATGGGCGACACGGTGCAGCGCCCGGGCGGCGATGCGGCGGTGGTGCGCGTGCACGGCACGCAAAAGGGCCTGGCGCTGGCCTGCGATGTGACGCCCCGCTACGTCGCCGCAGATCCCGTGATGGGTACCAAGCAGGCCGTCGTAGAGACGTGGCGCAACCTGACGGCCGTGGGTGCCGATCCGCTGGCGATCACCGACAACATGAACTTCGCCAATCCGGAGCGGCCGGAGGTGATGGGTCAGTTTGTCGGCTCGGTGAAGGGCATGGCGGAAGCGTGCAGGGTGCTGGACTATCCGGTCGTATCCGGCAACGTCTCGCTCTACAACGAGACCAATGGCGTCGGCATTCCGCCCACGCCCGCGATCGGCGGCGTCGGCCTCATCCCCGATATCGCGCACACCGCTGACATCAAGCTGAAGCGCGAGAGCGACCTTCTCATCCTCGTCGGCCGCGAAGCCGGGCACCTGGGGCAGTCGCTCTACCAGGAGCTGGCGACGGGCAAGTTCGAGGGTGCTCCGCCGCCGGTGGACCTCGCTGACGAGATCAAGGCCGGACGGCTGGTGCGGGCGCTGATCCGCGAAGGCAAGGTGTCGGCCGTGCACGATGTGTCGGACGGCGGATTGCTGGTCGCAATCGCCGAGATGGCGCTGGCCGGCGGCATGGGTGTCGAGCTGTTCGCCTACGAAGGGCGGCTGCCGGCGCATTCGGTATGGTTCGGTGAGGACCAGGGGCGCTACGTGTTGTCGGTGGATGCGATGCTGGCCGAACAGGTGCTCGAGCGGGCGCGACTGCTGGCGCTGCCGGCACGCATCGTGGCCCGGACGGGTGGCGATGCCGTGGTTCTGAAGGGCGAGCAGGCGCTGCCGCTGACAGACCTGCGGGCGGCGCACGAGGCTTGGCTGCCGCAATTCATGGCCGGCCCGCACTGATGTTCTCATCTCGCTGACGAAAGGCCGTGGCGCCCCATTGGGATAGGCGGCAAATCGGCTTATGCTCGGCTCAGGATCAGCTATTCAGGAGGAACGCCCGATGGCGATGGACGCCGGCGAAATCGAGCGACTCATCAGGGCCACGTTCCCCGATGCGCAGATCGAAATCCGGGACCTGGCCGGCGACGGTGACCACTATGCCGCCCACGTCGTGGCGGCGGAGTTCAAGGGCAAGACCCGCGTCCAGCAGCACCAGATGGTTTATGAGGCTCTAGGAGGGCGCATGGGCGGGGTGCTGCACGCGCTCGCCCTCACCACGGCCGCCCCGTGATTTGACTGATGGTGTCGGCTCCAGGCCCGACACTGATGCCTCACCCCGAGCGCCAATAGGCGCCGGGGCAGGGCACTGCGCCGGGCAGATCATTGCTACCGCGACACCCGCGGCTCTCTCCGATCATTTGCTGGCGGCGGCAACGGGTATGCCGGCTGTTGGTGATCATGGATCACCCGATAGCTCAAGCCTTTGGTGATCGCGTAACCGATCGCCGCCGAGAGCGTGTGGAACGGGATCCGACAGTCGTGATCGGCGCTGTTAGAGGGCCAAGCCCCTGGCTGCAGATGCACGATCCAGCGGTTCGCTGCCCGATAAATCTTGCAGAAGCGCCTCCCGGAGGACCCGCCGGCGGCGATGGGAATGCGCGGGGGCTTGCTACCGTCTCCAGCGGCAAAGGCTCCGGTGGTTGGTAAGTTTGCTGGTTTAGAAGCACAGCATGCTGTCGCCATGACCGAATCTCCTTTCTCAGCGACGGTTTAACGACGTTGAGCGAGGTAGTTTTTCGTTCTTCAGAGTCAAGACCTCCGCGGGTGGAAATCCCGGGGTCTGGGGCCACGCCGCCTGGTGGCAAATACCGATTGAGGCAGCGGACTGGGCCCATTGGCGCTGCCGATTGACTTCCGTCGGCCAATTCTCACATTACGCTGCAGAAAGCGCGACGTGCGCTTCAAGGCATAGGGGCGCGCGCCCCGTCATTGGCATCACGAGAGGCCCCTCAATGAGCACCCCGCAGCAGGACGTCCAGGACTGGATCGGCAAGACCGTGGCATCGAACGACGTCGTCCTGTTCATGAAGGGCAACAAGAACATGCCGCAGTGCGGGTTCTCGGCCCAGGTCGATCACATCCTTCGTCTGCTCGGCGTCGACTTCAAGGACGTCAACGTTATGGAGGACATGGGCATCCGCGAGGGCATCAAGCAGTTCTCCAACTGGCCGACGATTCCGCAGCTCTACGTAAAGGGCGAGTTCGTCGGCGGCTGCGACATCATCCGCGAGATGCTGCAGGCGGGAGAGCTCACGGCGCTGTTCGACGAGAAGGGCGTTGCCTACGACAAGACGAAACTGATGGCCTGACCGTCAGGCACAGCGTTACGCATTCCGTTTCCATCGAGGGCGCCTTTTGGGCGCCCTTTGTTTTTCAGCGACGTCTTTGCGCTTTAGCAATGCAGTGTGGTTCGCCCGGCCGTCCCCCAGGTAACTGTCTATCGTCACGGCTCATGCTTGTTTGAGCAGGAAGCCGCTTGGGCTCGCTCCGTTCAAAGGGATTTTCCGAACATGTGGGATTTCATCAATACATACCTCGGCCTCTCCGGGCCTGCCGTCCTCGCAGGACTTGCTGCAGGTGCCGGGAGCTATCTGCTGTTCGGGGGACGTGACAGGGCGACCATGATGACGGCGGCAGGTACTGGCGTGATTGCGGGGATGGTGTCGGCTTTGTTGCAGACCGCCCTCGGTCCGACCGCTGGCGGATACATGCCAGTCGTGGCAGCGCTCGCAGCAGGAGCTGCCGCGGGCTTCGTCATGCGGCCAGCGCGTCTTGGATAGTCTGTCCCGACTTCGGCGGCCCTAGTTTTGCCGTGCTGCCTCAATTGAGTGCCGACAGCGCCCTGCTTTGCTAGCATCGGCCCCGGCGCATGCTTGAGGAAGAACACCCAATGCGGCTCGGTGGCCGGCGATTTCTGTTGAGCTTTGCCATTATCGGCGCCGCGGTCTGCTTGGCGCTCGGCATCAGCCTGCCGATCCTCCGGCTGACAAAGTTCGTTTTCTGGACGAGCGAATACTCGCTGCTGACCACCGTCGAACTGCTGCTGAAGCAGGGACAGACGTTCCTCGGCCTCGTCGTCCTCGTGTTCTCGATCGTGTTTCCGGTCGTGAAGCTGCTCTATCTGCTGCTGGTGTCGACGCTGCCGGCGGCGGAGCTGCGGCGGCACTCGAAGCGATTGAAGGCCATCGAGTGGATCGGCAAATGGTCGATGCATGACGTGCTGGTGCTGGCGCTGACAATCTTCTTCCTGAAGAGCCAGGGCATCTACGACGCAGCGAGCCTGCCCGCGGTCTATTTCTTCACCGCCGCCGTGGCGCTGATGATCCTCTCATATGCGTGGCTGAAGACGGACGTTGCCGGGACCGCAGGCATCATGGCCGTCGAGCCGCGCGTGCCCAAGCAGCTCTCGGTGATACGGAACTTTCTCCTCAGCTTCCTGATCATCGTCGCGACGGTGTTCTTCGCGCTCGGCGTCATCCTGCCGGTGATCCGCTTCACCACGGTCTACGTGTGGACCAACGAGCACTCGATCGCGACGATCATCTGGGCGCTGTGGGAGAGCGAAGAATACTTCCTCTGCACCGTCGTGTTCGCGGTATCCGTGTTCTTCCCGTTCATGAAACTGCTCTACCTGCTGACGCTGGTGACCTCGCCCGATCTTCCGCCCGAGTTCCGCCGTCGCTCGATCTCGACCATGGAATGGCTCGGCCGCTACTCGATGACCGACGTCATGGTGCTGGCGCTGATGATCTTCTACGTGAACTCGTCGGGCTATACCGAAGCTGTGGTGATGCCGGGCGTCTACTTCTTCGCGGCCTCGGCGATCATTACGATGCTCGCGTATGGGTGGGCGAATACGGTGCCGGCGGCGCGGCCCGCCCCGGTGGTCGACGCGAAGGAGGCCGGGTCGGAGATGCCGGCGGCGCTATCCGGTGGGCAGGTGGTGACGATGCCGACGAATCCCGGCCGCCGTCATCGGGCATTGAGCAACGAGGCCGGTTTTTCAACGCCGGTCGCCGAGCCCGAGCCGCTGTAGGGAAACGACCGCTGCGCGGGCCCGGCGCGTGCTGTCCATGCATGCCGAATGCAAAAATGGCCTCCCGAGGGAGGCCATTCGCATTAACGGCGATACGTTCGATTGTGCGAGAAGAACGCTCGATTAGCGCGAGTAGAACTCGACCACCAGGTTCGGCTCCATGTGCACCGGGTACGGCACGTCCGACAGCGTCGGCACGCGCACGAACTTGGCGCTCATGCGGTTGTGGTCGGCCTCGATGTAGTCCGGCACATCGCGCTCGGCGCTCTTGATGGCCTCGAGCACCAGCGGCATCTGGCGCGACTTCTCCTTCACCTCGACGACGTCGCCGGGCTTGCAGCGGAAGCTCGACACCGTCACGCGGCGGCCGTTGACCTTCACGTGGCCGTGGCTGACGAACTGGCGGGCGGCGAAAACCGTCGGCACGAACTTGGCGCGATAGACGATAGCGTCGAGACGGCGCTCCAGCAGGCCGATCACGTGCTCGGAGGTCGAGCCCTTGAGGCGCGAGGCCTCGACGTAGATGCGGTGGAACTGGCGCTCGTTGAGGTTGGCGTAGTAGCCCTTGAGCTTCTGCTTGGCCTTGAGCTGCTGGCCGTAGTCCGACAGCTTCTGCACGCGGCGCTCGCCGTGCTGGCCGGGACGGGATTCGCGGCGGTTGAGCGGGCTCTTGGGACGGCCCCAGATATTCTCACCCAGGCGGCGATCGATCTTGTGCTTGGCGCGAATGCGCTTGGTCATGGTAACAGCACTCCAGCTTTGATTGCTTGATGTGGAGCGCCCCCTCCTCTGCCCGGCTGGCGTATGCCCCCGGACCGACAGGCAGAACCGGAAATCCGGTGCCACCACAGGTGCGCAACTAAAACGCGGGCCATTAACGTTTGGCCCGCGTCAGGTGTGGCTAGATACCCATTGTCAGGCGCGCCGTCAACCTCGGCGCCCCTTGAGGCCGCAGAGCCTTACTTAGGCGTCGAGGCCGTGGCTCCGGGTGCGGGTGCTGCTGCCGGGCTGCGCGAGGCGAGGGCCGGACCGGACTTCACGTACGTCGCGATCAGCTCCTTGACCTTGTCCTTCTGCTCCTCGGTGCAGGTCTGGGTCGCCTTCTGGGCTTCCTCGGCGACAACGACCTCCTTGGCAGCGTCCTTGGCAGGGTCGGCACCTTTGGCGGGTGGGCCCTCAGGCCGCTCGACCAGCTTGATCCGGCCGGTCAGCAACATCACGACCGTCAGGTGGAGCTGGTTGATGTAAACCATCTGCTGCGGATTCCACTTCTTCGACTGCGACTGACGGCGCATCAGCGAGGAGTGGTTGTCGGCTTGTTCCTGAGCGAGATTGCAGACCTGCGCATGCGCCGACAGACGGCCGACGCGGATCACCTCGCGGGCAACGTCGAGCGGAACCATGACATCGTCGCGCTTGGTCTTATCGATCAGGATCGTTTCGCCATTGGGCTTGGTGAAGCGCTCGGGCGTGAGCGTCCAAGCGTACTCCATGAAGGTGCGCGTGGCCTTCTCGGACAGCTCCTGTGCGCTGGCAGGCGCTGCCGCGAAAGCCGCAGCGGTCATCAATACCGCGTACGCCCAACCCCTCCCCGCCCATTTCATGATCGACATCTCCTGAAACCGTCCCTGTGTTATATTGTTACTGTTGGCTCTAACGGCGTTCACCCGTGCACGCTGGAGCGTAATCAGCTCGTTGGGAGCGGCATCGCTCGGCTTTAAACTTGGCCAGAACATGGCAGCTAGGAAGACGACTTGCGGGCATTTCCCTTGCCTCTGGCGAGCGTTGCAACAATACCACGAAGGGTGCGGATTTCCTGTTCGGTCGCGCCCATGCGGGTGAACATGGTGCGAAGGTTGCGGACGACCGTTGCACGCTTGTGCGACGGATTGAAGAAGCCGCTAAGCTCCAGTTCCCCTTCAATATGTTCGAAGAATCCGACGAGTTCCTCTTTAGTGGCCAACCGGTCGTCGTTCATGTAGAGCCCGGTTTCGAGCGGGCGCTCATATGTGGTTACGCGGCCGAGGCTCTGGCCCTCGCTGGCCCTCATCCACTCATAGCCCAGGATCAGGACTGCCTGGGCGAGGTTGAGAGAAGCGAAACGAGAATTTACCGGGATCATGATGAGCGCGTCGGCGTTGGCGATCTCGGTGGTTTCGAGACCGGAGCGTTCGCGGCCGAAGAGCACTGCACAGCGCTCACCCCTGGCGATTCGGGCACGCATTTCGGCCACCGCCTCGAGCGGGGTCATGACGGGTTTGCGCAGGTCGCGCTGACGCGCGGTTGTCGCCGCCAGCCAGTTCACGTCGCCGATGGACTGCTCCAGGGAGGGGAAGGCGGTCGCATCATCGATGACGTAGTTGGCGCCAGATGCCGCGATGCGCGCTTTCTCGTTGGGCCAGCCGTCGCGGGGGGCGATGAGGCGGAGGTCATCCAGCCCGAAGTTGGCCATGGCGCGGGCGACCATGCCGATGTTGTCGGGAAGCTGCGGCTCCATGAGGATGACCGCCGGCGTCTCGCCGGCACCTGCGAAGGGTTCATGGGACATGGTGGCGCGACGAAGACCGTGACGCAGCTTGCGCAACACGCGGCGCGCCCAAAACCAGTAGTTTTCACCCGACCAGGTCTTTTCCAGCGCGGCGAGAGCCGGCGTATGCAGCGTGCCCTCCCCCTGCCCCACCAGTCGCGCCGCGCCATCACCGACGACGATCTCCTTGTGGCGCGCGATGAAGTCGTCGAGGGAATGAATTCCCAGCGCCTCGGTGCGCCGTTTGCAGCCCGGACATGTAGCGTCGTCCGCCTCGCAATTGAGCCTGGCGCAGTAGGTCAGCAGCGGATCGAGCGTGGCGCGGTCAAGGCCAGGGATCGCGAGTTCAGCGAGGGCGGGGTCGATCATCCGTTCGTGGCAGGCGTGCACGATGACCGCGACCGGGAGGCCGGTCGTCCCCACCATCGGGGTCTTCATGCCGTCTACAATTGCTGTAGTGATGGGAAACTGAGGTTGCGCCGTCACGGGGTTTCAGGCCTTCGATATGCCGTCGGGAATGAACCCTCCCCATAGCAGACCGCCGGAAGGCGACAAACTCGGCGCGGCGCAATGGTCCGCGCGTTGCACGTCGGGACTGCGTGAGATGGCCCCAGGATGAGCGAGTGGCCTGGCTAGCGCCGGGACGCCGGACGGCCCCCGCGTCTTCTTCACGCGACCCGCCGCACAACCTTGTTGCGGCGCAGCACCGTGGCTAATGTGCAGCTCAGCACCCACCCACTTCAAGGGATCACGATGCAGAAGATCAAAGTTACCGGCACCGTCGTCGAGCTGGACGGCGATGAGATGACCCGCATCATCTGGAAGCTGATCAAGGACAAGCTGATCCTCCCGTACGTCGACGTGCCGCTCGAGTACTACGATCTTTCGGTCGAGAACCGCGACGCCACCAGCGATCAGGTCACCGTCGACGCCGCCAACGCGATCAAGAAGCATGGCGTCGGGGTGAAGTGCGCGACCATCACGCCGGACGAGGCGCGCGTCAAAGAGTTCAACCTCAAGGAAATGTGGAAGAGCCCTAACGGCACCATCCGCAACATCCTCGGCGGCGTCATTTTCCGCGAGCCGATCATCTGCAAGAACGTGCCGCGCCTGGTGCCCGGCTGGACGCAGCCGATCGTCATCGGCCGCCACGCATTCGGCGATCAGTATCGCGCCACCGACTTCCGCTTCCCCGGCAAGGGCACGCTGACGATAAAGTTCGTCGGCGAGGACGGCGCGGTGATCGAGAAGGAAGTTTACAAGTCGCCCGGTGCCGGCGTTGCCATGGCGATGTACAATCTCGACGATTCAATCCGCGAGTTCGCGCGCGCGACGTTCAACTACGCGCTGAACCGCAACTATCCGGCATATCTTTCCACAAAGAACACGATCCTGAAGGCCTACGACGGGCGCTTCAAGGATCTGTTCCAGGAGGTGTTCGATGCCGACTTCAAGGCGGAGTTCGACAAGCGGAAGCTGTGGTACGAGCATCGCCTGATCGACGACATGGTTGCATCGGCGCTGAAGTGGTCGGGCGGCTATGTGTGGGCGTGCAAGAACTACGACGGCGACGTGCAGTCCGACATCGTGGCGCAGGGGTTCGGCTCGCTGGGCCTGATGACCAGCGTGCTGATGACGCCGGACGGCAAGACCGTGGAAGCCGAAGCCGCGCACGGTACCGTCACGCGCCACTATCGCGAGCATCAGAAGGGCAAGGAGACGTCGACCAACTCCATCGCCTCGATCTTCGCGTGGACGCGCGCGCTGGCGCATCGCGCCAAGCTCGACGACAACAAGGCGCTGGCCGACTTCGCGGCGGCGCTGGAGCGAGTGTGCATCCGCACGGTCGAGTCCGGCTTCATGACGAAGGATCTGGCCCTGCTGGTCGGCGACAAGCAGAAATGGCTGTCGACCACCGGCTTCCTCGACAAGGTCGACCAGCACCTGCAGGTTGAGATGACGAAGGCGGCGTGATGCTGCGCCGGGTCTCCACCGCCGTTGCCGCAGTTCTCGCGCTGCTCTGCTCGACGCGGGCTTCTCCGGCATCGGACGGGGGGCCTGATCACGCTGCGGCTTTCGAAAAGGCCTTCGCACCCGGCTTTACTGTCGAGACCAGGGACGAACACCAAGGCGAGACGCGCGCCGAGACGGTCGCGTTCAAGGTCGTCGAGGTTGGCCTGCTCAAACTCCCGAGCGGCCAAGTGTGCGCCGCCGATCCGTTCATCGCGCTCTCCAATGCCAAGCCGTTCAAGCAGGCGACGCCGATTGGCGCGTTTCCGGTGCGGCTGGCGGTGGCAAACTTTCCATCCGGCGGGCTTCGCGTCGCGTTCGCGCGGGTCGATTTCAAGCTAGCGCCGGTGGTGCGCTGGTCGATGGCGGTGATCGAGGGCCAAGACACTGCAACGCTGAAGCCGAACGAGATCTTCGGCTACGGCGTCGATGCCGGCACGGGCTCGTTCTTCGATCCGCTCGCAGGCAGGGAGGCGGCCAGGCTTCTGGATGCCAACGAGGACGCCTGGGAGGCTTGGCAAACCGAGGGCGAAGCCAACGGACCGAAGATGATCGGGCCGCACTCGTTTCTGCTGGACTTGCCGCTCGGCGCGGCGAACGCCGTCATGTTCCACAGCGGCTGGGGCGACGGCTTCTACGCGTCCTGGTTCGGCTACGATACGAATGGCGACGTCGTTGCCCTGGTAACGGATTTCGCCGCCATCGATTGGTCCACGGCGAAGTGGTGATCCTGCCGCCCGGTTGTGCGTTGGGTTGCAGCAGGGCCGACCCAGCGCCTATCCGCATCAATCAAGCGTTGGGTTCGCGATGCTCAACCCAGCTGACCGTTAGCGGCCCGGACGAAGGGAGAGCTCGGAGATGCCGACGGCGATGTTCAAGCCTTCCTGCACCTGACCGCTGAGCGGCTGCAGAGCGATCGACTGCTGGAAGCCGCCGAGCAGCGCGTTGGCGCCGACGCCGAGACCGACCGTCGCCTCAGCCGATACGCCGCCGTAGTTTCCGGCGAGCGCGCCTTCCGGCACGTTCGAGGACGGCGCGAGCACGGTCCACACCATGTACGAGCTGCCGGTGAAGCCGATGTCGATGCCGAACTTGGTGATGGCGCCGTGATAGGGCTCCTTCAGCCCATTGATGCCCTCGAACTTGCACTCGAGATCCTTGCTCGAGCCGAACACGAAGCCGGGACCGCCGGCCACCTTGCACGTCAACACGCCGATCTGGACGTGGGCGGCGCTGGCGGGCGCGGCGGCGAGAAGGACTGCGGCAACGGCCGTCGCTGAGGCGAGCGTGAATTTCAACTTATGCATTGGAGATTCCCCGTGGGCTAAGATCGAGATGCCGCTGGCGCTTCATAGCATGCCCTCGGCAACGCGGCGGCGTGAGGGCCGTCGGGTCACCGCGGGAAGGTAAATATCGCGCCGCCATGGCGCCGCCCTCGCGATGCCGCTTTGGACCCGTTTGTTGCCGCCCAGAAACCGGACCCAGAGCTCATCGCCCGATGAAGAGGTTTTTGCGCTACCTGCTGCTCGTCGCTATCGGCTTTGCGGCCTTCGCTTGGCTCAACAATACGTCGCTCTTCACTCCGCCCTCAGGAGGTAAGCCGCTGCTAGTGGCGCATCGCGGTCTGGCGCAGACGTACACGCGCGAGGATCTCGGCCGCGATACCTGCACGGCAACACGCATCCATCCGCCCGAGCACGGCTTCATCGAGAACACGCTGCCGTCGATGGAGGCGGCCTTCAACGCTGGCGCCGACATCGTCGAGTTCGACATTCACCCGACGACGGACGGCCAGTTCGCAGTGTTCCACGACTGGACGCTCGATTGCCGCACCGAGGGCAAGGGCGTGACGCGCGAGCACACGCTGGCCGACCTGAAGGCACTCGACGTCGGGTACGGATACACGGCCGATGGCGGCAAGACGTATCCGTTGCGCGGCAAAGGCGTCGGCCTGCTGCCGTCGCTGGACGAGGTGCTGGCCAGGTTTCCGGACAAGCGCTTTCTCATCAATGTGAAGAGCAACGATCTGTCCGAGGGTGAAATGCTAACGGCGTATCTCGCCAAGCTGACGCCTGAGGCCCGCGCGCGGCTGATGGTTTACGGTGGATCACCACCGGTGGAGCTGGTGCATGACAAGCTTGCCGATGTCGCAATCGGCTCCAAGAGGTCGATGCAGAACTGCCTGTTGAATTACGTCGCGCTCGGCTGGACTGGTCACGTGCCGGATGCGTGTCGCAATGGGCTGATGTTCGTGCCCATCAACGTCGCGCCGTGGCTGTGGGGCTGGCCGGCCAAGTTCATGCAGCGCATGGCTGACGCGAAGGTCAGCGTGTTCGTGCTCGGCCCATATGATGGGTCGTTCGGCACTTCCGGCATCGACGAAGTCGCACAGCTTTCGGGACTGCCGAAGGACTATCCGGGTGGGATATGGACCAACCGCGTCGACCGCATCGCGCCCGCAGTTCGCGCGAGTGCACGTTAAGACGTGCGCCGGTGGGCGATCGGCTCGATGACGATCGGCGGCTCGGGGTCATTGTTTGCGGTCAGCGGCTTCGGGTCGAGCGAGGGCTTCTCCACCGTGCAGCGCTGTAGATGCCGGCGCGGCATCGGCTTTTCCGAGAAAATCTCCGACCAGTCGTCGCGTAGCGGCATATCCATGGCGCCAGAACGCCGATCGCGTGCGGGCGTTCCATTCCGGGTGCCCTGGTAGTCGCGGGAACAATGCCGGCCGGTTGCAGGTTTTCACTACAGTTTTGTGTGGATTGGAGTGAAAGCCATGGCCCGAGTCATTGCTGAAGAGACGGACGTCGACTCCGAAGACGTGGTGGTGCGGAAAGTGGTGCCGAAGGCGCGTACCTCTCCGCTGGCGGTGATCGTGTTGATCGCATTTTTCGCCACATGCGCGATGTTGTTCTTTGGCGGCGCCATTCGCAGCCCGGGCGAGGTCACGCAGCCGGCCGCTGCGCCAACGGCTACGACGCCAACGACACCTGCACCAGCACCGGCGCCGTAAGCGCATGCCGGAGGCCGAAGCGCCGTCAGCTTGTCTTCTTGAGCTGGCTGGCGCGTAGGCCACGCGTCGGCCGGCCGGCTGCGCCTTGCAGCTGCTCGCGGAACTCGTCGCGCTTTTCGTGGATGGACGCGATCACCGGACCTGTCGGGACGCCGAGGCCGACGAGCGTCGCTTCGGACAGCTGAAGGCTCGCCTCGATCGTCTCGGGGACGGCGTCCGTCACTCTCTGCTTATAAAGTTGGCGAGCGTGCTCGGCGTCGCGGGCACGGGCGACGATGAGAATGTCGTCGCGCATCTCGCGTACGGCAGCAACGATCTCGCTGACGGTTGATGCCTTGTTGACGGTGATCACCACGCCCCGTGCATTGTCCAGGCCGCAGCGTTTCAGGAACAGCGGGTTCTTCGCGTCGCCGAAGTAGACGGGCAGCCCGTCGGCGCGCAGACGTCCCACGGCCGAGGCGTCATTCTCGACGATGATGTGCTTGACCTTGTGCCGCGTCAGCATATCGGACACGAGGCGGCCGACGCGCCCGGCGCCTATCACGACGGCATCGACCTGCTCCTGCGGCGGTTGCACGATCGTTGCCGGATTGGGTGGCTGCTGAGCCGTTACCCTTCGCGACATGTGGCGGGCAAAGTGGTCGAGCACGGGGATCAGCGCCATCGAGAAAGACGTGATCGCGAGCACGAGCGCGCCGCGGTCCGGCGCGATGATGCCGGCGGCCGTCGCCAGACCGATGACGATGAACGCGAACTCTCCGCCCGGGCCGAGCAGAACCGCAGTCTCGATGGTGGATGGCCACGACACACGGAAGATGCGCAAAAGCGCCACGAGCACGCCGCCTTTTATCAGCAGGAGGCCGAGGATGCCGGCGAGGATGGGCAGCGGATTGGAAATCAGCGAGGCGAGGTCGAGGCTCATGCCGACCGAGAAGAAGAATACGCCGAGAAGCAGACCCTTGAACGGGTCGATCGTCGCCTCGATGGCGCGGTGATACTCGGTCTCGGACAACAACAGGCCGGCGACGAACGCGCCGAGCGCCATCGACAGTCCGGCCGCGGCCGTCACGAGCCCGCTGCCGACGACGACCAAGAGCGCGGCGGCGACGAACAGCTCGGTCGATTCAGCCGAAGCGACGAGACGGAACAGCGGCCGCAGAAGCGCGGTGCCGACGATCGCAATCGCGCCGATGATGAAGAGCGCCTGCCCGAACGCCTGCGCGAGGCCGCCGATGAGGCTGCCCTCGTGCTCGGGACCTAGGATGGAAACGAGAAACAGCAGCGGGACGACGGCGAGATCCTGCATCAGCAGGATTGCGAACGATGTGCGGCCCGTGGTCGTGCTGAGGCGGCCTTTACGCGACAGCACCTCGATCACGACGGCGGTCGATGAGAGCGCCAGCGAGAGGCCGATGATGGTCGCGGCCGCCGCCTTGGCTCCGAGCAGGGCCGCGATGCCGCCGATGATCAGCGCCGATATGGCGATTTGCGCCGTGCCTAATCCGAACACCAGGCGGCGCATGGTGATCAGGCGCTTGAACGACAGCTCGAGGCCGATGATGAAGAGCAGGAAGACGACGCCCAACTCGGCGATGGCGCCAAGACCACGCTCCTCCGAAACGGTGATCCACTTCAACGGCGGCAGAACGCCGGTGAGCGAGCCCAGGCAGTGGGGACCGAGCACGGCGCCGGCGATGAGGAAGCCGAGGATGGGGCTGAGCTTGAAGCGCTGCCCTATCGGCACGAGCACCGCGGCGGTGGCGAGGATCACCATCGCTTCGCGATAGACCGTGAAGTCGGTGCCTTCAGCCGTCATGTATTCACCCGCTAGTGGCCGGAGCGAGCGTGCGCTGCCTGCGTCGATCGGCGATCAAACGCCAAAAGATCCTGCAATTATGGCAGTCAAGATTCCTTACCGCGAATAAATTCGCAGTTGTGACTTTCACGCCGCGTTGAGCCGCGCCTCGATGGCCTCGAGTGCAGCGCCGGCGCGCGAGCCGTCAGGTCCGCCGGCCTGCGCCATGTCCGGACGGCCGCCGCCGCCCTTGCCGCCGAGCGCCTCGGCTCCCGCTTTCACGAGATCGACCGCGTTCCACTTCTTCGTCAGGTCGTCGGTGACGCCGACGGCGAGGCCTGCCTTGCCATCTTCGGTGACGCCGACAATGGCAACAATGCCGGACCCGACCTGCTTCTTGCCGTCATCGATCAGGCCGCGGAGGTCCTTCGGGTTGAGGCCCTGGACCGTGCGTGCAAGGAGCTTCACGTCGCCGATCGACTTGATGCCAGCGCCTTGCTCGCCGCCACCTGCAGCCGCGGGGCCGCCCGTCAGTGCGAGTTGCTTCTTGGCTTCCGCGAGCTGGCGCTCGAGCTGCTTTCTTTCATCGACGAGAGCCTTCACGCGATCGGCCACGTCTTCGGGGCGCACGTGCAGCGCCGAGGCGATCTCGCGGATGCGGCCCTCCTGCTGGGACAGGTAGGTTCGCGCGGCGTCGGCGGTGAGCGCTTCGATGCGGCGGACGCCGGACGCGCTCGCGGATTCGGCGAGGACCTTTACGAGGCCGATGTCGCCGGTGCGCTTGACGTGCGTGCCGCCGCACAATTCCACCGACCACCTTTTATTGCTCTCGTTCCTTTGTCCGACGCCTGGACTTTCGCCCATGGAGACCACGCGGACTTCATCGCCGTATTTCTCGCCGAACAGCGCCATGGCGCCGGACTGCATCGCGTCCTCGAGCGCCATCAGGCGCGTCTCGACGGGCGCGTTCTGCAGAACGATGGCGTTGGCGCGGTTCTCGACTTCGGCGATCTCCTCGGCGGTCATCGGCTTCTGGTGGGAGAAGTCGAAGCGCAGGCGGCCGGGCGCGACGAGCGAGCCCTTCTGCGCGACGTGCGGACCGAGCACCTGACGCAAGGCCTCGTGCAGGAGATGGGTCGCAGAGTGGTTGGCTCGGATGGCGGCGCGATTGGCGTGATCGACATCGAGATCGACCGCCTCGCCGTTCTTGAAGCCGCCCTTTTCGACCTTGCCAAAATGCACGAACAGGCCGCCGGCCTTTTTCATCGTGTCGGTGACCCGGAACAGCGCGCCCTTGGCGCCGACGATGACGCCTTCGTCGCCGACCTGGCCGCCGGATTCGCCGTAGAACGGTGTCTGGTTGACGATGATCGCGGCTTCGTCGCCGGACTTGAGGCTTTTCACCTCCTTGCCGTCCTTGACGAGCGCGACGATTTCGCCGGCCGCGCTTTCCGTGTCGTAGCCGAGGAATTCGGTGGCGCCGACCTTCTCCTTCACCTCGAACCAGATGGATTCGGTGGCGGCCTCGCCGGAGCCCTTCCAGGCTTTGCGGGCCTCGGCCTTCTGGCGCTCCATCGCCGCGTTGAACGCGTCGGTGTCGACGGTGACGCCGCGCGCGCGCAGGGCATCCTCGGTGAGGTCAAGCGGGAAGCCAAAGGTGTCGTAGAGTTTGAACGCGGTCTCGCCGGACAGCACGTCGCCCTGCTTCAGGCTCTCGGTCGCGTCACCGAGCAGGCCGAGACCCTTTTCCAGTGTCTTCTTGAAGCGCCGCTCCTCGAGCATCAGCGTCTCGGTGATGAGCGGCTGGGCGCGCTGCAGCTCGTGGTAGGTGTCGCCCATCTCGTGCACGAGCGCGGGCACGAGGCGATGCATCAGCGGTTCCTCGGCGCCGAGGAGATGCGCGTGGCGCATGGCGCGGCGCATGATGCGGCGAAGCACGTAGCCGCGGCCTTCGTTGGACGGCAGCACGCCGTCGGCGATGAGGAAGCTCGAAGCGCGCAGGTGGTCGGCGATGACGCGGTGCGAGGCTTTGTGCTCGCCGGTCGCGGCAACGCCGGTTGCTTGCACGGACGCGGCGATCAGCGCCTTGAAGAGGTCGATGTCGTAGTTGTCGGTGACGCCCTGCAGCACCGCGGCAACGCGCTCCAGGCCCATGCCCGTATCGATCGAAGGCTTGGGTAAGTTGACACGCTCGCCGCCCGGCAGCTGCTCATACTGCATGAACACGAGATTCCAGATCTCGACGAAGCGGTCGCCGTCGGCGTCCTTGGAGCCGGGCGGTCCGCCGAAGATCTTGTCGCCGTGATCGAAGAAGATCTCCGAGCAGGGCCCGCACGGGCCGGTGTCGCCCATCTGCCAGAAGTTGTCGTTGGTCGCGATGCGGATGATCTTGTCATCGGAGAAGCCGGTCAGCTTCTTCCAGATGTCGTAGGCCTCGTCGTCAGTGTGGTAGACGGTGATGGTGAGGCGTTTGGGATCGAGACCGAAATCCTTGGTCAGCAGGTTCCACGCGAGCGGGATCGCCTGCTCCTTGAAGTAGTCGCCGAACGAGAAGTTGCCGAGCATCTCGAAGAAGGTGTGGTGGCGCGCGGTGTAGCCGACGTTGTCGAGGTCGTTGTGCTTGCCGCCGGCGCGGACGCACTTCTGGGAGGACGCCGCCCGCACGTAGGGGCGCGTCTCCTGGCCGGTGAAGACGTTCTTGAACTGGACCATGCCGGCGTTGGTGAACATCAACGTCGGGTCGTTGCGCGGCACCAGGGGCGAGGACGGCACGACCTCGTGGCCGTTCTTCTTGAAGAAGTCGAGAAACGCGCGGCGGATGTCGTTGACGGAGGCCATGGGTCGCTTTCGAACGGTCGCTGTCGGAGGGCGATTGGAAGCCGGGCCGCATGCCTTGCGCCCGATTTGCCGGGCTTATCCGTCGCGGATCGGACGGCTCCGTGTCAAGCGCCTGCGGCGCTTTCTAGCAGAGCCCCCCGGTTTCTGCCCGTTGGCGCGTCCTGCCGGACAACAAAACGGCGCCGGAGAACCGGCGCCGTTCGATAGCCTTGCGGAAGCTGGCGATCAGCGCTTGGCGCGGGCCGGCTTCTTGGCGCCCTCGTCGTCGGGCAGCACGCCATCCTCGTCCGGCTCCTCGCCGTCCGCGTCAGGCTCCTCCTCGATCATCAGCTTGTCGACGATGAGGCCCGCGTTCTGGCGGACGGCCTTTTCGATGGCGGCGGCGATCTTGGGATTTGCCTTCAGGAACGCCTTGGCGTTCTCGCGGCCCTGGCCGATGCGCTCGCCCTCATAGGAAAACCAGGCGCCCGACTTCTCGACCACACCGACCTTGGAGCCAAGGTCGATCAGTTCGCCGAGCTTCGAAATCCCCTCGCCGTACATGATGTCGAACTCGACCTGCTTGAACGGGGGAGCGACCTTGTTCTTGACGACCTTGACGCGGGTCTGGTTGCCGACGACCTCCTCGCGCTCCTTGATCTGGCCGATGCGGCGGATGTCGAGGCGGACCGAGGCGTAGAACTTCAGGGCATTGCCGCCCGTCGTCGTTTCGGGGTTGCCGAACATGACGCCGATCTTCATGCGGATCTGGTTGATGAAGATGACCATGCAGCCGGACTTGGAGATCGAGCCGGTCAGCTTGCGCAGCGCCTTGCTCATCAGGCGCGCCTGCATGCCGGGTTGCATATCGCCCATCTCGCCTTCGAGCTCGGCCTTGGGCGTCAGAGCCGCAACCGAGTCGACCACCAGCACATCGACGGCGCCAGAGCGCACCAGGGTATCGGCGATCTCGAGAGCCTGCTCGCCGCTGTCGGGCTGCGAGATCAGGAGATCCTCGACCTTGACGCCGAGCTTCCTGGCGTAGACGGGGTCGAGCGCATGCTCGGCGTCAACGAAGGCGCAGATGCCGCCGGTCTTCTGGGCTTCGGCCACGACCTGAAGCGAGAGGGTCGTCTTGCCAGAGGATTCAGGGCCGTAGATCTCGATGACGCGGCCGCGCGGCAGGCCGCCGATGCCCAGCGCGATGTCGAGACCGAGCGAGCCGGTGGAGATCGCCTCCACGTCCATGGACTGGTCGCTGGCGCCGAGGCGCATGACCGAGCCCTTGCCGTGCATCTTCTCGATCTGGGAGAGCGCCGCCTCCAGCGCCTTCATCTTGTCCATCGCACCCCCCTCAACGACCTTCAATTCCGGCCGGTTCGTCATCTCGTTCACCTATATGGCAAGGCAGCAGCGTTCTCAATTCGACTCGAATGTACACTTTTTGTTCTTTTTGGTCGAGTCACTGTTCTCAAAGTGTGACTTTCCTGCTGCGCGTGCCGGGATTGGTGCGGCCCGGCCTGTCTGCAACCCGCAATATATGTTGGAATCGATGATGGCTGCGGACGCGGCCGCTGCGCAGATGCGCATGGACGGCCGGGGCAATCAGGGGACCGTGGTGTGATGCAGGCAAGGGCGATCGGCGGGTGGTCGAAGTGGATCTGGCGCTCTGCACGAAGTCTGCTGATGGCCGCCATGCCAGCCGTTCCAATCCTAATCCTCATGCCTTTGGTCAGCGGGTGCGCTGGATCGGACGGGTTAGAAACCGCGTCACTCGCAAACACACCGATCGCGCCCGGAAAAGCGCGCGTCACCATCAACCGGACGACTGCGATGCTGTATGCGGCCGCGCCTGCCACCATCACGGTCGATGGGGAGAAGGTGGCCTCTGTCGATAGAGGCGGCACCGCGCTGGTCGACATCCCAGCCGGTAACAATACGCTCGCCGCCTCCGCGTGGTCGTACCCCGGCGAGTACAAGGTGAAGCTCAATGCCGTGGCGGGACAGACCTACAGGCTCGAGGTGCAGCCTCGCTCGGACAGCTTCGGCCCCAGCATCCTGCTCGGGCCTATCGGCGGCATGATCGACTCCGCGGCCAACGAGAACGCCGGCGCCTTCGAGATGAAGCTCGTCGGGGGTTAGGCGCCGACCAGTTTGAGTTGAGCCGACGCGAAACCCAGCACTGGCCGTGGCCGAGACCAACGCTGGGCTGCTCGCCGTGGTTTGACGCCGCGTCCCGGTGGTTTTGCGCAGGACCCTCCCCACATTGTTTCGAAGTGTTTCCGGTGTGCATGGTGGCGAATTGGCCGCAAGCGGACGGCTGTGAGCGCGCTAAACTCAGGCAAGGTTTCAAGAGCGGATTCGCGAGCCTCGATGGCCGATATCGCGAAAGTGGCGGAGGAGCTGGCTGCGGAGACGTCGCCGGCCGGACCGCCCGAAGGCGTGCCTGGCGACAAGCCGGAAGGCGGGAAAGGTGCGTCCGCCGCAGACGCTGACGCCAACGCTGCCGATGCGGCAGCGGAGGGCGGCACAGATCTCGTCGGCGTGCTCGATCCCGAGCAGCGGATCAATACCCGCATCGACCGCAGCGAGCGCAGGGTTTGGGCGAGCGCGGCGTTCGTGACGCTGGTGTACGTGCTGATCGTCGCCGCGCAGGTGATGAACCTCGGCGGCCTTTCTTCCATCCAGCACGAACTGGAGCAGCAGGAGCGCGAGCGGCGCGGCCAGGGCGGCGACACCGTCAGTGTCGAGCTCGTTCCCGAACCCGACTTCAAGGCCAAGACGGAGAAGTGGCAGGAAGGCGCGAACGGTCCGCCGACACCCGCGCCGCCGCAACCACAGCAGCAGGCGGCTCTGCCGCAGCCGCCGGTCGAGCAGCCCCCCCCCGGGCAACCCGAGCAGCAGAAGCCGGACGAGAAGGCAGAGAAGGACCCGGAAAAGGAACCTGAAAAGGAGGAGCCCGAAAAGGAGGTCGAGAAGGAGAGCGAGGAAAAGGACAAGGGTCAGGAGAGTGGCCAGCCGTCACTGCCCGACCTCGAAGCGATGCTCGACGCGGCGGCGACCGACCTGCAGGAGCAGGTCAAGGCGCATTACGAACGCAAGCCGCGGCGTCCGCAGGCTCAGCAGCAGGCGACGATGTCGGGCGGGGGCATGCAGGTGCGCGGTGTCGGCGCGGGCGGCAAATCGGACGCGTTCTCGAAGAGCGTCATCGACGCATTGATGAAGACGCGGCCGGCACCGGTCGCGCTGTGGGGCCGTGTGCTGGTCTCCTTCCAGATCACGCAGCAGGGCGACCTGCTCTATGTGCGCGTGCTGAAATCGAGCGGCAACAAGGCGATGGACGATGCGGCCGTCAACGCCATCCATCGCGCCAAGTTCGTGAAGCCGCCGCCGGATCTGCCGCCGGACGCACGCACTTACATCATCGACTACATCTTCGGCTGATCGCGGTTTTGCGGTGACCCAGGCGGCGCTGCGTTTCGCGCCCGATCGCAGAATCGGCCATTGTGCACGTCAGAAGTGCCGCGTTCTGTGCCGAGGCCGAACGTGATCCGCGCCCTACTCGCTGCAGCCCTGGTGGTCATTGCCGGACCTGCGGTCGCGGCTGATGAAGAGCTGTTCCGGCTCGCCAAAAAGGTTGCCAACCCGATCGCGGATCTGGTGACGGCGCCGGTCCAGTACAATTGGGACGGGCAGATCGGCTCGGCGGAGGACGGAACCACAAATTATCTGCGGCTGGAGCCGGTGCTACCGCTGCATCTGACGCCCGAGTGGAACGTCATCACGCGCCTGTTCATGCCCGTCATCGAGCAGAACGACGTTTCGCCCGGCTCGGGCACGGACTACGGGCTGTCCGGCGTGAACCTCAGCTTCTTTGCCTCACCAACCGGTCCAGTTTCACGCGGACTCTCCATCGGCCTCGGGCCGGTGGTCGGGTTTCCAGCGAGCAGCGACAAGCTCGGCTCGGAGAAATGGAGCCTCGGTCCAACCGCGGCGGTGGTTTGGCAGCCGGACGGGCCGTGGTCGATGGGACTGCTGACGCGGCAGCTGTGGTCGGTCGGTGGCAGCGTGCTCGAGGCCGACATCAATGAGCTCTATCTGCAGCCCTTCCTCAGCTACACGACGAAGGATGCGTGGACGATCGGCGTCGAGAGCGAGACCTTCTACTACTGGGCGGACGACGAAGCGTCGGTGCCGATCAACTTTTCTGCGACGAAGCTGATCCGGCTCGGCGGCGTGGCGCTCAGCATCGGGCCGGGCGTACGCTACTGGGTGCAGAACACGGATACAGGCGCGCACGGCTGGGGCGCGCGCTTCACCGCAGCGCTGGTTTTTCCAGATGGTCCGTGACGCCGGCTGCGGCGGGTGTGGCGGTTGAATCACTACGATACCTGAGCGAATCAGACACTGTGCACATCCTGTGGGAATCCCGCGAGGGAGGCTGGGGATGTGCATGTCCAGGATAGCGATGGTGGCCATGGTTGCCGTGCTCGGTGCGAGCGCGGCGCACGCGGACGGCACCGTAACGCAGACGGCGCAATCGCCGATCAAGCCCGGCCCGAGCGGCTGGCGCTTCAAGTTCACGCCCTACGCATGGCTGCCGTGGATCGACGGCGACGCGACCGTCAGGGGCCGCGATTTCTCGATCCAGCAGAACCCCGCCCAGGTGCTGGGCTCGCTCGATTTTGCCTGGATGAGCTACCAGGAGGCGCGGCGCGGCGCGATCACACTGTTCTCGGACGTCATGTTCACAAAGAACGGAAGCTCGGGCAGCTTCGCGCGCTCGAAACAATTCTCGCCGCACGTCAGCGGCTCGGTCGGCGCGGCGATCGAGGCCGACTACAAGCAGTGGATCGTCGAATTCGGCGGCATGTACGAGACCAACCGCTGGCGCATGGGGCCCGGCGAAGGTGCTGCTGATACGACGCTCGACCTGCTCGTCGGCGGCCGCTATTGGCACCAGGAGATCGACGTCGACGTGGCGCTCGATGGGACGCTCAATGTGGACGGGCTCATCGTGTCCGGCAACAGGGCGCTGGCGCGGTCGGGCGGCGTCGACTGGGTCGACCCGTTCATCGGCGCACGCATCACCTATCAGCACAGCCCGACGGACTACTTCGTGGTGCGCGGCGACTTCGGCGGCTTCAACTGGGGCAGCCGCTTCACGTGGCAGGCGCTCGCGACCTACAATTTCTATCTCGGCTCGCACGCCGCCATCGATTTCGACGGCTACCTCGGCTGGAAGGCGCTGTCGGTGGACTACGTGCAGGGCGGCGGCATCGATCGCTACGAATTCGACGTGACGCAGCAGGGCCCGGTGGTCGGGATCACGGGGCGGTTTTAGGCTCGCTTCACCTGCGCTTGCCTAATCTGTCAACCTCGGCTTCATGCCGAGGATCCAGCGTGTGGCCCATTCCATCGGCAGGGAGCACGCTGACGCATGGGTCCTCGGGACAAGCCCGAGGATGACGGTTGCTGCGTCCAGCGCACTGCAGCCACTAATCGACAATCTGTTTTTCGAATTGCAGACCGCTAATTTTGCTTTCCATCATTGTGTCGTGCAGAGTATCGGACATGAGCAACATCGGAAAGCCAGTGGCATTTTGAAAGAGCTGCATGTTGCCGATCTTCGCCGCGCTGAAGACCATCGGCTTGGCGTGCCTTTTCATCCAGCCTTCAATACGCTTCCCGTCAAACTCGAAGCTGCGATGCATAACGTCGCTGCGAGATAGGTCGTAACAATCCTTGGAGTAGCCGAACTTCAATAGGAAGTACGGGAACTTGTCTGGCCCGTAATTGAGCGCGACGGGTAGGAACTGGTGAACCGCTGGCTCCGCCGCCTCGATGAGATTTTTCGCACGCTGTGAAATGCAGAGCGCAAGGTGAGTACTAACCACGTCTTTCAGCTTACGCTCGGAGGGCCTGACGGTCACTTCAGTCGGGAAATATGGGCGCATCCAGTCTTCAATTATCCGCTGATTGTGTCTGGCGCGAAATCTCTCATACCAGCCCAGCCCGCTCGGGGATCGATTGGGCTCTCCAAAGCAGTTCTTGGTCGTATCGCTTGGAACGTCGAAGGAGTAGACCACCTTGGCTCTCGCGGCATTCGATCGGCGTGCTGAGGTGAGCCTAACCTACTCCACCGCTTGCAACGGTTTCCAGGTGGGGTCGTCGAATTCGGCGGGGTAGCGGGCCAGGGCCGCGTCTGCTCGGCCGAGGCCGTCGATGGCGGTGGTGCCCTCGGCCGGCTTGGCGACAGCGCCGAGACCGGTGACGATCTCCTCCAGCAGCGCCTTGAGCTTGTCGAGCGATTCGCCTGAGAGGCTGGTCGTCGCCAGGATCTTGTCGGCCTCGACCTTCACCTGCGCCGCAAAGCGCAATGCGTGATCGGGCGGCATGCGGCGATGGGTGACGAGCGAATGGTTGGTGCGGACTAGATCGCGGATTGTCGCCATGCCCTTCTGCACCGCGGCGTCGGTGGGGAGCGGTGCGATGGCGAAGCCCGCGCGCGGGACGATCTTCTCTGCCGACACCGCCTTCTCTGCCGACACTGCCGGCGCGGCGAGCAGCGTTGCCGCCAAAGCCAAAGCAATAACGCGGATGATGGTCATCGAGATGCTCGCCCCCTATTCGCGACTGAGTTCCTCCTTAACCTTGGCGGCGAGCTGAGGCAACGAGAAGGGCTTCGGCAGGAACGCGAAGTTCTCGTCTCCCAGCGCGGCCTTGAAGGCGTCGTTGGGATAGCCCGACACGAAGATGATCTTGATGTCGGGATTTTTCTTGCGCAGCTCCTTGAGAAGCGTGGGGCCGTCCATCTCGGGCATGACCACGTCGGAGACGACGATGTCGACCTTGCCCTTGTTCTTCTCCATGACCTCGAGCGCCTCGACGCCGCTGCCGGCCTCGAGCACCTTGTAGCCCTGGCGCTTCAAGGCGCGGGCGGCGAAGTTGCGGACGACTTCCTCGTCCTCGACCAGCAGCACACGGCCGGTGCCGGTGAGGTCGGCGGCCTTCTGCTCCTTCTTCTTCTCCTTGACCGGAACGGGCTCCTCGTCCTTGTCGGCGTGGTAGCGCGGCAGGTAGATGCGGAAGGTGGTGCCCTTACCGATCTCGCTGTCGGGATAGATGTAGCCGCCGGACTGCTTGACCATGCCGTAGACCGAGGCGAGGCCGAGGCCGGTGCCCTTGCCGATCGCCTTGGTGGTGAAGAAGGGCTCGAAGATCTTGTCCATGACCTCCTGGCTCATACCGTGGCCGGTGTCGCTGACTTCGATCAGCACATATTCGCCGGCGACAAACTCGCGGTTTTCGATCTTCTGGGATTCGCGCTCGGGGACGTTGCGGGCGCGGACGGTGATGGTGCCGCCGTCCTGCATCGCGTCCTTGGAGTTGGTCACGAGGTTGAACAGCGCCTGGCCGAACTCGTGCTCGTCGACCATGACGTGCCACAGGTCAGGTGCCGAAGAGATCTTCAGCTCCGTTTTCTCGCCGAGATAGCCCTTCAGGACGTTGAACTGGTCGGTGATGACGTCGCCGAGGTTGATGACCTCGTTGCGCAGGGTCTGCTGACGCGCGAGGGCGAGCAGCTTGCGCACCAGTTCAGCGGCGCGGTTGGCGCTGGCCTTGATGTTGGAGAGGTCCTTGTAGGCGACGTCCTTCGGCCGGTGCTGGGCGAGCAGCATGTCGGAGAAGCCGAGGATGGCGGTCAGCATGTTGTTGAAGTCGTGGGCGATGCCGCCTGCGAGCTTGCCGACGACTTCCATCTTCTGGCTCTGGGCGAAGCGGGCCTCGAGCGCCTTCTGCTCGGTGGCGTCGACGACGTAGAGGATCGCCGCCTCGCGGGCGCCGCCGCTGGCGAAGGGGCTCATGTAGACGCGGGTGACGAGATCGCGCTTGGCGCCAAAGGTGATGTCGATCGGCACGTTGTGGACGCGGCCGGAGATGACCTGCTTCAGGCCCTCCTCTACGGCCGTGCGTGTAGCCGGGTCGGCGGCGCGGGACAGGGCGTCGCCGGCAGCGACGCCGACGCCGGCTGCACCATCGAGCACCATCCGGCAGAAGGCGGAGTTGGCGCTGACGATGCGGCCGTCGGAGCCGAGCATGGCGATGCCGAACGGAGCCGACTGGAAGAAGCGGGCGAAGCGTGCACCCGACGCATCGCCCTCCAACTCGGAGACCTCACCGGCGACGTCAACAACGGCAACCGTCAGGCCGCGACCGCTCGGAACCGTGCGGGCAAGCAGGCGCGCCGGCATGACGCGGCCGTCCTCGCAGGTGAGATCGACCTCGATCGTCTGCAACTGGTCGGGCTCGCCGGCACCACTGAGGCGCGACAGCAGCGCGGAGCCGTCACCGGAGGCGATGTCTGCCAGCGTGAGGCGCTGCTCCAAAACGCTACGCAGCGGACGGCCGAGCCAGCGCGCCAGCGTCGAGTTGATGTGCAGCAACGTGCCGTCCGGCCCGACCGAGGCAAGACCGATAGGCGCGTTGTCGAACTGGGCGATCTGCACCTCGACAGCGGCGATGCGATCGGCTTCACGGCGCCGGTCGGCGGTCACGTCGGTGAGGCGCCAGAGCACGAGGCCGGCATCGGAAGAACCGGCTTCGCCAGCGACGGGGCTGACGGAGAGCTGCAGGTTGGTGCGTGCGCGGCCCCGCGGTGCACTGCGGCCGATCGCGAACTCCTGGGAGAGCGTCTCGCCGCGCTCGGCGGCGCGTGCGAGGCGGAAGAGCGCGGCGCTGGCGTCGGCGTCACCGGCGAGGAGCTGCTGAAGGCCGATGCGGCCGTCGCGCTCCTTGGTGCCGACGATGCCGTCGAAGGCCGCGTTGGTGTAGAGAGGCTCGCCTTCGCGGCTGGCGACCATGACACCGACGTCCATCTTGTCGGTGGCGGACATCACGACGTCGGCCACCGGCGTGCGCTGTCCGAAGCGGATGAGACCGGCCGAGTAGGCGAACAGCCCGAACAGGCCGACGGTGGCGAGCGCCACAAGCATGACGACGAGCACAGGCGTGCCGACACCGCTGGCGACGACGCCGAGTGCGATCATCGCCCCGAGGACGATGGCGCCCACGGTGGGCAGGTAGCTGCTCAACCCCTGCATCGGTGCAATGGCATCAAATGGAGCGGGCGGAAGCTCGATTGCGTCGTGCTCGCGCATGCGCAGGGAGGCTATATGATTCTGAGTGCTGGAGAGGTGGGGCGCCGGCATCGGGCATGTACTCTGTACGCATTACACACAACAAGCTTGGCACCCATGATTTTACCGCGGCACACTGGCCAAAGGCCCGTATTTTCGTGGCGCGGCGGAGGTCTCGGGTTGCGGCGCTTTACCCGTCAACAGTTCGATCATTAGGGTTAAAATCGCCTAAACTTGCCGTTATAGCAGGAGCGGGCGCGAGACGTCGCAGACGCGCCACCTCAAACTGTCAACGATCGAAGCAACTTACATCCGCGAAGTGAGAAATGACAGAAGCTCTGCCGCGTGTACTCGTCGTTGCATTCATCGCCGCTGCTATCGTTGCGGTGGCGGTGATCGTGCGCAAAATGATGCGCGGGCCAGGGCTGACGGCGCTGCTCGCGCCCAAACAGCACAAGCGCCTCGACGTGGTGGAGCAGGCGGTGATCGATGCCAAGCGCAGGCTGGTTCTGGTCCGGCGCGACGGCGTCGAGCATCTGATCATGACCGGTGGTCCGATCGATATCGTCATCGAGAGCGGCATCGGGGCCGCCCGAACCGGCGGCGACACGAGGTCAGTGGCGACGACGCCGCAACACGCTGCACATGCACTGGCGCCACACGTGCTGGGCGTTGCCGCCGAGTAGAGCCCGGCCAAGGGGCATCGCCGTTCCAATCGTTCCCGCGCGGAGGCTCTCGATGCAGCCAGCAATGCCTTTGAAGCGACTGATCGCAGTCATGCTTTGCGCGGTCGGCTTCGCGACGTCCGGCGCGCTGGCTCAGTCCAATGCGCCGGCGCCACCTGCGGCACAGCCCAAGGCGCCAGCCGTCGCCGCACCCCAGGCGACGCCTGCGCCCGTAGCGCCCAGCGGCCCC
>CAZBPM010000015.1:47720-117809 GCA_964493785.1 uncultured Hyphomicrobium sp. | reverse complement strand
CACCATCACCCTCGCCGGCTGCCATGGCAGAGTTCTTGGTGGCATCGTAGGCCGTCAACGCGACGACAGCCGGTCCCGCGATGGCGAGCACCGCACCGCCGCCGGCGACCTTGAGCGCCGGCTTCACCTTGCTGGCGGCCTTGGCTGCGCGTGACACCGGCGTTTTGGCTGCCACGTGCTTGCGCTCGGCTTCCGCGATCGTGCGCGCCTGCTCGATCGCGCCGAGGTCCTTGCCGTTAACCGGCGTGGCCGGCGTCGCGACGTTGACGGTGCCCTTGCCGATGATGGTGGTCGCCGCGATCGCCGAAGTGGTGCCGACCGCTTGAAATGCCTCCCGCGTCGTCTCGTCCTTGAACCCGGGCGCGATGATGTAGCGAGTTATGGCCCCCTCGGCGAGCAGCACGGCCGCGGGGCCGATGCCGATGGGGGCGCGGGCGGTGAATTTTGCTTTGTCGGCGGCGTTGACGATGCCGCGTAGCTTCTTGGCGGCCGCAGGCAGATTTTTTCCAGACTCGTATTGCCTGATAGCCGACCGCGCATCCTTGGCCAAGCCGGCGAGCTTCGGAGCCGCGGCGGTCACGGCGGCCGATCGGTGAGCGTCGATCACTTTGGCATATGCCAGGCCGCCGGCGAGGCCGATGCCGAGTGCGGCGGCGTTGATCCCGGCTTTGCGCAAGCCCTCGCGGGCCTCGCGCGCCTCTTGTTCGGCGTCCCCTTTGAGCTTGCGATCGAACTCACGCTGCCGCTCGGCCGCCTCGTCGTTACGCTTCTTTTCGTCGGCTTCCTGGCGGGCGAGCTCGGCCTTGGCGCGTATCGCCTCCGCTTCCGACTTGGCGCGCTCGGCTTCAGCCGCCGCCTTTGCACCCTCGGCGGCCGCCTTCGCCTGGTCGACGCGCGCCTGGCTGCTCTGGTACTTCTCCCACGCCTTGCGCGTGGAGTCGCCCTCGACGCCGTCGACCGCTACGTCAAAGCCGGCATCGCGTAGCGTCTGCTGGCGCGCTTTGATCTCTGCCTTGGTCATTGCGAGGCGCCCTCTTTCTCACCGGCGTCGGCCGGCGCTGGCGGAAGCATCAGCGGCGACGGCGGTGGCAGGCCGCGCTGCTCGCGCTCCATTGCTTCGCGCTGCAGCTGGTCGAGCACGTCGAGGTAATCCTTGCCTTCCTCGGCGCAGATGTCCTGTAGGGTGTCGACGCCGATTTCGACGCCAAGCTTCTGCGCCTGGCGCTCCTTGACCGGGTCGAGCATGGGCGCGCCGGCGGTGATAAACTTGCCTTTGATCAGCGCGTCGCGTGCATCGTAGAAATCTAGCTCCGACACGCCTTTTGGCAGTGCCATCGCCCCCGAGAAAACGACCTCCTCGAGGAAAGCCGCGACCATCGGCATTGCGAGTCCGCCGACCAGGCGCTCGCGACGAGCCTCGTAGGTCCGCCAGTTCGATGCGACGGCCATTTTGGCGCTCGAGTAGTTCACATCGGAATAGTCCTGGCTGACCGAGATCGGATCGGTGCCGGTACCGGCCGCGTAAGACTTGGTGGCGTGGCTCTGGAAATCGGCGAGGCTGTTGGCGCTCTGGCCTGGCGTGAGCAACTCTAGCTTCTCGCCTGGCCACAGGATCGGCACCTTGGCGCCGTTGAAGCGGATCTTTGCCTCGTCGTGGTAAGCGACGGCCGCCTCGAGATTTTCGAGCGCGACGTCGGCGATGCTGGGCGCCGAGTCCGGTGGGCCTGACGCGATGATCTCGAGCGCGTCCTTGTAATTCTGCTGCGAAGTCATCACCGCGGCGTAGGACGCCTGCAGGATGGCGGCGGCGAGCGCCGTCTCGGTGTATTCGCGACCCATCTTCATGTCGCGGATGACCGAGGCGAATTCGGACATGCCGCGCGTCTGCCCCGGCCGACTAACGTCGAACGTGTGCAGCGCGACGGAGCGGCCCCAATCGGTTTCGCGGCGCACGAACGACCAGCTCAGCATGCGCGCGCCCTGAAAGCCGATGTCAGCCGGATGGCTGTCGCGCACCCAATAACCGACTGGCTCCGACAGATCGTTCAGCGCGACGCCGCCCTTCAAATACGTCGTTTCCGGTGCGCCGTGCGGATTGGACAGGCGATCGACGTCGACGGCCTGGAAGCACGTGCGCCATTTGCGCGCCGGCGCCCACTCTGCCGTCGTGAAGCTTTCGCCATCGACAAAGTCGCGGTCGTGCGCAAGCCCCATCATCTGCGTGAAGCTCATGCGCCGGCCGGCGTCGATAAAGCACGACGGGCCGTGCGCGTAGTTCTCCCAAACGCGCTCGAATTCCTGCCCCCAGCGGACCGCCTCCTCGAAGTCGATGCCAAGAAAGCGATGATCGGGCCGGCAGGAATAGCGAAGCCGTTTGCCCACGACGCCAAGCCGAGAGATCCGAACCGCCTGCTTGGCGTAGGGGTGGTTGCGCTCGAGGTCGCGCGCTCGGGCGCGAACCATCGCAGCGTCGCGCATGATTTCAGCGTCGGCCGACCGCAGCCCCGGCTGCCACATGGCGATGTTTTGGTCGCGGCGGCTGGCGCCCGTGTAAGCCGTTTCGCCCATGCTTGCGCGCGGCTTCTGGACGCTCGGCGCAGCGGCTCTGACCTTACGCGTTCTCGCCATCAGACCCGCCTGCTGCCAACAAAGATAGCCGGCCGCCCGCGCGTGCCGGTCGGCCCGTCAAGCGGCTGCATCTCCGGCAGCTCGGCCTGCGCCGCGGGGCACTGGCGCCAGAGCTGCATGTAATATTTCATCATCTCGCCGACGTTCATGTTTGCGTACTCGAGCGTTCGGCCCTTGTGGCCAACGCTCTGCACGCCCGTGCCGGTCATGCGCGCGTCGATCGCTTCCTTGAGCTTTCGCAGCACCAGGAGGCAGGGGGTTGGCTCGGTCATCGTGTCCTCATCCGCACCGCGAGATCCTGGATGCGTTGCTTGCGCGCCGCTGCGGCGTCGACTTTCGACGCGAGTGCGCGTGGCGCGACGATCGGCTTCGACGGCGTTTGTGGCTTCTCGGCTCGAGCACGTTGGGCAGCTTGCGCGACGTTGCCGGCCGCCGGCGCCGGTTCAGCCGGCGGCGGTGGTGGCGGTGACGCGCTTTCGGTGTCGTCCGGCCGCATCAGGTGCACGCTGAGCATGTGCCCGACGGCCGCCTGCATCGCTTCACAGTCGAGGTAATGGTTCTCGCGACTGCGCGCGACCCATTGAGGTTGACCGTTCGGCTTCTTGACGCGAGCCTCGGCGACGATCTGCTTGCAGTAGTCGTCGGTGGTGTCCTGCGGCAGTAGCCATGCGCCTGGTTGATCAGGCTCCCAGCGGATGCGCTCGTGAACCCAGCTCTTGAAATGGTCCGTGTCGAGCCAGATTAAGTCGAGGCCGTATTTTCGCGCCGAACCGCGCGCGGTGACCTCGATCTTGCTCGGGATGAGCGGCTTGTCCTGCGTCGCGCGACCCTTGGTCGGGTAGACCAGGCGCGGGAACCGCCGACAGAAATCATAGACCTTATTGACCGGCACGTTCTCCGGCTTGCCGGGGCGGAAACCGGAGTCGATGAAAGCCATGCGGATGGCGCGATCTTCGATCGGCCGGTGCAGCAGCTCGGCGAAGTCGTTCCAGACGTCGTCCTCGGTCGTGTGGCCGTGCAGCTCGCCGAAGTCGATCAGCCATGAGCTGCCGCGAGCACCCCATCCGCGGATCGTGTAGACGATGCGCCTCTTTTGAACGTCGGCCGCAAGCGTCAGAACCCGAACGCCGACCGGGATCTCGAGCTTTTTGTATGGCCGGCGAAGTGCAGCGACCTCGGTCCACTCGGGGACGTCGCCGGCGCCAGGCGCCCACAGCTCACCGAAGCCGGTATTTATTACCGCCTGCAGCTTTTCCTGGCTGCCCGATTCCTTGGCCTCAATGTAGGCCGCGGCGCGCTCGCCGATCGTGACGAACGGCGAGCAGATCCCCGACACCCAGAAGCTGATGGTCGACGTATCCGGCGGGTCGCCGGTGACGGTGCCGTCGGGCGAGATTTCCTGACCTGGCGCCACATAGCGCCCGCGGGCGTTGAGGTCCGGCTTGTGGTGTTCCTCTATCACGCCGCCGCAGTGCGGGCATTCGACGTGCGCATGGCGCTTTGCTTCGGCCGACGTCGCGTTCTCAGGGATGCGCAGCTGCTTGAAGCGCGGCACAAAGTAGGTCGCGCACTCAGGACAGGGCCAAGCGAAATGGTGCATGGTACCGCGCTGCCAGACGCGCCAGATCGGGCTTTCGATGTCCTCCGGCGGCATGCGCTTCCAGAATTCGAGGCCCGAAGCCTCGTCCCTGATGATGTCGGCATTACCGCATTTCGGCGTCGACGTGACGCCGCGCTTTCTGTCCTTGTGCGCAAAGCCTCGAGCGTCGACCAGCGTTAGCGGATCGCCGTCGCCCTGCACGTTGCTGACCATGCGGTCCAGCTCGTCGACGAGCGCCAGCTTGGCAGTTGTGCCCGACAGCTGCGAGGCAGATCCCGCCCACAAGAGCCGGACCGCCACGCCGGCGACGATCTTCTTGTACTTTGTCGACTTCTTGCCGCCGCTGGCCTTTGCCTTGAGGCTCGACGATTGCTCGATCAGCGCCGTCAGCCGCGGCTCGATCTCCTCGCGCAGGAACGTCTCGCTCGGCGCGACGTAGATGATCGGCGCCGGCCGTTGGTCGAGCGTCTGGCCGATGACGTCGAGATCCGCCTCCGACTTTCCCATCTGCGATCCGCAGACCAGCGCCACCGTCTCATAGAGGTGGTTTTCGAAGGCCCGAACATAGTCGACGATGTACGGCGTAAGCTGCACATCACGTGGACCTGGTCGGTCCGACGAGGGCGGATAGATCCGGTTGTCTTTCGCCCACTCGTCAGGCGGCTGCCGCTTCGTCGGCTTCGAAAGGATCGCGCCCCTCACCCAGAAGGGTTGCAGCTTTTTCAAAGTTGTCGCTGACTTCGAGGAGAACGTCGTCGATGGCATTCTCTACTCGCCGGCGCGTGGCGACGTCCTCTGAAACTCTGGCCGGCACGCCGGCGAGCCCGGTGCGCAGCCTTCCCACGATGAAGTCGATGGCGGCGATCGCCGTCGGCGTCTCGATTAAGATGTTTTCTTTCTCGTCGTTTTCGAGCTTGAGCTTACGTGCTCGCTCCGTTTCGAACTCTGCGCGCGCGTTCTGCTGCCCGACTTGGCGCTCCACTTCCGTTTCGCGAATGAACCGGATGTAGCCCTGCACCGACGCGGCGAGCTCGTATTCGGCGCGGCCACTTTTCACCAGATAGCCCTTGTCGGCCAGCTCCCGCAGCCATCGATCGGTGAACGGCGGAGAAGCCAAAATCGCGGCTAACTGCGCTGCCGGCACCGTTTCAGGCGCCGCGGGTTGCCGTTTTTTTTGCGAAGATTTCGCCGGCTTCTTCTTCACCGCCTTGCCGGCCATTCGAGGCACCCCTCAAAAGCCCAGCAAACACGGGCAATTCGGAATCGGAATTGGAGATTTTTCAACCCAAAAAATTGGCGAGCCCCGGGCGGCCGCCGCCCCGCAGGTGGGGGCGGGGGCCTGGAAGGGACCCGCGAGCTGCCCCCCTCGTTAGGACACGACGCCGTTCGTGATGACTTTGATCTCGTGCGCCACACGCCGCGGCAGTTCGGCAGACGTGACGGAATGGAACGCGGCAGCGCTCGCATCCTTCACCATTTCCTTCGGCACGTTCGGGCCGGTGATGCCCTTGATCGGCAGGCGCGCGCTGCCAACGCGCCAGAAAGCGTGGCCGTTGCCGCCGCCGCCGATGATGAACGCCGAGCGATAGAGTTTGCGATTGTTCCAAGGCGCGGCCGACACGCCCTTAGCGGTCTGATACGCCCGAAAATGTTTCAACGGTATCGGTCCACCATTGGCCCGTATGGTGTACGTGAGGCCTGTGCCGGCAGCCCGCTGCTTGCTGATCTTGCCATAGCGCCGGATCACGTTCTGCGGCGCACCGATCTGCTTGGACAGCGTGCGCAGCACGATGGTGTGCACCTTGTCGCCGGTATGGTTGAGCGCCCGGCGCAGCGCGGTGTTCTTCTGGTTGCCCGACAGCCGTTCCATGGCAATGCTCAGCCTGGGGATGCCGTCGCCCGACCAGTGCATCGTCAGCGCGGCCATCGCTCAGCCCTTCCTGCGCGCCTTGGTGGCGAATGTTGCGAGCGCCCCTAGCAGCGGCACGACCTCGTGAACGTCACCCGGCAGCTTGAACCCCAGCGAAGCCGCCCGCACCATCTCGCGCTCGGCGGCCTCGAACGACCGGAAGATCGTCGCCTCGGACGGCTGCACGTTCCAGGTCGTGTGGCTCTCGAAAAACATTTCCGCCCGCCCCGGGCACGTCGACCGAATAACCCAGGCGTGCTCGCCGTTGAGCATCAGCTTTTGCATCGTGATCGGTCCGGCCTTCTTCGCTGGCGTTGGCCTGGTGCGAAAATCAATCGCGCTTAGTGGGTGCCTGCCAGGATCGGGCCGGTGATCAGCTCTGCACGGGCCGCGGTGCGGTCGCGCAATCAGGTTTCTTCATGGCCTTCCCCGCTCACCGGCTGCCCTACTGCTCGACGACGCGGCAGCCGGTGCGGGTCTTCAGCGCTCTCAAGTATGGGTGCCATGCCGCCAAAGCAGAGGCGTAAACGGCATGGCGTGCCGGCTGCGCCGCCGGCAGAGCCGCCTGATCCATCGGTTAGATACCTGCCGCCGAGGGTTCATCCCAGCAGCACCGTGGGGCGCGTGGCATTCGTGAATGGCTAGGGGGCGTTGTTCTAAGATCGGCCAGAAACGGCTCAGCCGCCCCCGTGCATCTCCGCACCGACCACCGGGGAATGCACCCCGGCATTTGATTTCGTGGCCCGCGTTCGGTGGTCATCGCCGCAGTTGGCTGCCTCACCCGCGTGCCGCAGAAACGCAAAACGCCCGCGGCTGGATGGCTGCGGGCGTACGTCTCGTTGAGACTAGCGGTCGAATCACCCGATTCGGCCCTATCTGTAAACAACTTTTTCAAAATGATGCGCGCGTATCATTCGTGCATCACGCCGCGCGGTGCGCCTCGTAGTCGTCGAGCGCGGTGGCGATCGCCGCCAGCTCGGCCTCCTCCAGCGAGCCCTCCGTACAGCCGGCCAGCGCCTCGGCGCGCGCCGATAACAGCGCGTGCATGGCATCGGCCGCAGTCTCGATCGCGTGCTCGCGGCAGGTCTTGCTTGCGCCCTTCACCAGGGGATAGCAGCGAGGGCAAACGTCAGCGTTGCTCATCGTCACCCCCAGCGCCGTCGTCGGCCGGCACGTAGTACGGCGGCGCCGGCAGCACGCTTTGCACCGGCTCGGGAAACACATAGCTCGCCGGCACGAATTCGGCCGTGTGCTCGTCGATGACGCGGCTAAGCTTGAGCAGCCAGTGATCGTGCACCTGGCTGGCCTGCGCATACGACAGCTCGATGCGCACCCCATCGCATGGGGTGTCGTGCCGGAGCATCGGGCCCTCGTGCGCCTCGTCGACCACGAAAACGACCTGCTGGCGCCGCTCGTTTCGCACCCAGCGCTCGATGTCGGCCAGCATGGCCTTAATGTCCGGCGCTGGCGCATCCTCGCAATTCGTCGACGTATAGAGCCCGACGAACGCCTCCTCGAGCCCCTGCTGCAGCGTGGCCCTAACTGCCTCGGCGATCTTCCTGGCGCCCTCGCTCAGATGCTCCTCTGGCTCGATCGGGCCCATGTCCTTGATCCATCTGATCTGACTGCGCTCCAATGCCATCACCGCCCCCTAACTGTTCAGCTTCCGCCCGAAGGTGCCGACGCGGCCACGCCCGACGCACGTCGGACACGGCTCGCCGATGACGACGTGCACAACCTCGGGCTCGCTCTCGATGCCGTCCTCGATATGGATCATGCGCAGCGATTTGTTTTCGCGCATGGTGCCACCGCCGCCGCAGAATGAGCACGGCACCGTTTCCATGCCTTCGAGCGGATCGCGATCCATCACCGCCGGCCCTTCCTTGCCGCCTTGACCACGTCCGCCCAGGCCATCTCGTCCTTGATCAGCGCCCGGGCGACGTCAGCCTTTGCCCGCCCTAGCGCCGCTGCACCCGCCTCGAGGATCTCGGCATCGTCCGGCGCCATCGGCACGCCGATCACTTCCTTGCGCTGTCCGGTCGAAGGTCGACCGCGTCCGCGGGGTGTTGGTGTGGCCATGTCGGCGGGTGTCCCGTGTATCTGCATGGGGCCGAGAATTACGTTACAAAATAAATTGCGTCAAGGGTCGCTCCCCCCCTTGACCCATTTTGTTTTGTAATATAAATAAAACCCCAACATCGCAAAGCCACTTAACTCACGGAGCCAACCAAATGACCACCATCGCAAAATTTGAAGTCGGCCGCACCTACACCGTTCGCTCGATCTGCGACTACGAATGCGTGTTCAAATTCGAAGTCGTCAAGCGCACCGAGAAAACGGTCTGGCTGAACAGCAGCGGCACGATTCGCGCTCGCCGGGTGCGCATCTACGACAACACCGAGTGCTGCGACCCCCATGGCCGCTACTCGATGTCGCCGGTGCTGACCGCCGACAAGGTTGCGGCGTGAAGGCGAAACCTAGCGGGGCCCAGCGCCCCGCGATGATCAGGCGGTGATGCCGCCTCTGATGAGCCCACGGGAGAGCACCATGAAAGTAGGCGAACTCTACAATGCGGTCGACCGCAAGTACCGCGCCCTGCACCGCGCTCAAAACGTCCTCGCGCTAACCTGCTGGCATTTTTGGGCCGTCAACCGCGCGCGATAGCGTGATGGCGAAACCTAGCGGGGGCCCAGCGCCCCGCGATGGTCGCCGGCGAGTGCCGGCCTGATGAGCCAAACAAGGGACGACGCTATGAATGCGATGCTCTGGATAGCCTACAACGCCGCCGGCGACCTCGAGGCGAGCGACGTCGACGCGCAGACGGCGGCCGACGCCCTGGTCGAGAACCACGGCCACGATGAGGGTTTCCGCGTCGTGGCGCTCAATCTCACGCTGCCGGACATCACGCCGATCGAGGCGACCGCGACCATCACCGCGGCCGATCGGCCGGTCGTCGTCTCCATCCGGAGCTAGGGCGCCAGTTTGTCGCCACGCTCAAGCGCAAGCGCCCGACTCGTTAAGGCCGAAACCTAGCCGCCTCGAAAGGGGCGGCGATGGTCCGAGGGGTACGCCCTCGCTGATGAGGCCCATCAGAAACGAAGTGGCCCGGCAGGCGCGTCAACGCCCCCGGGCCGTGTGTGCATCCCACCCTACCAAGGAAGGAACAGTCCACATGACCATCGATAACATGGGCGGCCGGCTGGCCGCAATCGTCACCGCCTGCGCCCTCGGTGCCGTCGGCACGTCCCTCCTGTTCGGCGACGTCATCTTCGGCGGCGTCGACTTCACGCAAAAGCACTTCCAGACCGCCGGCATCGTGATCGCTACCACCACGGCCTGGATGGCCATGACGTCAGCGTTCAAGAAACGGCACATCATGGCCGGCTTTGGCTTCCTCATCCTGGCGCTAGCCGGCTCGGGTGTCATCGGGTGGAACTCTCTCGGCCGGCAGACCGAAGGCCAGATCGTCGCTGGAGACGACCACGACAAGGCCGTCGACAAGCGCGGCGATCTCACTCGCAAGAAGGCTGACGCGGAGGCAACGATCGCCCAGCGCCAGAAGGAAGCCGATGCCGAATGCAAGTCCGGCGAAGGCACCAAATGCCGCGGCGCCCGCGCCGTGGTGAAGTTCTGGACCGACAATGCCGCCGGCATTCAGGCCCAGCTCGATGCACTCAAGGTAAAGCCGGCCGACGCATCCGCCGAGGCGCTTGGCAATCTGACCGACGCCATCGGCCGCAACGGCACCAAGGCTAAGGCGATCAGCATGCTGGTGATGCCGATCCTGATCACCATCCTTGTCGAGTATGGGTTCACGCTTGCGGTGCACTACGTGTTCCGGCCCTCTCACCGGCCGGCGAGCAATGTGCGGAAAATGCACATTGCTCCTGCTCTCCCGGCGCAGACTGTCCTCGCTGGCGTTACCGATGCCGAACTGTCCGCCATCCGCGAGCGGTTCGTGCAGGCGGACGGTCCGCGCAACTATCCGGAAATCCCGGATAGTTCGGAGGGTCCCCGTGACGGCGGCGTCCGGACGGTCCGCAAGCCGGACTGTCCGCTTCCCCCGGTGGGCGGCGGACTGTCCAAGCAGGACGTGCTCGACTACGTGCTGGCCGAACTCGACAGCGGCCGGACGGTCCCCTCGCAGCAGGCGCTCTCCGGACTGTCCGGCGTCCGCAAGCAGCGAGTGTCGGAGTGGGTGCGCGAGTGGGAGGCGGACGGTCTCATCCCCGCCCGCACCCAGCGCGGTAGGTGCAAGAGCCTGATGGCCGGCTGAATTGTGTACCCAGGGTACACAAATTTGCCGATCGAACTATTCGGTATTTCCTAATAGTTGCCCCGGCGCTGGTGCCCCCAGCGCCGGGGTTTTTTGTTTATGCAGCCAGTTTGATTGTCGAAACGCCGTCGAAGAGCAGGCCGATGCGGTCCTTGATTTCCTGCCGCAACGCTGCTTCGTCGATAGGCCCCGACGCGGTGATTTTCATGCGATCGATGGCCTTGGTCGAGTGCTCTCGAATTGCGTTCAACCAAGCATCGAACGCTGGTCCAGCCTGCTGATGCGCGACCACAGCGAGAAGCGCGCTAACGACGGTCTTGACCGCGATCGCATCCGAAGCGGACGCTATCTGCATTTCAAAGTTGTCCATGTTGCATCTCCATTGATTCGGCCGTTGATGATCTTACATTCTCCGCGTGCCGAGCAAATCACGCTTCATCGAGCCGTCCGCCCCTGTCCTGCGCCGCGAGCCGCCCAGCGGCCGCGAATGGCTGCACGAGCGCCGATGGCGTATGTTCGAGAGCCCATGAAAGAGAGACACGGTTGCAGCCACGCCATTCGGCAGCGGCTCCTATTGGCGCCCATACGTCACGAGAAAACCCGAAACACGGCGGCGTCAGTCACTCGGCATCTTATCTCTGTAAAGGCTGCCTTCGTCGCAGAAAGCCACTTACCGCGTCGCGCCAATTCGCGGCGCACTGAACTCAGAAGTTTATATCGGCCTCGCCTGCCCCCGCCGATGTGGCGCCCTCTGACCAGACTTAGGATCTCTTCGAGCTCCGAGAGAGTCGGCTTGGACTTCCCGACCTCAAACTCAGCTATTGATGCGTGGACTTTGGCAAGCCTCGCTACAAAGGGAGGCGCATCGGTATGAGATGCCAGCTCCAGCGGCGTGCCCGCGAACTGAACTAATTCTGTTGGCTCGGCATTTCCAGACGCCCGTTGACGCGCGCACCAAACCGCCAGATCTCTCGTAAACGCCCGCCGTAGATTGCGCGATCTAGTTATCTGATCGGGGTGTACGCGATAGTGAAGCAAAACATCCGGAATGTTGGCAACGCTAAGCGTGTCAGCCAACCGAAGCCACAGATCATGGTCTTCGGCTAACTCAAAGGCGGCCCGGTAGCCGCCGACCTGTAACACGGCTTTACGACGAAAGAGCACGGTCGGGTGGCAAACGACACATCCCTTGCTCAACAACTTGCTGCGCACCTGCCGCGGCCAAAGCGGGTAATTCGTTGTTTGGCCGGTGAGCGCGCCGTACTGGTCGATGAACGCCGCCTGAGCACCGACAACGGCTATCTCTGGATTCGCGTCGAGGAACTCGATTTGGCGCTTAAGTCTGTTGGGCAGGCAGATGTCGTCGGCATCCATCCTCGCGACATAATCGGTGGTCGCCGCAGCGAGCCCAGCATTCAATGATGCAACAATTCCCTGAGGTGGCCGTTGCAGGATCTCCATCGATACCGCGCCTTCAAATTTGCGAGCGATATCTACGGTACCATCTGTCGAGCCATCATCGATTAGAAGCAATCGATTGATGAGTTCGGCCTCTGCGCACAGACTTGTCAGCGCCTGCGCAATATAGGGCGCCCCGTTTCGCACGGGCAGTACGATGTCTATTTTATTCATTATGGCAATCGACGAGACCTGGAGGCCGACACGTCCTCGCACAGTAGCCGAGGCACACGAATTGGCAACGCTTCCCCCAACCGGCGTTGAGATCAAGGTCAAGACTGATGCATGGAAGGCGGCCAACCGCGAGCGGTGGCGTATGTTCGAGAGGTCCCGATGACGGATGAGCCGGAGCGCTTCGACAGATGCCCCACGCCAAAGGGCCATGGCTATTGCCCACTCAATCGTTGCGAGACGGCGGGATGACTTGACCCGCCGCCTTCAACTTCCAAACCTCGCGACTGAGTGCGTCGACGCGACGGATGAGCGACCTGAGTTCGACGAGGAGAAGGGCGTTGGCGCCGGCGAGAAACGCCAGCGCCCCTGTGGCCCAATGCGGCTCCATCAATCCGGCATCCGCCGCGCCGGCCACGCGTGCATTTTGTCAGCGAGGGCGCGCGCCTCGTCGACCTTGTCGGCCGACGCGCCATTTGCCTCGGCGCGGTTGGCCCAATCGCGCACGATCTCCGGCGCCAGCGCGTCGCGGCCACGCAGCACGAAAACCGGCTCGTCATCGGCCGCCTTGTTGAGGCAGCTGTTCGGGTTGGCAATCTCGTCACGTTTCAGCATTTTCGTCTCCCCTCGGTTTAGATCTACGCACGGTTACTTGAACAGCTTGGCCCGCACGGCGCAGTCCTTCGCCTCGAGCAGCTTGCGCAGCCCTGCCGTGCGCTCAGGATTGCGCGGCAGCGTCATGACCATTTGCCGGGCAAGGTCGCCGAACGGCTGGCTGATCTCCTGCAGTGTCGCCGGCAGATGCTCGTAGGCGAAGAATTGCAGCATCGGCTCATCGCCATTGGCCATGACCGGCCGGTTGTCGTTGCTCATCGTCCGGTTCTCCGGTTGAACGCATGCACGCTGTTCTCTGACACGAGCGGCGGCGGCTCACGCTACTGTCCGCCGCCGTCGGCCCTAACCATCCGCTCGTGTCAGCGCCCTACACGTCTGCGCGCTTCCCGCGCCACCGCCTCGTCGAGCCAGGTGCTCAACGCCTCGTCGTCCCACACGCCGATGCCAAGCCGCTCGGCGATGTCGTGAATGCGCAGCTCGAGCAGGCCAAGGTCGACCTCGGGCCCGATGTCGATGAAGCCGGCGCGCAGCACCTGCCCCATGGCCTCCTCGCTCATCTCCGCCAGCAGCCCCGTCACGGCCTCGGCCAGCCGGTCACGCTTGCGCTCGTCGCCGCACCAGACGCGGATCTGCACGCCGGTGTGCACGAACGGGTTCTTGTCGTAGGCGCCGGAGATATTGTCCTCCCACGCTGCCGTGCTTGCGACCCGTGCGGGCCAGCACCCTCGATTGTGCCCGAACCGGCCGGTCACCCTGCCGCCGGCGTCATAGGTGACGATCGAGACGGGCCCGTCGGTGGCGACGATGCACAGCGCCGCCGGCCGCATCTCGCGAAAGGCGTGCTTTTTCTCACGCGACCAGCGCACGCGCGTCTGCACGTGCTCGTCGGCGGGTTTCTCCCGCGGCGGCAGCTCGGCTGCCGTTGCGAGGTTGTATTGCTGTTTCAGTGTCTGAATGTGAATGTCCGCCTGCTTGCTCATGCCTCCGCCCTCGCTCTCCGATTCCGCTCTTTCAGCGCCGCCATGCGGTCGCGCACCTTCACGTGCTGCAGCACCGCCTGGCCGTTCGCCGCCCGCGTGACGCCGGCGAGCGCGGCGCCGTAGATCTGCTGCGCGCCGACATGGCTGCCGCCGGCGTTCTTGGCGATCGAGCGCCACGACAGCGGCGGCATGATCATGCGCCACACCAGCACGCACTGCGCCTGGCTGAGCGTCCACGCTTTCCGCGAGTGGTGCCACAGCTCCGGCGGGTTGAGCGCCGTGAACCATGCGAACGCCGTCGTATAGTCGGCGAGATCCCGCGGCGTTGGCTCGAAGCGCTCGAGCATGCCGTCGGCGTCGCTCGAAAGTAGCGTTTCATGCACGAAGCCCGACAGCGCGCTCGAGGTTTCGCTCATTCCCGCGGGCCCGCCGTGCTTGCCCTTGATGCCGTCGGTGAGGATGGCGCGGGCGAGCCGGCCCTCGGCCTCGCGCACCGAGATCTCGCCGGCGGGCGAATAGCTGAGCAGCTCGCCAAGCCACCATTGCCGTTCGGATGCGCGCGCTTCGTCGACGGCGCCCAGCTCGGCCTCGATCTCCGCGCGCGTCCGTGCCGATTGCTCGGCTTGCGCGGTCATCGCCGCATAACGGTTGCCGCCGAGGCCGGCGATGAACTGTTCACGCTCGCGGGCGACCTGGCGCGCGGCCGCGGCCTCGTCGCTCGCCGCAAGCGATGATGTCCAGGACGCCAGCGGCTCTGGCAGGGCCGCCTTCCACCTGTCGGGGTGCTCGGGTCGCCAGGCGTCCGGCTCCTCGCCCCAGCGGCTCTCTAGGCCCCTTGGTGGCAGCGTTACGAGTTGACCGTGCTCGGTCGTCACCCAGCGCACGGCGCCGCTGTTCTTGTCGCGGGTGCGTGCTGCGCTCAATTCGCGGCCTGCCCAGACGACGACGACGCGCACGCCGATCGCCGGCATGTCGGGGGTGACGGGATAGAACAGATCGGTCACGCTTCCCCCGCTGCGGTTATCTCGGCCAGCCGTGCCGCGCGGTCCGCCGCGAGGCGGTCCTGTGCGCTGCGGAACAGCATCTCCAGCACTTCCGCGTCGCCGAAGGGTTTGATGCTCAGCGTCATGACGCCGACGATGACGCCTTCCAGCACCGTCAGCACCTCGTCGACGCCAAAGCCGGCTGCGACCGGTTCCTTGACGATCTGGACGACGACCGCCTCGACGATACGCTTGTGCAGCGCTGTGAAGTCCTCGCTCATGTGCGCTCCGCCTCCGCCTCGTCGTGCAGCCAGCCGCCGAGATGCTCCTTCGCAGGGGTGCGCTTGCTGACATTCGCGAACTCCCAGCGCTGATGCACGCGCTCGGTGCCCGTAAGGTCCGGGTCCAGCCAGCGGCTACGGGCGTCGCGGTGTCTGCGGCGTCCGTCGATGTAGCGCGCGAGCGCGAACGGCTCAGGCCAATGGCGTTCGGCATAGAGCACGTCTGCCGGCGACAGCTCATCCCACGCCAGCCGCGCCAGGCGCTCGGCCGTGCGACCGTGGCGGCGCGCCTCCCCCATTTTGCTCAGCCCGTGCAGGACGTAGGACACGACGAGCACACCGACTGCGGCGACGCCGATGCCGCAGAACATCGCTGCGACCCAGCTCAGTTGCGCCATGTCGGAGTAGGAGTCGATCAGGATGTTCGCCAGCTTGCCGTTGAAGCGGATCATCACGTCGACGACGTGCTGCACGAGCGCGGCATCGGGGTCGATCGGCGGCGCGGCAGAGTTCCCGAAAAGGTCGGGCAGGTTGTGCGTCACCACTGGCTTGTCGAGTGCCATCACACGCCGCCTTTCCAGCCATGCGGCTTCGGATCGATGCCCAATGGGCCGGGGCAGATGTAGGTCGTCGGCGTCCACTTCGCCGCTTCGGCCTCCGCCTTCCATGCGTTGGTGGCGGCAAAGACGCCGACACCGATGCCGAACATCAGCACCAGCACGAAAGCCAGCCGATCGCTCAGCCGGAGCTCGGATATTTGGAGTTGCATGCGAACGAGGTCGGCGGAGACGGCATTCTGCATACGCTCGTTTGCTGCTTCGTTGTCGTCGCAGGACTGCTCGCACGCCCCGATGGCGCGCCACATGGATTGCTCCTCGGCGTGGTCCATCAGCGCACCGCCGCTTGCAAGACGCCGCACACGAATGCGAGCTTTTCCCTTCGCTCGTCTCCCGTGCACCCGTCGAACTGATCGACGCCAACGGCACCGATAGCAGCTATGGCAAGCGCCATACGGTGCACGGCCCAATCGGATATCACGATGCGCCGGCCGTCCTGCTCGTCGACTTCCCAAACTGCCGAGAGCATCCCAATCATGTCGAGCGCGAGACACTTTGCGGTCGGCGACACACCCGGGAGTGCGTCATCGCCCGGCTGCATCATGTGCTTGGCCTGCGACAGCAGCCACTCTTGCGTATTAGGTCCCATCACCGCTCCCTTCCCTGCCGCACATCGCGCAGCGTCTCCGACGTGGCGATGACCTGTTTCGACCCGCACGCGCCGCAGAACATCTTGCGGTGCACCTCGCTCAACAGCGTGGCGGGGTTGATCGCCGCCATCGCCTCCATGGTGAGCAGACGTTTATGCCCGCAGTCGCTGCAGGTGCCGCGGATGCGACGGCCCTCTGCGATGAGACTGCCGACCGTCGCCGCGCCCGCTGGCATGGTGCCTTGTGTTCTGGGTGGCATGCTTAGCTCCGCCTCACTCTTCCGCCTGCTCGCCGTTGTTTGGATGGCCGGCGCTCGCGCTGGGCCGCCTTGCGGCCTGAGCGGCTTCGCCGCTGTTCAGTTCCGCGGCTATCTCGACCACCGCTTCGCCCGTCTTGATGTCGCGCAGGACAATGACGTCCTCACTTGCATCCGCTTCGAGCCAGCCGCCCCTCGGCAGAGCCATGAACTCCTTGTAAGTCATCATCTCGCCACCTCGATCGCATGGGTGATGTGCCAGCCGCCGCTCGCGCGCGGCACGCATTCCTTCAGGATGTGCGGCACCAGCGTTTCCGACCAATCCTTGAGCGAGCACCAGCCGGTGCCGTTGCCCAGCGCGTTGACGTCCCAGACGCCGACGCTTGGCGGGCCAAGATGCCCGGGCCGGAACGCCGCGCCGACCCAATGCGTCTGCCGGTAAGCCCATTTCGGATTGGCGCCCGGCGCGGTCCATGGTCCGTCCCACTGGATGCGCGCGAGGCCGTAGCTCGGCCAACGCTCTGTCCCGAGGTGACCACGGGCGTATGTGAAGAAAATGCCGATGCTCTTGAGCGCGTCGAACATCATCGTCGGGTTGGTGTAGTGCTTCTGGTCGAAGCCCTTAAGGTGCGAGCGCACCTCGTCGAGCGTCAGCCCGCAGATGGCGGCGAGCGCAGCCGGTCCGCAGTTGCAGGTCCAGGCCTCATAGGCGCGCTCGGCATCGTCGGCGGTGAAACGAAGCGGTTTCATGCGACCGCCTGTTGCGTGGCCGGTGTCTCCAGCAGGGTGAGAACTTCCGGCATCGATACGCAGATGTGATCCGCGAGCAGAGCCATAAGCTCTGGCTCCTCACCATCGCGCGTGAGGATGATCGTTCGCTTGCCGGCGCCAGCGCACCAACCCAGCTCGAGGTGGGCCGAGCGGCCGCACGGCAGAACGAGCAGGCAGGTATCCGCCCACTTCATGCCGTCGAAGTCGCTGGTGAACCCGCGCTGTGCGAGTGGATGCTTCAGCTTCTCGCGATATGCCGCGGCGCTCCATGCCTCCCAGTTCGGGTCGATCTCAGACCAACGAAAGCCGTTGGGGATTCCGCCCGGCGGGTTGCGGAAGTCATATGCTTCATGCCCGGCGGCCGTCAGCGCGGCCACGACGAGCGGCTGCAACGGGTTCCTCCAGCTCGATGCGACATAGATCTTGCTCATGCGAACAGCTCCCCCTGTGGTCTGGCTTGGCGTTGCGGCGCGGGCGCCGGCGGCGCCTCGGTCTCGTCGGTGCGGCCGCCCATGATCGGCGGGCCCTCACGCAGAATGAACTCCGCCGCGCCGATCACGCGCAGCGGATACCTGTCCTCGGTCAGATAGAACCCGGTCCCGGCGTCGAGCGCCGCACGGTCGACGAGGTGCTTGTGCTGGTGCTCGATGCCGTCCCAGCGCGCGGCCAGATCGCGGCATAGTTCGTCGTAATAGGCGTCGGTCAGCAGCGAGATGTCCCGGCAGTAGTAGAGGAACGACGCGGAGAGGAACCACGAGACGATGGTGTTCGGGCAATCGGCGATGCAGTGCCGGGCATAGTCGTCGAGCGGAGCGCGGGGGTTGGTCATGCTGCTTGCGCCCCATGCTGATCGAAGTCATCGTTGCGGGTTCCGAATCGAGAGCGGGGGCTCAAATGCAATTCTTCAAGGCCGACATGAGCGGCACCGATTTCCGCACCAGCCGCGGCGTTCCCGGCTTCATGACGCGCGGCGCGCTCGCCGACTTGACCGGGCTGCTGCCGTACGGCCATCGCTGGCACCATCAGGACGCCGCCTTCGCGACTCGTGTTGCCGAGATCGAGGCTTTCGCCGACGGCATGGCCGACCTCGGCATGCTTGAGGATGGCGTTGCGGTCATCACTCCGCGGCACGTCTGCTACAGCTAGGCTCAAGCCCGCCTCCCCAGGTCGACGAGCCCGTTTGCCGTGGCCGCCATCAGCGCCACGGCGATCGGCTGCACCCAGATGGGTTCGGCCGACAGCATGAAAGTCTCGCCGGCCCACGCGAGCAGCAGCGTCTTGCCCATCACGCTGGCGATCGCCTCGGCCGCAGCGGGCGGCACCATGTTGCCGATGCGCTCGCGCCACGCGCTATCGCTCAGCCCTTCAAGCTCCAGCACCTCCTCCGGATCGACGAGGCTCTGAAGCGCCGCCAGTTCGAGCGTCGTGAACGGACGGTGCCACGTGCCGTCGAGGGCGCGGATGACGGTGAACAGTCGGTCCTCTTTCGCCGGCAGCGCGTCGACGGCGCGCGGGTCCGCGACCGACCAGCGGCCGTTATCGTGCTGGCCGTTGGCCGTGACGGCGCCGGCTGATCCGTCCCACGGCATGACGCCGTAGTGTCCGGCGGTCGTGTAAGCTTCTTTGCCGTCGCGGAAGGCTTCCGGACGCGGATCAGCGACGACGAAAGCGCCCTGCCCCGTCGTCGACGCGGCGATGACCGTGCCGGCCGCTTCACCGAATTCGGTCACGCGATACTTGCCGGCACCGGCGAAGCCCGTGTCTGAGCGCGGGTCCGCCACAGCGAGGCCGTTTGCAGGGCCGCCGGCGCCAGCGACGGCCGGCGACACCTGATCCCAGCGCACGATGCGATAGACGTTGTTGAACCGGGGGCCGCCCAGCATCCGCGGATCGGCGACGGAGTGCGGACCACCCCCCGCAAACATCTTGCCGGTGACGACCCCCGCCGCCTGGTCCCATGGCCGCACGCCGAGCTGCACCGACTTTTCGTGCCCGTCGACACGCGGGTCCGCGACGGCATAGGCGCCCGTCGTCGGGCAACTGCGGCTCGTCACCGTCGCCGACGTATCGCCCCAGCCCTTCACGCCGAGAACCCCACCGTGCCAATCAGCGTCCGGTGCAATCGCGTAGTCAGACAGCACGCCGCCCTCGACGCGCAGCTTGTTGAGCGAACGCCAGTCGCTGCCCGCCTCGACGAACGCGAGGCGGACCCACGTCTGCCACTGCAGCGACGGAACCCGGTGCATAGGCAGGATGGCGTCGGGACCTGGCACCGGGAGCTTGTCCAGCACCTCGCCAACGCCGCGCAGCGACCGCTTGGGAGGCTCGTAGAGGAACGGCTGCACCTTGCTCGTGTGCCGGGCGACGAGCAGGAAGCGCTTGCGGCTCTGGGCGAGCCCGCCGAGTTCCCCGCAGTCGTGGGTCGTTTCCGCCACCGCGTAACCGTAGGCGCGGAACAGCGCGACGATCTTGTCGAGCAGCGGCCGGCCCCGCGTGGCAATGCGAGGCACGTTCTCGAATACGATCAACTCGACCGGGTTGTCGACGTAGGCCTCCAGCATCAGCCACACGCCGCGCAGCGTCAGCCCGTTGAGCGCCTGATATTTGGCCGTCTTCGATTGCGTCTCGGACAGCAGCCCCGAGAAGCCTTTGCACGGCGCCGAGAGGAACACGATGTGCGGGTGCTCGTTCTGGAAAGCGCCGCGGATGTCGTCAGGCGTCGCCTCGCGCCAGTCGGCGCCAGGATCTCGGCCGTGAAAAGCGCGATACTGCTCTCGGCTGAACATATCGAGCCGCGTCGCCGGCACGCCGACGATGCGGCCGAAGTCCTTCACCGCCGCCGCGTCGACGTCGACACCGCCGAGGCAGCGGAATCGCGCGACCATTGAGCCGACGCGAGCCTGCCCCTTGTTGAAGCCCTTGGCGCCGCCCCCGATGCCGCAGAACAGATGCGCGTGGCGGATCTCGACTTCAGTCGTGTGTGTGCGCCGGTCGCTCATGCTGCCTCCGGCTCGACCGTGTTCGCGGCGCCGGTCAATTCGGCGAGGCGTAGGCGGTACTTGTCCATGGTGATGGGGTCGACGCTCGGCGGCTTGTCGCGCCAGCCCATGTCAGGCCGCCCGTGATCGTCAGTGCCGAACTCGGCATTGAAGGCATCGGCGTCGAGAATGATCACGCGCGTCGAGTCCGCCATCCAAGCGACGTGGTTGTTGGCATTCTTGGTGTTGAACGCCTCGATCGCTGCAACGAGTTCGTCCACGCCGTCGACACGATCAAGAGCGCTTTCTTCGCAGCCCAGATCCTCGTCCAACTGTTCGAGGATGTGATCAGCGTCCAGGCTCGGGATGATTTCGCGGCACGGGTTGACGTAGGACGGAAGATGGCAGCCCTCGTCCGCGCACCACTCGACCAGTTCGCTCATCTCCGCAAAGTAGCCTTCGTTGTACCCGTAGCCCTCGGCGAAGATCCAATCCGTTTCGGCGAGCGTCACCACCTTGGCCCGCTTGGCCCATGCGCGCCGTTGCCGGGTGCTGTCCTTGCGGCTGCAGTCCTCGCAGCGGGCGTGAAAGCGCTGCACAGGGGCACGGCACGTGCGGCACCGGTTATCGCAGCACCGCTCGGCCTGCTCGCGTGCGGCCGCGTGGCGTGCGTCCTCCGGCCCGTGGAAGTGGTTAGGCGAATAGGCGAAGCTGCAGCGGGCGCACACGTACATCGCCGGTCGAGCGCTGCCTCCATGAACGAGCGTCCGCACCCCGCCCTTGGCGAGCCGCACTTGGCCGCGGATGGGGTGTCGGCTTGGCTGCACCAGAGACTTCATCAGAGGATCGCGGCTATCGCGCACCGAGCGCATCTTGCCGATCATCGTCATAGCCCCTCGCCCCCCTCTGGCGCCGTCCATTCCGACGGGATGATGCCGAGCCCGGCGAACTTCGCCTCCAGCTCGGCCAGCTCGGTCGCCACGGAGGCCTCCATGTCGGCAAACACCTTCGGCGCGTCGACGCGGAAGATGCGCAGCGTGAAGCCCCACGCGTTGACGTCGACGAACAGCGAGCGGCCGAGGTTGTGCCGCATCGTCAGCAGCTCCTGCCGGCGGTCGTCCCAGCGCACCATGTCGCCCAGATCGACCTCGTTCTTTCCGTCTTCGTTCATGCCGCTGCCCTTTCTCGTTGCGCCAGGAACGCGTCGACGTTGACGCGATGCACCTTGAAGGTCGGCGCGACTACCCAGGGGTTGTCGGCCCAGCGGTCGCCCTCGGCTTTGTTGATGGTGTTCCAGAGGTAGGCGTACTTGATCGCCGCCGGCGGCTCGCGCTGTAAGCCGGTTTGATCGACGCCAGCCAGATCCCAAATGCCGGGTATCAGCCTCCAGTCGCCGAACGGCCGGGTCGCGTACTCGATGCCCTCGGCCTTAACGTCCGCCTCGCTGATGTCCTGCAGGCGCTCGACCTTGACGCCCGTCAGCTCGAGTGTGATGCGCGACGCCCAGCGCGGCATGTGCATCGACGCGCGCCGCCGCCCCAGCTCGTGCCAGCCGTTGCTGCCCCAGCTCGGCGAGTAGCCGCCCGCATCGTAGGCGATCGGCGCCCAGCCGCGCTTGTGGCCGGCGATGATGCAGCGCTCCTCGATCTGCTTCGGCGACAGGTGGTCGAAGCTGACGTCGGTGCGCCATTCCTCGCGCACCCAGAGGACGTCGCCGATCATGAATTTCAGATCCCGCCACGGGTCCCACTGCGCAGTGCCGCTGCCGCCCGTGGCGCTACCCTCACCCATCCACTTATTGCGGCACACGGTGCAATCCGTGGTTCGCGGATCGGGTTGCGGCTTGAGCAGTCGCCGGGTCTGCGTCTTGGCGTCCTCGCGCAGCGCCCGCACCATCGGCTTGGAGAACAGGATCGGCTTGATTACGGCCATCATGCCCTCCCTTGCGCCGACACGGCGGCGGCAGCGCCGTCTGGTATCTCGTGACGGTCGTTCTTGGCCTTGGCAGCGTTGGCGCACTCGATCATCGCCTCGCCGCACGCGCGAACGTCCTCCGGCGCGTCGGGGTGGTCGCGAAAGGACTCCCCGAGCCGCCGCATGGTGCGCGGGGGCAGCGTCAAGGCCTTCTGGCCAACGCGCATGTAGGCGCGCCACCCGTCCTGCAGAGTCCACAGCTCGCCGGTCTCGATGTTGCCGTCGCTCGACATGATAGCGTCGGCGAACGAGGCGACGGCATCGGCTCCCGTCATGCCCGTGAGGAATCCTCTCATGCCGCCACCTGCTGCGTGGTCGGCAACTCGCGCCAGCCGACCGGCGACACCATGCCGAGCCGACCATTGCTGGCCCGCGTCCAGAACGAGCGCTCGCTCAGCGGATGGCCGCAGTACAGCCACCCGACGACCTGGCGCCCGTCGTCGAGCTTCATCTCGACGTGTGCGCCTTCGCTGCGCAGCTCATCCATCGGTCGGAAGTCGGTCCCCGTCATCCTCGCCCCCGTCAGTTCGGTTTGCCGCTGCCGCTGTCGTCGCGTCGCGTCCGCGCAGGCGGGCGTTTCTGCGATGCCGTCTTCTGTGCCGCCTGGAAAGCCGACGCCCACTCGCCCAGCTCGGTGTCGCCGAACTGGCCGAGCGCCTTGCGGTACGTCTCGACCGTCGCGCGGAACTCGGCGGTCACCTGCATGTCGGACTTGCGTTCCTTCAGCAGGTGGTTGAGCACCTTCGGGTCGAAGCCGGCGGCTTTCGCCAGCTCCTTCTCTGACTTGATCTTGGCCGTGACCTCGACCTTCTCTGCCTCCAGGCTCTCGATGCGCTCGATGAACCCGGCTAGCTGGGCGGCACTGTTGCCGCCCATGTCGACCTCGTCCCCCATGGCTCACTCTTCCTCGTCGTCGGCGTCGTCGTCGGGCAGGTCCTGCGGCTCGGCCGGCCAGCCGGCGATGGCGTCGGCTAGCGCGAAGTTGCCGTGCGGGTCCTCGACGAGGCGATCGCGCTCCAGCAGCACCAGGCCGGACACGCAGCAGCGCTTGGGGATGCCGTCGTCGTCCGTCTCGAACACCTCGTCCCTGTCGATGTCGTCGCCGCTCGCATCGTGAGCTGCCAGCCGCTCGGTGAGCGCCTGAGTGGCCGCAAGCATCTCCTGCTGAATGGCCGTGATGCGTTCGAGGAATGGTGCCTCGGCGGCTGCGATCTCGGCGACGATGGCCGCGCGGGTGTCTTCGAACGCGGCGATCTGCTGCCGCAGTTCCATGCGGTCCAGCTTGCTCGTGTCGGCCGGGCGTGGCGCCGCGGCGATCGTGCTCATCATGTTCATGCTGCTAGTCCTCCGTTTGCGTGGTGGTCGTTTGCGTTCGGCCGCGCTCCGCTGGCGCGGCGATCCTTCGCCTCGGCGGCGCAGTCGATCATCGACTCGCAAAGCCGCTGCACGGCGTGGTGCGCATGCGGCTGGGCGCGGTAGCGCAGGCCGATCTTGTGCATCGCATCGGCTTTCATCGGCAGGAACGCGTTGCCGGTGTCGAGATAGACGTGCCAGCCGTCCGGCTCGGACCAGTGCACGCCGCACGTGATGCGGTCGGCGCGGCTCACGATCGTATCGAAGCGCTCGACGTCGTCGGCCTTCGTCAGCGCCTTGCGCTGGCCGGGCGGTATCCAAATCAGGTCCGCCTTGTCGCCAGCAACGCGGAACGGCCATTTCCATGTGATCCAGACGTAGCTGGTAGCGGTCGACGCTTCCGGGTCCCAGCGCCCCTTGGTCATCGGCACGCGCTCGGAGAACACGCCGACGGTCGTCGGTGGGCGTTCGGCGAACAGGCGGTAGCGCTCGGACGATTCCAGCCAAGACGTGCGCACCAGCAGCGCCGTGCCGATGCGCGCCTGGCGCAGCGCCTGGCGCGCGAAGTCGATGCCCAGCTTGAACGGCGGGTTCATGATGTTCCAGTCGGCCCGCTCGGGCAGGCGGTAGACGTCGGCGCCATCGCCGACGAACGAGCCGACGCCGTAGCCCATGCCGTAATCGCGCACGTCGGAGGCATGCACCTCGTCGAAGTATTCGCGCAGCACCTCGGCCATGTGGCCCTCACCGGCGCAGGCGTCGTGCACGTCGCAACCGTCGAAGTCGTTCGGCGACAGCACGTGCTCCATCAGCGCGCGTGTGGCCCACGGCGGCGTGGGGAAGAAATCTAGGCTGTCGGTCGGGTCGCGACGCTCGGCCATGACGGCGTATGAGCCCTTGGGCTTGTGGATCTCGGTCATTGCCCGCTCCCTGCGTCGTCGAGGATGTACGTGACCGGCTCGCTGTGGCGTGGCGCCTGCGGCTCCCCGCGCGCTTCGATCACCGATCTGGCCGCGCGCAACGCCGCGAGTTCCGACAGCACGTCCATCCTGGCGCCGTCGACCAGATCGCGCGCAGCCGGCGTCTTCGGATTGCCGACCCGGAGCGCTGCCAAGAGCTTCGTCAGGCGGAGTTCAGCCGCGGTGGTGTCGATACCCCGCGCCGGCGCGGCGGGCTGCTGCGGCGCCGGGCTTCCGCACGAAGCCTTTGCCGGCGCGGGGATGCTGGGAGGCAGGACCGGTGCCAACACGCGGGACAGCGCCGGCACTTGGCTCTCGATGCGCGCAAGCAGCGGCACGAGCACGTCGTTACGCACCGCGCTTTCGATGAGGTCGACGATCTGCCGCGTGGCGCTGTCGAGCAGGGCGTTGCGCGGATCCTCGCGCTCGGCCGGCTCGGAGAACGGGGCCCGCGTCGGCAGGGTTGGCGTGGCGGCTGCCGACACGGGAAGATCGGAGCGGAGCTGCTGCTGTGTCATGGTGCCTGCTCCACGCCGTAGGCGCGCAGGGTGCTGCGCTTGATGTAGGGCTGGCCGCGTAGCTCGGCGGCCCATGTCGGGTCGACGGCCGCGACCTTTGCGAGGGCTTCGGCGTGTGGCGCGGTCCCTGGGAACAGCAGCGGCCCACGTTCGGCCAGCCCGCGGCTGTCGATCAAGGCGCGGGCGTCGGCGATTGCCTTCTCGATGTGCCGCTGCCGCACGTCGGTGGTCGGTGAGCCCTTGCGACCCGGCATCAGCAGCAGCCGGAGCGCCTCGGCCAGCACCTCGTCGGACTGCGCCTCGGCGAACTCGGCGAGCACGCTCAGCCGATGCCGCGGGTTCGTGGCCTTGAACGGCAGCTTTGCCAACAGCGGGGCGAACAGCTTGTCCAACGCTCGTCCACAGCCCGGCTTGTCTTGCCGAACTTCGTCAATCCACACATCGCACTGTTCCCCCCGCGGGCGGGGGGAAAGGGGGGAATATCTTTCAGGTGAAGGTTCAAGTGAAGGGTTGGCTCCGCTCAGCGGAGGGGTGGGGTCCGCTGAGCGGAGGGGAGGGCTCCGCTCATCGGAGGGGGGGGCTCCGCTCATCGGAGGGGTAACGTCGGTCGCCACCTCTCCGCTGAGCGGAGGGGTGGCTCCGCGCCAAGCCTGGACGATAGACGGCGGCGGCTCATAGCCGGCCGGCACATCGCCATTGGCCCGCGGGAATATGGCCATCACCTGCGCAGTGCGACTCGCCTTACGTTTCTCAACGTAGCTGGGCAGCGCCGCGCCGGGGACAAACACCACGACGACATCGCCACGCTCAGCCTCCGGATCGCCGGGGATCTCGATCTCGCCGCAACGCAGAACGTGCGTCGAGCAGTACGGTTTTTCGCCCTTGCGCCGTTGTCCTGTGACGAGGCGCAGCTTGTCGGTATCCAGCTCGCGCACGGTCGTCGTATTGCCGCCAAACTGGTTGCCCTTGACGATCAGCAGCCCGGCTTCCTCAAAGGCGGCGATGGCATCGCGCACGGTGCTCTGCGCTTTCAGACCGGTTTCACGCTGGATGGTCGCAACCGCCGGAAATACGTTGCAGCCGTCTTGATCGGCGCAGTCGCAGATCTTCATCATCACCAGCCGCATTGCCGGTGACGGGAAGTCGATAAGCCAGCACATGCCTGATAGTTCGTGCGCCACACAGCCCCCAGCTTCGTGTCCCACGGGGGCTTGACCGTTAACGCCGCGAATGAGATTCTTCGCGTCGCACGGGCAGCCCCCTGCCCGTCTACGGAGCGCTTTCCAGTCGCTCCGAACATTGCGAGCCTCGCGGGCGCCAACCCGTCGAGGCTCATTTTTTTGTCAGCCGTCCATCACTGGAGGCTCGTGCATCACCAGCAGCTCCAGCTCGACGTTGTTCTGACAGCACGCGCGGCAAATGAAGCAGCCGCGCCCGGTGCTCGGCGTGCGCATGAAGTAGTAGTCGGCAACATCCTCAAGCCCGGCGAAGTGCTGGCAGATGTCCTCTGCCTCGTCGGCGTCGGTTGCTTTCAACTTCGCGACGCGGGCGTCTCGGATATGTTCGAACAGCGGCGTGTCGTGCCAGTGCACAACGGCCCCGGCAGGCGTCCGCTGCTCCGGTTCGCGTATGACGCTCATTCCAGCAGCCCCCATTCCCTCAGCGTATCGAGCGCATAGTCGAGCCCGCGCGCGACGGCATACGTCCCGCCCGCCTGTTCCCACTGGCGTTCGATGTGTTCCTGCTCGGCTGACTGTGTGCCGCCCGGCGCTTTAAGCTCCAGGCCGTAGACGTGGCCGCGATAGAGCAGCACGAGGTCGGGCTCGCCCGCCTTGGCACCCATGCCTTTGAGACGGCCGGCGGCGCCCTTGTGGCGAATGTCGCCGTTGGGCACGTGGAAAAAGTGCATTCCCTTGACGCCGCGCCGGTCGAGCCATTCCACGACGGCCTTCTGGATCTGCTCCTCGGTCGGCCCGGAGGCAAAGCCACGCGGTGCAGCCTTGCGCACGGCGCGAGATGTTTTGCGCTCGACGATGAACGCGCGCGACACCCGATCGACCTTGTCGACATACCCCGTCATGCGGCCTCTCTTTCGAGGCCGGCAAAGATGTCGTCGTCGGATGCGATCGGCGCCGCCTTGCGCTGTGGCGAACGCTTGCCGCCCAGCGCGCTGACGCCCGCCGGCACGTGCACCGCCTCTTCGGCGATCGTGTAGAACATCGTCCGCATCGGCGAGCCGGAGGCGAGCTTCACCACCTTGCCGGTCTGCGGGTCCTTGATGCGGTCGCGGGATTTCTTCACCGTCGGCATCTTGTTCACCGCCTCCAGCAGCTTCACGTGCGGCAGCGGGAAGACGCGGAAGTCGACGACGAACCAGTCGTAGTAGGCGGCCAGATCAGCCGCGGAATAGCGTCCGGCAAAGCCGTGATCGCGCATCCAGCGCAGGAACTCGACGGCGTGCGCGTGCGCATTCATCTGCATGCGAAACGGCGGATCGTCGCCGATGGGGCCACGCACCTGGGCCATGGACGCGGGCACCGGCGCCCGCGGACTCGGACGGTCCGCCATGGGCGCGGCCTGGACTCCGGACTGTGGACTCGCCGGTCGTGCCGTGGACTCCCGCCGCGGCAGCAGGCGCATGGCGACGAGGCACGAGACGAGCGCACCCGCCGCCATCAGTCCCGCCGCTTGTTCCCACACCAGCATGTGTCCCCGCCGTCGCCTGATCTCCCAAAGAGCCCGGCCGCGCGTTCGAGGCGCCCGGCCGGGAGTTTGAGAGAGAAACGCACGTCCACATGGCCAACGCAGAAACTGGTAGCGGGGGTGGGATTCGAACCCACGGCCTCCTGGTTATGAGCCAAGCGAGCTGACCGCTGCTCTACCCCGCGATAATCCTTTCGCCGTCCCTGACCCGGCACGCTGAACTGAGCCGGGCGAAGCGCGGGACGGCGCAACCACCTGCTGAGTGGCAGGGCGCGACCGCGGCTCGCGCGGCCGAACGCCACCACTCGAAAAATTACGGGGTACGCGGAACTGATCCCCTCAAGTCTCCCAACCGGGCGGCTGCTACGGGGCCCATCCGGTTGGTCTCGTCGTCTAGGGACGGCAAGGTGGGGCGGACGCGATACTCAATCTGGCGCTAGGTGCCGATCCGGCGCCCGATGCATCCGCCTTACGCTGCCGTCTGCTGCTTCGTGGCAGACACACCAGCCACACGCGCCGTCGATTCCGACCGCTCGTCCGGACGTTGTGCTTGCCATTCCGCGATGAATCGCTCGACCCTTTCGCGAGTTCTCCGCCGAGCTTCACGTCCCTTGCGTAGATCGCGGACGAAGTTCCCGTCGTTCATCGCTTTTTCACCGAACGTCGTCGGTTCCATGCCGCTGTCGGCGAGGAACCGATTTACGAGTTCGAGAAGAGGGTCGTGCTGCTTCATGGGGACAACGGGTAATGGGATTCTTCCCATTGGTCAACCGCCGCTAGAGTGCAGGCGACGGGACCATTACCATTGCGAACGATGTAGGCATCTGTGATGCCCCCCATCGATACTCGCGAAGTCATCGTCAAGCGCCTGGTCAAACTGGGCAAGGATCTCAAGTGGCTGTCCATCGAGATGGGCCAGAACGAGACCTATTTTTCTCAGTTCGTGCGACGCGGTTCGCCGAAGGATCTGACGATGGAGCAAAAGCTTAAGGTCGCCGATGTATTAGGTATCCCCGACGAGGCATTGGGGGTCGAGGGAATCGTGCGCGCAAGGAAGAATTCGGTTACGCCGGGGTTGGGAGACGAGGCCGTCCCATACTCTCCGGCGCACGGTATTGTCACCGAGCTTCACCGCGCTCAGTTCCGCATGGTTGGCAACGCCCTTGAAAACCACCCGCTGCGCATCATGGATGGCGACATTCTGACGTTTGATATGACGGCTGACGCGGTAAACCGCCTCCAGTCAGAACAGATCGTCGTGGCACAACTCTACAGCCGCAGCGAGCTTCTCGAAGGCCGCACCATCATCCGTCAGTTTGTGAGGCCAGGGCTGCTCATTACGAACCGAACAGCGGACAACGAGATACTGAGCCTCAACGACACGAGCAGCCCGTTCGAGGCCCATATTAAGGGCGTTTTCCGCAAAATGGAGCGCGGCGAGAGCGACTAACTCCCCAGCCTGCATGCTCGCGTCAACTTCCCGAGCTCGCGTCCCGAACCGCGCGCGGCGACCGCCGTGCTGTATACGCGCTTGCCGTTGATTTCCACCGCGACAGCCACCCGACGCTTAGCCGCGGCAGCGCGCGCGGTGATGCTTTCTACGAGCGGGGACGAGGACACGTAGCGCAGACGTTGTCGATCCGGCGTCGTGTCGATGACAGCAGGAAGAACGACGACGGGATCGTTGTCCACAATCACGAGCAGCGTGGCCTTGGATGCGGCCAGCATCGCCAGGATGGCGGCATCCTCTGGTGGCTTTTCGATTGAAACGAACAGCATCGCGAGATCGCTGCCAGTTGTGCAACGGAACATGACCATTTCGCCTGTGTCCGCTACGCCTCCAGCGATCTGCTGAGCGCCGCCGGCGAAGGGATCGTCCTCGCCGGCCATGTGCATCCACTGCGCAACCGCTGGTGCGACCGGAAACAGTAGCGCCGCCACCAATACCCGACAACAGAACTTCCACATCCCCCACCCCCGTTCCAATGGCGAGCTTCCCATAACAGTGATGGGAAGCATTGACGAGCGATGGGAAATATCCTACCGCTTGTAACTGCACTGACCTTAACCATAGCGGAGGCGAACAATGTCCGAAAGTGCAAGCATCACGATCTCTGGCGGCCAATTGCACGGTGGCGAGAATGCCAACGGCCACACCGGCACGTTCACGGCCGAGGCGCCAGCGAACGACGCCGGACCAGCGACGACCGGCCATGCCGGGGCCGGTGTATCCAGCCCCGAGCCCCAGAAGTCGAACGAGCGCGTCGTCCATCTCGTCCCGGGCGAAGAAGTCTGCCTCGTGATCGGCCCGGCCCCGAGCGACACGACAGCACCCCGGCAGGAGGAACCCGCTTCCACCAAGCCTGCCGGCACGAAGCTCCACAAGCCCATCGACCTGATCGTCGCCAACACTGCCCACACCGCCGGCATCGCCATGCAGAGCTTCGCCCGCCTCACCGGGACGCCAGCAGCCGAGTGCGATGAGACTTTCGCCACGGAAATCGCGCGCAAGATGCTGTGCGAGATCGCCCACGACGCAAGCCCAACCAAGGTGCTGTTCGCGCTCGGTGCCATCGGCGGCCCTGACTCGCTCGCCGACGTGGCCCAGCGCCTCCAGGCCGCCCGCGACGCGGCGGCAGCGTAGCGTCAACGATGTCAGTCACACGGGACACCTCCGGCGATGAAATGGCGCGTGCGTTGGCTGCGTACGCGCGCACGCCGGAGGCGGCCGAGAGCGGCGCACGCGAGCGGCTGTGGAGCGCGCGCAACGAAATCAAAACCACGGTCGAAGCGTTGCTGCGGATCGCAACGCTGCACGGGCAAAGCCAGCGCCTGAGCTGGCGCGAGCGGCAGATGACGCGCGAGGCACAAGAGCGCGCCATCCCTCTGCTCGCCAAGCTTGACGACATCGAGCGCCTGGGTTCCGGCGGGGCGCAGCAACAGGTTGCAGCGGGGAAGTAGAGGGCGGGGTGTGGGCACGGCGGCCCGCACCCCTTTTTGATTTCAGGGGGCAAGATGACGAGACACCACCACCACGAAGGCGCTCGGCGGCGGCGGCCGCCGCTGCCGGCGGACATAACCGGCGAGCGCACCGGCATCACGTGCGACATCCTAAACTCGGACGGCTACGTGCTCAACATCATGACGCACGGCCGCAACCCGCGCCGGATGTCTCTGCCGCTCGGGCAGGTCAGCATCGACGGCTGCGGCGAGATCTCCATGCCCGAATGGCTTGCCCGCGATAAGGGGCTGGTCTGATGCGGATTCTGAGAGGCGTTTGTCGAGCGATCTTGGCGCTCCCGCCGCTGGTCGGCGGATTGGTTTTCCTGCTGTTTCTCGCGCTGATCGCACCACTGCTGGCTCTCATTTGGGCATGGCGGAAGCTGGAGCTATTCGCGGTTTATGAGGGCGACGAAGACGCCCGCGACCGAGCGAAATGGAAAGGGCTCTGAGTCATGGCGATCCCGAAGCGCAAGCCCGTCGAAGCGAACGACGGCAGCTATGGTGGCAGGGTGCTCGCGGCGTTCGATGCACTCTGCGATTCCTGCACCACGTGCGATGGCACCGGCCATGTCTGCCTCTGCTGTAAATCTGCCGTCACCGATTGCATGTGCGGCCCCGATGCGGAGCCATGCTCGTGCGATGGCTGTGACGGCACCGGCAGCGCGACCGACGAGGCGGCCGATGACTGACCGCCCACCGCCCCTGCGCTCGCTGCAATCTTTCCTCTGGAACGTGCGCGCGCTCGGCCCCCGCTGGTGGCTGCGTTGCGCGCTGATCAACGCATGGAGGACGATCCGTGGCTGAGAACATCGTTGCCGAGAAATGCTCCATCAACGAGCTTTCGAAGCGGACGGACGCCGTGTTCGAGGCGGTCACCGAAGCGCACCGCCTGCTTCAGGGCTTCAACTACTCGTTCAACGGCTGGGGTGTTCTCAGCGACCCGTCGATGGCGCGGGCGCGTTTGGCAGACGTGCGCGCCAAGATCGACAGCGCGCTCGACATCCTCCGCTCGACCGCATGGCCGACCTCCGACGATGAGTGGGACAAGCTGGAGCGCCGGCACAATGGAGGCGCCAATGGCTGAGCACTCCACGATCGAATGGACCGACGCGACGTGGAACCCGATCACGGGCTGCTCCATCGTTTCGCCGGGCTGCACCAACTGCTACGCGATGAAGCTCGCCGGCACGCGGCTCAAGAACCATCCGACGCGCGCCGGCCTCACCAAGCCGTCGAAGGCCGGACCGGTGTGGACCGGAGAGGTGCGCTTCAATGAGAAGGCGTTGCTGGAGCCGCTGAAGTGGAAGCGGTCGCGCATGATCTTCGTCTGCGCGCACGGCGACCTGTTCCACGAGTCCGTGCCCGACGAGTGGATCGACAAGGTGTTCGCCGTCATGGCGCTGTGCCCGCAGCACACGTTTCAGGTGCTGACGAAGCGCTCGGCTCGGATGCAGGCGTACTGTGCCTCAAAGATGGCGCCGCACCGCCAATGGCACTGGATGGTTGCATTCAATCCCGCACGCGACGACGTCTATAGACGCGAGCCGTTCATTCCTACTTGGCCCCTCCCCAACGTCTGGCTCGGCGTCTCGGCCGAGCGTCAGCAGGAAGCCGACGCGCGCGTTCCTGACCTGCTGGCGACGCCGGCGGCCGTGCGCTTCGTCTCGCTTGAGCCGCTGCTCGGACCGATCGACCTGCGTAATCACCGGGTCTGCGATCAGTGCGACATGAGCCCCGCCCGCCTTTGGCGCGGCGACCCTTCCGCTGACCCGAGCATCATCTGGGACGATTGGAAGTGCCCACTCCATTACGACCCGTCAGGTGGATGCGACGGCGTGCTCAAGAGCGGTCTCGATTGGGTCATCGTCGGCGGCGAGAGCCAGCACGGCTCGCGCCCGATGCATCCCGACTGGGCGCGCTCCCTGCGCGACCAGTGCGTCGCTGCTGGCGTACCGTTCTTCTTCAAGCAGTGGGGGGATTGGTGGCCGGTCTGCGAAATGTCGGACACCGATATCAACCGCGTGTATCGCAGTAACCGGCTGGCCAAGAGCAACGAAAGCCAGGACGCGCTCGACGATTGCTACGGTCGAACTTGTACGGTCGAGACCCTTTGCCTGCGCCACGACGGGCTGCACTGCGACCCCAACGGCCGCAATGCATTCTTAGCTGGGACGGGAGCCATGCTGGCGTTCCGCGTCGGCAAGAAAGCCGCCGGCCGCCTCCTCGACGGCATCGAACACAATGGCATGCCGGGACGTGGCTTCCTCGACGATGCCGCTCCCCAGCGCCTCCCTGAGCCGGCGGGGGCCGTATGACTAGCCCCGCTGCCCCTCCTGGCGCTTGGCCCCGGTTCATGAGGGCCAAGACGGCCGCCGCCTATGTGGATGAAGTGTCGGTCGAGGCCTTCCTTCGGAAGGTCGGGACGGAGTACCCTGCCCCGATCGCGGGCGTAGGGCGCAGCCGGAAATGGGACAAGGACCACCTCGACAGGTATCCGACGCGGACCGGCCCCGGCCGGGCCCTATCCCTCGCCGACGACTTGTAATGGGCTGGCCCCGCTACATGGTCGAGAAACGGCTGGCCTCGGGTGCCGTCGCCTACTACTGGCGACCGCTCGCCTCCGACTTCCGGCAGGGGTTCAAGCTGCACGCCGAAAATCTCGGTCATGACTACGCCACCGCCAAGGCGCGCGCCGACGAGCTGAACCGTCATTTGGACGACTGGCGCGCCGGTCGCGGCGAACCGCGCGAGCTTGACCTGCAGCCGGGTTTCGGCACGCTGAACTGGCTGATTGAGCGCTACAAGCGATCGCCGGCCTGGGCCAAGGTATCTATGCGGTCACAGCCCGACTATGAGCGCGCGTTTGGATACATCACCGCCCTGGAACGAAAGTCCGGCGGCACCGTCGGCGAAGCAGCCGTCAAGACGATCGACGCGCGCGCCGTCGACAAGCTGTATGCCCGGCTGCGCACCGGCAAGCGCGGCACGCGCACGCGCGCCGCCAACCTGAGCATTTTGCGAACGGCGCGCGCGTGGGACGTCGTCGCGCGGCTCTATCCGAATGACGTGCCGGCGGTGAACCCATTTCGCGATGTCGAGCTGGTCTATGGCAGCGGCGAGCGCCCGGCAGCCACCCGCGAGCAGGCGATCGCGCTCCACAAGGCGCTCGTCGACGCGGGCGAGCTGCATCTGGCCGTCGCCCCGCTGGTATGCCTTGAGTGGATGCAGCGGCCGGAGAACGTCATTGCCGGCCATCTGGCCTGGACCGACTATCGCCCGGCCGAGCGGCCCAACTTCGTGCGCATCGAGCACCATAAGACCGGCGTCATGACCTGGGCGGCCCTGTCGGACGGCGACGGCGAGTTCAGCCCCCTGCTGACCGCTTACCTCGACCAGCTCCCCCGCCTCGGCGTCGCCATCGTGTTGTTTCGGCCGATCGTCAACCGATACAAAGGCACACTTGGCCCGGCGCGGTCGTTCAAGATGCGGGACGCCCGCGCCCGGGTTCGCGATGCGGCGCGCGCCGCCGGCCTGCCGGACTGGCTCACACTGGACGCCTGCCGCCGCGCCGGCCTGAACGAGATTGCCGATTCCGATCTGACCGAGACGCAGGAAATGGCGATGTCAGGCCACACCACGCCGAACGCCAAGCGCCGGTACATCAAACGGTCGGAAGCCCAGCGCCTCATTGCGGCCCGCAAGCGCCGCGCATGGCTCGACGAGCAGACCGAAACACCCGCGCGCGAGACGGCTTAAGCCATTCCGATGTGTGTGCTAAGCCTCTGATATATGGTGTCGCGAACAGACCGAGAAACCTCGGAATGGGCGTTGAATCCCATGGCAGCGGCCTTGCCTTCTAAGCAGAGGGTCGCAGGTTCGAATCCTGCCGGGATCGCCACTCCCAATCACATGGCCAACGCTGCCGACACCGGGCGCACGTTTCGGCTCATGAAGCCATCGCCGGGGGGGCTAGACGCTGCTGCGCGACCTCAAGCTTCCGGGCGACGAATTCCCTCAACACGGCCGGCTTCTCGAACTGCTGCCATGTGTAGGCGTGAAACCAGTGCGCCAGAAACCTCTGGCGCAGACGTTTTTCGAACTTGGGCAAGCTTGCAATAGACGTCGCGATTTCCACGGCCGTGCTCGCGCGCATCGCAAGCGCGGGTTTGACCCAAGGCGCATTCCCAACTGCGATCACCGGCTTGTCGAACAAGAACCCGTCCACACCTATGCTGCTGTTGACCGTTACGATCGCCCTGCAACGCTCGAGCAGGTCGCGCGTCTCATAGCCGCTGGCTACGAAAACCTCTCGACCTATGGCACGCCTCAAATACGCGTCGCTATACGGTGACATGGGATGAGGTTTGACGACGAGCGCGGTACCAGGGGGCAACAACGGCAGCAACTCGCCGAGCAAAGACACGTACTCAGTTTGACGGCGTATCGCGCCGCCATGGAGTATGATTTGAGTGTCGGTAGGAACTTGCAGAGCGGCAAAAACAAAGTCGCGCGGCAAGCCGCTGGGATCCTGCACAGCGCTCGATGACGTTCGTCGCCCAAGGTAGCTGTCTTTCAAGCGACCAAACAGATCCTCTTCATCCTCGTACGGATCGAGTTCTTCGGGCCGCACGCTCTGCAGCGACGAGGCGGCATTTACGCCTTCGAAATCGAGAAAATAGCGTCCTTTGAAGGGAGAAAGCTCAGCGTAGAGCGTTGGAACGCCAAGCCGTTGAAGCACGTGAGCGACAATCGCTGCGTCATCTACCTGACCATTCCAGGTCACCGCACCTCGGAGCTTCGCTTCCTCGATTCTATGGCGTGCAGTCCGCGCTCTCAACTCAAAGCGCATGCGGTGTAGAAGCCATGAGGCCGTTCTGCGATCCACGTCTTGGATCAACCTGTGGTGATACGGTTCTTTTGCCCCTTCGCGCATCAACTCGAACAGATCGGCAAGCTGATCGATATGAGGGCTCGACGATGGAGCCAGTCCTCTTGCAATGTCGAACGGGGAATTCGGTTTGATAGACCTTATCTCGACGGCGTCGTCGATGGCAGACCGAAGCGTCGCCACGACTTCAGGATGCGCCTTTGGCAGCTTGATCAGGCCAAACATAAATCGAGCACCAGCAAATTGTTCACCCGAGACACGCACACGCGAACGTTGAGAGTATTGTCCCGCGAGTTGGCTCGAACTGTAGACTTACACGCGAGCAAGACGCACGCACTTACGCGCTACAGCGCACCCGATCTGACAGCGACGGCCGCTTCCTGCTCTCGCGCGGCGCTCGCCTTGGAGCCCAAGAGCTTCCGCTGCAAGTTCCGCCAGCAGCAGACCGCCCACCAAACCAGACCCAGCGAGCGGATATTGTGATAGGCACCGCCCAGGCTATGAAGCGGATTTCCTGTCAAGGAATGCCGCGAAGGCTTCGGAAGCCCGCGGCGCTGACGGGCCCTGCCCCCCAGCGCCTGGATCGGTGAGCCCAGGTCGTCGCTATGATTGATGACCCTCGGATGCACCCCGAATATGTCCAACCGGAATGTCCACGGCCGCCGGAAATCGGTATCGATCGGCCATATGCGCTTCGATGGCACGAGGAACTTCCGCGCGCCTTCGCGACTGATCAAATAGCCGACGGTGCCACCAGGGACACGCGAATAGCGGACCAGCTTGCCGGTCACTCCCAGCGATGCGACGGGCTTGAAAGCGCGCTGTACGTCGCCCGACAGGTGGATGTAGTCCCAGGCCGGCGGGGCATTGGCCAACACCGTCTGCACGATCTGCGGAAGATCGTGCGGCAGGATGGCGTCGTCCTCGACGACGAGAGCATAATCGAGCCCGCGCGCGAGGAGAGTCTTGAGTGCCTTCAGGTGGCTCGCATAGCAACCCACCTCGCCTGGCTTCAGCGAAGAGCAAAGCTTGTCGTTCTCGAAGAAGTACTCGCGCAGGTCGTGCGGCACCGCGAGTCCGTTCACCCCGTCGATGCGCTCTGCTGCGATGCCTGCAGCCTTCAACTGACGCTCGATGTTCTCGCGCCTGTCGCCGTCGCAATCGCGGTTGATGTAGAAAGTTGCTGGAGCAACGAGGGCCGCTGGCCCTGACTCGACTGGCGCGATACCCGATCGCGCAGACGCACGAGTGGCGACACTTGTGGCGTTACGCATACTACCCCCAAACACCACGCTACCCGCCGAGCATACCCAGGCGAAAGCGAACTTTCCACACGCGAATTGTTAACGTTGTTCCGGACGCGGCAGCCACGCCAGACCAACCCCAAGTCACGAAAAGCTATCATCCACCAAGTGCATTACGGGGATAACATCTCTCTGCATCTTCGAACTCCCACGCATAGCGCCTAGCGTCCGTCCAACGATTTTGCGATCCAAATTCAAATGAGGCGGGCGAATGCAACACAACATCATCCTCGACACCTCGTTGACCGGCAGACCCCATCACACGTTGCGCGGCTTCTTCTGGAACGTGAGGACGCTGGGACTCGGCTGGTGGATCATGTGCTCAATCGTCAATGTCTGGCTCGGCGCGAAGGACATGCGCGCCCGCCGGTTCGCTAGATAGCCTAGCAACTGAAGAACTCAGATTGAGGCCAATCGACGGCCGAGTTTCGAGAACGCGCGTGCATACACTCACCTGCAAAACTTGAGGTAGCAGGCGCGTCTCCCACCGGGGAAGCGCAGCGATTTATGCGGAAGCTCCTCAGAACCAGGGTCGATGCCATCTTCAGTTCGGCCATATCCGCGGCATTCAATAATTAACCAATCCATTAATTCACCGCCGCGATTCAACGGCGCCGAACTGCCCGTTCGACAAGCACATCGCCTCCCGTGTGCCCCCACGAGCAACTGGCCAAAACCGAAAAGTCTGGCAAAAAGGGAGGCCGCGCTGCGGTTGGATTCAATCGCAGAGGAATGCGATGGCGAGCAACGAGAAGAAACCCCATCAGCCCGGCCGCAAAGGCGCGGTCCGATCCGCTGGGAGAAAGCGCCCCTCCGGGGTCGGCCGACCAAAGCTCACCGTGGCAACCCCCGACGCAGAGCTGCGCATACGCGAGGCGGCCCTTGAGCTTTTCGCCGGGCGAGGCTTCTCGTCGGTGACGACAAAAGACATCGCTGATGCCACCGGCTTCAACTCGGCGATGATCTACTACTACTTCGGCAGCAAGGAAGAGCTGTTCCGTCACGCCCTCACGCTCGCCGTCGACCGCGCGTTCGAGCAATTCAGAATCTCACGACAAGGCCTCGAACGTCCGCGTGATATCATCTACGGATGGCTCGACACCCATGTCCTCCAATACGACGCGATCGCCAAGCTGATCATGCTCTCGCTCGACTATGCGAAGACGGGCAAACGCAAGGCCGGGCTCGACAAGGCCATACACCGCTTCTACGACGACGAACGCGAGGTTCTGCGACAGACGCTCGCAGCGGGAATCGCTGCCGGCGAGTTCCGGAAGGTCGACGTCGACGAGACCGCTACATTCATCTCGACCTACCTGGACGGCGTGTTCGTCCGCGCCATGATCCTGAAGAAGTTCGAGCCCATCGCCGCTATCCGTCAGCTCCGCTCCTTCCTCGATACCCATTTGAATGGCTAGGCCGAAGCCCTGCCCCACAAATGACCGGAACAAGCATATCTGACGGCAGCCCCCCTTTTATGCTCAACGGGCCGCCTTCTTGAAACGGTCATGGTTGGCTGGCAAACCCACGCCAATGCATCGCAGCCGAAAGATTCGATCATGACCGAAAAAACTTCCGCCTCGGTCCACGTCTGCGCACTGAGGCACATCCCCGAGGTGTTGCAGCGCACCGGCGCCAGCCACCTCGTCAGCGCGATCAATGCCGATCTCGCACCGGCCACTCCTTCGGGCTTCGCACGTGACCGGCACCTCAAGCTCGACATGCACGACATCGTCGATGACCTGGAGGGTGCCAGCGCACCGGGCTTGGAGCACGTTCGCCAACTCATCGAATTTGTGCAGGGCTGGAACGGCGACGCCCCCCTCCTGATCCATTGCTATGCCGGCCTGAGCAGGTCGACGGCCGCCGCGTTCATCACGCTGTGCACCCTCAACCCCTCCGCCCCCGAAGCATCGATCGCCCAGGCACTCCGCAGGGCATCCGACACCGCCGTCCCCAACCGGCGTTTCGTATCGCTGGCTGACAAGTTCCTCCGTCGCAACGGACGCATGCTGGCGGCACTCGAACTCATGGGCCCCAACCGCATCGCGACCGAGTGCATCCCCTTTGGCGTCCATGGCCATCATGGCGCCGAAATAACGGGTGCCGACCGGGCCGCCTGACCGCCGGCAAACCATTGCCCACATTTCGAGCAGGCGAGGCCATCCTCGCCTGCTTTGTTTTGCCAACGCTCCCCGTCGCCAGCGTCCGTCACCAGCGAACACCACGTTGATCGTGACGCCAAACCCATGCAATGAAAGGAGTAAGAGGCGGCCGCAATGACGGACAAACCGCCCGCAAAAGCGAACGGGGAAGGGAACGTCACTATGGCTACTGTTGCAAGCACGGCCGCGGCCGAGCCACCTGTGCTCTCGCGAGAGCGCATCATTGCCAAGCCGGGGTTTAACCGCTGGATGGTGCCGCCGGCAGCACTCTGCATTCATCTCTGCATCGGAATGGCTTACGGCTTCTCGGTGTTCTGGAAGCCCCTGCAGGGTGCACTCATCGGCGCGGACGCAAAGCCGCTGCCCGAATGCTCCGCCGGTGCGGTGACCTTTGCCGAAAAGTCGCTCGGCACGCTGAGGGCCCTCACCGCGACCGACTGCAACTGGAGCCAGTTCGACCTCGGCTGGATGTATACCTTTTTCTTCGTCCTTCTCGGTGTCTCGGCTGCGATCTGGGGAGGATGGCTAGAGCGCGCCGGCCCGCGCAAGGCAGGCCTCGTCTCCGCGCTGTGCTGGTGCGGCGGGCTGCTGATCGCAGCGCTTGGCGTCTACATCCACCAGCTTTGGCTGATGTGGCTTGGAGCCGGCGTCATCGGTGGCATCGGATTGGGCCTCGGCTATATCTCGCCCGTCTCAACCCTCATCAAGTGGTTCCCCGATCGCCGCGGCATGGCCACGGGCATGGCCATCATGGGCTTCGGCGGCGGCGCCATGATCGGCTCGCCTCTCGCCACCATCCTGATGAGCAATTTCCGCACTGACACCAATCCCGGCGTCTGGGAGACTTACGTCACCATGGCGGCGCTCTACTTCGCCTTCATGCTTATCGGCGCATTTGGCTATCGCCTCCCTCCTGCGGGCTGGAAACCTGAAGGCTGGACGCCACCGCCGGCGTCGAACAGGATGATCACGAACGCCAACGTCCACCTCGAGAACGCGCACAAGACGCCCCAGTTCTGGCTTCTGTGGCTGGTGCTCTGCATGAATGTGTCGGCTGGCATCGGCATCATCGGCGCCGCCTCGCCCATGTTGCAGGAGACGTTCGGCGGAGCGCTCGCGGGCGACCAGGCCGTCGGCTATGCCCAACTCAAGGAGAACGTAGCGCTTGCTGCCAAAGCAGCCGGCGTCGGTGCAGGCTTCGTCGGCCTCATCTCGCTCTTCAACATCTTCGGCCGCTTTGCCTGGGCATCCTCGTCCGACAAGCTCGGGCGCAAGCAGACATACTTCATCTTCTTCGTACTCGGCGCGGCCCTCTACGTGCTCGCCTCGTTCGCCGCGGACTGGAAGATACTCGCGCTCTTCGTGGGGTCGTTCTGCATCATCGCCTCCATGTACGGTGGCGGTTTCGCAACTATCCCAGCCTACCTCGCCGATATGTTCGGCACACAGTTCGTCGGCGCCATCCACGGCCGTCTGCTGACCGCGTGGTCGACGGCCGGCATCGTCGGCCCCGTGATCGTCAACTACATGCACGACACCCGTCAGGCCGCCGGCATTCCGCCAGACCAGATCTACGGCCCCATCTTCTATACGTTGGCCGGCCTTCTCGTCGTCGGCTTCATCGCCAACCTTCTCGTGAGGCCCGTTGACCCCAAGTGGCACATGAGCGAGGCCGCAGTCGCAGCCGAGCAGGCCAAGCTAGTGTCCACTACGGCTACGCTCCAGCCTACGACAGGGTCCTTCGGCATCGGCAAGGGCGGGCTCGACCTCAAGGCCGCGGTCTTCTGGCTACTGGTTGTCATCCCGCTAGCATGGGGCGTGTGGAACACGATCGAAAAGGCTCTCGTTCTATTCCACTGAGGCTACGAGCCCAGAAACATCGTCGGGCACGCACATGGAAAGCATGCGCGTGCCCGACATGCTTAGGTGCGATGCGATGTTTCAGGTCGTGGTCACGACAGGCGCCGCCGCAGAGGTAGCGGACGGGTGGCCAGCACCTTGTCGATACGCCGCCCATCGAGATCGACGACCTCGAACCGCCATCCGAGTGCTTCCGTCACTTCGCCCGTCGCCGGAATATGATGCAGGAGCGCCAGCACGAATCCCGCAACCGTATGGTAGTCGCGGTCGTCCGGAAGCGTGATGTCGAGCACGTCCGCCATCTCGTCCGCCGGCATGGAACCGGCAAGTAGCCATGAACCGTCCTCGCGCTCGACGGCATAAGGCTCACGCCCTTCGAGATCGGACTGGAACACGCCGGCAATCGCTTCGAGGATGTCGTTCGGCGTGACGAGGCCTTCGAACTTCCCGTACTCATCGTGAATGAGCGCCATCGGAACAGCGGCGTCCCGCAGCACCTTCAGCACATCGAGCGCGTCCATCGTTTCTGGAATGATCGGCGCCTCCGCGACGTGTGCTCGAACGTCGAGCGGCTGGCCCGAAAGCAGCGCTGCGAGGATCGCGCGTGTCTGCAGCACGCCGATCATCGCGTCCGCCGAACCTTCTCCGACCGGCAGCCGCGAATGCCCTGTGCTGACCAGCTTGGCGCGTATCTCCGCTTCACTCGCATTGAGGTCCAGCCACTCGACTTCGGTCCGCGGCGTCATGATGCCGAGAACCGCACGGTCTCCAAGCCGCAGCACGCCGGAAATCATCTCGCGCTCGCCGCTCTCCAGCACGCCGGCGGACTCCGCCTCCCCCACTAGCGCCTTGATCTCTTCTTCAGTGATGCTCGCTGTAGGCGGCGCCTCTCCGGTAAGACGCAGCACGAGCTTGGTCGAGCTATCGAGCAGCCACACCAGCGGCGACGCCAGGCGTGCCAGATACGTCATCATAGGCGCCACCATGCAGGCAATGCCTTCTGCGTTGCGCAGCGCGATATTCTTTGGAACGAGCTCGCCGATGATGAGCGACAGATAGGTGATCGCAACGATTACGATGCCCAGGCCGAGCACCTCGGCGACGTCCTTCGAAACGCCGCTCTCGATCAGGTACTTCTCGAGCGCCACGCCGAGCGTCGCACCGGAAAATGCACCGGCCAGCACGCCAACGAGCGTGATTCCGATCTGCACCGTCGAAAGGAAACGCCCGGGGTCGTCGGCAAGCGCGAGCGCACTGCGTGCACCCTTGTAGCCTGCCTTGGCCATCGCCTTGAGTTTGGAGCGGCGTGACGAAACCACCGCAAGCTCCGACAGCGCGAAGACGCCGTTCAGAGCGACAAGAAAGACGACGGTGAGTATTTCGAACACTGGCCTCGCAGGCCGGCGGCTGCGAGCCGGACCTCTCCTATGAAGGGGGCAGACCAGAACAGAAAGCGTGCGCCTCGTCAATCAACGGGTCTTATTGCGGGCCTGCGCTCTCGGCACCAGTACTGCACCGACGACTGCGCTTCCGATCACACCTTGCGGGCTTTGCGAGTCGCATATCGCGAGCGATCTTACGCCGCGCCTCCAATTGATCTTACCCGGCCGGCTTATTCATGTCTTATACATGACTTTAAATGTCTGATACATGTAATATCGTAGCTAGGGCATGCGCCAATGATCACGGCGGCACAGATGAGGGCGGCGCGAGCCTTGCTCGGACTCGACCAGCAGGCACTGGCGGATTTGGCCGGTGTGTCGCTGCCAACCATCCAGCGCATGGAGGCGAGCGACGGCAATGTGCGGGGTGTCGTCGACACTTTGCTGAAGGTGATCGCGGCCTTTGAACGTTCAGGAGTCGAGCTGATCGCGGAGAACACGCCCAGCGCCGGGTCGGGACGGGGTGTGCGCTTCAAGGTCGGCGCCGCGGTGAAGAGCAGCAAACATCCCCGCAGTACCAAAAAGTAAAACCGACCTGCGACGGCGACCGCCGACCGATGCCGACGATCCCGCCGCTCCCGTAACAAGGAGACGGATCTATGTCGGCAAGTACCGCAACCAGACGACGCCCCAAACCCACGTTCGCCGAACTGTTCACGCCCAAGCTGGTGAGCCTGCTGCGCCAAGGCTACTCCGCTGCGGATTTCCGGGCCGACGCACTGGCGGGCCTCACGGTAGCGATCGTTGCGCTACCGCTGTCGATGGCAATTGCCATCGGCTCGGGCTTATCTCCCGACAAAGGTCTGTTTACCGCCATCGTCGGCGGCTTTCTCATATCCGCACTTGGGGGGAGCCGTTTTCAGATCGGCGGACCGGCAGGGGCGTTCATCGTTCTAATTGCCACCATCGTCGAACGTCACGGCTACGAAGGGTTAGTTCTGGCAACGATCATGGCTGGCTTTATGATGCTGGCGGCGGGATTCTTGAGGCTTGGCACCTACATCAAGTACATCCCTTTGCCAGTGACGGTGGGCTTCACGGCAGGGATCGCAGTAATCATTTTCGCGAGCCAGCTGAAGGAACTGCTCGGGCTCGACATAGCGCACGAGCCAGCTGCACTAATTCCCAAACTCGATGCGGTCTGGACGAGCCTCGGTACACTGAAGCCCACGACCGTTGCCCTTTCGCTGATTGCCATCACCACAATCTACGCTCTTCGCCGTCTGCGCCCCCGGTGGCCCGGAATGCTGATCGCGGTTGGCGTGACCGCAGCGCTAGCGACTGTCCTGAACCTAGACGTGGCAACCATTGGTTCCAAATTCGGCGAAGTGCCGCGCACGTTACCGCTGCCATCGTTGCCGAGTCTCGATCTGGCCAAGATGAGGGCCGTTTTGCCTGACGCGATTGCTATCGCTCTCTTGGGTTCAATTGAAAGCCTGCTCTCGGCGGTGGTCGCGGACGGCATGTCGGGCCGCAAACATCGTTCCAACTGCGAGCTTGTCGCGCAAGGGGCCGCCAACATTGCCTCGGTCATGTTCGGCGGCATGTGCGCCACCGGAACCATTGCCCGCACCGCGACTAACGTACGTGCAGGCGCGCGAACCCCCATCGCCGGCATGCTCCATGCCGTCTATATCCTGCTCTTCTTGCTCGTCGCCGCACCGATTGCCGCGTACATCCCGCTGGCCAGCCTCGGCGGCGTTCTGGCGGTGGTCGCCTGGAACATGGCCGAGAAAGAAGAGTTCGCAAGTCTGCTCCGCACATCGTGGGGCGATGCGACCGTCCTCATGGCTACGTTCCTGCTCACGATATTCGAGGACCTGACGATCGCCATTGCTGTCGGCGTCACTCTTGGCGCGTTTCTCTTCCTGCACCGCATGGCCGAGGCCGTCGAGGTCGAAGGTGGCGGTTCGATGATCGCCCAAGATGAGGCTGACGCGACTGGAGTTGCCCGCACGGCCTACACGCCACAAACCTTCAACGGTGGCGCGATGGTCTACCGCATCAGTGGTGCGTTCTTCTTCGGCGCAACCGCGGCCGTGAGCTCAGTTCTCGACCGCATTGGCACGCATCCCAAGGTCTTCGTGCTCGACTTCACCGATGTGCCGTTCGTGGATACGACAGCCGCCAAATCGCTCGAGGCGTTCGTGCACAAACTTCACCGTAGCGGCACGCAGGTCTACTTCGCAGGCGCCCGTAAATCTGTCCGCCGCACTTTGCTGAGTGCTGGACTAGGCAAGCCTCTGGTGCGCTATGCCGCGACGGCCGACACCGCGATCGAACAGTCTCAATCTCAGCCGCCGCTGGATCGGAGTTCTCCAGGCAATGTGTCGAAGAATTAGCACGCTATACTCTCACGGGTTGCAGAGGTTAGGCTCTGTATCGAAGAGGAAACGACATGGCGGCATCTGATCAATCGGCGCCGGTAAGTGGTGACCGGAACTTGGCCTTGTTCTGCGATTTCGAGAACATTGCCCTGGGCGTGCGCGACAGCCAGTACGCGGATTTCGACATGCGGCTCGTCGTCCAGAAGCTCCTGGTCAAGGGCAGCATCGTCGTCAAGAAGGCATATTGCGATTGGGAGCGCTACAAGAGCTACAAGAAGGCCATGCACGAAGCGGCGTTCGAGCTCATCGAAATACCTCACGTCCGCCAATCGGGTAAGAACTCGGCCGACATACGCATGGTCGTTGATGCCCTTGATCTCTGCTACACCAAAGAGCACATCGACACCTTCGTCATCATCTCCGGCGACTCTGATTTCTCGCCGCTGGTCAGCAAGCTTCGCGAGAACGCGAAAACTGTGATCGGCGTCGGCGTCAAGAACTCGACGTCTGACCTGCTGATCAGCAATTGCGACGAGTTCATATATTACGACGACTTGGCGCGCGAGGTGCCGGCTTCACGCAAGGAAAGCCGGCTTACGCGCGGTGCACCTGCTGCCAAGGCGCCACCGAAACCAGCGAAGGATCGAAAGCAGGAGGGAATTGATCTCGTGCTTGAGACCACGACCGCGCTGCTTGCGGAGCGGGGAGGCACCGCCAGGCTTTGGGGATCGATGGTCAAACAGACGCTGAAGCGCCGCCACCCCGGGTTTAATGAGTCCTTCTACGGCTTTGCCTCATTCAATGAGCTGCTCGATGAGGCACAAAAGCGCGGCTATCTAAAACTCGAGTTGGATGAAAAGTCCGGAGGCTATGTCATTCAGAGCGCGATATCATGACGACACCAAAGCACTCGTGGAACTTGAGTTGCAGCAGCTCCGCGCAGACGTTGACGGTCATGGGCATCATCGCGGCAACCAAAGTCAGGCCATGATGTGGAAACCGCCGTCTGCGTAGGTGACCGACCCCGTCAAAGGACTTGCTGCATCACTCACGAGGAAAGCCGAGACACGCCCGATCTCGTCGATTCCAACAAGTCGCTGTGTCGGCGTGCGTTCCCGAACCTCATCGAGAAGCGCATCGAACCGGTCGATGCCGGATGCTGCCCGCGTCTTGACCGGCCCGGTCGAGATGGCATGAACGCGAATGCCCCGTTCTGCCAGATCGGCGGCGAGGTATCTAACGCTGGATTCGAGCGCCGCCTTAACAGGCCCCATAACGTTGTAGTTCTCGACCACGCGATCCGCACCGTAGAAGCTCACTGTCAGCAGGCAGCCGCCGTTCGCCATGAGAGGTAGGGCCAGCTTGGCCATGCGGATGAATGAGTGACAGGACACGTCCATGGCCAGCGCGAAGCCGTCCGCTGAGCAGTTGACGAGACTCGTTTGCAAATCGTCGTGGGACGCAAAGGCAATGGAATGCAGCAGGAAGTCGAGCTGTCCCCACTCCTTGGTTACATCGGCGAACACACTCTCGAGCTGACCGGGGATGCGCACATCGCAGGGCCCAACGAGCTTGGCACCAAGTCCATCGGCGACAGGGCGCACGAAAGGTTGCGCTTTGTCATTGAGATACGTGACTGCGAGCTCGGCACCCGCTGCATGAAACGCCGACGCACAGCCTGCCGCGATGCTGTGTTCGTTGGCGATGCCGACGACAAGCCCACGCTTGCCGTTGAGATTCCCAATGGGGTGCATCGCGATGTCCTCTGACTGCGGCGGGTGCCCGACACGGACCAAGAACCACCTCTCATCGCGTCGCGGTATCGGGCGATTCACCGCAGGAATACGAGGGCAACACGGTGCTGTCACAAAACTCGACGAAATGTTGCACAGCTCCGAACATGCAGCGACACGCGCGTGTTCTCCTCGATGCCGGATCGATAGAAGGAAGGCCATGATGACGCCGATGACCATCACGTCGTCACCAGCCTTACGGACGGCCCATCCGGCCCTGCCGCCTTTCCGGCGGGGGGAGCAACGTCCTCCCGCGCTCGAGATTGCCGCCCGAGCCCGTAGCCAATCAAGGAGCTGGTGACCGATGCGCCACTGGACGAATATAAGCGCGTTTTTCACCTGCGCCCTGCTTGTGAGTGGCACCCCTGCCCGTGCTGCCGAAGTCGGTCGTGGGAATGAGATCCTGCAGCGTAATTGCGGCCGTTGCCACGCCGTCATCGCCGGAGAGAAAAGTACGCTGGCCGAGGCGCCGAACCTATTCACGGTGCTTGGCAACTATCCGAGCGAGCGATTGGAAGTTGAGCTCTCAGAGGGCATCGGCTCCAGGCACAGATACATGCCGCAGATCCAGTTCTCCGCCGAGGAGATCGCTAGCATCTACGACTATCTGCACGCCAAGCCGCTAGATTCGGAATACCGGCGCCCGCAGTAGCGGGCAGCACTCAGACGGCCACGTTCCGCGCGCCTGCCTCTGACAGATCCCCAACGCGAGCATTAGTGCTGTTTCAGATCGTCGAAGCGGCATGAGATCTCGCCGTGGTGTGAGCGCCGGCGACACCAGTCCTGCGCGCGCTGCGTTCGGCTTCCTGGGTGCTCGACGCCAGCAAACATCTCGGCGGCCTTCATCGCGCCTCGGCGGCAGTTCTGCGAAATCGTAGTAACGCCAGGGCAAACACCAGAGCGCCAATAAGTCCGACGATGAGAAACTCCCGCCACACTGTCTCGATGCCGGCGCCGCGGTAGAGAATGGCCTGCGCGATGGAGACAAAATGGGTAGAGGGAGAGGCCTGCATCAACGTGCGCAGGAACGGCGGCATGCTCTCTAGCGGCGTATTGCTCCCCGATAGGAGATTGAGCGGGACGGCAACGAGGATGTAGAGCAGACCGAGCTGCGGCATCGACCGCGCGATCGTGCCAAGCAGTATCCCGATGGCTGTGGCGAAGAACAGGTAAACACTGACGCCCAGCAGGAATAGCGGCACCGATCCTGCCGTCGGCACGCCGAGGATACCGCGCACCACGATAATCAGCGACAAGGCCACCGCCACGGTGATAACGAGCGCATTCGGCCAAATCTTTCCCATTGCGATCTCGAACGGGGTCAGCGGCATCACCAGCAGGTGTCCCATGGTGCCGTGCTCACGCTCGCGTACCACGGCAGCGCCGGCCAGGATGATGGCGAGCATGGTCACGTTATTTATGATGCCCATGACGCTCATGAACCATGAGGTCGTCAGGTTCGGGTTGAAGGCGATACGGACCACCAGGTCAACTGGCGGCGCAGGAGTTCCCTCCTTGCGCTCGACGTAACGCTCAATTTCATCGTTGATGATCTGTGCCGCATAGCCAGAGCCGATGCCGGCTTGCGTCATCGCGGTGGCATCGACATTGACCTGCAGCGCGGGCCGGCGGCCGGCGCGCACGTCGCGCTCGAAATGAGGCGGTATGTCGATGATGAAAGTATAAGCGCCGGTATTCATCAGCCGGTTGACGTCGCGCTCGGCCACGAGTTGCGGCGGCTTGAAGTACGGTGGCAGGAACGCCCGCATGATGTGCTGGGCGAGTTGCGAATGGTCCTCGTCAACAAAGGCGATCGCCGCGTTGTTGAGTTCCTGGGCGCTGCTATTGGACTGCGCAATGATGGCGAAGGAAAAGGAGTAGATGACCAGCCCGAGCAGCACCCAGTCGCTCAGAAAGCTGCGCAGTTCTTTGGTGCCCAACCAATAAATGTTCGAGAGCGAGCGCATGCGCCCTACCGCTCCTGCTTGGGCAGCAACAACAGGCTCAAGCCCGTCATCACCGGGATAAACAGCAATAGCGCCAAGAGGTAGCCGGACAGGTCGGCAAAGCCGAGCCCCTTCGTGAAGGTGCCTACGCTGATTGGCACGTAGTAGCTCATGGGGAAGAGCCGCCCGATAAACGATCCCGCTCCCGTCAGCGACGATACCGGGGTCAGCATTCCCGCGAACATGGTGGCTGGCAATACGGTAAGGATCGCCGTGCCGAACAGCGCTGCAATCTGCGTGCGGGTGAATGCCGATATAAGCATGCCGTAGCCGGTAGTGGTGGTCACATAGATGACGGTGCCGAAGAGCAGCGTTAGGAAGCTGCCCTTGAGCGGAACGCCGAAGACCACGAGTGCCATAACGAACAGCAGGGCAAAGTTGATCGTGGCGACGGCGACGTACGGCAACTGCTTGCCGAGCAGGAACTCGAGACGCGTCACTGGCGTGACATAGAGATTGACGATAGAGCCGAGCTCCTTCTCGCGCACGATCGCCAGTGCCATAAGGATCGCCGGAATAAGCGCCAGCTGCATGGCAATGGTAGACGGCACCATGGCGTAGATGCTGTCGAAGTCCTGGTTGTAGCGGTAGCGCACCTCGATATCGGCGAGAGCCGTTGTTGCTGAGATCGGCGCGTTGCCGCGCCCCCGAATGGTGGTGTCGGCGAGGTAGCGCTGGTGCATGCCGAGTAGATACCCGCGGATCGTCTCGGCGCGAAACGGCATTGCGCCGTCGATCCAGGCGCTGATCTCGGTCGGACGACCGCGCCGCACGTCGCGGCCGAACCCGGGCGGGATCTCGATAGCCGCGGCCGCAGCGCCGCTCTTCATCCTCGCCTCCAGCTCATCGGCGCTCGCGAGCGGCGGCGTTTCGATGAAATACGGCGAGCCGCGGATCTCGTTGACGTATGAGCGGCTTTCGAATGTATTGTCGCGGTCGAGCACGGCGAAGGTCAAAGAGTCGACGTCGGTTGTGATCCCGAACCGGCTTTGCACAATAAGCTCAAGTTCGCACAAAAACCCTAGCATCTGCACAAAAACTCCCCTCACCCAGCCGCACAACCGCAAACCGACGGGTCACACTTTTTCCTGGAACAATTCCCGGTTCATATCGTTGCAACCCCGTGATGTCGCATTTCATGGAGGGTTCCATGCAACCGTTTGTCCAGATATCGCACGAGGAGCTGACTCAGCTGAGGGAGAGATTGAAAGCTCTCGAGGAGGAGCGGTCAATTCTGCTTGGCTCGATACGCTTCATCGAAGAGAGATTCGCAGCCCCCCATGATTTGAGCCAGCGCGAGCCGAACATCGCGGCCCCGAGCACGTCGGCTCAGCCTGATGATGTCGCTGATCTGGAGGATCTACCTCCTGAAGCTCTGGAGACGCTAGGATTGTCCGAAGCTGTTCTCGAGATTGCTCGTAAGTATAGGCGTCCGATGAAGGCCAAGGGATACATGGCCTGCTTACCCAAGGTCGGCTTCAATCGAGAGGTCGAATACCAGAACGTCTACAATGCGCTTGTTCGGATGAGCAAAAAGAAGCGCCTTACCAGAACAGCAGACGCGAAATTCTCTCTTCCCGATGACGGAAAATCATCCTGGAATGGATCCGCACAATTGCGGCGGTAAGATTCAAACGCCTCTTCTGGGTTCAAACCAAGCCGCACACGGTCGCACCACCATTCGTGCTGCTAGTAAAGGAGCGTCATCCAATGCCGTCAAAAAAAGGCCGCCCATCTCAAAAACTGCCTCCCGAGGATCACGACCATTCAAAACCGCCACGCCGCGTCCGAACCTCTTGCCCGCCAAGAGCGTCTGGGCGCCTACGCAAAACCTATCGACAGAATTGGCCTGCTTACAACGCCGCTCAGACATATGAAAAAGCACAATTTCAATCGTTGCTGTCAAAACTTACGGAAGGTTTGGAGCACCCGAAACAACGCGTGAATGGGCGCCCGCGCATCCCTTTTAAGGTGGCGATGTTCTGCGCGGCCTACAAAGTGTATTCTACCTTTTCCGCGCGGCGGTTCATGACTGATCTCCGGGAGGCGCATAAGAGTGGTTTGATAACGGTGCTACCACATTTCAATACAGTACTTAACTTACTCGAAGACGCGACGATTACCCCCGTTCTAAAAGAGCTTGTAGTCATAAGCAGCTTGCCTCTGCGGGGCATAGAAACCTGCTTCGCCATCGATTCTTCCGGATTCACTGCGCCGCTCTACATTGATGACGATGCGGACAATGCAAGCGCCGATCGCAGGCAACATGGTTGGGTCAAGGCCCATGTTATGTGCGGGGTGAAGACCCACATTATAACCGCCGTAGACATTCGGGGGCCATACTCTGCCGACACAAACTCTTTCCCATGCCTTCTAAAGAAAACCTCAGAATCGTTTTGTGTAAGGGAGGTCAGCGCCGACAAAGCGTACTTTAGTCGCGCGAATTTCGTCTTAGCAGAAAAAATCAAAGCCCGTCCTTATATTCCATTCAAGAGCAACGCCACGGGGTTGGGACCTCCGCAAATGGAAAAAATGTATCATCATTTTCAATTGAGGCGAGATGATTTCATGCGGCATTACCATAAGAGAAGCAATGTCGAAACCGTATTCTCCACATTGAAGCGAAAGTATGGGGCATTCCTTCGCAGCAAAAGCGAACACGCCATGGTCAATGAGGTTCTTCTACGGGCTGTCTGTCACAACCTATGCGTCCTTATTCAAGAGGCGCAAGAATTAGGGATCAAACCAGAACTCGAGTAGGCTAATGCGTGTATCCTGACAGAAGCGGCGACCCAGCCACCCTCGGGGCTATGTTTTTTCGTCTGAGGCTCTACGCTTCGGCTCGCTTTCCTTGCTGACTTGCCTTGGGCGGTCCCAGTAGGGTGACTTACAGCGCGGGCAGACCTTTGGGTCACGCGCCTTTTCTCTTGGCAGCCATTCGTGCCCGCATCGCTCGCAGCGATAGCCCCATAGCTGAACCTTCTCCACCATGCGGCGCTGTATATTCCTTCCGGGAATATACTTCAAGGTCATTGACGGCGACAACCTACTAGGGATATATACCTATTAGGTATACCCAGGGCGTCGCCGTGCCTCAGACCTTGTCGCCGCGAGAAATTGCAGGACTGCAAATAGCCGCCATGGCACGGCTGAGGCGCCGCGGCGAATTTTGGCTGGTGCCATCGCATGGACAGGGGCGTGGTGGAAGCCCTCATAAAGTAAGACCCCACCCAACAACCCCTCACTGCTCTTGCCCTGACCACACACTACACGGCGGAAAATGCAAACACATCTATGCTGTCGAATACGCGCGCCAACGAGAGAACGCCGTAGCAAACGACCCGCATGATGAAGCTGAAATTCCAGTCGCACCACCGCCTCGAAAAACCTATCCGCAGGCCTGGAAGGCCTACAACGCAGCGCAGACGCAAGAAAAGGCGATTTTCCAACACCTGCTTAAAGAACTCGTGCGCGACGTCGGTCTTGAAACCTCTGAGGCCTCTAATGGACGTCCGCGGTTTCCGCTCGAGGACGCCCTGTTTTGCGCATGCTTCAAGGTGTATGCGACCTTCTCAGCCCGCCGCTTCATGACCGACCTGAGGGACGCGCATGGAAAGGGCTATATTTCGTCGGTTCCGCACTTCAACACGATCCTCAACTACCTTGGCGCTGAGGCAACCACGTCCATTCTGATGGATCTTGTCGCGCGCAGCAGCAAGCCGCTGTCGGGGATCGAAACGGACTTCGCTGTCGACTCAACCGGGTTCTCTTCATCGCGGTTCGATCGCTGGTTTGATCATAGGCAGAAGAAGCTTCGTCAGGAGCACTCATGGGTGAAGGCGCACGCCGTTTGTGGCGTCAAAACGAACGTGGTGACCGCGGTTGTCATCGGTGAGAAAAATGCACCTGACGGCCGCCAGCTTCCGCAATTGCTGGCTAAAACCGCTGAGCATTTCACAATGCGTGAGGTGTCCGCGGACAAGGCGTACTCATCGTTCGCGAACCTTGATCATGTCGACCGTTATGGCGCGACTCCCTTCATCGCATTCAGGCGCCATGTCAGTGGGCGTGGACCAAAGGTGTGGGAAAAAATGTTCCTCATGTTTCAGCTGGAGAGAGAAGCGTTCTTTGCGCACTATCACAAGCGCAGCAATATCGAAGCCTGTTTCTCCATGATCAAGAGAAAGTTCGGAGACAGCGTTCGAAGCCGACTACAGGTTTCCATGAAAAATGAAGTGCTCTGTAAGATTATCTGCCACAATATCTGCGTGTTGATCCAGGAAGCGCATGAGCTTGGTATCGAACTAAAGTACGAATGACATAGCTGCGGGCCGTGCCGGCAGAGCTTCCGTGGGCAACTCCAATGCGGTTGTTTGCGCTCGCAATTGGAGTATTTGTCGCCCGCCACGGGGTTCACCTGCAGCAACGTTCGCCTATCTCGGCCCTCGGCGGTTCGTGCAGCAATTGCTGTCGCACCAAGTCGAGTCAGATTTTAGTCGCCCGGCTTTGCAGATATCCGCGTACCTACGTGGCGACCGCGGATTAGCCAGGTTCGGCCAGCCAATATCTGACACGGGGAGCCGCAGCTGGGCAGCACGGCCTGTGGCCCTCGTGACGCAAACACTCTTTGAACCGATCAGCGAGCTTATCTGTGTCCAGCACCTCGCCCAAGCTCTCAGCAAACGAAGGCCAATGCGTCATGGAATCGGGTGGGGGCTGTTGGCCCTCTGCATCCCCGACGTATGACAAGCGGGCGATTATCAGCGGCAGGCGGCCTCTATGCGACCGCCTGCAGAAAACCATCTATGGCGAACTAATGCTGTCCGTGTCCGTGTCCATGGCGGTGGCCATGCCGATGCCTAAAGCCACGAAAGTGGTGGCGGTGGTGTCGAATGAAAAAGGGGATGTAATGCCGGTGACGGCTGTGAAGGCGCCGATGGACTTGTTGGAGCATGCCGTTCTCCAGCCCGACGGTACGCACAGCGGGGATCGGTGCGGCGTGAACGGATGTCGCCATCACTCCCAGTACGCAGACTAAGCCGCAAACCTTGATTGCGCTCAACATGATTTCCTCCTGACAACGCAACTTGGCCGCAAGCGAGCGATGCGTCGCTGAACGCTTGCAGCCAAGTTTCATATTGCACACCAAGCTGAAACCAGCCTGAACGGGCATTGAGGAACGGAGGATCGTCGCGAATGTCAGTGGGTGCGGGCGTCAGGAGGATCTGAATACTAGGCGGCCCGCGCATCGCCGATTTCGCGTCGACGGAACCTATGCTTCAGCGCTTAATGGCCGTGAGCGTCCTTGATGCCCAGCAGCTTTTGAGCTTCTTTGAGCGCCGCTTCGCATTCCTCATTCTTCTTCGCCGTATGCATCTCCTCAGCAGTGGCTCGCGCGGCCTTCACTTTGGCCATGTCGCCATCGCTCAGCTTCGCCGTTGCCATCGCCTTATCCACGGCGGCCATGTCTGCATCGCAATGATCGCCTGCTGCCATGGCAGGAATTGCGAGGCCGATTGCTGCCGCCGCAGCCAAGGTCAAGGTCAAGTTCTTCATAGTTGTCTCCTCTCAATTTGAGCCGAGCTTCCTGTGAGCTCGGCTCGTTGGTCAACTCTCTGTGTTAGTTTTTGTCCGAACGCTTGGCCTACCAGTTTCGGCCGTGACCATGGCCCCGGCGCGCGAACTTCAACCAGGGATTCCGAGCCCAGCGGTTGCGGACATGCCCGCGGCGTTCACGGTCCACGTGCCGCGAGTAGCCCCGGTCGTGATCGCGGGAGCTGTAACCACTGCGGTTGTGGTCTCCAGCCTGGGCTGCCGACGCAGCGATGCCTAGGGCGCCGCATCCTGTCAGAACGGCAAGCGCAAAAAGCGAGGGAGTGCGAAGCATGGGAATTCTCCTCTTCGACAATATATTTGTTTAGTCGCCGAGTTATTCGGCCATTCCCTTTTTAATAGGCTGCGAATGTCCCTCACGTGAACTGCCCGTTCACCGTCAATTCATTGACCTGATGAGGGGCTGAATAAAATAGAAATGCGCGTGTTTTGCGGCGCCAAACTGAAATGAATCTGAATAACGAAGGCGAATTGCGATTTTATCCGGACAACTTACTCGACGAGGCCAAAATGCGCATTGTGGTCACGACCGCCGGGCTTGTAGTCCGGGCGCAGGCGACTAAGCTCCTGCCGCGCAGCGGTGGCGTCGCCTGCTTGCTCGTAGAGCAGAGCTCGGTCTGCGCGCGCATGGTCATCTTCGGGCGCGAGTTCGAGGGCCCGGTTCAAGTCAATGAGCGCCTGACCATCTTGACCTCTCTTGAGAAAGAGATGCGCGCGACGATGATGCGCCTCCGCAAATGCCCCGCCGGCTTGAACGGACGCATTCATGTCAGATATCGCGGCGTCGAGCTGACCGGTTTTCTCGTAGGCGCGCGACCGATGGAAGTACGTCATGGCATGAGACGGGTTATGAGACAGCGCGCGTGTGAAGCTTATAATTGCGTCGGCGAATAGCCCCTGTGCCATCAGGGTCCGGCCCAAATTATCGAACACGACACCCCCGCCGATGCCGGGGTCGAGCAGGGCCGCAGTCTTGAAATCCTCTGTTGCGCTAGCCCAGAGATGTACCCGGGCGTTGATCAGCCCACGATTGTAGTAGGCAACCGCCAGCGTGGGATCGATGGCAATCGCGTAGTCCGAGTCGCCTACCGCACCTAAAATATCCCCCCGCGCAGCCCGGATCAGGGCACGCGCTGCACAGGCGAGCGCATTGCCGGGATCGATGCGGATTGACTTCGTTAGGAGCGTGAAAGCTCGGCGGAGGTCGCCGCCTCGACTTTGCGCGATTGCAAGGCTGTAGATGCGCTTACTCAGCGCGCGGTTCCTGGCGCGAGTAGGCGCTTCGGTAGGGTTGGCGCGTGTCGATATTGGAAAGAGCGAGTCTGCCAGCGAAAGCTGGGGAGCCACTACACAGACCGTGGCAACGATCGCGATTGCCAGCGCTTGCGCAAACATCGCTTTCCTCCCCTTGCGGCACACTGCGCAGTCTTATGTGGCCCAATACCCTCCGCACTGCATTGGACGAGCGATGAGCATTGCGTGCAGCATCATTCGGCGGCGAGGCCCGCGGCCGCGGGATCAACGGGACGCGGCTGGGCCAAAATGTAGCGCTTATAGAGCGCGGGAAGCACGATCAGTGTTAGCAGCGTTGCGGTGATCAAGCCGCCGATGACCACAGTGGCGAGGGGCTTTTGAACCTCCGCTCCCGTGCCGGTCGCCAGCGCCATCGGCACAAAGCCGAGTGAGGCGACGAGCGCGGTCATGAGCACCGGCCGAAGACGCGTCATCGCCCCTTCGTAGATGGCATCTTCCCCCGGCTTCCCTTGTTCTCGTAGCTGGTTGATGTAGGTCACCATCACAAGACCATTGAGGACCGCGATACCGGACAGGGCAATGAACCCGACGGCTGCCGAGATCGAGAATGGCATGCCGCTGAGGTAGAGCGTGAAGATGCCGCCCGAAACCGCCAGCGGTACGCCGGAAAAAACGAGCAAGGCTTCGCGCACACTACCGAGAGCGGTGAACAGCATGAGAAAGATGACGAAGAAGCAGACAGGTACGACGATGAGCAGGCGGCTTTGAGCTGTCTGCAGGTTTTCGAACTGACCACCCCAGGTGATCCAATTACCGGGCGGGATCTTGACCTGGGCGTCGATCTTCTGTTGGGCCTCCTGAACGAAGGAGCCGATGTCGCGGCCGCGCACGTTCGCCTGCACGACAACGCGGCGTTTGCCATTCTCGCGGCTGATCTGGTTGGGGCCTTCCTCGATGTTGAATGTGGCCAGTGTCTTAAGTGGCACGAAATTCGGGCGGCCGGGCCCCGCTGTGGGAATAGCGACCGGGAGATTCTGCAGTGTGTCGAGGTCATCGCGCAGACGATCGGGAAGGCGGACAAGGATGTCGAAACGCCGGTCGCCTTCAAACACAAGTCCCGTCTCGCGTCCGCCGACCGCGATGGAAACCACGTCAAGCACATCGCCGACATTGAGTCCGTACCGCGCGATTGCTGCTTTATCGAGTTTCACGTTGAGCATTGGCAGGCCCGTGGTCTGCTCGACTTTTACATCGGCCGCTCCCGGCACGGAGCGCAGCACCGAGGCGATCTTATTTGCGGTTTCTCCCAGCTCCTCGAATTTGTCGCCAAACACCTTCACTGCCACATCGCTGCGCACGCCGGCGATGAGTTCGTTGAAACGCATCTGGATGGGCTGCGTATATTCGTAGTTGTTGCCCGGCAACTGGCCGACCGCCTTGGCGATCCTTTCGATCAGTTCGGCTTTGCTTTCTCCCGGATTGGGCCACTCGTCCTGCGGCTTCAACATGATGAATGTGTCGGATACGTGCGGCGGCATGGGATCGGCGGCCATCTCGGCCGTTCCCGTCTTGGAGAAGACGAACGCAACTTCGGGAAATTTGCTGACGGCGGATTCCACCTTCAACTGCATGTCGAGCGATTGCGTCAAGGAGGTGGAAGGAATGCGCATGGCGTGCATCGCCAGATTCTTCTCGTCCAGTGTCGGAATGAACTCCTGACCGAGGCGCGTGAACAGAAATAGCGACACGGCAAAGAAGCCGAGAGCAACGATGATTACGAAGCCTGTGTCCTCGAGCCCGGCCCGCAGCATCGGGGCATAGCGCGCCTTGGCGAAGCGGATAAAAAAGTTGTCCTTCTCCTCGACTTTGCCTGACACGAAGATTGCGATCATCGCCGGCACGAACGTCAGAGACAGGACGAATGCGCAGACCAGGGCGATGATGACGGTCAGGCCCATAGGCTCAAACATCTTGCCTTCGACGCCGGTGAAAGTCAGCAATGGGAAATATACGGTGATGATAATGATCTGGCCGAACACCGATGGCTGGATCATCTCCTTGCTCGCAGTCATTACCTCCTGCATGCGCTCATCGAGCGTAAGGAGCCGACCTTCGTGATGCTGGCGCTCGGCGAGCCTCCGTATCGCGTTCTCGGTGATGATGACGGCGCCGTCGACGATAAGTCCGAAATCGAGCGCTCCCAGGCTCATGAGATTGGCCGACGTGCCGGTCTGGAGCATGCCAATTACGGTCATCAGCATCGTTATGGGAATGACGAGCGCGGTGATCAGCGCGGCGCGCAGATTGCCGAGCATGAGGAACAGCACGACGATGACGAGCAAGGCGCCTTCGGCAAGGTTCTTGGAAACGGTCTTGATCGTCGCGTCGACCAGCAAGGTCCGGTTCAGCACAGTCTGGATGGCAATATCGGGCGGTAGCGACTTGCTGATCTCCTTGATCTTCTCGTCCACGAGGCCGGACACGATGCGGCTGTTGCCGCCCTTCAGCATCATCGCAGTGCCGACGACGACCTCGCTGCCGTTTTCGCTCGCCCCGCCTGTCCGCAGTTCGCGACCCAGGCCTACCTCGGCGACATCCTTGAGGAAGACCGGCACGCCGTTTTTGTTGGCGATGATAACGTTGCCGATGTCCGTCGTGGTCTCGAGGCGTCCGTCAGCGCGGACGACGTAGGATTCACCGCGCTGCTCGATGTAGCCTGCACCGACGCTGGTATTGTTGCGCTCGAGGGCTGCCACAACGTCAGCAAAAGAGAGCCCAAGCGAGAGAAGTTTGTCAGGATCAGGCTGCACTTGGTACTGCTGCTTGAACCCCCCGATTGCATCGACCTCGGCGACCCCTGGAATGCCCTTCAATTGCGGACGGATGATCCAGTCCTGGACCGTGCGCAGGTACATGGCACGCTCAAATTCCTTGGTCAGCCTCTGTCCCTCTGGCGTGAGATAGCTGCCATCTGTTTGCCAGCCCGGTTGCCCGTCTTTTACGTCTGCCCCTTTGCCCTGCGGGTTCTTGTAATGGACCGTCCACATGTAGATTTCTCCGAGGCCCGTCGACACCGCTCCCATATGAGGTTCAGCACCCGGAGGAAGGTTCGCTTTGGCCTGCGACAGGCGTTCCGTCACCTGCGTGCGCGCGAAGTAGATGTCGACGTTATCCTCGAAGACGGCGGTCACCTGCGAGAAGCCGTTGCGCGAGAGCGACCGCGTGTAGGAGAGGCCAGGAATACCCGCGAGCGCCGTTTCAATCGGATAGGTGACGTTCTTCTCGATCTCGAATGGCGATAGTCCGTTGGCCTCGGTATTGATCTGCACCTGATTGTTGGTGATGTCGGGGACGGCATCGATGGGCAGCTGGGTAAGCGACTTCATGCCGAAGGCGGCAATGGCCGCGACAGCGAGAACGACCAGGAATCGCTGCTGGATCGAGAAGCTGAGGATGCGCTCTATCACTGGGACTGACCTTTAGTGCTCGTGCTCGGCTTCGGATTTTCCGAGCTCGGCCTTGAGGGTGAACGTGTTCTGCGTAGCAACGCTCTCTCCGGGTTTCAGACCCGAGACGATCTCAACATTCTGGCGGTCTTCACGCCCGAGCGTGACGGGACGCGCCCGGAAGCCGCCATTGACGGCTACAAACACCGACTTCTGACCATTGATCGTCTGGATGGCGTCCCGTGGCACGGCCACGGCAGCCTTTTGCTGGCCGGCAATGAGCTGCGCACGCACGTAGTCGCCGAGCTGCCAGCTGCCCTCGGCATTATCGATCTCGGCTATCGCCTTCGCCGCGCGGGTCTCTGGATCGATCACCGGGCTGAGCGCAATAATCTTCCCGCGCGCGGTGCGGTCGTCCCCGGTGACGATGACCTCCTGCCCCTCTTTGGCGAACGGTAGGTCGGCCGGCTGCACTGCGAGTTCGACCCACACCGTCGAAAGGTCCGCGATGTTGAAGATCTCTTGCTCGGTGCCAACCATTTCGCCGAGGATCAGGCTGCGCGCAGTCACCTTCCCGGCGATGGGTGACCGGATCTGGTAGGTTCGAAAGGACTGCTCCTCGCCTTTCCGGTTCGTGACGTCATCTATATCGCTTTCGTCCAGGCCCATGGTGTGGAGCTTCTGGTGGGCCAGCTCCAGTTGAATTTTCGACGTCTCGAAAGCATTCTTGGCGTTGAGGTATTCCTGCTCGGCCGTCACTTTCTGCTTCCACAGGCGCTCCTCGCGCTCGAACACGGACTTGGCCAGCTCCTCGGCGCGCCACGCTTCAAGGTATTGCGATTTGCCATCGGCCATCTCGCGGCTTTCGAGGGTGGCCAGCAGGTCGCCTTTGACAACCGGTTCCCCGAGGCGCTTGTCGATGGTCGCAACCGTCCCCGCCAGCTTTGGCACGATCTTGGCCTGACGGTCAGCGTTGAGCGTAACGCGTCCGGGCACGGATATTTCCTTCACGAGCGTTGCGGGCTCCACAGGCGCCGTCTCTATTCCCGCAGCGGCAATCTGCTCGGGGGTCAATTTGACAAGCCCTTCGCTTTCCTCTCCCGCTCCGTGCTGGTGTCCCTCTTCGGCTCCGTGTGCATGCCCTTCCGGCTCCGTTGCGGCGTGCTCGTGACCGTCAGGCTCCGTTTCGTGCCCGTCGCCGGGGGCGCCGTGCTTGTGTCCATCGCCCTCGGTGTCGCCGTGCTTGTGGTTCGTCTCCACGTTCGTTTCTGTCGAAGTTGAGCCAAGACCGATGGACTCGCTCAGCGCCGAAAATAGCCCGGCCTCGCACACGCGCGTGCCAAAGCCCTCTTCGGCGGCCGCGTGGCCTTGGCCATGCGCGTGCCCCTCCTCCGCCGACGCGGCAGGTCCACACGACTTGGAAATTTCACGCGCTCCAATTAGTGCAGCGAGTACAACGAGCGCCAGTCCGGCAATTAGCTTGGTCTTTCGGGTCATCTTTGTACTCACTTGAGGCCGTTTAGCTCGCGGCCGATCAGGGCTTCGACCTGCACGCGCGCCTTTTCATAATCCGCGCGGGCGTTGACCAGCTCGCGGCGGGCTTCGAAGAGGGTTCGCTGCGTATCGAGGACGTTCAAAAGATCGAACTTGCCTTCTTCGTACCCGGTGCGGGTCCGATCGAACGCCGATTGCGCGGCGGGGAGCACTTGGCTCTCGATAGCATTGGCCTGGGCATTCGCGGCCGCAACCGCGCCGAGGGCACCGATAAGCGTACCCCTCATCTGGGCCCTGGCAGCCTGCGCATCGAACTCTGCTCGGGCGATGCGATGCTGGGCCGCGGCGATAGCGCCTTCGTTGCGGTCGAACAGGGGAAGCGGCAATGAAACGCCGGCGATCATGCCGGTCGAGCTATCGGTTTCGAATCGCCTGAGTCCCGCACCGATGGTGACGTTGGGAACGGCTTTCGACCGCTCCACCTCGAGCACGGCATAGCGATGCCCGACGGTATCGCCCCAGCGGGCGATATTCGGATTGGCGTCGAGGAAAGCCTGTACTTCTTCAAACGAGGGCGCGCTGCGGTCACGACCAAGGCGGCCAGCGGCTCGCGTGTACGTTGCCCCGCTAGCGCCCCAGAGCGCCGAAAGCCGATCGCGTGCCGATTTTAGACGCGCTTCTTCGGCGCCGAGTGAAGCCTGGGCGCTGGCCACGGCAACTTTGCTGCGATCGAGTTCGATCGGGCTTGCGCGGCCGCCTTTCACACGTGCATCGACAGCGGAGCGCGTTTTTTGCGACACGCCGACAAAGTCGCGAAGGATGGCCACCTTTTCTTGCGAGGCGATCACATCGACGAAAAGTTGGGCCGCGTCGGTGGCGGCCTGCAAGCGGGCGACTTCGAAATCCCAGCCTGCGATCGACGCCTCGAGATTAGCCGCGTTGAGCCGCGCCATGCGCTTGCCCCCGAGTTCGAAGGTTTGCGACAGCTGCAGGCTTTCACTTGAATCTTCTGCGGCAATCCCGCCCGAATTCGGCAGGTTCTCGACGCCAGCCGCCAGTTCGGGGTTCAGTCGTCTGGACGCTTGGAACGCATCCCCGTGTCGAGCATCGATTTCAGATGCCGCGGCCTTCACCGACGGGCTGTAGGCAACGGCAAGATTGACCGCTTCGCCGAACGTCAGTGTGCCCGATGGCGCATACGCTTCTCTCGTCTCCGGTTGCGGAGCGGAGGCCTGCCAGCCGTAAGTTGCTCCGGACGCGCCCGGCTCGGGGACGACGACCGTCTCCGTAACCCCTCCACACCCGGCGAGACTTAACGTCAGTGCTATAACGCTTACGCGGCTACTGGCGCGGTATTGGCCCGCCATGCTGCCTCCCTAATGCGTGCTCAGTTGGCATCTCCGAGGGGGAGACGGCCGTACTCAGTCGCGATTGGAGACGCTAGATCAAAAGGACAATTGTCCGGTGCGAAGCGAGATGATCGACATCAGGCTTGGCCCGCTCTCGTCGATCTACCGCAGACAGGGACCAATGGCCGTCTTGGATGGCAGCAATTGTGGCCCAATGCGGCACTGGCGATTTGGACGGAAGCGACTTAATCAATGAACTTGGCTGCGGCAAGCTAGCGAGAGATACGATGTCTATGTCGACGCATCCCTTCGGCGCCTCGACGCCGGGTCCCGGATCTGTGCTGCTCAGCCGTTCTGCGTGCTCGGTCGCATGATGTGTTCCCGCATCCAACAGCTCGATTGCGCGGTGACCATCGGCGCCGAAGCAATAGACGAGCGGAAGAGCTGCTGCGAACGTGGCAGGCACGAAGGCGATCAACAGCACGATCGCTATGAGTTGTCGCCAGAGGCTCATCTGTCCCAGCCCTAAACCTGCACCTAGCCTAATGCGCATCACCGGCTTCATATTCAAGAAAAAACCGTTGGGGCGCTTATGCCATGGCGGCTCTGTCGCGGACGGGACACAACTATTTCAGGATGGGTTAAGCAAAGCCGCGCTGGAACAGGCAGTTTCCCCATAGATTCCGGGACGGAACCGCATGGAAGCCTAAGCATGGAGCACATGGTCCTCGATTCCCTCCCTGCAGTCTCGCAACTCCAGCTGCAAGGTTACGTGCGAGATGTGGAAATCCTCGGAAAGCACGCGTCCAGCCATTTCGCGCACCTCGGATTGTTCCCTGTCAGGTTCCAGTACCAGATGAACCGATAGCGCAGGCGTGTCGCTTCCCAATGCCCAGATATGCAGGTCATGAAGGTTCTTCACGCCGGGGACTTGCCGCAGCGCAGCGGCAACGGCAGCGTAGTCTATACCTTCCGGCACCCCTTCCAGCAGAATGTTGGTTGTCTCCTGCAACAGGGACCAGGCGCGGGGCAGCACCCACAGACCAATGCCGATGGCCACGACGGCGTCGACCCAGAGCCAGCCCGTCAGCCAAATAATAGCCGCGGCGGCAATGACCCCGATGGAGCCGAGCATGTCGCTCCACACTTCAAGGTAGGCTCCCTTGACATTGAGGCTTTTCGCTTGACCGGCCGCCAACAGCCGCATGGAGATAAGATTGATGACGAGCCCGATCACCGCAATCACCAGCATACCGACGGACTGTATTTGTTCGGGCTCAACGATCCTCTTGTAGCCCTCGTACAGGATGTAGCCGGCGACACCGAAGAGGATCACAGCATTGGAGGTCGCCGCCAGCACCTCGAAGCGTTGATACCCAAACGTGCGCTGGCTGTCCGCCGGGCGGCTGCCCACCTTAATCGCGGCGAGAGCGATGGCGAGGCCGAACGTGTCAGTCAGCATATGCATTGCATCTGAAATGAGCGCGAGGCTGCCGGTCAGTATGCCGCCGATCACTTCCGCGATGAGGAATGTGCCCGTGAGCAACAAAGCTCCCCGCAGGGCTGCCGAGTTCGCTGCACGTGGATTTGCGTGCTGATGTCCATGGCCCATCTATATTTGCGACGTTTGTGGAGCACCGCTCGCGGCGTCGACCGCAATGTCCTTGAGCGCTTGGACCTCTCGCTCTCCAGCCTGAACGGCCAGCATAATGCCGAGCGCCATAAGTTTCTCAGACGCCTCAGACACGACGGCTTCCCGCGCCAGGATCTGTTCGCGTGCCGCATCGAAGGCACAACTCATCAGCGCGACGAGCTCTCGGCTAAACGCTTCATCATCAAAGGTCATCAGCTCAGGATTGCTCGACGGGGAAGCCACGTGCTCGATGGAACTCATCATTTTATCGGATCGCCTTACCGTTTATCTCGGACCCTTGTACACGAGGCCCCTGTGGCAGTTCATTCCGCCACGCCGCGGCAGATGGCAATGCAGATCCGTTGGCGGGATGGTTGGCATCGAACGTCGCCGTTTTATCCAAGCCCTGCGGCCGATCGAGCGCCTCGCGCTATGTGTCGATGCAAGCGAGGTTTCGACACCGGACAACGTAACGGGAGATCCTTGAGCAGGATATCCGACCGCCATCACTGCGATCAACGCGACTATCGCGCTCGTTACGGTCTTGCCCATAGCACGATGTCTGACACGGCAGGCTGAAACCAAGCTGAAAAAGCTGCGGCTGCGGGGCCACGGCGTCGAAATATGCTGAACGGGGACTTGCTGCTTATGGTTTGAGGGTCATCTTTCCTGCCGCAGCCCCGCAGCCCCGCAGCCCCGCAGCCAAGGAGAATCGCCATTCGAATACTACTTGTCGAGGATGATGGGGCGATCGCAGAGCGTCTGGCCACCGCGCTTGAAACCGCGGGCTTTGTCGTGGATCACGTTTCCAATGGAGCGGATGCGTGCTCGCTAGCGCTTGATCAGTCTTTCGACGCTGCCGTGCTCGATCTCGGGCTGCCCGGGATGGACGGGTTGGAAGTGCTGCAGTCGTGGCGCGCGGCCGGCATTTCGATGCCAGTGTTGATTTTGACGGCGCGTGGAGCCTGGCCGGAGAAGGTCAAGGGGTTGAACGCCGGTGCGGACGACTACATCAGTAAGCCATTTCATGCGCCCGAGATCGTTGCGCGGTTGCGTGCCCTGACGCGGCGCACATCTGGTGCCGCGCATCCCCTTCTCAGCCATAAGAATATCACCCTCGACACCGTAGCGGGAAAAGCCACCGTTGACGGCCACTCTACAACGCTTACGGCGTTGGAGCTGCGCATGCTCACGTATTTCATGCTGCGGATCGGGCGCATCGTCTCTCAGAAGGAGCTGGTGGAGCATCTTTACAACCTGGATGACGGCGCCGTGTCGAATACGATTGAGGTCTACATTGCCAGGCTACGGAAGAAGTTCGGTCGGGATTTCATCACGACCGTCCGCGGTCTCGGCTACCGGATGGATTGAGCAGCATGCGTAGCCTCAAGATGCGGTTGATCATTGTAGCGGCGGCGTGGATCGCTGGAGGTGTGGCCGTCGCTGGACTTTTGCTATCGACCGCTTTCAGGGATTTTCTGGTCACCCAGTTCTACGATCAGCTGCACGTCAATCTCGATGAACTCGAACGACTAGTCGAGATTGATTCGGCTGGGGCCCTGAAGCTCAAGAGTTCGCTCAGCGACCCGCGCTACAGCGCGCATCTATCCGGCGCATATTGGGAAATTCAAAAGGGCGGCAAGGTTCTGGCGCGCTCGCCATCACTCGAGGGGCCCCCGCTAAAGATTCCCGCCGGGGCCGGAGAAAACGCGCAGACACATACGTATCGGATCGAGGGACCGACCGGCGGGTTGATGATTGCGGAGCGGCTTCGCTGGTTCGGCGAGGATCTGGTGCCCACGCGTATCATTATTGGCACCGACCAAAACGCGCTCGATCGTGAGATGCAGAAATTCAACTACGTGCTGCTCTGGGCGTTGGGGGGCTTTTCGCTATCGCTGATAGCCGCCGCTGTTCTGCTCCTGCTTTATGCGATGAGGCCGTTTGCCCAGCTGCGTCGAGCACTGGCACAAGTTCGCACAGGCGACTCGTCAGCAATCAAAGGAATTTTCCCCGAAGAGGTGCAGCCGCTCATCGACGACCTCAACAATCTTCTTGCCTCTTCCGGGGAGCAGATGGTCAGAGCACGCACGCAAGCAGGAAACATTGCGCATGGTCTAAAGAGTTCGCTGGCGATACTCGTCGACGAGGGACATCGCTTCAAAGCCAAGGGAGACGAGGATGCTGCTGCGGTCGTGCTGGGTGAGGCCAAGCGCATGCGTCGCCAGATCGACTATCACATCGCCAGGGCCAGGGCGGCCGCATCACGCAGGAATCCCCAGCAAGCGACATCGCTCTCGGATTCTGCGGACAACGTCATTGCAGCGTTGGAGCGACTGCATCGTGATCGGCAATTCACTATTCAGAACTTAATTCCTGCCGACGTGTTTGTCGGTTGCGAAGCCGAAGACTTGGAGGAGATCCTCGCCAATATCGTCGACAACGCCTGCAAGTTTGCGAGGAAAACGATCCGACTTGGCGTTGTGAAGGCGGGCCCACGGAAGCTTGTCGGAGTGGCCATAGAGGATGACGGCCCAGGATTGCCGGCAGAGGCTTGGGATGTCGTCCTGGACGTCGGTGAGCAGTGGGGCAGTTCTGACGGTTCAGGCTTGGGGTTGGCGATCGTGCGCGACTTAACGCAGCTCTACGGTGGATCTGTCCATTTGGATCGCTCCGACTTGGGTGGTCTCAAGGTAATCCTAGAGCTACCGGCGCATTCTACGATGAACAGCTGATCTCGATCGTCCGCATGGAATCGGTAAGTCCTTTTCCGTATCACGTAGAAAATCAGCCCATAGCTTCCGTGGGCTGCGGTCAACCGGAGCGGCAGCGGCAAGTTCGATGACTCGGCTTGCCGGCGGCAGAGACGTCAAATTGCGGGGTCGCCTGCCGTTGTCTTGTTCAGCTGATCGGCCAACGGGCCAGCCGGTTGCAGAAGGCTCTTGCAAGCCCGATCGGGATCTGAACTAATATCTCAACATCTCTTGAGATATTGAGGCAGTATGCGCGAACGGCAGGCTCTGGATGGCTTCGCGGCACTGGCCCAGGAAACGCGGCTACGAATTGTAAGAATGCTGGTCAAAGCAGGAGCCGAAGGCATGGCAGCGGGCGCGATTGGCGCTGCCCTCGACGGTTCGGCGAGTTCCCGGGTCGCCTTCCATCTCAATCATCTGCAGCAAGCGGGATTAATCGTGAGCCGCCGGGAAGGTCGCTCGATAATTTACAGTGCAATCTTTCCTGCGCTCTCCGACCTCGTTGCCTTCCTCATGCGCGACTGCTGCGAAGGCCACTGCGAGGTTTGCGACCGAGCCATCAAGCTCTTCGCCCAATGCGAGGGGCGACCCACAAAGTTGCGAACCCGAAATCGAAAGCGCATCACATGACCGCGAGCTTGCGCGAGACGCTGGAAATCTGGCAGGTGGCGATCTACTTCGCCGCCATGCTTTGTGCTGTTGGCGCGTCGCTAGTCTTTTCGACGGCTGGAATGGCGTCTCTCGTCGAGCCGGCGCTGGCACTGATGTTGTTCGTGACATTTCTTCAGGTACCACTTGTAGACCTCGGTAAGGCGCTTCTACGGGTCCGCTTTCTTGGTGCTCTGACGGCAGCCAATTTCGTTGCGATCCCACTCCTCGTGTTGGCTTTGCTCCAATTTGTTCCGGTTGATCCAATTGTTCGCCTTGGCGTGCTGATGGTCTTGCTTACCCCCTGCATCGACTACGTCGTGACGTTCTCGCATATCGGACGTGCGGACGCCCGGCTGCTACTCGCATCGACGCCAATGCTTCTTCTCCTGCAGATGCTTTGTTTGCCCATCTATCTAAGGGTATTCCTTGGCGAAGAGGCGGCTCGCCTGATGCAGATCGGCCCGTTTCTTCACGCCTTCTTGTGGCTGATCGCCATGCCGCTGTCGTTGGCCGCATTGGTGCAGTTTGGGGAAAAGCGCAGCCAATTACTCTCTCACCTGAAGACCGGCTTTGACCACCTGCCCGTACCTTCGACCGCGTTGGTGTTATTTCTGGTGTTCGCAGTGGTGGTGCCGCAAATGGGTCTTGCGCTCCCAAGCGCGACGAATGTGATCCCGGTGTATATCGCGTTCGCTATCGTTGCTCCCGCGATTGGGTGGGGCATCGGGCGCGTTGCAGGATTGACGGTCCCGGGTGTCCGGGCCATTGCGTTCAGTTCAGCCACGCGCAATTCACTTGTCATTCTTCCGTTGGCCTTCGCGGTGCCGGGGGCCATGCCCCTCCTACCTGCCGTGATTGTGGCGCAGACCGTCGTCGAACTCGTCGCCTCGCTTGTCTATATGAAGGTCATGCCGAAGCTGGGGGGCGTTGAGATTGCCACTTCTCCGCAGGCCTGAATTTGACTCCATCCTGCGCGAAGCCCGCCATCGTTTTACGGTCGCTCGTGGGGGGAGACTGGCGGCAACCGGCGACATCCGCAAGGTAGCGCTGTAGCTCGGCCACGCGAGCATCCAGAGCACAGAAGCCTACCTGCGAGCCGATCCCGCCGAGAAGCTCGCCGTCCCCGCCGCCCATTCACCGCCAATGATCAAACCAGGCAAGTTTCGCCCCCCGTCGGATGTGCTCCTCGCGAGCGCTCGGTGAAATTCGAAAAGCGACATAGAAGCGATTCTTCACTGCTAACAACAAATGCCCCGTCGGTCCCACAAAGGCCAACAGTATACGTCGCCTCCAAGAGACAAGCCTGCTGCCCAATGCGGCTGGTGATCGAGAGCAGATGCTCCCGCACCGATACGTGCACCTAGGCGCATGAGCGAGAGTTGGGGCTTGAAATCGATACTGTTCGCGAACCGCTCGATCTGGCGGAGCAGCCGCAAACCGCAGGCGATCGACGGCAGCCTTGCCGAAGAGCCGCCCAGGCCATCAGTATCATTCAGGTTGCGAGCCATATCGGGCGAACACTTCCGTGCTGCCGTCTTTTTTCAGAAGAAGAACCTCGTAGGCTTCGCGCTTGTTGCCAAATTCCATGCCGGGCGATCCAATGGGCATACCTGGCACAACGAGCCCAAGGGCCTCGGGCCGCTCGGTAAGCAGCTTACGAATATCTTGCTCGGGAACATGCCCCTCGATCAGATAGCCATCGACTCTTGCGGTATGACAGGCCGTCATTGCAGCGGGAATGCCCGCATCGAGCTTCATCTTCATCAACTGGCCCATTGCGAGATCCTTGACGGCAACCTCATGACCGGCTGCCCGCAAGTGGCGGGCCCACGCATGGCAGCAAGAACATCCTCCGGTGGTCATCATCTCGAGTGACGCCGCAACTGCCGCAACCGGAAAAAATCCTATGGCGAACGCCGTCATCCAAGCTGACCGCCGATAAATCTGATGTTCTGTGGTCATGATGGGTTTTCCTTCGACTGATTGTCCGCGAAGTTGCCAAAAGAGGTTGCGAGCAAGACCATGACGCCGACTACGATTGCGGCATCCGCGAAGTTGAATGCGGGCCAGTGATAGTCCCGGACATGAAAATCTAGGAAATCGACAACCGCACCGAGGCGAAGACGATCTAGAGCGTTGCCAAGTGCGCCGCCAATGATCAGACCGAACGCGATGGCTTCCCAACGCACGGTCGATCGGATCAGAAGAATGGCAAATAGCGCAACAATGACGAGCGTGATCCCGGCCATAAGCGTGGGTCGGCCCGCGAATGTCTCAGCGAACATGCTGAAGGATATCCCTTGGTTGAAGCTGAGACGGAGATCGAAAAATGGCAGCACGGATTGTGCGTTTCCGCGCTCAAGCGTCGCTAACGCCATCAGCTTGGTGGCTTGATCGAAAACGAAGGCGACAGTAATAGCCGCCAATCCAAATAGTTTTGTCAGGCGGGGCGTTGCCGAGGTGTCTATTGCGCTGCTCATGCGATCTCCTGAGATGACGCTTTCGCTGCCGGACGAAATCGCAGCAGGCGCAATGCGTTCGCGGTGACCAGCACGGTGGCCCCTGTATCTGCGAGGATGGCCATCCACAGCGTGCTAATGCCGAGCAGAGTGGTGATCAGAAATACGGCCTTCAGCCCGAGCGCGAGCGCGATGTTTTGCCAAATATTGGACAAGGTTGCCCGAGCGAGGCTGACAAGCTCGGCAACGCCGGTGACGCGATTGCCGAGCAAGGCCGCATCGGCTGTCTCCAGCGCAACATCGGTCCCGCCCCCCATCGCGATGCCGACCGAGGATGCCGCAAGGGCGGGCGCGTCATTGATGCCATCGCCAACCATGGCCACAGGGCCAGCCGTCTTGAGTTCAGCAATTGCTTGGAGCTTCGCGTCAGGCAAGAGCTCGGCGCGTACATCGAGGGCAAGGGCGCTTGCTATGGCTTGCCCGGTGCGCCGGTTGTCGCCCGTCAGCATGATGCTGTGTACCCCGAGGGCCTTAAGCGATCTGATCCCGGCCACGGCATCGGGACGTGGTTCGTCGCGGAGCGCGATGAGGCCGAGAGCGCGCTCTTTCGTGGCCACGATCACCACAGTCTTGCCTTCCGCCTCCAGCCTCTGCACCGCGTCTTCTAAGGAAGGGGGCAGCAGGTTGAATTCGGCTGCATAGCGCGGCGAGCCGACCGATATAAAACCCTCGCCAAGGCGAGCAACAACGGCCTTGCCAGGCACGGCGGATGCGCCCCCGTAGGCCTGTGGGATCGCGAGCGAGCGAGCGCGGGCTGCGGCGATGATCGCAAACCCGAGCGGATGGCTGGACCCTTGCTCGACGGCAGCAGCTTTCCCTAATATCTCACCATCGTCGCCTTCAATGGCGATGACATCGGTCACCTGCGGCTTGCCGATTGTCAACGTGCCGGTCTTGTCAAAGGCCACAGTCTTGATCTTGCCAAGAGCCTCTAAGGCTGCACCGCCCTTGATAAGAAGGCCACGGCGG
>CAZBPM010000015.1:0-47710 GCA_964493785.1 uncultured Hyphomicrobium sp. | reverse complement strand
CCCCCGCCGCGAGACCGGAGGCGATGGCAGCGGGCGTCGAAATCACGAGCGCGCAGGGACAGGCGATAAGCAGCGTGGCGAGGCCGCGATAGATCCAAGTCCCCCAATCGGCTCCGAACAGCAACGGCGGCACGACAATGATTAGGGCCGCTGCACCCATAGACGCGGGCGTATAATAGGTCGCGAATTGGTCGATGAAGCGGGCTGTAGGCGCTTTGGAGGTCTGCGCCTCCTCCACCAGATGAATGATGCGGGCGATGGTGTTATCGGCTGCGGCCTTGGTGATCGATATCCTGAGTAAGCCGTTGCCGTTGATACTACCGGCATAGACCATGGCGTCGGCAGTTTTAAGGACCGGAACCGACTCGCCGGTGACCGGGGATTCGTCAAGTTCCGATGTGCCTTCGATGATTTTTCCGTCCGATGGAACCCGATCGCCAGGGCGGACCACGGCGACATCGCCGACGCGCAATTGTTCGACTGATACTTTCCGTACCTCGCCGTTTTGCTCGACCTGGGCGATGCGCGGAACTAATCCGATCAGCGCTTGGATACCCGCCCGCGCACGCCCTGCCGCGACGTTCTCCAGTAGTTCGCCCACTGCAAAGAGGAAAATCACAACGGCCGCTTCCTCGGTCGCGCCGATGAGAATAGCCCCGGCGGCCGCCACGCTCATGAGCGTTTCGATGCTGAAGAGTGTGCCGGACATTGCCCCCGCGAGCGCACGCCGGGCAATAGGTACGAGACCAATGACGGCCGCTGCGAGATAGGCGAAAAACGAGAGATCCGGCGCAATCCAAGCGACAATGGCGGCCCCTGCAAGCAGGGCTGCGCTTACAAGGACGAGCTTTCCCTTGCGCGTTTGCCACCACGGCCGGTCAGCCCGCTCGCGCGAAGGGGTCGAGTTGGTTTCTTCCACCGCCAGAGGACGCGGCGTGTAGCCAAGGCTGCGGATCTTGTCCTCTATCACTTGGCGTGAGATTCGATCCGGGGCGTGGCTCAGGGTCAGCGTCTCAGTGCCATAGTTGACGATGATGTCGCTGATGCCGGGTAGACGCGTCAGGGCATACTCGATCTTGAGGGCGCACGCGCCGCAATCCATCCCTTCGACCCCCATCTTGAGCGTGTGGATGTTTGTTGGAGGTCGTTCGGCAGCCGTCATGATTTTTGGACTTTCTCCCGTTAAGAGCGCATATTGCACCCTGTAGTAACTATAGGGTCAACCCTTATGAGTTCAGGCATTCTCACGATCGGCGATTTGTCCAAGGCCACCGGCACCAAGGTGGAAACGATCCGGTATTATGAGCGAATCGGATTGCTCGCCGCACCTGATAGGACGAGCGGAAACTATCGTGCGTATGGAGCCAAGGATCTCGGTCGGCTGAGCTTTATCCGCCGTGCCCGCGATCTGGGATTTGGTCTGGAGCAGGTGAGAGAGCTTCTGGGCTTATCGGATCAAAAGCAGCGTTCCTGCGAGGCTGTCGACATGATCGCGCGCGACCACCTCGCGGAAGTCGATCGCAAGCTTACCGATCTGAAGGCTCTGCGGCGCGAACTTGACAGCATCATCCGCCAGTGCGGTTGCGGCACCATTGCCGAGTGCCGGATAATCGAAGCGCTGGCTCCTATCGATCCAAACGGCCCAGTTAAATAGCAATCGAGACACAAACAATTGGTGCAACTATAACCGCCACCGTGCCGATCGCAGGCCTGGCCGGCACCGCGGGCAGCCCCGTCGCCGACAAGACGTATTTGCCGGGGGGAGGCCGAGTTCGGCAGAGTTCGGAAAATCCGAAAAAAATGCCGCCAGGACGCGGCATACCGGATTTCACGCCTAGCGATGCTACCGATCGGTGCGGTAGGCCGAGAAGCTGCCTAGCGCGCGGCTTAAGTCGCACGCACGCCCTCCGGGCAACCTGCCGCGATGATTTTTCAGTCGCCGGAGTCGCTTAACTTCGGCCTAATTGACGCTGCTTGATCCTCCAGCCGCGTGTTGCCGGGATCACCTCGCTGTGGCAGTCTGCGCTTGTGAGACATCGCGTCTACCAGCGCTGGTCTGTGGTCCTCGGCATGCTCGCCATGCTCGGGGCGATCGTCGCTATGCCGCTGTCGTCGACCTACGCACTGGCCATGGCAACGTCAAACCAGGCGATGGCGGAGCACACGGCGGCGATGAAGCACGATATGCCGTGCCACAAGCCGGCCAAGCCCTGCCCGGAATGCCCGCAAAAGGTTTGCCCAGAGATGGGCACCTGTCTCGTTAAGTGCTTCCAACCGCTGGCCTCGCCGGTTGGTGAAATGACTGTGCCCGGCGATGTCGTTTCAGCGCGCGTGCGGCCTGCCGTATCGCAGGTTTCCGGCGGGTTGCTGATTCCTCCCCTCCTTCGACCTCCAAGCGTCTGAATCTGCGCCCCTGGGCGTACGTGCGGCTGCGGCCATAGCCGTGGTCGGCGCGAGCGTTGGCCATGCCGGTCCGCGCTGGTTCACGACAACAGGAGAATTGAAAGATGCAACGCAAGACCCTGCGTGCCGCCACCTTTGGCGCTGCACTGCTCGCGCTTCTATCCGTCGCCGCTGTAGCCGGCGAGAAGGACTACGAGTTTCAGCTTGTCGACAAGGAGGTGAAGCAAGGCGACGCCGTCATCGCCGTAAAGCTCGTGCACAAGCCTTCGGGTCGCCCCATCCCCGATGCGGTGATCTTCGCCAAGCGTATCGACATGGGCCCCGACGGCATGGAAATGATGGATTCGCCCATCGAGCTCGTCGGCTCAACGGAGCCGGGTGTCTACCGTTTCAAGACCAAGCTCACCATGGCTGGAAAGTGGGCGCTGTCGCTGGGCGCTAAGGTCCAAGGAGAGACCGGGACGGTTGAAGACAAGCTCATCGTCACGGCGACCGAATGAAACCGCTTCTCAAAGGGGTGCTGACCGTCGCGGCTATATTGGCCGCGGCGGGAGCCGGGCTGTGGGCGGGCCAGACGGGCATCGTCAAACTCCCAGGACATGTCGCGAGTTTGATCACGGAGCCGGCGAATCCTGCCTCGCAGGGACCCGTCATCTATTACCGCGACCCGAGCGGCAAGCCGCTCTATTCGCTGACGCCGAAAACGACGCCGGACGGGAAGGCGTACGTCGCCGTACACGCCTCGGAGGACATAGGGTTCGGCAAGCCCAGAACGACTGGCGACGCGGCGAACGCGACAGCGGAGGCCGAGCCACAGGACGCTTCGCTCCCCGAGCAGGGTCGCAAGATCATTCACTACCGCAATCCGATGGGGCTTCCCGACATCTCGCCGGTGCCCAAGAAGGATTCGATGGGGATGGACTACATCCCCGTTTACGAGGACGAGGTCGACGATGGCGATACTGTCAAGATATCGCCAGGGAAAATCCAGCGCACCGGCGTGAAAACGGAGGCCGTGAGCAAGAGACAAATCTCCAGAGACATCCGTGCGCCGGGGGTGGTCGAGCTAGATGAGCGCCGAATCACCGTAATCGCACTCCGCTTCGACGGTTATATCGAGAAAGTAGCGGACGTCACGACTGGTACCCATCTGAAGAAGGGCGCGCCACTCATGACGATTTATGCGCCCGAACTCCTCAGTGCCGGGGCCCGGCTCGTCATCGAAGAGCAAACGGGCTGGGGCCCGACTGCCGGCAAGAACAGGGATTTCCTAAAAGCGGACAACCTGAGGGCCCCGGTCATCGGCGCGCGCCGTCGTCTTGAAAATATGGGGCTTCCAATAGAGTTCATCGACAACATCGCGCGAACGCGCGAGGTTCCCGATACCGTTGTATGGCGCGCACCGGGCGACGGCATCGTTCTTGAGCGACGCGCGGTCGAAGGCATGCGGGCCGCGGCTGGCGACGTGCTGTTCCGTATCGCCGACCATTCGGTCGTTTGGATCATGGCCGATGTCGCCGAGGGTGACATCGGCGCGCTGAAGCCGGGCCAATCCGTCAAAGTGACAACGCGCGCGCATCCCGGCCGCGTCTTCAACGGCAAGGTGGCGGTCATCTACCCGCACCTGATGAAGGAAACGCGCACGGCGCGCGTGCGCATCGAGCTGCCCAACCCCAACCTCGCGCTGTTGCCCGGCATGTACGCGGATGTCGATATTGCAACCGGCTCCGATGAGCCTGTTGTCGCCGTTCCGCAAAGTGCTGTGGTCGACAGCGGCGCACAGCAGGTCGTCTTGCTCGATCGTGGCGAGGGCCGCTTCGAGCCGCGCGACGTCAAGCTTGGCCGCAAGGGGGACGGCTACGTTGAGGTCCTGAACGGCGTAAATGACGGCGACAGAGTCGTCGTCGACGGCAACTTCCTCATAGATGCAGAGAGCAACCTGCAGTCCGCACTGAGGGGCCTGTCGGCGGCACCGGCCAAGGCGGCCAGCCAATGATCGCGCGCCTCATCGGCTGGTCGGCGCGCAACCTGATGCTGGTGTTCATTGCCACGGCGTTCGCCGTTGTCGCGGGTCTATGGGCGCTGACGCACTTGCCGCTCGACGCCATCCCGGATCTCTCCGATACGCAGGTCATCGTCTACACCGAATTCCCGGGTCAGGCGCCACAGGTGGTCGAGGATCAGGTTACCTATCCGCTCACCACATCGATGCTGACGGTGCCACGCTCTAAGGTCGTACGCGGCTTTTCGTTCTTCGGCGTGTCGTTCGTCTACATCATCTTCGAGGACGGTACCGACATCTATTGGGCGCGCAGCCGCGTTCTCGAATACCTCAATGCGGCCGCCAAGCGGTTACCTGCGGGCGTCACGCCAACGCTCGGGCCGGACGCGACCGGTGTCGGCTGGGTCTATCAGTATGCGGTGCTGGGCAAGAACAAATCGCTGGCTGAACTCCGCTCGCTGCAAGATTGGGAGATCCGTTTCGGATTGTCCAAGGCCGAAGGCGTCGCCGAGGTGGCGAGCGTCGGTGGCTTCGTCAAGCAGTACAGTGTCGTCGTCGATCCGGGGCGCATGCGTGCACTCGGCATCTCGCTGCAAAAGATGCGCGAGGTCATCCGCGACAGCAACATGGACGTCGGCGGCCGCACCCTTGAGCTGGCCGAGCATGAGTTCATGGTACGGGGGCGTGGATATTTGAGGAATACCGCGGATATTGAGAACATCGTCGTCAAGATGAACGGCGGCACGCCGGTGCTGCTGAAGGATATCGCACGCGTCGAGATCACGCCCGACGAGCGGCGCGGCATCACCGAATTTAACGGCGAAGGAGAGGTGGCAAGCGGCATCGCCCTGCAGCGCTCAGGCGCCAACGCGCTGACGGTCATCGAAAACGTCAAGGAGCGCTTGAAGGAGATAGCCCCCTCGCTGCCTGAGGGCACCGAAATTGTCCCCGTATACGATCGCTCCGAACTCATTCACCGCGCCATCGCCACCCTCAAGTCGACCCTGTTCGAGGAAAGTGTGGTCGTCGCCTTGGTGTGCATCGTATTTCTTCTGCACGTGCGCAGCGCGCTCGTCGCCATCCTCATGCTGCCCGTCGGTATCCTCATGGCGTTCATCGCCATGAAGCTGTTGGGCATCGGCTCCAACATCATGAGCCTCGGCGGCATCGCCATCGCCATCGGCGCAATGATCGACGCCGCGATCGTCATGATCGAAAATGCGCACAAGCATCTTGAACGAGCGCCGCCGGATAAGCCGCGTGTCGAAATCATCATCGAAGCGGCCTCCGAGGTTGGACCGGCGCTGTTCTTCTCCCTGCTTATCATCACCGTGTCGTTCCTCCCGATCTTTACCTTGGAGGCGCAGGAGGGCCGTCTGTTCGGACCGCTGGCGTTCACCAAGACCTTCGCCATGGCCTCGGCGGCCATCCTCTCGGTGACGCTGGTACCGGCGCTGATGGTGGTCTTCGTGCGCGGGCGCATCATCCCGGAAGCCAAGAACCCGCTCAACCGCGCCCTGATCGCAATCTACCGGCCGGTCATCCGCGGCGTGCTCAGAGCGAAGATGCTGACCATCGCGCTGGCGATGATCGTGGTCGGCATTTCGATATGGCCCATGCTGCATATGGGCAGCGAGTTCATGCCCAACCTCGATGAGGGAACGCTGCTCTACATGCCGACGACGCTGCCGGGAATATCCGTCACCAAATCCGCGGAACTGCTCCAAACGCAAGACCGCATCATCAAGACGTTCCCGGAGGTCGCCTCGGTCTACGGCAAGGCGGGACGCGCGCTGACGGCAACCGATCCAGCGCCCACGGAAATGTTCGAGACAATCATCAACCTCAAGCCGAAGGACCAATGGCGTCCTGGGCTCACCGTTGATGCTCTGATCCAGGAAATGGACCGATCCCTGCAGTTTCCCGGCGTCTCGAATGCGTGGACCATGCCGATCAAGGCGCGCATCGACATGCTGTCGACCGGCATACGCACGCCCGTGGGCGTGAAGGTGATCGGCAAGGATCTCACCGAGATGGAGAACGTCGCCCGGCAGGTGGAAACCGTCCTCAAGCCTGTGCCAGGAACATCGAGCGCCTACGCCGAGCGCGTGGTCGGCGGATACTACCTCGAGGTGATTCCGGACCGCGCGCGTCTGGCACGCTATGGCTTGATGGTTGCCGATGCGCAAAACGTGGTGGCATCGGCGCTCGGGGCCGAGCCGATCACCACGACGGTCGAAGGACGCGAACGCTACACGGTCGTGCTCAGGTATCCGCGCGACCTGCGCTCGGACCCCCAGACCATCGCCAAGGACGTCTTGGTCGGGCTGCCGGGCGGGGGCACAGTGCCGCTGGGAGAGGTCGCCGATATCGAACTCACGCAGGGTCCCACGTCGATCCGGACCGAGAACGGCAAACTCGCAACGTATATCTTCGTCGACATTCGTGACCGAGATCTCGGCGGCTATGTCGCCGATGCCAAGAAGGCGGTAACCGACCAAGTGGTGATGCCTGCCGGTACCTACCTCATGTGGAGCGGCCAGTTCGAGTATCTGGAGCGCGCCGAGGCCCGACTTCAGATGGTTGTGCCGGTGACGCTGATGATCATCTTTCTGCTGCTCTATCTTAATTTCCGGCGCATCACCGAAACGCTCATTGTCATGCTGTCTCTGCCGTTCGCCTTGATCGGCGGGCTATGGCTGATGTGGTGGCTCGGCTTCAATATGTCGGTGGCGGCCGCGGTCGGATTCATCGCTTTGGCTGGCGTGGCCGCTGAAACAGGCGTCGTGATGCTTATCTATCTCGATCACGCGGTAGAGGAGATTATGCTGCGCTGCGGGAAGGAGCGACGCCCGTTTTCGAAGGCTGACCTCTACGAAGCGATCATGCTGGGCGCGGTGGAGCGCGTCCGGCCGAAGATGATGACGGTGGTGGCCATCATGGCCGGCCTCCTGCCCATACTGTGGAGCACCGGAACTGGCTCGGAGGTGATGCAGCGCATTGCGGTGCCGATGATCGGCGGCATGGTCTCATCAACCCTTCTGACACTCATCGTCATTCCCGCCATTTACGGCCTCATCAAAGGATGGCGGCTGCCGCCTGCCGTTTCTCTGGCAGAGAAAGGAACGGCTCTTTCTGGCTTTTGCCGGCTCGATATTGCGGAAGATGAACGTTATCTGAAGACCATCTTACCCTACGATCGGACCTAGTCGGCAATCGCCGAGGGGCAAGTCTGGCCGGCCCACACCACGGCGCAGACTCGCGGTCCGAGAAGGTCGCATACACTTTGAAGCACGCGCAAACACGGCATCCTCGAGCGGCATTCGAGGACGTCCGTTCGCCCGACCAACGGTTTCACCCCCAATGCCTCACACTATCTCTTTAAGTAGGTACTAAAACCGCTTCGTGACTGACGTCCGCGAGGCACATGTAAAAGCCTAAGTTTCTAGGGTCCGCACTTCAACACGATACCCGTGGTCCAATACTGGACGACGCCCACCCAACGGCGACCCGAGTATCGAGAATTTATGCAACCCTCGACACTGGGCGTGACGTCACGGTGCGCTAGCCAACGAAGCCTATGGAGCTGAATTGGAGCAGATAGCACTTTTTACAGGGATTTCGGGTTGGCTTGGGATGCAGAAGACGCGAGACAACAATTCCCACATTGAGTACCGGCCGGATCCCCAGATTATCAGTGACTGTCAAAGAGACGGTGACACGAGCTGGCTGTGACGTCACAGCTCCGGGAAAGCGGTCGAAGTTGCAACTGAAACGGTGCCGTCTCCGGCGCGTCCAGACTGCGTTCCCCGGTCGGAACCTTTGCCTGTCGCTGACGTTGGCCCGGTTGGAGTTTTCCGGCATCAGTCGGGTAATCGTAACTGGCTCAGATCACATCGCCGATCCTCGCCTTGCACAAGTTCAGTTGCCGCGCCCGTTTCGCGGCGGGTCTGGGTCAGTGATCGATGGCGTTAGCGCATCCGCACAAACGGCGGCATTGCCGGAACGATTTTCTGCGAATGCCGCAAGCTGAAAAGAACCCAGGGGCAACTTCGTGAGGAAGATGATGTCGTATATCCGCTTTTTAGCAATGATCGCCGTCTCGACCGTTTTGATGTACGGCCTGATGTACCTCAACACCTACGAGCTGGATCACGTCTTCTTTAGCCAAACACGCGCGTGGATGGCGCTCGTTATGGGCACGGCCATGACGATCGTTATGCTGGGTTTCATGTGGGGGATGTACGAAAACAAGCGCGTCAATGTCGGCATCGTCGCTGGCAGTTTGGTCGGGTTCGCGATGGCGCTTTGGCTCGTGCGCAGCCAGGACACGGTCGGCGATCTCAGCTACATGCGGGCGATGATCCCACATCACTCGATCGCGATCCTAACAAGCGAACGCGCGCATATCCGCGATCCGCGCGTCCGCAAGCTCGCCGACGGGATCATCGATGCGCAGGTGCGGGAAATTCGCGAGATGAAGGTGCTCATCTCGGAAATCGAGCAGCATCCTATACCGGATGAGCAACCGGACCTTCCACCGGCACGCTAGACAAAGTGCTACGTCCGGAAGGAGCATTCGCGGGCCGAGCCAGATTGTGGAAGCCGCGAGCAAGTCGTCGACCCACATCTAGATGCTGCAATTCTCCCTGTGGTACGAAGGCGTACACGCTCAGTCAGCAGCACACTGCTTGATCGCCCGCAAAATCCGCGGCCCGAGCCGCTGCCAAACGATTCGGCGTCACCACCACATCATCGGAAAGATACGCCGTGCGCAGTGCTGCGTGGGCGGGCTCATCCAGAGAGAAGTCCGTCAGCCGATTGTAGAAGAGGTCAGGCCGGGCAGCCACGAGCTGGACTTTGCCGTCGTTTGGTTCGAGGGACCTCGATCGAGAGCCCGTAAACCGGGGATGCCCTCTTCTCGCCGGCTGGGAGCATCAAGAACCCACTATGGCATCTCAAACTTAGCCAGCAAGCTGTGCCCATCGGACAGTGCGCCCGTGACAACAACTTTCGCGCCCTTCGCTAACGGCGCTGTGAGCTTGCCAACGAGCTTATTGGGCTCGACCGGCTTGAGATCGATCTGAGCCGTCTTTCCAGCGTCTTGCGTAATTGCTCTCACCTTAGCCCCGGCAGAGCCCATCGGTGCGTCTGCTTCCCCGGTCAGGTAAAACGTCACCTCGGTCGCACTCGGCACAAACTCAACATGGTGACCGTCGACATCGACGACCGCGCCGCCATTGGGACCCTTGGCGGCTTCGTGCGCATACGCTCCGGATACGGTAGCAAGCCCGAGGACGGCGGCGAGAGCTAGCGTGAAGTTGAGTTTGCGATGCACGTGAATACTCCATTTCTCGTGATTGGTTAAAACGCTTGTATTGGTTTAGTCGCCGAAGAAGGCGCGCGGGCGTCGACGAGACGCTGAAGAGAACGCTTGCCGAGCTTGAGAAACAGAACGGGCGTCAGGACGGCATCGAGCAGCGTCGCGCTGATTAATCCGCCGAATATGGTCACCGCGACTGGGTGGAGAATTTCCTTACCCGGTGCGTCGGCCCCATAGAGCAGAGGTATCAGCGCCGTCCCCGCCGCAAGCGCTGTCATTAATACCGGCGTCAGACGCTCAACGCTGCCGCGCACGATCAGCGGACGCCCGAAGACCTCACCTTCGTACAAAGCGAGATTGATGTAATGGCTAATCTTCAGGATACCGTTGCGGGCCGTGATCCCCGTCAGCGTAATGAAGCCGATCATGGAGGCGACGGAGAGCGGCTGATCCGCGATCCACAGCGCCGTCACGCTACCGATCAAGGCGAGCGGCACGTTGCCCATGATGATGAGTGCCAGCACAGCCGAGCGGTAGCGGCTGTACAAAACAACAAAGATCGAGGCAAGCGAGACCAGCGATAGACCCAAGATCAAACGCGACGCTTCCTCTTGGGCGAGGAACGAGCCCTCAAGGCTCGTCGAGTATCCCGTCGGCAATGCCGTGTCTGCGAGCACGGCCCTGATCCGTTCGATGATGGCAGCCATGTCCGAGCCATCAGTGTTGGCCAGCACGACCATGCGGCGACGGCCGTTCTCCCTTAGAATCTGATTGGGACCTTCAGTCTCTTCCACCGTGGCAATGCGACTTAAGGGAACGCGACCTTTCGGCGTTTCGATCAGCAGATCGCTCAGACCGGAAGTCGTGCGATCGCTTTCCGAGAGCCTGAGCACCACGTCGAACCGGCGCGCACCATCGATGATGGTCGATACCGTACGGCCGTTGGATAGGCTTTCGAGCGCTTCCGTGATGGCAGCGGGCGTCACGCCAAACAAAGCGGCGCGGTCCGGATCGACACGTATTTCCAGCTGCGGGATCAAAACCTGCTTTTCGAGCTGTAGATCAACAAGCCCCGGCACTTTAGTGAGCTTGCCGCGCAGCGTCTCGGCAAGGCGGCGCAGCGAATCCAGATCGTCCCCGTAGATCTTGAGCGCTATCTCAGCGCGCACTCCGGAGAGCAAATGATCGAGCCGGTGCGAGATCGGCTGGCCGACGTTGATGGTCGCGGGCAACACAGCGAGTCTACGGCGCACGTCCTCCAAAATGGCCTCACGTGTGCGTTCAGACTTGTCCAAGTCAACATCGATCTCGCTTGAATGCACGCCTTCGGCATGCTCATCGAGTTCGGCGCGGCCTGTGCGGCGGCCAACCGTTTTGACTTCCGGCACTTCCGTCAGAAGGTTCTCAGCGATCAAACCGATGCGATGACTTTCCTGGAGAGAAATACCCGGATTGAAGGCGAGGCTGATGGTCAACGTGCCTTCATTGAATGAGGGTAGGAAGGATCGCGGCAGAGCGGTTGCCGCCAGTCCGGCCAGTAGAACGGCAACCAGCGCCGTCCCGATCACCCAATTGGTCCGTTCAAATGCCCATGCCAGCAATCGTTCGTTGCCCCGCTTAAGTTTACGGACAAAAGCCCCATCGCGATGATCGAGCTGCTTTGCGCTGCCGAGCAGATAAGACGCAAGAACCGGCGTGACCGTGATAGACACCAAAAGACTCGCCAGGATCGAGACGATGTAGGCAACGCCCAACGGGGCGAACAAGCGGCCCTCAATGCCCGTCAAGGCAAAGAGCGGGATGAAGACGAGAACGATGATGAAAGTCGCATAGACGATACCAGACCGTACTTCGATGCTGGCATCGGCCACGACCTGCAGCAGCGGTCTTGGACTGGCGCGTTTGCTATTTTCTCGCAGGCGTCTGTAGATGTTTTCCACATCGACCACGGCGTCATCCACGAGTTCGCCAATCGCAATCGCCAGGCCGCCGAGCGTCATCGTATTGATCGATAAGCCAAACGCTTTGAAGATAAGAACTGTGACCAGAAGGGAGATCGGGATTGCCGTCAGCGAGATCGCCGTAGTGCGGAAGTTGAGCAGGAACAGAAACAAAATGACCGCCACAGCGACCGCGGCTTCAACGAGCACGCCTTTGACGTTGTCGATCGAGGTTGAAATAAAATCAGCCTGACGGAACAGAATTTGATTGGCGCTGACCCCATTCGGTAGTCCTCGTGTTAGTTCGGCCAGCGCCGTCTCGACCTGACTAGTCAGTTTGATCGTATCGGCACCGGGCTGTTTCTGAACGGAGATGATCACGGCAGATGCGCCGTTAAATCCTGCATCACCCCGCTTCACACGCGCCGCATATTCGACGGCTGCGACTTGCCGCAGAAAGATCGGTTGCTCGTCCTTTGTCACGACAACGACGTTGCGTAAATCATCCAGCTTTGTCGTGCGGCCGAGATTGCGGATCAGATACTCGCGGTCATTCTGATCGACAAACCCGCCACCCGTGTTGGTGCCAAAAGATTTGATCGCTGTTTCGATCTGCTCGACACTCACATTCAAGCTGGCGAGTGCCGCGATATTGGGCGTCACCCTGTACTGGCGAACCTCGCCGCCGATGGGGATGACCTGGCTCACGCCTGATATGGACAGGAGCCGGGGCCGGATAACGAAGTCAGCAACTTCGCGCACAGCCATCGGGTCCGCCTTGTCGCCGCCCGTAACGGCAATCAGCATGATCTCGCCCATGATGGAGGAAACCGGCCCCATCTGGGGCGTCACGCCGGGCGGCAATTGTGAAGCGATGCTGGAGAGCCGCTCCGCTACTTGCTGGCGATTGCGATAAATGTCGGTGCCCCAGTCGAACTCGGCAAAGACAATGGAGAGGCCAATGCCTGCCACCGAGCGTACGCGCGTAACACCGGCGATGCCGTTCATTGCCGTTTCGATCGGATAGCCAACGAGCTGCTCGACTTCGGGCGGGGCCAAACCTTCCGCTTCCGTCATGATGGTGACGGTTGGCTTATTGAGGTCGGGAAACACATCGACTGGAATGGAGGAGAGGCTCATGCTGCCCCACACCACTAGAATGGCGGCGGCTGCCAGCACCATCAGCCGGTTGTTGAGGCTCGCTTTGACAAGGAAATTGAACATTGCGCGCCTCCTTACCGAACCTGATTGATGAGTTCGGCCCCGCGGACAACGACGCGCGTGTTTGGCTCCAGCCCTGCCGTGATGCCAATGCGATCGGCGTCAATTGGCTCACTGGCTATGACGCGCTGCTCAAACCGTTCCGGTCCGGTGTGTGCCCACACCACCGATTGGCCATTGCCTGATCGGACCACGCTGGAGCGCGGCAACGGGATGGCCGCAATCGGCTCATCTACAGGTGCATGCACCGTGACCGGCTCGCCGATGCTCAGCCCCGGATTTCTGCCCTTAATCTGAAAGCGCAGCGGCACAGCCTGCTGGCGCAGCGTGAGCCCTCGACCTGCAAAGCTTAATTCTATTTTGTGTCCATCCGCTGTGGTGCCGATAGCTTCCTTATTATTCTTCTCGACTCCCGTAGCTGCTGCACTGTCGAACGCGAGTGCCTCAACCCATAAACTGTCGGGATCAACGATCTGGAATAGCAGGGTCTGTGGTTCGACCACCTGACCGGATGCCGCATTAGCCTGCGCAATCACACCATCAGCCGGAGCGATCAGCGCTTCCCGTTCAACAACTGGTTTGATCTGGTCGCGTCGCTTGCGCAGCGCGTCAAGCTCAATGCGGGCATCGATGACCTGACCTGCGGGTACTGCGTTGCCAGACAATGGCTCAATGCGGCGCAGTTTCGCTGCGGCGAGGGCGATTTGGCGATCGAGATCACCAGTCGTTTGACGGATATCGCTTTGATCAACCAACTGCACGCTCGGAAGGAGATAGCCAAGAACATCGCCCGCCTTCACCCGGCTGCCGATTGCCGGAAATCCACCTTCCGGCGCTTCGATACGGCCTGCCAATAGAACCTGAACCAGACCGCTCTTGTTGGGATCGGGGATGACCTGACCAATCAGACGAACCGTTTTTTGTGCGGCACTTGCCGCTGCCGTCCGGACAGTCGTGACTTCCAAAAGTCGTTGCGTCGCCTTTGGAACGAAGACGGCCCCATCTTCCGTACGCCTAGCGGTTTCTCGAAGGTCGAGGAGGGCGATTCCGGCCAAAGTCGCGCCACTCGTGCTTCCATTCACCAGCATGACCGCCGCGAGAGCAACGCTGCTCATTGCGGCTATGCTGGCCAGCACCATACCCGCGCGACGCACGGTGCCGCTGGATGTGAGTGCCACTAGTGCCAACAATAGCGTAAGCGCCACGGCGCCCGCAGGTAGCCACGCGGAGATCGAAGGAAACTGCGGCAACTCTGGCGCAATATGATCCCATAGACTGTTGTGCTGGTCGGCAGGTGCAGCCGCTGCGGGAACGGTCAGGCTTCCGATCAAGAGATCCGATCTCTCGCCCGAGGTGACCGCGAAGGTGAGATCGTAGCGCCCCGGCGTTTTGACCCATGGCGCATTTAGCTCATACAGTCCCTGCTTTTCGGTGGCTTTGGTCGTAGCGTTCCCGACGGTCACTTCGATCGCCGCCCCGGGGACAGGGGCGTTGGTCCAGAAGTCATTCACATAAAGAATAAGTCTGCCGTCACCAGCACCTGTAGGAATGCCGACGATCTCGAAAACTTCGGATGTCGCCTCGACGCGAGGGTTGGCATTCGTTTCAACAACAGGTCTTTCATCATGACTGTGATCCTCACCCCCGTGCGCTAAAGCGTCGGTTGATGAGAAGGATACGGCAAAGAGGGCGATCGAAGAAAAGAGCACCCTAGCGGCCCTGTTCCACCGCATCGATTTTGTTGTCGTTTTGCTCATCGCCGTATCCTCATTCATCGATCGTATTGTGCGGGCCTTACTTCGACTGCTTGGCGAGCCAGCCCTTCATAAAGGCGATCTCGGAGTCCTGTGCCTTGATGATGTCTTCAGCCAGTTTCTTCAGTTCCGGGTCCTTGCCGTATTTCAGAACGACCTTGGCCATGTCGATCGCGCCCTGGTGATGCGGGATCATCCCTTGGGCGAAATCCACATCGGGATTGCCGGTAAACGCCATTGTCATGTTCTTGTGCATCTTCTTGTTGACCTCGGCGAAAGCCTTGGAGGATTCGCTGCTGTCGGCCCCCATCGCTTTCGTGTCGTGCATGCCTTCCATTTTCATGTCTCTGTGGTCGTGCATGCACTTCATGTCCTGCATGCACTTCATTTCGTCCATGCCCTTCATGTCATGCTGGGATGCCGGGTCTTCTGCGCGCGCGGTGAGCGGGATAGCGAGCAGTGTGAGAGCGATAATTGTTGATAGCGTTTTCATGGTTGTGGTCCTTACCTGTTTTTGGTTGCGGGTCATTGTGGTGAAGGAAGTCATCGCCACACACCCCGCTAGGTCCCGGAGAAATCCGGATGCTGGCGTCCAAGATCGCTGCACATCACGCGCAAGGCCTCGGCATGACGCTTCATGCAGGGTCGCTGGTGTGCTCGCGTCTCACGGTGAGGATTGCAGCGCGGACAACGACAATGCGTTGTCCAACCGCTAAGCGGCTCCGGCTAAGACTACGGAGCGGAGGATCAGACCTTTGGTGGTCGATCGAGGCCGAAGATGAGATCGGGATACGGCCAGCCCAAAAGAGCTAGCTGAAAGCTTTTAGCTTCACGCTGGTTCAGGCCGTAAGGCTGCGTGGTGGTCATGCCCAATGAACAGCAATGACCGGCGCCGCACGACGATGCACCCTGACAGCAGCATGATCCGGGTGTGCACCGGACGATGATCGTGCCGGACGATGGGTTTTCAACCGCGAAATCGGTAAGTCCGGATTTTTCCGAACTGTGAGCGCGCAAAAGAGGAACGGCGTGTTGCGACTTGGTCCGTGAATCTGAGGTTGGAGAATAGGAGGCTGAAGTCGGTGCGCCCGTAGGACCCGTGTGCGCGTGGCCAGCATGTGCAAACGCGGTCGTCGCCAGCCCCGCCATTAGGGCCAGCAGCGCAACGACGACTTTTATGGTGCGCACAACGTTCAAAATCTAAACCTCAGTCTTCCTTATTCTATTCGCAAGAAACATGCTCAAGGTTACTGGCTTATGAACCCAAGTTCCCCAACCTTTTAGCGAACCGTTCTTGCCAACACGTCCATCAACTCAGCGACCTTCTGACGTTGCTCAGCCTTGTTGCCGCTCGCGATAGCATGCTCAACACAATGACCAACGTGATCTTTCAATACAGCTTCCTCAACCCGCCGCAGTGCTGCGCGCACGGCGGATATCTGGGTGATAATATCGATGCAGTAGCGCTTCTCATCGACCATCTTGGCGATGCCGCGCACTTGCCCTTCGATCTTGCTCAAGCGCTTCAGGCAGATGTCTGACGTCTCTGATTCCATGCTTGACAGATACCCTAGCCGGGTATAGGTGTCAAGCTATATACCCCCATGGGGTAGGTGCATTCGTGTTATCAAGTGGAACGAGTGGCTGGGCTGCAACGTTGTTGCAATGCCCAAAAAAGTAATAAAATGAAGGAGATCACCATGCCTTGCGCCAGTCATACCAAAGCCGCTGAAAATCATGAGGCCGCAGCCAAAGCACATCATGGGGCAGCGGAACTTCATGAAAAGGGCGACCATAAAGCGGCCCTCGTAAAATCCACAGACGCCAAGTGCTGCTGCGGGACCGCTCAAAAGGCGACCGATGACGCTCACGAAAAGAGCGCCATGTAGGCGAGAACTTGACACGATTGCGGCGAAAGACCGGCTGAGTGAGACAAAATGGAAAACCAAAAATCGTCGCAGAAACCCGATCATGGCGCACATGAGCATGATGAAGCGAGCAGCGATCAACGACCTGAATATCTGGTCAAAGACCCCGTCTGCGGCATGGATGTTGATCCCCATGCAGCCAAGTACACTGCAGCGCATGCAGGACAGCCGTATTATTTTTGCTCGGCTGGGTGCCACACCAAGTTTGTGGCGAACCCCATCAAGTATTTGGATAAGAACGCCGCCGACGATCATGCAGTCCCTGCAGGCACGATCTACACCTGCCCGATGCATCCACAAATTCGTCAGATAGGCCCCGGCGCTTGCCCCATATGCGGGATGGCGCTGGAGCCAGAAATTGTAAGTTTGGATTCAGGGCCAAATCCTGAGCTGGTCGATATGTCCCGGCGCTTCTGGATCGGGCTGGTGCTCACCATTCCCGTTCTCATTTTGGAGATGGGCGGGCACTTTGCCGGGCTGCATACGCTTATCGCGCCTCGCGCATCGAACTCGCTGCAGCTCATTCTGGCGACGCCCGTTGTGCTGTGGGCCGGATGGCCGTTCTTTGAACGCGGCTGGGCTTCGCTGCGCTCCCGCAACCTCAACATGTTTACACTCATCGCCATGGGCACGGGTGTCGCCTGGATTTACAGCGTGGTGGCGACCCTTATCCCTGAGTCATTTCCAGCCGCATTCCGAACGCTAGACGGGGCTGTGCCCGTTTACTTCGAGGCCGCTGCCGTCATCACGGTGCTGGTGCTCCTAGGGCAAGTCCTCGAACTCAAAGCCCGTGAAAGTACAGGCGGCGCAATCCGCGCATTGCTTGATCTCGCGCCTAAGACAGCTTGGCGCGTGTCAAAAACCGGCAGTGACGAAGAGATTTCGCTCGACCAGATCGCTGTGGGCGAACTTCTGCGCGTCAGGCCCGGTGATAAGGTGCCTGTCGATGGCATTGTCGTTGAGGGACGCAGCACCATCGATGAATCGATGGTTACCGGCGAGTCGATGCCTGTCACCAAATCTGTCGGCGACAGCGTGATCGCAGGCACCATTAATCAATCCGGCAGTTTCGTCATGCGGGCCGACAAAATCGGCCGCGACACCATGCTGGCCCGCATCGTTCAGATGGTGGCGCAAGCGCAGCGAAGTCGCGCGCCCATTCAACGGCTCGCGGATCAGGTCTCGGGCTGGTTCGTGCCGCTCGTGATTGGCGTCGCAATTCTGGCATCCGCTGTCTGGGCAATCTGGGGACCAGAACCCAGCATGACCTATGGGCTGATTGCGGCTGTGTCCGTTCTAATCATTGCGTGCCCTTGCGCCCTTGGACTTGCGACGCCGATGTCGATCATGGTTGCGGTCGGTCGCGGCGCGCAGACAGGCGTGCTGATCAAGAACGCAGAATCACTGGAGCGGCTGGAAAAGGTCGATACGATCGTCATCGACAAAACCGGCACGCTTACCGAAGGTAAACCGAAAGTGGTGGCGGTGCGGACGGCGAGCGGCGTTTCTGAAGTTGACCTGTTACAACTTGCCGCCAGCCTTGAACGCATGAGCCAGCATCCGCTTGGTACCGCAATCGTCGCCGCAGCGGAAGCCAAAGGCCTTGAGTTATTGACTGTCGAGAATTTTGATGCGCCCACCGGCAAAGGCGTGACTGGTGTCGTTGGCGGCAAGCGCACGGTGATCGGCAATGCGCGCATCATGAAGGACGCCGGAATCGACACGACGTCCTTGGATGGCGAAGCGGATCGGCTGCGCGAAGATGGCGCGACCGTCATCTTTATTGCGCTCGATAACGCGCTCGCAGGCATTCTCGCTATTGCCGACCCGATCAAGTCCACGACGTCCGAAGCGTTGCAGGCGCTTAAAGCTGCGGGCCTCACCATCGTCATGCTGACTGGCGACAACAAAGTCACCGCTCAAGCGGTAGCTCGCAAGCTCGGCATCACCCAAGTGGAGGCGGAGGTGCTTCCCGAGGACAAGAGCCGCATCGTCGAACGGCTCAAAAGTAAGGGTCATGTCGTTGCGATGGCCGGAGACGGCGTCAATGATGCGCCTGCGCTTGCTGCGGCCGATGTTGGCATCGCCATGGGAACTGGTACCGACGTTGCCATCGAGAGTGCAGGCATCACGCTCGTCAAAGGCGATCTCACCGGCATCGTGCGCGCACGCCGCCTGTCGCAGGCCACCATGGGCAACATCCGGCAAAACCTGTTCTTTGCCTTTGTCTATAACGCGGCCGGCGTGCCGGTGGCGGCGGGTGTTCTCTATCCTATCCTTGGTATTCTTCTTTCGCCCATCATCGCTGCGGCGGCTATGGCTCTGTCATCAGTGAGCGTAATCGCTAATGCGTTGCGACTTAGGGCGCTACCATTGTGAATGTGCCGGAGTCAACTAAAGGGCGCCCCGGTCGACCGAGTTTGATGAGCACGCGAAAGAGCAGGTTTAGCAACATGGCAGAAGGCATGCAGACGCAGTCACACGCTGGCCATGTCCCCGCGTCGGCTGATCGACGCGCACTCATCATCGCTGGTTGGCTGACCGGCATTTACTTTTTTGTGGAACTTTTCATGGCGTATTGGAGCGGTTCAGTCGCCGTCCTCTCGGATGCCTTCCATACCTTTTCAGCCGTCGGCGGCGTACTGATAGCGCTCTTTGCGCAAAGGCTCAGCGAGCGAGAGGCGAGCCCGGAACAAACGTACGGCTGGGCGCGGGCCGAAATCATCGGAGCCCTCTTCAACGGCGTATTCCTGTTCCTGATGGCCGGCTACGTGCTTTGGATGGGCGCTATGCGGCTCATGGAACCTGTCGAATTGCGCACCGGAGCGATGTTGCTCGCGGCTGCAGGCGGCATTGCGACGGAAGTGATCGCGTTGCGGCTCCTTTACGGCCGGCAGCGCGAGAACCTCAACATGCGCGGCGCTTTCTGGCACGTCGTCCAAACTTTCGTCGGGAGTATCATCATCATCATCTCGGCGGCTGTCGTGTGGCTTACCGGATTCGTCGCTATCGATGCGCTGCTCGGTATGGCCTTCGGCCTCGTGCTGTTTTGGGCCTCCTGGCAGATACTCAAGGATTCCCTCGTGATCCTCTTGGAAAGCACTCCGGAGGGAGTCGATTTGGATGAAGCTGTCGCCATGATCCGCAAGCTGGCCGGCGTCATCGACGTGCATCATGTCCACGCATGGAGCCTCACGCAGGGCCGCAATGTCTTCTCAGCCCACATCCGCGTCAACGATCTGGGCCGTGATGGCCAACGGGTGCTGAAGGACGCGCACGACGTGCTCCGCGCGAAGTTCGGCATCTACTTTTCGACCCTGCAGGTCGAAGACGGTTGTCTGGATGAAGAGGATCGTGCCAAGGCGATCGACGTCACGCGCGCCGATCACTCCTCCGCGGCCCACGCGAGCGCCAAGGTTTCAAAGCGGGAAAGCACGGATCGATGAATCTGAGCCCGGACAGTCTGAACGCAGACTGCGCCTGTATCTCGCTGGATCGGCCTGCCTTGGGGCGCGCCCTTGAGTTCGAAGTGGGTGATGCGGAGTTCAGCCGACGGCTGGCAGAGACGCATCCGACGCTGATCTCCAGCCTCCCCGTCTTCATTCGCGCCGAACATGCGACGCGAATGGCGCAGATTATCGAGGCCATTGAGGCGATCGCCAAGCTCCCGGCATACCGCCAGGCTGCGTTGGAATCGGCACCGGCTGCGGCACAGTTCGAGCCTGGCGCCATTGGCGTGCTTATGGGCTACGATTTTCATGTCGGACCTGGCGGGCCCAAGCTCATAGAGATTAACACGAATGCAGGAGGCGCGCTGATCAACGCTTTCGTGGCGCGCGCTCAGAAGGTGTGCTGCCCGGCGATCGAACGCGTCTTCCCAGGCCCGGTCGAGAGGCAGGATATCGGCGCCACCTTCCTAGAGAGTTTCCGCCAGGATTGGCGCCGGCAAAGGGGCGACGCCCCGCTCACTGCCGTTGCCATTGTCGATACGGACCCGCAAGCGCAGTATCTCTATCCAGAATTTGTACTCTTCGAGCGTCTGTTTAGGCGCCACGGCATGGCCTCGATCATCGCTCCCCCTCAGGCCCTCGAACATCGCGGCGGGAGGCTATGGTGCGGCTCCCAGGCGATTGACCTCGTCTACAATCGGCTGACGGACTTCTCTCTGGATGAGCCCGCCCACGCCGCACTGCGCACGGCGTATCTTTCCGATGATGTGGTGGTGACGCCGAACCCATGGTCGCACGCCATGTTCGCGGACAAGCGCAATCTTGTTCGCTTGACGGACGTGGAGACGCTGGAGCGGTGGGGCGTCGTTGAGAAGCTGAGGACCCTTGTTCGGAATGGGATACCCAAGACGGTGCTGGTCGTTCCCGGCCGTGCGGAAGAGCTTTGGACTATGCGCAGCAGACTTTTCTTCAAGCCGGCCGCCGGATTTGGCGGGAGAGCCGCCTATCGCGGAGACAAGATCACGCGCCGCGTTTGGCAAAGTATTCTCGAGGGTGGCTATGTGGCCCAGGATCTGGTGCCGCCAAGCGGTCGGACCGTCATCGTCGATGGGCGGCGCGAGGTGATGAAGCTCGATATTCGCAACTACACCTACGACGGCAAAGTCCAGCTCGTGGCGGCCCGCCTTTATCAAGGTCAAACCACCAATTTTCGCACTCCTGGGGGCGGCTTCGCTCCGGTCGTCTGGCAGCGAGCGGGAGATTGCCGGTGATCCCTCTCAATGCTGTTAGCTGAGTGCGCGATCTCAGGCGAATGTCCGCAGACTAAATTCTCACTGCACAAAAACTCGGTCGTTTGCACAAAAAGTCCCACCTGACGGCACTAAATGTGCAAAGCCTCCCGAACCCGAAGATCAGCATCAGAAATGCGGTGCCGAGCAGCGCGAAGGAAAGCCGGATGGGATCGCGCATCAACTCGAGCGTCTCGCGCAACGAATAGGCCCACATGCGCGTGAAACTGAACCAGCGCTTCGTGCGCGGCCTTTCCGCGGGAACGAGAGCATGCTCGATGACAGGCGGATCGGCGCGCTCCGTCGTGCGGCCGGCGTCGGCTTCCTCGAGATAGGCGATGAAGGCTTCCTCGAGTGTGGAGACACCTCGCGCGCGCATCAGGTCGGCGGGCGTATCCGTCGCGAGCACCTTGCCGGCATCCATGAACGAGACGCGGTCGCAGCGCGACGCTTCATTCATGAAGTGGGTCGAGACAAAGATCGTCACTCCCTGCCGACGGGACAGATCGACCAGTAGCTCCCAGAAGGCATCACGCGCTATCGGATCGACGCCTGATGTCGGCTCATCCAGAATAAGCAGCTCGGGCTCGTGCACCACGGCGACGGCGAGGGAAAGCCGCTGGCGCAGCCCAAGCGGTAGATCGGCGGCCAGTTGATGGACATGCTCGCTGAGACCGAAGCGCGAGATGAGTGTTGCGATGCGCTCCTCGCCGTGATCATGCGGGAGCTGGAACAGGCGCGCATGCAGCTCCAGGTTCTGCAGTACCGTCAGCTCGGTATAGAGAGAGAACGACTGCGACATGTAGCCGACGCGCTTGCGCGAGGCGAGATCGCGCGCATCCACCGGGTGGCCGAAGAGGGATGCCTCACCGGCAGTCGCCGGGAGCAGGCCCGTCAGCACCTTCATGGTCGTCGATTTCCCGCAACCGTTCGACCCCAGGAAGCCGAAAATCTCGCCGCGCTGGATGGCAAAGCTGACGCGGTCAACGGCGGTGAAGTTGCCAAAGCGGCACGTGAGATCACGGGCTACGATCACCGGCTCTTCGCCGCCGTCATTCCGCGGCGGGATGACGAGCTCATGGTAAGGGGCGCGCCGCTCGGGCGGCAGCAAGGCGATGAACGCCGCTTCGATCGATTGGGCTCCAGTTTTCGTCATAAGATCGTCTGGAGTTCCGGTTGCCAGAACTCGTCCGTCGTCCATGACGATCAGCTGGTCGAACTGGGCGGCCTCCTCCATGTAGGCTGTCGCGATGACCACTGTCATGCCCGCCCGCCGGCGCCGCACCGCGCCGACCAGATCCCAAAAACGCCTGCGCGAGAGTGGGTCGACGCCGGTCGTGGGCTCATCGAGGATTAGGAGATCGGGATCGTGGATGAGAGAGCAGCACAATCCCAACTTCTGGCGCATGCCGCCCGACAGTTTGCCAGTCAGCCGGTCAGCGAAAGGCGCCAGCCCCGTGCTCGCCATGAGCTCCCATATCCGCCGCTCGCGCTCCTCGCCTTCCTGGCCGAAAAGACGCGCGAAAAACTCGATGTTCTCGCGCGCCGTAAGGTCTGAAAATAGGTTCTTGCCCAAGCCCTGCGGCATGAAGGCGATGCGCGCGCAAATGTCGGAGCGGTGGCTGGCGTTCGCCATGTCGCCGCCAAGTACTTCTACTCTGCCGCTCTGAATGCGCTTTGCACCCGCGAGCAGGCCGAGCAGCGACGACTTGCCGACGCCGTCCGGCCCGATGAGGCCGGTGATCTGGCCTCCGGGAATGCGCACGCTGACGCTGTCGATGGCCAGCGTCGATCCGTAGCGATGGCTGAGCCCCGATATCGTCGCCGCCGCGCGCTCGACGCCTGCCATCAGGAGCTGCCCTGCAGTCGCGCCGGCCAAGCTACCTTAGGATCGAACTTCACGTAGGCAACACCAGGAAGACCGCTGCGCACTGCATCGGCGTGCGCCCGCGCCAAGTCGGCGTTGACGCGCACGCGAACGCGGAACATGAGCTTCTCCCGCTCCGTATGTGTCTCCACCATCTTCGGTGTGAACTGCGCCTTGTCGGCGATGTAGCTGACACTGGCTGGCACTGACCTATCCGGGAACGCGTCGAGCAAGATGCGTGCATCGGCGCCAATTTTGATGCGGGAGGCCTCCATCGTCGGCAGATAGACATCCATGTAGACATACGACGTATCCAGCATGGTGAAGACTTTACCGCCGGCGGGCAGGACCTCTCCAACGTTGCTGATGCGGTATTCGATGCGCCCGTCGCGCGGCGCGCGCAGCGTGTTGTCTGCAATGGTGACGTTGTAGTACTGGACATCCTGGCGTGCCGCCTCCAGCGCGTGCTCGGCCTGCGTCGTGCGCGCTTGCGCAGCAATCTCGGCGGCTACCGCAGCCTCGAGCTGCTGGTGGCGCTGGTCGTAGGTCTCCCGCGTTGTCCAGCCTTTCTCGACGAGCTTCTGCGACCGCTCCATCTCCTGCCTGGCGAACGTCACCACGCTGCGCGCGTGGTCCACGTTGGCGACGGCCTCGTTCACGGCCTTCTCCGCCCGCTCGACCTGCGCCCGCGCCTTGTTGAGAGATGCCTCGATATCGCGCGTGTCCATGACCGCCAGAACCTCTCCGGCCTTAACGACAGCACCCTCATCGACGCGCAGTTCAAGCACTCGCCCGGCAAACTTGGTCGAAATATCGATCGGATCAGCTTCGAGCCGACCGTTTCCATAGGCGATTCCTGCCGGAACTGCCGGCTGCCATGTCGCCCACCAATAGCCGCCGGCTGCGAGAAGCATGGCGAGCAGCACCAAGACGACCGTCGCTGGCAACCGATGTGCCCGCGGCCACGCCAATGGATGGAGGCGAGATATGAGCGGCCTCTCGACCACAGCTGGAAGCTGGGCTGACGGTGGTGCAACCGTCGTGTCCGTCCGGTTCTTATGATCCGTGTCGGCCCGGTCTTCGCTCATCGGCCCCTCGCTGCTTACCCGGCATGGTGCACCACCGCACACCCAACGCCTATCAAGCATTTCCTATGCTTTGAGCCGCCACCGACCTTGATGGAGGTCAACCTCGGGCGAGATGAACAAAATCTTGTCACTGGCCGGATTTGATCGCCGGGTTCGGGAATTCCGACGTCCGTGCTTGCACGGCGGGATAGAGCCCCGTATTTCCATTCCGCGACGCCCCAGCGGCGCAGCCGCGCCAGGCGGTCCACTCAATGGCGGATGTCCGCCCGTGCCGAGTCTCCCGACAGGCGCTGTGCAGCGATGACGACCTCGACACGATTGCGAGCGTTGAGCTTCTGCATCAGCACGGTCATGTAGTGCTTGACCGTCTTTTCGGAGATCGACAGCGTCAACGCGATCTCCTTGTTCGTCTTGCCCGCCAGGAGCAAGCGCACGACCTGGTTCTCGCGAATGCTGAGTTTGACTGCGAGCGCCGCATTCTTGCGAACCGCCTCATCCTGCAACGCGCTCACGATCTTGCTGGCGAACCCATGGGTGATGAATTTTTCGCCGCTGCGAACCGCCTGAATGGCGGCGAGTATGTCGTCGCCGTTGCTCTGCTTGAGGACGTAGCCATGCACGCCCGCATCCAGCGTCTTCATGGCGAAGGAGATGCCACGCGCGGCGGTCAAAGCAACGATCTTGAGGTTGGGAGACAGTGCCGGAACCGTAGTGATTGCCTGAAATGCATCCTCAACGGTCGCCACGTCGATGAAGAGAATGTCGGGAGAGCATCGCGTTACAATCGATGCAGCGTCGGCGGCACGGGCTGAAATCGCAGCCAGACGTATCAAGGGATCTCGTTGAACTAGCTCGCAAAACCCCGCAATAAAAAGGGGCTGGTCGTCGATCAGGGCAACCGAGATGGGGCGCATACGCTGTTACCAACTGACTAAAACAATACTTCGGAGTTTATCCTCTAGACAGGTGGTTGACCGCGCAACTCAATAATTTTGATTAAGACGCTGGCCCCAGTCGCTGTAACGTCGTTCAGCTTCCTACTCGCGGAACGCGCGGTGAACTTGGTCCGTGAACGGTTTTGCTAGGTATGACAAGGCTGTGCGCTCGCCGGTTGCGACGAAAACTTCGACCGGCATGCCAGGCACAAGTTTCAGATCCCCAATCCTCTTGCTCTCTTTGTCGTCCATTTGCAGTCGCGCAACGTAGTAGTTTTGTCCCGTCTTAGGGTCGACAGTTACGTCCGCGGAAACCTCGGCGACAAACCCCATCACCTCGGGCGTCTTTTGCTGGTTGAACGCGGACAGCATGAGCTTCGCGCGATTGCCGACCGCCACCTGATCCACGTCGCGCGGGGCGATGTGGGCTTCGATCGTGAGATTCTCTTCCTCAGGCACGATAAGCATCACAGGCTCTGCTGCCGTGACGACGCCACCGACCGTATGGGCCGCAAGCTCGTGGACGACGCCCTTCTGCGGCGCACGCAAATCCACACGGACCAGCTTGTCGAGTGCTGCGATTTCCCGTTCGGCAAGTTCAGCGAGCTTTGCCTCGATGGACCGAAGCTCCTTCTGCGCTTGCGCACGCGCATTCTCGTCGACAGCCAGGACCTGTACATTGATCTCGTTGATCTGTCCCTTGGCACGCGCGATCTGAGCTATGAGGCCCCCGCGATCTCCGCCGAGCCGCCGCTCCTCCCGCTCCATGGCGTAGACGCGCGACACCGGGGTGAGGCGTTTCTCATGTAGGTGGCGAAGCTGCTCAAGCTCGAGTTGTATGATCTTGAGCTCACCCGATTTGGCATCGCGCTGTGCCTCGAGGCCGATGATCTCCTCTCTGAACTGCTCTATGCGCAGCTGCAGCTGCTCCTTCTGGCTTTCGCGGGTTCGCTTGTTCTCGTTGAATACGCGCGTCTCGCCATCGGCGGCGAGTTGAGCCTCGTCACCCTTTTCCAGCAAGCTCTTCGGCATTGACACGGCATCGCGTCCGTCACGCTCAGCTGCGAGACGTGCGGCACGCGCAGCAAGCTCGTTGAGCTGGGAGCGGACGATGCCCAACTCGGAGCGAATCTGCGTCGCGTCCAGCCGGATGAGCACATCGCCGGCATTTACGCGGTCGCCGTTCCTGACGTTGATCTCCGAGACGATACCGCCGTAGCTGTGCTGCACCTTCTTGACGTTCCGTTCGACGACGAACGTTCCGGAGGCGATCACGGCCCCGGAAATTTGCGCCATTGCCGCCCATCCGCCGATCCCGGCGACGAGTACTGCCATGGCGCACGATGCGAAGACGATATGGCGGGTAATCGAGAATGGTGTCGCGGCGTTGGCCGCCGTCGATGGCGGGTCATCACCTTGCCTGCGCTTGCTCGCGATAGAGTGGCTATCTTTCACCGCCATGGGGACGTGCTCCAGACTCAACTGCGCCAGTAGAAATCGTCGTCTCGTAACTCATAGGTGCCGGCAATCTCCAGCTCGAAATCCGCATCGGCCTCTGAGTCTATGTTGCCTTCGAGAACCGTTACGGCGCCGTCGCCCGTTGCCTCGTACTTGAATCTCATCTGCCCGGGCTGGGTAAATTCCAGCCCCTGGCTTATGAGGACAAACTTGCGCAACCCAGGATCCTCCGAGGGCGTACTGGGCGCGAACTCGTTGCTAATGTCGTTGAAGTCGATGCTGTCGCCCACCGCAAAATCGAGGATACGGTCACGCGCTCCGCGTCCCAGGCCGACCAGCGCCGACGAGCCGAACACGAACAGATCGGCACCGGGGCCGCCCAGAAGCACGTTCACCTGCAAGCTCGCCGTGAGCACGTCATCGCCCGCGCCGCCGCGCGCGTTTTCGATCGAAACCAAGACATCCGATCCGATATCGACCCCTTGCGCCACGCCCGTGTTGAGATCGATGATCACCGCCGCGATCGCCGTCGAAGCGTCGTAGCTGTCGGAGCCGTCACCGCCATCGTACGCGTCCGCGCCGTCGCCGATGACGGCAATGAAAGTGTCGGCACCATTGCCGCCCATGACGCGGTCGGCATCAAGCCCGGCGTTGATGAGGTCGTCGCCGTCGCCGCCGTCTATGGCGTCCTCGCCGGCGCCGCCATCGATAGCGTCATGCCCAGCATCCCCGTTCAACGTATCGTTGCCGAAGCCTCCGGCGATAACATCGTTGTCGTCGCCGCCGGAGATCGTGTCGTTCCCGTCCTCACCGATCAGGAAATCGTCACCCGCCTCGCCCAACAGAATATCGTTGCCCGGGCCTCCAAAGATGGAGTCGTTTCCGGCACCGCCGAAGACGACGTCGTCGCCGTCATCACCATAAACGACGTCGTTGCCGTCCCCGGCCACAATGCGATCGTTGCCAGCCCCGCCATAGATTAAGTCGTCACCCTCGCGACCGACGACCGTGTCGTCACCCGCATGCGCGATGATGATGTCCGCGTTGGGTGTGCCGATCAGCGTATCGGGGCCTGCCGTCCCCTCGTTGTGACCAGGGCCGCGCGCAACGAGGTCAAGCGTGGCACGCTGCACCACGGCGCCCTTGCCGTCACTGACGTCGTACGTGAACCGGACACCGCTCGTATCGTCGAGCTCGGGAGTGAACAGCCAGCTCCCGTCACCGCGCTGCTCGAGAGTTCCCGAGGAAGCTCTTAGATTGCGCACGCTCAATGTGTCGCCATCGGGATCGGAGGCGTGGCGAAGAAGATCCGCGGCGCCAAAGGCGAGGGTTTCATTGGCGTAGAGATCGGCAAGGACAACCGGAGCCAGGATCAGCGGCAGCCGATTGGGCCGGCTGGTGTTGTCGCCGTCCTCGTCGTCGTCTTCATCGTCGTCGGTACCGCCACCACCGTCAGCTGGCCCGTCGGAGGCCCCCTCACCATCATCATTGGCCGCGTTGCCGCCACCTGAACCGCCGGATCCCAATCCGGCCGACATGGCGGCAGCTGCGGCAGCGTCGGAGAGATCGACCGCCCTGCCAGGCGCCGCCCCATAGAGGGCTTCGTTGTCATTGCTTGCCGGCAGACCGCTCGTGTGGGCCTGCGGATACTCTTCCGGCTCCTCTGGGATGAACACCTCACGCGGCCGGAAGAGCTGATGGTTCGTCCCGGACCCGGCGGCTGTATCGGTGTCCTCCTCGCTGGCAGGCTGCTCCTCTACCGGAGACGAAGATGCTCCGAGGTTTGTAGTGCCATCGTCAGCGGATTTGGGCGTGCCCTTGGCGCCCTGCGCGTGGCCGCCCTCAGGACGCGCCTCCGCGTCGGACCACAAGAGGATGCTCTTCAGCAGCACGAGTGCATTCGCCAGCAGAAGCCCGAGAGAGATCGACAGCGCAAGGCGGCGGTCGGGGCGCTCCTCGATTTCATACTTACGTTTCGGCGAGCCGTCGTCGTGGAAGGCTTGGCTTTTGGCGAGCGGATTCATGTTGGTTGCCTATGCCGCCGGACGGGGCTGCTGCTTGCGCTTGACCTGCTTACCCGGCTCGGACTGCGGTTTTAGGATCTCCTCCTTCGGCCCAAACGCAGCCAGCTTTCCGTTCTGCACCACGCCAATCTTGTCGACCGCGGCAAGCGCACTCGCGCGGTGCGCGACGATAACCACGATACCTCCCCGCGCACGCACACCCATGACGGCATCGGTCAGCGCTGCTTCACCCTCGGCGTCGAGGTTGGAGTTCGGCTCGTCGAGCACTACGAGAAACGGGTTGCCGTACAGAGCACGTGCAAGCGCGATCCGCTGCCGCTGTCCCGCCGACAACGACCAGCCGTTGGGGCCGAGCGGTGTCTCGTATCCTTGCGGCAGACGCACGATCATTTCGTGCACGCCCGCCGCCTTCGAAGCGGCGAGAATCCGCTTGCCGTTGCCATGCGGGTCAAGGCGGCTGATGTTTTCGCTGATCGTGGCATCGAGCAGAGACACTTCTTGTGGCAGGTAGCCGATATGCTGCCCGAGCTGCTCGGGAGTCCATTGCCCGAGATCGGCGTCGTCCAGCCGCACCTCGCCGCGCAGCAGAGGCCAAACGCCTGTGAGGCTCCGCACCAGCGTCGATTTCCCACCCCCGCTCGGGCCAATGATTCCGACAGCTTCGCCGGCCTTGAGCTCGAAACCAACGTCACTGAGGACGACAGAACCGGTGCTCGGCGCTGCCACGGTGATCCGCTCGATCTTGAGGCTGCGCTTGGGCGCCGGAAGCTCCACAGTCGGCTTGGCATCGTCGATCGACGACATGGTCTCGCAGAGGCGTGCGTAACTCCGGCGCGCGGAGATGACGTTCTTCCACTGTCCGATTGCGAGATCGATCGGCGCCAGTGCCCTGGCCGACGCAACCGACGCGGCAATGATCGCGCCGGCCGTAAGGTCTCCTAAAATCGTCAGATAGGCGCCGAGGCCTAGCACCGCCGACTGCAGGATCATCCGCAGCACCTTGGCGATGCCCGAGAACGTGCCCGCAATGTCGTTGGTCTTGGTCTGCAGGCTGAGGTGCTCTGCGTTGATCTTCTCGAACCTGGCGACGGCGCGACCGGCAAATCCCATTGCGTGGATGATGTCGGCGTTGCGGCCGTGCGAATCCGCCATCGCGGCACGCGCGACGGCCGCCTGCTGCGTCGGGATGCTGTGACGCCGCGTTAGGAATTCGGTCGCAACCGTGAGGCTGGTCAATACCAGCGCGCCGGCGAAGCACAAAAGGCCCAACAGGGGATGCAGGTAGTAGACGAAGGCGAGATAGAGCGGCATCCACGGCAGATCGAACAGGGCGATCGGCCCTTGGCCGCCGAGGAAGCTACGCAGCGTATCGACGTCGCGACCCCGCTCGGCAGCTTCCGCACCCGAGAAACCGAAGCGCGGCATGTCGATTGCCACCTTATGGGCGAGTGGCGCGAGTGCACCGTCGAGCCGAGCGCCGAGGCGCACCAGTATCTGCGAACGGCTGACGTCCAGCACACCCTGGAATACGTAAAGGCCAATCGCCAGGATCGACAGCGCGGCAAGCGTCGGGATCGACTGGCTGCCGAGCGCGCGATCGTAGATCTGCAGCATGTAGAACGAACCGGTCAGCGCCAGAATGTTGACGACGCCCGATACGACGAACACGAAAACGAGAACCTTCTGCACGCCGCCGAGCGCGTCGAGCGGTGTCCGTCTGGGAGTGATGATCCTCCGCCCGGTCTTCTTACGCATACGCCCATCCCCGTTGACAGCTTGGTTGCGGCCTGGAGGGGAGGCCCCTCCAAGAGATTTGCCTGTCGATCTAGCTGAAGTCTGTGCCGTTCAAATTCGTGCGGCCGACCACCGTGATGGAGAAATCGACGTCATCCAGTGTGTCGGTGTTTCCTTCAATCACGGTATCGTTGCCATCGACCCGGAGCCGGACCTGGCCCGCGAGGTTGAAGCCCGAGGTCGTGAAGTGGTTGGCGACGTCGTCGTTGATCCCAAGGTTGCTGAGGATCGGCCGCAGGTCGATCTGGTCTCCCGTTTCGAACCCTACGATCCGGTCCCCGTTCGCAGCCGTCGCACTGGTGAATACGAACGTGTCGTTGCCGGCGCCGCCGTCGAGCACGTTCACTGCACTGCTGGCGGTGATCGTGTCGTTGCCGGCCCCGCCGATCACATGCTCGAAGCCGCGCAGCGTGTCGGTGCCGGACTGGGCGCTTGCTGCCGAGCCTACGCCGCTGCTGCCGAGGTTTACGGTGAGGTTTGCGATGATGGCGGAATAGTCGAGTGTGTCGTTCGCGCCTTCCCCGCCATCGAGGACGTCGTCACCGTCGCCCTGTGAAGCGTACGCAGTGTCGTCGCCGCTACCCGCGTTGATCACGTCGCGGCCCGCGTCGCCGAAGATGACGTCGTTGCCGGCATCGCCGAAGATGGTGTCGTCTCCCGCCCCGCCGAATATGCGGTCCGCGCCATCGCCTCCCAGAATGCGGTCGGCACCGTCGCCGCCGAGCAGCAAGTCATCGCCGAGATCGCCGACCAGCACATCGTTGCCGGCGTCGCCGCTGATATTATCGTTGCCCTGCAGACCGAACAGCGTGTCGTCGCCACCGTTGCCGACGAGGGTATCGGCCACCGTGCTGCCGATCGCCGATTCGCTGGCTACCGTGCCAAGGAAAACCACGGCGGCGATGGACGGCGTGCTTGGATTGGGTGTCGGCGTGACGGTGTCATCGTCACAGTCATCGTCATCGTCATCGTCATCGTCATCGTCATCGTCATCGTCACTATCATTGTCGTCATCGTCGTTGTCGTCATCCCCTCCGGCGTCATCGCCATCATTATCGTCGTCGTCGTCGTCGTTTGCATCGTCATTGCCGGCATCGTCGTCATCATCATTTCCGGCGTTATCATCGTCATCATCGTCATTGCCGGCGTCGTCGTCATCATCGTTTCCGGCATCATCGTCGCCGTCATTGTTCCCGGTGCCGTTGTCGTCCTCGTCGCTCACCTCGAACATGTGCTCGGGCAAGCCCTCGATCCCGGTGTTCCGGAAGACGATGTCCGCGAACTCCTGGCCGTCGATGAAAGTCTCGTACAGGTCGAAGTTGTCGAACCGGTCGATGTAGTAGAACCGGTCTGCCTCCTGCAGACGATCGAACTGCTCGTGCAGGATGACCCAGAATGTCTGGCCGACGAGGCCGTCGTTGATGTGCTGCTCGGCGAGTCCGCCGACCCACAGATCGACGCGGTCAATGCCTTTGACGGTCTTGGTGCCGTCGCCGTTGTCAATCAGCTCGATGTTCGGGTTAACCTGCTGGAACAGCGCAATTTCGTCGGCCTGCAGAATAAGGTCGGGGTAGGCTTGCCTGAATTGCTGGATGACTGCGTCGCTGAGGCCATTGCGCTGCTGGAAGTCCTCCCAGGAACTGTAGGGCGTCAAGCTCCCGCCGGCAAAGTCTATAGCCTCCTCGAGATAGGGGCTGGTCGAAGCCGCCAGATCCGTTCGTACCTGGTTCAAAGTGCCGATGCCGAGATCCCAGGCCCGTGTCACGTTGAAGGCGAAGAGATCGGCACGTATTCGAACGAGATCGTTTCGCACCGCGTCGACGATGTTGAAGTCGACCTCCTCCGCAGGCTGCGTGACGGTGCCGCCGACGATCGCGCTGACGCCATGCTGGGCATAGCCCGGCTGCGGTACGTATCCTGGCGGCAGCGGACCGGTGAACACGCCATCGGCGTTGCTCGGATTGAGAAACGCGTCGAACAGCTGAACCTGCGTCGGGTTGCCGTCGGCATCGAGGACCGTCATCGTCTGGCCGATGAGCGAGTGCCCGAAGCGGAACACGGCCGCCGCGAACTCGTGCGATATCGCCGGATCGACGTTGGGGTTGTAGTCATCGAACGCATGGGAGCCGCTGCCGCGCAGGCCGCCAAGCAGCGTGTCGAGGTATTCATCGAACACCACACGCTGGTATTCGGCCTCGTTGACCATCTTGGCTGCCTGGAACAGCTCCTCCGCCGTTCCCTCAAAGCCGGCCGCAAGCAGTTTCTCGACGTGGAAGTTGTGGTTGCGTGCCCAGATGGTGTGGATCGACGTCAACGCGAAGTTCTCGTTCGCGCGACCGTCGCCGGCGACGAAGTGATCGAGAACGTTGACGAACGGATTGGTGTCGAGCAGCAGCGGATGCGTCGACCCCATGAAGTTCGATAGCAGCGAATTGACCACTGCGGCATCGAACGCCCCCGTACCGGCATCGTAAAGCGTACCGAAGACGCCCGGTGCGGATTCGAAGTTCGTGTAGTAGTCGCGGAAACTGATGGCGCCGCCGGGAAGGTTGGGATCCTCGAAGATCGTATCAGCCTCCCAGTGGTGCACGATCAGCTCGCGCAGTGTGGGCAGAAGCTTGAAATCTGGATTGGATGGATCCGCCACGCCGGCAAGCAGGTGCGAACCGTGCCCTCGAGCCCCGTCGCTCTCGCGCAGGAATTGACCGACAAGATTGTTCGATCCGTAGGCCTGGTTCTGGTCGACGAAGGGCGAGGTCTGGTTCTTGTGCTGCGGAATGCCATTCTCATCGGTGTAGAGAACCGATCCGCGGGTGAGGTCTGCCGGATTGTCGGACCCCGGTGCCCCGCCGCCGACGCCACCGATTGTCAGCGATCCATTCCCACCCTTCGGCAGGAAGTCCAGGCCGTGGTCGATGTACTGCCCCATGGCCATGAAGAAAATATTGGCGTCGTTGCCTGCCTTCGGCAGCCCGGCTTCTTGCGTTCCCAGGATGTTGGAGATGTTGCGTGCATCCAGGCCGTTGAAGATGGGGTTGATGTCGCGGTTACCGAACGCGTCGGCTTCCCCGTAGCGCGCCTCGGTGAGGCGGATGAATGCCTGATCGGCATTGCCCCAGGTCGGATTGGCGACGTTGTTGCCGGCGCCGGAGAGATTGCGCACGCCGGTCGGGACATCGTCATCCCCGGTGCCCGGAGGCTGCAGGCCGCGTACCAGCGCTGAGATGCCCGCGATATCACTGGCGGTGTATTCAAACGCACCCGTGATGGCACCGTCGTCTACGACGGGCCCAGTCCCGCTGCCCGCGAAAGTGATGGAATGCGTACCGTTGGAAAGAGTCGTCGTTCCATTGGCGTTCGTCGTGCTGGTGTAGTTGGCGAGCGATTGCCCGTCAGGAAGCTCGATCACGTCCTGCGGCCGTAGCGTACCGACAATCGTGTCGTTGCCGCCGTTGGACCTGAACACAATGCGGTGCGCGGACGCGAGCGAGGAGATATCGACGGTGTCGTCCCCTGCGCTGCCGTTGATCCTGATCGTGTTGACGTTCAGTGATGTCGGCGAGAAATTGCCGATCGGAACGACGCTGTCGCCATTGCCGATGTCGATGGAGATTTCCTCGATGTTGTCCAATTCGGCAACGATCGAGGCGTTATTCGTGCCGTTGCGGGTGATAACAATCTCGGTGTTCGCCTTGAGGCCCGTCATTCCAGCCGCTTGGGCCTCGGCCAACGTGTAGACGCGGAAGGTTTCGGCCACATTGTTTCGATGCGTCAGCGAGACGGTGTCCACGCCGGCACCACCGTCGATGTAGTCCCGTCCGTCCGTGGCGCCGTTGCCGTTGGCGTTCCACACGATCGTGTCGTTACCCCCACCGGCAAAAACAATGTCATCGCCGGTACCAGCGTCGAGCGTGCTGGCCGCGTCGTTGCCGACGAGGATGTTGTTGCCGGCGGTACCATCGATGGTGCCGGTCGTGTCTCGAGTGACAGTGGCCTGTGCGACGTCCGTCGCTGCCCCGTCGTTCGCTGTATAGTTGAAGCTGCCACCAGCCTGACCTGCCGCGCCATCGGTGATGGTCACGGAGCCAGGGTTGGTCGTCAGGGATGCGCTGGTTAGACTGTTCAGCCCGGACGTTGCTGTAATATCGAGAACGGGCGAGTCGACGTCAGTATCATTGGCAAGCAGCGCCCACTCCGGCACGACGAATGGCGCCGTGGTGAAGTTGGTGATGACTGAGTCGTTGACTGCGTTGGGTGCATCGTTCACCGCAACGACGTTGATGGTCGAGCGCGCAATGTTGCTGTCGTTGAAACCGTCGCTGACGGTGACCTCAACGATTCTTGCCACTGATCCCGGATTGTCAGAGTTGGTATCGAACGTTACGCCTTGAATGGCGCGCTGATAGGCTGCGATCGAGGCGCTGCCAGTGAGGGTGATGACGATCTGCCCCGGCGCGCTGCCCGTGGTCGTTGCCGTAATACCCGTTCCGGCAAGACCGGTGGCGGCGAGTATATCGCCCGCCTGCGCGTTTGTGAGCACGATCCGCGCCGATTCCATCACCGTGGCGTCGTCTGTGATACCCGGAAGCGAGGCAATCGCGACCGCCGCTCCGTTCTCGGTGAACGTCACCTGATGATCGATCGTCGCCGGGCTGGCTGGGACGAATACCTCGATCGAGAGGCTATCAATCGCCACCTGCTCGTTGTTGTTGCTGATCCCCGAGGCGACGAAGCGGATGACGGCATCGGCTTCAAATGGACCGGTGAGGTCGTAGCCGAGCGGCGTATTACCCCCATTGCCGGTGATGGTGTCGAGAACGACGAAGTTCACTCCATCGCGAGAGAATTCGACGGTCACGGATTCACCAGCGTCGAGGCCGTCGGGATTGGCGGTGAAGCTGAGGCGCGCAGCAGAGGCCATGCTGAGGTCAACCTGGCGCTGGATGGTGGCTCCGTTGCCCTGGTCGAACACGAGGGCGCTACCGGTGATGCGGATTTGGCCGGCCGCCGCCGTGGCGCTGTTGTCGTCGCCCGTCTCGGACCAATCAGGTCCCCAATTGCGGGTTCCGTTGGAATTGCCGTAGCTCGCGTTGCCGAAATTGTCGGCGTAGTTCCCGCTGGGATCGAAGGCATTGAGCCGAAGCTGTGGGGCGGTCAGGCTTATCTCGAAGCCGTCGGAGAAGCGCAGCTTTTCGATGTTGCGCAAGGTGTCGACGCCGTCTGAGACAAGATTGCGCTCAGTGAGAGGATCTATGACGTTGTTGACGTTGATGTGCTCGACGCGAATGCTGCCGTCGGCGTTGCGGGTGATGGTGTAGTTGAACGTGCCGTCGGCATTTTCATAGACGTCGTTGAAATGCGCCACGTCGATGTCGTTGGGGTTCGCCGGCGCGGTCAATATCTCGCGCACGATCTGCAGCTGCCCCGGTGCAACGACACGGTCTATCATGAGCTCGAACAGCGATTTGCCTCGCCAGGCGGCGATCGAAAAATCCTCCGCGAAGGTGTGGCGCAGCGAGTCGACCGTAGCAACTTGCCCACCGGTGCCGTCGCCGTTGGCGGTTATGCTGATGCGAACGTTCAGCCAACGGTCGCCATCGAGAATGTCGTCGCCGCCGTTACCGCGCAGGCTGTCGCTGCCGGCGCCCCCGAGCAGGATGTTGCCGGCTTCGAAGAAGCCGCTGGTGCCGACGCTGACAATCTGGCCGAGCCCCGCGATGCGGTCGATGCCGGCCTGATCCAGGCCGTCGTTGAAGAAGATAGCCTCCGTCGTCGCGACCGTGTCTCCTGGAGCGATCTCACCGAAGACGCGGTCGTCACCAAGCAGCGTGTCGTTGCGATTCCAGCCAGACAATGCTTCGACCTTATCGAAGCGGTTGCGAAGGATGTCCTCCTGCTCGGTGGTGAAGATGGGGATACGCATGTCGGCATAGCCATCGATGTTCACGCCCTTGAAGATGGCCCAGTCGAAGCCGAACATGCCTTCGTTGCGGATGACACTCTCGCCCTGGACCATGATGTCGTCGCCGGACTCGGCGTCGAAATCGTGCTCCTCGCTGCCGGCGAACATGACGTCGTGGCCTTTGATCGCGCTGTTGAAGAACAGCTCGGAGTTGTCGCCCGCCGTCGTGTCGAAGCCGCCGGCGCCCTCGATCCAGTCGTCGCCTTCGTTACCCATGAGGAGGTCGACGCCGTCGCCGCCGGCGATGAAGTCGTCGCCCTCGCCGCCGAATACCTCTGTGTCGTCGACGCCGACAAAGATAACGTCCTTGCCGGTTCCTCCCATGAGGATGTCGATACCGTTCGAGTTGGCGATAACGTCGTTGCCCTCATCGCCCTTGATGAAGTCGCCCGTGTCGCCGCTGTCGGTGATGATGTCGTCACCGGCACCACCGTTGACGAGGTCGACGCCCGCTCCCGACTCGATGCGGTCGTTGCCGGCATCACCCCAGATGCCGTCGTCGCCAAAATCGGTGATGATCGTATCGTTGCCGTTAGTGCCGCCAACGACGACGTGCTCGCCACCCGAAAAGCGGATGTAGTTCGCATCCGGTCCGGCGGTGCCGGGATCGTCGCGAATGACCTTGCCGAGGCCCATGGCCTCGAGCGCCGCGTCCGTGCCTAGCGGGTCGACGCCCGGCTCGTTGCCATTGTAATCGGCCTGATTGGCCGGGTTCACCTCCAGCACGAAGTCGTAGTTGGCGAACGAATCAACGCCGATGTGGCGGGCGATGATGTCGTCGGCGGTGCCCCGGATGCCGTCGGGGCCCGGATCGGCGATGTCGGTGTTCGCCATGATCATCTTGGCGAACGAGTTCTGTTCCAGCATGTTGAGGAAGTTCTGGCCCTGCGTGCGGGTCAGATAGTAGAAGCGATCGCCGTCCTGCAGCGCCTCGAGCTGAGCCTCGAACACCGCATTGAACGTCGAGCCGAGCATGCCGCCGAACGGCATCGCCTTTTCGGCGAGGCCGCCGATCCACAGGTCGATCGTATTCAGGCCGCTGTTGGCCGCGTTCCAAGCGCCGGTGCTGTTGAGGAACGCCACCCGGTCCGCTGGAACCTCCGTGGCCGTGCCGACGGCCTCGCCGAATACCAGAGCCCAGGCAGCATCGCGCTTGGCGGCGAGCGTCGTTGCGGCCGTGACGCTGGTATGCGTTCCATAGGCTGCGATGAAGTTGACCACGGAGATCGGGTTCTTCAGATTGCCCGCGAACTCCGTCCAGCTCTTATAGGGGGTAAGGAACGACGAGCCCGTCGCGCCAAACAATTGCTCGCGCGCGGAGTTCAGCGTCGGCATGCCAGTATCGCGCCCGCGAGCAATGTTGAGCGCCGGGAGGTCGAGCGGGAGCCCGAGCAGGCTGTTTCGCAGCGCGCCGGTAACGAACTCATCGATTGCGTTCCCGCGCTCGATGGTCATGCCGCGAACGATGGCCCCGGCGGCCTCCTCGGCGGTGAGCGCATTGTTGTTGTCGAAAGCGACCGGATTCAAGAATGCCGTGATCAGGCCCATGTCGTCGGTGCTGTTCACGGAGCCGTCTTCGTTGAGCAAGATGCGCGGCATGCTGTCCGTCAGCATCGAGTGTCCAAAGCGGTACACCACGTTGGCGAACTCGGAGAAGATCGACGGATCGATGTCGGTCACCGAGTTGAAGACGAATGGATCGATCGCCGGCTGGACCTTGCGCGCGAATTCCTCGAACACGAGGTGCTGGTATTGCATCTCAGTGGCGAAGCGGGCGCCCTGGAACAGGCGCTCGCCGTTCCAGTCGAGCGAGTTGGCGAAGTCGAGTTGCTGCAGGGCGGTGAGGTTCGAGAAGTTCGCAGGCAGTGCAGTGATTTCGGCGTCGAGCCACTCGTTGATGAAGTCGACATCACCACTCTTAAGAACGGTGAGCATCTGAGAATCGATCTGGCGATTGTGCTCGGAATGGAAGATGTGGTGGACGGCAGTCAGCCCGATATTCTCGTTGCCGCGCCCGTCGCCGGTGATGAAGTGACGGTCGAGCAGCTCATTGTCGTAGGCGGTCTTGCGCCCCTGCGTGTCGGTGCCGATGGCGTTGCCGGTCGTGCTGTCAGCGTCGGCTTGAACGGCGATCGCGGCCGTTGCGGGGTTACCATCGTGATCGAACAACGTGCCAGGCACCGCGTTGTGCGCGATATCATCGAGGAACGCGTGCCCGATGCGAACCGCGCCGGTCAGCACGCCGTTGGTGGCCGTGAATGTGTTGACCGGATTTTGCGGAGTGCCGGACACCACGATGTCATCCGCGGTGTTGGGAATGCCGTCGCCACCGATGCCGATAACAACCTGCGCGAACCCGGTCACCGGGTGCGGAATGAAATTGCCGTATTGGTCGGTACGGATCAGCGGGATGTTCAGGACGTCGCGGTCCGTCAGCTGAATTCCCAGCATGCTGAGGGCCTGGGCCTTGACGTCGGCCCACGTCGGCAGCCCGTTCTTCTCACCGTCCGCGCCGATCCCATCGAGAAGACGTCCGGTCGCCTCCGGTTTGCCGTCAGCCCCTAATTCGTACTCGCGCAGGAACACTTGATGTGAGGCGTGCGAGGTGTAGGTCTGATTCTGGTCCACCCACCCGGTCGTCGTGTTGGTATGATTACCTTCAGCGTCGGTCGTTGCCCGCGTCAGCACCATGAAGTTCGTGTGTCCGCCTTCCACGTACAGCGGATCGTCCGGCTGCAGCGGAATGTAGACCGTGCCATCGCCACCTTTGGTGATCAGATCGAGGCCATGATCGAAGAACTGGCCGAAGAACGTCATCCAGGCATTGAACGGCGCCGACAGACCTTCGTCGGGTGCCACGTTCGGAATGACCAGAGAGCCTTCCTCGTTGATGACGAGACCCATATCCTCGGCGAGTGCCCTTAGCGCCGCAGCGGGGTCGGCGGCGACCTGCTGCGCCTGGGTGAGGGCGGCCTCGGCCGTGGTGACGGCCGCTGCGGCCACCTGGATTGCGTCGATGGTTGCCGGATCACTTGCGTTGAAGCCGGCAATGGCGGTCGAGAGGTTGCCCACCGCCGTGCCCAGCGCGGTCTGGGCATTCGCCAGGGCCGCCGCCGCCTCTGCGGGCGTGACGCGCAACGCGAGCAGTTGCTCCAGGTCGGCCTGCGGATTCTCCGAGCCGGCAAACGTCAGTGCCGCGAAGATGGCGGCCGGATTGCCGAGGCTCATGTCGACAATGAGATTTGAAATCGTTCGCGGATCAGCATCGGCGACGTTGCCCGAGCTACCGTAGTTGGTGTTCGTTACGACCGGCGCAGGCCCAGAGGACCCATCGGGATCGAAGCTATCTCCATCGGCATCGTTCACGAACGTCCCGTCGACCAGCCGCGGCATCGGCTGATCGGCCGCGCCCCACAACTCGCGCCCCGGAACGATATTGTTGTAGGTGCCGTCAACCGTCCGCAGCCCAACAGGAACATGCGGATCAGGGATGGCGAGAATGGCTCCGGTAGGTGGTGTGCCCCCCGGTGGCACGGCGACGACGTCGCCGTTGGCATCGACATAGATCTCGGTGAGCGGCGTACCTGCCGCGTGCGCCTCTGCGACCTTGATCTGCCGCAGAATGAACTCGAGGTCGGCGACGTTGAGCGTGAAGGCAGCCATATCCATGCTCCGATGACTTATGTCAGTGGTCGGAGCTTAGGCCGGATCAATTAGTCGGCTAACGGATGAAAGTCGCACGCTGGTTTGGACTAAAGACCTGCCTCCGGCGGGACTAAAGTCGGATGCCGGTATGCCCCCCACGTGCTGGGCGGCACGCGAACGGACCCGTACCGCGGCACGCGGCCTACTGAATCGTCTTCCACCGACACGCTTTGATTTGCTTTTGGCACGGGAGGGGACACTGCTTTCCTCGCGCCTCTCCAGTGCCAGGAGTTTGACGCCCCGTGGGAGTGAAACCTGCGCCTTCGCCAGAGTGACCTCGGACGCCGGCGACGAGGCAAGCGGTGACGACTATTGCCACGTTGCGATATTATCCGCTGCATCAGTGGCTCGGCGCCCGTTCAACATCGACCGGCGCTTCGACCGTGCACGCCGTCGAGAAAAAAATGTACGGCTGCCTTTGCATTTCCCGGGGGTGAACGCGATTCCTTCCCGCGCGCTTCCGGGATCGTTTGGCAAACGTCATTGGAACTCGGTGATCTGCTCTTGCTTTGTCGCGGGAGCACGAGTGCTATTGACGATGTGAAATGCCGTTCAGGCGAAAATGGATAAGCGCGCCGACAAGATGCGCGCGATCGGGGGAAACGTTTCCATGGGAGTTTTACCGCGACTGTCGTGACAGTCCTGGAGCAGCCGCTCGCCTGAGCGCTGACCACTCACCATCAACATTCGAAGGCTTCGCTTGGCTGCGCGCGCTCGCAGCGGGAACGGCTTTCTGTTGCCCGCGCCAAGGGGCAAGCGCGAACGGATCTGCAAGGATTTTCAGGCCCGCCGGGCCCAGGGAGGAAGAAGAAAATGTCCCTCGAAGCGAATGAATACACTGTGTTTGGCGACGACGCCGACTTTCACAGAGTGGGCGTCTGGGACCCGCAGGGCTCAGTTTTCCCGTCAGACCTTCGCGTCCTCACGCCTGGCCATCCCAAGCAAGGGACCTGGCTTCAGGTGACTACGGGCTCTCCCGGCTTCCAAACCCAACCTGCTCCTGTGATCTCCACGACATCCGACGTCGCTGTTCTTTCGCACGCCACGGCTTCGACGGAGCCGGCTCCGACCGATCCGCTGTTCGAACTGCAGTGGCACTTCGACTGGATCGGTGACATCCAGAAAATCTGGGAGGAATACACCGGGGCGGGCGTGCACGTCGGCGTCTACGACGACGGCATGCAGATCGCCGACAATGACCCCAACGATGGTGCCGACGTCAGCCATCCGGATCTCATCGCCAACTACGATCCGTCTCGCCAGGTTTACGTCTGGGGAGAGGAAATGGTCCCGGAGCAGACCTTGGGCAGTGCTGGATTGACCGGTGCGAAGCATGGAACTGCCGTGTCGGGCCTGATTGCGGCGTCACGCAACGGTATTGGCGGAGTCGGCGTCGCATATGGCGCGTCACTGACCGGCGTCGATATCCTTTCGGGCCAGAAGCTTTCTGACATCAACGCGAACTTTTGGGGGTTTTGGGAAGCTGCTTTCAACTCGACCAATTTCGACGTGGTCAATCACAGCTGGGGCAATGGCTCGTATTTCTACCAGCCGCTGAATTTTCCCGACTCGCAGTCTCTAGATCAGGACACCATTTTTGCGTGGATGTACGCACTCGATTACGGCCGCATAGACGCGGCGACGGGTGACGCCTTGGGAACCATTCAGGTCAAGGCCGCTGGCAACCAGAACTTAAATGCCAACGGCGTTTCGTCTTCCACGAGTAGGGCAACGATCACCGTTGGCGCTTATGACGACGACGGTGACGCCTCCTACTACTCGAACCATGGTTCGAACCTTCTTATCTCGGCTCCCACAAGCGGTGCCGCCGGAAATGCGGGGCAAGTCACCACCGACCTCACCGGGGTGATGGAGGGGAGCCTTGCTCCCTACGGCTACAACGGTCTTCCGGATCTCGACTACACGAACGCCTTTGGTGGCACTTCGGGCGCCGCGCCGATCGTAACTGGTGTCATCGCGCTGATGATGGAGGCCAACGCGCATCTTGGTTGGCGCGATGTGCAGAACATCCTAGCCTATTCGGCGCGTGAAATCGGCAGTGGCGTCGGCGGAACCCGCACGCGCGACGAGGCTCACATATGGGGTTACAACGGCGCCGACAACTGGAATGGCGGCGGCCTGCACTTCTCGAATGACTACGGCTTCGGAAGCGTCGACGCCTACAACGCCGTGCGCATGGCAGAGGTGTGGTCGCTGTTCGCTGGGCCGAAAGCCAGCGCAAATGAGACCAGCTACGCGCAAAATCTCGTTGAACCGATTGTTCTCGGCGACGGTGCGACCACCGATATCAAGTTCACGTTCTCCGGCGATCCACTCACAGTCGATTTCGTCAACGTCACGATCACGCTTTCGCATGCGCTTCTGTACGAGGTGGAGATCTATCTGATCTCACCCGATGGCACGACGACAGAGCTGATCGACTTCGGTAAGCAGTGGTGGGACGACGTCAAATCGGGCTGGGTCGCGTCGTTCGGCGCGAATGCCTTCCGTGGCGAAGACGGTATCGGCGAGTGGACCATTCGTATTGTTGACGAGGCCGCATTCGATGTCGGCACCCTAGAAGCCGCCAAGATCACACTTCACGGCACCGACGGCGGCCAGGCGGCCAATGACCTAACTGCCGACGTATATCATTATACCAGCGAAGTATTCACATCGCTCGATCGTGACGCGGGGCGGCTCGAACTCAGCGATGCAGATGGTGGATCCGATTGGATCGATGCCGCGGCAATGGCGTCCAATCTCGTCATCCGTCTCGCAAGCGGCGAAACCTCGACCGCTGGCGGCGTCGCCTTCGTCCAAATCGCGAACGGCACGGACATCGAGAACGCGGTCACCGGAGACGGCAACGACGAGCTGCACGGTAGCGACCTCGACAACAAGCTCTATGGCATGCGTGGGAACGACAAGTTGTTCGGCGGCTTGGGGAACGACACGCTGTCTGGCGGCGCTGGCAACGACATGCTGACGGGCGGTGTTGGTCTCGACAACTTCCTGTTCGATCGCGCTCTCAATGCTGCGACCAACGTCGACGTCATCACGGATTTCTCGCACGCTGACGACACCATCTGGCTGGACGGAGCCGTCTTCTCATCCCTCTCTATGCTCGTCGCGGACGGGCTGTGGGTGTCGAGCGTATTTTACGGCGGCGCGGACATCTCAGGTCACGACGCCTATCTACTCTATGACTTCAGCGCCGGCGCCCTGTATTACGATGCGGACGGGCTCGCCTCCACTGACGACGCGATCCTGTTTGCCACATTCGCTTCCGGCAGCATCCCGCTCGATCTTTCGTTCGACGATCTCGTTGTCGTATCGTCGCTGCCAGGCGCAATGGGCTTCGCCGAGGATCGGCCCGACGGCTTCGACCCGGTCGATGTCGATATTACTCCTCTTCCAAACGCAGGTATCGGCGGCCTCATCATTGGAACGGAGTTTGAAGACACCATTCTGACGAAGGATACTGAAGACCGCATCTTCGCCAAGGGTGGCAACGACTATATCTCCACCGGAAGGGGCGATGACTTCGTCGATGGCGGTGAAGGGCTGGACCGCATTTTCGGCGGCGACGGCAACGACACCCTCATTGGAGGCGGGTCGTCGAGCTATGACGGCACATATTTCCCCTTCGAGGATGTTGGAGAGTACATCGATGGTGGGGCCGGAAACGACGTTATCGAAGGCAGCGACCAGACGAACGATTTCACTTATTTCCTGACGGGCGGACCCGACGACCAGCTCATAGGAGGACTGGGCGACGACGTTGTGTGGGGCAAGAACGGCGACGACCACCTTGTTGGCGATCTTTGGTTCGACGACAGTGGATTGGACGTCAGCGTCGGTGGAAATGACATTCTCTATGGTGGGGCCGGCAGCGATACCATCTGGGGAGGGTTTGGAGACGACCGGATCTACGCCGGAGTGGGACGCCAGAACACCGTCTTCGGCGACGTGCAACGCGGGTTGAGCGAGGGCGAAGTCGGAGGCATCGACACCGTCGTATTCGAGGGCAACTACGACGACTATGTGATGACCGGATGGAGAGCCAGCTATAACCAATTCGTGCAGATCAGCCGCGTGACTCCGGGTGAGCAGGAGAACACGCTGTTAAACTGGGAGGACATCGAATATCTCGAGTTCAAGGATCGGACGCTCGACCTGCGTGAGAGATCGTTGTTCTATTTCGAGGCGTTCTCTATTACGGATGCAGATCGCGATGTTGTCTTCAACGCAGATGGTTTTGAGATCGTTGCTTCGCTGACCAACGCCGACGATGTCACCATTACGGATTCCGGCGCTGAGAATGGCGACAGGGACCGTTTGCATACCGTCATTCTTCAGAATCTCACGGGCAACGTCGAGATCAATTCCGATGCTGTTGGGTTCGTCCGCATGTCAGCGCTGTTCGACGGTCCAAACCCGCTGAACCTTCCTGATTTCGATGGTTCCGTGACGGTCAACGCCGCGGCAGGCGAGCGGACTCTAAACCTTGATCTCTACGCTGTTCATCTCAATGCGGGTGAGCGCATCAGCGACGACACCGCGACCGAGCTGATCCTATCCGCCGATGGCAAGGAACTCTGGAGCACACATGCCAATGGTGCTGCGGCGGACGACCACAACATGTCCTTCGCATCGGCCTCGTCGATCATCGTCAAGCAAAATCTCGGCAACCTCACCATCAAGTGGTACGTCCCAAGCGCCGAGACCATCGATATGGAGGTCGAATGGCCGGAGATCGTTGGTTTTGACGACGATATGAACGGCGGAAACGCTGGGGTCATCACCATCGAGACCGCTCTCGACGACAAGCTCTTCGCTACGGCAGGTGGCAGCGATGCCTACGAGTTCATCGGCGGCGGCGGGGCGGAATACATCCGGTTCGGAAACCTGGGGTCTGTCAACGCCGGCAACGACGGGACCGTCAGCGGAATGCAGGAGGCCAATGAGGGTCTCGGTTTGCGCGGAAGCATCACGGGCGTGAACGAAGCGTGGATCCTCGGAACGGACGCCTTCCAGGTCAACAGCACGACAGGGCAGAAAGGTACCGTCAGTGCCGGCAACTTTGCTGCGAACGGCACCGATGTTGTGCGCATGACATTCGCGGTCGCGGCCGCGATCGAGGACATTAGCGACTACATCTCGGGCTTCGAGTACGTGCAATTCGATATCACGTCCGAAGGCCGCACCGTCGATACGGATAAATTTGACGATCTGAAGCAGGTCATCGTTCGCGGGTACAGCGGCGTTGCGAGTGAAAACACCGTCGAGCTGCTCGATGGATCCACAGTTGTCATCAAATCCGTCGGCACAGATGACAACTTTGGCATTCTGCACCTCAATGGAATTTCAGCGGGTCTCACGCTTTCGTTTGTCGACCTTTGGAAGGACACAGAGCCGTTCCTTGTGAGCGCCGGTGTTGTTCAAGAGCAGAGCCTAGCCGAGGGAACCATCCACGTTCGCGATGCTGAAATCGTCAACATCAAGACCGACTCCCGCAGCGATCTCTTCGCAGCCACCACACTCTTCGACCGATCCGCTCCAACGCTTGATTCCTTTGGTCAGGCCCTGGACCTGGAAGCCGCAACGACAGTGACAATCACGGGCGACACGGGTTGGGACTTCACCGTTGCAGGGACCGACATCTCACATGTAGTCAGCCTCGACGCGAGCGGCGTCACCGGCACCGGTGTCGTGGGCGGCGTTACGGCATTTGCCCAGACATCAGATGCCGTGAACTTTAAGGGAGGCAAAGGCAACGACATCTTTGCAGGTGGCGCAGACAATGACACCCTCGACGGTGGCGCGGGCTTCGATACGGTCAAGCTCTCCGGTGAGAGAGCCGACTATTTGTTCGAGTTCGTCGGAGGTGCTCTACGCGTCACCGACACGCGCGGTGGTGCGCCCGACGGTGTCGATACTCTCCGCAACGTGGAGCGGATCACGTTCAACGATGGTACCAGCATCGGAACGGGGCCTGATTTTACGGGGCAGCCAGCCGACATCCTCACCTCTTCCGACGCGGTGGACGAGAACAGCGCTAACGGCACGATCGTAGCCACCCTCTCCGCGCTTGATCCGGACAGTACGGACACCGACTTCACCTACACCATTCGCTATGACCGCTGGGGCGCCTTCAAAATCGAAGACGACAAGTTGGTTGTGGCCGAGTCCTTCGCGTTCGATTACGAGGGCCTGAAAGCGAGTGGCGTCGAAGGTCGTATCAGTGTGACCGTCAGGGCCACGGATTCGTCCGGCAAGTTCGTCGACAAGGAACTCTCGTTCTGGGTCGGCGACGTTGTTGGCGAGCATGTCATCGGCGATGACGTCAGAAACGTGATCTGGGGTGGTGCAGGAGACGACCACTTCGAAGGCCGAGGAGGCGACGACTACCTCGATGGCGGAATCGGAAACAACGTTCTGATAGGTGGAGCAGGCAACGACACGTTGCGCGCCGGAATAGGTGATTCAACTGCCGTCTACTCTGGCAACCGGGCTGACTACGCAGTGGTGAAAGATGGCCAGTACTTCCGGTATGGAAGCTTCAATGTCATCGACAGCGTAGCTGGGCGCGATGGGCTCGATACTCTAACGGGCATTAAATACCTCCAGTTCGCCGATGGGACTTTCCTTGCGTCGGATATTTTGACTGACCCTGTCGAAAACGGCACGCCATCCGTCGTCCTCGAGAACCTGCTGCCGACGCTGAAGGAGAACGCGTCCACCGCCCAGCCGATCAAGATTGCCGACATCGTCGTCACCGACGACGGCATCGGCACCAACCGCCTGTCGGTGACGGGTCGCGACGCCGCCATGTTCCAGATCATCGGCATGGCGCTGTTCCTCAAGGCCGGCGTGCTGCTCGATGCTGCAACCGCGGCAGAACTCGAGTTCGCTGTCGCGGTCGATGACGACGACCTCGCCGGATCACCCGACGCGGTCAGCAACACCTGCACCCTCGATGTCGAGGACGTCGCCGGCTACGGCGTCATCCGCGGCACGGCGGCGAGCGAGCGCATCAACGGCACCTCCGGCGACGACGTCATCATCGGCAACGGCGGCGACGACGACATGCGCGGCGGCAAAGGCAACGACACCTACGTCGTCGACAGCGTCGGCGACAAGGCGACCGAAGCCTCCGGCGGTGGCCTCGACACCGTGCTGTCCTCGGTGAGCTACAAGCTCGGCAGCCACGTCGAGAACCTCACCTTGACCGGTGGCGGCGACATCGACGGCACCGGCAACAGCAAGAACAACGTCATCACCGGCAACGACGGCAGCAACGTCCTCAAGGGCGGTGACGGTAACGACACGATCTACGGCGGTGGCGGCACCGACACCATCTACGGCGATGCCGGCAACGACAAGCTCTACGGCGGGTCCGGCGCCGACAAGCTCTACGGCGGCAGCGGCGACGACATCCTCGATGGCGGTGCCAATGCCGACGAGATGTGGGGCAACAGCGGCAATGACGTCTACTACGTCGACGATGTGGGCGACGTGGTGACGGAGAGCTCCAGCCAGGGCACCGACACCATCTACGCTTC
>CAZBPM010000014.1:10046-121896 GCA_964493785.1 uncultured Hyphomicrobium sp. | reverse complement strand
TGCGCCAACCGACTCGCACTCCGGCGAGCCGGCCGGTTGGCGCGTGCTCTTTGAAATGATCGATGCCCACTTCGCCGCCGAAGGCGGCAAGGCGCCAAGGGCGCCCGCGCCCAGTGGCGCGGCCATCAACTCGCGCACGCCGGCCGCACAACAAGCTTCTCTCCGCTCGTGTCCAAAGAACGGAGTTCCACTTCGCCGCCGAAGGCGGCAAGCGCCCAAGGGGCGCCGCGCCTTATGGCGCGGCCATCAGCTCGCGCGACCTCAGCGGCACAAAAAGCTTCTCTCCACTCGTGTCACCACTAAAAAGACGTGGATATGCACCGCACGGGCCCATTGCGGCACGCCGTTTCGGCTAACGTCAGTGAAGCGATTCTGCGTTGATGTTCGCAACACCGCGCGGCAAATGCCGCAAGCGCCCCGTGCCGCGTTGTCGTCCCTCGTCCCAATGGCGCACTGAAGAACGCACTCGGGAGGCTAAAAATGTCGAAGCCCGTTTTGATCGCCCTCGTCGCGGCCCTCGCCGTGCCCGCCTACGTAAGTCCCGTGTCGGCCACCGACTATTGGGACTGGAACGTCGGCAGCGGCAGCCCGACCACGCGGACCAAGAAGGCACGCGTCAAATACTCAAAGCGCTACAAGAAGGAAGACCCGACCAAGGTCATGGGCTACATCAAGCGCGATGACGAGGTGAAGCTTGCCGCCAAGCCCGAAGTGCAATGCGCCGAGAAGGTGCGCGGCCTCGGCACGCAGTGGATCGGCACCGAAGGCGCGATGGATGCCGCCAAGAAGGATTGGATGGAGCGCGTGCGCTACGACTACGGCGAGAGCTTCCTCGATCTGTCGCACGCCAAGGATTTCGTCTCCCGCTGCGGCCGCACCTCCATCGGCGAAACGATGGGACAGGTCATGTACCGCTGCGAAATCGTTGCACGCCCCTGCAAGGGCGTCATGAACGAAACGACGGCCTCGGTGAAATAAGCCGGCGGCAAGAAAGATCTGCGCGAGGGCGGTATGGGATCACCCCTGCCGCCCTTTTCTTTTGGCGTTGTGCACGGATGGTTTGATCACCCGCGCAGCTGATTTGATTCCGCGCAAAGCCGGCATTCCGGATGCTCTCTAGGTTGACCCCAAATCAATCCGTGGGGTGAACGATATGAGCAGCGCACGCCGACTGACGCCGATCCTGAACGTCGCTTCAGCATTCGCGGTCCTCCTAGCGGCAGCAGGCATCGCGCGTGCCGACGTGCTCGTCGACTGCAAGACCGCCAAGTCCGGCGACATGCGCATCGCGGCGTGCACCACGATCGTCAACTCGACCAATATCGATCGCTCCGTGCGTGCAGAAGCGCTCCGTCGCCGCGCCGCGGCCTACGCCGATCGGGCAGCCAATCGAGAAGCGGTTGCCGACTACACCGAAGCGCTTAGCATCGAACCGGCCGTCGCAGGTGCCTTCACTGGTCGCGCCAATGCCCGCCTCGCACTCGGCGATACCGACGGGGCCATTTCCGACCTCACCGATGCCCTGCGGCTGAACGCGAAGACGGCCGGGCTGCTGATGGCCCGCGGATATGCTTACCTCGTGAAAGGAAATTCAGACGCCGCCGTCGCAGACTTCGACGCCGTAATCGCATTGCAGCCCAAGAACGCCGCTGCCTACAACATGCGCGGCCTCGCCTATCGCAAGAAGGGCGATATTCCAAAGGCACTGTCCGAGTACGCGAAGGCGATCGAACTCAACCCTGCTTTCGCGCAGGCCTATGCCAACCGCGGCTACGTCTACGAGGCGCAAGGCGACAAGCTTGCAGCCGTCGCCGACCTCGCGCGCGCCCTGCAGCTCGATCCAGCGCTGACCGGCGCGGCAAGCGCCCTGAAGCGTCTGGGCCAGCCGACCGATGTCACGCAGCAGAGCGAACGGCTGATTGCCCACGGCCGCCAGCTTGCTGAGAAGAACTGCGCCTGGTGCCACGCGGTCGGCAAATCGGGCGAGAGCCCCAATCCGCGGGCACCGCGTTGGCGCGACATGGCCGGACGCCACCCGATCCTCGCGCTGCGTGAGCCGCTGTCCCGCGGCATCGCGAGGCCGCACGATGAAATGCCGAAGTTCGATCTGTCCGATGCCGAGGTCGATACCATCATCGCCTACATCAACAGCCTCTCGCCCTGACACACTCCGAGCACGACATATCCCCTGGCCGCGAAGGGGCAAGGGCGCGTCATGGCGAAGCCATGCTCCGCATGGACGGCGCCCCGGCGCGAGCGCCGGCCATCAACTCGCGCGACATCCGCCGCACAACAAGCCTCTCTCAGCTTGCGTCACTCCAAAAACTGGAAACTTATGCCCTTGTTGAGCGTTTCAGGCATACCATCACGGGAGACAAGGGAGACTGCGCATGTCCATCGATAATCCGCTGCAACAGCCGCTCATGCGTGTCCGCCAGGGCAAGCTGATTGGCGGCGTATGCGGCGGCATCGCCAAGTGGCTCGGCTGGGACCCGACGCTGGTGCGCCTGGGCTACGTCGTTCTGTCGGTGCTCTCGGTCGGCTTCCCCGGCATCCTCCTCTACATCGTGCTTTGGATATTGATGCCGCAGGAGCCTGTGTAGACGCACGTCGCTAAGGGCGTCCGGCGCTGGCACCGGTCGGCTCTCAGCCTGCGTCAGCCTTGAGTAAAGCGAGCGATCACCACCTGTGTGTCGCCGTACGTCCGCCGGTCGATCTCGGTGAATGCCTCCGGCAGCACCACGGAAATCCCCGCGCGCTCTTCCAGCACGATAATCGCTCCCGGCACCAGCCAGCCGCCTTCGGCGAGTGACGCGAGCGCCTTCTCGCCAAGCCCTTCCTCGTAGGGCGGATCGAGAAACGCGACATCGAACGGCGCCACCGTGCCTGCCGGGCCGAGGTCCGTAGCATCACGGCGGAATATCCGCGTCGCGCCCGTCAGCCCGAACGTCTCGATGTTGGTGCGGATCAGCGCCCGCGCCGCCGCCTCGGTGTCGACGAACAGGCAGAACACGGCGCCGCGCGAGATGGCCTCGAGCCCGAGCGCGCCGGTGCCGGCGAATAGGTCGATCACCCGTGCCCCGGGGAGCGAAAGTCCGTCAACGCCGTGCGCGAGCACGTTGAACAGGCTCTCGCGCACGCGGTCGGCAGTCGGTCGCAGACCCTCGTGCTGCGGGCTCGAAATGGGCCGGCCGCGCAGGCTTCCGCCGACGATCCTCATTCCGCTTCGCCCCGCTTCCCGCCAGAGCCCTTGCGCTTCCAGCGCTGTTCCTCTTCGACGGTGTTGGTCAGGTCGAGTTCCTCGGCGAGACGCGGTCCCATTTGATCTGCGAGTACGCGCCGCTTCACCGGCTCGACCTCGCCGGGCTTCATGTCGAGAAGCTGGAACGGGCCATAGGAGATGCGGATCAGCCGATTCACTTCGACGCCGAGATGGGCGAGGATACGCCGCACTTCGCGGTTCTTGCCCTCGCGCAATCCGAACGTCAGCCACGCGTTGGCACCTTGAACGCTGTCGACGGTAGCCTCGACCGGGCCATACCGAACGCCCTCGATCTCGACGCCTTTCTGGAGCGCGTCGAGTTGCTCCTGCGGAACGCGGCCGTGCACGCGCACGCGGTAGCGGCGCATCCAACCGGTCGTGGGCAGCTCCATGTAGCGGGCGACCGCGCCAGCGTTGGTGAGCAGCAGCAGCCCTTCGCTGTTGAAGTCGAGCCGCCCCACCGAGATAACACGCGGCATGTCCTCCGGCAGCGACTCGAACACCGTCGGCCGCCCCTGCGGATCTGCGTGCGTCGTGACGAGACCGCGCGGTTTGTAATAGCGCCACAGCTGGGGCGGCTCGGCTGTCGGCAGCGGCGCACCATCCACCAGTACCCGATCGCGCGGCCCAACCTCGAACGCCGGCGTCGTCAGCACCTTGCCGTTGACGTTGATCCGGCCCTGTTCGATCCATCGCTCGGCTTCGCGCCGGGAGCAAAGCCCCGCCCGCGCCATGGCCTTGGCGATGCGCAGCGGCTCGTCGGGTCCCACTGCTGCTGCCTTCGCGCGCGGCGGCAGTCTCCTGGGCCGGCCGGCCTTTGCGATCTTGAACGGCCGTCCTTCCGGTTTGCGCGGGGGTTTTGCCCCCGACCTGGGTTCGGCTTTGTCTACGGATTTCGGTCCTGGTTTGGGGCCCAGCTTGTGCCGAAGCTTGGATCCCGGCTTGGACCCGAACTTGGCGCCTGGCTTCGGTCCGGACTTGGATCCACCGGGCTTTGGCCCGAACTTGGACCCCGGCCCGGATCCGGACTTGGACCTCGGCCCCGATGCGGACTTGGATCCGGGCTTAGGCCCGAACTTGCGCCCGAACTTGCGAATGTCGCGCTTTGCTGGTTTGTCGGCGGGCATGGAGCTTTCGAAGCAGTTGGACTAGGCCCTTATGACACCGGAGCGCGGTCAGAGCCACATGCTGCGTGCACTGTCCGAAGCCGAGGCTGCGGCGGCTCGCGGAGAGGTCCCGGTTGGTGCCGTCGTCGCAGGCCCCGATGGCGCCCTGCTGGCCGCCGCTGGGAACCGCACGCGCGAGCTGGCAGACCCCACCGCCCACGCGGAAATGCTGGCCATCCGGGCGGCGTGCGCGCGGCTCGGGCTGGAGCGTCTGACCGGCTGCGACCTCTACGTCACGCTCGAGCCCTGTCCGATGTGCGCCACCGCGATTTCTTTCGCGCGGATCCGCCGCCTCTACTATGGCGCGTCCGATCCCAAAGGCGGAGGGGTGGAGTTCGGCCCCCGCATTTTCAGTCAACCGACCTGCCACCATGCGCCGGAGATTTACCCCGGCATCGCCGAAGCGGACGCCGGCCGGCTGCTCAAAGCTTTTTTCCGGGACCGGCGCTAACCCTTCGGCGTTCGGCGGCGCCTGAGGATCGGTCGTCGCAGTCGCTGCTCCTGCGGCGGCGGCTCTATCGGCTCGGCTCCCTCGGCAGCCTGCAGCGTCTCGGCCTCGATCAGCCGCGAAAGCTGCTGTTTGACGCGCTCCTTCGCCGGCTCCGCAGCGGCGAGAATTTCGTCGACCTTGAGAAAATCAAGGATCTGGAAGTGGCTGGTGCCAGCGTCGATGTAAAGGTCGGGCTGGCTCGTGCGCAGTTTCTCGCGGATGATGGTGCGCTCAAAAATGAAGTTGGCGGAAAACAGCGTCTCCCAAGCCTTGGGACACTCCTGTCCCACACGCCGCACCGGCGCGCCGCTTGCATCGACGGCGACAGTGAGATCCGCTTCGTCGAGAACGAGATCGAATGGCAGTGGATTGACGAGACCGCCGTCGATCAGCACGCGGTTGTCGATCACCATCGGCTGGAAGATCACGGGCAGGGCCATGCTTGCGGCAATCGCCGGACGCAGCGGCCCCGACGAGAACACGACGGCCTCCTGCGCGTAGAAGTCCGACGCCACGACTTTGAGCGGGGTCGTCAGATGCGCGAAGTCGCGGGCGATGCGAGGCGGCAGGATGACGTCGAGCAGTTTCTCGGCCGACAGGAACGCTGGCCGCGGCGCCAGCGCGTTGAGAAATCCGCCGGATGCGCGCACGCGCGCCGAGTAAAGATCGCGAACGAGGTCGAGACGCTTTTTCAGCACCTCATAGGTGTGCGCACGGATCTGCTTGCCGCTCAGCCCCGATGCATAAGCCGCAGCAAATATCGCTCCGATCGATGTGCCTGCGATGACCTTCGGCCTGATACCCAGTTCATCGAACGCTTCCAGAACAGGAATGTGAGCCAGCCCGCGCGCACCTCCGCCCCCGAGCGCAAGCGCGATGGTGGGCTCCGAAGACGTCCGCGCTGGTATGGCGGAGGCAGATGCTATGACCGGTGAGTTAGTCATCCAGGGCTCTCGTGGCTGCTTCGAAGATCGCGGCAGCATGAAGCAATTTTATCTCGATTTGAGCTGGCGGGGCACGGCGCTGCGGTCGCATCCTTGCTGGCGCTTGCAGCCGCTAACAAGCCCGTTCCTTCTCTCGCGCGATGGCGCGCCAGCCGATATCGCGGCGGTAGAACCCGCCTGGCCAGTCGATCAGTGCGGCCGCCTTATAGGCGCGTTCCTGTGCCTCCGCCACCGTCGTGCCGCGCGCGCTGACGTTGAGCACGCGCCCGCCCTGCGCCGTCAGACGCGTCCCGTCGCGTCGCGTCCCGGCGTGGAATATTTCGACACCCTCAACAGCGCCGGCTGCATCGAGACCCTTGATCTCGGTGCCCACCTCGGGCGAGCCGGGATATCCGTTGGCAGCCATGACGACGGTCAACGCCGCATCGTCGTACCAGCGCAAGTCGAACGAACCGAGCACGCCATCGACCGCGGCGAGCAGCGCCGACAGCAGATCCGATTTCAGTCGCAGCATCAGCACCTGCGTTTCCGGATCACCGAAGCGAACATTGTATTCGATGAGTCTCGGCCCATCCGTGGTGATCATCAAGCCGGCAAACAGCACGCCCGTGAAGGGTGTACCGCGTTTCGCCATCGCAGCGACGGTCGGCTCGATGATCTCGCGCATCGTGCGCGCCACCATTTCGTCGGTCATGACAGGAGCGGGCGAATACGCCCCCATGCCGCCGGTATTTGGTCCCGTGTCGCCGTCACCGACGCGCTTGTGGTCCTGAGCCGCCGCGAGCGCGAGTGCGTGGGTTCCATCGACCAGCGCGAAGAAGCTTGCTTCCTCGCCTTCCAGGAATTCCTCGACGACGACCTCGCTGCCGGCCTTGCCAAACGCGCCGGCAAAGCACGCTTCGATCGCAGTCTCTGCTTCTTCCCGCGTCGTGGCGATGGTCACGCCCTTACCCGCGGCGAGACCGTCGGCCTTGATCACGATCGGCAGCTTCTGAGACCCCAGGTACGCCCTGGCGCTGGCAGCATCGCTGAAACGCCCATAGGCAGCAGTCGGAATGTCAAACTCGCGGCACAGATCCTTGGTGAATCCCTTCGACCCCTCGAGTTGCGCAGCAGCTTGCCGCGGCCCGAAGCACTTGATCCCCGCGGTCGAGAGATCATCTACAAGACCTGCGACAAGCGGCGCCTCAGGCCCGACCACCACGAGATCGATATTGTTGTCCTTGCAGAATCGGATCACCGCCGTGTGGTCCGCCACAGCGAGCGGCACGCATTCGGCGACGTCCGCAATTCCGCCGTTCCCCGGCGCACAATAGAGCTTGGTCAGGAGCGGGCTGGCACTGAGCTTCCAGGCGAGCGCATGCTCGCGACCGCCCGAGCCGATGAGGAGAACGTTCATCGCCTTGTTTCTTCCTAAAGACAGGGGACTTCCGCCGGGCTGGGCCTTGGCGGAGCGCGGACTGATGTATCATCGAATCGGAATGCCACAAACGTCGAGCAGGTCTTGAGAGAAACAGCCCCACAACCCGAACCCCGCGGCAACGTCGCCGAGTTCACTGTTTCCGAGCTTTCCGGCGCCATCAAGCGCTCGTTGGAAGAAGGCTTCGGCTTCGTGCGCCTGCGCGGCGAAATCTCCGGCTTCCGCGGCGCCCATGCCTCTGGCCACTGCTACTTTGCCCTCAAGGATGAGAAGGCGAAGATCGAAGCTGTCATCTGGAAAATGACCTACGGCCGCCTCAAGGTTAAGCCCGAGGAAGGCATGGAGGTCATCGTCCAGGGCCGCGTGACGAGCTATCCGGGCTCCTCGAAATATCAGATCGTCATCGAGAGCCTGGAGCCAGCTGGTCTCGGCGCACTGATGGCGCTCCTGGAGGAGCGCAAGCGCCGCTTCACCGCCGAAGGCCTATTCGCCGACGAGCGTAAACGGCCGCTGCCATTCCTGCCGCGGCTCGTCGGCATCATCACCTCTCCCACCGGCGCAGTCATCCGCGACATGCTGCATGGCTTCACCGAGCGCTTTCCTACGCGCGTCATCGTGTGGCCCGTGCGCGTGCAGGGGGAAACGTGCGCGATGGAAGTCGCCTCTGCCATCTCGGGCTTCAACGCATTCAACCCCGGCGGTTCTTTCGCGCGGCCGGACGTTCTGATCGTTGCCCGCGGCGGCGGCAGCCTCGAGGACCTCTGGGGCTTCAACGATGAGATCATCGTGCGCGCCGTGGCGGCGAGCACCATTCCGATCATTTCTGCCGTCGGCCACGAAACCGACTGGACGCTCATCGATCTTGTGGCCGATGCACGCGCACCGACGCCGACCAAAGCCGCCGAGTGGGCGGTGCCCAAGTTCTCTGACCTCGACGAAACCACGCGAAGCCATAGCTCGCGCCTCAAGATGGCTGCCCGCCGCGTGCTGCAGCATTCCCGTTCCGATCTGAAGGCTGCAACGCGCGGTTTGCCCCGTCTCGAGGATCTGCTCGCGATGCCGCGCCAGCGCTTTGACGCTTGCGAGAAGCGGCTGGGCCGGGCGTTGCTGGCCAATGCGCAGGCGCACCACCGCCGTTTTGCGCACGTGTCGGCGCGCCTTCGCCCCATGCCGATCCTCAATCGGCTGTCCCTCTGCAACGAGCGCGTGGCCGTGTTGCACGCCCGCGCCGCCCAGGCGCTACGCAACAGTGTAGCTGCGCGTCGCCGCCAGCTCTCCAGTGCGGAAATGCTCCTCAACACGCTGAGCTACCAGAGCGTGCTGCAACGCGGCTTCGCACTCGTGCGCGACGCCGATGGACACCCCGTTCGCTCCGCAGCCGCAACCGCGCTCGGGCAGCGCCTCGAACTCGAGTTCCGCGACGGCCGAGTGGACGCCGAGGTTCTGGGCTCCCCCACCCGACGTGACGAAAAGCTGCCCGCTGAATCCGCCGCTGCGGCGCCTCAAAGTCCAGGCGTTCGGCGCCCTCGCAATCGCGGCGACAAGGGCCAGGGCTCCCTCTTCTAAAGTGTCATAGACGGGAATGCTTGACGTGCCCGCCGCGATTGGCATTGTGGTCCGCTGACATCGGCTAGAGACGTGCATGAACAGAATCGATCGGTTCTTCGGCCTCCGCGGTGAGGCGAAGGTCAGGTTCCTTAACGGAGAGTTTCAAGTGCTCTCTCCGGGCGATTTCGTGCGCTGCGCCGTCACCGGCGAGCCCATAATGTTGCCGGACCTGCGGTATTGGAGCGTCGAGCTTCAGGAGGCGTATTCTTCGCCGGACGTTTCGATGCAGCGCTTCCTTGAGATGCGCGACACGCTTCGCCGCGTCGACGACGACCAGGCTTAGGCAGGGGGCGGTCTGTTCCGCCGCGCGACGCCCTTGAGCGCCGCATCGATCAGCGAGTTGAGCCGCGCAACGTCGCGATCCTCGATCTGCATCTCGATCGGCAACACCCGCGTCTGCGCCGCGAGCGCATCCAGCGCCGGATTGCCCTCGAGGCGGGCGTAGTCCTTCTCCGTCGTCACGAGCTGCCCGCCCGTCCTGTGCGCCATGTCGAGCAGTCGCTCCGCATCCGAAGCGCTGAACCAGTGGTGATCGGGATAGGATTTTTGCTCCGCCAAGCGCCCGCCGAGGCTTTCCAGCAGCCGATAGAACCGCCGCGGATTGGCGATGCCTGCGAATGCTACGAGCGGCTTGTCGCTGACCCACGACGTATTGCCTGCGGGTGCGACGCTGGCGGCCAGCACCGGCCCCGGAAATCCCTTCCGCAGCACGCCGAGCACGCTGCCCGAACTGCCGTTGTCGGGCGGATCGCGCACAATGATCGCATCTACGAGACCGAGTTGGAATTCGAGCGGTGCACGCAGCGGCCCGGCCGGTATGACTTCCCCATTGCCCACGCCGCGCTTTCCATCGACCAGCGCGATCGAGAGATCCTTGGCGACCGCCGGATTCTGCAGGCCATCGTCCATGATCACGACGCTGGGGCTTCGCGCATCGCGCTCGACTGCGATGATACCCGCCCGCCTGTCACGAGCAACGAGCGTCGGCGCGACGGCGGCGAGCAGCATCGGCTCGTCGCCGAACCGGCGCGCGGCGCTGGTGGCTGTATCGACCCAGGCCGGACCGGTCACCCGTCCACCATAACCGCGCGTCAGGAACACGGGCTTTTCGCCTCGCGCGATCAGCAGCCGCGCGATGTGAAGGGACAGCGGTGTCTTGCCGGTTCCCCCCGCGGTAAAATTACCGACGCAGATGATGGGAAGCCGCGACCTGTAAGGCATTTCCTGGTGATAGCGGCGCTCCGCGATCCAGCCGTACAGCCGAGCCACGGGAATGAGCGCACGCTGGCGCAGGTCCGCGCGCCCGCCGTACCACCACGACGGCTCGTCAAGACGCACGCTTCAATCTCTCGTTAGGCAGATAGCGCAGCAGCGCCTCGACGGTCTTGTCGAGCGCACCCGACAGCGTTCCGAGTGCCTGCGTCGCGCCGGAGCGCATTCGCTGCAGCTCCTGCGGGTTGTCCAGCAGCTTCGATACGACGGCCGCAATGTCCGCGGACGACCTCACTTCGATTGCCCCTTCGTGCCGCAGCAGCGTGCGGTATTCGTCGCGGAAGTTCTGCCAGTGCGGGCCGGTAAGCACCGCCGCGCAGTGGCGCACGGCCTCGATCGGATTTTGCCCGCCGCGATCAACCAGCGAACCGCCGATGAACGCGACCTGCGATAGGGCATAGAGCGTCCCCAGCTCGCCGATGGTATCGGCGATATAGATCTCGGTGCGCGGGCCGGGCAGGGCGCCCAGGGAGCGCTGCGCCACCGTAAAGCCAAGGTTCTTCAGCGTCTCTGCCAGCGCCGTTCCGCGCTCTGGATGGCGCGGCGCGATGATCGTGCAGAGCCCCTCGAAATGCCGGGCAAGCGCCCGATGCGCCACTGCGATGCTCTCTTCTTCGCCCTCGTGCGTGCTGGCCGCGACGAATACCGGACGCTCGCCGAGTGCCGCCTTGAGCCGCTCCAGTTCGACATCGTCAACCGGCGGCGGGGGCGAGTCGATTTTCAGGTTGCCCACCGAGACGACGTGGCGCGCACCAACCGCGGAAAAGCCGAGCGCCATCCGCTCATTTTGGGCCAAGATGATGCTGAAACGGCCGAACAGCGGCACCGCCATGGATTTGTTGCGCTGCCAGCGGCGGCGGCTGCGATGCGACAGCCGCGCGTTGACGAGCGCGATCGGAATGTTCCGCGCCGACGTCTCCAGGATCAACGACGGCCAGATTTCCGACTCCGTGAACACGGCGAGGTCAGGCTGCCAATGTTCGAGGAAGCGGGAAGCGTATTCCGGCGCATCGAGCGGAACATACTGGTGCACCGCATTCGGCCCCAGGCGCCGCTCCGCCAGACCCGCGGAAGTCACAGTGCCTGTGGTGAGAAGGAAGTGAAGATCGGGACGCACGCGGCCGAGCGCTTCGATCAGCGGCAGCACTGCATTCGTCTCGCCGACGCTCGCGGCGTGCACCCAGCAAAGAACGCCGCTCGGACGGGCGACATTCGCGCGCCCCAGCCGCTCGCCGCGGCGGCGCGGATCTTCTTTTCCCCCGCGCTCGCGCACCTTGAGAATGAGCGGCGCCAGCGGCCGCAGCATGCTCATGGCCGTGCGGTAGGCCTTGAGCCGGAAATCGGGGGCAGCCGGTGGTGCATGGGGATCGACGAGGGTGGCCGGCGCGATGCGCCGGATATCGGCGCCGACAATGGCATAGGCGCGCTCGGTAGCCGCATTCAGGGCCCGCTCCAGCTGTTTGCGCGCAAACTCCAGCTCGGTCTCTCCTGCATCATGCGGCACCCAGATCGGGTCACCCGCAACATATGCGATCTTGGACCGCGGAAGATTGATTGTCATGCGGCTCCACGTGTCGAGCGCGCGAAATCGGGAGCTTGCGGCGGCACAGGGCACGATCGGGCGCCCCGATAGCCGAGCGATGGTGACGATGCCAGCTCCGGCGACCCGGGCTGGCCCCGGTGGCACGTCGGCCGTCATGACGACGGAATATCCGTCCTTGAGGTAGCGGACGGCCTGTCGGAGGGCGTGCAGACCGCCTCGATCCTTGCGGCGCCCGCCCGCGCCCGCCCCGCGAATCAGCTCGACGCCAAATCGCTCCATGGCCGCGCCGACAAGCTCGGCGTCGCCATGCCGGGCGACCATTGCCGCGACCTTTACGTCGGGCCCCGGTTTGAAGCCGGACGAAAGCATGAACTGGCCGTGCCAGACCGCAACGATCAGAGGATGATCGCCGTGTAGCCTCTGCAACGCATCGGCCGGCTCATAAACGGCCTTGGAGCTGCGTTGGACGAGCGAAATCAGTCGGGCAAGGGCGCCACCGGCGAGGCGGTTGAGCTTACGCGCGGTTTCGGGCGAGCGTGCCATCGATTATCGCCCCGTGTCCGAGGCTCGCGGATATCTAAATCCCGGGATTTGTGACAGCGCTTGAAGCATAAGGGATGCTGATTTCCTATGCTTCTGGTGTGCGCGATATCGAGGGATCCACCCGCCGCCACGCCTGTTCCGGCGGCGAGTCTCTCAATCGTCACACCAGGTGCCTCGGCGCCAGATCGCCCCCAATCGCCGCATGGGGCAAGTGTTCTGAGCGAACCACTTGCAGGTGGTTCCTATAGCGAATATTTAGCGATGGCAAACTGGGACGTTCGGGCACACACCGGCAATTTTCGGTGGCCGCCCGGGACGCGGCCCTCGCCCCAACCCTCTAATCAGCGGACTTTAATGGCCGGATTGGTGAAGCGGGCAAAACGCTCCTGGCGCCGCGTTGGGAGGAGTGCCCGTCAGCGCGCCGTGCGCGCGATGCCCCCTTGGTTGCGCCGCGTCGCCATGGCGCCTGCGTCGTATGTCGATATGCTCCTCGTGGATCACGGGATCTTCCGCGTGATCTATTCCAACACCTACCGCATGTCCGACAAGGCGTGGCGGTCCGCGCAACCTGCTCCACACCAGCTCCGCGGGTTTGCCAAGGCGGGCGTACGCACCGTGATTAACCTGCGTGGCGAACGGGACTGCGGCAGCTATTGGCTGGAGCGGCGTGCCTGCCAGCGCTACGGGCTGAAGCTGGTCAATTACCAGATGCGGTCCAGGGCCGCGCCCTCGCGCGAGGAATTGTGGGGCGCCAAGAAACTGTTCGAGGAGGTCGAGTACCCCGTCCTGATGCACTGCAAGTCGGGCGCTGATCGAGCCGGCATTATGAGCGTGCTCTACCGTCATCTGCACGAGGGGCTTCCGATCGAGGAGGCGAAGAAAGAACTTTCCCTGAAGTACGGCCATATCCGGCAGGCGCACACCGGGATCCTCGATTATTTCTTCGAGCGCTATATCGCCGACAACGCCGTCCGGCCGATGCCCTTCTTCGAGTGGGTCGATACCGTCTACGACCCTAACGAGCTACGCAGCACGTTCCGATCCACCGGCTGGGCGGACCGCCTCGTCGACGGCATCCTACGCCGCGAATAGCGCGCGCGAATATCTTTCGCCTCAGGAGAACTCCGGCTCGCGTGCGCCCGTCAGGGCCTGAGAGCGGACCAGCCGCGCATAATAGCCATCCGCCGCCAGCAACTGCTGATGCGTGCCGGTCTCCACGATCGCGCCGGCATCCATCACGCAGATGAGATCGGCATTCTGCACCGTGGACAGTCTATGCGCGATGACGAGCGTCGTGCGGTTCTTGGTGAAGCGGGCCAGCGCTTCCTGCACCAGACGCTCAGATTCGGTGTCGAGTGCGCTCGTTGCCTCGTCGAGCAGCAGGATCGGCGCATCCTTGAGGATTGCCCGGGCGAGGGCGAGCCTCTGCCGCTGTCCGCCCGAAAGCCTGAGACCCCGGTCGCCGATGTCCGTATTGTAGCCATGAGGCTGATCGAGGATAAACTCGTGCGCCGCCGCCGCCTGCGCCGCCGCAACGATAGCGGCCTGCGGAGCCCCCAGCCGCCCGAGGGCTATGTTGGCGCCGATCGTATCTTCGAACAGCGTCACGTCCTGCGCGACGATGGATATCGCGTCGCGCAGCGAAGCCAGTGTGACATCGCGGATGTCCTGGCCATCGATCATGATCCGGCCGGCATCGACGTCGAACAGGCGCGGTACCAAGTTTAGCACCGTCGACTTGCCGGCGCCTGACCGTCCGACCAGCGCCACCGTGCTGCCGCCTGGCACCACGAGGGAAAAGCGCGAGATCGCCTGGGTATCGCCGCTGCCGTCGTATGAGAAACCGATCCCCTCGAACCGGATTTCCGCGGCGCCGATTGCCAGCGGCTTCGCCCCCGGCATGTCGACGACCGCCGGCTTCTCGTCGATGAGGTCATAGAAGCTCTCGGCGGCCGCCAGCCCTTCGTTGACGCGGCCCGACAGGCTCCCCAGTGCGCGGATCGGCTGCGATGCCATCAGCAGCGCCGTGATGAAGCCCATGAAATCGCCAACCGTCGAGATGCCGCTTGCGATCCGCCAGTATGCAAAGCCGATCACGCCGGCCACCGCGACGCCGCCCAGTGCCTCCAGCAGCGGATCGATGCGCGCGCGATTGCGCACCGCTTTGATGCGCAGATCGTAGACTTGCTCGAAACTTTTGTTGAGCCGCTCCGCGGCGTAATCCTCGAGCCTGTAGGACTTGATCAGCCGCGCGCCGGACAGTTTCTCCGTCAGCAGTGCCGTCATCCCGCCCAGTTCGTTTTGTGTCTGCTTGGCCACGCGCCGCAGCCGCTGCGAGAGATGCGCCACAGGCAGCGCCGCGATCGGGTAGATGCAGAGCACGATCAGCGACATCATCGGATCGAGGTAGATCATCGACGCAACGAGTGCGACGATCGTAAGGGAATCGCGGATCGCCGTGTTGAGTGCCGCCTGTGCCGCCGTTTGTATGAAGCCGATATCGTTCGTCAGCTTCGAGACGAGCCGGCCCGGCGTCTCGCGCGAGAGCCGCGCAAAGTCGGACGTCATCAGGTGGGAAAAGCCCAGCCGTTGCATGTCGGTCGTCAGCCGCATCACGATGCGGTTGGTCTCCACGGTCTGCCAGTACAGCAGCAAGCTGCGCACCATCGTGGCGCCGACGATAGCTGCCAGCACATATGGCAGCATGCCGGTCTGGTCCTTCATGAGCATGTCGAAGGACGCCTTGATGATCATCGGATAGGCGCCGGTCACCGCCGCCAGCATCGCGGTCAGCACCATCGCCGCCGCCAGCTCGCGCCAGCGCGGGTAGATCCACTCCCTTAAGAAGCGGTTCAGAAGACCGCGACGCTGGTCGTCGATGACGAGCTTGGAGCTTTCTTGGCGCGGTTCCTGCGGCGTTGAATTCACGAGATGGCCTTCGTCACCGCGTCGTCCGGTTCGAGCAGCTTGTGAATATGAACGACGAAGTAACGCATCATGGCGTTGTCCACGGAGCGTTGGGCGGCTGCTCGCCAGGCAGCGTGCGCCTCTGCATAGTTCGGATAGATCCCGATGATGTCGAGGTCCTTGAGATCACGGAACTCTACGCCCTCGAGTGAAGTCAGCTCGCCGCCGAAGACAAGGTGCAGCAATTGCTTCGGTGTCTTGTCGGTCATTAATTCCCCCTCTGCATTCGAATGGAGTGGCCGGAGCTGGTCCGCGTGGTTACCCCGAATTTACGCTATCCTTTAAGCTGGCAGGAAGCAGGATGTGTCATTCTGCCTAAACGGTCGCGCAAGACGGCTGGCTCTGAGGACAACGGCGAGGCTTCCAGTTTTTCGGCTCGAACCCTGGGCACGGGTTCGGGCCGAATTGCTTAACGCCCGTTCGCTACCGCCCAGGCTTTTTCTGGCTTTGGTCCCATCTAGCTGAGGCCCGCCATCCGCGACAGCATCATGTCGGCTGCGAGCCCGAGGAAGATCACTAGTCCGACGTCGCGGTTTGAGCGGAAGCGGCGCAGGCAGTTCGCCGGGTCCTTGGTATCGAGCGTCGTCACCTGCCAGGCCATCTGCAGCGACGCCATCACTATCGCCATGAAGAAGATCAGGTGCGTGCCGGCGAGAAATCCAGCTCCCAGCCACAGCACGATCGCGCCGGCATAGAAGCCGCCGACCCACGACATGGTATTTTCGCCGAACCGGATCGCCGTCGAGCGCAGCCCAAGCAATTCGTCGTCCTCGCGATCCTGGTGCGCATAGATCGTATCGTAACCGATGGTCCACATCACCGAGCCGGCATAGAGCAGCAGCGCCGGCAGGCCGAGCGAGCCCATAACGGCCGTCCACCCGACCAGCGCTCCCCAGTTGAACGCCAGCCCTAGAATGAGCTGCGGCCAGTGAGTGAAACGCTTCATGAACGGGTACAGCGCAACCAGCAGCAGCGAGGCGACGCCGAGCTTTATCGTGAAAGCGTTGAATTGGACCAGAACCAGCGCCCCGACGAGGGCGCACACCGCCGCGAACGCTAGCGCTTCGGCCGGCGTCACCTGTCCGGCCGGAATCGGGCGGCTGGCCGTCCGCGCCAGCTTCGCGTCGTAGTCGCGGTCGATATAGTCATTATAGGCGCATCCGGCGGCGCGCATCGCCACTGCCCCGAGCGCGAACAGCGTCAGCAGCCACGGGTTGGGATAAGGCTGGTTGAGCGTGACGTCGGCAAGTCCGACGGACCACCAGCATGGCAGCAGCAGCAGCCAGAAACCGATCGGGCGATCGAGCCGAGCCAGCCGGAAATACGGGCGCATGGCTTCCGGTGCAAAGCGGTCCACCCAGTTATCTGGTGGAGCATCTGCAACCCGCGACGTCGTCGAACCTGTGGTCGGATTGGCCTGCATGTCCCTACCGTTCCGGAAGGCGGTTTGCGAAGCCTAGCTGCCGTGCGACGTGGGAGCAAATGTGGCGAGACGTCCCCGCGCCAACCGGCCACTCCCACGCGCCAACCGGCCGGCTCGCCGGAGAGCGAGCAGGTGGCGCAATTATAAAGAGGGGCTGCGGGGCGGGAAACGCCGCGAAGCTATTTGATTTTTGTTGCGGCGTTTGCCGCCCCGCGCAGGATTTGTTGGCATACCCGCAGCGTTTCAGGGCTTCTCCCGTCCCGGCCTTTCACCGGGTGGCCGCGGCGAGCCTCAGGCAGACGTGGTGCGCGTGACACCAAATGTGCCCGACCTTGCAGCCCGCCCTCGATACAGGAACGCCTCGAGATCGACCCCTTGAGCGGGGCGGGATGGAAATAGACTACACACGCGCCGGAGTGCGGGGACTAGTTGCTAGCCCGTGTGCCGCGCCAGGATCTTGCGGACCTCGTCGACCAGGTCGGCAGCTTTGACCGTCACCTGCGCCGGACGCTGTTCCTTCCACTCCTCGTGGTTCTTGATCGCCTCTGCCGCTTTGGCGCCTTCGACGAGGTCCTTCAGCGTCACCTGCCCGGCGGCCAGCTCGTCCGAGCCTTGGATGACGACGCACGGCGAGCCGCGCTTGTCGGCGTACTCGAGCTGCTTGCCGAACTTCTTCGGGTTGCCGAGATAAAGTTCAGCACGGATGCCGGCAGCGCGCAGCTCCTGCACGAATTTCTGATAGTGGGCTGTCCGCTCCTTCTCCATCACCGTGACGATGACGGGTCCATCGGCGGCCTGCGGCTTGTCCTTGTTGAGCGCATTCAGCGCTGCCTGGAGGCGCGACACGCCGATGGAGAAGCCGGTTGCGGGAACCTTCTGGCCGGTGAAGCGCGCGACGAGATCGTCGTAGCGTCCGCCGCCGCCAACCGAACCGAAGCGGACGGGATTGCCCTTCTCGTCCTTGACCTCGAACGTGAGCTCCGCCTCGAACACCGGCCCGGTGTAATACTCAAGGCCGCGCACGACGGAGACGTCGATCCTCACCCGCCGAGTGCCATACCCCGCCGCTCGTACGATATTGGAGATCTCACGGAGTTCGCTGATTCCAGTTTGTACTAACTCGTTGTCAGTGAATACATTAGCGTATGTATCCAGAAAGCGCGGATCAGCGATGACATATTCTGTGTTGTCGGTCGAAAGGATCGCGTCATCTTCCGACGCGTCATCGACATTGTGACGAGCCAGAAAGAAATCCTGGGACCTGCTCTGTTGGTGTCCATATAGCTTTTCGAGAGCTTCGATCTGCTGGTCGGTTAGTTCAGCGCCTCGTGTGAAATCTCCGCTCTCGTCCTTTCGGCCTTTGCCGAGCAACTCTCGGACACCTTGAACGCCGAGCCTGTCCAGCTTGTCGATTGCTCGGAGGACGGTTAGCCTTCTTCCAGCGTTCTCGTCGCCAGCTAGACCCACGAACTGCATTACGCCATCGAGCACCTTGCGGTTATTGACCTTGATCACGTAGTCGCCGCGCTTGATGCCGAGCGCCTCCAGCGTGTCGGCCGCGAGCATGCACATCTCGGCATCCGCGGCGACGCTGTCCGTCCCGACCGTATCGGCGTCGAACTGCATGAACTGGCGGAACCGCCCCGGCCCCGGCTTCTCGTTGCGGAACACGTAGCCCGTCGCATAGCGCCGGAACGGCTTGGCCAGGAACTGGAAGTGCTGCGCCACGTAGCGCGCCAGCGGCGCGGTCAGGTCATAGCGCAGGCTCATCCACTGCTCGTCCTCGTCCTGCAGCGAGAACACGCCCTCGTTGGGACGGTCTTGGTCGGGCAGGAACTTGCCGAGCGCGTCGGTGTACTCGAACGCCGGCGTCTCCAGCGGCTCGAACCCGTAGCGTTCGTAGACCTCGCGGATCTTCGTCAGCATCGCCTGCTGCTGGCGCAGCTCGGCCGCTTCGATGTCGCGCAGACCGCGCGGCAGGCGCGGCTTCGGCCGCTGCTCGTCTTTCTTCTGCTTGCTCATGGGCGCCGGGTTATCACGCCTTGTTATATCCCCGCAACCACACGCCGGGAGCTTGTCCAGCCCGCAACCCCAATCAATCCGTCATGCCGGCGCCGGCCAGCACAGCGCCGGCCGTCCACTCACGTCACACTTCCCGATCCGGCGGATGACCGAACGGCCGCCTCATCTCGGCATAGGCTTGCCGCGCTGGGACACTGACGATCTCCCGTTCCGGCCAGCGCAGCGCTGTCAGCTTGCCGCCGAACACGCAGCCCGTGTCGATGCAAAGCGTATTGTTCTGCCATTCGGCCTCGGCGACGGGTGTGTGCCCATAGACGATCGCCGTGCTGCCGCGATATTCGGCGGCCCAGTTGTACCGCTCCGGCAGGCCGTCAGCACCGACGTGCCCCGACGTATCGCCAAAAAGTCCAAAATCGTGGGCGCGCGGATACGCCCTGCCGAGCATCGACTCGCGGATACCGGCGTGTGCAACGGCCAGATCGCCACCGGCCAGCCAGGCGTGGCTCGGTAGCTGGCTCAGGAAGGCGATGGCGCGCGCTCGCAGCGCCTCGCCCTGTCCTTCGAGCTGCGCGATCGTGCGCTCCAGCCCTCCGCCGATCTTGACCTTGTTGCCCTTGAGCCAGCGCAGCAGCTTGTCGTCGTGATTGCCCGCCACGACATGCGCATGCCCCGCTTCGACCATGTCCATCGCGAGACGCAACACGTCGGGCGAGTTGGGCCCGCGATCGACGAGATCGCCGACAAAGAACGCAGTTCGGCCCTTGGGTGCGTAAGTTAATGCCTGACGGCCATCGCCCGCGCCCTCGAAGCGCACGCCGTAGCCGAGCGCACGCAGCAGCGCGACAAGCTCGTCGACGCATCCGTGGACGTCGCCGATGATGTCGAACGGCCCGGACTTGTGACGCGATTCGGGTTTGATCGCTGGAATGACTGGCAGTGACTCGCCTCGGCAAAATGATTGTTCAGGCCAGCGCCGGTTTAGCCGTGTGTCGGCGTACCGGAGCCTATGCGTGGATGAAGTCTTCCACGCGTCGCTGCTTGGGCTCTGGCACATTCGAGACGAAGCGCGCAAGCGACTCGAGGCCGCGCGGCACGGGGCCGCCGTACGCCCAGTCGAGCAATTCAACGGTGTGCACCACCGGAACATCGACTTGCCCATCGAGCTGGGTGATGCAGCCGATGTTACCCGCCGCAACCAGATCGGGCTTCGCGCGCTTGATGTTCTTCGCCTTGCGATCGCGCAGCTGACCTGCGATCTCCGGCTGCATGATGTTGTACGTTCCGGCCGAGCCGCAACAGATGTGGGACTCCGGAATGTCGACGACGCTGTAGCCCGCCTTGCGCAACAACTCGCGCGGCTGCTCCTTGATGCCCTGGCCGTGCTGAAGCGAGCACGCCGAATGATAGGCGATGCGCAGCGACGACCAGCGCTTGGGCGCACCGAGGTCGTATTCGCCCAGGAACTCCGACACGTCCCGCGCCAGCGCCGAAATGCGCGCTGCCCGCGCCGCGTACTCCGGCTCGCGCTTCAGAAGATGCCCGTAGTCCTTGATCATCGTGCCGCAGCCGGACGCGTTTGAGATGATTGCGTCAACCGGACCCTTGGCCAGATCCTTCGACCACGCATCCACGTTGCGCTTGGCGAAGGCGACCGCCGAAGCCTCGTCGCCGAGGTGATGCGTAAGGGCGCCGCAGCAACCCGAGCCCGCCGACACGGTGACGTCGACGCCGCGCCGCGCGAGCAGGCGGATTGTTGAATCGTTGATCCCTGGCCGCAGAACCTGCTGTGCGCACCCGGCCAGCATGATGACACGCGCGCGCCGCTCGTCCTCGGTCGCAGCCGTACCCGGCCCCTCGAATTTCGGAGATGGCGGCAGCACGGCTGGAGCAAGCTCGATCATCGCCGCGATCTGGTTCTGTCCCAGCCGGCGCAGCAGCTTCACCCACGGCCGCCCCAGTGGCGCAAGCCGCAGCGCCAGCCGGAACCGCTCCGGGAACGGCAGCACGTTCGCCAGCAGCCGCCGCACGAAGCGCTCCTTGAACGGGCGTGGAGCGGTCTGCTCGACATAGCTCCGTGCGAGATCGATCAGATGCATGTAATCGACGCCGCTGGGGCAGGTCGACATGCACGATAGACACGACAGGCAGCGATCGAGGTGGAACTGCACCTCGGGACTGGCAGGAGCGTTGTCCTCCAGCATGTCCTTGATCAGATAGATGCGCCCGCGCGGACTGTCGCGCTCGTCGCCCATGAGCACGTAAGTCGGGCATGTGGCCGTGCACAGCCCGCAATGTACGCAGCGGCGCAGGATCGCCTCTGCTTCTGCGATGCGCGGATTGCTGAGCTGCTCTGGCGTGAAGTTCGTCTGCATCGAATGACCGTTGCCTTCACACGTTGGCGTACATCCGGCCGGGGTTGAGTATCCCGGCGGGATCGAACGCAGCCTTGAGACCACGGGTAAGCCGTTCGAGCGGCGGGCTCAAGGGCTGGAACACCTCTACGGTCGCTCTTACCGACGGTTCGGCGCGGATTAGCATGGCATGCCCGCCGTGAATGGCCGTAACGCGGCGGATTTCCGCCGTTCCCGCGTCCGCTGCTGCCGGCACTTCAAGCCAGACGAGCGAGCCCGCCCAGTCGTAGAATGCTTCCGCCGGCATGTAGCGCTTGATGGCTGCGACGAGCTTGGCTGCCATCGTCGGCTTGGTCGATATGCGCCACAGCAGCGTCGGGCGATTGGGCATGACCGAAAGACGCCGCAGCTCTCCCCAGAACTCCAGCGTCTCGCGGTGATCGAGCTCCATCGCCTTGCCGTACACCTTCAGCGCCTCTTTAAGCCGTTGCTTGCGTCCGGTAACTGCGGTCGCGAAATTCTCCAGCCGCAGCGCCGTGATCGACTTGTTCAGCGACTTGAGCCCCGGGTGGTTCAGCCTCGCCGCGACGGAAGCCTGCAGGTGCACCGCGCCTGAAACCTCCACTGGGAGCGTCATCGCCGTCGACAGCAGCTCCAGCGCGAGGTTGTCCGGCAAGCCGAGGAAAATGACGGTCGCCGCCGTCTCTGGCCACGGAATGACCTTGAACGTCACCTCGGTGAGAACCGCGAGCGTCCCCCAGCTCCCCGCGAGCCCGCGCGCGACGTCATAGCCCGTGACGTTCTTCATCACGCGTCCGCCGGCCTTGAACATCTCTGCGCGCCCATTGACGCCCTTGACGCCGAGCAGATGGTCGCGCGCCGCGCCATACTGCACGCGCCGTGCGCCCGACATGTTCGTCGCGAACACCGCACCGATGGTCTGCGCGCCCTGCGGGCCCCCGGTCGACGGGCCGAGGTCGATCGGCTCGAACGGCAGCATCTGTCCGCGTGCTGCAAGCTCGGCTTCGACCTGCGTCAGCGGCGTTCCCGCGCGCGCGGACATCACCAGCTCGTTCGGCTCGTAGAGAGAAATGCCGCGTATCGAGCTTGTAGTTATCGTCACCGTGCCGTCGACCGGCCGACCGATGGCCCGCTTGGAGCCCGAGCCGACGATCTCGATCGGCAGCTGCTTCTCGGCACAGCCGGCAATGATGAACTGTAGCTCCCAGTCGGCGGCAGGCCGCTGCAAATCGCTCAAGGTAATCTCCTCAGGCCGCCTGGATCGCGGCAGGGCGCTGCTCGCCGCTGGCTTCGGTCGCACTGAGCGGGAAGACCTTGCCGGGGTTGAGCTGCCAATTGGGGTCGAACACACTCTTGATGCGCATCTGCACGGCCAGATCTGACGGCGAGAACTGCACGTCCATCAGGTCGCGCTTCTCGATGCCGACACCGTGCTCTCCCGTGAGGCATCCGCCGACGGCTACGCACAGCTTCAATATCTCTGCGCCCGCCAGCTCTGCCCGGCGTGCTTCGTCTGCGTCATTGGCATTGTACAGGATCAGCGGATGCAGGTTGCCGTCTCCGGCGTGGAATACGTTGGCCACCTTGAGCCGGTATTCGGTGCATATCTGCGTAATGCGCGCGAGAACCTCGGGCAGCCGCGACAGCGGTATCGTCCCGTCCATGCAGTAGTAGTCGGAGATGCGGCCCATGGCGCCGAACGCCGCCTTCCGGCCTTTCCAGATGCGGGCGCTGTGTTCCGGCGAGGTGCTCGCTTCGATCACCTGCGGATCATATGAGCGTGCGATGTCGACGATATCGCGCAGCAGCCGCGTCGTCTCGTCATCGTATCCTTCCACTTCGACGATGAGCAGCGCTTCGACGTCGAGCGGATAGCCGGCCTTTGCGTAGGCGTCTGCCACGGCGATCGCCGGACGGTCCATGTATTCGATGGCCACGGGAATGATCCCCGAGCCGATGATGGCGGCAACGCACTGGCCCGCGGCCTCGCACGTTGAGAACCCGAGCATGACCGGGCGTGCTGTTTCCGCTGCCGGAACGATTTTGAGCGTGGCCTCGGTCACGATCCCGAACTGACCTTCCGATCCGATGATCAGCGCGAGGAAGTCGTAGCCCTCCGAGTCGAGGTAGGCGCCGCCGATCTCGACGACCTCCCCATCGATCAGCACCATCTTCAGCCCGAGCACGTTGTTGGTCGTGACCCCGTATTTGAGGCAGTGCGCGCCGCCCGAGTTCATGGCGAGGTTGCCGCCGATCGTACACGCGAGCTGGCTCGACGGGTCGGGCGCGTAGAAGAATCCTTCCGCGGACACGGCCTCGGTGATGGCGAGATTGGTGATGCCGGACTCGACTGTGATGGTGCGGTTGATGAAGTCGGTATCGAGCACGCGGTTCATTCGCGAGGTGCCGATGACGACGGAGTCGGCGGCAGGCAGCGCGCCCCCGCACAGCGACGTTCCCGCACCGCGCGGCACGACCTTGAGGCCGTTCTGATGGCAATACCTGAGGACCTTGGACACGTCCTCGGTCGTGCGCGGCAGAACGACGACGAGCGGCACCTGCCGATAGGCGTTGAGCGCGTCTGCTTCGAACGCGCGACGGCCTTCCTCTTCGGAGATGACACCATCGGCGCCGATCAGCGCCTCGAGTTCCTTGATGATGGCGCCGCTCCGGTCGAGCACGGTCCCGTCTGGCTCCGGCATCCTCGCCAGCGTCATAGTATTCTCCGGCTAGTGGTTCCAGCAGCTGCGCGGCTCGCGCAACAATTCATTATCGCTTCCCGGCCCACTCCTGGCATACTGCCGCTATTGTACGACAGTACAGCTTTTAAGCTGTTCGACCGATAGCTTATTGTTAGCCGTGATCATACCTGAAGTCGATTTGCACCCGAGGGCCTGGCCTAGCTGCCGGGACATCATAAAAACGGGGGGAAAATGCCCTCGATAAGCGATCTACAGATATTCGCACGCGTGGCACGCACCGGCAATATGTCCGCCGCAGGCCGTGAGATGGGTCTTACGCCTGCCGTAGTTTCCAAACGCATCAGCCAGCTCGAAGAGAGGCTGGGCGCGCGGCTGTTCCAGCGCACGACACGCCAGCTCATGCTCACCGAAACCGGCGTTGGATACTTCAAGCGCGTCGTGGAAATACTCAACATGTGCGACGAGGCTGAGGACTTTATCAGCCATCGCAATACGGCGCCCCGCGGCGTCCTCAAGGTGAGTGTGCCGACATCATTCGGACGAATGCATGTCGCCCCACACATTCCAGATTTTCTGTCGCGCTACCCCGACATCCGCCTCGACGTGCATGTCGCTGATACACCCGTCGACATTGTCCGCGAAGGCTACGACCTCGCGATCCGCGTCGGTGAGCTGGCCGACTCCTCGCTCGTTGCCCTTCGCCTCGCGCCCGACAACCTGACGATGTGCGCCGCGCCTGCCTATGTGGAACATCGCGGCGCCCCCACGAGCCTTGCCGATATCGAGTTCCACAACTGCCTGTCCGTCAGCACGTCGGACGTTTGGCGTCTCCTTGGGCCCGATGGCGAGCAGCAGCTCCGCCCAAGCGGCAATGTGAGATGCGATTCGGCCGATTTCGTTCGCGGGCTCGTCTCTGCAGGCGCCGGAATTGGATTGCTGTCGACTTGGGAGGCGGCCGAGGCGATTGCTGACGGCCGGCTCGTCGTGGTGCTGCCCGGGTACAGAAGTGTTGAAAGTCGGGGCATCTACGTCGTCCATCCGAGCCGCGATTTCATGCCGGCCAAAGTCGAAGCCTTCATAGAGTTCTTTTCCAGCCTGTACGGACCGGAGCCGTATTGGGAAAAGGATTTGATCTTCAACAAGATGACCCCTCCACGCTCCTCCCCGGCCAGTCGCAGGCGGACGAGCCACGCAGCGACGCTCTGAGACGGTGTCGTTCGCTTCGGCGTCGAACTGCCTTGTTTCCCGGCTAAGCTTTTGCTGATGTGTCGGTGACAGGGAGGACAGCATGAAGCGCAGAGCGTATCTCGCGGTGGCGGTCGCGTTGCTGGCCGGCGCGCCTGCCGTCGCCCAGGATGCCGCCAAGGGAGAGGCGGTGTTCAAGCGCTGCCGCGCGTGCCACGCGATCGGCCCTGCCGCCGCCAACAAGGCCGGCCCCGCATTGACCGGTGTTGTCGGCCGCAAGGCTGGCGCTGCGCCGGGCTTCAACTATTCGGACGCCATGCTCAAAGCGGGAAGTGGCGGGCTCGTGTGGACCGAGGACAAGCTCTCGGCGTATCTCGCAGCGCCCGATACATATCTGCCGGGTAACGTCATGGCATTCCCAGGCATCAAGAACGACGCGGAGCGCGCCGACCTGATAGCGTTCCTGAAGCTGCACAAATAAATCGCGGCTAGATCTTCATGGGCGCCTATCGGCGCAGGCTGTCTCGCCGCACTGCTCTTCGAAGGTAAAAATCGATCGGGCCAGGCGCTACTTGCGGATGCAGCTCTGCATGCAGCGCGTGAAGGCGACTTCGCAGCTTCCCGCGCCCTTGGTATTAATGCGGCACTGATTGTATTCGCTCTTGCAGGCCGATCCGCACGAGCCCGCCGCCACGCGGCCGTCAGGCACCAGCCCAATGCCGATGAGCGCGGCGGCCACGGCCAGGCCGCATATCAGCACCCAATTCAACTTCCGTCCGAGCACGTTCGTTCTCCCGCCGCTTGTACCGCTTCGGCTCGTCGAAACGGGATACCTGAGAATTGCCCCTTGGTGCCCTGGGGACGAGTTAACGTCGCCTAGCATGAACACAAGCTGAACCGCGACGCCAGGGGCTTAGAACGCATATTCCTCAAAGACATGGTCGATCTGGCCCGACCAGGGCCCCTCGTACCGCTCGATGAGTCGGTCGGCCAGGGTCTTGCCCGAGACCGCCACCTCGTCGAGCAGATCGAGATAGATAGACTCGTCCTGACTGCAGTTGTTGATCCGGCGGCGGGCGCGCAGTCCGCGCCTTGAGATACGCAGCACCTCCCGCGCGATTTGCTGGACGGTCGTGGAGCGGAACGGCGTCGCGAGGGCGGATTTCGGCACTGCGTTGCGCAAATCCTCGCGCTCCTCCTCGGTCCAGTCCTTGACGAGCTGCCAGGCCGCTTCCAGAGCCTCCTCGTCGTAGAGCAAGCCTACCCAGAACGCGGGCAGCGCACAGATCCGCTGCCAAGGCCCGCTGTCGGCGCCGCGCATCTCCAAGAAGCGCTTGAGACGAACCTCCGGAAACAGCGTTGTGAGGTGGTCCGACCAGTCCGAGAGCGTCGGATGCTCGCCCGGCAGTTGCGGCAGCTTGCCGTCGAGGAAGTCCTGGAAGGAGGCGCCAGAAGCGTCGATGTAGCGGCCGCCGCGGTAGACGAAATACATCGGCACGGAGAGGGCATAATCGACGTAGCGCTCGTAGCCCATGCCGGCCTCGAACGCGAACGGCAGCATTCCCGTTCGTCGCTTGTCGGTGTCGCGCCACACTTCGCTGCGCATCGATTTGAAGCCGTTGAGGCGCCCCTCCGTGAACGGCGAGGAGGCAAACAGCGCCGTGGCGATAGGCTGCAACGCGAGCGAAACCCGTAGCTTCTTGACCATGTCCGCTTCGTTGGCGAAGTCGAGGTTCACCTGGATGGTTGCGGTCCGGTACATCATGTCGAGGCCGTACGAGCCGACCGTCGGCATGTAGTTCGTCATGATGGCGTAACGCTGCTTCGGCATATGTGGCGTCTCGGCGAGCGTCCACTTGGGAGAAAAACCCAGGCCGATGAAACCGATGCCCAGCGGCTCGCCAACGCTCAGGATCTGCCGCAGATGTCCGCGTGTCTCCGCCGCCGTCGCGTGCAGCGTATCGACCGCGCCGCCCGACAGTTCAAACTGCCCGCCCGGCTCCAGGCTGATGTTGCCGCAGATTTCGCATCCCTCGCGCTTCAGCGCGATGACCTTGTCGCCCTCCATGATCGGATCCCAGCCGAAGCGCGAGATCAGAGCATGCATCAGCGCCGATATGCTGCGCTCGCCGTCGTAGGGGACGGGTGTGAGGGTGTCGGTGTGGAATACGAACTTTTCGTGCTCGGTGCCTATGCGCCACGCGTCCTTCGGCTTCTCGCCGGCTGCGATCCAAGCCACGAGATCGTCACGCGAGCGTACGACCGGGGCTGGCGCACCTTCTTCACGGGTGGACATAAGCGTGCCTTCAGATTGCGACGAAGCTGTTTTGCGTCCGGGGTTTGGCGGCTCGGATGTCGGCAGTGCGACACAGTCTACCGCTGATAGGTTGCGGCATTCGGAAGTTGAGCCTCTAAGGCCTTGGGCGGCCGGGTGCAACCGGGCCCTACGGTCGGGGCAACCCGAATGCAGCTACCACAAAAAAACACTATTGCGCGCCAGGAATCTTCTGCCGGATTGTCCTGCCGATCCGACGGCTTTGGCGGCTCGCCGCCGTTGATGGATTGGGATATGCCTGACGAGTTGAATGCCGTTGCCAGTCACCCGCTAAGCACTACGCTCACAACCCTATGGGAGAACACAATGAAAAAGTACTTGGCCGCCTTTGCCCTCTGCGGCCTGCTCGCCTCGCCGGTTCTCGCCGCCAATGCAGCGGTGGAATCGGCCGTGAAGACCTTTGAGAGTGTCAGCGGCGACGCGGCAAAGCTCAAGGTCTATTGCGAGATGAGCAAGGTCATGTCTTCGGCCGACGCCGAGGATGACAGCAAGGCCGAGGAACTGGACAAGAAGATGGACGGCTTCATGAAGCAGCTCGGTCCGGAGTTCCAGACCGCCTTCGAGGCCGGCGCCGACCTGGATCCTGAATCGGATGACGGCAAGGTCTACGATGCCGCCATGGATAAGCTGGACGACAAGTGCGGTAATTAATCGCTACCGTCTCAGCGTCTTCGAAGGGGCCGCCCGCAGGGGCGGCCTCTTGTTCTATGCGGTCCCTCTACCGCCAGTCCCCGACCGCCGCATTGACCAGCGACAACGCGGCCACAGCTGCAGTATCTGCGCGCATGATTCTCGGCCCCAGCGAGATCGCGGTCGTATATGGCTGGCGGACCAGCATCTCGCGCTCGCCGCCGTCGAATCCGCCTTCCGGTCCGATGAGCACCGCGAGCGGACCGCTTCCCACGCCCGCGAGCACTGCGAGCGGATCGGCGACGGCCGCAGCCTCGTCACAGAATATGAGCCGTCGGCCTGGATCCCACGCCGCCAGTAGCGCTTCCAGCTTTACGGGCTCCCCGACGCTGGGCACGCGCAGCACCCCGCATTGCTCTGCCGCCTCGATCGTGTTGGCCCGCATCCGTTCCAGATTGACGCGTGCCGCCACCGTGCGTCGCGTCAGCACCGGCTGCAGGCGCGCCACCCCGAGTTCGGTCGCCTTCTGCACCATGTAGTCGAGCCGCGCATGCTTCAGTGGCGCGAACACGTAATGCACGTCGGGGCCATCACTTTGAGCTCGAGTAAGCGCCCCGCAGGTAAGCGTGCAGCGGCGCTTAGCCACCTCGGCGATCGTCGCCCGCCATTCGCCGTCCCGGCCGTTGAAGATGAGGATTTCTGCGCCCGGGGAAAGGCGCAGCACATTGACCAGATAATTCGCCTGCTCAGGCATGCACGCGAACTCGGCCCCGCCCGAGAGCGGGGTATCGACGAATAGCCTGACGCCGGTGGTGTGTTCGCTGCCCATCGCGCTATTAGCCGCCAATGGTGTCCGCGCGCAATCGCCAAGACCTTGATCGGCCCTATAGGCTTAAAGCTCGACGGCGCCTTTGTGCTTGGCCTTGTGGTCGGGTTCCACGTGGATGACCACATCCGTGTTGGCGAGCTCGTTTTCCAGCGCGTCCTCGATCCGGTCGCAGATCTCGTGCGCCGCCTCCACCGTCATACCGCCCGGCACGACAAGATGGAACTCGACGAACGTCTGCGGACCGGCCGTCCGCGTGCGAATGTCGTGGGCCTGCAGAGCACCCTCGCCGTTGGCGCGAATCGCAGCGCTTATGCGCTCCTGGATCTCAGGAGAGGCGGCCTGATCCATGAGCTGGCTCATCGATGTGATCGCAAGCTCGTAGCCGATGCGCAGAATGTTGATGGCGACGGCTGCAGCGATCAGCGGATCGAGGATGCTCCACCCGGTCAGCGTCGCGAGTGTGAGACCGATGATAACCCCAACTGAGGTCACCACGTCGCTCAAGAGGTGTTTGCCGTCACCCTCCATAGCGGGCGACCTCAAATGACGCCCGCGGTTGATGAGCACCGCAGCCCATGCAGCATTCATGGCGGTGGCGATACCGCTGACAACCAACCCCGCGACCGGCTGGTCGAGCGCGCGCGGCGTGATGATCGCGCCAATGGCCTCCTTGAAGATGAGGCCCGCCGCCAGGATGATCAGCGCGCCCTCGAGCACCGCCGCGAAATACTCGGCCTTGTGATGACCGAACGGATGCCCGCGGTCCGGTGGCTGCGCCCCGATGCGTATGGCGACGAGCGCGACGACGGCCGTCACGACATTGACGATACTCTCCATTGCGTCCGACAGCAGCGCGACGCTGCCCGTCATGGCAAAGGCGACGTACTTGATCGCCAGCACCAGCAGCGCCACAGCGATGCTGGTCGCGGCGATGAGCTGGTGGCCAGTGCCTCTGATTTTGAAGGGTATCTTCATTGGCGCCATTAAGCCGTGATGAGGCCTGAGAGCAAGTCCCCGGGGCGATCAGCCGCCATGCTGGAGTTTTGGGTTTTCCACACGCATCGAGGGCGTCTCACTTCGCCGCGACGGGAGAATCTGATGGGGAGAAGGGCTGGGGTGGCCCGGCGACGCGCTGGGCGAAGTGGAGGGCACAAGCCATGGCTAACTTCCCTACGCATATCGTCGTTGGAACGGTGGTCGCCGGCACGTTGGCGACGTTGACGCTCGCGGCCGACGTCATCGCGCCGGAGAACCTCGTCGCAGTCACGCTCGCCGGATCGCTGGGCTCTGTTCTTCCCGACATCGACCTTAAGGACTCGCGCCCCAGCCGCGCGCTGTTTGCCGGGCTAGCCGTGTTCTTCTCGTTCGCGCTGCTGTTCCACTTCGCGCCGCGGTTGTCGATCGCCGAGATGTGGGCGTTATGGCTGGGATCGCTGTTGTTCGTGCGATACGGCCTGCACCAGGCATTCCACAGGCTCGCCAACCATCGAGGCGTATGGCACTCGTGGATTGCGGGCTTGGCTTCCGCATTCGCGACGGTGCTCATCTTCTATTACGTGTTCGACCGGCCGGATGGCGTCGCGTGGCTTGCCGGCGGCTTCCTGCTGATCGGCTTCCTGACGCACCTCATTCTCGATGAGATGTATTCCGTCGACGTGCTCGGCAATCACATCAAGAAGTCGTTCGGAACCGCCTTTAAGCCCTTCGATCGGCGCAATCCCGGCGGATCGGCCCTCATGGCTGCCGCTGCCGTGGCACTATTGTTCGTGACGCCGTCAATCTCGACCTTCTACGACGGCATCACCTCGCGCTCCATGTGGGCCTCGCTCAATGACCGACTGCTACCGAAGGAAGGATGGTTCGGGGGGCTTGCGCACCGCAGCCAGATTGCAGTCAACCCGGCCCAGGGTGCGGCTACGACGGAGACTGGGTCGCTGCCGACATCGACGCAGGCCGCGCCGAGCGATCAACAGCCGGCCCCTGCATCGACCCCGCCGGCGCAGTGAGTATGCATCAATGCCTCAACGGCTCGTCCCCGTGCCCGCTCTGCAAGCCGGCGACGTAGTTGAGCACGAGATCATCGACCAGCGTGCGTCCGGCGTGCGCGGTGACGTGCGATAGCTTGTCTGCAGTCGAAAGCGACGTCATGCCGTGCACGCTTGCCCACAGAGTGCGCGCGTGCCGACGCCGTGTTCCCGGATCGCTATCGACCAGTAGCGGTGCCAGCGCGTCGTCGAGCACGCCAAGCAGCTTGTCCAGCCTGCCGTGATACCACTCCGGCACGACCTGTCCCGACGGCATCCGGTGCTCGTTGAGCAGGTTCCAGAGCTTCGGTCGCTCTTGGGTGAAGGCGTAGTAGTCGCCCACGATACGTCGCAGGCGCTCGGCTGGAGAGCCGGAGTTCTCGGTATTGGCAAGCCGGACGGCCAACTCGTCGAGCAATCTGGCCTCGATGATGAGCAGCAGGTCGTCGAGGTTCTCGAACACGTTATACAGCGTGCCCGGCGAATAGCCGATGCGCTTTGCAATCTCGCGCGCCGAGAGCCCTTCCAGCCCGTGCTGTTCTACAATCGTCGTCGTGGCGTCAATAATGAGTTCACGCAATTCTTCAGGAGTATGTATGGAGCGCCGGCCCATGATCTTCACTCGCCGTTTTTTGCCCGCACGTTTAAGTAGTTTGAATGCTGATCATCTTATAGCATAGGCCGTTGCCGAGCGGGAGCAATTCGCACTCAGGCGGCGCCGCACAATATGCGGTCTCTAGGCGCTCTCGCGCACCCCTATCGAAGCCGATAGATAGGCTCTTAGCAGCGGTTTACGCAGTTGTTGCCCTGGATATAGTCGACGCAGGCATTGCGCGGACTATTGTAGGATTTTTCCGTCCAGTTCATTTGCGGATTGATGCCCGGGACGAAGCTGCCGAACAGCGCAGTGAATCCGTACGTCGCATCAACAACTATCACGCTGCCACCCTTGGCCGCGATCTCCGGGGGCAGTGTGTAGTCGGCGCAGTTCGCGGGCGGGCTCTTCCCGTAATTGTAGCCCCACTGCACTTTGGCCTTTGACGCATCGTTCGCCGATACCGCGACCGAGAACACCGAGAGCTTGAGCTTGCTGGCGTCATATGGCTTCATCATGTGCCCGATCGAGGCCATCATCCCCGCAAGGTTGGCCTTCGCGGCGCTCTCGCTCGTCCCGAGATACTGCTCGCGCGCGACGAGGTCACCGGTCGTTGCTACCGCCGCCACGAAATGACGATCCATGTTGATCGCGCGGCCGAGTTCGACCGTGCCGAGCAGCATCAGAAGCAGCAACGGCGCGATAAAGCCGAATTCCACTGCGGCGTTTCCACCGGCGTCGCGCTTCAAGGAGCGCAAGAACATGGATGCCATCAAAAGCAGGCGCATCGAGGTAGCCTCGTCCGTCAGTTGTAAGGTTCGCTCTTGAAGGCCGTCGCAGCCTGAATGACAGCCGGCCCATTTCCCGTGCCACCATCGAGCTTGAGGAAGCTGAAGCTCTTTGCCAGGTCCCACTGGTAGCAGAGCGTCACCAGCACGACTTCGCTCGCCGCCCCGGCGTACTTCGACAGCTGTTCGCTGTCGCTCCCCGTCGAGCCGGCGAGTCCGCCTTTTCCGTCACTGCACGATTGTGGCTGGAGACCCGACCAATCGGTGCCGTGTTGAACCAGGACGCGCAGCTTGCTGCAGTCGATCACGGGCTTTGAGGCCTTGCAGACGGCTTCCCGGAATTCTTTGACGGTCATCGCACCCTTTGCGCCACCGGTATTGAATTCACCCGTTCGTATCTGGCGCGCGGCGGTATCCGCTCCGTACTGCAGATAGGTCGTATTCAGGAAGTAGAGGCCGTAGCCGAGGATGCCGAGCATGAACAGCAGGAACGGCAAACCGACCATTCCGAACTCGATGGCGGTGCTGCCGCGCTCGTCTGAAAGCAGCCGGCGGCTACCGTCCGCGCGCGGCTTGATCAGGGCAAATTTGACGAATGCACGCATCTACGATCCTCGGCGAATGCCGACGCGACCGTAACTATTCGTTCCTGAACTACACCTTACTTCGTCTGAAATTTGCTGGACATCGGTTGCCGAAGTCTTAACTGCGGTCCCGATCCGGCATCACTCGCCCGGCTGCGGCTGCTCGCGATTGGGCTGAGAGCCGCCCCGCTTGTTCGCGGCACTCTTGCTGATCGCATCGAACACCTTGGGATCATCGCCAACGATGATAGCCGGCGAGCAGTTGGGCGCGCACGTGAAGGTCTGCCGCTGCGACCCTCTATAAAGGGCGACCGTGCGCCGGTCGTCCTGGTCGACGATCACCCGCTGATCCTGGATCACATTCCGATCCGCATCGAGTGCGATGATGTTCGTCACGCCGAAGGATTTGCCGGTGATGGCGAGCAGGTTGCCGCCTTGGACGGCGACGTCGGCGATCGAGGGATTGCCGATGATCACCTCTGCCACCGGGCGAGGAAGCCGGAGGAGCAGGGATTGGTCGTAAGCAACGACCAGATCCGCGGCACCGGCCGACGCCGGTGCGATCAACCCAAGTACGGCAATGCCGACGACGCGCCTGAACACTTTTGCACCTGACTGCTGGGAAGCGGGCACGGAAAGCGGCCCTCTTCAAAAACTCAGACGCATTACCTCAGGCATTGGTGAAGATTTCGAAAACCCGCAGTTCGAAATCCGGCTTGCGCGTCGGTGAGGCGTGTTTCTCGCCTAGAGGACAAGACTAAGTCGTCCGGCTAATAAAGATACGCTCAAGAAATAATCCGAAACAAACGCCGTCAAGACGCGTGGTTTCGAACTGCAATCGGCGAATTTCAGAAGCGGATGGGGGAAATTACCCGATGAATACTTGTGGACAAGTCGTTCGATGCTTGATGACCAATAAGAAAAGCAAATCTCATCAATCCTTATCAATAACTTTAACCCATTGTTAGGAGGGATTTATGAGCAAATTAGTACGTTTTACTTAGGTTTAAGAATTCAGGGCTCATAACTCCATCAGTCCCACGGCGAAGGCTGTTGGGCAAAGGTACATGCCGAAGTGCATGGCCATTCCAATAATTGGGAGTTGTCGTCATGAAGTCTTTCCTCGCTCGTTTCGCCAACGATGAGTCCGGCGCCACGGCCATCGAGTACGGCCTGATCGCTGCCCTCATCGGTGTTGCTATCGTTGCTGGCGCCGGTCTTGTTGGCACCAACCTGAACTCGATGTTCAACGGCATCGCCGGCAAGCTCACCGCTCCCGCCTAATAGAGCGTAGCAAGAATAAGGGGGCCGTCCGTGCAACTCGGGCGGCCCTTTTTATTGTCGATTGAACGACGCCTTTACCGTTGTGCGCAAAGCTTCCCTCAGCGTCGCTCGGAGAAATCCGTGGTCAACCAACTTCTATTGCTGGCGTTTCCTCTGCTGATGCTCTTCGCAGCCGCGATGGACGTGTTGACGATGCGCATTGCCAACGCGATCTCCGTTGCGCTCGTAGGCGCATTCTTCGTCGTTGCACTTATCGCCGGGATGCCTCTTCAGCAGGTGCTGATACATTTCGGAGTTGGGTTCGCCGTGCTGCTGGTCAACATGGTGCTGTTCCAGTTCCGCCTCGTGGGCGGCGGCGACGCCAAGCTCCTATCCGCAGCGGCGCTTTGGATCGGCTACGAGCAGCTCCTGCCTTTCGCCGTCTATGTGACCGTTTTCGGAGGCGCGCTCGCCGTCGCCCTCCTCGCCTACCGCAGCTTTCCCGCCGGAGCCCTGCCGCTGCCCGATTGGGCAACGCGCCTCCACAACAGGAAAGAGGGCATGCCTTACGGCGTCGCGATCGCCGCCGGCGCCCTCATTGTCTATCCGGCGACTGCCATCCCCCTGTTGCTCGCGCACTAGCAGCGCCCGCATTACGGCGCCAAGCCTCAATTCGCGACGGCAATTAACTATGCGTTGACGTTTGTTCGGCAAGGTCGGGAGCGTACGGGATTGCACCGGGTTGAAGGACCTGTCGGCTGTGAAGCGAGCACAATTGATCGGCATTGCGATTGCGGGCGGCGCAGGCCTCCTCGCATTCATGCTTATGCGTTCGATGGTGAGCGGTCCGGTCGCGCCGACCCAGATCTCGGTGCCGATCGACGCGACCGAAGTATTGGTGGCGCGTCGCGCCATACAACTCGGCGAAGTCACTCAGCCGACCGATTTCCGCTGGCAGGCGTGGCCCAAGGAGGCAGTGGGTCCCGGCTTCATCACGCAGGAGAGCGGTAGCGAGGGCATGAATCTCGTCACCGACGCCATCGCCCGCGCGCCCCTTCTCGACGGCGAGCCGGTCACAAAGGACAAGGTGATCAAGGCTGGCCAGGGTGGCGTCCTCGCCGCGATCCTTCCGAGCGGCATGCGCGCCATCTCGACCAAGATCAAGGAAGAGACGGCCGCCGGTCGTCTGATCCTGCCGAACGACCGCGTCGACGTCATCCTCACGCGCCGCGATCGCACGCCCAGCGGACAGGAAGAAATCGCAGCCGATACCCTCTTCAGGAACGTGCGCGTTCTGGCCATCGGCCAGAGCATCGGCGCGAAAGAGGGCTCGAAAACTTCAGAGGGTGCGGCAAACACCGCAACTCTCGAGCTGACCCCGCTGCAGTCCGAGCAGCTCGCTCGCGCCAATTCGGCGGGCGAAATCAGCTTGTCTCTACGTAGCATCGCTGACGGCGACCCCAAGGGTAAGGGACCTACGGCGGCGATGAATGATCAGCGCGGTGGAACGGTGCGCGTACTGAAGTACGGCGTCCCCTCGCGTGCGTACGGCGTAAACTGAGTGGCGTCATCAGTTTCCGGCTGTTCGAAAGGTTCTAGATCATGCGAACGACCCTGAAATGGGCGCGCGCCGGCTTGGCCGCGGTGTACCTCGTTGCCACGAGCTTCGGCAACGTGCACGCCGCCGACTTTGCGGGCCACAACGGAGCGAAACAGGGGCGTCCAGCGGGCGACGATTCCATCCTGCGCATTCCGGCCAATGCTGCATTTCCGCTTTCCAAGCGTATCGACCTCGGCGTCGGTCGCTCCATCGTCGTCCAGTTCCCAGTCCCGCTGAAGGACGTGCTGGTCTCCGATCCGAAGGTGCTCGACGCCGTCGTGCAGTCGTCGGACCGCGTCTTCCTGATCGCCAAAGGCACTGGGCAGACCAACGCATTCTTCTTCGATGAGTACGGCCAGCAGATCCTGACCCTCGATGTCGCGATCGGCGCTGATCTTTCCGCGCTCGACCAGCTCCTTGCGCGCCTCATCCCCGGCTCCAGCGTAAAGAGCGAGATCGCTGGACGCGCGATCGTCCTCACCGGATCCGTGCGCACGCCCATCGATTCCAACCGCGCCGCCCAGATCGCCGCACAGTTCGCCGCGGTCAACGCACAGGCCGGCAGCGTGACGAGCGCTCCCTCCGCCACGACCAACACGTCGACAACCACGAATATCGGCGGCCTTGGCGGCTCCGGCTATCAGTCGGTAAGCGACAACTCGACTGCCAGCGGCGGCAGCAGTACCGGCGAGGACGTCTACGGAGAAAAGCCGATCATCAACCTCATCTCGGTCGAGGGCGAGGAGCAGGTAATGCTGCGCGTCTCGGTCGCCGAGGTACAGCGCACGATCCTGAAGCAATTCGGCATCAACGTAGGCGCCCTGGTAAACTCGGGTAACTTCACGACCGCCGTTCTCTCCGCCAACGGTCTGCCGTTGACCGCAGCGACGCTCGGCACCTTGCCGACGCCCGGCATTGGCTCGGAAGGTGCCATCGCCGGCACCATGAGCTTCTTCAACAACGGCCCGCAATATGGCCAGGACCTCACGGCGTTCGGCAACTCCGGCGTTGCCAGCTTGTGGCAGTCCGGCAATCAGGCTGTGGGTGGCGCTCTACGTGCTCTCGAACGCGACGGTCTCATCAAGACCCTCGCCGAGCCGAACCTGACGGCTGTATCCGGCGAACCGGCCAAGTTCCTCGCCGGCGGCGAGTTCCCCATTCCGGTGGTCGACAGCCTCGGACAGGTGAGCGTCACCTTCAAGGAGTTCGGTATCGGCCTTGCTTTCACGCCGTTGGTCCTGTCCGAAGGCCGCATCAGCCTCAAGATCGAGAGCGAGGTGAGCGAGCTTTCGCTGCAGGGCGCCGTCGTTCTCTCCGGCATCCAGATACCCGCGCTCAAGAAGCGTAGTGCCAAATCCACGGTAGAACTCCCCTCGGGAGGCTCCATCGCAATCGCCGGCCTGCTGTCGGAGGACACCCGTCAGAACATCGACGGCTTCCCCGGCCTCAAGGATCTGCCGATCCTCGGTACCCTGTTCCGCAGCCGCGACTATCAGCGCGATGAGACCGAGCTTGTCGTGATCGTGACGCCCTACATGGTGCGCCCTGTTGCGCGCCAGGAGCTTGCGCGTCCCCTCGACGGCCTCGGCGATCCGACCGATCGCAAAGCCAACTTCCTCGGCCACATCAACCGCATCTACGGCGGCGGCCGCCCTGCACCCGTGGGCGACCTGAAGGGCGACTACGGGTTCATCGTGGAATAGGCCATGGGCTGGAGACGTATCATGACGACAAAGTTTGCGATCCGCCCGTCCGCCCACCGCGGCATTGGCTCGTTGGCAGCACGGCTGCTCTTGGTCACGGCAGCAAGCGTGATCATCACCGGATGCAAGACCATGGACGATCCGACTCGGGTTGCCGGCTGGACGCTGATCGACTCCTCGCAGCGCCATCCGATCCTCGTGTCCCAGGAGCCGACGACCCACTTGATCCGCGTTGGGCGCGGCTCTCACGGCCTCACGGCGTCGCAGCGCGCGCAACTCCTCAATTTCGCTGGCCACTACCGCGCGACGGATTCCGGCAACAGCCGGCTTGTCGTGGCCGTACCGAGCGCCGGGGCAAACGAGGTCGGTGCGATGCACGCGGTCAATGAGATCAGGGACCTGCTGCGCGACCAGGGCTTCGGTGAATCGGACATCTCGGTTGAAGCCTACAGCGCCAACGGAGCGGCCGATCCGCCGATCCGCATCTCCTATCAGCGCTTCGTTGCCGAGCCGCCCCAGTGCGGCGACTGGTCAACGAACCTGGCCTATGAGCCGACAAATCTGCCGTATCCGAACCTCGGCTGCTCGCAGCAGCGCAATCTCGCCGTCATGGTCGCCAATCCAGCCGACCTGCTCGGGCCGCGCAGCGAGACAGCCCGCTCCGGCGAGCGCCGCGATCAGGTCTGGGGCAAGTACGTCTCGGGCAAGCCCACCGGCGCAGTCAAGAGCAGGGACGAACGCGTAAATACGGACACCGACAACTAAGACCGCATGTGAACGAGGTCGCCTCAAGTCATGTCGCATCAAGCCAAGCCCATTCTTAGCGCTCCGGAACTCACGGGCGTCGGCGCTCCGCTGGCTGAGCTCGACGAAGAGCTGGTCGCGGCGCCGGCTGCTCGTGCCCGGCCCATTCCGCGCATCTCCATTCAGGCGTTCTGCGAGAACGGTGCCACCGCCGAGATCATTCAGATCGCCGCCGAGGATCGCCGCCTCGCCAAGACGCACATCAACGTCCACATGGGTGGCATCGAGGCTGCGGTCGTCCATTACCAGCAGAATCCGACGCCGAACCTGATCATTCTCGAAAGCAGCCTGCCTCCCGATCATCTCCTCGCGGAGCTCGACCGGCTCGCGGAGAACTGCGATCCGGGCACCAAGGTGCTGATCATCGGCCAGGTGAACGACGTGATGCTCTATCGCGAGCTTCTGCGTCGAGGCGTCAGCGAATATCTGGTCGATCCGATTGAGCCGTTGCAGCTCATGGAGGCGATCTCCAATCTCTACAACAATCCCGCCACCGAGCCGGTCGGCCACGTCTATGCGTTTGTCGGCGCTAAAGGCGGGGTCGGCTCGTCGACCATTTGCCACAACACGGCATGGGCGCTTTCCGAGGCACTGAAGGCCGATGTCGTCATTGCCGATCTCGACCTGGCCTTCGGCACCACGGGCCTCGATTTCAACCAGGATCCGATGCAGGGCATCGCCGATGCGCTGTCGACGCCCGAGCGCCTTGACGAGGTGCTTCTAGATCGCCTGCTGACCAAGTGCTCCGAGCATTTGTCGATCTTCGCCGCGCCGGTCGTCCTCGACCGAGACTACGAGATTACCGTTGAGGGCTGCGACCAGGTGATCGACGTCGTGCGCCAGAACGTGCCGTACGTCGCCGTGGACCTGCCGCACCTTTGGACCCCGTGGGTCAAGAGCGTATTGCTGCAGGCTGACGAGGTTGTGATTACCGCAGCGCCAGATCTCGCAAACCTTCGCAACGCCAAGAACCTCGTCGACCTCCTGCAGCAACTCCGTCGCAACGATTCCAAGCCCAAGCTCGTCATGAACATGGTGGGCATGCCGAAGCGGCCGGAGATCAGCGTGAAGGAATTCGAGACTGCCGTAGGTCTCAAGGCCATTAGCGTCATCGACTTTGACAGCGAGACCTTCGGTCAGGCCGCCAACAACGGCCAGATGATCGAGGAACTGAGCGCGAAGGCGAAGCCCGCCGCCGGTTTCCGCGAGGTCGCCCTCGCCATCGCCAATCGGCGCGACGCGCAGCCGGTAAAGAAGTCGTCGGCCCTGACACCCTTCCTCGAGAAATTGAAGCTAAAGATCTAGGGAATGTCGATGTTCGGTAAGCGTACCAGCGATACTGCTCCCCGCCGCGTTCTCCAGGCTCCTGTGGCCCCGACGGCTCCGGCCGCGGCCACGACGGAGGCACAGGCCCGTCCGACGCCCCCCAAGCCGCCGCCGTACACGGCGCCAGTCTCAGCTGAACAGCAACGTCGGCACTCCGAGGAGTATTACGACGTCAAGACGACGGTCTTCAACGCGCTCATCGACACCATCGACCTGACCCAGCTCGCGAAGCTGGAAGTCGCAGCGGCGCGTGAAGAGATCCGCGACATCGTCAGCGAGATCATCCAGATCAAAAACGTCGTCATGTCCATTGCCGAGCAGGAGGAGCTGCTCGAGGACATCTGCAACGACGTGCTCGGCTACGGCCCGTTGGAGCCCCTTCTGGCGCGCGACGACATCGCCGACATCATGGTCAATGGCGCCAATACGACGTACATCGAAGTCGCCGGCAAGGTGCAGACCACCAACGTGCGCTTCGCCGACAACCTCCAGCTCATGAATATCTGCCAGCGCATCGTCAGTCAGGTGGGCCGGCGCGTCGATGAATCGAGCCCGATATGCGACGCGCGCCTTCCCGATGGCTCGCGCGTCAACGTCATCGCCCCTCCGCTGGCCATCGACGGCCCTGTGCTCACGATCCGTAAGTTCAAGCGAGATCGCCTCAAGCTCAATCAGCTGGCCAAGCTCGGCACGATCACGCCCGACGGCCAGAAGATCCTCGAAATAATCGGCCGCGTCCGCTGCAACGTTCTGATCTCGGGCGGCACAGGCTCCGGCAAGACGACCCTACTCAACTGTCTCACCGGTTCGATCGAGCACGACGAACGCATCATCACCTGCGAGGACTCTGCCGAGCTTCAGCTCCAGCAGCCCCACGTCGTCCGTCTAGAAACGCGCCCGCCCAACCTCGAAGGCGAGGGCGAGATCAAGATGCGCGACCTCGTAAGGAACTGCCTGCGTATGCGTCCGGAACGCATCATCGTGGGTGAGGTGCGCGGCCCGGAAGCGTTCGACCTCCTCCAGGCCATGAACACTGGCCACGACGGATCGATGGGCACCCTCCACTCCAACAGCCCGCGAGAGGCGATCAGCCGACTCGAGTCGATGATCATGATGGGCGGCTACCAGCTGCCCGTGCGCACGATCCGCGAGATGATCACCGGATCGATCGACATCATCGTGCAGGTTGCGCGCCTGCGCGACGGCTCGCGCAAGGTGACTCACATTACCGAGGTTCTCGGCATGGAAGGCGACGTCGTCACGCTGCAGAACCTCATCGTCTACGACATCACCGGCGAGGACGCCAACGGCCGCATCATCGGCCGCCACCGTTCTACAGGCATCGCCCGCCCGCGCTTCTGGGAGCGCGCCCAGTATTACGGGCAGGAGAACGAGCTCGCCGCGGCACTCGCATCTGCCGAAGTGCTCGACGAAAACGGCAATCCGCTGGGAGATTCCAATGCCTGACGGAAACGTAGCATCCCTCATTGCGGCGCTGCTCGGTGCCGTGGCGATCAGCGCACTCGCATACGCATTGATATACCCCTACATCGCGGGCGACCGCGAGACCGCGGAACGGATGAAGGGGGTCGTCGAGCCGCGTCGTACAGGACCGACGCCGCTGGAGCAGGCGACGTCGCGGCGCAAGTCGGTGGCGGAAACGCTCAAGCAGATCGAGGACCGCCAGAAGGCGAGCGAGAAGGTTTCGCTGCGCCTCCGTCTGGCACGCGCCGGACTGGACATCAAGCCGCGCACTTTCTGGCTCTCGAGCATCGCTTGCGGACTGGTGATCGCACTCCTCGTCGTGCTGCTCTTGCCGGCCAGCGGAACGCGCACCCTTCTGATGGTCATCGGCGGTCTGGTCGGCATCTTCGGTGTACCGCGCTGGTTCATTAATCGGCGCACCCGGAGCCGGCAGCAGAAATTCGTCGTCGAGCTGCCAAACGCACTAGATATCGTCGTACGCGGCATGAAGTCCGGTCTGCCGCTCAACGAGTGCTTGCAGATCGTGGCGCGCGAAAGTGCAGAGCCGCTCGCAAGCGAATTCCGCGAGGTCATGGATCAGCAGCGTGTCGGCGTGCCTCTCGGCGAAGCGCTCGACAAGCTGACGGGGCGCATACCGCTCCCCGAGGTCAAGTTCCTCGCCATCGTCATCGCCATTCAACAGCAGTCGGGCGGCAACCTTTCGGAAGCCCTCGGAAATCTTTCCACCGTGCTGCGCGATCGCGTCCGCCTTCAGTTGAAGGTCAAAGCGCTCAGCGCCGAAGCCAAGGCCTCGGCCATGGTTCTCGCCGCTCTGCCGCCTACGGTAATGGGTCTTCTGCTTCTATCCTCACCCGACTACATCATGCCGCTCTTCAAGACGCGCACCGGCAACTTTGCGCTGCTCGGCTGCGGTCTGTGGATGCTGATGGGCGTGCTGGTCATGAAGAAGATGATCAACTTCAAGTTCTAGTCAGGTGCGACGGCTGCAAGGCAGTCCGGGCATACGCAGGGTACACGGCAATGGAACTGATCGACCTGTTCACCGATCCGACGTTTCTCGTCACCATCCTGGCGGCGATATGCGCGTTCGCGACCGTTCTGACGATCGCCCTGCCGATCCTTGCCGAGGACCGGATGAACCAGCGCATGAGAACGATGGCCGTCGAGCGCGACAAGATGCGCGCCGAGCGCATGGCCGAGGTCGCTAATCGTGAGCGCCTGGGCAACAAGCTGCGGCGCACGCCGACCGGCTACATGCAGCAGATCGTCGACGCACTTAATCTGCGCAAGATGTTGGATACCGCCGATCTGCGCGATCGTCTGAAGCGCGCCGGGCTTCGCGGACAGGCCCCGCTCATAGCCTTCATGTTCTTTCGCGTCGCAGCGCCTGGCTTGTTCTTCGTCGCCGCGTTCTTCTATCTGTTCGTCCTCGGCGTGCTGGACTACCCACCGATGGTCAAGCTGGCGATGTGCATCGCCGCGGCGCTCGCGGGTTCTTACGCACCGAGCATTTTCATCGAGAACCTGATCCAGAAGCGGCAGCAGTCGATCAAGCTGGCATTCCCCGATGCTCTCGACATGCTCCTTATCTGCGTGCAGTCGGGCATGTCGGTCGAGGCCGCGTTCGGCAAGGTGTCGAAGGAGGTCGTCAATCAATCGATCGAACTCGCCGAGGAGCTGAGCCTTACGACTGCCGAGCTGTCCTATCTTCAGGATCGCCGGCAGGCCTTCGATAACCTTGGCAAGCGCACGGGGCTTCCCGGCGTGAGGGCGGTCACCACCGCGCTTGTGCAGGCCGAGCGCTACGGTACGCCGGTCGGTCAGGCGCTGCGCGTCATGGCCAAGGAGAACCGCGACATCCGCCAGGCTGAAGCCGAGAAGAAGGCCGCGGCGCTCCCTCCCAAGCTGACGGTACCGATGATTCTCTTCTTCTTGCCGGTGCTGTTCGTCATCATCCTGTTCCCGGCGGCCCTCGGCTACTACCAGTGGGGCTAGACCCCACTGCGCTTTCCGCTTCTTGCAGCTCTGAGCGTGAAAGGGGAGCTGGGTCGGAAGCGATCAACGATCGCTTCCGTGCTAGGAAACAGAGAGAGAAGACGTAACCGTCCTCAGCGTTTGGCCTGCGCCAGTTGAGCCGGCTGCGCGGTGCTCTTGGGCGCGCTTCTCTTCTTTGCTTCTTGCGGAGCTTCTTCGTCAGCAACGGCAAACTGCGCTGCCATCTCCGACACCGATAGCAACTTGGGCGACGGCGCGGCCGATGCGCCCCCCTCTGCTGCAGCAGCGCTTGCCTTGGGGGCCGCTGGCTTGGCGTCCGACACGACCCAGCCGGTATCGTGGGCGGCGGCCGGATCCGCGATCGGCGCTTCCGACAGGCGCGCCACCTTCTCGACCGGCACGGCGTTGACGGCCGGCAGCTCGGCGATATTCGATTGCGTATTCCAGTTGCCCGGCTCCGAGCTCGGCATCGACTTCGGATCGAGCTTCACGACCTGTCTCAGATAGTCGGCGTTGTCGGAAGCATTGGTTATGGGCATGTCGCGGGCGGCAATCAGCTTGGCCTCGTCATACTTGCCCTGAAGTCCGAGCACGAGCGCGAGGTTCTGGCGGATGCGCGGCGACTGTCCGTCCGCGCTGGCCGCCTGCCGCAGCATTGATTCGCCTTTGCCCGCTTCGCCGTTCATGGCGTAGGCGAGTGCCAGGTTGCTCATCACCGAAGGCTGATCCGGCGACAGCGCCTGCGCCCGCTCGAAGAATGGGATCGCCTCGTCGTATTTGCCTTCCTTCGCCAATGCCGCACCGCGCGCCGACACGACGCGCCAGTCCGGCTTGGCCGGATCGTCAGCGATTGCAAGAAGCTGCTTAGCAACGGCGACTTGGTCCAGATCCAGCGCGAGCCGGCCGTATTCGCTCGCCAACTCGCGGCTCTGGCCGTTGTAGAGCGAAGCCTGCTGCAGCACGCCCAGAGCGCGCCGCTTCTCCCCCATCGCCTTGAGATTGCGAGCATAGTTCAGCGCCGCCTCGAGATCGCGCGGGCTCTTCGCATAGATCTGGCCCCAGTAATCGGTAGCCTTCAACAGCTCGTCGCTGACCCCACCCGTCGTCGCCTGCGTGGGAGCGCCAGCCTGCGCCGCGACTTGCTGCCTGTTCGCCGGCGCGGCCTGCTCGGGCTTAGTCAGCGATAGCAGGTCGCCCCCGGAATTGAGGGTCTGCCCACAGGCGCCAAGCAGCAACGACGCCGAGAGCGCAGCAATGGTGCCGCCCTGGCGAAGCCTCAGAGCCGGAACGCGAGGCAAAGCGATGTTCATCGTGGTCTCCCTGACGGCGCGAGAGCGGGCGAACCCGAATCTCTGTCCTTTGACCGTCAGGTTGTGAGACACTTCTCAATAAACGATTAAGCCTCGCTAAGAGGTCGTTAATGGCGCCGTCGCTATTGCGTGGCGGCCACCTGCCTCCGTGCTCCTTCGATCCACTCCGCCATCTCGGGCATGGCCAGGATCGTCTCGACGTACGCCGCCGCCGTCCCGTCATCGCCAAACTTCTGAAGCTCCGGCAGATAGGTATGGAACCGCGAGGCAACCGGGGCATACATCGCATCGGCGGCCGTGAAGCCGCCGAACAGGAACGGCCCCCCCTGACCATGCTTGGCCCGGCAGTCCCGCCACAAGGCAATGATCCGGCGCACGTCGGCCTCGACATCCTCGGGCACGGGATCCAACGGATTGACCGCCAGAACCTCCATCGAGCAGTTGCGCCGCAGCGGCATGAAGCCCGAATGCATCTCGGCGGCCACACAGCGGGCCAGGGCCCGCACCTTGCGGTCCGCCGGCCACAGGCCCTTTTCCGGATGTGCATCAGCCAGATACTCAAGAATGGCTAGGCTGTCCCAGACCAGGAGGTCGCCGTCGATCAGCAGCGGGACCATGCCGGAAGGGCTGATTTTGAGAATCTCAGCCTTGGTATCCGGCTGGCGGAGCTGAACGTCGATTTCCTCGAACGGAAGGCCGAGGCGCCGCATCGCAAGCCACGGCCTGAGGCTCCAGCTCGACCAGTTCTTGTTCCCGATTACCAACCGATACCGATGTTCGGCCATGCTCTTGCCTTGCCCCCTGTGATCCTGTCTTGTGCCCGTCGAGTCGAGCGGGCTAGCGCCCTCGGCGGGCTTTCGGGAACAGGTTTTCCGACAAGACGCACGCCGAGGCAACGATCCAGATGCCCGATCAGGTCGAGGCTTGCCAGAGCGAGCACGTGCAGATGAACGATGAGACATTGCAGCGCAATCTGACGGAAACGAGCGACATCTTTCTCACCGAAGGGAAGGGAGGATTCGAGATCCCGATCTTCGCCGTCGGCAAGGATGTCTCAGTCGACGATCTGCCCATTTCGCCGGAGCAGAAGACCTGGGCCAACGCCATGGGCTTCAAGGGTGGCGCAAAGCAGTCGACGCTTGTTCCCGGGCCCGACGGCAGCATCGCAGCCGTTCTCTTCGGCATTGGCGGCGGCGGCTCCTGCGGAGAGCCTTCCGGGCCATCCGAGCTGCTATTCGGTCAGCTTCCGCAAACCCTTCCTTCCGGCAGCTACCGCCTTGCCCGGACCGCATCCGACCCGACCCTTGCGGCCATAGCCTGGGGGCTCGGCAGCTACCGTTACGGCCGCTACAAGACGAAGACCGGCACCAGCGCGCGCAACGTCAGCCTGCGCCTTCCTGACGGGGCCGACCGCGCACTCGCCGTCGACACGATAGAGGCCGTGTGTCGCGGTCGTGATCTGATCAACACGCCCGCTTCCGACCTTGGCCCGGCAGACATCGAAGCCGCCGCTCGCGAGCTTGCGGCTCGTTACGGCGCACGCATCGAAGTCACCACCGGCGACGAACTCCTCGCTAAGAACTTCCCGATGATCCATGCCGTCGGCCGCGCCAGCCCGCGCGCTCCGCGTCTCATCGATCTCACGTGGGGGCAGGAGGGCGCGCGCACCGTCACCCTTGTCGGCAAGGGCATTACCTTCGACACCGGCGGTCTCGATATCAAGCCGTCGAGCGGCATGCTGCTGATGAAGAAGGATATGGGTGGCTCCGCCGCGGTGCTGACGCTCGCCCGCATCATCATGGCGCAGAAGCTGAATGTGCGTTTGCGCGTGCTGATCCCGACCGCCGAGAACGCCATCTCCGGCGATGCATTCCGCCCCGGCGACGTGCTCACCTCGCGTGCCGGCACAACCGTCGAGATCGGCAATACCGACGCCGAGGGTCGGCTCGTCCTGGCCGACGCCATTTCGCTCGCCGACGAGGAAAGCCCGCAGAATATCTATGTTTTTGCAACGCTCACCGGCGCTGCCCGGGTGGCGTTGGGCCCCGACCTTCCCGCCATGTTCACCAACGATGACGCCTTCGCCGCTGAAATGTTGTCGACATCCGCGTCGATCGGCGATCCGGTGTGGCGCCTTCCGCTCTGGCCCGGCTACGATGCCAAGCTCGATAGCCCCGTGGCTGACATGAACAACGTATGGGATGCACCGATGGCAGGCTCGATCACTGCCGCGCTGTTTCTGAGACGGTTCGCGCCGCGCGCACAGCGCTTCGCGCACTTCGACATCTTCGGTTGGCGTCCGACAACCGGACCACTCGGTCCGCGCGGCGGCGAGCCGCAGGCCGCCCGTGCGCTCTTCGCCACTCTGGCTAAGGAGGCCTGCCGATGAGCGAAGTCGACGCCGATGCAAAGCGTGAGGCGCCGGCCCCTGCTGCCCAACGCCTCGACCCGCGCCGCAACGCTTTCCGGATCGACCTTGCCGCTAAAAGCCTTTACGGCCGCGTCAGCGCGCCCGACTACGTTGAGGGTTTCCCCGCTCAGGTGAGCCGCGCCTCGGTTCCGCTGCGCAGCCGTCCCGCCCCGAAGTACGGCTTCGAGACAGAGGCTCTGTTCGGCGAGCAGGTCACCGTCTACGACGAGCGCGACGGTTGGGCCTGGATCCAACTCGATCGCGATCAATACGTCGGCTACGTGCCGGCCGAGGCGCTGTCGCCGCAAATCGACAAACCGACCCATCGCGTGCGCTCGCTCGGCACGTTTGTTTATCCCGTGCCGGACATCAAATCTCCGCCCCTGATGCACTTGAGCATCAACGCGGAAATCTGCGTCGTCGAGGGCGACGAGCGTTTCGTCATGTTGAAGGGCGGCGGCTTCGTAGTCACCCGGCATGTGGCAGAGATCGGACGCAACGCGCCCGACTTCGTCGAGATCGCCGAGCGCTTCATCGGCACGCCGTACCTCTGGGGCGGCCGCACCCGGCTTGGCATCGACTGCTCAGGGCTGGTGCAGATGTCGCTCGCCGCGGCCGGCATCGCATCGCCGCGCGACACCGATATGCAGCAGGCCGAACTTGGCACCGAGGTCGAGATTCCCGACGTGCTCGAAGGAATGCAGCGCGGCGACCTGATCTACTGGAAGGGCCACGTTGGCATCATGGCCGACAGCATCACGCTCGTGCACGCGAATGCTCATCACATGCAGGTCGCCGCCGAGACGCTCCCAGAAGCGATCGAACGCATCGCCAAGCTCGGCGCCGAGATCGCAGCTGTTAAGCGCCTCCCCGCCAAAACCACGACCTGACGCAAGCGATACTCGCCCTTGCCATGGGCGAGTTCCGCTCGCCCGGACTAGGGCACAACGTCACTCTAGCCGCGAAGCCGCAGGCGCCCAAGGGGCGCCGCGCCTTATGGCGCGGACATCCACTCGCGCAACATCGGCCGCAAGCAAAGCTTCCATCAGCTCGTGTCAGAAAAACTAACGCCGATAAGGCAAAAACCGCTTCTCGCGCAGCTCGGTGCCGTCATCGTCCAGCGTCGGCATCCTCGATGGCAGCTCACCGCGGCCCTCGCGCCAAATGGCACCGCCGCCCAGCATAACCACCGTTTCGACCGAGCGTTCTAGGCCCGTCAGCCGGCTGATCCACCGCCGTTGCACGATCTCTCCGTCAGCGACGGCATTGGCGAACGGGACGATCCAATCGAACGATTCGATCGGCCGGTTCTCGTACACCTCGTCAGCGACGGCCAGATCGTAACGCTGATCGGCGTGCAGTATCAGCTCGAACGGGCACGCGGCCGCCACCATGGGCGCGACGTTGATCCGCCAATAGTCGCTTGATTCCGTTTCCTCGAGACGAGCAGCATCAGCGACCGAGGGCGCCCAGTAGCGCAGGGCGGTCACCGTAGACTGTAGCCTGGAGCGGAAGACATCGTCAGGCAGCATTTGACCAGCGGGTTGAGCGCGACATCCCACCACGATGCCGCAAAGGGGCCCGCAGCGGAACCGCTTTCATGCGCTCGTCCGCTGTGCAATTTCCTGATCGCGCGCAAGCTGCCGCTGCAACGCTGGTCTCTGCTTCAGGCGATCGACGTAGGCGACCATTTCCGGCAGTTCCGGCAACAGCTTGAACTGCATGCCCCAACGCAGCGTCGAGCCGACCACCACGTCGGCCGCGGAGAAGTTTTCGCCCAGCAGATACGGCGAAGCATTCGCCGTTGCATCGCGCAGCACCGAAATCACGGTGTCGAAGTCGGCCCAGCCGGCCATCGTCCTGGAAACGGGCGGTCTATTGGCCGCCTTGTCGATCATCGCCGGCTCGATGCAACTTGGCGAATAGAACAGCCACTTTAGATAGGGCCCGCGGTTGGGGTTGTGCACCGCCGGCGCCAGTCCCGCCTTCGGATATGCGTCGGCGAGATAGCAGCAGATGGCAGACACTTCCCACACGACCGTGGCGCCGTCGACCAGCGTCGGCACCTTCCCCATCGGGTTGAGCGCAAGATAGGCGGGCTTGCGCTGATCGCCGTTCTTGAGATTGAGCAGCTCGAGCGCGTACGGCTCGCCGACCTCCTCCAGCATCCACATCGCCGTCGACGCGCGCGATGGCGCTGCGTGGTAGAGCTTCAGCCTGGGTTGACCTGTGTCAGACATGTTCGAGCCTCCCGATGCTGCTTTTGTCAGCCGGCGAGCGCGCTCGCGTGCTCGACGCTGATGTTGAACGCGGCGGCGAAGAGTGCCTTCGTGTACTCTTCTTTTGGATTGGCGAAGACCTCGGCCGCCGGACCTTCCTCCACCACCTTGCCGTTGCGCATGACGACCACATAGTTGCACAACGCGCGAATGACTTTTAGGTCGTGGCTGATGAACAGATAGGCAAGGTCGCGCTTCTTCTGAAGGTCGCGCAACAGATCGACGATCTGCGCCTGCACCGACATGTCGAGCGCGCTCGTCGGCTCGTCCAGCATCACAAATTTCGGCTGCAACACCATGGCGCGCGCAATGGCGATGCGCTGGCGCTGGCCGCCGGAGAACTCGTGCGGATATCGGTCCTGCGCGTTGGGGTCGAGCCCGACCTCCTTGAGCGCCGTGCTGACCCGTTCGCGACGCTGCTTGTAGTCCAGCTCCGGTGCCTGGATGGTGAGGCCTTCCTCGATGATCTGTCCGACAGACAATCGCGGCGACAGCGACCCGTAAGGGTCCTGGAACACGATCTGCATGTCCTTTCGCAACGGACGCATGTCGTTGCCCGACATGCCGTCGATGCGCCGGCCCATGTATACGATCGGCCCCTCCGACGAGATCAGCCGCAGGACGGCGAGGCCCAGCGTCGTCTTGCCGGAGCCGGATTCGCCGACCACACCCAGGGTCTGGCCCTTGCGCAACTTGAGCGACAGCCCATCGACGGCTTTCACGTAGTCCACCGTCCGGCGCATCAGGCCGCGCTTGATCGGGAACCAGACCTTCAGATTGTCCGTCTCCAACACGACCGGCGCGCTTTCGTCGGCCAGCGGCGGATCGCCCTTCGGCTCGGCGGCAAGCAATTGCTTGGTGTACGCGTGCTGCGGCTGCGTGAAGATCTTCTCCGTCGCGCCTTCCTCTACGATATGCCCGCCCTGCATGATGTAGACGCGCTCGGCCATCTTGCGCACGATGCCGAGGTCGTGGGTGATCAGCAACATCGCCATCCCCATCTCGCGCTGCAAGTCCTTGAGCAACTGCAGGATCTGCGCCTGGATGGTGACGTCGAGCGCCGTTGTCGGCTCGTCCGCAATCAGCATGTCCGGCTCGTTTGCCAACGCCATGGCAATCATCACGCGCTGACGCTGCCCGCCGGACAACTGATGCGGAAACGCGTCGAGCCGCTGCTCGGGATCGCGGATGCCCACCTTGTGCAGCAACTCCAGCACGCGACGCCGCACGGCCTTTTCGTCCATGTGCTTGTGAATGCGCAGCACCTCGCCAACCTGCCGCTCGATCGAGTGCAGCGGGTTGAGGGACGTCATCGGCTCCTGGAAGATCATCGAGATGCGGTTGCCGCGCACCTTCTGAAGCTGCTTCTCCGTCATCTTCAGCATGTCGCGCCCCTCGTACCAGATCTCTCCGGAAGGGTGCGAGGCGGAAGGATAGGGGAGCAGACGCAGGATCGAGAGTGCGGAAACGGTTTTGCCCGACCCGGACTCGCCCACCAGCGCAACCGTCTCGCCCTTGCCGATCCGGAACGAAACGCGGTCCGTCGCGATCACTGTCCCACCAGCGAATGCCACCGACAGGTCGCGAACCTCAAGAAGCGAGCGATGGTTTCCGGTCGTCATCGCGGCCCCCTAGCGGAACGTCTTGCGGGGGTCGAGCGCATCGCGCACGGCCTCGCCGATGAAAATGAACAGCGACAGCATGATCGCCACCGAGAAGAACCCGGTGAGGCCGAGCCACGGCGCCTCGAGATGTCGCTTGCCCTGCAACAGCAGTTCGCCCAGCGAGGGCGAGCCCGGCGGCAGTCCGAGCCCGAGGAAGTCGAGCGCCGTCAGCGCCGCCACCGCGCCCGACAGCTGGAACGGCAGGAAGGTCAGCGTCGCTACCATCGCGTTGGGCAGCATATGCTTGAGCATGATCTTGCGATGCGACAGCCCGAGCGCTCGCGCCGCCTTCACGTATTCGAAGTTGCGGGCGCGCAGGAACTCCGCCCGCACCACGCCGACGAGGTTCACCCACTCGAACAGCAGCAGGATGCCGAGCAGCGTCCAGAAGCCGGGCACCAGAACCGACGAGATGATGATGAGCACGAACAGCGACGGCACCGACGACCAGATCTCTAAGAAGCGCTGGAAAATGAGATCGGTCTTGCCGCCGAAGTAGCCCTGCACCGCGCCCGCGGTCACGCCGATCGCCGCCGAGATCACCGCCAGCAGCAGCCCGAACAGCACCGACACACGGAAGCCGTAGATCACGCGCGCGACGACGTCCCGGCCCTGGTCGTCGAGCCCCAGCCAATTGGTGTTGCCGAGCGCATTGAATCGCGCGAGCTGGTCCGGTGGCGCTTCGCACAGCGGCGCGCTCGTCGCCCACGGCGGCGGAGCCGGATACCCGAGGCAGATTTCCCCGTCGCGCGATTTGCGGCCTGGGTAGTCCTTGTTGATCGTGTCGTAGGAGTAGCGGATCGGCGGCCAAATCGCCCAGCCGTTGGCATTGATCTCGTCGATGTTGACGGGATCTTTGTAGTCAGTGACGGCGAGGAAGCCGCCGAACTTCGACTCCGGGTAGTCGACGAGCGAAGGGAACAGCCATTCGCCCTTGTAGCTGACGAGCAGCGGCTTATCGTTGGCGACAAACTCTGCGAATAGCGACACGGCGAACAGGGCGAGAAAGATGCGCAGGCTCCACAAGCCGCGCCGGTTGGCCTTGAAGTTGGCAAGCCGTCGCTGGTTGAGCGGGCTGATGTTCTCAGCCGATGGCATCCGCCGTCGCAGCCACGATGGCATCGTTTGCCGATGCTCTTCCTCGGGTGGCGGCTGTGATTGGGGGAGCGGTGTCTCCAGAGCCCTGAGGTCGTCCATTCTGGCTAGACCTCCCGGCTCTCGAAGTCGATGCGCGGGTCGACGATCGTGTAGACGAAGTCCGACACGAGGTTGAGCACGAGCCCGAGCAGCGAGAAGATCCACAGCGTGGCGAACACCACGGGATAGTCCCGCTTTTCGATGGACTCGAACGACAACAGCCCCAGGCCGTCGAGCGAGAATATTGTCTCGATAAGCAGCGCGCCCGCAAAGAACGCCGATATGAACGCGCCGGGGAACCCTGCAATGATCAGCAGCATCGCGTTGCGGAACACGTGGCCGTAAAGGACGCGGCTCTCGGTCAGTCCCTTGGCCCGCGCCGTCATCACGTACTGCTTGCGGATTTCATCGAGGAACGAATTCTTGGTCAGGAACGTCATCGTCGTGAATGCCGTGAGCGACATCGCGATGAGCGGCAGCGTCAGATGCCAGAAATAGTCGACGACCTTACCGAACAGCGAAAGCTGGTCCCAGTTGTCCGACGTCAGCCCGCGCGAGGGGAACCACTGAACGAACGAGCTGCCCGCGAACAGCACCAGCAGCAGCACCGCGAACAGGAAGCCCGGCACGGCATATGCCACCACGAGTACGGTACTCGACCACGTGTCGAATGGCTCGCCGTCGCGCACCGCCTTCCGGATGCCGAGCGGGATGGAGATCATGTACGAGATCAGCATCATCCACAGCCCGAGCGAGATCGAGACCGGCAGCTTCTCCTTGATGAGCTGGAGCACCGACGTGTCGCGGAAGTAGCTCTTGCCGAAATTGAAGGTGAGATAGTTCTTCATCATCAGCAGAAAGCGCTCGTAAGCCGGCTTGTCGAAGCCGAACTGCTTCTCGAGGCTCTTGATGAATTCTGGGTCGAGGCCCTGGGCACCACGATACTTCGAGGTGACAGAGTCTGCCGCGCCCTGGCCCAGGGCCGTCTGGCTTCCCCCCGATAGCGTCTCTCCGCCGCCCCCGCCGATGCGAGAGACGATGGATGAATCATGCCCCGTCAGCTGCGCGATGATGCGATCGACCGGCCCACCGGGTGCGAACTGGATGATCCCGAAGCTGATCAGCATGATGCCGAACAGCGTCGGGATGATGAGCAACAGGCGCTTCAGAAGGTAGGCGGCCATATGGCGGAGCTCAATTCTGCTTCAGCTTGGCTGCTTTATCGGGATCGAACCACCAAGTTTCGATCACGCCCTCATCGTACTTCGGCGCAATCGCTGGACGCGAATACTTGTTCCAGTAGGCGATGGAATGCACGGGTTTATACCACTGCGGCACCCAATAGTTTCCGGCACGCAGTACGCGATCGAGCGCACGCGCAGCCGTCACCAGTTCGGGCCGCGACTTCGCTTCTATCATCTTGGTGAGCATGGCGTCGACCACGGGGTCCGAGATCCCCGACAGATTGAAGCTGCCGTCCATCTTGGCGGCGTCCGAGCCCCAGTAGGACTTCACTTCCACACCCGGCGTCAGCCGCAATGAGTAGCGCTGGATCGCCATATCGAAATCGAAGCTCTTGAGCCGCCGCTCGTACTGCGCAGGATCGACCATCCTGAGGTTTGCATTGACGCCGATGCGCTTCAGATTGGCGATATACGGCAAAATGATCCGCTCGAAGCCCTTCTCGAAGATGAGAATCTCGATGTCGAGAGGCTTAGCCCCGGGGCCGTATCCGGCCGCCGCGAGCAGTTCGCTCGCCTGCTTTAGGTTCTCGCGGTCTCGGCCGGACCCATTCGTGACCGGAGGGCTATACGGCTCGCCGAAGACTTCCGGCGGCAACTGGCTGCGGTAGGGCTCCAGCAGGACCAGTTCCTCGGCGCTCGGCGGGCCTTTGGCCTTCATCTCCGAGTTCTCGAAATAGCTCTGCGTGCGCGTGTAGAGTTCGAAGAACAGGTTCTTGTTCGACCACTCGAAATCGAACGCCAGATCCAGCGCCTTGCGCACGCGAGGGTCTTTGAACTTGTCGCGCCTGAGATTGAGGAAGAAGCCTTGCGCTCCGGACGGCCGTCCGTCGGGCAGGGTCTCGCGTACCAGACGGCCTTCCCTCACCGCCGCAATGTCGTACCCCGTCGCCCAATCGATCGAGGTGAACTCCTCGCGATAATCGAAGTTGCCGGCTTTGAGGCCTTCCAGTTCGAGCGTGCGGTCGCGGTAGTATTCGTACCGCAGCTCATCGAAGTTGAAGCGCCCGCGATTGACCGGCAAATCCTTCGCCCAATAATCGGGACGCTGCTTATACGTGACGTACGTCCCCGGTTTGAAGTCCGCGAGCGCGTACGGCCCCGAGCCGAGCGGCTTTGTCATGAACGTCTGGTCGAACGGCTGCTTGTCGTAGAAGGCTTTCGGCAGCACCGGAAGTTCTGCCACGACCAGCGGCAGGTCGCGAACGAGATCGCCTTTGAACGTGTAACGCACCGTCAGCGGATCGACCGCCTCGGCCTTCTCCACGTCGCGCAGCGTCAGCATATAGTTGGGATGACCTTTCTCCTTCAGCGCGTTGAAGGAGAAGACGACATCCTCCGCCGTGACCGGCGTGCCGTCTGCGAACTTGGCCTGCGGACGCAGCTTGAAGACGACGGACTTCTTATCCGGCGCGAGCTCGGCGCTTTCGGCAATGAGACCATAGACAGCGTCGGGCTCGTCCAGCGCGCGCGTCATCAGGCTGTCGTAGAGGTATTCGAGGCCCTGCGCGCTGTCGCCCTTCAGGATGAAGTTGTTGAAGCTGTCGAAGGTCGTCCGCCCGGCGGTGCCGATCATCGCCAGCCGGCCGCCCTTGGGCGCAACGGGATTGACGTATTCGAAGTGCTTGAAGCCGGCGGGGTATTTGAGATCCCCGAACGCCGACAGCCCATGACGTGACTCGGCCATTGCCGGGCTGGCAAAGCCGCCGGAAGCAAAAGCCCCGGCGGCGATGGCAAGTGCTGTGAACGCGTAAGTGACGAAGCGGGTGAGCATTTCAGGCTTCAAAACCAGTCGTGCCTCCTCGATCTTCGCCATCACTGCCCCCGCGCTGCGGCCAGGGCCTTCTGCTTGTCCGCGTCGATCCACCAGGTCTGCAGCATGGCGGACGTCTGCGATGGCGTCTTCTCCGGGCGGCCGAAGATGTCCCAGTGGGCGATCCGCTCATAGGGATAGTGCCACTGCGGCACCACGTAGAAGTTCCAGAGCAGCACGCGGTCCAGCGCCCGCGTTGCCGCCACGAGGTCCTCGCGATCCTTGGCGAAAACGATCTTGTCGATCAGTTTGTCGACCGCCGGGTTCTTGATGCCTGCGGTGTTGGTCGTTCCGTCGCGGTCCGCGGCGGCCGAGCCCCAGAAATCGCGCTGCTCGTTGCCGGGCGATTCCGACTGCGGATAGTTGTCGACGATGATGTCGTAGTCGTGCGTGTCCTCGCGCCGCTTGTACTGCGCGCTGTCGACCACGCGCAGCGACGCGTTGATGCCGAGCTTCTGCAGGTCCTGCACGTACGGCAGCACGATCTTCTGGAAGTCGGGAGAGTCGATCATGAACTCCGCGTTCAGCGTTTCGCCTTGCGCGTTCTTCAGCTGGTTGCCCTGCAGCGTCCAGCCCGCCTCATTGAGGAGCTTCGAAGCTTCGCGCATGTGCTTGCGGAAATTCTCCGGCGCGGAATTGTCGGGGTTCTTCCACTCGGTGGTGAATACCTCAGGCGGCACCGCGTCCTTCACCTCGTTGAGGATCTCCAGCTCACGGCCCTGCGGCAAGCCCTTCGCCGCCAGCTCTGAATTGTCGAAGTAGCTGCCGACGCGCACGTAAGAATTATAGAACAGCTTCTTGTTGGCTTCCTCGAAGTTGAAGGCCAGCGCGAATGCCTTGCGCACGCGCGGATCCTGGAACTGCTTGCGCCGCTGGTTGAACACGAACGCCTGCATCGGCGCCACGCGCTTGACCGGGATCGCCTCTTTCTTCACCCAGCCCTTGGCGACGGCGGGGAAGTTGAACCCCGTGGCCCACTGGCTCGCCGTGCGCTCTGGCCAGTAGTCGACCTTGCCCGACTTGAACTCTTCAAAACCGGGTGTGCGGTCGAGGAAATACGTGAACTTCAGCTCGTCGAAATTGTACTGGCCCTTCCGCACCGGAAGATCCTTGGCCCAGTAGTCCTTCACGCGCTCGTAAGTGATGGTGCGGCCCGGATCAAAGCTCTTGACGCGGTAAGGTCCCGAGCCGACCGGCACCTCCAGGTTCGACTTGGTGATGTCGCGCTGCTGGCCGTCCGCGCCCTTCGCCTCCCACCAGGCCTTCGGTATGACGGTAAGCTGTCCGACGATCAGCGGCAGTTCACGATTGCCCTTGGAGTCGAAACTGAAGGTGACCTCGTGGTCGCCGGTCTTCTCCGCCTTGACGACATTCTTGTAGTAGAACGCCGAGCGCGGATTGGCCTTCTTCTGCTCCTCCAGCGAGAAGATGACGTCTTCCGGGGTGATGGGCGTGCCGTCCTGGAACTTGGCATTGGGATTGAGGCCGAACGTCACCGAGGAATAATCCGCCGGATACGACATCCACTCGCAGATGAGGCAATACTCCGACGAAGGTTCGTCGGGGCTGCCGGTCATCAGGGAATCATAAAGCAGGCCGAGGCCCCCGGCCGGATCGCCCTTGACGCTGAAGGCGTTGAGGCTGTCGAACGACCCCTCCGCAAACGCGCGCAGCGTTCCGCCCTTCGGCGCGTCCGGATTGACCCAGTCGAAATGATCGAAACCCGGCTTGAACTTCGGCTCGCCGAGTAGAGACAACGCGTGATGCTTCTTCGCAGCCCCCGGTGCCGCGACTTGCGGATCGGTGGCAGGCGGCGACGCCGGCTCCTGGGCCAAAACGGGACCGGACGCGAGGCTGACAAATGTTGCGAGGCAGGCGGCTAAGACGTGGAGTCGCGGAAGCACCAGGCAAATTCCCTTTGTTTGTCCGGGGATTGGCGCGGAGCGAAGGATGGATCCGGCACGAGATTTCACCGGCATTGCGCTCCGCAATGACCTTCAAGACATGACAACGCCCCGAGCCTCGCAAAATCCGGGCCTCGGGGCGAGTTAACTTGCTGTCATTTTGCCCGGGATCGCGGGCCGGATCGCCTATTTTACCGAGTTAAGGTAGGCGAGAAGGTTTCCAAGGTCGCCCGGATCGGCAATGCCCGGGAACAGCATCTTGGTGCCCGGCAGATAGCCTTTGGGATTATGGATGAAGCCGGCGAGGTTTTCGAGCGTCCACTGTTCGCTGGCCTTGGCCTTCATTGCATCCGAATAGTTAAAGCCGGCGTGGCTCGCTTTGGCTCGGCCGACGACGCCCGCGAGGTTGGGGCCGACCTTGTTAGGCCCGCCTGGCTCGATCGAATGGCATGCCGCGCACTTGCTGAAAACCTTTTGCCCCGCAGCAGCATCGCCTGCCGCTGCGGCTTCGGCGACGGCCTTGGCGTCGAATGCCGCAGCCGCCGGCTCGGCCGCAGCTGGTTCAGTCCCAGCTGCCGGAGCCGCCTCCGGCAAGGGCAGCACATAGCCCGGCTTCTCTTCTGGCTTGCCGTGCGAGGCAATTTCGAGCCCGGTGCGGAAGCCCACGATGACCAGAAGGGCACACAGAAATCCGCCGGCAATCTTCGATAGCTCGAAGGAATCAAATCGCATTCCGCCGCTCCGAAATTCTCCGTCCGGCCCCGCCGAACAATTGGGGGGGACTATAGAAACTCCGCATCGGCTTGCAACCGAGCGTGCCTCCGTTCTATGTGCACCCGCCCGGGACCAATTGCCTCGCCCGCGGCGTTTCGAGGTGCTTTGGTGGCCAACACGCTCATTATTATCCCGGCGCGGATGCAGGCGACCCGCCTGCCCGGCAAGCCGATGATCGACATTGCCGGCTCCCCGATGATCGTCCAGGTCTGGCGCAGGGCGCTCGCAGCCGACCTCGGCCGGGTCGTCGTTGCAACTGATTCGCTGGATGTGGTCTCGGCCGTGACGGCTGCCGGCGGCGAGGCCGTGATGACCCGCGACGACCACGCCTCGGGCTCCGACCGCATCTTCGAAGCAATCGGCAAGGTCGACCCGGATGCCCGCGCCGACGTCATCGTCAACCTCCAGGGCGACCTGCCGACGTTGGAACCCCACCTCGTCGCCGCCTGCGCCGCTCCCCTTGCTGGCGACGGACCCGACATCGCGACCCTCGCCGCGGAGATCACGGTCGAGGAGGAGCGCACAAACCCCAACGTGGTCAAGGTCGTGGGATCACCCTTGCCGGAGCCCGGCCGCATGCGCGCGCTCTACTTCACGCGGGCAACCGCGCCCTACGGCGACGGTCCGCTGTTCCACCACATCGGCATCTACGCCTACCGCCGCGCGGCACTTGCCCGCTTCGTGTCTCTGCAACCTTCGCCGCTGGAAAAGCGCGAAAAATTGGAGCAACTGCGGGCGCTTGAAGCCGGGATGCGCATCGACGTGAGCGTCGTTGACACTGTTCCGCTCGGTGTCGATACTCCCGCCGACCTCGATCGGGCCCGCCTCCTGCTGGGGGCTGTCTGAACGCTCACTTCACCACGGCGCGCCATCGAACCGCGCCGTAACGCAGCTCCATCAGCCGCCAGGCATCATGCCAAAATCCTTGGGCCCCGAGCGCGCGGCCGAAACCACATCTGCCAGGCCCGCCGCGGAGCGCATCGTCTACCAGGGCGAGCCCGGCGCGAACTCGCACCTGGCGTGCCGCGAAGCCTTCCCCGATATGGAGGCGGTGGCCTGCCCGACCTTCGAGGACGCCCTCCAGGCGGTGAAGGCGGGCGAGGCGCGCCTCGCCATGATCCCGATCGAGAACTCGGTCGCCGGCCGCGTCGCCGACATCCATCACCTGCTTCCAGACGCCGATCTCTACATCGTCGGCGAGCACTTCCTGCGCGTGCGCCATCAGCTCCTTGGTATCCGCGGCGCGAGTCTAGACACAGTTAAGCGCGTCCTGAGCCACACGCAGGCGCTCGGCCAATGCCGCCGCAAGCTGATCGAGCTGGGCTTGAAGCCCGTGCCGGAAGCCGACACCGCAGGCTCGGCGCGCATCGTGTCGGAGGCAAAAGACACCTCGATCGCCGCTATCGCCTCCTCGCTCGCCGCCGAGATCTACGGCCTCGACGTTCTCGCTGCGGACATCGAGGATGAGGTGCACAACACGACGCGCTTCGTTGTGCTGTCAGCGGAGGCCGACGACGCCGAGCCCGACGAGGGCCCCGTCATCACCACGTTCATCTTCCGCGTCCGCAACGTGCCCGCCGCCCTTTACAAGGCGCTCGGCGGCTTCGCGACCAACGGCGTCAACATGATGAAGCTTGAGAGCTACCAGCTCGAGGGCACGTTCAACGCGACGATGTTCTTCGCCGACATCGAGGGCCATCCGGCCGACCGTCTGGTGCGTCTCGCGCTGGAGGAGCTGTCGTTCTTCTCCTCCGAAAAGAAAGTGCTGGGCACCTACCGCGCGAGCCCCTATCGCGCCGAGGCAGCGCGTCTTGCTGCCGAGGGCCAGATCCCGGTTCGCCGCCGCAAATAACAACACCTGGAACAAGAGGCCGGCATGAAGCTCTCCGGAAAAGTCGCCATCGTCACCGGCGCCGCCTCGGGCTTCGGCCGTGGCATCGCTGAGCGCTTCGCACTGGAAGGCGCGAGCGTTATTGCCGCTGACATCAATGGCGAGGGCGTGCGCGCGCTGTGCGCCGGCTTCGGCGACAGGATGATCCCGATCCAGGCCGATGTGTCCGAGAAGGTCGACGTCGACACCATGGTGCGCGCCGCTACCGAGGCATTCGGCGGGCTCGACATCGTCGTCAACAACGCCGGCGTCACGCACACGAACCGCCCGTTGATGGAGGTCACCGAGGCCGAGTTCGATCGCATCTATGCGGTCAACGTGAAGTCGATCTACCTCTCGACCATCGCTGCCGTGCCGAAGCTTGCAAAGCGTGGCGGCGGCTCCATCATCAACGTCGCCTCCACGGCCGGCATACGTCCGCGCCCTGGCCTCACTTGGTACAACGGGTCCAAGGGCGCCGTCATAACCCTGACCAAGTCGATCGCCGCGGAGCTTGCTTCCAAGAACATCCGCGTCAACGCCATCAACCCGGTGATGGGCGACACGGGGATGCTTAGCCAGTTCATGGGGATGCCCGACACACCCGAGAACCGCGCCAAGTTTCTCGCCGGCATCCCGCTCGGCCGCCTGTCCCAGCCTCACGACATTGCCAACGCCGCGCTTTTCCTCGCCGACCCGGCCTCGTCCTTCATCACCGGCGTGGCGATTGAGGTCGACGGCGGCCGCTGCATCTAGCTACGGCGTCGTGCCTGTCGATGTCGGCGGTGATGCGGGCGGAGCAGGCTGCTGCGCCGTCGGCTGTGCGGCCGGAACCGCTGATGGTGTCGCCGGCGCCAGTGGCGCAGTCGTCTTCGGCGTCAGCGCATCCTTGACCGCTTCCTTTGCATCTGCAATCGGCCCCTCGGGCAGTGTCGCCCAGAACCTCTTGTCGCTCATGCCCTTGTAGGGCGTGACTTTGAACACCTTGCCTTCGGGATCCCTCATGCTGGGATCACCCGCAGGCTTGCCGGTTATGACGGTCTGGATGTCGTTGAGGATCACGTTGTCGTCGACGTAGTCGGCGTGCGTGTAATCGAAGAACTTCCAGAAGTCGTATTCCGGCGGCGTCTTGTCGATCACGTAGACGTTGCTGGCGTTGACATGGAGGGGATCGCCCCACGGCGTGTGTCCACCGGCACGGTCGTTGAAGCCGCGCAGGAACGACGACAGCCAAAGCACCCAGTCGCCGCCGGAGGTATAGATCGTCACGCGCTGGGCGAGCTTCGCCCAGGTGAGGATCTTGGTGTTGAACACCGAAGCCGAGACGTCTGGCGCTGCAAACACCACCTGGCCGAGCCGCAGCATGCCTTCGTTCTGGCGCCGGTTGTCGAGTATATCGCGGATCGAGCCCATCACCCGGATGAGCTGCTGCGAGCCCATGCTGTGGGCAACGATGTCGAGCGTGCGCACATTATTGTCGCGCAAAATTGCGGCCAGGAACGCCTGTAGCGCACCTTCGGCCTCTTCCGCGTTGTCGGCATCCTGCAGATAGCGCAGCGACATCCGCACGCTCGGCCACGAGAACATGTAGACGCGGCCCTTGTAGTCGGCGCCGCCGGCGATCCGTGCCGCTGCCTGTACCGCCTCGAGGAACGAGTTATTGTAACCGTGAATGACCAGCAGCGCGTGCGTGGCATCCTCTGACGCCGAGCTGTCGATAATGCGCACATAGTTCTCGGCGCCGCGGTCGATCGGGTCGGTCAGCAGCTTGATGCGCGAGTTGGCGACCCGCGCGCCCCCGCGCCATGCGCCCCGATAGGTGTTGTCCCCGCGCCCTATCATGGAGATGCGCGGGTTCACCTGCAGGCATCCGAACGTGATCTTGTCGCTGGGGGCGTTGGCGAACATGGTGCTCATGTCGCCGTCCTTGTCGACCAGGGTGCGGGTGGTGGCAAACACGACGCGCACGCCGCCGCGGCGGGCGCGGCGCTGGGAGCCGAACACGCAGTTTGCCGTCGTCAGCTCCTGCCATCCGTTCTGGTCGTAGAAATCCGACGCGACGATGTTGAACACCGCGCGCGCAATCAGCGCCCAAGCGATCTCATTCTCGGTCGGCGGCGTGGCGCCTGCGAGCCCTGCGGTAAACAGCTTTGTGATCTGCTTCTTGATTTTGTCGAGCCGCGCCGTGCGCAGGATCTCCGGTGGCGGTGCGAAATCCGTTGGCGGCTTCATGTCGAAGCGGATGTAGATGCCGCGCTGGCCGCCCTGGTACTCGAAATTCATGTTGTGGAAGTAGTAGCGCGACCCCCAGCGGTTGCCCGCGCCCTCCGCGATCATTTCCGATCCGGAGTTGTGGATGTAGCTCAGCGTCAGCGCGCTGTAGGACTGGTAGCCGAGCGCGAATGAGTTGGTCGAGGACTCTCGCCCGGACACACGGAACACGTCGATGCTGACGCGGCTCGCGGCCGGATTGTCATATTCCTGCCAGCTCAGCTTCGATGGCTTGGCTTCGGGCGGCAGCAGCCCCGCCGGGAACGTCATCTTCAGGTTGTTGACTGGATTGACGACCTGCTTGAAGCCGATGAACTTGTAGACCTCGTCGTTATTGTGCTTGAGGATCGCGCACTCGGGCTCGCTCAGGATTTCCTGGTCCGTGCCGGGCAGGCTGTTCGCGGCGCGGAAGTCGATCACGGCGGCGCGGAGCATCTTCTCGTTGGCTCGCCCGATCTCGGCGCCGAGGACGCCCGAGAGGATCAGATGGCGCTGCAGTTCCTTGTCGCGGAGCTGGATGTCGAGATCTTCGCCCGCCGGGCAGGCGGCATGAGCCTGGGTCGACGAGACTGCTCCGGCCAGCGCCACGGCGGCCACAACCAGCGACGCAAAATACCTCATCTGCAATCTGTCCCCCCGGAATGAATGCGTGGCCAACCTATGGGCCCTGGCCGTCGAGTGTCAATTTCTCGCAAATACCGCGCGGCCTCTTCTTCGCCCGAACCTAGAGCGGAAAAATGACACGGGTAGATAAGGTGTTGGTGCCCCGGGGCGGGAGGGTTGTAACCCGAGGTCCGAGCCGCCATAATCACCCCGGGAGACTGGCGGCGGACGTATCCCTCGCCAACCGGGTCAGGTCCGGAAGGAAGCAGCCCTAACGATCAGGACGCGGGTCGTTCGTCAGTCTCCTCTTATATTTTCGCTCACGGGCGCCGGTTGCGTCTCTGTAGGGCGTGCGGCGCCCCTGAATGGGGCGGCGCTCAGCACCGGGCCGCACTTGCGGCCTGAGGCCCTGCGGGCCTGAGGCAGGGTCATGGCCAAGAAAAACTCCGATGCTCCGGAAACAACAGGCGATGCAGCCGGTGCGCTCAAGCCGTATGTCGTCCTGGCGCGCAAATACCGACCGCAGAGCTTCGACGACCTGATCGGCCAAGAGGCCATGGTCCGCACGCTCCGTAACGCGTTCGCATCGGGACGCATTGCGCAGGGCTACATGCTCACCGGCGTCCGCGGTGTAGGCAAGACGACCACCGCCCGCATCGTCGCCCGCGCCCTGAACTACGAGACCGATACGGTCAGCGCACCCACCATCGACATGCCGTCGCTGGGGCGGCACTGCGTCGAGATCATGGAGAGCCGCCATCCTGACGTCGTCGAGATGGACGCTGCTTCCAACACCGGCGTCGACAACATCCGCGAGTTGATCGAAAGCGCGCGCTACAAGCCCATCTCGGCCCGCTTCAAGGTCTTCATCATCGACGAGGTCCACATGCTTTCGAAGGGCGCCTTTAACGCCCTTCTGAAGACGCTTGAGGAGCCGCCTGAGCATGTGAAGTTCATCTTCGCCACCACCGAAATTCGTAAGGTGCCGGTGACGGTGCTCTCGCGCACGCAACGCTTCGATCTGCGCCGCGTCGACGTGCCGGAGCTAAGCGCGCACTTCGACAGGATCGTCGGCAAGGAAGGCGCCAAGGCCGAGCCCGATGCATTGGCACTGATTGCCCGTGCGGCCGAAGGCTCGGTGCGCGACGGTCTCTCGCTCCTCGATCAGTCGATCGCCATGGGCCAGGGCGATGTCCGCGCCGAGACCGTGCGCGCCATGATGGGCCTCGCCGATCGTGGCCGCATCTTCGACCTCCTGGAGCACACCTTCCGCGGCGACGCCAAGGCCGCGCTGACATCGCTCGACGAATTGCATCGCGACGGCGCCGAGCCGGTGCAGCTGCTCGCCGATCTGGCTGAGACAGTCCACGCGGCGGCCCGCGTCAAGGCCGTTGGCGGAGAAGCCGGCAGCGAGGGGCTGAGCGCAGAAGAAAAGCGCCGCGCCTCGGCTCTCGCCACGCGTCTTTCGATGGCACTCCTCTCGCGCGCCTGGCAGATGCTCCTGAAGGGTGGTGAGGAAACGGGTAAAGCCGCCAACCCGCGTGCCGCCGCAGAGATGGTGCTCATTCGCCTCGCCTACACTGCCGACCTTCCGTCGCCGGACGAGCTGATCCGCGTGCTTGGCGGCGAAGGCTCGCTGGCGCGCTCCGGCAAGCCGGCACCTGCCGAAACCGCCCCGCCGCGCAATGCGCCGCTCAACAGCGCCGAGCCGGTCGAAACGTCCTCGCCGATGTCCGCCGCTGCCGGCGCTGCACCGATCCCTTTCGACCGTGATGCTACCGATGACGACAGCGGCGCCGGCTTCGACGCCGATTACGAGGCTTCCCTCGATGATCTCGCCGGTGTCGCGCCGTCGTTCGCCGATCCCCGCTCGTTCGACGAGGTCATCGCCCTCGCCAGCGAGCGCCGCGACATGCTGCTGAAGGTGCATCTGGAGGATCGCGTCAGTCTGGTGAAATTCGATGCCTCCACCGGCGCCATCGACCTTTTCCTCCTGCCCGGCGCGCCGCCCCACATTCCCAACGAGCTGCGCGAGAAGCTCAATAAGTGGACCGGCCGCAAATGGGTGGTCGTGCTGTCCAAGGCGGCAGGCGAGCGCTCTCGTGGCGAGGTGCGTCGCGAACGGGAGATCGCCGAGCGCGAGGCGCTGAAGTCGCACCCTGCAGTGAAGGCGATCCTAGACCAGTTCCCCGACGCGAAATTCACAGTCGACGACATTGCCCCGCTGCTCTCCGATACTCACGACGAGACGGGCACCGGCTGAGCTTGAAATCTGGAGACATGAGCCAATGAAAGACCTGATGGGCATGATGAAGCAGGTGGGCCAGATGCAGGCCCGCGTGCAGCAAATGCAGGAGGAGCTGGCAGCCCTCGAAATCGGCGGCCAGTCCGGCGGCGGCCTAGTCAAGGTCACACTGAGCGGCAAGGGTGACGTAAAGAAAGTCCACATCGATCCAAGCCTGGCCAAGGCTGACGAGGTGGAGATCCTAGAAGACCTGATCGTGGCCGCGTCTGCCGATGCGAAAGCAAAGCTCGACGCCACGCTGCAGACGAAAATGCAGGAAATGACCGGCGGTCTTCCGCTGCCTCCCGGCCTCAAGCTGTTCTAAGGACGCCCCATGGCACTCAAGATTTCATCTCCGGCGTTCGAGGACGGTGGCGAGATACCCGCCGGCTTCACATGCCAAGGCAACGACGTCTCGCCCGCCCTCGAGTTCTCGGGTGTGCCGGACGGCGCAAAGAGCCTGGTGCTCATCGTCGATGATCCGGACGCGCCCGATCCCAAAGCGCCGAAGATGACCTACGTGCATTGGGTTGTTTACAACCTGCCGCCCGACACCAAGGGCTTCGAGGAGGGCATCGAGTCGATGCCCGCGGGCACAGGCGGCGGCATCAGCGATTTCAAGCGGACGCGCTATGGCGGTCCTTGTCCGCCCGTCGGCCGCCACCGCTACTTCTTCAAGCTCTACGCCCTCGATACCAGGCTCGAAGGCCTCGACCAGCCGACCAAGGACGAAGTTTTGAAGGCGATGGAAGGCCACGTGCTTGCCGAGGCGCAGATCGTCGGCACGTACGAAAAGGCCTAAGCGAGCTTCATGCGACACATCATTGGGCTCATCGGCTTTGTGCTCGCAGGGCTGGCGGCGGTGCACGCCGCCGATCCGCCGCGCGGCTTCGTCGATGCGAAGACCGTCATTCCCGATCTCATCGTCGAGATGCGCTACACCACGTCGCGCAACTTCGTCGGTAGTCAGATCCCAGGTTATAAGGCTCCGCGCTGCCTGCTGACGCGCCCTGCTGCCAAGGCCCTGCAGTGCGCCGCCGACGACCTTCGTAGCCGCGGCTACGTGGTGAAGGTCTATGATTGCTATCGTCCACAGACTGCGGTGAACGCGTTCGTCACCTGGGGACGCAACCTGCGCGATCAGAAGATGAAGTCGCAGTTTTATCCGGACGTCGACAAGCGCAATCTCTTCCGCGACAACTACATCGCCTCCCGCTCCGGACATAGCCGCGGCAGCACCGTCGATCTCACCATAGTGCCGGCGGACAAAAAGGGCGTCGTCTTCGATCCGTCTGCGGTCGAGGTTCGCGCCTGCGATTCAAAGGCCGGCAGTCGCACCGACGACGGCAGCGCCGACATGGGCACCGGATTTGATTGCTTCTCGACGCGCTCGCACACGCTGACCGCGAAGGTCACCGAGCCTCAGCGCGCCAATCGCGCCCTACTGCGCAATGCGATGCGCGGTTGCGGCTTCTACAACAATCCCAGCGAATGGTGGCACTACACGTTGCGCGGCGAGCCCTACCCGGAGCGTTATTTCGACTTCCCGGTGGAGTAGCGGTAACCAGTCCCCATATACAATTCCAAAGAGCCGTTAGGCCGCAACAGGCGAGGAACCGCATATGGCATTCGAGGAACTCAAGGCAGAACTGGGCCTTCTCTTGACGAGAATGCAGAACGAGCCGGCCGACAAGCACGAGCTTTATCTGCAGGTGATGGAGCGGCTCAACGAGATGAAGGCGTTCGGGATGCCGTTGCCTGAGGATCTTGTCGCTATGGAAAAAGCGCTCGAAGCCGAGTTCATGGCCGACAAGATCGCGGCCGACGACGAGAAGAAGCCCGCGCAAGGCTAGCCTTCGGATCTCTATCCCTCTCCCTGCAGGCGGGGAGAGGGCGACGGCACGGCGGCGCGAGCGCCGGATCTCAGCCCGCGAGCCGCCTCTCTCCGCTCGTGTCAAAAAACCTAGAAAAACCTGCCCTGCGGCGGGCGCACGGACTTGGCCAGCGGCAGCTTGCGCGACACTGCCGAGCGCTGCGGCCCGCTGAGGCATGCCCCGGTGATGTTCGCGAGGAACAGCCGCGCTGCGTACTCCCAGCTATATTCGCCCGCCTTGGCGCTGATCCGCGAGCGATCGAGCATCAGCGCATCGAGCGCGGCGCGTCGCAGATCGTTCGACAGCACGCCGGTGACGCCTTCCGTCACGATGTCCTGAGGACCGCAAACCGGCAGTGCGGCTACCGGCAGGCCCGAGGCCATCGCCTCCAGCAGCACCATTCCGAACGTATCCGTGCGGCTTGGGAAGACGAAGACGTCGGCCGAGGCATAGCACTGGGCGAGGTCTTCCCCGGTCCTCTTGCCGGCAAAGATCGTGTCGGTATAGCGCGCGCGCAACTGATCGAGCAGCGGCCCCGCGCCGACCACGACCTTCCGTCCCGGCAGATCGAGATCCAGGAACGCCTCGATATTCTTCTCAGCGGCGATGCGTCCGACATAGAGAAACACCGGGCCCTCGCCGAACAGGCGCACATCGCGCGGACGAAAAAGCTGCGTATCGATTCCCCGCGTCCACGGCAGTACGCGCTCGAAGCCCTGCGCTTCCAACTCGCGCCCGAGCGACGGCGTCGCCACCATCAAGCCGGCGCCTGCGTTGTGGAAGCGGCGGAGAACTGCCACGGACCACGCAGTAGGAACGGCGAAGCGCTGGTTGAGATATTCCGGAAAGCGGGTGTGGAAGCTCGTCGTGAAACGGATGCCGCGGCGACGGCAGTAGCGGCGCACCATCCAGCCGATCGGTCCCTCGGTAGCGATATGCACCGCATCGGGTCGCACCGCATCGAACCACTCTGCAACGCGGCGCAGACCGGGCAGGGCCAGCCGGATCTCAGGATAGGTCGGGCACGGCAGAGTCCGGAATTCGTGCGGCGCCAGGACGGTCATCTCGACGCCGAGCTTTGCCAGCTCCACCGAAAGCCTCTCGTACGTCCGCACCACGCCGTTCACCTGGGGGTGCCAAGCGTCGGACGCGACGAGGATACGCATCATGCAACCTGTAGCGCTTCGAGGAGCTTCGTTGCCGTCTTGCGCTCGCGCTCTTTGACGACATCGTGCCAGCGGATCAGCTCGAACGAGCCGTCGGCGTTTTCTCCGATCGCCGTGCAGCTCTCGACCCAGTCGCCGCAGTTGAGGTAGTGCACGCCGTCCATCTGGCGCGAGGCGGCATGATGGATGTGGCCGCAGATCACGCCGTCGACATCGTTGCGCCGTGCTTCGTCTGACAGTGACTTCTCGAACTCGCCGATGAAGTTCACTGCGGTCTTCACCCGCTGCTTGAGGTGCGCCGATAGCGACCAGTACCCGAGGCCGAAGCGCCGCCGGATGAAGTTCAGCGGATGGTTCATCCACAGGGCCAGCTCGTAGCCGCGATCGCCCAGGAACGCGAGCCAGCGCGCATAACGCACGACAACGTCGAACTCGTCGCCGTGAATGACGAGGTACCGCTTTCCATCAGCCGTGGTGTGCACGTGCTGGTGTTCGATCTCGATGCCGCCGAAATGCTGGCCGCAGTATTGGCGCAGCGCTTCGTCGTGGTTGCCCGGGATGAACACCACGCGAGTGCCCTTGCGAACCTTGCGCAAGAGTTTCTGCAGTACGTCGTTGTGAGTTTGCGGCCAGATCGCGCCGCGGCGGATGCGCCAGAAGTCGACGATGTCGCCGACGAGATAGATCGTGTCGGCTTCAGCCTCGCGCAGGAAGTCGATCAGCAGGTCCGCCTGGGAGGCTCTGGTCCCGAGATGGACGTCGGAGATGAAAAGCGTGCGATAGTGGATCATGCCCATCCCTTTGAGCAGCAAGGGCTCCTAGCATTCATGGGCTCCAATGACCGGATTCAGTTTGCAGTATTGTGACAATCACCCCTCGGATCGGATCAATCGTGGTTAACGGGTGGCGCCATGGTGACGCTGTCCCGCGGAATTGCCCGATTAATAGACTTTGACGGGGAAATAGCGCTCGACCAGCTCATCGAGGCGCCCGTTCGAGCGAAGCTTTGCCAATGCGCCGTTGAGCAGCATTCGGATCTGCGAGTCCGTCTTCGGCACGGCGATGGCGATGCCGTCCCCGAAGTATTTCGGTTCGAGATAAGCCCCGCCCTTCAGCTCGCAGCAGCGCTTCGACGCTGTGCCATGCAGCCAGAAGATCAGGCCGATGCCATCGTCGAATATGTAATCGACCTGCCCCTGGATGAGGGCATCGCGTGCAAGATCCGGACTCTCGAATGTCTGTATCGCGCTGGAGCGGAAGAATGTGCGCACGAACGCTTCGTGCGGCGAGTTCTTTGCAACGCCGATGCGCTTGCTCTCCAAAGTCTCGGGCGTGATCTCGACCTGCTCCCCGCCGCGGCGTGCAGCAAAGCGGCCCGGCGTCTGGAAATACCTGTCCGTGAAATCGACTTCGGTCAACGACTGCGGCGTCACTGCGTGTGCAGCTATGACGGCATCGGCCTCTCCGCGCCGCAGCGCCAAAAGCAGCTCACCCCACGGCCGGACTTTGATATCGCACGCGGTGTTGAGCTCCATGCAGATGGCGCGGGCCAAATCAACGTTGAGGCCAACCAGCGTTCCATCCTCGTCGTAGAAGTTGAAGGGCGGAAAATCGGCCTCGGTCAGGAAACGGACGACGACGCGCTTGGACGGCTCATCGGCGTCGGCCTGCGCCTGCGTCGGCACGTCCTCCTCCCCGCGCTCCTGGGCGAGCGGAAGCGCCGGTGCCACGGCCAGAACGGCGAGCAGAACGACCAGGGCGGCTGCCAGCCTGCCCAGGGACGAGGAGACCCTTAGGGTCGCGATTTTGAGGCGCATGGTGGATCGAATCCGCGAAGCGGTGAGCCGAACGTCGCCACTATGGTGAAACTCAACACTATGGCAAGATCATCGTCGCCCGCCGGGGGGAGGGGCTGTGTGGAGAGTGCTTTTGAAGTCCAGTCGGCACCGCCTGCCGACCCGTACGATCCAGTAATTGCGTGCGATTTGGGGGCGCCGGGACGGTCTGGCGACCGCCATCTTACCGAAGCCGTTTGCGGCCTGCGGTCCCGTACGCCGGAGTTTTCGGCCGCGTTGGGCCTTTGGCGCTGGCAGCGGCTGGCGCTCGCCGCGGCGCTCGTTGCGCTCTGCGCTGGCCTCCTTCTCGCTCCCGAAACGACACTCGTCGCCCTCCTGGCCTTGATGGCCATCCCGTTCCTGAGCGTCGTATCGCTGCGGGTCTTCGCCCTATGGCAGTTTCGCGCGCCCCCTCCACCCGAGCGCGCCATCATCGCCCATGGAGACGACTTGCCGGTTTATACGGTGCTGGTCCCCTTGTTCCGCGAGGCGGCCGTCGTTCGCGACCTGCTCGCCTCACTGAAGGCCCTCGACTATCCGCATTCGCGCCTCGAGGTGATGCTGATCGTCGAAGAGATCGACCGGGAAACCAGTGACGCACTGCGGGCCGCGTCCCTCGCCCCGTATATGCAGTTGATTGTCGTGCCGGACGGCGCACCGCGCACCAAGCCGCGCGCCATCCAGTATGCGCTGCAATTCACCACCGGCGAATACGTCGTCGTCTTCGACGCCGAGGATGCGCCCGAACCCGATCAGCTGCGACGTGCGCTCGCGGCACTAAGATCCGGCGGCCCCCACATCGGCTGTCTGCAGGCGCAGCTCAACATCTACAACTCGGATGCCAGCTGGTTCACGCGCCAGTTCACCATCGAGTACACCGTGCTTTTCGACTGCATCCTGCCTGCACTCGAGCGTTTGCAGCTCCCGGTGCCTCTCGGCGGAACATCGAACCACTTTCCGCGCGAGGTGCTCGACGCTGTTGGCGGCTGGGACCCCTACAACGTCACCGAGGACGCCGATCTCGGCATCCGGCTCGCGCGTCGGGGCTGGCACGTCGGCGTTCTGCCCTCGACCACGTGGGAGGAGGCGCCGCCGACGTTCCGCGTCTGGAAGGGACAGCGCACCCGCTGGCTCAAGGGCTGGATGCAGACCTACCTTGTTCACATGCGCCGCCCCAGTCTCCTTTGGCAGGAGCTTGGCCCGCGCCGCTTCATCGGCTTCCAGGTGCTGATGGCCGGCATGATCCTGTCGTCGCTCGTGCACCCTTGGTTCTACGTTCTCTTAGTCGCCGACGCGTGGAACGGCCGCATCCTGGCCCTGCCGGACGGCGCTTTCGGCCAATGGTTGTTGGCCATCGGGCTGATCAATCTCATCGCAGGCTACGCAAGCGCGATCGCCCTAGGCACCATGGCGGCCGCGCGTCGCGACCGACCCGGCCTCGCGGCCAACGCACTGATGATGCCGTTCTACTGGCTTGCGATATCTTTCGCGGCCTACCGTGCCCTGTGGCAGTTGATCACTGCACCATTCCATTGGGAAAAGACCGAGCATACCGGCGGCCGCGCCCCCGCGTCGGCAGCGGGATTTGGCGGTCGCACGTCACAGGAAGAAGCGCAGCGCCTCGCGTGAGATCTTCTGGCGCGTGCCTTGGTAGTCCGCCCATGGATCTGTCTTACGCTTGATCCGCTGCAGCATGACCGGGATCGTGAACACGTTCGCCGCGTCGATGCGCGACAGTTCCGCCCACGTCACCGGCGCCGCCACGCTCGCCTCTGGCTTGGCGCGCGGCGAATAAGGGGCGATAGCGGTCGACCCGCGCTCGTTGCGCAGCCAGTCGATGAAAATGCGGCCGCGCCGCTTCGCCTTAGACATGGTGGCGACGAACCGCTCGGGTTCAGTCTCCGCGAGCTTCTCCGCGACCCCACGTGCGAAGCCCTTGACGGTCTCCCAGTCCTGCTTCGCAGCGAGCGGCGCAATCACGTGAATGCCCTTGCCGCCGGTCACCAGCGCGAAGCTCTCCAGTCCTGCTGTCTGCAACAGTTTGCGCACGTCGCGCGCCGCCTCGCGCACATCCGCGAACATGAGGCTCGTGTCGGGATCGAGATCGAAGATGAGCCGTTCTGGATGCTCCAGGTTGCCAACGCGCGCGCCCCACGGATGAACCTCTAGCCCCGCGATCTGCGCCACGGAGACCAGCCCCGCCGCATCGTCCACCATCAGGTAATCGGCCTTGTCGCCGTCGTTCTCGACGATCTCGACGCCCTTCAGCGCCTCCGGCATTCCCTTTTTATGGTGCTTCTGGAAAAAGCGCTCGCCGCTGTCGCCATTCGGGCAGCGCACCAGGCTGATCGGCCGGTCGCCGGCATAGGGCAGCATACGGCTGCTAACGGCGAGAAAATATCGCGCCAGATCGAGCTTTGTCAGCCCCGATCCGCTGAACAGAATACGCTCGGGGTTCGACAACCGAACGCCCGCGACCTCGTCGGGATCTGCGCTATTGCCCATGATCGTCACCGCCTGCGCTTGCACGTCCTCCGCCGCTTTGTCGCCCCTCAATCCCAAGAATGCCGGATGCCGCAGGATGCCGTCGGTCGTGCGTTCCGTGAATGCGACCTGGGCCACCAGCTTTGGTTCCACCCAACGTGCATCGCGGCTGATCGCGCGTGGCACATCGACGAACGGCGACGTCTTGCGCGCGAGCTTCGCAAATCGCGCGCCGAGGTCGTCCATCATCGCGCCATCGAAACCGGTGCCGACGCGGCCGCGATAATGCAGCTTGTCACCGACGAACTCGCCGACGAGCAGTGATGCAAACGAGCGGCCGTTCTTGTCGGATGGCCGATATCCGCCGATGACGAATTCCTCGTTTCCTGTGCATTTGGACTTCACCCACGAGCGCGTCCGTCGCGACAGGTACGGCTTGTCGGCCTCTTTCGAGACGATGCCTTCCAGCCCCATGCGGCACGCATGTTCGAGCACCCGCGCGCCATGGCCCGCAACGTCATCGCTGAACTGGATCGCTTTGGGCGCGCCCTTCAAGGCTTTGCGCAGTACCTTCTTGCGCTCGACCAAGGGCTCTTGACGCAAATCCTTGCCGTCGAATTCGAGGATGTCGAACACGTAATAGGTGAGCGGCGCCAGGCCGTCCTTGAGACTGCTCTGCAGCAGTTGGAAGCTTGAGCGGCCATGCTCGTCGAGCGCCACGATCTCGCCATCGAGCAGAGCGCTTTCTATCTTCAGGCGGCCTACTGCTTCGGCGATCGCGGAGAACTTCTTCGTCCAGTCCTGCCCCGATCGCGTGTAGACCCGGCAGTGGCCACCGGCCACGGCAGCGAGTGCGCGGTATCCATCGTATTTGATCTCGTGCAGCCACTCGGTTCCTTCGGGCGGCTCCGATACGAGCGTGGCGAGCTGTGGTGGTACGAATTCGGGGAGAGCCCTAGCAGATCGTGAAGCCGCTCGCCCCGCGCTCGCGGCAAGGGGCATGGAGCGAGGCGATTTCGACGCCGGCGATTTGCGGGCCATGGGGCGCCGGTCCTTGTATGCGCCTCTGTAGGCGCAGCCTAGGAACCGGCCACGCGCCTACTAAACTCACATTGGCCAGTAAAGTTCGGTTTAAGGCTGCCGCCGACTAGGCGGCTGGCACCGGCAGGCGGGCCCGCGGGTCGGCCACCTCCCGCACGAGGCGGAGCAGCGTCGACGCTTTCACGGGCTTCGATATGAAGCGCACGCCGAACGGCAGATGCTCATCCTCCGGCTCCGTAACGCCGGAGAGTAGCACCACGCCAGTACGTGGAGATTCCTCTCGCACGCGCCGCGCCAATTCGAAGCCATCGATATTGCCCGGCATCGCGACGTCGCTGACGATGGCGCATAGGCCGCCCTCCGCTAAGCGAGACAGGGCCTCTTCGCCGGTCGACGCAGCCAGAACATTGAATCCCGACTGGCCCAGAATATCGGAGACGTACAGGCGGACGAGAGGTTCATCCTCGACCACAAGCACTGACGCTGCAACTTGAGAGCTATGGTTCATGGGACCCTGAACGACGTACGCGCCCACCCGTTCCCCAAAGTTTTCGTAAAAAGGACGGGTGCGGCGATGCGATCACAGCCCCTGCGACGGCACGTCGCTACATGCCGTGTCCAATTCGCCGGCAGCCGTCTCCCCGCAGGGTGTCGGCGAGAGGTTTAGACTACGCTCGAAATGAAACTGCGCCGTAAGACGCCGGAGGGCATAGTGTGGGCGACCGAATAATCACGCGACAGAATAGCTATCGTGCTGCAGCGCCCTGCCAAACATAGGACCGAGCATCCCTGGGTCACACTCTCTGCGGCCGCAGCGTTGGCGGCCGCAATATTTGCCCTCGACGCTTTCACGCCGCTCGGCATGGCGGTCGCCGTCCTCTATGTGCTCGTCATCCTCATCGCCGCCAACGTCTGCAGTCGCGCCCAGTTGATCCTCGTCGCCATGGGCTGCGCCGGCTTGACCGTCCTTGCGTTCCTGCTGTCGCACGGTCTCGCGCTCGAAAATACCGCCTTCGCGCGATGCCTCGTCAGCCTTGCGGCAATCGGGATCACGTCAATCCTCGTCGTGCAGAACAAGGAAGCTGAGCAATCGCTCAGGGAGCAGGCAAATCTCCTCGATGTCACGCACGACGCAATCATCGTGCGAAGCCTGAACGACGTCATCGGCTATTGGAACCGCGGCGCCGAGCAGCTTTACGGCTGGAGCGCGGATGAAGCAAAGGGCACCACTCCCCACGCGCTGCTGCAAACAAGTTTTCCCCTCCCGCTGCCGCAGCTGAACGCCCTCCTGCATGCGACCGGAAAGTGGGAGGGAGAGCTCACTCACGTCAAACGCGACGGTACCCGCGTGACAGTGGCGAGCCGCTGGTCGCTGCAACGCGACGAGCGCGGCGTGCCGGTGGCTGTGCTGGAGACCAACAACGACGTCAGCGAGCGTCGCCGCGCGGAAAATGCACTTCGCCGCAGCGAGGCGCATCTCGCCCAGGCGCAGCAGCTCAGCCTCACCGGCAGCTTCGGCTGGGAGCCGGCAAAAGACGAGATCCTCTGGTCGGCCGAGACCTATCGCATCTTTGAATACGACCCGGCGCTGAAGCCGACCGCCGCCATGGTGTTGGAACGCACGCATCCGGCGGATCGCGAGAAGGTCGGACAACTCCTGAATACCGCCGGAGACGGCCCGACGAAATGGGCAGCGAAACACCGCCTGCTCATGCCGGACGGTCGCATTAAATTCGTCAGCGTCGTGGCCCACGCCGAGCCTGGTGACGCAGGAAAGACCGAGTTCGTCGGCGCCGTCATGGACGTCACCGCAGCGCGCCGTGCCGAGGACGACCTCCGGCAGGCGCAGCAGAATCTCGCACACGCCAACCGTGTCAGCACATTGGGCGAGATGACCGCATCCATCGCCCATGAGGTCAGCCAGCCGATCGCCGCCATCGTCGCGAGCGCGGGAGCCGCGTCCCGCTGGCTGACGGCCGGCAACATGGACGAGGTACGACAATCGCTGTCGCGGATATCACGCGACGGCCACCGGGCGAGTGACGTGATTTCCCGCATCCGCGCCATGGCCATGAAGCAGCCGCCCCGAAGCGACCGCATCGACATCAACGAGGCGATCGAGGAGGTCTTGGCGCTTGCCCGCGGCGAGGCTGACAGAAGCCGTGCCGAGGTTCATGTCGCCCTGAGCCGCAACCTCCCGCCCGTCTCCGCCGACCGGGTGCAGATACAGCAGGTGCTGCTCAACCTGATCGCGAACGCGCTGGAAGCCATGCAGAGCGAGGGCAACGGCCATCGCGAGGTGCGCGTCTCTGCGAGCCGGGACGGTTCGGGTACTGTCGTCGTCAGCGTCCGCGACAGCGGTCCAGGCCTCGACGACGAGCAGCTATCGCGGGTGTTCGACGCCTTCTACACGACGAAAACGAGTGGCATCGGCATGGGCCTTGCCATATGCAGGTCTATCATCGAGGCCCACGACGGCCGGTTATGGGCCGAGCGCGGCGAGCCGAAAGGCGCCGTGTTTAATTTCACGCTTCCAAGCATCGACGCCAACGCGAGCTGAGCCCAATGAGCGAGGACAAGGCTGTCGTCTACGTCATCGACGACGACGAATCGATCAGAGAGTCCCTGCGCAGTCTGCTCGCCACTGTCGGGCTCGACGTCCGAACCTTCGCATCGACACGCGACTTCCTAACAGCAACGCGGCCCGACGCGCCGGGCTGCATAGTGCTCGATGTGCGCCTGCCCGGCGTCAGCGGCCTCGACTTCCAGGCTGAGCTGAACAAATCCGGCGTAGACCTCCCGATTATCTTCATCAGCGGTCACGGCGACATCCCCATGACCGTGCGGGCCATCAAGGCCGGCGCGATCGAATTTCTCACCAAGCCGTTCCGTGAGCAGGAACTGCTCGACGCCGTCCAGACGGGAATCCAGCAGGACCGCAGGCGCCGCGAGAATGCCGCCGGCATCGCCGGCCTCCAGGAAAGCTTCACCTCGCTTACCGCCCGCGAGCGGGAGGTGATGGCCCACGTCGTCACCGGCCGCATGAACAAGCAGATTGCCGGCGATCTCGACCTGAGTGAGATCACCGTCAAGGTCCACCGCGGCAATGTCATGCACAAGATGGGCGCCAAGTCGCTGGCCGACCTGGTCCGAATGGCGGACCGGCTGGGACTCGCCCCCGCGCCCGCCTCCAAGCCCTAGCAACTATACCTACGCATAGTCGTCTGCCGCCAAGGGCTAGTCCACTCTTCCGAACAGGTGGGGACGGGCTCCGCACGTGCAATGTCGCCGCACTGGCGAGCATTTTAGGTTTGGGCATGAACCGAGGCCGAGACGGACGACAGGTCATGATTTCGATCGTAGATGATGACGAGTCGGTGCGGGACGCGACAGCGAACCTGATGCGCTCGGTGGGATATGCGCCCAAGGCATTTCCGTGCGCCACCGACTTCTTGAACTCTGCAGACGTTAAGGAAACGAGCTTCCTTATCGCCGACGTGCAGATGCCCGGCATGACCGGTATCGAGCTGCACGAAAAATTGGTCGGCAGCGGTCTGCGCATCCCGACCATTCTCATCACGGCCTACCCGTGCGCGCGCCTCCGCGAGCGTGCAATTCAGTCGGGCGTCGTTGGCTACCTGACCAAGCCATTCGACGAGAGCGAGCTTCTTGAGTGCATCGAAACTGCCCTGCAGTCGGGCCCCACCCGGAGTAACCCATCATGACACTCGCAGCGCCAGCCGCGGAATCCTTCGTCAAGCGCCGATCCGAGCCCCTCCAAATCGCCAGTATCAACTCGCCCCGTCGACAGACCTCACGCAAGGGACAGGGCGTCCGAGGTACACAGTTCGCCCAGCTCACCGCTTTCGTCGCCGTCGCCGAGCATCGAAGCTTCACCCGCGCCGCCGAACACCTGGGGCTTTCCACGCCCTCGCTCAGTCAGGCCATCCGCGGGTTGGAAGAATCCTTCGGCGTCCGCCTTCTCAATCGCACCACCCGCAGCGTAGCCCTTACCGAGGCCGGCGAGCAGCTTCTCCAGCATTTGAGTCCCGTTCTGGAGGGCGTCGACAACGCCATCGACGCGGTCAACGCCTACCGCGACACCCCAGGTGGAACGCTACGCCTCACCGTGCATCCACTCGCCGCCGTATCGGTCATTGGTCCGTTGGTGGCCCGCTTTTCCGCTGCCTACCCCTCCATCGATCTTGACGTCTCCGTCGACATCGCCTGCCGCGACATTGTCAGCGAGCATTTCGACGCGGGCGTCCATCTCGGCAGCAACATTGCCCAGGACATGATCGCTGTGCCGATCGGCGGCAGCTTTCGCGTCGTCACCGTCGCCTCTCCGGAGTACTTGGAGCGCAACGGAGAGATCGAGAACCCGGGTGACCTTTCGAACCACAACTGCGTGCGCTACCGCTGGGACAAGGCGGTGGCTAACAACTGGCGCTTCATGAAGGATGGCGACCGCGTGGACGTCGCTGTCGGCGGCACGTTGGCGGTCAACGATCACGACCTCGCGCTGCGCGCGGCGCTTGATGGCGTTGGCGTCGTGCAGTTGCCGGAGGCTTCCGTGGCGGGCCTTATCGACCAAGGCCGGCTTGTACCGGTTCTAGCCGACTGGTCACCCAACTGGGGGAGCTTCTTCCTGTTCTATCCGAGCCGTCGCCACGTGCCGACGAAGATGCGCGCGCTGGTGGACTTCCTGCGCCGCGAGTCAAAGGGGATCGCAGACAAGCCAGACGTTTCACCCAAGCAATAGGCGCCCGGAGCGAGTTGCAAAAAAAATCCCGACCGCGGCGTCGGCGCGGTCGGGAAAGCAGTCGGCAGGTAGGGGCCGCCGATGCATGGAGTGATCGCGTGCCTCTCTGTCATAAGCAAACGACATGCGGTCGCATCCGATTGGCCTGATCGATAACGTCATTGACGGATGCCGCCCGCGTGGTGTCCCGTACTCTGGCTGTTGCCCAATAAAGGAGCATCCGGATGGTCACACGCGGTTTCACCGGCAAAGGAAATCAGCCTGGTTCAGACCAGCGCATCCCGCCCGGTCAGCATCTCGTCAATGACTTCCCGGTGCTGTCTGCCGGACCGACGCCGCATATAACGACAGAGCAGTGGAACTTCACGATCAAGGTCGGACCCAGACCGATCAAGCGCTGGAGCTGGGAAGAATTCAACGCTCTCCCGCAGACAAAGCTGACACGTGACATCCATTGCGTCACGACGTGGTCCAAGCTGGATACGAATTGGGAAGGCGTGCTGATCGACGACATCCTCGCGGCGGCGGGGCTTGTCCCGCCCACGCAGTTTACGCTCGCCCACTCCTTCGATGGCTATTCGACCAATGTTCCCACCAACGATCTCGTCGGCGGCAGGGCGATGGTGGCGTTGCGCTACGACGGTGTGCCGCTCGAGCCCGATCATGGCGGCCCCGCGCGACTGCTGGTGCCGCATCTTTATTTCTGGAAGTCGGCAAAATGGCTGACGGGACTGCAGTTCACCGAGAGCGACACCGCCGGCTTCTGGGAGCTGCGCGGCTACCATATGTATGGCGATCCCTGGCGCGAGCAGCGTTATGACACCGACTGAACCACTCAGGCGCGACCGTCCGGCTGCGAAGTGGCAGAACGCGCGCATCGTCGCCATCGAGCAGCGCACGCCGCACATCAAGAGCTTCTTCTTCGAGCTGCCTGAGCCGTTCCAGTTCATCGCTGGGCAACACGTCGACGTTCGCCTGACGGCGCCCGATGGTTATAGCGCGATGCGCAGCTACTCGATCGCATCCTCGCCTTCCGACGTTTCGAAGATCGAGCTCGCCATCGACCTGCTCACGAGCGGCGAGGTCTCACCCTTCTTCCACGAGGTCGCCGCCGTTGGTGACGAGATCGAAATGCGGGGTCCGCTTGGCGGCCACTTCGTCTGGGAGCCGCGCGATGGCGGCCCGCTGTTGCTCATCGGCGGGGGCTCGGGAATCGTGCCGCTCATGTCCATGGTGCGAGCCGCGCAGGCAGCGACGATACCAGCACCCACCGTCCTCATTCTCTCCGCCCGCACGTGGGAGGACGCTCTCTATCGCGACGAATTGGTCGAATTCGAGCAGCGAGGCAATGGCTTCTCGGTCGTGTTCGCTTTGACGCGTGATGCACCGCGTCGCGAACAGGACCATGCCCGTCGGATCGACGAAAGCATCATGCGCGATGCTATTCGCCGTCTGCCGGCTCCGCCGCAACACGTTTTTGTTTGCGGCGCGAATGCGTTCGTCAACGCGGCCACCGACGCGGCACTTGCGGTTGGTCTCCCCGCCACCACGATCCGGACAGAGCGCTACGGAGGCTGAGACGGCCGTCCTCGGCAAACGCGCTTCAGGTAATCACGCCCACAACGGCGGCGCTCATCATCGTCGCCAGCGTCCCCGAAACAATCGAACGCGGCCCCAGCGATATGATGTCGTGCCGCCGCTCCGGCGCCATCGCCGTCATGCCGCCCACCAGAATCCCCAAGCTGCCGAAGTTGGCAAAGCCGCAAAGCGCGTAAGTCATCATCAGCCGCGAACGCTCGCTCAGCGTCTCGGGCGGCAGCCGCGCCAGATCGAGGTAGGCGACGAACTCGTTGAGCACCGTCTTGGTGCCCATCAGCAGCGAAGCCGCACCGAGCTCCTCAACGGGGATGCCGACAAGCCAGAGCAACGGCCAGAATATATACGCGAAGATCTGCTGCAGCGTGATCGGCTGCGCGCCAAACGGTATCGCTCCGAGCGCCATGTTGACCAGCGTCACCAGCGCGACGAGCACGATCAGCATGGCGATGATGGTCGCGACGATCCCGATGCCATCGATCGTTCCACGCACGATGGCCTCCATCGTGCTTGCGGGCGGATCGGTAAGCGAAAGTTCGCCCGTTTCTTCCGGATCCGGCGTGAACGGCACCATCAGCGCGGCAACCGCCAGCGCGGCCGGCGTGCTGATGATCGACGCGATGAGTATGTGCCCGAGCGCGTCTGGGATTACCGGGCCCAGGATCGCGGCATAGATCACCATCATCGTGCCGGCGATGCCGGCCATGCCGCAGCTCATCAGCGCGAACAACTCGCCCCGCGACATGCGGTTGAGATAGGGTCGCACGAGCAGCGGCGCCTCCACCATGCCGACGAAAATGTGCACCGCACCTCCGAGCGCCAGCGCCCCGCCGATCCCCAGCGTCCGCCGCAACGCAAAGGCAAGTGCGCCCACCACGCGCTGAAGGATTCCCCAATAGAGAAGCAGCGACGCGATCGCGCTGATCACCAGCACCAGCGGGAACGCGCGGAAAGCCAGAATGAAGCTGGCCTCCGGCTTGGTCTCGGCAAACGGCGGCGTGCCGCTCCCGAGATAGCCGAACACGAGAGCGGTTCCGGTATCCGTCGCCTTTTGCAGTGCCGCGACGCCATCGTTGAGCATTAGAAAGACGCTCGCCGCCGGTGGGAACTTGATGAAAAGCAGCGCCAAGCCGATTTGCAGTGCCACGCCGCCGATCACCACGCGCAATGGCACGCGCCAACGGTCCTCGCTCAGCAGCCACGCCACCGCCAGCAGGCCAACAAGGCCGAAAGCCCCGTGCAACGCAAACATCTGAGATTCCCCCGAACCCTCTCCCTATATCCGCTAGCAGTTCCGGCGGGAAAGGCCAACGGCGTCCGAGCGCCAGAGTCGGCCCGGATGCGTCGTCCCGGTTGCGAAAGCGCGGAGGTTCCTGGATACACCCCTGCATGAAGTTCGCTTCGCCGCTGCCGATAGACAACATCTTGGACGAGCTGCGCGCCAGCCTGGCAGGGGGCTCGTCAGCCGTCCTCGTCGCACCCCCTGGAGCCGGCAAGACCACGCGCGTTCCGCTCGCGCTCCTGGACGAGCACTGGCTCGAAGGCCGCAAGATCCTCGTGCTCGAGCCGCGCCGCATCGCGGCCCGGGCTGCCGCCGAGCGTATGGCGCATGTCCTCGCCGAGCCACTGGGTGAGCGCGTCGGTCTGCGAACGCGCATGTTGTCGAAGTCAGGCCCACGGACGCGCATCGAGGTCGTCACCGAGGGTATCTTCACGCGCATGATCCTCGACGATCCCGAGCTCTCGCGCATAGGTGCGGTGCTGTTCGACGAGTACCACGAGCGCTCGCTCGACGCCGACCTCGGCCTTGCCCTCGCCCTCGATTGCCAGCGTGGGCTGCGTTCCGATCTGCGCATCCTGCCGATGTCGGCGACGCTGGATGGTGCGCGCGTGGCGAAACTTCTGGACGATGCACCTGTCATCGCCAGCGAGGGCCGCGCCTTCCCGGTCGCCACCCGCTACCTCGGACGCGATCCCAATGCCCGCATCGAGGACCAGATGGCCGATGCGATCATGCGCGCGCTGCGGGAGGAGCAAGGGTCGATCCTCGCGTTCCTGCCGGGCCAGGGCGAGATCCGCCGCGTCGAGGAGCGCCTCAGGGACCGCACCGACGGCAGAAATGTCGTGCTCGCGCCGCTCTATGGCGCCATGGACGTGAAGGCACAGGACCTTGCATTGGAGCCCGCCCCTGCCGGCCTTCGCAAGGTGGTGCTCGCGACCTCGATCGCCGAGACGTCGATCACCATCGAGGGCGTCCGCGTAGTCATCGACTGCGGCCTTGCCCGCGTACCGCGCTTCGAACCCGACGTGGGCGTGACCCGGCTCGAGACCGTCCGCGTCTCCCGCGCGGCTGCCGACCAGCGCCGTGGCCGCGCCGGCCGAACCGAGCCGGGCATCTGCTACCGGCTGTGGGATGAGCCGCAGACGCAGAGCCTGCTCGCATTTGCCGATCCGGAAATCAGGTCAGCCGATCTCGCGCCTCTCCTTCTCGACTGCGCCGAGTGGGGCGCTACCGACCCGCGCACGCTTTCCTGGATCGATCCACCGACGACATCGGCCGTCGATGCTGCCCGGCAGGAGCTGACCGAGCTTGACGCTCTCGATGGCGATGGTCGGATCACAGGAATGGGAAGGCGGTTGCGATCGCTTCCGTTGCCGCCACGGCTGGCGCGTATGGTACTTGCCGCAGCCGAACTGGGTCACGCCCAGGACGCAGCCGACATCGCCGCCCTACTCGTCGAGCGCGGCATCGGCGGCAACGATGTTGATCTGGCGCACCGCCTCGAGGGTTTCCGCCGCGACCGTTCGCGCCGCGCCACCGACTTGCGCAAGCTGGCGGAGGGCTGGGCCCGCACCGCAAGCAAAGCGGCGCCCGCGGGCTCTACCGGCGAAGATCTGTCGACCGCACGCCTGTTGGCGCTGGCGTTCCCCGGCCGCATCGCCAAGGCGCGCGGTGCCCCCGGACAGTTCCTGCTGGCCAACGGCCGCGGCGCGAATCTCGATGCCACGCATCCGCTCGCGCGCGCACCATTTCTGGTCGCCGCCGAGCTTTCGGGGGCCGCAGCTTCAACGCGCATCCTTTCGGCCGTCGCCGCCGAAGAGGCCGACGTGCTGGCCGCCGCAGGCGATCGCATCCGCACCACGGACGAGATCGAGTTCGATCCGGCCGCCGCCGCTCTGCGTTCCCGACGCACCCGCCGCCTCGACGCGATCGTTCTATCGGCCGAGCCGCGCGCGGTCGCTCCAAGCGATGAAACCACCCGGCTCCTTGCGCACGGCATTGCCAGGATCGGCATCAACCGGCTGCCATGGAGCAAATCTCAGCTTCAGTTGCGTGACCGTGTTGGCTTTCTGCGTGCCGCCGGAGAGAGCGAATGGCCCGACCTCGGCGACGAGGCCTTGGCCACCGATGCCGCTGCGTGGCTGGCGCCATTCCTCACCGGCAAGACCAAGCTGTCGGACATCGGCGCCGACGACCTCGGCGCCGCGCTCGATGCCTTGCTGCCCTGGTCATTGAAGCGGCGCCTCGACGAGGAGGCCCCCACCCATTTCGAAGCACCGACCGGCAATCGTCACGCCATCGATTACGAGACGACCGGCGCCCCAGCCCTGCACATCCGCGTGCAGGAGTTGTTCGGCCTGACGCAGCATCCGGCGATTGCCGGCGGCCGGCTGCCGCTCACCCTGCATCTGCTGTCGCCGGCGCATCGGCCAATCCAGATCACGCGCGATTTGCCGGGCTTCTGGAAGGGATCATGGGCGTCCGTGAAGGCCGAGATGAAGGGTCGCTATCCGCGCCATCCCTGGCCTGACGACCCGGCAGCGGCGGCGCCGACCGCTCGCGCAAAACCCCGCGGCACGTGATATATCCCCCGCCGAACGCGGCGACGCAGAGCGCTGCGCGATGGGAGAGCCGGAGGGAGCCATGTTTTTTCTAGGAGGCGCGGTAGGCAGCTTTCTGGTGGCGCTGCCGGCGTTGTTTTCGATCGTCAATCCGCTCGGCGGCGCACTCATCTTCAATGAGGTCACCGTCGGCCGCGGCTACGCCGAGCGGGCACGCCTAGCCTGGCGCGTCGCCCTGTATGCCGCCATCGTCATGCTCGTAGCCCTGTGGATCGGCGCCTATATCATGAGCTTCTTCGGTGTGAGCATAGAGGCATTGCGGATCGCCGGCGGCATGGTGGTCGTCGCGGCCGGCTGGGAGATGCTCTACAACGCGCAGGTGAGCGAGGACCGCAAGCAGGAGCAGGCCGCGCCCGCCGCCGAAAGCGCCGACGCCGCATTTTTTCCCCTGACGATGCCGTTCACGACAGGCCCCGGCACGATCTCCGTCGCCATCGCTCTCAGCGCCAACCGCCCAGGCTCGACCGCCGAGCTGGTTCCATTCTTTTTGGGGCTTTCCGGAGCCGCAATCCTGATCGCGCTCATTATCGGCGTCTGCTACGCCTCGGCCGACCGCGTCGTGACCCTGCTCGGTCCTGCCAGGGCGCGTGTGCTGACACGCCTCTCAGCATTCCTGTTGCTTTGCATCGGCGTGCAGATCTTCCTGACCGGAGCTCAGAGCGCCATCGCGACGGCCTTCACAACAGCCCGTGCGCTGCAAGCGCCCTGACGACCTACCATGTCCGGGACACCCGCTGCTTTCCGCCGACCGCGGCGGTCAGGTCCTTCACCAGCGACGACCTGCGCCCGATGAGGATCGCCCCGTCAACCGACAGGTGCCCTTTGTCGCGGTAGAGAGGCACGCCTTCGAGTGTCGTAACGCATAGACTGTTGCCGCAAAGAAAATCGTAGACGCTAACCACGGCGACGTTTGTTCTGCGCGACACCTCGGCAAGAAGCGCCCTGTCCCGGGCTTGGTAAGCCGCAACGGACTTGACCGATAGCGTGCAGTCAGGAGGCGCATCCAATACAATCTGTCCACGCCCGCGCCGTTCCAGACACTCGCCGATATCTGTTCCGTTCGCCGGCGGCGAGGACAGCAGCACGACCGTCTTTCCGGCCCGATGGTATGCGTCGACCATCGCCGTTAGACCACGCACTGTCAGATCGAGCGAGGACTTGCGCTCATCGTGCCCCTCAGGTGTCTCGACCACCATGATATCGTTTTGACCGAGCACCGACCGGAAGCGCGCGGCGAGTATCACCGTCGTAATGCTGGGATCGGCAACGGCGCGTGCGAGAGCAGCTTTCTGAAATTCGAGGCACTTCTCGGCCCTGTCACGGCGGTGCCCACCACCCGCTTCCCTGGGGATTCGCGCCACGCCGAGCAGGGGCGCGCACCCGCTCATCGTCGCCTGCGCGAGGCCTTGATCCGCGAGCGCTGGCACCAATGCCGATGCCCACGCCATGGCGTAGGAATCCCCTTGTATCAAGATGCTGGATTGCGCGCGGGTCCTGCATGTGTCGACATCGACACGGTTCGAGGAGTCAAAGGCATCGCATCCTTTGCCGATGCCGTAGTTCGTCCGCCGCACGTAGTCCCAATTGTCGGTACCTGTTGTCGCGATCATTGCCTGGGGAACCATCGCCAGCATTAATGAGGCCGTTACCAGCCCGGCAATCGGCCAGCGGCTGGCGCTGACCGGCGTTCGGCGAAACGGTTCTTCGACCAGCCGATAGAGGAGCATGGCCAGCAGCAGGGCAAGCACCACCGCTATGACGCGAGCTTTCTCTGGCGCAGGCCCCATATATGCTGACCTTGTCAGCACCATCACCGGCCAGTGCACGAGATACAGCGAGTAGGAAACGTTGCCGACGTAGGCCAGCAGTCGCAGAGGACTGCCCGCTGCCGCTAGGCCGCTCTCGCGCCCCAATAGTATTGCGAGCGCTGCGAGACACACCAGAGCGGCATCCACACCGGGATGCGGCAGACCCGTCGGCCAGACGGGAATTGCCAGAAGCACCACGAGAGCGGGGATACGCAAAAAAGCGATCAGCCTTGCGCCGAGTGCGGATAGCGGCACGAGGGCGCCTATCGAACCCAAACCCAGTTCCCACCATCGCGTCGGCAGCAGGTAGAAGGATAAATCCGGAAACCGCGGAGATATGACGAGCGCCAGCATCAGGCTCATCGCGAGCAGGGCAATCAGCGCCGCCATCCACATGCGGCGAGGTACGACAACGAGGAACAGCGGCATGAGCAGGTAATACTGCTCCTCGATTGCCAGCGACCAGAAATGCAAAAGCGGCTTCGTTTCGGCCGCGAGGTCGAAATATCCCGCCTGCTGCCAGAGGACGACGTTGGTCGTGAACGTCAGCGCCCCGAGCACCTGGCTCTGCAGTTCTGCAATCGCGTGAGCGCTCAGGAAAAAGGGCGCGGTGAGTAGCGTCAGCGCGATCACGACATATGCGGCTGGCAGCAGCCTCCTGGCGCGCCGCAGATAGAAGTCGTGGAAACTGAAGCTCCCCTCGTCCAGCCCGCGGCGGATAATGCCGGTGATCAGGTACCCGGAGATGACGAAGAATATGTCGACGCCGAGATAGCCGGCGGTCAGCCCTGGAAGCCCGGCGTGGTAAAAAACGACGAGCAGCACCGCTATGCCGCGCAAGGCTTGAATGTCGTTGCGAAAGCTGGACCGATCGGTGGCCTTCACGAGACCTCGCCCTGCATTGAGGCCCGCTGCAGCCAAAGCGCACGGACCCACGCGAATCGTCTCTCGCTCACGGATACGACAATCGCAAGCGCAGGCCGTCGTCGAGGAAATTCCGACGTCTGATGAATTTAGCGTTGGATTACCAACTCGACCGTCTTGGGCGCCACATGCCCGCCACGCAAATTGAAGAGGCGCGCTTCGCGGCGGACTGAGGTTGGGTCGGCAGTATTGGAGCGGGCGACGGGAATCGAACCCGTATATTCAGCTTGGGAAGCTGACGTTCTACCACTGAACTACGCCCGCGTTGTTCGCCTCATACCATGCCTCGGCGAACCTCGCAAAACGGCTGTGAGACCGCGCTCGCGGCCATGTCCGACGCCGGGGCTCCTGCCCCGATGGTGCAGGAGCCCCCCGATCTGGCCTGCGTTAGGCCTTGTCCTTAACCAGCGCGTCCCGGATCTCCTTGAGATAGATCTCCGACTGGGTCGGCCCGGGGGGCGGAGCGTCCACTGGCTTGCGCACCATGTTGATGCCCTTGATCAGGAAGAACAGCGCCACGGCAGTGATGAGGAACTGGATGATGGCGTTGAGGAACAGCCCGTATTTGATCTCGACGCTCTCGATGGGCGTGATCGCGAGGGCTGAAAAGTCGACCCCGGCCGTCACGTAGCCGATGATTGGCATGATGATATTGGCGACGAGGGTCGCAACGATCGGCGTGAAGGCCGCACCGATGATAACGCCGATGGCAAGGTCGATGACGTTGCCCTTCATCGCGAAAGTCTTGAATTCGTCCCAGATCTGCTTCATGCCAGTCCCCCCGGTTCTCCAGTTCCCTAAGCGGCCGAGTCGGCCCCGTCACTAGAAGCTTAGGCGAACAAAAGCCTCAGTAAAACGCCCTTTGATGGTGCCCGGGGCATCGCGCCATATATGCGTCGAACTGTTGGCGTGTACGTAATCCAGGCCGCCGGCCCCGGGGGGCGGATCGCAGGCCGCGAGGAGTGAAGCGAGATGATGGAGCGCAAGGAGCGCAAGCCGTACTGGCGGCATACCAAATGGCAGATGCTTGCCAGCATGGTGCCGTTCCTGGTCCTCATTATCGTGCTGCCGCTCTATGCTGACAGCCTTAACGGCGAGCGGTTCCTCGGATTTCCGCTCGGCTACTTCCTCAGCGCCCACGGTGTGGCCATCATCGCGGTTTTCACCGTTGCCAGCTTCGTCAATCGCCAGGACGCGATCGACCACTGGCACGGCGCGCACGAAGATACCTGAGCGCCGGCACCGATCGGTTAGAGCATGTCCGCCACCTCGCGCACCCGTTTCGTCAATCCGCGGCTCGGCACCTATTTCGGCATATTCGGCAGCTCGCTGACCGGGCTGGTGATGCTGCTGATCATCTTCGAGCAGCTCGGCACGTCTGACATCATCCTGCGCTGGGCGATGCTGCTCGGCCCACTCGTTCTGTATGCGGCCATCGGCCTGTGCGTGCCCACCACCGAGCCCGTCGAATTCTTCGCCGCCGGCCGCCGCGTCCCCGCCGGCTACACCGGACTGGGGCTCGCCGTCGCCACCATGGGCGCAACCGGCATCGTCGCTGCGACGGGCGTCTTCTTCCTGATTGGCTTTGATGCGCTGTGCCTGATGATCGGCGGTCTCGCCGGTTACGTCGTGATGTCGGTTATGCTCGCGCCGTTCTTCCGGAAGTTCGGCACCTTCACGGTACCGAGCTATCTCGGCCGTCGTTTCGAGAGCAGGACAGTGCGCCTCGTGTCTGCCGGCCTCATGGCTGCACCGGCATTGCTGATGCTGGCGGCCGAGCTGCGCATGGGCGCGCTCGCGGCCGGCTGGCTCGTGGGGCAGGCGCAGGCCCTGATGGTGCTGATGCTGGCTGTCGCTTTCATCCTCACCGTGGTGCTGGGAGGGATGCGCTCGCTGACATGGTCAGGTAGCGCCGAGGCGATCGCTGCCGTGCTGGCGCTCCTGGTGCCGGTCACGATCGTCGCGGTCATGGTCACGAACTTCCCCCTGCCTCAGCTCACCAATGGCCCGCTCCTGCGCGCGCTTATGCATGGCGAGGCGGCGCAGGGCCTACCGATCATCGATGCGCCCTCTCTCGGCTTCGCGATGCCCGGCGAGGGCATGGCGCAGATCGCCAAGCGCTTCACGGTCCCATACGGAGCCGTCGGTCCGACCGCTTTCGTGGTCGTCATCTTGACGATTCTGGCGGGTGTCGCGTCCTCGCCCTGGCTCCTTCCGCGCGTCGCCATGACGCCCGGCGTCTACGAGACGCGCAAATCCCTGGGCTGGGCCACCGTCTACTTCGCGCTGATCATGCTGACGTGCGCTGCTGTCGCCGTCTACATGCGCGACTTCCTGATGGACATCGTCAAAGGTGGTGCGCCCGCGGCACTGCCGGAATGGATGCGCCACCTCGGCGAACTTGGCTTCGCGGCCATCGATCAGACCAAGCCGCTGTCCTACACGAGCTTCGCGTTCGATCGCGACAGCGTTCTGCTGAGCCTCCCCGTCGCCGCGGGGTTGCCTAGCGTCCTGCTTTACTTCGCGGCCACCGGCATCGTCGCCGCCGCGCTCGTCGGCATTGGAGCGACGGCCAGTGCCACCGGCAATGTGATCGCCGAGGATGTAGTCAACGGCGTCTCGTGGGATCCGCCGCCGCGTGCCAGCCGCCTCCACACCGCGCGCATCGCAATGGCCGGCACCGTCGTTGCCGGCGGTCTCGTGGCGCTGCTCGCCCCGACCGACCCGCTCCGCCTCCTGTTGTGGTCACTCGCTCTTTCCGGTTCGACCTTCTTCCCCGTGCTCGTGCTTTCGATCTGGTGGAAGCGGATGAACGACTTCGGCGCCATCGCCGGTATGAGCTGCGGCTTCGCCGTCACGGTGCTTGCCATTCTCGCGGGCGAGGCAAACATCCTCGGCCTCGACGGCGCGCTGGCCGCCGTCTTCGGACTCCCCGCGGGTGCGCTGGGTGCGATACTGGCGAGCCTCGCGACGCCTCAGCCGACCCGGAGCGTCCTTGAGTTGGTGCGCGAAATCCGTATTCCTGGGGGCGAGGTGATCTACGATCGCGAGATCCGCCTGCTGCGGCTCAAGACCCGCGAACGCGCCTGATCGCGAAATTCTGGAAATCCCGATGACGCTGCACGAGCGCCTCACCCTTTATCCTGCGATCGAGCCCTACCGCACGGGGATGCTCGACGTCGGCGACGGACACACGATCTACTTCGAGGAAAGCGGCAACCCGCGAGGCCAGCCTGCCGTGCTGGTTCATGGCGGCCCAGGTGGCGGCTCCAACCCGACCATGCGCCGCTTCCACGATCCCAGCCACTACCGCATCATCCTGTTCGACCAGCGCGGCTGCGGTCGCTCAACTCCCAACGCCTCGCTCGAAGCAAATACAACTTGGCATCTTGTAGCCGACATGGAGCAACTGCGGTCCACGCTGGGCGTCGAGAGCTGGCAGCTCTTCGGCGGTTCATGGGGTTCGACGCTGGCACTCGCGTATGCTGAGACGCACCCCGAGCGCGTCGACAGCCTGATCCTTCGCGGCATATTCCTCGTGCGCCGCGCCGAGCTCCAATGGTTCTACCAGGAAGGCTGCAGCTGGATCTATCCCGACGCCTTCGCGGCCTTCTCCGCCCCGATCCCTCTCTCCGAGCGCGGCGACATGATCGCCGCCTACCATAGGCGCCTGACCGACCCCAATCCACACGTCAGGTTGAGTGCCGCCAAGGCCTGGAGCACCTGGGAAGGCTCGACCCTGTCGCTGCTGCAGGACCCCGAGCGCATTCGCCAGTTCGGTGCGGATGCCTATGCAATCGCTTTCGCCCGCATCGAGTGCCACTACTTCGTCAATGGCGGCTTCTTCTCCGCCGACGACCAGCTCCTGGCCAACGCGCATCGCCTGGCCGACATTCCGGGCACGATCGTGCACGGCCGCTATGACGTCGTGACTCCGTTGAAGAATGCGTGGGACCTGAAACAGGCCTGGCCATCCGCCGATCTGCGCATCGTAGCAGACGCAGGCCATGCCATGAGCGAGGTCGGCATCGCCCACGAACTCGTATCGGCAACTCGGCGCCACAGGCGCGCTCCACGCTCCGCCTAGCTTGCAACCGTGCCGATGTAGTGGAGCACTATCTCGCGCCGGTGCGGTCGGTCGCGGTGCTCGGCGAGATAAATGCCCTGCCACGTCCCCAGCAACATCCGCCCGCCCTTCACTGGGATCGACAGTGACGTCTGCGTCACCGCTGACTTGATGTGCGCAGGCATGTCGTCCGGCCCTTCGGTGTCGTGGACATAATCACCCCCGCGCGGAGCCATTCGCTCGAGCGCGTCGAGCAGGTCGACGTGGACGTCGGGGTCGGCATTCTCCTGGATCAGCAGCGATGCCGAGGTGTGCCGGATGAACACCGTGAGCAGACCGTCTCCGGCGCGGATGCCGTCGAGCCATACCCGGATTGCCTCCGACTGATCCGATAGGCCGGGTCCGCGTGTCTGGACGATCAGCGTCTCGAATGCCTGCGAGATGTCGCCGCCGAAGGTGGCTTTCGTCATGTTCGCTCCGCCTCCGCCGGCCGGAGGGCGCGGGAAATTACAGCCAATTGCACGCCCCAGTACGATTTTTACCCGCTGCTTAACCTGACGTTTACCGCGACTCGCAAAGCCTGGGGACGAGCGGAATCTCGTTTCGTGCGTCCCGATTCGGCAACAGAGCAGCCGGCCCAGCTAACGGCCCGTCAGGGCCTTCCGATCAGCGCCAAGGGATTGAGATGTCGAACCAAGCCTATAATGAGTTCTATGGATCGCGCCATGATGGCGCTCCCATGGCCCAAGGCCAGCCCTCGGCCGCTTCGATGCTCGATAACATGCGCGACCGGCTGGCTTCGCTCAGCGACGAGGCCCGGGCGATCCGCTCGCAGATGCCCTTCGAATACGAGCCCGACGTCGAGCGCATCCAGCAGCACATGCAGCGGCTGGGCGAGCGCCTTTCCGATTTGAGCCGTGGCGCCTTGGTTCCTTACAGCAGCGTTCAGCGCGTGCATGAGCGTCGCGTCAAGGAAGTCCGCTACGTCACCGATGACGACGTCCGCGTGGGCCGCACCACTCCGGACCAGATCATCGCACTCGGCGGGCCGGCCGGCATGCAGCGCCGCGCCCAGACCCAGGACAGCCCCTGGGACGACGCGGCCGCCAGCGCCCTGGTCCAGCTCTATGAATCCGGCGAGGCATTTTCGTCCCGCATTCGCGAGACGGCTCCCGCCGCCCCCCGCGCCAGCGCGCGTGCCATCGCCGCTTCCCGCAGCCCCGAGAAGCCTGCCTATGGTGCAGGCCTCGGTGCCATGACCAGCGCGGCTCCCCAGGCATCCCAACGCGGATGCACGATGGATGAAGCGAACCTCGACCGTCGGTTCGGCGAAATCGCCATGCGTATCGAGGAGCAGCTTGCCCAGATCCGCCCCGACACCGCTATTGCATCTCTCGGCTCCCGCTTCGATCAGCTCGAGCAGCAGATCACCACCATCATCGGCCAGATGGCGACCCGTGCCGACGTCGACGAACTGCGCATTGCCGAGACCCAGATCGACGAGATCGCCGGTCAGCTGCAGCAGCTCCGCCGCCAGATGGCGCGCCTCGACCTGATCGACTCGCACCTCGGCACGCTGACCTCGCAGCTCTCCGACGAGCGCCTGACGCGCCTGTTCAACGAAGGCGTCCACGTAAGCGCCGATATCGGCCGCCTCGACGCCATCGACGCCCAGCTTCGCATGGTTGCCGTCCAGCTCTCCGACGAGCGTCTCTCCGGGCTGGTCAGCCGGTCGGCTTCGCGCCACGACGATTATGAGGAGGTTGCTCACGCCGCCGCGCAGCGCGTCCTCGCCGCCAATATCGCCCTGGCCCACGGCCGCGAGGAAGAAACTCGCGACTCCCACGGCCGCGAGATCGGCGAAGTGCGCGGCCTGCTCGAGAGCCTCATCAACGAGCGTCGCCACAACGACGAGAACAACGCCAGCATGCTCGAGACCATGCAGCAGGCGCTCATCCGAGTGCTCGATCGCATCGATTCTATCGAGATCGCCCAGCAGCAGCCTGCGCCCGCCGCACCCCAAGCCGAACCAATGGTACAGGAATGGGCCGCACCGGCAGTGCCGACAGAGCGCCCAGCCCGAGCCGCTGCGCCCGTGCAGCCCGTTGCCCCCGCATACACTGACGCGCTCCCGTCCTACGACGACCTCATCCCGGCGACCGCCACCGTCTACGCCGCGATGCCCGCAGTCGAGGCTGAGGCGGGTGAGGCCTCCGATTTCCTGCCCTCGTCGGAGCAGGAGCTGATCGACGCCGACATGGAAGCCTACCGCCAGGACATGGCGACGGAGCTGGCCCCCCCACGCATCCCTGTCTACACCACCGGCACATTCGACCTCGACGATGCATTCTCCCGCTCGCGTGACGCCGAGGCTCCGAGCTTCGGCGAGCCCCAGCCCGAGGCCCGCCCGATCGAGGTGCTGCGCCACGACTTCATCGCCGATGCTCACCGCGCCAAGCTGAAGGCGGCCGCCAAGCCCGACATGGCCGTCGACAGCGATCTGCGCGCCGGCGAGCTCTCCGTCGGTGCCCGCGAAGAACCCGCGCCTCGCCGTCGCTCGATCTTCTCCTTTCGCTCGCAGCGCGTTGCGATGAGCCTCTTGATCCTGTTGGCTGCAATTCCCGCGGCGATCTTCTTCATGCCGCGCACCTCGGTCGCCAACATCGACCTCGACACACCGGCAGCCATCACGGCTCCCGCACAGGTCGCCCCCGCGCACAGCGACGTGGCGCCCGGCGCCGAGCCGATGGACGCCGCTCCGATCGTGCCGGCCGTCCCAAAGGTTGTGCCTCCGCTCAACGCGCCCTCCAAGCAGACCCTGCAGGACGGCTCGTCGATCGAGCCGCGGCCCGCCGAGTTTGAGGACGCCAACGTCAACGGCGCTCAGATCGACACCGCCTCGCTGCCCGACGGCATCATGATGCAGGCCAGCCTCGCCGGCGGGCCCCAGCTCGCACAGGTGAGCGACCAGGCCCGCATGGCCTATCTCTCTGGCCAGCTCGGCATCGCCGCCGCCAAGGCAACGCCCGCTTCGCTGATGGAGCAGCAGCTCCTTCGCGAGAGCGGCGTGGCCGTCGACGACGCGCCCGGTGCATCCGGCCCGGCCAAGCTCCCCCCGGCCACTGTCGGACCCTATTCGCTCCGCCTCGCCGCCGCGCAGGGCGACGCCTCGGCCCAGTTCGAGGTCGCTTCGCGCCTCGCCGAGGGCAAAGGCACCGATCAGGATCTCGCCGACGCAGCGCAGTGGTACAAGCGCGCTGCTGCCCAGGGCTTCGCCATGGCCCAGTTCCGCCTCGGCACCCTCTATGAGCGCGGCTTGGGCGTAACCGCCGATCCGCAGCGCGCCCAGATCTGGTATGAGCGCGCCGCCACGCAGGGCAACGTCAAGGCAATGCACAATCTGGCGGTGCTGATCGCATCGTCTCCCAAGGCCGACTATGCCGCCGCTGCCCGCTGGTTCCGCTCGGCCTCCGAGTACGGCCTCGGCGACAGCCAGTTCAACCTCGCGGTGCTGCACGAGAACGGCATGGGCGTCGCCAAGAATGAGCAGGAGGCCTACAAGTGGCTGATCCTCGCCGCCAAATCGGGCGATAAGGACGCCGCCAGCCGCCGCGACGCTATGAAGGCCAAGCTTGCTGACGAGCAGCGCATCAACGCCGAAGCCGAAGCCGAGACCTGGCAGGCCAAGCGCATTACCGGCATCGCCAACGATGCGCGTCTCGCCGGCCGGGCGTGGCAGAACGGCAGCGCTCGCAGCTGATCGTTGCTTCTCGACGACAAATTCAATGCGCCGCCTTGCCAGCGGCGCATTTTGTTTTGACATGCGGATGTTTACCTCCCGCGAGGTATCTTGCTCCGAGGCCGCAAGCCGTTGCCTTGACATGGCCTGCCTGATCGGAGCATCAGGCAGCGATCACCTGCTCGCTGGCCGGATCGCCGCTGGGCGGAGCATGAGTTGGCGCAGTTGATCTGATGAACATCTACCTGCCGATTGCCGAGATGTCCGTCAACGTCGCGCTCTTTCTCGGCATGGGCTGGGCTGTCGGCTTTCTATCGGGAATGTTCGGCGTCGGCGGAGGTTTTCTCCTCACGCCGCTGCTGATTTTCATGGGCGTGCCGACAGCCGTTGCAGTCGGCACCGGCTCGATGCAGATCCTCGCCTCGTCCGTCTCTGGCGCCATCGCCCAGTACCAGCGCCGCAACGTCGACATCAAGATGGGCGTCGTGCTCGTGGCGGGCGGCGTTGTCGGCTCCGTGATCGGTGTGCAGCTGATGAAGATGCTGCGCCAGTTGGGCCAGTTCGAGCTGTTCGTCTCGCTCTGCTACGTGACCTTCCTCGGCGCTGTCGGCGCCCTGATGATGATCGAGAGCGTCGGCAGCATTCGCAAGCAGCAGGCTGGAAAGGCGTCTCCGGCAAAGACCAGGCAGCACAGCTGGGTGCACGGTCTGCCGTTCAAGATGCGCTTCCACCGCTCCAAGCTGTACATCAGCGCGCTGCCCCCCGCGATGATTGGCGCCTTCGTCGGATTCATGGCCGCCGTCATGGGCGTCGGCGGCGGCTTCGTGATGGTGCCAGCTCTCATCTATCTGCTGCGCGTGCCGACCAGCGTGGTGATCGGCACCTCGCTATTTCAGATCGTCTTCGTGATGGCGGTGACGACCTTACTCCAGGCGATGGAGAACAAGTCCGTCGACGTTGTGCTCGCGCTCCTTCTCATTGTCGGCGGTGTCATCGGCGCCCAGTTCGGCGCAGCGGCCGGATCCAAACTGAAGGGAGAGCAGCTCCGTTTCCTGCTCGCTGGCCTCGTTCTCCTCGTCTGCCTGCGTATCGGCTGGGATCTCATGATCAAGCCCGCCGAGATCTACTCCATCGGCCCGGCGATCGGAGGATGACCCTGTGAAATCCCTCATCGCCGCCACGCTCTCTGTGATGTTCGCACTTCCGGCGCTTGCGCAGAACTTCGACGCCAGCCCTGCCGACGACCCCGCTCCCACGGTCGAGGCCGATGTCTCCACGCGCACGCTGGAGGTGACGACTGGCTTCACCGGCCACGAGATCGTTCTGTTCGGCGCCATCGACAACAGCCAGGCCCCGCAGTCGGCGGGCGGCTACTACGATGTGGTCGTCGTGGTGGAGGGCACGCCATTCCCGCTCGTCGTGCGCCGCAAGAGCGATGTCGGCGGCATCTGGGTCAATACCTCGTCCGTCACCTTCGCAGCTGTCCCGAGCTACTACGCGATCGCATCGACCCGCCCCATCGAGGAGATCGCCGGCCCTCCGGTGCTGGAGCGTCACGCCATCGGATTTCGGCACATCAAGATGACGCCGAGCGCTCGCTATGCCGGCGCCTTGAAGGAGTACGAGCTGACCGCGTTCCGCGACGCCGTCATCAGGTTGAAGAAGAAAGAGAACCTTTACGTCATCCAGCCCAAGGACGGCGTCACCTTCGCCGGTCGTAGCCTCTTCCGCGCGTCAATCCCGCTGCCGGCCAACGTCCCGGTGGGGCCACTCGTCGCGCGCACATATCTGTTCCACAACGGCCAGGTCGTCAGCGCGCACATCGCCCGCGTGACCCTGCATCGCGCGGGCCTCGAGCGCGTCGTGCACAACTTCGCGTTCATTTATCCCGCGAGCTACGGATTGTTCGCCGTGCTTCTGGCCGCGGCGTTCGGTTGGGCCGCATCCGCCTACTTCCGTCGTCAGCCGGCTTAAGCGCTAGGATCCATTCGCAGCGCCTCTCTTGGCCGCCGAAGGCGGCAAGGGCGCAAAGCGCCCCGGCGCGAGCGCCGGCCATCAACTCGCGCCGATGCCGCCGCACACAAAGCTTCTCTCAGCTCGTGTCGGGACTAATCTTCCTTCAGAAGCCGCGTCGCTACCGGATAAAGCCCTTCCTGGCCGAGCATCCAAACGCGCATTCCGTCATTTCCGAACAGCGGCTCGAATGCATCCTCCAGGATGTTCAGCCCGCCCGCGTAGGTGCCGAAGGCCGGCATCACCAGCCTGCGCCCATTGCCGACGAAACAGGGCCGGCGCAGCGTATATCCGTGCATCGAAAGCTTGGCGGCGGGATGCAAGTGCCCCGCGATCTCGTGCGTGACGTGCCCCGGCCGCGGCTCATGCCGCAGAACGATGCCCTCGACCTCGAGTTCGCTGACCACCGTCCCGCCAAGCCGCTCACCGACCTTCGGATCATGGTTGCCCGTCACCCAGATCCACTCGCGCTCCTCCTGCATGATTTGCAGGATTTCGATCTCCTCCAGCCCGATGCGGTTCGCTGCGTCGACATCGTGCAGGCTGTCGCCGAGTGCAATCACGGTCGCCGCGCCGCAGCGGTCGATCGCGGCGGCGAGCTTGTTGAGCGTCTCGCGTGTATCGTACGGAGGAACGAGCTGCCCGCGGCTCGCGAACGCTGAGCCCTTTTCCAGATGGAGATCGGCGACGATCAGCGCATCCTCTGCCGGCCAGTACAGCGCGCCCGACATGTCGGCGCGAAACAGCTTGCCGCAGATGGAGATTTCTTGGTCCTGGAAGTCGTCGTAGTCGAGGCGCTCAGGTTTCAGCTCGAGCATTGCGTCTCCTCATTGGGATCGCCAAGCAGCGACAGGGCCGCCGCCTCGCGCAACAGATCCTCGCGCGCAAAACCTGCCACCGCCTCCCGCCCGATCTCCAACAGGATCGGCAGCGACAGCGGCGACATCCTCGTCAGCGGTTGATGCCTGATTCTGCCCTCGATTCGGCGCAGAAAATCCCCCAGGCGGGCAATGTCCAGAAGCCCTGTGGCCGCATCGGCCCACGCGGCCTCCAGCAGAATGTGATGCGGATCGTGCCGACGCAACACGTCGTAAATGAGATTGGTCGACAGCGCGACCTGCCGCCCGCTCTTTTCGCGGCCCGGATGTCGGCGCTCTACCAGGCCCGCGATCACCGCGACCTGCCGGAACGTCCGCTTCATCAGGTTCGTCTCTGCGAGCCACGCGTCGAGATCGTCCCCCAGCATGTCCTGCGCGAAGAGATTGTCGAGGTCCAGTTTCCCAGACGCGATCATTTGCGAAAGATCGCTGCGGCACCACAGCGCCATGCCGTAGTCGTTGGCGACGAACCCGAGCGGCCCGGCACGAGCCCGGTCGAGCCGGCGCGTCAGCAGCATTCCCAACGTCTGGTGCGCGAGGCGCCCCTCGAAGGGATACGCGACGAGGCAATGGCAGCCGCGCCGCTCGAACGTCTCGATTAGCACCTCGTCGCGTCCTGGGATCTGCGACCGCTCCTGCTGCAACTCGAGCCAGTAGGCAACCGACGGCGGCAGCCGATGCCACTCGTGCTGGTCGGCGAGCATCGCGCGGACACGCTCCGCCAGATGCGTCGATAGCGGGAACTTTCCGCTGTTGTAGCTCGGGATGATCGGATCACGGCTCGTCGCCCGCGAGACGAACGCTTCGTTCTCGCTCATACCCTCGAAGCGCAGCACCTCGCCCGCCAGGACGAACGCATCGCCCGGACTCAACTGCTCGATGAAATATTCATCGACCTCGCCCATTACGCGTCCGCCAATGAAGCCGCGACGCAATCCTGCAGAACGCCGACCCGCCAGCCGCACCTTGATCATCGGCGCCGCAACGATGGTTCCCGCGTTCATACGGTAGGCCTGGGCGAAGCGGGGATGCGAGAGGCGCAGCTTGCCGTCCGCCGCCGGCTTCAGCTTGGCGTAACGCTCGTAGCTCTTGAGCGCATAGCCGCCGTCCGCGACAAACTGCACGACGCGATCGAACGTCTCGCGCGTCAGCTCGGCATAGGGCGACGCCGATGTGACCTCTGCATAGAGCGCCGACGCATCGAACGGACCCGCGCACGCCATGCCCAGTATGTGCTGGGCCAGGACGTCGAGCGATCCGCGGCGCGAGAACGTTGCATCTTGGGCTCCAGCCTCCGCAGCATCGACCGCGGCGCGGCACTCCAGCACCTCGAACCGGTTCGACGGCACCAGCAGCGCCTGCGACGGCTCGTCCAGCCGGTGGTTAGATCGTCCGATACGCTGAATGAAACGGCTCGCCCCCTTGGGCGCGCCGACATGGATCACGAGATCGACGTCGCCCCAGTCGATGCCGAGATCGAGCGTTGATGTCGCCACGACGGCCCGCAGCGCCCCATCCGCCATGGCGGCCTCGACCTTCCGCCTCTGAGCGGTATCGAGCGAGCCATGATGCAGCCCGATCGGCAGGCCGAGATCGTTCGCGCGCCACAGGTCCTGGAACAGCAGCTCAGCCTGCCTGCGGGTATTGACGAACAGCAGGCAAAGCCTGTGCTCGGTAATTGCTGCGTAGATCGCGGGTATCGCGTACCGCGTCATGTGCCCAGCCGACGGCATCGTGTCGTCGAGCTCGAGGATCTGGATGTGCGGCTTGGCCCCACCCGAGATCTGCACCATATCCGCCATGTCGAGCCGATCTTGCGGATCCGTTTGGGCGGCAAGATAGGCGCGCAGCTCCGACGGCCGCGCGACCGTCGCCGAAAGGCCCACCGTGCGCAACCCCGGCGCGAGCGCGCGCAACCGCGCAATGCCGAGCGCCAGCAGATCGCCGCGCTTGGTGGCCGCCAGCGCGTGCAGCTCGTCGAGGATGATCGTATCCAGTCCCGCAAAAAGCTCGCCGCTGTCCTCGTGGCTGAGCAGCAATGCAAGCTGCTCCGGCGTCGTCATCAGGATGTCGGGTGGCGCCTGTCGCTGGCGGCTCCGCCGGGCCACAGACGTGTCGCCCGTCCGCGTCTCCGTCCTGATGGGCAATCCCATCTCGGTGATCGGTAGCGTGAGGTTGCGTGCGACGTCCGCTGCCAGCGCTTTCAACGGCGATATGTAAAGCGTGTGCAGTCGCTGTCCGCGGGCCGGTAGGGAGCGTGCCTCCAGGCTGACGAGGCTCGGGAGGAAGCCTGCCAGCGTCTTACCCGCGCCCGTGGGGGCAATGAGCAGGCTGGACCGGCGCTCGCGCCCGGCCTGAAGCATCGCGAGCTGGTGCGACCGGGGCGACCACCCGCGTGCCGCGAACCACTGCAGGAACGTGTCCGGCAACAGCGCCTCGGCCGAAACGGTGGCCGGCGCAGCCGGCGGTCGCTTCACCGGTTTTGACCGGCGACGGCTCGTGGGGTTCAGAAGTGGTTTCGCCGTCTTCAACGTAAGTACGCAACGCTCCCGTATCGAAAGCACCCGGCAACTATGCTAAGGGCGGTGGCATCCACCAGCCGGCAGGTTGCCCCGGGACCGGCTGCCTTATTCGCAAAAGGAGAGTTCACCCATGGACCGCAACACCTTCCTAGGCGGAAGCGTCGTGGGAGTTCTCGTCCGCCTCATCATATTGTCGATCGTCGTCGGCATTGTGCTTTCGGCGCTTGGCATAACGCCGGATAATTTCTTCTACCAGATCAACGTCCTGTTGCGTCGCATTTACGACCTCGGCTTCGGCGCCATCGAGTCCGTGCTGGGCTATCTCATTCTCGGCGCCATGGTCGTCGTGCCGATCTGGTTCATCTCGCGGCTGGTCAAGAGCACGCGCGGGCCGCAGGATCCCCCGCGCACCTAACTCTCGATCGCCTTGGTGGCCCACACATCAGCCTGCCGCCCGACGAGATCTCCGATCGAGCGGGCGCCATGCCTGCGAACGGCCGCGGCAAGCTCCTGCTTGATGCGGCCGATGAGGCCAGCGCCCTCGTAGATCAGCCCAGTGTAAAGCTGCACCAGCGTTGCTCCCGCCTCTATTTTGGCGAGTGCGGACGGACCACTATCGATTCCACCAATGCCAATGAGCGGGATTTTGCCGCGCGTCGCTTTGTATGCCCGCGCCAGCATGATCGTGGACCGCGAAAAAAGTGGCCGCCCTGACAAGCCGCCGGCCTGCCGAGCGTTCTCGTCGGTGAGGCCGCGCCGCGAGAGCGTAGTGTTGGAGATCGCGATCCCGTCAATGCCTTGCTCGACGATCACCGACAGGATTTCTTCAAACGCGCTTTCGGCAATGTCCGGCGCAAGCTTCACCACGATGGGCCGCTTCGGCTTCCCCGCCTCGATCTGCTTTGCGCGTGCTGCAGATATGCGCGTCAGCAGTTCGCGCAGCGCTTCGGGGTCCTGAAGGTCGCGCAGTCCGGGGGTGTTCGGCGACGATATATTGATGGTGAAGTAGCTGGCGACATCGTAGAATGTGTCGATGCCGAGCGCATAGTCGGCAACCCGATCGCGAGCTTCCTTGTTGGCGCCAATGTTGACGCCAACGACACCCGCGCGCGGCCTCCGGCGCAGCCGTTCCAGCGCGGCGCGATGGCCGCCGTTGTTGAAGCCGAGGCGATTGATGATCGCGCGGTCGTCCAGCAGCCGGAACACGCGCGGTTTTGGATTTCCCGGCTGCGGCAGCGGCGTGACCGTGCCGATCTCTGCAAAGCCGCAACCCAATCGCAGTATCGCATCCGGCACGCGGCCGTCCTTGTCGAATCCTGCAGCAATGCCGATTGGATTTGGCAGATCGAGCCCGGCGAAACGCGACGCCAGCAGCGGATCGTCTGCTAGTCCAGCCGGATAAGCGCCAAGCTCGAGCGCACGCAGCGTGATTTCGTGCGCTTCTTCCGGCGGTAGCAGCCTCAGCGCGCGCGGAGCAAGGCTGAACAGTACGCTTCTCATGCGGCGAGTTCCTCCGGCAATTGCGGCACGCCGTCTGCACCAAGCGCCAACCGATATACTGCAACGGAAAGCGCCGTCGGCAGCACACCATAGAGGTGAGGGAACTCCTCCCCGCCGCGCGACACCTCCCACCGCAACGCTTCGCCGAGATCGCGTGTTTCAAATTGGATCAGGACGAGATCATCCTGGTTGCGGAAATGCTTGGCGAGCGTTCCTGCTAGCTGCTTGTGCAGCGACAGGTGAATAAAGCCATCGCGCAAATCGTCGGCCGAGCCGGCGAAGCCACCGTTGCTGCATGCCGCTTCCCATTGAACGCGCGGCGCAACCTTGTACACGAAGCGGCGCGACATATTCAAAGTGTCCCCGCGCGCGCTATCTGTTTGAACGCTGGTCTTCTGTGCAATCGGATTCTTGGTGCGCAAAAATCACGCTCGCTCATTTGTCGCCGCGGATCAACACTGCGCAACCGTTGTGTCTCGGATAGGTTCTTTTCCCAGATCGTATCTGTCACGACGAGTGCAGTCATGCTAGCTTCATCAGATCGATGCTCCACGATAGTCCCCGGGTGTTGTTACCGCGGACCGAAGCAAAAAGAAGCTCAATGTTCCCCGGTCTCCCTACAGCGTCTCTGACCCTAACGCACCTCTTCTCATCGCCATTCCATTTTTCAGTACCCAGCTACCAAAGGCCCTACTCATGGACCACTGTCGAAGCTGGACAGTTGCTGGAAGACATCAGCGGTGCTGCCGGGATCGGCGGCATCGACGACGCTGCCGAGCCTGATTACTTCCTCGGCACAATTCTTCTGCTAGACGGCACCGGCGGCAATCTCCCGAAGGCGCGCGACCGAGAGCCGCGCATGTTCGAGATTATCGACGGCCAGCAGCGTTTGGTGACCATGGCGATACTCGCCGCGGTGCTGCGCGACCTTGGAACCGAGCGCTGGCGTTGGGGGGCGCGCAACCGCCTCGACCAGTTGGTTGCGGCCGACACGTCCGCATCGAAAGCGTTCGCCGCCAGCTACCGCATCGAGATCAGCGCCAACGAGCAATCGTTCCTCGAAAAGCACGTCCAGCTCCGCGGCGCGTGCCTCGGGTCCGCCGACGCTGACGTGGTGAGCGATGCAGAAGAGCGGCTGCTCAAGGTGCGCGATCATTTCGTTCGCGAGCTTTCCCAGCTTGACGATGCCGATCGCCGCCGGCTGACCGATTATCTCTGCGATCAGTGCCACTTCGTGGTCGTGTTGACGCGAGACATCGACCGCGCGCACCGGCTGTTCACTGTATTGAACGAGCGCGGGCGTTCGCTGCAGCGCAACGACATCCTCAAGGCCGAGGTTTTGAAGGGCATTCCTCACGACCGGCGCGCCGGCGCGATCGAGCAGTGGGATAACGCCGCGCGCTTGCTCGGACCGAGGTTCGAGACCTTCTTCAGCCACGTGTTCTCCATCTACGGTCGCGGCGACACCAAGATCATCGCTGGCGTCCGCAGGACGATCCGCGAGGTCGGGGGCCCGGAGGCCTTCCTCAACGAAATCGTCGCGCCGCTGTCGACCTCATACGACACGATCCTTCGGGCCGGCGACGTCAACCTGAACATGGATCCGGATATCCGCCGCTATCTCCTTTGCCTCGGCCGCCTTCCGGAGGGCGATTGGGCTCCTGCGGCCATCCTGGCCATGCACCAGTACGCCGATGATCCGTCGCGCGCGCTGCTCCTGATGAAGGAGATTGATCGCCTCGCGCATCTCCTGCGCGTTCTTTGCATCGGCGCGGGCAAGCGGGTGCGGCGCCTTGCCGACGTGGTCCAGCTCATCAAGTCGCGTGCCCCCGTCAGGCCCGGCGAGGGCCCGTTTGCGATCACGCGCGATGAGGTACGCAACATCGGCTATCATTTGCGGTCGATGTATCGGCGCGATGCACAGGTCTGCAAGCAGCTCCTCTTGCGCCTGAACGACGAGCTGACGCGCAGCACCACCGTGCTCGATCCGAAAGACTACAGCGTCGAGCATGTTCTGCCGCAGCGCCCTGGCGCTACCAGCGAATGGCGCCGTTGGTTCGCCGATGGCGAGGAACGCGAGGTGTGCACCGAGAGCCTTGGCAATCTCGTCGCCGTCACGCAGAGGCAGAACGACCGCGCCCGCAACCAGGAGTTCGCGCGCAAACGTGAAATCTATCGGGGGGCCGTCGACGATCCGCCGGTGCTTGCGATCACCCGCGACGCCGTCGACGCGAGCTACTGGCGCGCGGAGGAAATACGCGCACGCGAAGCCAAGCTCCTCGGCTTGATCCGCGACACGTGGGGCGTAGAGGTCGCGGGCATGCAGGGCGCACGCAGCGACGTCGCCTGACCCGCGCAATCATCCCGCCTTCAACAACTCGCCCTTCAGGGCTCGTGCAATCAGCGCGCGCGTTTCGCTGATGCCGTAGAGCTCGATGAAGCTGCCGAAGCGCGGACCCTTTTCCTCACCCAGCAGAACCTCGTAGATGGCGTTGAACCAGGCGTTCGATACGCCCGGACGCTCCGGCGTGGCGCCCTTGGCGTTGAAGTCCTGGTAGCGCGGCACCGCGCGTCCGACATCATAGAGGATACCCTGGAGTTCCTCGGCAGTTGCATCCGGGCTCGCACTCGCCAGCGCATCGGACAGCGCTTGCAGCGCCCCCACCTCGACCTCGTCCGCCGGCCGGTACTTCTTTCGCGGCTTCACGAAGTCGGTGTAATAGCGCACCGCATATCCTGCCATCTCGTCGAGCAGCGGATGCGTCTGCGGGCTCACGCCCTTGACGTGTCTGCGGATGAATCCCCACAGCACGTCCTTGTCGTCCGCGTTCGACGCCGCAACGAGATTGAGCAGCAGCGCGAACGTGATCGGCACGTTGTTCGCAGGCGGGTTGCCCGAATGGACGTGCCACACCGCGTTGTCGAGCTTCGCCTTGTCGTCCTGGCGCGGATAGGCGCCCAGCAGCTGCAGGTATTCGTCCACCGCGCGCGGGATGACATCGAAGTACAGCCGCTTCGCCGTCTTCGGCTTCTGGTACATGAACAGCGACAGGCTCTGCGGGCTGGCATAGCTCAGCCATTCGTCGATGGTCAGGCCGTTGCCCTTCGACTTCGAGATCTTCTGGCCGAGATCGTCGAGAAACAGCTCGTAGTTGAAGCCCTCCGGCGGCGTGCCGCCGAGCGCCTTGCAGATCTTCGACGACAGCAGCACCGAGTCGATCAGATCCTTGCCCGCCATCTCGTAGTCGACGCCGAGGGCCGTCCAGCGCATCGCCCAGTCGGCCTTCCACTGACACTTGACCGCGCCCCCCGTGACGCTCGTCTCGACCTTCTCGCCTGTCTCCGGATCGATATAGACGATGGTACCCTTGCGCGGATGGCGCTCGACCATAGGCACCTGCAGCACGCGGCCCGTGCGCGGCGAGATGGGAAGGAACGGCGAATACGTCGCTCTCCTTTCCGGCCCAAGCGTCGGCAGGATGATCTCCATGACTTGGTCATAGGCCTTGAGCATCCGCAGCAGCGTCTCGTCGAACCTGCCGGACTTGTAGACATCCGTGGCGGACGTGAATTCGTATTCGAACCCGAACCGATCGAGGAACGCGCGCAGCATGGCGTTGTTGTGATGAGCAAAACTCTCGAACTTGCCGAACGGATCGGGCACCGTGGTGAGCGGCTTGTCGAGCGCCGCGTGCAGCAACTCCTGGTTGGGCACGTTCGACGGCACCTTGCGCAGCCCGTCCATGTCGTCCGAGAAGCAGATGAGCCGCGTCTCGCGCTTGCCCCCCGTGAGCAGGTCGAAGGCGTGGCGCACCATGCTCGTGCGCGCCACTTCGCCGAACGTGCCGATGTGCGGCAGGCCGGACGGGCCGTAGCCGGTCTCGAAGATCACCGCCTTCTCGCCGCCACCCTTCATCTTTTCCAGCCGCTTGATCAGACGGCGCGCCTCCTCGAAGGGCCAGGCCTTCGCATCGGCCAGTGCAGCGATCGGGGCAGCGTCGGTGGTGGACATTGAAAGGCGCTTCTATGTCTGGAGTGGCGGGGACGTAGCATTGAGGCGGCCGGAACCCTATGTTCCGCCGTGCACTTGCGTCAACGCCGTTGCGCATCTGCGGTCCCGATGACGCGGAGGCGGTGCATGACGCGCAGTGGTAGCGGTCCGAGGGCCGCAGCAATAGGGGAGTTGTAGACGTGCAGGCCGAAACGACATCTAAGCCGAGCCTATCGCCGCAGGAAGCATTGATCTACGCAATGGTCACCACGGCTGCGTCCGACAGGACGATATCGGATGTCGAGATCGCACGTATGCAGTCCATGGTGCAGGAGTTGCCGGCCCTCCGGGGGCTCGATGGCGCCTGGTTCAGCCGCGAGGCGCAGGAATGCGGCAGGATCCTCACGAGACCCGGTGGCGTCGACAACGTTGTCCGCCTGATCGCCCAAGCGCTGACTGGTGAGCTTCGCGAGACCGCGTTCGCCCTCGCAGCCGAGGTCGCCGCGAGCGATCTTGCCATCAAGGACGGCGAGCGGGATTTCCTTGCGCTGTTGCGAGAGGGGCTACAACTCGACGATCTCGTTTCTGCTGCGCTGCAGCGTTCCGCCCATGTCCGGCACAGGTCTCTCTGAGGATTTCGGCACGTACCGGCACGCGCCCGCCCCTCTGCCGCCGACCGCACTGCGGCAACGCCGCGTCAGCTTGCCAGCCGGCAATTTCGTAACCCATTCTTTATGAGAATTTGTGATCGAATGGTGTTTTGATAAGCGCCCCGTTTCCCTGCACGCAAGGCTATTGGCCAATGATCGCGCGCGACGACGCCCCGGAGCTGGAGCATTCACACCAGACGCCGCTAGCACTGTTTGACGAGCGTGGAAGCCTGCAGGGATGGTCACCTGCTTTCGGTCAAGTTTGCAAGTTGGCCTCCGACGATCTGCGACACAAGACGGCAGCTGAGTTCTGGCCGGAACTCGACGCGGACCATTGGGCAGAGATTTGGCGCCGGATCGACTCCGATAGCTCGACGCTGACAATGCAAGTCCAAGAGCCTCGACGAAAGACCTCAGTCGAATTCGTCGAACTGGAGATCGGCCGCTTTGTCTTTGCAGGTCGCCCTCTCGCTAAGGTGGAGCTGCGTCGCAACACAGCATGGCGGCTGCATCGAATGCAGCAGGAAATCCTTGAGGAGATGGCTTCGGGGGCGCCGCTGAAGTCCGTGATGGACACCCTGTGTCGACGCGTCGAGTCGATGATCCCATCCGTAACCTGCTCGATCATGGCGATCACGCCCGAGCAGCAGTTGCTTCACGTCGCTAGCCCAAGTCTCCCCGTGCACTATCAGCGCGCGGTCGACGGAGTTGTCATCGGGCCCAAGGTCGGATCGTGCGGCACGGCGGCGTTTCGCGGTGAAGCGGTGGAAGTCCAAGATATCGACACCGACCCGCTGTGGGAGGACTACAAGCATTTGGCGCTGCCGCTCGGGCTCCGCGCATGCTGGTCGAGCCCTATCAAATCATCCGAGGGCAAGGTGATAGGAGCTTTCGGCTTTTACTATCCCCGGCCGCGCAGTCCTTCCTCGCTCGAGCGTCAGATCGTGGCCGCCTGCCTGCACCTCTGCATGATCGCATTCGAGCACGAGGATACGCGCACGCAAGCCTACGAGCTGGCGTTCACCGATCCGCTCACTCATCTGGCAAATCGCGCCCGCTTCCAACAGCGCGTCGCTGAAAGCCTCTCTATCGTTGCTGAGACTGGCCAACGCGTCGTCGTGCAGTACATTGGTCTCGATCGCTTCCGTGCCATCAACGAGATGTTTGGCTACGACGTCGGAGACGAGCTGCTAAAGGTCACCGCAGATAGGCTCATCAGTGTGGTCAAGGATCACGATGCCATCTCGCGCATCGGCGGTGACGAATTCGCGGTTGTCCTGGTCGGCAACCTCAGGGACGACGACATCGCCGACCGCGCGCGACGTATCATTGATCTCTTCGCTGAGCCCATTGCGGCTGGTGGCCAGAACCTGCAACTGAGTGCGAGCATCGGCATCGCCATCGGACCCGACGATGCCGGCTGCGCTGATACGCTCATTCAAGCGGCCACACTGGCCATGCGCCGGGTGAAGGAGCTCGGCGGCAGCGCCTATTTTTTCTACGAGAAAGAGCTCAACGAGCGGATGCAGCGTCGCCGCCGCTTCGAGGCGGACTTGCGTAGCGCTCTGGCCAGCAATCAGCTGGAGCTCCACTTCCAGCCCATCTGCAATCTCCAGACCGGATCGATCGAGGCCGCCGAGGCACTGCTGCGCTGGGTCCACCCGGACCGTGGCATGGTCCGCCCATCGGAGTTCATCCCGCTCGCCGAGCAGTGCGGGCTCATCGATCAGATCGGCGCTTGGGCTGTGCGCAAGGCGTGCATCGAAGCAGCGAGGTGGCCATCACAGATTGCTGTCTCGGTGAACCTCTCGCCACGTCAATTCGACACCCCGGGGCTGGCCCAGGCGGTCGCCTCCGCATTGGCGGAATCTGGGCTCGCCCCGTCGCGCCTCGAACTGGAAGTTACCGAGTCGGTATTACTCAGCGATAGTCAGGTGAACATCGCACTGCTCGAAGAGTTGAGCGACATGGGCGTGTCGATCGCGCTCGACGACTTCGGCAGCGGCTACTCGTCCCTCAGCTACCTCCATCGCTTCCACTTCGATCGCATCAAGATCGACCACTCGTTCATCCGGGACATCGTGCGCAATTCCGGCTCCCTCAAGATCGTCCGCGCGATCGTCATGCTGGCGCATAGCCTTGGTCTCGAAGTCACGGCCGAGGGCGTAGAGACGGACGAACAGCTTGCCGCTGTTCGGGGCGAGGGTTGCGACTCCGTCCAGGGCTACTACACCGGTGCCCCTGCTCCACTGGCCGATTTCCTCGAGCGTCTCGCCCGCTCCCCCGACACTGCCGTTTCTGCCGCTTGACCCGGGCAGAAATCCCTCGAACTCGTGCCATTCAATTGTTATAATATTGCACTTCGCTGTCCCCTGACGGCCACCAAAAAGCGTGGGCAATGAGCCCCGAACCCGGGAGAAAACGATGCGATTTCCTTTCACTGCACTGATGCTGGCCGCTCCGGCACTGGGCTTGGCCGTTGGCAGTGCCAGCGCTGCAAGCCTCACCTCCGGCAAGAAAATCGAGATCCGCGTGGAGGAAGCAAAAGTCGAGGCGGAGAAGAAGGCGCTCTGGGATCAGTTCGGCGGCTGGTGTGCCATCGCCGAATGGCACCCGGCCGTGAAGACCTGCGAGGAAAGCAAAGAGGGCGATGTCGAATACCGCACGCTTACTTTGCAGGATGGCGGCAAGATCAAGGAGAAGCTGCTCGACCGCGGCAACGCCAGCTACAAGTACGAAATCGTCGAAAGCCCCCTTCCGGTGAAGAACTACGAGGCACAGTTCACGGTTACGCCAGACGATGACGATCTCGACGAGGTCAACATCGTCTGGGCCGCGACCTACGACGCGGCCGACGGCAAGGAGGACGCCGAGGCGCGCAAGACCATCGACGGCATCTTCAAGGACGGCATCGAAAGCATCAAGGGCAAGCTCGGCGACAAGGTCGTCGAGAAAAAGAAGAAAAAGAAGGACGACGACTGAGCCCTTCGAGCGTCAGCCGCTGATGCCGTCTGCAAATGCGCTGATGGCATCGGCTGCCAGTTTCAGGTTGCCGGACCGCGTGAAGCCGCTTGCGCCGCGCGGTCCGAGGTCATGATCGCCATCGCTTGCCCAGCTGAACATGATCACGCCGGATAGCGCATAGCCCTCGACCTCGACCTTCGTGCCGAACGGATCACGCTCTCCCTGCACGATCAGTGTCGGGCAGGCGAGTGCTTCCAGGTGCGGCGTACGCAGGTTCTCCGGTTTGCCCGGCGGATGAAACGGGTAGCCGAGGCAGACCAGCCCGCCGATGCGGCCGGCCGCGAACAACTCGTCGGCAACCATGCTGGCAACGCGGCCTCCCATCGACTTTCCGCCGATCACGAGAGTCTGATCCTGCGCCCCCTCCGCCGCGATGTCCTGCACGGCGCGGATATATTCGGACTTCAGCATTTCTGCCCGCGGCGGCGGGCGCCGTTTGCCGCCCTGCCGCCGAGCCGCCATATAGTCGAACTCGAATCGCGATACCTGCAATCCGCGCTCGTTGAGCAGCTTCGTGATCGTTTCGAGAAACGGGCTCGTCATGGCCGCGCCGGCGCCATGCGCTAGCAGCAGCCGGACCTTTGCCTCTCGCGGGCCGGTAGTGAGAAATTGGGTCACGGGTATAACCTAGCCTCGCTCGGTCTGGTTAAGTACGGCTCACACCGAAGGATCGCTTTTTAGCCGTTCGCGGCTAGTATGGCCTGAACATTGCTGCTGGTGGGGATGACCGCCGGCGAACATTGCCACTGGGGGAGCTATGCAACGCACCCGTACATTCATTGTCATCGGATCGCTACTGGCCATTCCAGCCGCAGCCCTGGCCGACCCGGCCGCCGGCACCTCGGTAAAGCCGCCGGCCCCCGTTGCTGCCAAGCGCGCCGCTGTACCTCCGCCACAGGCGAAACCCGCCGACGCCAAGGCTGGAGCGCAAAAGAACGCGAAGGAAAAGGACAAGAAGCCGAAGGTCCTCGCCCGCGACTTGTTCGGCAAGGCCCAGAATGCCGCGGATTTGGCCCCGCGCTCGCTCGGCTGGTACGCCAAAGGCTGCCTCGCCGGCGGTGTGCACCTCGCCGATGCCGGACCTGACTGGCAGACCATGCGCCCCTCTCGCAATCGCGCCTGGGGTCACCCCAAGCTGGTAGCGCTGCTGAAGCGGCTCGCCTTGGAGGCCAAGCAGGATAGCTGGCCAGGCCTTCTCGTCGGCGATATTTCCCAGCCGCGCGGTGGCCCGATGTTGACCGGCCACGCCAGTCACCAGGTCGGCCTCGACGCCGATATCTGGCTGACGCCCATGCCGAACCGGGTGCTGACGCGTCGCGAACGCGAGGATATCCAGGCGACGTCGATGCTCGACAAGACGAGCCTTTCCGTCGATCCCAAGGTTTTCACCCCGGCTCACGTCAAGCTGATCAAGCGTGCCGCCTCATACCCGCAGGTCGAGCGCGTGTTCGTGCACCCGGCAATCAAGAAGGCACTATGCCAATCCGTCGGCACGACGGGCGACCGCACATGGCTCTACAAGGTCCGCCCGATCTGGGGGCACCACTATCACTTCCACATCCGCATCGGTTGCCCGAACGGCGGCTGCGAGCATCAGCCCCCCGTAAAGGCGGACGACGGTTGCGGCCCTGAGCTCAAGAGCTGGCTGAAGGACATCGAGGCCTCGCTCAAGCCGAAGCCCAAGCCTCCCGGACCCGAAGTGCCATACGTCGCGCCGAGCGCGCGGCGGCAGATCACCATGGAACAGCTGCCGGCCGAGTGCAAAGTCGTGCTCAGCAGCCCTGGCACGACCCCACCTTCTGACGAGGCCATGGCCGCGACGCCAACCGCCGCGACCAAGAAATAGCCCGCGCTGCTACTCAGCAGCGATGCCGGTCGGTGCGGGACACGAAACGCCCGTGCCGCCCAACCCGCAGTATCCATGCGGTACCTTCGACAGGTACTGCTGGTGGTAGTCTTCGGCGAAAAAGAACTCCGGCGCCGGCAGGATCTCTGTCGTGATGCGTCCGAGCCCGTGCCCCGTCAGGGCCTTCTGGTACTCGGCCTTGGAGGCCTCCGCGGTCGCGCGCTGGGCATCGCTGAAATAGTAGATGCCGGAGCGATACTGCGTGCCCATGTCGTTGCCCTGCCGCATGCCCTGAGTCGGGTTGTGGTTCTCCCAGAATGTCTTGAGCAGATCGGCGTAGGTGATCTCCTTGGGATCGTAGACGACGAGCACCACCTCGTTGTGCCCGGTCTGACCGGTGCACACCTCCTGGTAGTTCGGGTTCGGCGTCAGACCGCCGGCGTAGCCAACTGCCGTGATCCAGATACCGCTGCCGAGGTTCCAGAACTTGCGTTCTGCGCCCCAGAAGCAGCCGAGCCCGAACATGGCCTTCTCCAGACCCGCTGGATATGGCCCCTTGAGCGGGCGCGAGAACAGAACGTGCTCTTCGGCGGTCTGGATAGGCGTAGGACGGCCCTTGAGGGCAGTGTCGGCCGTCGGCATGAGCGACTTGTTCTTACGGAAAAGCATGGCTCAACCCCGATTGGATGATGACTGGGCCTGATATAGTGTTCCGCCGGCCATGGCAGCAGGCCCCATAGGGTCATGTTACTGTGATCTAATCTGGCGACAGTGCCGCGTAACGATTAGGGGGAAATGAACGATGGCGGACGTTGCTGCGACAGGAGACATGTTGCCTGCACCGGCTGCAAACGCCAGCCCGCGCACGGTTTATGCTGCCGGCGGCGGGCGCAAGTTCGCCTTCTCCTTCGTGTTCCTGCTGCTTTTGCCGTTCTTCATAAGCCTGCCGCCGATGCTGTTCTGGCGCATCTCGCAGGGCCACTGGAACGGTACCTTTGGCCTTATCGTCCTCGCCCTCGCGTTCGCCTTCATCATGTTCCTCGTCGTCATCGAGCTGATGCACTCGCTCATGGCGCGCATCGAACTGGGCGAAAAGTCGGTCAAGCTGACGCTTCCCGCCGGAAGGGGCCCGACCCCCATAGTCCGCTACCGCAGTCACGACATCCCCTACGATCAGATCAAAGCCGTGGAGACGCGCCGCGAGATCTATGGCGGCGCGGTGGCCCCGGTTCTGCTGCACGGCGCCCGCCTCGTTCTCAAGGACGACAGCGCGATCAAGCTAGGTTACGTCAGCGAGGCCAACAGCGATCCGTGCTTCCCTTACCCCGAGATCGCGCAGCAGATCGCCGACCGCGCGGGGCTGAAGGTCGAGCACAAGGGCAACGTGCGCCGCTCGGTGCAGAAGAAGTATCTGGGCTTGAAGCACGGCCTGCTGAGCATAGGCGGCGAAGGCACGGTCGATGAGGCGGAGATCGCCGCGCTCAACAAGAGCCATCGCGGCTGGGTCATGCGCCTGATTGCGTTGCTCGGCGTTTTGCTGGTCAGCGGCATCGCCCTCGACATCATCTTCCCGCCCAGCAGCGGCCTGCCGCCGGCCCTGACCAGCTTCAAGAAGCTGGTCGTCCAGGGCAACGCCGCCGCGCCTGCCAAACAACCCGAAAAAAAGAAGTAGCTTCTGCGCTCCGATCGCCCGAGCGCCTACCAGCGAGGGCGTGAATCGGCAGCGCGAGAAAGCTCCGATCGCCCGAGCGCCTACCAGCGAGGGCGTGAATCGGCAGCGCGAGAAAG
>CAZBPM010000014.1:0-9946 GCA_964493785.1 uncultured Hyphomicrobium sp. | reverse complement strand
CTCCGATCGCCCGAGCGCCTATCAGCTAGAGCGTGAATCGGCAGCGCGAGAAAGCTCCGATCGCCCGAGCGCCTATCAGCTAGGGCGTGAATCGGCAGCGCGAGAAAGCTCCGATTGCCCGAGCGCCCATCAGCGAGGGGTGTGGATCTTCAGCTGGGAAAGCACGAGCACCAGCAATGCCCTCTCCCAGCAAGCGGGGAGCAGCCACTAGCTCGCGCCAGCTTCTAATTGACATGCACCTTCATCTGCATGCGCCTGCGGCCGAAGTAGCCGCACACGAGCGCCAGCGTGCCGAACAATGCCGACATCGGCGCGCTGAGGACGCTGAGCAGCATCGGATTCCAGACAAATTCGCTCGTCGCGGCGACGATGCTAGCACGCGTCGCAAGCAGCGATGCCGGTGCCAGCTCCGTCCAGTAGTTTATGACGCTGTGGGCAACGAACGGACCCGTGCCGTTGAGCGCCGGAGTCGCATCCGCGACCAACGCAACGATGGCGATGAGTGCGAACACGCTGGCGAGGAATCGCAGGCTGGCCATGGACGATCCTTCAGTGGGACTGGAGCTGTGCATGTAAGCACAAATCGCGGCGTCTTTCAGCGCCGATATGGTGCCGCTCGTGTCACGCGCAACGTCCCTCTCGGCCGCGAAGCGGCGACGGCTCATGAGGTCGGCGCCTGGGCGCGGTTCTCGACTCGCGCCACGCGATCCGCAGACAAAGCTTCGCCGCTGGCGTTACTAGGAAATGTTCTTATGCAGTTCGCCCAGCGTCGCCACCGCGTCCTGTCCGGCGTAAAGGAAACCGTCGACCCCGGCCGCCCGCAACGCGGCCTCCGCTTCGCCCGGACGCCCCGCGAGCAGCACCCGCTCGGCACCCGCATCCTTGAGCGCCTTAGCGGTAGCCTCCGCCTCCTGCGCGTAGACCTCATCTGACGACGAGATCACGGCGATCTTGGCGCCCGACGCCTTGAACGCCGCCGCCGCATCGCCTGCGCTCTTGTAGCCGTCGCTGGTCAGGCCCTCGATGCCGCCGGCGGCCAGGAAGTTCCAGATCCATTGCGAGCGCCGGTTGTGATCCGCGATCTCGCCGAGATTGGCCATGAACACCTGCTTCCGCTTGCCCGTCTTGGCGAGGAAAGCATCGCCTGCATCGCGCAGCGCCTCGAACGCCTCGCTGAGGCGATGGCCGGTCAGCGGACGGATAACGGCAGCCGGTGTCGGAACAGCTTGCGCATAAGCGGTGATCTTCACACCGTCGTCGCCGAGGAACGGAAACACCGATACGCCCGTCAGCTCAATGCGCCCGGTCGCGACGGCCTTGGCCCGCGTCTCGGCGACCTTGGCGATGTCGTCCTGCAGCGCGCCGCTCGTCAGCACCTTGACCAGGCCACCCTTGCCTTCGATGCCCTGGAATAGCTCCCACGCCTTCTTTGCGAGTTCGGCGGTCAGCTTCTCGACGTACCACGAGCCGCCGATCGGATCGACGACGCGGCCAAGCTGCGACTCTTCCTGCAGCACGAGCTGGGTGTTGCGTGCAACGCGCCGCGCAAACCGATCCGGTGCACCGAGCGCCCACGTGAACGGACGCACGCTGATGGCGTCGGCGCTGCCAAAAGCAGCAGCCGCGCACGCGGTCGTCGTGCGCAGCATGTTGGTCCACGGATCGCGCTTCGCCATCACGCGGCCAGATGTCGTAGCGGTGATGTGCAGGGTGCTGGCCGATGCCCCGCTTGCCTCCGCGATGCGCGCAATGATTGTGCGGGCTGCACGCACCTTAGCGGCATTGAGGAACAGATCGGTGTCGACCGCGAGCGCGAATGCGAGCGTGGGGAATGCATCTTTGGGCGCAATACCCGCGGCCTCGAAGGCGCGCAGATAGGTGACGAGCGCAGCCGCGAGGAATGCAAGCTCCTGCGCCTCGCTCGCACCCGCTTCGTGCGGCACGCCCGCGTCAACGAGGATGCTGGTAACTGGACGGTCAGAGCCGCGCGCTTCACTCGCGAATTGCACCGCTTCCGCTAGTGCCTTCTCTATCGGAGCCCACGTGGCGCCGAGGTGTGCCAGCGCACCGATCGGATCGATGTTGAGCCGCGAAATCGCGCTGCCGCCCGGCTCGCGCTTCAGGACCGCCAGCGCTTTGAGATAATGCCGAGCTGCCTCGAGCCCGCCGATTCCTCCCGCGAGCTGAATCGGTGCGTAGTCGACATAGACACCCGAGAGCGTCGCTGCGGCATCGTCGGTGCTCGTCACCTTGATACCGATCTGGCCAGGCCCCGCGATCTGCAGCACCGCGCCATTGGCGCCGCCGTCGAGCTCTTCGAGGATGACCTTATTCGCCGCTGCCGGATCCGCCTCGATCACGCGCTGATGGATCTGCCAACCCAGGCCATCGACCTGCGCGTGCGTGCCGCGCGTGAAAGGCGCGAATCCCGGCACAGCCGCGTCGGCACCTGCCAGCGTGTCGGCCCGTGTATACAGCGGCTCGATGCGCAAGCCGTCCGCCGTCTTGGCCACGAGCCGCTTGTCGAAATCGGCGCCCTTTAGCGCCTTGTCGACGAGCTGCCGCCACTTCGCGTAGTCGGTGGCGGGAAAACCAGAGGCAAGCTTCAGCGGTTCGGTCTCGGTCATGTCCGGGCGCAATCTCGCGATTGTTTAGCTGGGTTCGGCAGGAGGCCGCCCCTGATTTATAGGCTGAGAGCGTGCCTGTTCGCACGAGGGAAAGAAGGCGTCAAAGCATTCCGCGTCGCTTCGGCGCGCCGGAAGCTGCGTCCCAAGTCCCTCATGCAACCGATATTTGCAATGGGTCGGGCCACATGCCAAGAAAAACAGGCATGCTTGCGTCGAGTCGCTTAACTAGCCGGTGCCTCGAAAGCCCTGATTGGAGCCCGCAAATGTCCGATAAGTCGAAGTCCGCAGCGACCGACAATCCCGCTGCCGACCCACGCTTTTTCGCCCAGAACGGACGCATCCTACTTGGCGGCAGTCACGCGGGCATCGAGTACATCGAGCTTAAGCTCGCCAACCGCCACGGCCTCGTTACCGGCGCCACTGGCACCGGCAAGACTGTCACCCTGCAGGTGCTGGCGGAAAGCTTCTCCGCCGCGGGCGTGCCCGTCTTCGCCGCCGACATCAAAGGCGACCTCTCTGGTATCGGCGCCAAGGGCGAGCAGAAGCCGGGTCTGGTCGCGCGCGCCGAGGAGATCGGCCTTCCGGGCTATTTCAACGCCGCATTCCCGGTGGCGTTCTGGGACATCTTCGCCGAGCAGGGCCACCCCATACGCACGTCTGTGCAGTCGATGGGTCCGCTGCTGCTGTCACGCCTGCTCGACCTGACCGAGCCTCAGGAAGGCGTGCTCAACATCGCTTTCCGCTGGGCCGAGGACCGCCGCGAGACGCGCGATCCCAAGATGGTCATTCGCAAGCTGCGCGACCTGCGCGCCGTGATCGAGGAAATGGGACGCAGAGCCGGTGAACTGCGAGGCAAGTACGGCAACATCGCGCCCGCGACGGTAGGGGTGCTGCAGCGCCGCCTTCTCGTGCTGGAAGAGCAGGGCGCCGACAAGTTCTTCGGCGAGACGGCGCTCGATATCAACGACTTCATGCGCTTCCGCGACGGCTACGGCGTCGTCAACGTCCTGGCCGCCGACAAGCTCATGGACAATCCGCGCCTTTACGCGACGGCGCTGCTCTGGATGCTGGACGAGCTGTTCGACAAGCTCCCCGAGGTCGGCGACCTCGACAAGCCCAAGCTCGTCTTCCTGTTCGATGAGGCGCATCTCCTGTTCGACGACGCGCCCAAGGCGATGCTCGACCAGATCGAGCGCGTGACGCGGCTCATTCGTTCGAAGGGCGTCGGCGTCTACTACGTGACGCAAAGCCCCTCCGACGTTCCCGACCGCGTCTCCGCGCAGCTCGGCAATCGCGTGCAGCACGCATTGCGCGCCTTCACGCCGAAGGAGCAGAAGGCCATTCGGGCCGCCGCCGATACATTCGTCAAAAATCCCGAGATCAATACCGAGCAGGCCATCCAGCAGCTCAAGGTCGGCGAAGCGCTCGTCTCGACCCTGCGCAACAAGGGTGAGCCGTCGATGGTGCAGCGGGCGCTGATCCGCCCGCCGATGGCACGCATCGGACCGCTCACAAAAGAGGAGCGTGCCGCGCTCATTGATGCCGACAAAGAGAACAAGCACAAATACGGCAAGGAAACCGTGGTCGAAGGCGCCTTCGAGCGCATCCAGGCGATGAATTCCGCCATGGGCGGCGTCAACGAGACGCTGAGCGATATGAAGGAAAAGCTGGGCGGCTGGTTCGGCGTCGGCCGCAAGGACGGGTGAGGCTGAAAAACATCAACGCGCCCGTGAATTTACGCCGGGCTTCTCATGTGGATTGGCAGATAATAGCTTTGCAATAGCGAGCGACTCCATCCCACTTGGCGGCACGTACACTGCCATTGGTTTTGAGCTTCAAACGGACGAGGATTGGCGATGGGCTTTCTTCCCGGCTTTCGTTTCCGCAAGCAGGTCGGCGTCGCGAAAGGCGTCAAAGTCAACCTGAGCAAATCGCGGGTGAGCACGAGCCTCGGCGGTAAAGGCGCTACCATCAACGTCGGTGCCGACGGTAAGCGCATGGTGACGCTCGGCATCCCCGGCACCGGCATGAGCTACCGTACGCCCATCACGGGGACCGTATTCCTGCTCTTGCTGGTCGTGGTCGCGCTCGTCGGCGTCGCCTACCTGCTTCAGCCCCAACTGGTTCGCGCGGCTCTGCATTGGTGGCAGCCGGCGTGGTTCTGACCGCTGGTCGACTGCTGGTGCCGACTTATCTCGCGCACGATGATGGGAGCATCCGGTCAATCGGTTGCTCCTTTTTTGTCGCCGACTTTCAGACCAATTTGCAGCGCTATGCTCGCCCTTGAGCACGATCAAGGCGGTCCGTCGTGTAATGCCCGAACAGGATCACGACATCAGCGGCAGTCTGGGAGATAAGCATGCGACGTAGCGCCAGCATCATCGCAGGTTTGCTCTTTGCGCTCTCTACCAGCGGCGCCAACGCGCAAGCCGATGCCGTACTGGATAAAGGCCGGTCTCTGCTGCAGGCCAATTGCGCTCGGTGTCACGCCATCGGTGCCGACGATCAGAGCACCCATAAGGAAGCGCCGCCGTTCCGCGTCGTCGTCACGCGCTATCCACCCGACAATCTCGCCGAGGCGCTTGCAGAGGGCCTCGTCTCGGGACACCCGGATATGCCCGAATTCGTCTTCGAGCCGGACGAGGTCGCAGCGATCACGACCTATCTTGAATCTCTCAAGCCGCAATCGAAGTAGCGACAAAAAAGGCGCCGGCCCCGTAGGGCTAGCGCCTTTCCAAATGAGCTTTCGGCAGAACCCGAAGCGCTTAAGCCGCCTTCGCAGCCAGCTCCTCGACGTGCTCCCAATTCACGAGGTTGTCGAACCAGGCCTCGAGGTACTTCGGCCGCGCGTTGCGGTAGTCGATGTAATAGCTGTGCTCCCACACGTCGCAGCCGAGGATGGGCTGTGCACCGTGCATAAGCGGGTTCTCGCCGTTGGGCGTCTTCATCAGCACCAGCCCGCCGTCCTTGACCGCAAGCCAAGTCCAGCCCGAGCCGAACTGCGTCTTGCCGTTCTCGATGAAGTCGTTGCGGACCTTGTCGAAGCCCCCCGCGCCGTCGACCAGTTTCTGCACGGTGCCAGGCAGCTTGTTGCCGCCGCCACCCTTCTTCATCCACTGCCAGAAGTGGTTGTGGTTGTAGTCCTGGCCGACGTTGTTGATCACCGGCTGGGCCTTGTCCGCGAAAGCTTCCTTGCAGATCGCCTCGATGCTCTTGCCCTCGTACTTCGAGCCGGGGATCAGCTTGTTGGCCATGTCGACATAAGCCTGATGATGCTTGTCGTGATGGTACTCCAGCGTCTCGGCCGACATGTACGGCCCGAGTGCGTCGTAGGCATAGGGGAGCGGCGGGAGCTTGAATGTCATATCGGCCCCCGGATCAGTTTTTCTTGGAACGGTAAATGGCGGGAATGATTTGCGGCGGAACCTAACGGCTCGCCTGTGCGATGGCAACGCGGCCGTTGCACGTCTGTTCCCGCCGGTCAGCAGCGCTGCTCCGTCGGGGAAGGGATCGCCGGACCGGATCCAATCGATTTGTTTTAGGGGGTGAGGGCGCAGCGACCCTGAACGCTGCGCCCTCTTGGATCACTCCGGGGAAGATGGGAGTTCAGGGTTGAGTGAAGCTAACCCTCGCCAGCTGAACGCTGCCTGAACGCAATTCGCCATGCCGAAAGACTGCGCGAAACTGCATTATGCCTGCGCGCTGTGGTTGCGCAGATATGCAAGCTTGGAACTAAAGCGAAAAATCAATTTGGCACTGCTTGACAAAATGAAAGCAAAAAGTAATTGAAGCGGATATAGATGTGGCAATTGGACAATTGATCCACACACGTGCGTTTAGGAAGGACTGCAATGGCCACCCCCAATGTCGATAAGATGTCGCTGAAGGATCTGCTTGAGCTCGACGCGAAAGTTCAGAAGGCCATCAACGCCGCCCGCGATCGCGAGCGCTCGGAAGTGAAGCAGGCGTTGGCGCAACTTGCGGAAAAGCGCGGGTTTTCTGTTTCGGAGTTGTTTGGCGGTCGTGGTCGCGGCAAGTCGAGCGCAGCCAAGTATGTCAATCCGGACAACAAGTCGGAGACCTGGACCGGGCGCGGCCGTAAGCCGAATTGGCTTGTTGCGAAGCTCAGCAAGGGCTCGAAAATCACCGATTTCGCGATTTAGTCCGACGGCCTTTGCCCATCTTGTAGGCTGTTACAAATCGAACGAAACAAGCCCGCTGGCGAAAGTCGAGCGGGCTTTCTCTTTTTGATACTGGACCTTGTTTAAAGTTATTTCGGCAGCCGCCGAAGGCGCGGCCATTGTTCTGCCGCTCGGGTGAAAGACATTCTTTTGCATCGCCTGCGGCGCTCTATCTTTTCTTCCAATGATTTAGACGCGGTCCGGCTTCCCTCATTCCAGCCCCGCAGTGTCAGCGAGGCGACGGGCATCGGCATTCGTCTGTATCGGCAACGCTAGAAATCCGTTCGATCTGCGGCTGTCTCCGCGCTGAGAATGCCCATCCAAACGCGAAGCGCCCGCTAAGCCTTATTTAATGCGCGCCCTCCGATAGTGCAGCCGCCGTAGATCCTCGCTCTATTTCTGGCACTCGATCCTTGACAGTGCTAACAGCCAAGATCATATACGCGGCGCGGGGCCGATAACGGCTGCAAGCGCATGATCGCGCCTCGCATCTCAAGCCTCACCGCATCGCGGCTGAGGCGTAAAACGCAATATTATGAAGCCATATCATGAGGTTGATCCCATGAAGTTCCGTCCTCTTCATGACCGCGTCGTTGTTCGCCGCGTGGAGGAAGACACCAAGACCGCGGGCGGCATCATCATCCCCGATACCGCGAAGGAAAAGCCCATCCAGGGCGAGATCGTCGCCGTTGGCCCTGGTGCCCGCGACGAGGCCGGCAAGGTCAATCCCCTCGACGTCAAGCCCGGCGACCGGGTGCTGTTCGGCAAGTGGAGCGGCACTGAGGTCAAGATCGATGGCGAGGACCTCGTCATCATGAAAGAGAGCGACATCTTCGGCGTTCTCGAGGGCAAGGCCAACGTGAAGGCGGCCGCCTGATCTCGCTGTTGAGCCGTCATACACACAGTCGAAGCTGATAGGAGCTTTCCCCACATGTCCGCTAAAGACGTGAAATTCGCCCAGGACGCGCGCGAAAAGATGCTGCGCGGCGTCGACATCCTGGCCAATGCCGTCAAGGTCACTCTCGGCCCCAAGGGCCGCAACGTTGTGATCGAGAAGTCGTTCGGCGCCCCGCGCATCACCAAGGACGGCGTCACCGTCGCCAAGGAGATCGAACTCGAAGACAAGTTCGAGAACATGGGCGCCCAGATGGTCCGTGAGGTCGCCTCCAAGACCAACGACCTCGCCGGCGACGGCACCACCACCGCCACCGTTCTCGCTCAGGCGATCGTCAAGGAAGGCGCCAAGTCGGTCGCCGCCGGCGCTAACCCGATGGACCTCAAGCGCGGCATCGACCTCGCCGTGAGCGCCATCGTCGAGGAGCTGAAGGCCAAGGCCCAGAAGATCAAGTCGAACGACGAGATCGCCCAGGTCGGCACCATCTCCGCCAACGGCGACACCGAAGTCGGCGCCAAGCTTGCCGAAGCCATGAAGAAGGTCGGCAACGAGGGCGTCATCACCGTCGAGGAATCCAAGAGCCTCGAGACCGAGCTCGACGTCGTCGAAGGCATGCAGTTCGACCGCGGTTACCTCTCGCCGTACTTCATCACCAACGCCGAGAAGATGATCGCCGAGCTCGACAGCCCCTACATCCTCATCCACGAGAAGAAGCTGTCCGGTCTGCAGGCGATGCTGCCCGTCCTCGAGGCGGTCGTGCAGTCGGGCAAGCCGTTGCTCATCATTGCTGAGGACGTCGAGGGCGAGGCTCTCGCCACGCTCGTCGTCAACAAGCTCCGCGGCGGCCTCAAGGTTGCTGCCGTCAAGGCACCGGGCTTCGGCGATCGCCGCAAGGCCATGCTCGAGGACATCGCTGTCCTCACCGGCGGCACCGTCGTCAGCGAGGACCTCGGCATCAAGCTCGAGACCGTCACCCTGCAGATGCTCGGCCGCGCCAAGCGCGTCACCATCGACAAGGAGAACACCACCATCGTCGATGGCGCCGGCAAGAAGGACGACATCGAGGCCCGCGTTAAGCAGATCAAGGCGCAGATCGAGGAAACCAGCTCGGACTACGACCGTGAGAAGCTGCAGGAGCGCCTTGCCAAGCTCGCCGGCGGTGTTGCCGTGCTGAAGGTCGGCGGCGCCACCGAGGTCGAGGTCAAGGAGCGCAAGGATCGCGTCGACGACGCGCTGCACGCAACCCGCGCAGCCGTTGAAGAGGGCATTGTCCCCGGCGGCGGCGTGGCTCTGCTCCGCTCGATCAAGGCGCTGGAAAACCTCAAGGTCGAAAACGAGGATCAGAAGGTCGGCATCAACATCGTTCGCAAGGCTCTGCAGGCTCCGGCCCGCCAGATCTTCCAGAACGCTGGTGAGGACGGCTCGGTGATCGTCGGCAAGATCCTCGAGAACAGCAAGTACAACTACGGCTACAACGCTCAGACGCTTGAGTACGGCGATCTCGTCGCTCAGGGCGTGATCGATCCCGCCAAGGTCGTGCGTTGCGCCCTCCAGGACGCCGCTTCCGTCGCCGGCCTCCTGATCACCACCGAGGCAATGGTCGCTGAGCTGCCGAAGAAGGAGCACTCTCACGCGCCGATGCCGGGTGGCGGCATGGGTGGCATGGGCGGCATGGACTTCTGATCCACCCCCTGCACCGAAGAGATCGAAGGGCGCGGCGCAAGCTGCGCCCTTTGTCATTTGAGGCCAGGTGAGCGCTGGCGATCGAGCTTAAGCTCCCCTTAAGCTGTGAGTGCTCCGAAGCTGGATGAACGCGCCTGGGGACTTTTCCACGACTCTTGAGGTATTTGTCACGACGACTGTGGCCCCGATGCCCCATGTTAACCTTGACGGCATCACACATCGATTGCCACATGCCTAACGGTTGGTTTGCGTCGAATCCGGCCCAGCCACGGCCATTTTCTCCACCTAGCTTGCAGGCGCTATTGGAGACCGAGGGATGATGAATTCGAAGGCTGTTTCGACGCGCGCCGGGCTGCTGCTCGCGACCGCGGCGTTCTGCGTTACGGGATCGGTAGCATCCCGCGCCGAAACTCCGGCTCCACCCACGCAATCCACGCAGGCCGCAACGGTCAGCCAACCGGCACCCGCTACGACGCCTGCGGCCACGACGCCCGCAGCCGCAGCGCCAGCATCTCAGGCGGCTGCTCCGGCCGCGCCCGCGGCTTCGGCCGCAACGCCCG